>NZ_BBXE01000067.1 GCF_001570565.1 Herbidospora yilanensis | reverse complement strand
GACCGGGGAAGACGAAGACCGTCTTGCCCAGCGGCCTGACCTGCCCCCGCACCAGCAGCGGGTCGGGCCGGTCCTCGGCCAGCGCGGTGAGCGCGGTGAGCAGCGCGTCGCGGTCGCCGGCGGCGACGGCGGCCCGGTGGGTGAGCGCGGCGCGGCCGGTGGCGAGGGTGCGGGTCAGATCTGACGGCAGCAGGCCGGGACGGGCGGCCAGATGGTCGCGCAGCCGGGCGGCCTGTGCCCGCAACGCCCGGGGGTTGTGCGCCGACAACACCACCGGGGCGTCGCCCGGAGGGGTGTCGGACCGGGGGCGCGCGGCCGGGGCCTCCTCGATGATCACGTGGGCGTTGGTGCCGCTCATGCCGAAACCGGAGACGCCCGCGCGGCGGGTCCGGCCGGTCTCCCGGGCCCATGGGCGGGCCTCGGTGAGGAGGCGCACGTCACCCGCCGCCCAGTCGACGTGGGGGGTGGGCTCGTCCACGTGCAGCGTTCGGGGCAGCACCCCGTGCTGAAGGGCCTGGACCATCTTGATGACGCCGCCGACCCCGGCCGCCGCCTGGCTGTGGCCGATGTTCGACTTCAGCGAGCCCAGCCAGGCCGGTTCGTCCCGGTCCTGCCCGTAGGTCGCGAGGAGGGCCTGCGCCTCGATCGGGTCGCCGAGGCGGGTGCCCGTGCCGTGCGCCTCGATCGCGTCCACGTCGGAGGGCGACAACCCGGCGTCGGCCAGGGCGGCGCGGATGACCGCCTGCTGCGACGGGCCGTTGGGCGCGGTCAGGCCGTTCGAGGCGCCGTCCTGGTTGATCGCCGTCCCCCGGATCACCGCCAGGACGGGGTGGCCGTTGCGCACGGCGTCCGACAGGCGTTCCACCAGCAGCAGGCCGACGCCCTCGCCGAAGGCGGTGCCGTCGGCGGCGGCGGCGAACGCCTTGCACCGGCTGTCGGCCGACAGGCCGCGCTGGCGGCTGAAGCCGATGAAGATGTCCGGGTGCGACAGGACGGTCGCGCCGCCCGCCAGCGCCAGATCGCACTCGCCGCCGCGCAGCGCGCGCACCGCCAGGTGCAGGGCCACCAGTGACGCCGAACAGGCGGTGTCCACGGTGACGGCCGGTCCGCGCAGGCCGAGGGTGTAGGCGATCCGGCCCGACGCGATGCTGCCCGCGCTGCCGATGCCGAGATAGCCCTCCATGTCCGGCGGGAGCCGTACCCGCGAGCCGTAGTCGGTGTAGACGACGCCGGCGTAGACGCCGGTGGCCGAGCCGTGCAGCGAGGCCGGGTCGATGCCGGCCCGCTCGAACGCCTCCCACGCGGTCTCCAGCAGCAGCCGCTGCTGCGGGTCCATGCTGACCGCCTCGCGCGGGCTGATGCCGAAGAAGGCCGGGTCGAAGTCGGCGGCGTCGTGCAGGAAACCGCCCTCGCGGGCGTAGGAGGTGCCCGCGTGGGAGGGGTCGGGGTCGAACAGGCGTTCCAGGTCCCAGCCCCGGTCGGCCGGGAACGGCGAGATGACGTCGCGCTCGCCCGACACCACCGACCACAGGTCCTCGGGCGTGCGCACGTCGCCCGGATAACGGCAGGCCATCGCCACGATCGCGATCGGCTCGTCGGCCCGGCGCGGCGCGGCGGTGACCGGCGCGGCGGAGGTGCCGGCGCCCAGCAGCTCCGAGCGCAGGAAATCGGCCAGGGCACGCGGCGACGGATGGTCGAAGACCAGCGTCGTGGGCAGCTTGAGGCCGGTGGCGGTGGCCAGCCGGTTGCGGAACTCGACCGCCGTCAGGGAGTCGAAGCCCAGGTCCTTGAACGCGCGGGTGACGTCGATGCCGTTCTGGTCGGCGAAGCCCAGCACGGCGGCGGCCTGGGTGGCGATGGCGTCCAGCAGCAGCCGTTCCTGGTCGGCCGGCGACCGCCCGGCCAGGGTGGCGAGAACCGGCGTGCCCGCGACCGCCGCGGCCGGACCGGCGAAGGGCCGCAGCGGCGGCGGCAGCAGACCGGCGGTGGCCAGCGCCCGCAGCGCGGCGGTCGCCGGG
>NZ_BBXE01000066.1 GCF_001570565.1 Herbidospora yilanensis | reverse complement strand
ATCAGCTCGTGCTCGCCCAGGGCGAGCGTGTAGAGGGTGATCGCGCCGGGCTGGACCGGCTGCCCGTCCAGGGTCGCGGTGATGGTGGCGACGCCCGACTCGTTGTCCTCGGCGGTCCAGCCGAGGGTCAGGTCGCCGCTGTCGCCGTACTCGCCGCCGTCTTCCACGCCCGAGACCTCGACCGCGGGAGCGGTCTCGTCGGGGGCCTCACTCTCGAAGGCCCACGAGTCGATCTCGAACAGGTCGGCGCCGGCCGGTCCGGCGTACGTGAAGTACACGTCGTGCACGCCGGTGAGGCCGTCGAGTTCGGCGGTCAGCTCCGTCCACGCGTTGAGCGGGGCGTCGACGGGGATCGTCGCGACCACCGGCGCGGTCCGGTCGTCGAGGCGGACGTCGATCCGGCCGCCGGCGACGAGGGGCCGCACCTTGGCGGTGAGCGCGGTGGCACCCTTCTCACCGAAGTCGACCGACGCGAGCGAGGTCCAGTCGCCGGTGTCGACGTCGTGCAGCACGAGGTTGGGCGCCTGTGCGCCGAACTCCGCCGAGGAGCCCTCGACCTTCTTGGTGGCGATGCCCTGCTGCCACGCGATGGTCTCGGCCTCGATCACCCGGTAGGGGGCCAGGTCGCGGATGTTCTCGACGCCGTCGTAGGTGCCGAGCACCTCCTTGACCGTGCCGTCCCCGTTGAATTCGAGCTTGGCGATGTGCGGGCTGCGGAAGCCCTGGGTCGCGCCGCCGGTGATGCGGCGGTTGAGCGTCTGGGCGTGGTAGGTGAAGTAGTAGTCCCCGCCGAGCTGGAACACCGACTGGTGGTTGTTGCCGCCCGCGCCGAAGAAGTTGCCGGGGTTGCGGAAGATCACACCCTTGTACTTGTCGGCGGTCCAGGGGCCCATCGGGTTGTCGGCGACCATGTAGGCGATCGCGCCGGTCGGGGGACCGGCCGGGTCGATCGGGCCGCCGAAGCCGAAGTTCGAGGAGTACGAGTAGTAGTACTTGCCCTCGCGCTTGAAGACGTGGCCCGCCTCGAACATGAGCGGCCCGTCGATGACCTCGGCCGAACCGACGGTGCTCGTCATGTCGTCGCCGAGCTTGATCACGCGGGTCGACTTGGGGTGGTTGGTGTTCTCGTAGCTGCGCGACCCGTCGTCGCCGCCACCGCCGAAGTAGAGGTAGGCCTGGCCGTCGTCGTCGATGAAGACACCCGGGTCGAAGAGCCAGTTGACCCCGTTGGACGCGCCCGGCGTCGCGCCGGTGATCAGCAGGCTGCCCCGCTCGTCCCGCCACGGGCCGACCGGCGAGTCGCCGACGATGACGCCGGTGGCGGCGCCGTTGTTGGCGAAGTAGAGGAAGAACTTCTCCTTGCCGTCGACGACCTTGCTCTCCATCGCCGGGGCCCACGACTGGCTCGCGTACTTGGCGACCCCGCTCGGCCCGGCGACCGGGATCTCGCCGTGGTCGACCCAGTTGACCAGGTCGTCGGAGGAGATGACGGTGATGGTGTTGATGCCGCCGTAGGTGTTGGTCGGGGAGATCCCGTTCGGGCCCGGGTTGTACACCTGCGTGTCGTTGGTCATGTAGAGGTAGACCCGGCCGTCGTGGACGAAGGCGTTGCCGTCGGCCCCGAACTTGTGCGAGATGAGCGGGTTGCCCTCACCGGGGTTCTTGCCGAGCACCTCGATCGTGGTCGACGGAGTGAACTCCCGGAGGGTCACGTCGTCGACCTTGAAGTCCATGAGGTGCGTGTCGGGCGCCGACGAGGGCGTCTGCGTCCACGGGGTCTCGACGAAGATCCGCGCGGTCGCCACGCTCTGCGCGGCGGGGATGGTGAACGTGCCCTGGATCAGGCCCCACTGCCCGCGCGGGGTGGTCACGGTGCCGAGGTTGGTGTACGTCCCCCCGCCGTAGTGCATGGTGACGAAGAACTGCTTGGTGGCCGGGCTGTTCGGGTTCTCATACTTCACCCGTGCCGTGACCGAGTAGGTCTTGCCGGCCTCGACCTTGCCCGACAGATCCTGCATCGGGCCTGATCCGGTCGTCATCCGCTGGGTGACCGCGACGGCGGCAGAACCGGAGTAGGCGTCGGTCGTCGGGGTCAGCGTGGCCGTGTCGGTGGCGTTCCCGTTGTTCGGGAACCAGCCGGTGAGGCCCGACTCGAAGCCGCCGTTGACGATGAGGTCCGGGCCGGCCGCCTGTACGGGCGCGGCCGTGACGGCCGACAACGTGCCCAGCATCGCGGCGGCGGTCACGATCGCGGCGAAGCGCGAGCGTAATTTCACGAGATGTTCTCCTTGTTCCTCGGATCTTGTGCTGAACCGGCGGTCAGGTCCGGGGGGTTCCTCC
>NZ_BBXE01000065.1 GCF_001570565.1 Herbidospora yilanensis | reverse complement strand
GCGGTGGCCAGCGCCCGCAGCGCGGCGGTCGCCGGGCGGGCCGCCACCAGCGCGGCCCGCGCCGAACCGAGCGCCAGCCCGAACAGCGGCGCGCTCTGCCCCGCGCCCGCCGGGACCAGCCCGGCACGCCCCGACCCCGCGTCCTCCTCCCTGGGACCCCAGGCGACGGCGACGCCCGGCAGCCCGAGTGTGGCGCGGTGGTGCGCGAGCGCGTCGAGGTAGGCGCCGGTCGCGGCCCGCGCGCCCTGCCCGGTCCCGCCCAGCACCCCGGAGACGTGCGGGGTGAGCAGCACGAACAGGTCGAGGTCCAGGCCGAGGGTCAGTTCGTGCAGGTTCCACGCCGCGTCACCGGCGCGGCGCAGCCCGGTGGTGAACGACTCGGGTGTGTACGACGTGAGCACCGACTCCACGTCCGATTCTGCGACGTGCACGACCCCCGTCAGCGGGTGCTCCGCCGGGAGCAGCGCCAGCGCCTCGGCCAGCGACTCCCGGTCGGCCGCCCCGTCGGCGGCCACCATGACCTCCGCGCCCCGCCCTCTCAGCCACTCGGCCAGGCCGGGATCGCCCCCCACGAGAAGCAGCCGGTCGCGCCCGAGCACGGTGACCAGATGCTCGGCCGCCGCCTTGGCGAGGTCGCCGGAGCCCGAGACCAGCACGGTCCCCGCGCCCCGGCGCGGCTCCGCCGGGAAGTCGGCCGGGGCGGCGGCGACCAGGCGCGGGACGTGCGCGACCCCCTGCCGCAAGGCGACCTGCGGCTCGCCGAGCGCCAGGGCGGCGGGCAGGGCGCGCAGCGACGACTCGTGGCCGTCGAGGTCGACCAGCACGATCCGGCCGGGGTGCTCCGACTGCGCCGCCCGGACCAGCCCCCAGACGGGTGCGGGCGCGAGGTCCTGGACGTCGTCGGCGGCGACGGTGACGGCGTGCCGAGTGACGATCACGAGCCGGGTGGGCGAGTCGCCGGCCAGCCAGGTGAGCAACTCGGGCAGCAGCGTGCCGGCCGAGGTGACGGGCAGCAGCGTGTACTCGGCGTCGCCGAGGTCGGCCCCCTCGGGTGCGGCGAGGCCGGGGATGCCGGGGGCGGCCACCGCCCAGGAGGCGGCGGGTTCGGCGGGCAGTGAGGTCTCGGGCCAGGTGAGGGTGAGGAACCGGTCGGGGCGGGCGTCGGCGGGCCGCAGCCCGTCGAGCCGCCGCAGCCGGACCGACTCGACCGTGGCGACCGGAGCGCCGTCCGGGCCGGTGACGGCGAGTGCGAACTCGTGCTCCCCGGTCCGGGTCGCGTGGAGGCGGAGCGCGGTGGCCCCCGGGGTGTGCAGGGCCACGCCGCGCCACTCCGCCGGCACGGCCGCCGAGCCCGCCTCGGCGAGCAGCGGGTGGAGCGCGGCGGTGAGGAGGGCGGGGTGCAGGGCGTGCCGGGGCGCGTCCGGGGCGTCGGGCCCGGCCACCTCGGCGAAGACCTCGTCGTCGCGCCGCCACAACCGGGTCAGCCCCTGGAACGTGGGGCCGTGGTCGTGGCCCGCGGCGGCCAGGGCCTCCTGCACCTCGGCCACGTCGACCTCCGCCGCGCCCGGCGGCGGCCAGGCCGGGGCGGTCGCGGCCGGCCCGGACGGCGGGGCCAGCACGCCCGAGGCGTGGCCGGTCCACGGTGTCTCCTCGGCGTCGCCGGGGCGCGCGAACAGGGTGAAGGGGCGTTCGCCCCGCTCGTCCGGCGGGCCCACGGTGAGCTGGAGGTCCACGCCGCCGTCGGCGGGCGGGGTCAGCGGCGGGCCCGCGACCAGCTCCGCGACCGCGAGGCCGTCGAGCGCCCGCCCGGCCTGGAGGGCCAGGTCGAGGTAGGCGGCCGGGGCCAGCACCGGAGTGCCGTGGACCGCGTGCTCGCCCAGCCACGGATGGACCCGGGTGACGGCCCGCCCGGTCAGCAGCAGGGTGTCGGTCGCGAGGGTGGTCGAGGCGGGCAGCAGCGGGTGGCGGGTGGCGCGCAGGCCCAGGCTCTCGGGGTCGCCGGGGGCGGCGGCGTCCTCCAGCCAGTAGCGCTCGCGCTGGAAGGCATAGGTGGGCAGGTCGGCGATGGGATTGGCCGGAAGGCGCCAGTCGACGTCGTGACCGCCGGCCCGCAGGGCGGCCAGGTTGAGGTGGAACTGGTGGAGGGTGCCCTTGTCGCGGCGCAGGGTGCCGGTGACCAGCAGCGCGGGGTCGTCGACGGTGTCCTGGACCGGTGTCGTGAGGACGGGGTGCGGGCTGGCCTCGACGAAGGTGGTGTGGCCGTCGGCGACGAGCCTTTCGAGGGTCTGGTGGAAGCGGACCGGGCCGGCGAGGTTGTCGAACCAGTACGCGGGGGTGAAGTCGGCGCTGCCGGTGGTGACCGTCGAGTAGAAGGGGACGGCGGCGGCCTGCGGGCGGATGCCTTCCAGGAGGGCCAGGAGTTCGTCGCGGAGGCGGTGGACGTGGGGGCTGTGGGAGGCGTAGTCGACGGGGATTCTTCGTGCGTCGAGGGTGGCGAGCAGGTGGTCGAGCTGGGTGGCGTCGCCTGCGATGACGGTGGCGTTGGGGCTGTTGGTGGCGGCGATGTGGAGATCGTCGTAGGCGGTCAGGTAGGTGCC
>NZ_BBXE01000064.1 GCF_001570565.1 Herbidospora yilanensis | reverse complement strand
CTGAGCACGTGCTCGCCGAGGGCCAGTTCGTAGAGGGTGAGCGTGCCGGGCTGGACCGGCTGCCCGTCCAGGGTCGCGGTCGTCGACTTCACACCGGATCCGTCGTCCTCGGCGGTCCAGCCGATGTGCAGGTCCCGGCTGTCGCCGCTGTCTTCCACACCCGAGACCTCGACGACCGGACCGGTCACGTCCTCGATCTCCAGCGTGCCGAGCCGGGCCAGTTCGTAGCTGAGGGCCCGTTCGGGGGCGTCGATCTGGTTCTGGGTGCCGAACACGCCGGACCGGGCCGCCTTCGCCGCGGTGAGCGCCTTCTGCGCGCGGGCCCAGGCGTCGGCCGGGTAGGAGTGCTCGTTCAGCGTCCCGGCGTGGGCGATGGCGGCGTCCAGACGGGAGGTGTCGAGAGGGAGGTTCTGCGCGGTCAGGGTGTCGCTGAGCAGGTAGTGGTCGAAGTCGACCCGCCCGCCCTTCTCCTGCGTCGCGTAGTTGAACAGGGCGACCCGGTGGCCCATGAAGTGGGCGAGGCTGCCGTCGAGCGTCTGCGGGCCGACGCGGTTGCCCAGCCGGGTCCAGTTCAGGCCGTCGAGGCTGTAGTAGAAGGTCGTCCACAACTGCCCGACCGGCGAGGCGAAGTCGAGGTCGGCCTTGACCGACACCACGGCGGCGTCGCCCAGCGGCACCGTCGTGCCCGGGACGAAGGCCTCCAGGGCGGCCTGGTCGAGGTCGACCCCGAACGGCTGACCCCGGTTGACCACGCCCAGCGTGTTCACGCCGCCGGCGCGCTTGACCGCCACGTAGGAGAAGCCGCGGTTGAAGGCGGCCAGGCCGGCGACGTCGCCGTTCTTCATGCCGGAGACGTCCATCCGGGTCTCCACCGACTGGCGCGGGCCGAACGTGCGCTGCGTCAGGGTGTTGCGGGCCTCCTCCAGCCACGCCAGTTCGGCCCGGTTGGAGAGCTTGGTGTAGACGTACTGGCCGGTCACCGGCTTGCCCGTGGTCAGCCGCAACCATCCGTCCCGGTCGGTGAGCGACCAGTTGCGGTTGTCGGGGGCGTGGTTCCACTCCCAGGCCGGGTCCAGCCGCGAGCCGTTGGGGGCGATCTCCGCTTCGGTCGGGTACTCCGCCGTCGACGGGAGCCCGACGATCGAGACGTCGTCGATCAGGTACTCCACGCTCGACGACGGCGGCTGCGGGTTGGCCCACGGCGTCTCCACCGCGAACTTGAAGTTGTTCAGGTTCGCCGTCGCCGGCACGGTGAACCGCCCGGACACCGTCGTCCACTGGCCGACCGGCACGTTCCCGAAGGCCATGACCTGGACGCCGCCACCCCAGTCGGCCGCCAGGTTGAACCGCACGCTCGCCGGGCCGGAGGTGTACTTGATCTTCGCGGACACGGTGTAGGTCACGCCGTGCTGCATCTTGCCGTTGAGGAACTGGTTGGGGCCCGAGCCGTTGAGCGTGCGGTCGCCGACCCGCAGCGCCGCCGAGCCCGCGGCGGGGTCACCGGTGTCCCGGCTGAGGGTCGCGCCGAACTGCGCCGCCCACGGCGCGGTCGTCTCGGCCTCGAACCCGGGGTTCTGCAGGAGTTCCACGCCGATCAGCGACTCGTCGAGGTCGGGCGGCTCGGGGATCGTCCACTCCTCGTCCATGTACGCCCGGTGGGGGGCGTCGTTGGCGAAGTCGTCGGAGGCGACGACGCTCTTCTGCCGCTCGAAGGTCTCCTGCGCCGGGTCGAGCACGATCGGCTTCTGGAAGGCCCCGTCCACCGGCACGACGCCGTTGTTCCCGAAGGTCGGCCAGCCGTCCTGCCAGGTCGCCGGGATCAGCGCCGGGATGCGGCCGACGGGGAAGGTGTCGCGGAAGAACATGCCGTGCCAGTCGGTCCGGCCGCCGTCGCGCGAGATGGGCACCAGGCTGCCCTGGGCGAAGCCGTTGGAGTTGAGCACCCCGCGCGCCTCGTAGGTGTTGACGCCGCCCGCGGAGGTGTAGCGTCCGAGCAGCTCGCGGGAGCGGAACATGACGACCTGGCGGCCCTGCCCGGACGGCCAGGTGATGATGACCGCGTAGTACCAGCCGTCGATGTGGTAGAACTGCGCGCCCTCGAACAGGCCGCCGATGAAGGGCCGGCCGGCGTAGTCGTTCGCCGTGAAGATGTTCGGGTAGTCCTGCGCGATGGCCGTCAGGTCGGAGTTCAGCCGCACCGCGCTGGTCCCGCCCGAGCCGTAGAAGATGTACGCGGTGCCGTCGACGTCGAAGAACAACGAGGGGTCGTGCAGGCCCCGGCCGAGGGCCGTGCGCTCCCACTTCCCGTTGTCGATGTCGTCGGTCCGGTAGAGGTAGGCGCCGCCCAGGTTGTTGGTGTTGAAGGCGACGTAGAACATGCCGTCGTGGTAGCGCAGCGACGACGCCCACTGGCCCTGACCGTAGGAGTTCTGCCCGTTGCGCAGGGAGAAGGAGTCCCCGACGTTCGCCCGGTCGAAGACGTAGTTGACGATCTCCCAGTTCACCAGGTCGTACGACTTCATGATCGGCGCACCCGGGCTCAGGTGCATCGTGGTGCTGATCATGTAGTAGAGGTCGCGGCCTTCGTCGTTCTCGGCGGCCGGGACCCGTTCCACGCTGATGTCGGGCACGTCGGAGCGCAGGAGCGGAACGGTGTAGGTGCCGTCGCCCTTGTCGGTCGAGGTGTAGGACGAGGCGGGCGACCAGGAATCGGCGCGCGCCCCCGTGGTCACCAGCCCGACACAGGCGAGTGCGGCGACGAACGCGACGGCGACTCTCGGCAGACGGCTGACCAGGACGGTATTGGCGGCGGGGAAACGTAAGCGCGGGCGGGGGATCACGGACATTGCTAACTCCAGACACGGAGGTAGAGCGGGCGCCTGAAAAACTACGGAACTGTTACCGCTAACATTTTTGGACGAGGGGGCGTAGTCGTCTTCGCTTGCGGGCATACGTCACCGACCTCTGTCGATGGCGTTGAGGTGGCTCCTGGAGGGATCGGCGCGTGTCGGCGGACTGTTATCGCTAACAAATCAGGGGGTGCGTACACGCGTGGATTCGGTCAGGACAAGAAAGCACCCTTCGGATGGACGGGAGGCGGGAATGCCTCAACCGGGCATGCGGTCAAGAAGGTGGCAGTTATTTTCTGGTTATTTTCTGAACCTTTCGTCTGAAACTGTAAAGTGACCGGACACTTCAGACAAGAGGTGCGGAGCAAGATCCCGTAACAACCGCGAAACGTGGATGTCCCGTGAACGGCCTCGCCGCCGCGGTGGCACCCGCGGCGGCGAGGAACTCGGGGGACTCTCCGGTCAGATCGCGGTGATGG
>NZ_BBXE01000063.1 GCF_001570565.1 Herbidospora yilanensis | reverse complement strand
CCCGAGTGCCACCGGGCCGTGGACGTACCGGGGAACGGTCATGCCGCGGCAGGGCGCCAGCTTCACCAACCACGCGGGGATCGTCGACTTCGCGGGCGGGTCGTATTTCTTCTACCACAACGGCGCGCTGCCGGGCGGCAGCGGTTACACCCGGTCGGTGGCGGTGGAGAAGTTCACCTACAACGGCGACGGCACCATCCCGACCATCAACATGACCACCGCCGGGCCTGCCCAGGTGGGCACGCTCAACCCCTACGTGCGCCAGGAGGCCGAGACGATCGCCTGGTCGTCGGGGGTGGAGACCGAGGCCTCCACCGAGGGCGGAATGAACGTCGGGTTCATCGAGAACGGCGACCACGTCAAGGTCAAGGGTGTGGCCTTCGGCACCGGCGCGTCCTCCTTCACCGCCCGGGTCGCCTCCGGCGCCGGCGGTGGGCGGATCGAGGTCCGGCTCGGCTCCGCGACCGGCACGCTCGTGGGCACCTGCAACGTCGCCGGGACCGGCGGCTGGCAAAGCTGGACCACGGTCACCTGCCCCGTCTCGGGCGCGACCGGCACGCGCGACCTCTACCTGCGCTTCGCGGGCAACAGCGGCTACCTGTTCAACCTCAACTGGTGGCAGTTCACCGGCGGAGGCGGCAGCGGCGGCGGCAACCTGCTGACCAACGGCACGATGGAGGACGGCACCACGGGCTGGACCACCTCCGGGGGTTCGCTCTCCTCGGCCACCAACGTGGCCCACGCCGGCAGCCGGTCGCTGCTCAACTCCGGGCGTACCGCCGCCTGGCAGGGCCCGCACCAGAACGTGACCGCGCAGCTCACCAACGGCGGGAGCTACACCACGAGCGTCTGGGTCCGCTCGCAGAGCGGGACCCCGAGCGCGAAGGCGACGCTGACGCTCACCGCGAACGGCACGACGAGCTATCTCCAGCTGACCCCCGCCCAGACGGTCAACACGAACGGCTGGACCCAGCTCACCGGCACCGCGACGGTCTCGTGGACCGGCACGCTCACCAACGCCTCCTTCTACGTCGAGACCGCCGCCGGCACCGACGGGCTGTACGTCGACGACGCCTCCTTCCAGTGACAGGAGCTCCCATGAGCAGGAAAAGTACCCGCGCGCTGCTGGCCCTGACGGTTGTCGCCGTGGCGCTGACCCCCGTGACCCAGGCGCAGGCGTTGAACAACGGAGTAGGCCGCACCCCGCCGATGGGCTGGAACACCTGGAACACCTTCGGCTGCAACATCAACGAGACGCTGATCAAGCAGACCACCGACGCGATGGTCAACAACGGCATGCGCGACCTCGGCTACCAGTACGTCGTCGTCGACGACTGCTGGATGGACCCCAACCGCGACTCCGCCGGGAACCTCCAGCCCAACCTGTCGCGGTTCCCCAGCGGCATGAAGGCACTGGGCGACTACATCCACTCGCGCGGCATGAAGTTCGGCATCTACCAGGCCCCGCTCGACAAGACCTGCGCGCAGTACTTCAACTCCTACCCGGGCGCGACCGGCGCCCTGAACCACGAGGCCCAGGACGCGCGCCAGTTCGCCGCCTGGGGCGTCGACTACCTCAAGTACGACTGGTGCTCCCCCACCGGCACCATCGACGACCAGGTCAGGGCCTTCGCCAAGATGCGCGACGCGCTCGCCGCCACCGGCCGCCCGATCCTGTACAGCATCAACTCGAACAGCATCCACGACAAGACGGGCCCGCGCCGCAACTGGGGCGACGTCGCCAACATCTGGCGCACCACCGAGGACATCACCAACACCTGGAACTCGGGCCAGACCAACGGCTACCCGATGGGCATCCAGAACATCGTCAACGTCAACGCGCCGCTGTCGGGCTACGCCGCGCCCGGTCAGTTCAACGACCCCGACATGATGGTGGTCGGCCGGGGCGGTATGAACGACACCGAGATGCGCAGCCACTTCGCCCTGTGGGCGATCATGGCCGCGCCGCTGATCGCGGGCAACGACGTCCGGAACATGGACAACGCCACCTCCACGATCATGAAGAACGCGAACCTGATCGCCATCAACCAGGACACCCTCGGGTTGCAGGCGACCCAGATCAGCAACGACGGCACCCGCCGCATCCTGGCCAAGCGCCTCAGCAACGGCGACGTCGCGGTGGCCCTGTTCAACCAGGGCGGCAGCACCACCACGATCAGCACCAGCGCCGCCGCCATCGGCCTGTCGGGCACCTCGTTCAACCTGCGCGACGCCTGGACCAACGCGGTCACCAGCACGTCGGGCACCATCTCGGCCAGCGTGCCCGCCCACGGCACGGTCGTCTACCGCGTCAGCGGCGGCACCCCGACGACGCCCTCGCCCACTCCGACGCCCTCGACCTCGACCAGCCCGCTGAGGGGCGTGGCGTCCAACCGGTGTGTGGACGTGACCGGCGCCTCCCAGACCAACGGCACCGCCGTGGTGCTCTGGGACTGCAACGGCCAGAGCAACCAGCAGTGGACCTCCACCGCGGCCGGTGAGCTGCGCGTCTACGGCGGCAAGTGCCTCGACGTGAACAACAACGGCACCGCCGACGGCACCGGCGTCCTCATCTGGGACTGCAACGGCCAGAACAACCAGAAGTGGCGCTTCAACGGCGACGGCAGCATCACCGCGATCGGCGCGAACAAGTGCCTGGACGTGTCGGGCGCCTCCACCGCCAACAACGCCAGGATCCAGATCTGGACCTGCACCGGCGCCACCAACCAGCGCTGGACCAGGGGGTAGCGGCATGTCCGACATCTCTCGCCGGAAAGTGCTGCAGTTCGGCGCGGCCGGCGCCGGAGCCGCGATCCTGCCCCTGCAGTGGACGGCGGTCGCCAGGGCCGCCGCCGCCCCGCCCGCCGAGGCGGGTGACATGGCCCTGTGGTACGACGAGAGCGCCGGCACCGACTGGTTGCGCGCCCTGCCGATCGGCAACGGCCGCCTGGGCGCGATGGTCTACGGCAACGTCGATGTGGAGCGGTTGCAGCTCAACGAGGACACCGTCTGGGCCGGTGGCCCCTACGACCAGAGCAGCGGCCGTAATTCGGGCTCGCTGAGCCAGATCCGGAATCTGGTGTTCCAGAACCAGTGGAGCCAGGCCCAGAGCCTCATCGACCAGAACATGCTCGGCCGCCCGGCCGGGCAGCTCGCCTACCAGACCGTCGGCAACCTGCGGTTGTCCATCGGCAACACCAGCGGCGTGTCGGAGTACAACCGCTACCTCGACCTGACCACGGCCACCACCGTGACCACCTACGCCCAGAACGGCATCCGCTACCGGCGCGAGATCCTGGCCAGCGCGCCCGACCAGGTCATCGCGATCAGGCTCACCGCCGACCGGGCCAACTCAATCAGCTTCTCGGCGACCTTCGACAGCCCGCAGCGCATCACCCGCTCCAGCCCCGACGGCAGCACCGTCGCGATGGACGGGCTGTCGGGGGACTTCGAGGGCATCACCGGACAGGTCCGTTTCCTCGCCCTGGCCAGGGTGGTGGCCGACGGCGGGACCGTGAGCAGCTCGGGCGGCACGGTGCAGGTCCGTTCGGCCAACAGCGTGACCGTGCTGGTCTCCATCGGATCCAGCTACAAGAACTACCGCGACGTCACCGGCGACTACCAGGGCATCGCCCGCGGG
>NZ_BBXE01000062.1:371-2871 GCF_001570565.1 Herbidospora yilanensis | reverse complement strand
GGGAAGTGAAACATCTCAGTACCCGTAGGAAGAGAAAACAAGAGTGATTCCGTGAGTAGTGGTGAGCGAAAGCGGATGAGGCCAAACCGTATGCGTGTGATAGCCGGCGGGCGTTGCGTATGCGGGGTTGTGGGACCCTCTGGGGAGATCTGCCGGTCTTCCAGACAGTAAGAAATCAGCGTGGTAGTCGAAGCTTTTGGGAAATTGCGCCGTAGACCGTGAGAGCCGGGTAGGCGAAACTTCGCTGACTGTTTGAGGGGATCCCAAGTAGCACGGGGCCCGAGAAATCCTGTGTGAATCTGCCAGGACCACCTGGTAAGCCTAAATACTCCCTGATGACCGATAGTGAACTAGTACCGTGAGGGAAAGGTGAAAAGCGCCCCGGTGAGGGGTCGTGAAATAGTACCTGAAACCGTGTGCCTACAAGCCGTAGGAGCGTAGACGTTTTCGGACGTCTGTGATGTGACTGCGTGCCTTTTGAAGAATGAGCCTGCGAGTTATGGTGTGTGGCGAGGTTAACCCGTGTGGGGGAGCCGTAGCGAAAGCGAGTCTGAATAGGGCGTTGAGTCGCATGCTGTAGACCCGAAGCGGGGTGATCTACGCATGGGCAGGTTGAAGCGCGGGTAAGACCGCGTGGAGGACCGAACCCACCAGGGTTGAAAACCTGGGGGATGATCTGTGTGTAGGGGTGAAAGGCCAATCAAACTCCGTGATAGCTGGTTCTCCCCGAAATGCATTTAGGTGCAGCGTCGCGTGTTTCTTGCCGGAGGTAGAGCACTGGATGGCCGATGGGCCCGACAAGGTTACTGACGTCAGCCAAACTCCGAATGCCGGTAAGTGAGAGCGTGGCAGTGAGACTGCGGGCGATAAGGTTCGTAGTCGAGAGGGAAACAGCCCAGATCACCGACTAAGGCCCCTAAGCGTGTGCTAAGTGGGAAAGGATGTGGAGTCGCAGAGACAACCAGGAGGTTGGCTTAGAAGCAGCCACCCTTGAAAGAGTGCGTAATAGCTCACTGGTCAAGTGATTCCGCGCCGACAATGTAGCGGGGCTCAAGTACACCGCCGAAGTCGTGGCATTCGCAACGTGAGTTGTGGATGGGTAGGGGAGCGTCGTGTCGCCGGCGAAGCAGCCGAGTGATCGAGTTGTGGAGGCGACGCGAGTGAGAATGCAGGCATGAGTAGCGAATCAGAAGTGAGAAACTTCTGCGCCGGATGACCAAGGGTTCCTGGGGCAGGCTAATCCGCCCAGGGTAAGTCGGGGCCTAAGGCGAGGCCGACAGGCGTAGTCGATGGATAACGGGTTGATATTCCCGTACCCGCTGTGATGCGCCCATATCGAGGCCAGTGATACTAACAGTCCTTACCTTGTTTGATTCCTTCGGGTTTCTTTCAAGGGAACGCTGGACCTGATCTGGTAGTAGGTAAACGATGGGGTGACGCAGGAAGGTAGCCCAGCCCGGGCGATGGTAGTCCCGGGGTAAGCATGTAGGGAGCGAGATAGGCAAATCCGTCTCGCATTGATCCTGAGGTGTGATGCCGAGCCGATTGTGGCGAAGTGGGTGATCCTATGCTGCCGAGAAAAGCCTCTAGTGAGTGTCATGGCGGCCCGTACCCTAAACCGACTCAGGTGGTCAGGTAGAGAATACTAAGGCGTTCGGGTGAACTGTGGTTAAGGAACTCGGCAAATTGCCCCCGTAACTTCGGGAGAAGGGGGGCCTCTGCTGGTGATGGGATTTACTCTCTGAGCTGGTGGGGGTCGCAGTGGCCAGGGGGAAGCGACTGTTTACTAAAAACACAGGTCCGTGCTAAGTCGTAAGACGATGTATACGGACTGACGCCTGCCCGGTGCCGGAACGTTAAGGGGACCGCTTAGCCCAGTGATGGGCGAAGGTGAGAACTTAAGCGCCGGTAAACGGCGGTGGTAACTATAACCATCCTAAGGTAGCGAAATTCCTTGTCGGGTAAGTTCCGACCTGCACGAATGGCGTAACGACTTCCCCGCTGTCTCAACCACAGACCCGGTGAAATTGCACTACGAGTAAAGATGCTCGTTTCGCGCAGCAGGACGGAAAGACCCCGGGACCTTCACTACAGCTTGACATTGGTGTTTGGAACGGTTTGTGTAGGATAGGTGGGAGACTGGGAAGCTTGGACGCTAGTTCAGGTGGAGTCATTGGTGAAATACCACTCTGATCGTTTTGGATGTCTAACCCGCGCCCGTGGATCCGGGTGGGGGACAGTGTCTGGTGGGTAGTTTAACTGGGGCGGTTGCCTCCTAAAGAGTAACGGAGGCGCCCAAAGGTTCCCTCAGCCTGGTTGGCAATCAGGTGTCGAGTGTAAGTGCACAAGGGAGCTTGACTGTGAGACCGACGGGTCGAGCAGGAGCGAAAGCTGGGACTAGTGATCCGGCACCGACGTGTGGAAGTGGTGTCGCTCAACGGCTAAAAGGTACCCCGGGGATAACAGGCTGATCTTCCCCAAGAGTCCATATCGACGGGAT
>NZ_BBXE01000062.1:0-347 GCF_001570565.1 Herbidospora yilanensis | reverse complement strand
GGGTTTAGAACGTCGCGAGACAGTTCGGTCCCTATCCGCTGCGCGCGCAGGAGACTTGAGAGAGGCTGTCCCTAGTACGAGAGGACCGGGACGGACGAACCTCTGGTGTGCCAGTTGTTCTGCCAAGGGCACGGCTGGTTGGCTACGTTCGGAAGGGATAACCGCTGAAAGCATCTAAGCGGGAAGCTCGTCTTGAGATGAGGTCTCCCACCCAGTGATGGGGTAAGGCCCCCGGTAGACGACCGGGTTGATAGGCCGGGAGTGGAAGCGCGGTAACGTGTGGAGCTGACCGGTACTAATAGGCCGAGGACTTGACCATAAATGCTCGCGTCGACTATGCAACTCTC
>NZ_BBXE01000061.1 GCF_001570565.1 Herbidospora yilanensis | reverse complement strand
GACCACCGGCGCGGAGCCGTTGGCGGCGTCCTGCTGGACGGCCAGGTCCAGGTGGTCACGCAGACCCTTGCTGTTGTTCCCGGCCGAACCACTGGTGATGGCGGCGATCCGGTCCAGCCAGATGGCCGTGGAGGTGTTGGCGACGGCCGAACCACCCGGCTCGGAGGCGGCGCTGGCCGACCAGTCGGGGTTCACGTAACCGGTCGCGCCCGCGTAGGGGTTGTCGACGCGACCGGGGGGCGGGGTGCCGTCGTCGTCGGCCTCGGTCGCGGTGACCGTGACGCTGGTAAGGCCGGAGGAGGCGACGGTGATCGGACGGCTGCCGTTGGTCGTGTCGCTGTCCTGCGCGGCGGCCAGGGTGACGGTCTGCGGCGTCTGCCAGTTCGACGTGGTGAAGGTCAGGCTGGCGCCCGAGCTGACGGTGATGTTGGTGTCACCGGAGCCGGCCGTGTTGGTCACGGTCACGTTGCCGCTCGGGGCGGTGGCGAGACGGACCGTGTAGGTGGCGGTGCCGCCCTCGGGGACGGTCACGGCGGTCGAGGAGACGACCAGCGCCTGGGTCTGCGTGGTGTCGTCGTCGGCCTCGGTGGCGGTGACGTTGACGCTGGTCAGACCACTGGAGGCGACCGTGAAGGTGCGCGAGCCGTTGGTCGTGTCGCTGTCCTGCGCGGCGGCCAGGGTCACGTTCTGCGCGGTGTTCCAGTTGGAACTGGTGAACGTGAGGCTGGCGCCCGAGCTGACCGTCAGGTTGGTGTCACCCGAACCGGCGGTGGTGGTCACCGTCACGTTGGAGGTGGGCTGCGACTGGAGGCGCACCGAGTAGGTGGCGGTGCCGCCCTCGGGCACGCTCACGCTGGTCGGCGTCACGATCAGCGCCTGCTGCTGCGGCGACGGGCTGGGCGACGGGCTCGGCCCGCCGTTGCAGACCGTGCCGTTCAGGGAGAACGAGGTCGGGTTGGTGTTGGTCCCGCTGACCTGGCCGTTGAAGCCGATCGTCACCGACTGGCCGGTGCCCAGGTTGCCGCCCCACGAGGGAGCGACCACGGTAACGTTCTGGCCCGACTGGCTCCAGGTGCCGTTCCACCCCTGCTGAACAGTCTGGTTCCCCGGCCACGTGTACGTGAGTCGCCACGGGTTCACCGCGTCACCGAGGTTGTTGATCGTGATGTTGGCGCCGAAACCGCTGCCGTTGTCCCACTGCTTGGCGTACGTGACCTGGCAGGCGACGGCCGCGCCCGCTGGGGCCTGCATGACGGCGAGCCCGGTGACGGCCAGCAGCATGGCCGCCGCCGTCATGGCGGCTCTGCGCCAGGAACTCAATCGGGGTCCCATAGCTTTCTCTTCTCCTCGGCGTACACGATTGGGAGCGCTCCCAAGATGAGTTCGTTTCGTCGAGGTGTACAGCATGTTTCGTGGGTCGCCGGGATACGGCCAGGATGCCTATGAAAGATTCAGGGTCCTGGCGGCCAGCCGGTGGAGGTGCCGCCGAAACCGGGCGAGCACCTCGGGGTTCTCCGCGCCCAGCCGATCACCCGACTCGTCGAGCACGCCGCCCTGCACGAACCCGTGGACGCACCAGATCAGCGTCCACACGCAGTACTCCATGTCGGCCGTGTCGTCGATGTATCCGGCCTCGGCGGCCTGTTCGAGCACGGAGGTGGTCATGGTGATCAGCGGCTGGGAGTACTGCCGCTCCAGGCCGGTGAGGTCGGCCGCGTCGTACAGCCACCGGTGGATCCACAACGCCGGGAACTCCGGATTGGCGACGCAGAAGTCGATGTAGCGGTCGACGATCTCGTGCACCGCGGCCGAGGCCGTCATCTGGTCGGCCGCCATCATGTCGTTGACGACGCCTTCCAGCGCCTCGGTCTCGATCCGGGAGGCCCGCTCGATGACGGCGAGGTAGAGGTCCCGCTTGGATCCCCCGAAACCCTCCTTGGCCGGGTCGAGCCCGGTCGCCTCGGCGATCTGCTTCAAGGTCGTGGCGTCATACCCGAGTGCGGCGAACAGCCGTGTGGCCCCCTGCAGCAGGCTTTCCATCCAGGGCTCCCCATCCCCTCGTCCTTACCTTTTCCAAGTCCAACACCTGACCGGTCACGGGAGGGCAAACGGCACGCTTGACCACGGAATCCCCTTGCTTATGGGCGTTTCATGGCGTTCGGAGATGTTTTACTGTCCTAGGTTTGCCATGTCATGGTTTGGTGGCTAGTGTCGCTTTCGTTGCCAAGTGCTGACCAACCCACGAGACAGCACTTGACCATCGGATCCGGCAGCGGCCCGCGGGGCCCACCGGACACGCCACCCCTGATGACTCGCGTGGCAGTCCTGTCGTCGTACGGAAAGATCTCCCTTTTTCATGTACGCCCTCAAAGGCATCCTGAAGAACAAGACCGCGACCACCGCACTCGCCACCGCCGGCCTGGCCGTCCTCGGTCTGGGCACGACCGGCGCCGCCACCGCCCTGGCCGCACCTCCGCACACGAACCACGTCCGGATCCACACCAAGCCGGCCGCCATCGTCAAGCCCCTTGAGGCCCCGGCCATGGCCAAGCCCGCGATCAAGGAGCCCTCCTTCGTCAAGCCGGCCGTGCTGACCGGCAAGACCACCGCCTCCTACTTCTGGGACGACTCCTCCGGGCGCGCCGGCGACACGGGCCTGCCCGCCAGCGGCAAGCCGATGCAGAAGGGCATGGCCGCCTCCCCGAGCTGGCCCCTCGGCACCGAGGGCTACGTGGTCTACAACGGCGTCAAGAAGCCGTTCTTCGTGGGGGACCGCGGCCCCGGCAACCCGTCGTCGCGCGGGATCATGCTGGACCTCGACGGGCAGACCTTCGCCGAACTGACCGGCGGCACCTTCGACATGAACACCCTGGCCGTGAAGGACAACGGCGGCTTCGGGCACATCCCGATCGAATACCACATCACCAAGTGGGGCGACGGGACGGGCCTCAAGGGGGCGCCGGTGCCGTTCTCGCTCGGCGCGTGGAGGCTCTGAGCCTTATCGATGTGCGTTGGAGGGCTTGGAGCTGCTAAAGTCTTCCTCGCGGGCGCCGCTAGCTCAGTTGGTTAGAGCAGCTGACTCTTAATCAGCGGGTCCGGGGTTCGAGTCCCTGGCGGCGCACCAATCAAAACCCAGATCACTTTGTGGTCTGGGTTTTTGGTTTGCTCAGGCGTTCGCAGGACACACGACGGTTCTGCGGTGCAGAATCCGTCTGTGATCATGTCTATGGGCGACGATTTGGACAGTCGGATCAGAGCCGCCGCCATGGCATGGCTGCGCAAACGATCCACGCCGGAGAACCCCGTTGTCAGCCGGGCGGAACTTCTCGGCTTTCAGTTTGAAGGACGTACGTTTCCTCTCGTCGACAACCAGTTGGGCATCCGCAAACCCCAAGGACTGAGCGCCGCGTTGTCGATTCTGACGACCTATCGGCCTGACAACCGCAACGCACCCTATGAGGATGCCGTGGGAGCCGATGGCCTGTTGCGCTACAAGTTCCAGGGAAAAGCCGGTCACTACACCAATGAGGGTCTCCGGCAGGCACACCTCCAAGGGCTTCCGCTCATGTGGTTCGTCGGCGTGCAGACCGGCCTGTATCTCCCCTTCTTCCCGGTATGGATCATCGCGGTCGAGGAGACGGCCGGCCAAGTCGCAGTGGCGCTCGACGAAGCCCAGCGACTGATGACGGTCGACGGCACCGTGAGCCCGCTTGAGCGCCGCTACGCCGAACGCGTCACCCGGCAGCGGCTGCATCAACCGGTTTTCCGGCAGCGCGTCATTCAGGCTTATGAAACGAGTTGTGCGATGTGCCGCCTCCGCCACCGATCACTCCTGGATGCGGCCCATATCCTTCCCGACCGGCACAGCCGTGGCATCGCCGCCGTTTCGAACGGCCTTGCCTTGTGCAAGATCCATCATGCGGCGTTCGATCAGAACATTCTCGGGATCCGGCCTGACTTCGTCATCGAAGTGCGATCGGACATTCTCGAGGAGATCGATGGGCCGATGCTCAAGCACGGCCTTCAGGACATGCATGACCAGCCAGTGTCACTGCCCCGCCACAAGGCGGATCGGCCCCATCGCGACCTCATCGAAGAACGGTACGAACTCTTCCGCGCCGCTGGTTAACCTCGGCCGAAGGCGATCGTGCGGCCGTTCCGGACCTGTTCCTTCTTGTACGTCACCGAATCGATCACCACGTCCTTCGGCCCGACCAGCATGATCGAGTCGCCGTCGTTGTCGAGCCGGCCCACGTTGACGACCTTGACCGTCCCCGCCTCGATCGTGCCCGACAACCCCGTCCGGTTGCCCGAGGCGTCGCGCAGGTGCCAGCCGTCCAGCCCGACCGGGTCTGGGGTCACGTTCAGGAGGGTGATCTTCTCGGCGCCCGCGCCCGCGTCGGCGCCGGCCGGGTCGGGCAGGGCGGCCACGATGAGCAGGTCGCCGGTCACGGCCGTCGGCGGGGTGATCGGGCCGGTCGCGGGGTCGGGCGCGATGACGAAGTCCTCGGGCCAGACCGTCAGTTCGATCTGGTCGCCCGAGGCGCGCACCACGTCGTGCAGGTTGCCGCGTTCCCGTCTTGCGATCAGCCAGATCGTGTCGTCGCGGTGGACGGGGTCGACGCGCAGCCAGGTGTCGAAGTGGTCGAAGTCCGGGAAGCCGGCCGCGAAGTAGGGCACCAGGCGGCGGAACAGCTTCGGCCAGATGACGGTCTCGTCGAGCGAGTCGGCGGTCACCGTGGCGTCGATGGCCTCCAGGCGGACGGAGATGCCGCGCCGGTTCAGGTCGGGGGACGTGCCCGACGGCCGGGGGAGCGCCTCGATCAGCGCCGGGGTGTCGGGGAGGAACTTGATCGTGTCACCGTCGGGCTCGGGGCCCTGACGCGGGAGATCGGGATATCTGATCACGAAATTGCCGCGCAAAAGTGTATATGTCATCGCCTATCACCCCGTGGCGAGAATAACCGGGGGCGGAATTCAGATCCAGCCCGCTTCCGTGGCTATGCGTATCGTGTCCACCCGGTTTCTCGCGTTCATTTTGGTGACGATTTTGGTCAGATAGTTTCGTACCGTTCCGACCGAAATATGCATTGAGCTCCGGGGTCCCGCTCCCCCGGCTGACCATCACCGGGAGCGGTACCGCGTGCCGCGTCCTCACCGTCGGCAAGGTCGGCATGACCAACGCGCAGGCGCAGTACCTCGTCGACAACGGGGCGACGACCCGGGTCGAGGTGTGGGCCGAGGACACGATCTACGACAACCGCGTGTACGAGGCGCCGAAGGCGAGCCTGAGCACGATCTCGGACAGGAACGGGGGCGGTCTGTTCATCGTGTCCGACCTGCGCCTGTCCTGCGTCGACTACCTCGACGAGGACGACAAGCCCCCGTTCGACTACGGCGACGAGATCTACACGAAGATCATCTTTGCGGCCCCCGGATATC
>NZ_BBXE01000060.1 GCF_001570565.1 Herbidospora yilanensis | reverse complement strand
AGGGTGCTGTGGAGTGAGAGCGGTCACGAACACACAACAGTCGGCGCGCATGCCTCAGAGAACGCCATGGGTGTCGTAGGTACCTGATATCGCATGAGGTAGGGGATCGTGCGAAGCGTTCCCGGCGTTGGTGTACGTGATAGGGAAGCGATGACACATTCTTCGGCGGGCGGATCAGGTACTGCTGGTGGAGTTCGGCATGAGGGTCGGTGCCTGGCGTGGGCGGCCGCCCACATGCTCACTGAGACGCCTCTTCCGAGTTGGGCCTCCGGCCAAAATGTAATCGCTCTCGGCGGCCAGACTGGTCGGCCCGTCGATGACGTGGGTGTGCTGACCGACGCCGAAGGATGGGTTTGCGTTCAGGCGAAAAAGAAGCTCGCATGCAGCGAGGACAAGGCGAGTGATCTTGCTGCCGCCCTTGATCAACACGTGGCGATCGCCAATAGCGGAGTCCCTGATCGACCGCCGCTTCAAGATCGTTTGCGCCTGATCGACCCTCATGTTGATCGTGTGTTGATCGTGACTGACGAGACGGCGCCGAACGCGATTCGGGTGGCGATGGCTTCGCTCGTAGACCGCCTGCGCACCTGGCCGGACGGTGTTCCCTTGGACGAGGCCGCCGTCAATGCTCCGGAGCGCGGGGCTCTGAAGGTGTTGCGTACTCACCTATGGCGGTCGTGGCGCAACAGTCATGGCACGGACCTCGACGAGGCGACTCTCCGAGAGCTTCTCCGCCCGCTTGCGATTCATGCGCTTGACCTGAGATCTGATGGCAGCGATACCCGCGCCCTCCTCCCGGATTTGCGGGATCTCCTTGAGGAACCCGAACGGGTGTCAGACCTATGGGTAGCACTGGGAGAAATCGGTCAGACGTTGGCCGTTGAACGGACGTGGTTTCGACGCTCCGACCTCGTCCGTGAACTCGAGACGCGGAAATTCCATCTCACGCCGGTGGCGAGGCTTCGTCGTGATGTCCAGAGACTTCGAGAGATCACTGCCGGAAATGTCGCATCACCGCCTACGAATCTCGCGATCACTACGCCCGACGGCCCGGTGGAGATACCTCGTACGGTCTCATCGGCTTTAACCGCCTCGACCGGCAATGTCGCAGTTGCCGGCGACCCCGGCGTTGGCAAGTCGGTTGTGCTTCACCGATTCGCGGTCACGAGCGGGGCCGACGGTACTGATGTCGTCTACTTGACTGCTGATCAGTTGAGGGGAACCGCCGGAGAGACTCGCGTCGAGCTGAACTTGAACCATGACCTCTCTGATGTGCTGTCCGGCTGGACGGGATCTAGGCCGGCACTGTTGCTCCTCGACGGAGTAGATCAATCCAGAGGCGTCGATGCCGCGGCATGGCTCCCGAACTTCGCCCAGCGCCTGCTCGGTACGCGATGGAGGATTATCGCCAGCATTCGATCATTCGATCTTCGCCACGGTCGGCGCTGGCAGGCAATGTTTCCGGGTCATCCGATCGATGCTGGCCACGCCGATTCGGAACTTTCCGGGGTCGCCCACCTCGTCGTGGGGAATCTCACGTCCGAGGACATCGCGACAGTACGTTCGAGCGGACCGGCGATGCGGCGGATCCTAGACACCCCCAGCGATCGTCTGTCGGAACTGCTGTCTAATCCTTTCAATCTGAATCTTGTTGGCGAACTGATCAAAGCCGAGCCGGATATGGACTTCTCAAGGGTGGGGAGCCGGCTAGATCTTCTCGACAGATACTGGCGGCTCCGGGTTCGTGAAGCTCCGCAGGGGCGAGTACGGCAGCAGGTGCTGCGAGAACTCGTGCGCGCGATGGTTAAGGCGCGGTCCCAGCACACACGCGATCACGTTCTGAATGACTCTGGGATGCTAACGGTCCTCGGCGACCTGCTTCACGATGGAGTGCTCAGGGAAGTCTCAGCCAGTCGGTGGTCCCAAGACTCGCTGATCGGATTCGCTCATCCCGTGTTGTTCGACTACGCGGCATCGATTACCACCCTTGGTGACACCAACGTGGCCATTAGTATTGCCGACGCACTCGACGCCGATCCAGATCTCTCCATGGTCCTTCGTCCGAGCCTCGACTACCGGCTGGCTATCGCCTGGCATGGCGATCCCACCCGGGCCGAATATTGGCTTCTCGCTCTGCGTCTCATGGCCGACCATTCCGGCCACATCTTGGCAGCTGCGGCAGCCGCCGACATCGCGGCCCGTGAACTACGCGGAGGGACTGAACTGGAGCAACTCAGCTCTGCATGTATTGCTCCGGTTGGGACGGCAGGCTGGACGGTCGACGATGCAAGAGGACTTGCGTTCCTCGTCGCTGCTGGAATCGGTGTGCGGGGCGCCAGTCCGATCGCTCTGGATGCTTTTGGTGATCTTCTCTTGGCCTTAGCGCTTCATGCTCAGGAGGTTGACGATCCAGGTCTGGCTCTGCTGACGACACAGTTGAGTCTCCGCGCCGCAGGTGACCGTCCGCCATCACCGGGCACTCACGCAGCCCGTTGCTGGGTGCAGGCCACTCTGGTCGCCATAAGGATGGCCATGGCCGACGTTAACGATCCCCGCCGGACCCACCTCGCTGATATCGGCGGCCCGGCCCTCGCCATGGCCGCAGTGCTCGATCTAGAAGAATGCGCCGATACTATTCGCCAGGTCATCTCGGAACCGGTATTGCGCGGACTAGGCGTCGGGGTTATACGGCAGCTGCTCGACAAAATACCTGATATTGCAGTGCAAGACGGTGAACTAGCCTTCAATATTGGCTCAAGCGTGTGGTCGTTCGAAGATGACCGATCACAGCGGACATACATGCTCGCTAGCCGAATCTTGCCGTTGACTTCGAATCGACAACAGGACCTGGAGGGCGCCCAGTATCGGGTTGGGCAGAAGTTCGCGGCTTTTGCAGAGTCAGATATTGTGGCGGCAACTCGGCTGCTCATGAAGATCATTGAAGAGCGCCCCGCGCGCTATCCGTACGACTCCATACCGCAGACAGATAGCCGCCCTCGAGTTCGCTATGGAGAGGATCTTCGGTTCTTCGGTGGGCACCATATCCTGCCTAAAATGGTGGAAAATCTCGTCGATCGCCTGGACGAACTCGCTGGGACTCGCAACGAAGTAACCAGTCAGGCCATCGCAGTCCTTATCGACCGACTCGCCCATTCTGGAGTGTGGAATCGTCTTCTAGGGCGGGCCGCAAGAACTGAGTCTTACCTTTCCATCCATCTACTTCCAGCTCTCGTAGGACCAGCGCTTTTCGCTTTCGGCGCGACGTGGGCAGCGGCAGGCCATTTGGCGGTACGTCTTTCCCCCATGCTTTCTCCCGCCCAACATCAAGCATTGGAGAGGGCTATTATCGAGGCGACCGAGCCCGGTGGCGACGGTTCAGAATCCGGGCGAGACTATTCTCGCAGTCGCCGTGACGTTCTGCTGAGTGCATTCGATTCACGACGAATCGTCGATGACGCGGCCAAGAGCCATCTCGATGATCTCAGGGAAAGTGGCAGGCTGGTCCATCCTCTGCCGCCCGTCGAAATTGACGATGAAGAGATGGATTTCGTCGGAGAGTCCGAGCAGGACAGCCCTACCTCATCGCCCCTGGTAAGCCTTATGCGTGAGGCTGGCGAAGCGCTTGCGCAGGTCAATAGTTCAGATGGGCGAGATGCTGCATACCCGCGGCTCTTGGCAGTCTGGCCACTGCTTCTAGAAAGTCATACCGATGGGTCCGAGGCCGCAGATATTGGAGATCTCTTGATCCGAATTGCGCCACAGATCTCTCGTCTTCCCGCTGTTCTTCCTGACACTCTGATCGGCCAGCAGGTCCTCGCTATCGTGCAGGCAGCAATGCCTGGCCCCGTCAGTACGCACAGCGGGCTCGGAATTAACAGTCATAGGCTAGCGAGTTGGGGAGAAACACCACAGACCAATGCCCTAACGGCGGCCGGAATCCTCATTTCCCGGCCCGAGTGGAGGCAAGCCCATGGCGCCCAGCTCGGGGAGGACTTGCTCTGTCATCTTGACGGCGGCGAATGGATATATCGCTATCTCAGCATCAGGGCGCTCCCGAATATCTACACGGATACCGACGAGTTGTTGGCCGAGGCGGAGCGCCGGCTTGCCTCCGAACCTGATCAGCACATTGCCGCGACGCTTATCGAGGCGGTGGTTCGACACCTCCATAGTAGACCCCACGATGTGGACCAGATCTTCGCGAGGCTTTCTGCTCTACGCGGTTCGCCATACCTGCTCGATCCTGGACCTGAGACAGCTGAACTCCATGATAAGTTGGCAGGTTTCGTCGTTCAATGCCTGACAATTCTTTCAGTCAGACATTCAACCCCTTTCGCTGAAGCGACAGTACGAGTATGGCTTTCGGACCCCATCGGCCATCCTGCCTCGGTGAAGACGATTGCTATATGCTTGCGTGGACTTCTGAATCCATCAGAGACGTCACTGAGAGATGTGCAACAAAAATCATTTGAGCTGCTGATGCTCGCAGCCTCAGCATTAAGAAATGCTTCAGACATGAAAGGCGCTGCTTCCGAAAATAGCGCCATGGAAGCCGTGTCTGTTGCAGAAAATATTTCACAACAGGTATATTTCGCAAGTGGCGCCTTCGACCGAGGTGACACTGACGCAAGAGAGTACGGCGACCTCAGTGTCTTCTCCAGACTCGCGCTTCCTCTTTTGGAAAGCCTCGGCCATATCCAAGACCCAGGGGTCACGCACCACATTGTCCAAACTGCCGAACACCTTGGGAGTGCACAACCCAAGTCGGCTCTCCTGCTGGCTGTTCGCTCGGTCACCGCAGACGCTGCCTATGTTCAAGAGCAGCTCGGCCTCGACGCGGTCCTCGACCTGATCACACGCTATCTGGCCGACCATAGAAGCGTTGTGCTGGATGACCCAGACTGCATCACAGCCGTCCGAAAACTACTCGAACGATTCGTCAGGGTCGGCTGGCCACGTGCCGTTCAAATGGCTGAGCGGATGGACGAGTTATTCCGATGACGGCGTCCTTAAGCCGATGAGGTATGCCTGACTACTCCATCGGGTCGGCAAATTCTGTGGCCTTCTATTTTGTTGGACTGCCTGAACTCGCCACGGCCGGCGTTCAAGGCGCCGACCTACGATCAGGACTCAAGACGAGATCTTCGCGGGAGTGCTCCCGTGGGTGAACCAGCATGCCCAACGGCCCCTGGCTGCGGAGAGCGGGCGCCGCTTCGTCTGCCGCCTCAGGACCGTGACGTCGCATGAACGACACCAATCTTGAGATCACCGCGGACGTGGTTCGCGCCCTGCTGCTGGAGCAGCATCCAGACCTCGTAGGGCGGCTGGCCATCCGTGAGGTGGAGGGCGGCTGGGGCAACCAGATGTGGCGCCTCGGGGATGAGCTGGCAGTGCGCATGCAGCGGATGGACTCCACCCCGGCGCTTCAGCTTAAGGAGCGTCGGCGGCAACCCGTGCTGGCCTCGCGCCTGCCGCTCCCGGTGCCGACCCCGGTAGGAGCGTCGGCGGCAACCCGTGCTGGCCTCGCGCCTGCCGCTCCCGGTGCCGACCCCGGTGCGGTTTGGGGAACCGTCCGAGCGGTTCCCCAGCACTGGACCGTGATGACGTGGGTTTCCGGCGAGCCGCTGGACCACGGCTCGATCAGTCGCGCCGCCCACCCGGCCGACACCCTGGCGAGCTTCCTGCGAGCGCTCCATGTGAGGCGCCCGCCGAGGCACCGATCAGTACGAACCGCGGTGCTCATCCCAGGAGCTGCACGGCCGGCTTTGAGAACCTCCTCCAGGCCGTCGCCCTCGATGACGTTGCCGCTGATGTCCGGGCCGTCTGGGACGACGCGGTCGTGGCTGGCGTGTGGGAGGGCCCGCCGGTGTGGGTGCAAGGCGACCTCCATCCAGCCAACGTCGTCGAGTTGACCCTAAGGAGTGGTTCCGGTGGAAACTAGTGCTGATACTCGACGGCTCGCCGGTCGGCGGAAATAAACAGACCGCGTTCGCCGCCGTTCGATGGATACGCTCGGCCAATGCCTGTCACATGGTCACAAATCCACGCTGCCCTCGGTGAGTCGCCCACCGAGCTGACCTTCGACATGGTCAAGGCCGCGGTCGATCAGAAGGTGACCGAGACGGACGATCTCGACTGGAAAGCCGCCCTCCCCGGCAAGGAAGAACCACTTCTACAGGAGTACGCCAAAGACATCGCCGCCATGGCCAACACCAGAGGCGGCCTGATCGTCTACGGCGTCGAGGAGGAACGAGGCACCGGCCGGGCGAAGGCGATCGCCAGCGTGGACATCTCGGAGACGGCACAGCGGCGACTGCGCAAGCTGGCCATCAGCCGCCTCCATCCGCACGTGGCGGGTCTTCAGGTCATCCCTCTGGCCAGCGCCGACGGCTCCGAAACCGTCCTGGTCCTCTCCATCCCCCGCAGCCCGGACGCTCCCCACATCATCGGCCAGGGCGAAAAGCTGGGCGTCCCCTACCGGCACGGCCCCGAAACCGAGTGGATGCGCGAGCCGGATCTGGAACGGGCCTATGCCGAGCGGTTCGCGGCCCGCACGATGGCGTCCACCCGCCTCACCGACATGGTCGGTGAGGTCAGCGAGCAGCTCGACCTGGAGCAGGCCGCGTGGATCGTCGGGGTGGCCACCCCGCGCACGCCTCTGCCCGCGATTGCAGGTCCGCCGGCACGTGGCACGGTCACGGCGATCCTCGAGTCGGTGTTGAAGCGCACCTTGGAGATAGTGCCGACGGAAAGGTATGACCGCTTCCAAGTCGTGCGCGAACTCGGATCGGCCGCGCTCAACCCTGGAGTTGGTCTCCGCCGGTGGGTCGTCGAAACCAATCCGGGCTTGGAACCTGATCGCCGTGCCGACTTCGTCCGGGTCGAACTGCACCATGACGGGTCGATCGCGCTGGCCGCCGCGTTGGAAGGGTGGTACGGGGAACGCCAGGAGGGAACCAACCGCGTGCCGGCCGCTATGGTCGAGTCCTTCACCGCCGACTTCGTCGCGACGGCCGAGACCTATGGCCGTCATTTGGGTTCGCAAGGCGTTCTGACCATGCGCGTCGAACTGGTCCGCGACGAGGAAGCCGGATGGCCGTTCAGCGTTGTCAGCGACCGGACCGTCGGAGGCTTCTCGACGAACAAGCTCCAGGTTCCGGCCGGTGCGCGGACTGTGCGTCGCTTCCGGCCGATCACGACCGAGATCTCGACGGCGGCCGACCTGGAGAACCTCCAGTCGGTGGCCCGGGCCATGGCCGAGGACATCCTCCACCAGTTCAACATGACGGGGCTGTCGCTGCACAGATAACCCGCATCACCGGGCTCCCTGGCGGGAGGCGCCGCATCCGGGCGGGAAGCAGCCACTCATCCGGCCGGATACGACGAGACGCGGTCCTGAGGCACGACGCTCAGAATTAGACCAAATGCCTTTGCCGGACTCACGGAACAATGCGGAGTACCAGACGATGGTCGGTAACCCCAAGAAGGTCGCGTACTCGCGTGGGTTGCCAAGCGAGCTGAGCTGCCAGGTCATTCGTAGTGTGCCCTTCTGCTCCGTTACGAGTCCGAAGGCTTGCCGGAGGAGGATGGAAGTTCTCCCGGGTAGCCGGTAATCGGCTCGGCCGTAAAGCTGGGTTGGCTCCGGAGTTCGTGGAGTCGCTGGTAGCACGCGGTCTGCCCAGACCCCGACGCAGGGCGTGACCAGTGCCTTGGCCACCAGCAGCAGCGGCGAGACCTTCACCTCGGCGAAGTCGGGCAACTCCCGGAGTTGGCGCACCCCGTCGAGCACCACTTCGGTCGGCACGTGCAGCCCGGGCGAGGGGCGTACTCAGCGGTTCTGTCGGTGGGGGTCGGCATGATGCGGGGTGTGACTGACTACGTTCTGTCGAACCTCGGTCCACAGCGTTTCGAAGCCCTCGCGCAGGCCATTGCCCTCGACGTGCTGGGGCCCTCCGTCGAGCTCTTCGGAGACGGCCCCGACGGAGGCCGCGAGGCTTCGTTCGAGGGGCTGGGCTCCTTCCCGACCCCTGAGAACCCGTGGCGCGGCTACGGCGTGCTTCAGGCCAAGTTCCGCAAGCGGAGAGATGATCCGGCTAAAGAGGCCTCCTGGCTGATTGACCAGATATCGAGGGAACTGCGGGCCTGGGCCGATCAGGGATCCAACCGGGTCAGGAAGGGGCGCGTCCCCGACTATCTGGTCATCGTGACTAACGTGACGCTGTCGGGGCTGCCGGGGAACGGAGGGATCGAGCGGGTCGACGCCGCCATCAGGGATCAGATCGGGAAGCTGAACCTTCCGATCAAGGAGTGGGTTGTCTGGCACCACAAGAAGATCTGTGGCTTCCTCGACGACCGTGAGTCCATCCGGCACGCCTACGCCGACGCTGTGCTTCCCGGCGACGTCCTGGCCCGTCTCTACGACCACGTGCGACGGCAGGACGAAGCTGTCCGTCCGGTGGGTCTCCCGAAGGAACCGCGTGCCCTGGTCGGGCGGGAGACCGAAACAGCCCAGGCGCTGACGTGGCTGGAGACGCGGGAACCCGTCGTGGTGACCGGCCCGCCGGGTATCGGAAAGAGCGCGGTCGCGCTGCGGATCGCCCGGCTGGGCGCTGGCGCCTATCCCGACGGGCAGTTCCGCGTCGACCTCGGGCTCACCGGCGACCTGGTGCCAGAGCTACTCCACGTGCT
>NZ_BBXE01000059.1 GCF_001570565.1 Herbidospora yilanensis | reverse complement strand
GTGCTGGTCCCGGCGGGCGTGGACGCCGCGGCGCTGCGGCGGCGCGCGGCCGGTGGGCCGCTGCCCGCGCCGCTGCGCGGGCTCGTCCCGCCGGTCCGGCGCACGAAGGCCGGGTCGTGGCCGGACCGGGTCGCCGCCCTGCCCGCTCACGAGCGGCCCAAGGCGGTCGCGGAGACGGTGCTGACGGCGGTCGCCGACGTGCTGGGCCACACCGGCCCGACGGGCATCGACCCGGCGCGCGCGTTCCGGGATCTGGGCTTCGACTCGCTCACCGGGGTGGAGCTGCGCAACCGGCTCGGCACGGTGACCGGGCTGCGGCTGCCCGCCACGGTCACCTTCGACCACCCGTCGGCCGACGCGCTCACCGCCTACCTGACCGGCCTGCTGCCCGGTGAGGCGACCCGCGAGACGGCGGCCGTGGTGGCGGTCCGGGACGACGATCCGATCGTCATCGTCGGCATGGCGTGCCGCTACCCCGGCGGCGTGGCCTCGCCCGAGGACCTGTGGCGGCTGGTCGCCGACGGCGTCGACGCCGTCGGCTCCTTCCCCACCGACCGGGGCTGGGACCTCGATTCCCTGTACGACCCCGACCCCGACCGCGTCGGCACCTCGTACACCAGGCAGGGCGGTTTCCTGTACGACGCCGCCGACTTCGACCCGGCCTTCTTCGGCATCAGCCCACGGGAGGCGGCGGCCATCGACCCGCAGCAGCGACTGCTGCTGGAGACGGCGTGGGAGACCTTCGAGCGGGCCGGCGTCGCGCCCGACTCGGTGCGCGGCTCGCGTACGGCCGTGTTCGCCGGGGTCATGTACAACGACTACGCGGCCCGGCTGACGCGGGCGCCGAAGGACCTTGAGGGCTACCTGCTGACCGGCAACACCGGGAGCGTGTTGTCGGGGCGGGTGGCGTACACGTTCGGGCTGGAGGGCCCGGCGGTCACCGTCGACACGGCCTGCTCCTCCTCGCTGGTGGCGCTGCACCTGGCCGTGCAGGCGCTGCGCCGGGGCGAGTGCGACCTGGCGCTGGCGGGCGGCGTGACGGTGATGGCGGGGCCGGGCACGTTCGTCGAGTTCAGCCGCCAGCGCGGATTGTCGGCCGACGGCCGCTGCAAGGCCTTCGCCGCCGCCGCCGACGGGACGGGCTGGTCGGAGGGCGCCGGCCTGCTCCTGGTCGAACGCCTCTCCGACGCCCGCCGCAACGGGCATCCGATCCTCGCCGTGGTACGCGGCACGGCGGTCAACCAGGACGGCGCCTCCAACGGCCTGACCGCACCCAACGGCCCGTCCCAGGAGCGCGTCATCCGCCAGGCGCTCGCCGGCGCGGGCCTGCACTCGTCGGACGTGGACGCCGTCGAGGCGCACGGCACGGGCACCCGCCTCGGCGACCCGATCGAGGCGCAGGCCCTCCTCGCCGCCTACGGCCGCGACCGCGCGCCGGACCGGCCCCTGTGGCTCGGCTCCCTGAAGTCGAACATCGGCCACACCCAGGCCGCGGCCGGGGTCGGCGGCATCATCAAGATCGTCCACGCCATGCGGCACGGCGTGCTCCCCAAGACCCTCCACGTCGACGAGCCGACCCCGCACGTCGACTGGGACAGCGGCGCGGTCCGCCTCCTCACCGACGCCCGGCCGTGGGAACGACCGGACGACCGGCCCCGCCGCGCGGCGGTGTCCTCCTTCGGCATCAGCGGCACCAACGCCCACGTCATCCTCGAAGAACCCGAGCCCACGGCCGCTCCCACCGCGACGGAGGTCGGCCCGGCGCCGGTGCTCCTGTCGGCGCACAGCCCCGAGGCCCTGCGGGCGCAGGCCGGGCGGTTGCGCGACCACCTCGCCACTCGCCCCGAACTCGGCCTGCGCGCCGTCGGGCGCACACTCGCCGTCGGGCGCGCGCGGCTGCCGCACCGCGCCGCCGTCGTCGCGGCCGACCGGGCCGGGCTCCTCTCCGCGCTCGGCGCGCTGGCCGAAGGCGGGGACCATCCGTCGGCCACGCGGGCCGAAGCGGTCGCGCGGCCGCGCACCGCGTTCCTGTTCACCGGGCAGGGCAGCCAGCGGCCCGGCATGGGCCGCGAGCTCTACCAGGCCGAACCCGTCTTCGCCGCCGCCCTCGACGCCGCCTTCGCCCACCTCGAACCCGGCCTCAAGGACATCGTCTTCACCGGGAACACACTGCTCGACGAGACCCGCTACACCCAGCCCGCGCTCTTCGCCCTGGAGACCGCCCTCTTCCGGTTCCTCGACCACGTCGGCGTCCGGCCCGACCTGCTCGCCGGCCACTCCATCGGCGAGGTCACCGCCGCCCACGTCGCCGGGGTCCTGGACCTCGCCGACGCCGCCACGCTGGTCACCGCCCGCGCCCGGCTCATGCACGCCGCCCCGGCGGGCGGGGCCATGATCGCCGTCGAGGCCGCCGAGGAGGAGATCCGGCCCCACCTCACCGAGGGCGTCGACCTGGCGGCCGTCAACGGCGCGGACGCGGTCGTCATCGCCGGAGACGCCGCCGAGGCGCAGGCGGTCGCCGCGCGGTTCGCCGAGCGGGGCCGCCGGGTGCGGCCGCTGAAGGTCAGCCACGCGTTCCACTCCCCGCACATGGATCCCGTCCTCGACGAGTTCCACGCCGTGGCGGCCACGCTCACCTACCGCGCGCCGGTCGTCCCGATCGTCAGCACGGTCACCGGCCGGATCGCGACGGCGGAGGAGCTGACCGACCCGGCGTACTGGGCCGGGCAGATCCGGCGGCCGGTCCGGTTCCACGACGCGGTCGCCGTCCTGCGGGAGCACGACGTCACCACGATCCTCGAACTGGGGCCCGACGCCGTGTTGAGCGCCCTCATCGGCGACGGCGTCCCGCTGCTCCGCCGCGACCACGCCGAACCCCTCACGGTCTCGGCGGCGATCGGGGCGGCGTACACGAAGGGGACCCCCCTTGACCTCGCCCGGCTCGTCGGCGGCGGCTCCCCGCCGGCCGATCTGCCCACCTACCCCTTCCAGCGCGAGCGTTACTGGCTCGACGCCACGCCGAAGGAGAGCCTGTTCGAGCAGGTCACCGAGCTGGCCGACGGCGGTGTGCTCTTCGCGGGGAAGCTGCCGGACGACGCGCACCCGTGGCTGGCCGACCACCGGATAGCGGGCGGCGTGCCGCTCCCGGGGGCGTTCTTCGCGGACGCGGTGCTCCAGGCGGGCGCCCACGCGGGGGTACCGGTGGTGGACGAGCTGACGCTCGAAGCGCCCCTGCTGCTCCCGGCCCGGTTCCAGGTGCTGGTGGAACCGGCGGGCGGCGACGGGCGGCGCGGGTTCGCCGTCCACGCCAGGAACGGCGACGAGCCGTGGACGCGGCACGCCTCCGGCCACCTCACCACCGCCGCCCCCGACCCGGCCGCCGCGCCCGAGGCCTGGCCGCCCCCGGGGGCCGAGCCGGTGGACGTGGACGAGTGGTACACCGCTCTCGCCGGCCTCGGCTACGAGTACGGGCCCGCGTTCCGTAACGTCCGGGCGGCCTGGCGGTCGGGATCCACGATCTTCACCGAGGTCGTGCTCGCCCTCCCCCACGACGGCCGGTTCGCCCTGCATCCGGCGCTGCTGGACGCGGCGCTGCACCCGCTGCCCGTCACGGGCGACGGCGCGGGGCTGCGGCTGCCGTTCTCCTGGTCGGGGCTGCGGCTGCACGCCTCGGGCGCGTCGGCGCTGCGGGTCCGGATCGACCCGGCCGACCGGGACGGCGCGGCCCTGACGCTCTGGGACGAGACGGGCCGACCGGTCGCCTCGATCGCGTCGGTGGTCCTGCGCGCCGGGGCCCCGTCGGCGCCCGCCTACGAGCTCACCTGGCGGCCGGTCCCGCTGCCGTCGGCGCCCGCCGAGGAGACCGACCTCGTGCACGTGCCGCCCGGCCCGGCGGGCGAGACGGCCGAACGGGCCCTCGCGGCGATCCAGGCCCGGTTGTCCGGCGACGCTCCCCGGCTGGCCTTCGTGACCACCCGGGCGGTCGCCACCCGGGCCGGCGAGCCCGTGGAACAACCGGGCCAGGCGGCGGTCTGGGGGCTGGTGCGCAGCGCGCAGAGTGAGCACCCCGGCAGGTTCGTGCTGGTCGACACCGACGGGACGGCCGCCTCCGAACGGGCCCTGCCCGCCGCCCTGGCCCTGGACGAACCGCAGTTCGCCCTCCGCGAGGGACACGTCGTGGTGCCCCGCCTGACCAGGGTCGGGGTGGGCGCGGGGGCGAGCCGCCTGCGGGCGGACGGGACCGTCCTGGTCACCGGCGCGACCGGGTCGCTGGGCGGGCTCGTCGCCGAGCACCTCGTCGTCCACCACGGAGTGAGGAACCTGCTGCTGGTCAGCAGGCGCGGCCCGGACGCCCCCGGCGCGGGCGGCCTCCTCGACCGGCTGACCGCTCTCGGCGGCGTGCCCGAGCTGGTCGCCTGTGACATCGCCGACGGCGACGCGCTGGCCCGCCTGCTCGCCGACCGGCCGGTCACCGCCGTCGTCCACACGGCGGCCGTGCTCGACGACACGACGGTGGCCGACCTGACGCCGGAGCGGCTGCGCGCCGTCCTGGCCGCCAAGGCCGATGGAGCCGACAACCTGAGCCGCCTCACCGGCGACCTGGACGCGTTCGTCCTGTTCTCCTCGATCACCGGCACCGTCGGCACGGCGGGCCAGGCCAACTACGCCGCCGCCAACGCCTACCTCGACGCGCTGGCCGCCCACCGCCACGCGCTGGGCCGGCCCGCCACCTCGCTCGCCTGGGGCCTGTGGGAGCAGGACGACGGCATGGCCGCCCGCCTGTCGGCGGCCGACCTGGCGCGGCTGGCCCGCACCGGCATCGCGCCGCTGTCCCGCGACGACGCGCTGACCCTGTTCGACGCGGCGCTGCGGACCGGCTGGGCCGACCGTCCCGTGCTGGTCACGGCGCGCCTGGACACCAGGGCGCTGGCCGCGCCGGGGGTGGTCGTGCCGCCACCGCTGCGGTCGCTCGTGCCGGAGAGGCGCACGACCCCCACGCCGCGCCGGGCCGCGACCGACCTGCTCGACCTGGTCAGGGAGACGGCGGCGACCGTGCTCGGGCACGCGTCGGCCGACCCCGTCGCGGCCGGGCGCGCCTTCACCGACCTGGGATTCGACTCGCTGGCCGCCGTCGACCTGCGCAACCGGCTGAGCGCCGCCGTCGGCGTCAAGCTCCCCACCACTCTGGTCTTCGACCACCCGACCCCGGCCGCGCTCGCCACGTGGTTGCGGTCGCGCCTCGCCGACGAGACCCCTCGACCGCGGGCGGCCGCCCCGTCGGCCCGGGCCGACGACGACCCGATCGTGATCGTCGCGATGGCCTGCCGCTACCCGGGCGATGTGGCCTCGCCCGAGGACCTGTGGCGGCTGGTCGCCGACGGCGTCGACGCCGTCGGCCCCTTCCCCGCCGACCGGGGCTGGGACCTCGATTCCCTGTACGACCCCGACCCGGCCACCCCCGGCACCAGCTACGCCCGTGACGGCGGGTTCCTCTACGGCGCGGCCGGGTTCGACGCCGAGTTCTTCGGCATCAGCCCACGGGAGGCGGCGGCGATCGACCCCCAGCAGCGACTGCTGCTGGAGACGGCGTGGGAGAGCTTCGAGCGCGCCGGCATCGATCCCGGCACGCTGCGCGGCTCCCGCACGGGGGTGTTCGCCGGGGTCATGTACAACGACTACGGCGCGCGGCTGCACCAGGCCGACCGGTCGCCCGAGGGTTTCGAGGGCTACCTGGTGAGCGGCAGCGCGGGCAGCGTGGCGTCGGGGCGGGTGGCGTACACGTTCGGCCTGGAGGGCCCGGCCGTCACCGTCGACACGGCCTGCTCCTCGTCGCTGGTGGCGCTGCACCTGGCCGTCCAGGCGCTGCGGCAGGGCGAGTGCGACCTCGCGCTGGCGGGCGGGGTGACCGTGATGGCCAGCCCCGCGACGTTCGTGGAGTTCAGCCGCCAGCGCGGATTGTCGGCCGACGGCCGCTGCAAGGCCTTCGCCGCCGCCGCCGACGGGACGGGCTGGTCGGAGGGCGCCGGCCTGCTCCTGGTCGAACGCCTCTCCGACGCCCGCCGCAACGGGCATCCGATCCTCGCCGTGGTACGCGGCACGGCGGTCAACCAGGACGGCGCCTCCAACGGCCTGACCGCACCCAACGGCCCGTCCCAGGAGCGCGTCATCCGCCAGGCACTCGCCAACGCCGGCCTCACACCCTCCGACGTGGACGCCGTCGAGGCCCACGGCACCGGCACCCGCCTCGGCGACCCCATCGAGGCGCAGGCCCTCCTCGCCACCTATGGGCAGGACCGTGAGCGGCCCGCCTGGCTCGGCTCCCTGAAGTCGAACATCGGCCACACCCAGGCGGCGGCGGGCGTCGGCGGGGTCATCAAGATGGTCCAGGCGCTCCGGCACGGCCTGCTGCCCAAGACGCTGCACGTGGACCAGCCGACCCCGCACGTCGACTGGGAGAGCGGGTCGGTCCGTCTCCTCACCGAGCCCGCCGCCTGGCCCCACGACGACGACCGGCCGCGCCGGGCCGCCGTCTCGTCGTTCGGCATCAGCGGCACCAACGCCCACGTCGTCCTGGAAGAACCGGAACCCGCCACCGCACCGGAACCCACACCCGGCCCGGTGCCGGTGCTCCTGTCGGCGCACACGCCCGAGGCGCTGAAGGCGCAGGCGCGCCGTCTGCGGGACCACTTCACCACCAACGATCCCCTCCCGGTCACCGGCCGGGCCGCGCTGACCCACCGGGCCGCCGTCGTCACCGCCGACCGGGAAGAACTGCTGGCCGCACTCACCGCCCTGGCCGACGGAGAAGCACACGACGCACTGGTGCAAGGGGAGGCCACCGAACCGAAGACGGCGTTTCTGTTCACCGGGCAGGGCAGCCAGCGCCCCGGCATGGGCCGCGAGCTCTACCAGACCCAACCCGTCTTCGCCGCCGCCCTAGACGCCGCCCTCAACCACCTCGAACCCGGCCTCAAAGACATCATCTTCACCGAAAACCCCCTGCTCAACGAAACCCGCTACACCCAGCCCGCCCTCTTCGCCCTCCAGACCGCCCTCTACCGGCTCCTGGAACACCACGGACTCCACCCCGACGCGGTCGCCGGACACTCCGTCGGCTCCATCGCCGCCGCCCACATCGCCGGAATCCTGGACCTGCCCAACGCCGCCAAACTCGTCACCACCCGCGCCCGGCTCATGCAGGAGCTACCGCCCGGCGGCGCGATGGCGGCGCTGTCCCTGGGCGAATCCGAGACGCTGGAACTGCTCACCGGCCAGGTATCCCTGGCCGCGATCAACGGCCCCCACGCCACCGTCGTCTCCGGCACCGAAAACGCGGTCCGGCAGGTCATCGAACGCGCCCACGGCGCGAAGGTCAAACGCCTGACCGTCAGCCACGCCTTCCACTCACCCCTGATGGAACCCATGCTCGACGAGTTCCGCCAGGTCCTCGACACCCTGGAGTTCACCCAACCGGCCATCCCCATCGTCTCCGACCGAACCGGGCACCTCGGCGGCCTCGACGACCCCGACCACTGGGTCAGGCACGTCCGCGAACCCATCCGCTTCACCGACGTCATCGACACCCTCACCGAAACCGGCATCCACACCTTCGTGGAGATCGGCCCCGACGCCGTCCTCACCGCCCTCCTCCCCGACCACCACGCCCACCCCACCCTCCGCCGCAACCACCCCGAAGCCCAGGCCATCACCCGGACCCTCGCCACCCTCCACGTCACCGGCCACCCCGTCGACTGGCACCTCCCCACAGCCGCCGCAACCGACCTGCCCACCTACCCCTTCCAGCGCGAGCGCTACTGGCTCAACCCGCCGCCCGCACGAAGGGGCCCCGACGAGACCGGCCACCCGCTGCTCAGCTCGGCCGTCGACCTGGCGGGCGACGACGGCGTGGTCCTCACCGGGCGGTTGTCCGCCCGCAACCACCCCTGGCTGGCCGACCACGTCATCGCGGGCACGCCGCTGCTCCCGGCCACGGCGCTGCTCGACCTGGCCCTGCACGCGGGCGACCGTGTCGGCGCACCCGTCGTGGACGAGCTGACCCTGCTCGCCCCGCTCCCCGTCGGGGGCGCGGTCGTCGTGCAGGTCGCGGTCGCCGCTCCGGGCGCGGACGGGCGGCGGGCCCTGACCGTCCACTCCCGCGCCGACGCCCCCGGCGGTGAGTGGACGCCGCACGCCACCGGCCACCTCACCGACGACCTCCCCGACGAGCCGCCCACATCCCACGCGTGGCCGGCCGGCGAGCCCGTCGACGTCGACGACGCCTACGAGCGGCTGGCCGCCCTCGGCTACGTCTACGGCCCGGCCTTCCAGAACCTCCGCGCCGCCTGGCGGCACGGCGACGACCTCTTCGCCGAGGTCACCCTGGACGACGACGGCTTCGACCTGCACCCGGCGCTCCTCGACGCCGCCCTGCACCCCCTGGCGCTGGACGGCGACACCGTCCGGCTGCCGTTCTCGTGGACGCGCGTGCGGCGCGGCGTGCGGGCGGCCGGCACCGTCAGGGCGCGGCTGACGCCCAGGGGCGGCGACCGGTTCGCCCTGTCCGTGCGCAACCCGGACGGCGCCAGCGTCCTGGACGGTGAGCTGGCCGTCCAGGTGAGGAGGTCCGGCGGGCTCCACCGGGTGGTGTGGACGCAGGCGCCCCCGCAGGCCGCCGCGCCCTACACGCTGCTGCGCTCGGCGGGTGAGGCGCTCGACCACCTCCGCGCGCCCGGGACCGGCGACGTGGTGCTCGACGTGCGCGGCACCGGCTACGGGCCGGTCACCTCGGCCGTGCTGGAGGTCGTCCAGGCCTGGCTGGAGCAGGACGCGCCGGGCCGGCTGGCCGTGCTGACCCACCACGCCGTGGGGGTGCTCGACGACGACCCGGTCACCGGACTGGCGCAGTCGGCCCTCTGGGGGCTGGTGCGCACGGCGCAGACCGAGCATCCCGGCCGGTTCGTGCTCGTCGACACCGACGGCTCGGCCGACCCCGGGGAGGCGCTGGCCCTGCTGGAGCCACAGGCCGCCCTCCGGAACGGCGCGGCGTTCCTGCCCGCGCTGAAGCCCGCCGCCGGCGGCACGGGCGCCAGGCCGATCCGGCCCGAGGGGACCGTCCTGCTGACCGGCGCCACCGGCGCGCTGGGCACGCTGCTCGCCGAGCATCTCGTCACCCGGTACGGCGTCCGGCACCTGCTGCTCGTCAGCAGGCGCGGCGCGGCGGCGCCGGGCGCGGCGGAGCTGGCGCGGCGGCTCACCGAGCTCGGCGCGGCTCCCGTGGTGGCGGCCTGCGACACCGGCGACCCGGTCCGGTTGCGGCGGCTGCTCGACGACATCCCGGCCGACCGGCCGCTCACCGCCGTCGTGCACGCCGCCGCCGTGCTCGACGACGGCACCGTCGCCGACCTGACGCCCGAGCGGCTGCACGCCGTGCTGACCGCCAAGGCCGACGCCGCCCACTTCCTGCACCACTTCACCCGGCACCGGTCCCTGGACGCGTTCGTGTTGTTCTCCTCGGTCGCCGGCGTCATCGGCAACGCGGGGCAGGCCAACTACGCCGCCGCCAACACCTACCTCGACGCCCTCGCCGGGCACCGGCGCGCCCTGGGGCTGCCCGCGACGTCCATCGCGTGGGGGCTGTGGGCGCAGGAGGGCGGCATGGCCGGCGGGCTCGGCGCCGCCGAGCTGGCCAGGATCGCCCGCACGGGCGTCGCCCCGCTCGACCCCGCCGACGCGCTGGCGCTGTTCGACGCCGCGCTGGCGGGTGACGTGCCGGCCGTGGTCGCGGCCCGGTTCGACCGCACCGCCGACCAGGTCCCACACCTGCTGTGGTCCCGCGCGAAACCCAGGAAGCGGGAGGAGGGTGTGCCCCCGCTGGTCCGGACGCTGGCCGGCGCGCCGGTCGCCGACCGGCCGGGGCTCGCGCTCACGCGGGTGCGGGACGTGGTCGCCGACGTGCTGCGGTTGCCGTCGGGGCGGACCGTGCCGTCGGAGCGCGGCCTGCTCGACCTCGGGTTCGACTCGCTCACGGCGGTCGAGCTGCGCAACCGGCTGGCCGTGGAGACCGGGCTGCGGCTGCCCGCCACGCTCCTGTTCGACCATCCGACCCCCACCGCGCTGGCCGCCCACCTGCACGACGAGCTCGCCTTCCGGCTCCCCGGCGGCGCGGGCCCGGCCCTGACGGCGCTGGACACGCTGGCCGAGTCGGCCGCCGCGCTCGGCGAGCGCGACCGCGAGCTGGTCGCGGCCCGGTTGTCGGCGCTACTCGCGCTGGTGTCCCCCACCGGCCCGGCGGACGTCGTCCAGGACGCCACCGACGAGGAACTCTTCCAGCTCATCGACACGCAACTCGGTTCCGACCACGAGGAGAGGTGACGGCACGATGACCACCGAGGCCAAGCTCCGCGACTACCTCAGAAGGGTCACCGGCGACCTGCTGCAGACCCGGCAGCGCTTGTCGGAGGTCGAGTCGGCCCGCCACGAGCCGATCGCGATCGTCGGGATGGCCTGCCGCTATCCGGGCGGCGTGCGGTCGCCCGAGGACCTGTGGCGGGTCGTCTCCGAGGGCGTGGACGCCATCTCGCCGTTCCCCGGCGACCGGGGCTGGGACGTCGCGGGGCTGTACGACCCCGATCCGGCGCGGGTCGGGAGGACGTACACGAAGGAAGGCGGTTTCCTGCACGACGCCGCCGACTTCGACCCGGCCTTCTTCGGCATCAGCCCGCGCGAGGCGGTCAGCATGGACCCGCAGCAGCGGCTGCTGCTGGAGACCGCGTGGGAGGCGTTCGAGCGGGCCGGCATCGACCCGGAGTCGGCACGCGGCTCCCGGACGGGTGTGTTCGCCGGGGTCATGTACGCCGATTACGGCGGCCGGATCAGGCAGGCGCCCGAGGAGCTGGAAGGCTACATCGGGACCGGGAGCGCGGGCTCGGTCGCCTCGGGCCGCCTGTCGTATGTGCTGGGCCTGGTCGGCCCGGCCATCACGATCGACACGGCCTGCTCGTCGTCGCTGGTGGCGCTGCACCTGGCGGTCCGCGCCCTGCGGGCCGGCGAGTGCGACCTCGCCCTGGCGGGCGGCGCGACCGTGATCGCCACGCCCGGCCTGTTCGTGGAGTTCAGCCGCCAGCGCGGCCTGTCGCCCGACGGCCGGTGCAAGGCGTTCGCGGCGGCGGCCGACGGCACCGGCTGGGGCGAGGGCGTCGGTCTGCTGCTGGTCGAACGCCTGTCGGACGCCGTCCGCAACGGCCACCCCGTCCTGGCGGTCGTGCGCGGCACGGCGGTCAACCAGGACGGCACGAGCGGCCGGCTCTCCGCCCCCAACGGCCCGGCGCAGCAGCGTGTCATCCGCGCGGCCCTCGCCGACGCGGGCCTGTCCGCCGCCGACGTGGCGGCGATCGAGGCGCACGGCACGGGCACCCGCCTCGGCGACCCGATCGAGGCGCAGGCCCTCCTCGCGACGTACGGGCAGGACCGGGACGAACCGGCCTGGCTCGGTTCGCTGAAGTCGAACATCGGCCACACGCAGGCGGCGGCCGGCGTGGGGGGCGTCATCAAGATGGTCCACGCCATGCGCCATGGCCTCCTGCCGAGCACCCTGCACGTGGACGAGCCCAGCCCCGACGTCGACTGGGACAGCGGCGCGGTCCGCCTCCTCACCGAGCGGCGCCCGTGGCCGCGCGAACACGACCGGCCCCGCCGCGCGGCGGTGTCGTCGTTCGGCATCAGCGGCACCAACGCCCACGTCATCCTCGAAGAGCGGCCGCCGGCGCCCGATCCGGTCCTCGAACCGGTCGCCCTGCCGGTGCCGGTCGTGTTGTCGGCCCACAGTCCCGAGGCTCTGGCGGCACAGGCGCGGCACCTGCGCGACCACCTCGCCGCCCGCCCCGAGCTGGGACCGTCGCACATCGCGCACACCCTCGCCACCGGACGGGCCGCGTTGCCCCACCGTGCCGTGGCCGTCGCGGCCGACCGGGCCTCGTTGCTCGCCACGCTCGACGCGCTGGCCACCGACCGGCCGCACACCGGCCTCGTCAGGGGCGTGGCCGCTCCGCGCGGGAAGGTGGTGTTCGTCTTCCCGGGCC
>NZ_BBXE01000058.1 GCF_001570565.1 Herbidospora yilanensis | reverse complement strand
TCCCCAGCCCGCGCCGCCGCCCCCCGCCGCGCCCCCGCAGCCCCAATACCAGGGCTCTCACGGCAGCGGCAGAGACACCGGCTACCGCGAGTCCAACACCGGCGGCTTCCCGGCCGCGCAACTCGGCCCCTACACGGGCCCCCAGGCCGCCCCGGTGGCCGCCCACAGCGGCGCCACGACCACGCTGGCCGACGCGGTCAAGGCGGCCCACAAGGAAGGCCACGACTTCGGCGACTCGATAGCCCGCGACGCGCCGGCGCTGTGGCTGGAGGCGGTGCTGGCCAGGAAGCCGCGAATGCCCTCCGACCTGGAGGCCAGACTCCTCCAGGGCTCCTCACTCCCGATCGACTTCCTGCTGCACGACGAGGTGCGTCACGCGCTGAGAAGAGGCTTCTGGGACGCCCTGGAGCGGGCCCGCCGTTGATCTATGCCGAGTTCATCGGCGATACCCCGTCGTGCCGAAGTAGTGCCGGCTTGAAGTTGACACTACGCCCCTGTCAGGGAATGATGGGAGGGCCCTAGGCCTTAGCCTACGGAAGTGAGCCCGGCAGCTCTCCGGACGGTGAGTCGGCCGGGTTTCGCGTTTTATGAGGTCAACCTTGTGACGCTGGACACGGTGCCGTTAGCGCGGCGTCGCCAGTCTCCCCCCTTCCCGTAGGCCCATGCGAGGATGTCGGGCGCCCATAGAAGCGGCTCCGTAGTCGGGCGATCGTGACAGTAAGTGAAGCGGTCAGAGACCTCTGCCTTGGCGAGGCACTCCTGCACCACAAGACGATCTTGCCGGTCCTGATCACATGACTCGATCACCAGGCGCGTCACGTTGATATTCACGAGATCAGGCACAACTGCTCTCAGGCAGTCGTCCCGCGCCTGGCGTTGGGGACGGGAGCCGATGTCGGACTCGTATACATGGCCCTGCAACCCGAGTTGATCGATGGCGCTCAGTATTTCCCGGCGGCGACTGTCGCCCTCGCTGCTCATGTGAATCCGATGCTGCCCCGGCTTGCACAGCTTCTTGAGTGCTTGCCGTGTTGGCGAGAGGTCCACCGGGGCGAGCACGACCACGCACACGAGATAGCGGCCTCGGGTGGATTCGTCCATGAACCCGTGCATCATGATCGCGGTATCCCTCGGCTAAGCATCTTCATCGGCGCTGCGAGCGGAATTGCTACCGCTTCGATTGCTTGTTACCTCGGTCCCAGGTTGCTTGAGATCCACGCAAAGGATGTCGTCATCCATGTAGCCGATCCACCGTCGGGAGACGGTTGTGTCGATGCTGTAGTAGCGCGTGAAAGCCGTTCCGGAGACGATATAAGGCCCAATGCTCTTGCCCGATTGAGCCCTCAGAGGGTAAGCGTGCTCCGATTCCTTGGGTACCGCTCTGAAACCCACGATGCGATCGGAAGGGTCGAAGAGAAGCTCTACTGCCTCGGGTTCATCAAGCGCCGCGTAGGCGGCGGCATTCAAAGAGATGGTGCCGCGCTTCTGGATCGTGACGAACGGTTGCTTGACGAGAGGCACCATCCGCTTCGTAAAGGTTTCGAAGTTTGGCAAGGTAGCCTTCTGAGCTGTGTGCAGGCATCGGTCAAGAGGCGATGATAGCACCGCAAAGAAGTTTTCTAATGCTTCTAATGCATTGGTTTATCAGCCCAGGGCGTCGAAGCCCGCTCTCAGGTTGGCGATGCGCTGCCCCAGGTCCGACAGGGGCCCGCTCAGGGGTGAGTCGCCGTTCTTGCGGGCGAGGTCGCGTACGCGGCTCAGTTCCTCCTCCACCGCCGTGAGGCGGCGGGAGAGTTCCGGCAGGACGGCGGGCTGGTCGCCGTTGCCGGGCAGTTCGGTGGCGAGGCGCTCGCGCAGCAGGGCCGCCTGTTCGGCCAGCCGCCGGTTCATGTTGTAGAGCTCGACGAAGACGGCGACCTTCGCCCTCAGGACCCACGGGTCGAAGGGCTTGGTCAGGTAGTCGACGGCCCCCGCCTGGTAGCCGCGGAAGGCGTAGTCGGGGGCGCTGTCGACGACCGTCAGGAAGATGATCGGGATGTTCCTCGTGCGTTCTCGGCGCTTGATGTGGGCGGCGGTCTCGAAGCCATCCATTCCGGGCATGCGGACGTCGAGGAGGATCAACGCGAACTCGGTGCTGAGCAGGGCTTTGAGTGCCTCTTCCCCCGAACGGGCGCGCACGGGGGTCAGGTCGAGGGAGCTGAGGATGGCCTCGAGTGCGATGAGGTTCTCCTCACGGTCGTCGACCATGAGGATCTTCGCCCGGTCTGGCATCGATCACGCACCTTCAGTGGAATCCGTCACATCCGAGTCTGCCCGACCAGAACTACCCGATACACGCCCTCGCATGAGCCAGCCGCGCAGGCGTTCGAGAAGACGGTCGACGTCGACCGGCTTGGGCACGTAGTCGGAGGCGCCCGACGCGATGCTCTTCTCGCGGTCGCCCCGCATGACCTTAGCGGTCAGGGCGATGATCGGCAGGTCGGCGAACTGGGGCATCCGGCGGATCGCGGACGTCGTGGCCCAACCGTCCATTTCGGGCATCATGATGTCCATCAAGACCAGGGCGACGTCCTCGTTGCGTTCGAGTTGCTCGATGCCCTCGCGGCCGTTCTCGGCGTAGACCACCGTCGTGCCGTGGCGTTCCAGGACGCTCGTCAGGGCGAAGACGTTGCGGATGTCGTCGTCGACGATGAGGATCTTGGCGCCGTTCAGGGGGTCGTCGCCGGCCCAGTCGCGGCCGTTGACGTCTTCCAGCGGGCGTACCGGAGGGAGGCCCGCCGGGATCGGGATCTCCGGGAGGACGTCGTCGTTGGCCACCTGGAGCACCTGCTCGGGGCGGTCGACGACGGCCAGGGAGGTCGCCGCGCCGCCGTCACGGGCCGACAGCGGGCCCGCGTAGGTGGTGGGCAGGTAGAGCGTGAAGGCGCTGCCGTGGCCGGGTTCGCTGTCGACGTGGATCTCGCCGCCGAGCAGGCGGGCGATGTCGCGGCAGATCGACAGGCCGAGGCCGGTGCCGCCGTACTTGCGGCTGGTGGTGCCGTCGGCCTGGCGGAACGCCTCGAAGATCACGTCGAGCTTGTCGGGCGCGATGCCGATGCCGGTGTCGACGACCGAGAAGGCCAGGATGTTGTCGCTGGTCTGCAGGGTCTCGTCCACGAACGCGACGTCGCGGGCCGGGCGGACCCGCAGCCTGACCTCGCCGCGCGGGGTGAACTTGACCGCGTTGGAGAGCAGGTTGCGCAGCACCTGCTGGAGGCGCTGCTCGTCGGTGCGCATCTCGGTCGGCACCGCGTCGTCGACGTCGATCGCGAACGACAGGCCCTTGTCCTGGGCCAGCGGGGCGAAGGCGGCGTCGACGTAGTCGTAGAGCTTCGGGAGCGACAACTCGGCCGGGTGGATGTCCATCCGGCCGGCCTCGACCTTCGACAGGTCGAGGATGTCGTTGATCAACTGGAGCAGGGCCGAGCCGGCGCCGTGGATGGTCTTGGCGAACTCGACCTGCTGGTCGGTCAGGTTGCCCTCGGAGTTCTCGGTCAGCAGCTTGGCCAGCACGAGCAGGCTGTTCAGCGGGGTGCGCAGCTCGTGGGACATGTTCGCGAGGAACTCGCTCTTGTAGCGGCTGGAGACCGCGAGCTGCTCGGCGCGCTCCTCCAGCGTGCGGCGGGCCTGCTCGATCTGGAAGTTCTGGATCTCGATCGCGCGGTTCTGCTTGGCCAGCAGCGCCGCCTTGTCCTCCAGCTCGGCGTTGGAGCGCCGCAGCTCCTCCTGCTGCCGCTGGAGTTCGTCGGACCGCTCCTGGAGCTCGGTCGCGAGCCGCTGGCTCTCCTTCAGAAGATCCTCTGTACGGGAGTTCGCGATGATCGTGTTGATCGTGACCCCGATCGACTCCACGAGCTGGGTCAGCAGGTCGAGGTGCACGTCGGAGAACTTGGCGAAGGAGGCCATCTCCAGCACGCCCAGCACGTGGCTCTCGAACAGGATCGGCACCACCACGATCTGCGCCGGCCGCGCCGAGGTCAGCGCCGTGTCGATCGTGAACGAGTTGGGCGGCACCTGGTGGATGATGATCTGCTTGGCCTCCAGGGCGGCCTGCCCGACGATGCCCTCGCCGAGGGCGAACCGCTGCCGGGGGCTGCGGCCGGGCTGGATGCCGTAACCCGCGATCAGCGTCAGCTCGCCGTCGACGACCAGGTAGCAGGCGCCGTAGCTGGCCGACACGAGCGGGGTCAGCTCGCTCATGATCAGGCGGGCGACCTCGATCATGTCGCGGTGGCCCTGCATCAGGCGGGAGATCCGGGCCAGGTTCGACTTCAGCCAGTCTTGCTGCTGGTTGGCGTTGGTGGTGTCGCGCAGGTTGGACACCATCGTGTTGATGTTGTCCTTGAGCTGCGCCAGTTCGCCCGGCGCCTCGACGGTGATCGACCGGGTCAGGTCGCCGCGGGCGACCGCGCTGGTCACCTCGGCGATGGCACGCACCTGCGTGGTCAGGTTCCCGGCCAGCTCGTTGACGTTCTCGGTGAGCCGCTTCCACGAGCCCTCGACGCCCTCGACCCGCGCCTGACCGCCGAGCTGGCCCTCGGAGCCCACCTCGCGGGCGACGCGGGTCACCTCGGAGGCGAACGACGAGAGCTGGTCGACCATCGTGTTGATCGTGGTCTTCATGACGAGCATCTCGCCCTGGGCGTCGACGTCGATCTTGCGGGTCAGGTCGCCGTTGGCGACCGCCGTGGTCACCTCGCCGATGTTGCGGACCTGGTAGGTCAGGTTCGTCGCCATCGAGTTGATGTTGTCGGTGAGGTCCTTCCAGACCCCCGAGACGCCGGGCACGCGGGCCTGCCCGCCCAGCCGGCCCTCGGTGCCCACCTCGCGGCCGACGCGGGTGACCTCGTCGGCGAACGACGAGAGCTGGTCGACCATCGTGTTCATCGTGTCCTTGAGCTCCAGGATCTCGCCCTGGGCGTCCACGGTGATCTTCTTGGTCAGGTTGCCCTGGGCGACGGCGGTGGAGACGGCGGCGATCTGGCGGACCTGGCTGGTCAGGTTGTTGGCCATGAAGTTGACGTTGTCGGTGAGGTCCTTCCAGACCCCGGACACGCCGCGCACCTGCGCCTGCCCGCCCAACCGGCCTTCGGTGCCCACCTCTCGCGCGACTCGGGTCACCTCGGCCGCGAACGACGAGAGCTGGTCGACCATCGTGTTCATGGTCGACTTGAGTTCCAGGATCTCGCCCTGGGCGTCGACGTCGATCTTGCGGGTCAGGTCGCCGCCGGCCACCGCCGTGGTCACCTGGGCGATGTTCCGCACCTGGTAGGTCAGGTTCTTGGCCATCGAGTTGACGTTGTCGGTGAGGTCCTTCCAGACGCCCGACACGCCCTTCACCTCGGCGCGGCCGCCCAGCCGGCCCTCGGTGCCCACCTCGCGGGCCACCCGGGTGACCTCGTCGGCGAAGCCCGAGAGCTGATCGACCATCGTGTTGAGGGTCTCCTTCAGCTCCAGGATCTCGCCCTGGGCGTCGACCGTGATCTTCTTGGTCAGGTTGCCCTGGGCGACGGCGGTGGAGACGGCGGCGATCTGGCGGACCTGGCTGGTCAGGTTGTTGGCCATGAAGTTGACGTTGTCGGTTAGGTCCTTCCAGACCCCCGACACCCCGCGCACCTGCGCCTGCCCGCCGAGCTTGCCCTCGGTGCCGACCTCGCGGGCGACCCGGGTCACCTCTTCGGCGAAGGCGGAGAGCTGGTCGACCATCGTGTTGACGGTGATCTTGAGCTCGAACATCTCGCCGACGGCGTCGACGGTCACCTTGCGTGACAGGTCGCCGTTGGCGACCGCCGTGGTGACCTCACCGATGTCGCGCACCTGTGCGGAGACGCGGCTGGACATCGTGTTCACGGCCTCGGTCAGATCGCGCCAGCTCCCCGACATGCCGCGCAGGTTGGCCCGGCCGCCGAGCTTGCCCTCGGTGCCGACCTCACGCGCCACCCGGGTCACCTCGCCGGTGAACAGGGCGAGCTGGTCGACCATGCCGTTGATGGCCTTGCCGAGGCGGCGCACCTCGCCCCTGGCGGCCCGGTCGAGGTCGATGCGCTGCGACAGGTCGCCCTTGGCCACGGCGTCGATCACGTCGGCGGCGCCGGTCACCGGGGTGACCAGGGCGTCGATCAGGCCGTTGACCGACTCGACGCTCTCGGCCCACGAGCCCACACCGGGCCCGGGGGTCAGCCGCTCGCCGAAGCGGCCCTCCTTGATCACCTCACGGCGGACCCGGGCCAGCTCGTTGGCCAGGTGTTCCCGGCGGTCGGCCACCTCGTTGAGCAGCAACCGGATCTCGCTCAGGATGCCGGGTGGGGCGTGCGGGACTCTCCGGCGGAAGTCTCCGTCTCGCCACACGGTCAGCGTGTCAAGGAGCGGCTTCAGATCAGACTCGGTGTAGCTGCGTTCGGTCCGGGCCGGTTCGACGTCCGCACGCGTCATGGGGCCTCCTTACGTGTACGCCCAGTCTGTCACGTTCCGTGGTAGCTCCACCGGTCGTTGATTGACCGCGCGTCAGGGCGATTTGTGGTAAGCACAAGTGCAGTGGCGAATTCCCCACGTGCCGTGCTCGCGGCTTCTTTCACGATGGGCGAGACGGCCGTTCCAGCGGCGAAGCGGTTCACCCAGGAGGTGATGACCGCCTGGGCCGCCGTGCCCGTCGGCGCCGAGGCCGAGCGGCTCACCCGGGCGCTCGTCGAAGGGGTCTCCGGCGAATCGTTCGAGGTGAGATGGCTCCACCAAGGCGACTCTATACAGCTTGAGGTCATCGAGCGCGGCCACGACTACGGGCCGCCGCTCGACGCGGCCGACTGGGGGGTGTCGTTCTCGGGGAACTCCCGGGTGCGGTGGGCGCGGCTCGATCTGCCGGGTGGTGGCGGCGTACCGGAGGAGGAGGCGTGGACCGAGCCCACGCCCAGTCCGGGGTGGCTGGGGTTCCTGGCCGACGCGAGTGATCTGCTCGCCGGCACGCTCGACCCCGGCATGGTGCCAGCGATCATCGCGCAGATCGTGGTGCCCCGGCTGGCCTCCTGGTGTGCCGTCTACACGGCCGATCAGGGCACCGGGCCGTTGCGGCTCGACTATCTGTGGCATGCCGACGAGGCGCAGAGCGACGCGTTGCGGGCGCGGCTGGCCGACGTGGTGCTGCCGTCGGCCGACGGGCCGGCCGTGCTCAGTGTCGACGGCACGCAGGCGCTCGGGTTCCCGCTGACGGCGCGGGGGCGGCGGCTGGGCGTGATGTGCCTGGGGCGCCGCGACCGGTTCCCCGACGAGAGTCTCCAGCTCGCCGAAGACCTGGCCCGCCGGGCGGCGCTGGCGCTCGACAACGCCCGCCTCTACGCGCAGCAGGCGGCGGCCAACCGGGCCTTGCAGCGGAGCCTGCTGCCGCCGGAGGAGCCGCGTACACCCGGGCTCGACTCCTATGTGATCTACGAGCCGGCGGGCGAGACCAACGAGGTCGGCGGCGACTTCTACGACCTGTTCCCGATCGGCGACGGCGTCTGGCGGTTCGCGATCGGCGACGTCTGCGGCACCGGTCCCGTCGCCGCCGCCGTCACCGGGCTGGCCCGGCACACGATCCGGCTGCTGGCCCGTGAGGGCTACGGCGTGGCGGCCGTGGTCGAGCGGCTGAACCAGGCGATCCTCGAAGAGGGCGAGCGGGCCCGGTTCCTGACCCTGCTGCACGGCGAGATCACCATCGCGGCTGACGGGCTCGACATGCGGCTGGTGTCGGCCGGGCATCCCGAGGCGCTGCGGTTGCGGCCGAGCGGCATCGTCGACGTGGTGGGCTCGCCGCAGTCGCTGCTGGGCGTTTTCCCCGAGGCCGAGTTCGAGGCCGACTCGATCCATCTGGAGCCGGGAGACGTGCTCCTGGGGGTGACCGACGGTGTGACCGAGCGGCGGCAGGGGTCGCGGCTGCTCGACGACGAGGGCGGGCTGGCCAAGCTGCTGGCCGAGTGCGTCGACCTGTCAGCCCGCGCGGTCGCCGAGCGGATCAGGCGTGCCGTCCAGGACTTCGCCCCCGAGCCCAGCGCCGACGACCTGGCCATCCTGGTGCTCCGGGCGCCGGTCGAGCCGCTCTAGCAACATCACGGCCAGGCCCACGACCGCGAGGGCCGCGCCGACCAGGGCCGCCGACATCCAGCCCCAACCGGCCGCGATGGCCAGGCCGGCCAGGTAGACGCCGCCCGCGTTGGCGAGGTTGAAGGCCGAGTGGTTCGAGGCCGCGGCCAGGGTGGGGGCGTCGGCGGCGTAACGGATGACCATGGTCTGGAGCGGCGCGGTCATCAGGAAGCCGATGGCGAGGATGGGCACGACCATGACGGGGACCGGCCAGAGGTAGAAGACCACCAGCACCCCGGCGAGCCCGGCCAGGCTCGCGTAGGCGGTGGGGCGGGCGGCCAGGTCGGTCAGCGGCCCGGCGGCGGCCACGCCGATGGTCATGCCGACGCCGGCCAGCGCCAGCACCCACATGACCGACCCCTCGCCGAGGCCCATGACCTCCGTCGTGATGGACGCGAGGTAGGCGTAGGCGGCGAATACCCCGCCGAAGCCGAAGACCGCCGTGCCGAGGAACAGCAGGACCTGGCGGCTCCGGAAGGCCCTCAGCTCGCGGCGCAGGCTCTGGTGCGGCTCCGGAGGCGTGTACGGGATCAGCAGCACCAGCGCGATCAGCGCGAGCACCCCGATGGCGGTGACGACCAGGAAGGTGGCCCGCCAGCCGAGATGCTGGCCGAGCAGCGTGGCGCCGGGCACGCCGACGATGTTGGCCAGGGTGAGCCCCAGCAGGATCGAGGCGACCGCGCGGCCCTCCCTGCCCTCGCGGGCCAGCCGCGCCGCCACGACCGAGCCGACGCCGAAGAACGCGCCGTGCGGCAGGCCGGCGACGAACCGCCCGGCGGTCAGCCAGCCGAAGCCGGGGGCGAGCGCCGAGAGCAGGTTGCCGACCACGAACAGGGCCATCAGGGCCGTCAGCAGGCGTTTGCGGGACATCCGCACGCCCGCGGCGGCGAGCAGGGGAGCGCCCACCACGACGCCGATGGCGTAGGCGGCGACGAGGTTCCCGGCGGCCGGCACCGAGGTGTCGAGGTCGGCCGCGACCACGGGCAGCAGGCCCATGATGACGAACTCGCTTACGCCGATGCCGAACGCGCTGATCGCCAGGGCGAGGAGGGCAAAACGCATGCGCGGAACAGCGCTGGAACGCCCCACGTCTATTTCGCGGCTCGCAGGCGTCGTCGGTCAGAGGCCCGGTGTCGCGGGCTGTTTGCGGCCGTCCATGACCCGGGTCGCGAACTCGATCTGGGTGCGCATCTGGCGGATGCGTTCCTCGACGACCAGGGAGGCGTGGCCCGCGTCGTAGCGGTAGACCTGGCACGGGCCCGGGACGGCCTCGATGAAGCTCTCGATCTGCCTGATCGGGCAGCGGGGGTCGTTCTCGCCCGCGAGGATCAGCAGCGGCGCCTCGACCATGTCGGCGTAGGTGATCGGGGAGGAGGCCGCGTAACGTTCCGGGACCTCCTCGGGGGAGCCGCCGAACAGGGCGCGGTGGAAGGAGCGCAGGGCCTCCGACTCGTCTTCGTAGGCGGCGCGGTGGTCGGCGATCGGCACGGCCGCGATGCCGGCGCTCCAGACCTTGGGCTGGGTGCCGAGGCCGAGCAGGGTCAGGTAGCCGCCCCACGAGCCGCCTGCCAGGATCAGCCGGTCGGGGTCGGCGATGTTCCGGTTGACCACCCAGTCGCGGACCGCCGACACGTCGGCCAGTTCGATGTGGCCGACCTCGCCGTGGAGGGCGTCGCGCCAGGCCGAGCCGTAGCCGATCGAGCCCCGGTAGTTGACCCGGACGACCGCGAAGCCGCTGTCGACCCAGGCCGCCACGTGGGGCAGGAACGAGTCGTTGTCCTGCGCCGACGGGCCGCCGTGCAGCAGGAACACGGTCGGGTAGGGGGCCGCCTGGCCGGTGGGCCGGGAGATCATCGCGTGGATCCAGCCGCCGGGGCCCTCGACGTCGACGTCTTCGACCGGGACCGACGGGGGCGCGGTCGGGCCGGGGCTCATGACCACGTGGCCGTGGCTCGACCGGATCACGGGCGCGTGGGCGGCGCTCGACCAGGAGTACTCGACCGTGCCGTCGGGGCGGGTGGCGGCCGACTCGATCACCCCGTGGGGCGTCTCGATCGGGGTCATGGCGCCGCCGACGAGGTCGTACCTGAAGAGCTGGGTGCGGCCCCGGTGATGGTTGACGATCAGGAGGGCGCGGCCGTCGTCGTACCAGTCGGCGGTGACCTCGCCGGGGTCGCGGAGGTAGATCTCGCGCTGCTCGCCGGTCAGCGGGTCCCAGACCAGCGGCTCGTGGCGGCCCCTGCGCTCGTGCAGGACCAGCAGGCGGCGGTCGCCGAGGACGGGGGAGAAGCGGATGCCGCGCACGCCCTTGCCGGGGCCGTCGTAGAGGTCGCCGACGACCGAGCCGTTCTTCTTCACCACGCGCAGGCCCGGGTGGCGGGCGTCGCCGTGCTCGCTGTGGTCGATGGCGATCAGTGAGCCGTCGAGGGAGATGCCGGCCACGGAGGCCGACTCCTTGTGCTGGTAGAGCACGGTGGGCTCGCCGTCGTCGCCCATCAGGACGATCTGGAAGCCGAGCCGGCACGAGCGCCCTATGGCGGCGGTGCCGTTGGCGGCCAGCGCGAGACCGGCCGGGTGGCCGGGGGAGATGTCGAGCGGGCGGGCCGCGCCGCCGTGGAAGTGCTGGCGGATCCAGACGCCGTATTCGTCGCCGTCGGTGTCGGCGAACCACCAGATCCACTGGCCGGTGGGGTCGATGTCGCCGTAGGCCGTGCCGTTGGGCCGGTCGGTCACCTGGCGGCTGGTGCCGGTGGCCCGGTCCCAGGCGTAGATCTCCCAGGTGCCGGAGGCGTTACTTCGGTAGACCGCGTGGTGCGGGGCCTGACGGGCCCAGGTGGGCAGCGTCATACGCGGGGAACGGAACCTGGTCTGCCAGCGTTCCTCGGCCTTCATCGGCTTTCCTCCCGGGTCCGCCGTCGGTCGCGGTCAAGTATGTCCCGTCAGCCCCCGGAATGGCCGACAAACAGGGGATCTCAGGTGGGAATTTACGGTGAAAAAGCCCTTTGGTCACTAGGACTGAGGGCACCATTTTCAGCTTTTCGGACGCCACACCGTGACCTGCACGGACAGTCGCACCCGGGCCCCTTCCGACACCCCGACGGCGGGTGCGTGCCAGGCGCTCGGGCCCATCGCGATCACCGACATGACCTCGGTGGCCGTGAGGTCGAGCCAACCGGCGACCGGCTCGGTCACGTCGCGTGCGAAGTGGTCGCCGAGGGTGTCGGTCAGCCGCCGGTCCTTTTCGTCGTCGACCGACAACAGACCGAAACGTTCGACGATCGGCGCCAGGTGGTCGGGGTTTGGAGTGACCGTTATCAATGTTCCCGTTGGTTTCAGGACACGGCGAAACTCACTGGCGTTCCGGGGGGCGAACACGTTGAGAAGCGTGTCAAACGCGGCGTCGCGTACCGGAAGCGGTTTCCACACGTCGGCGACGACCGCGCCGATCCTCGGATGGGCCTTGGCGGCCTTCTTGAGCGCGTGCTTGGAGACGTCGAGGGCCAGGCCCCGGTCGTGGACGGCCCGCGCCAGGTAGTAGCCGGTTCCGGCGCCGGCGTCGCCGACGACGCCCTTCGCGCGGGCGGCCACCGTCTCGGCGATCGGGGCGAAGGCGCCGCTCGCCAGGAACGTCTCACGAGCCGAGACCATCTCGGGGGTGTCGCCCTTCACCGGGGTGCTCAGCAGGTTGAGGTAGCCCTGCCGGGCGACGTCGAAGGAGTGGCCGCGCGGGCAGCGGGCGGCGCCCTCCGCGAGGGTCAGGTCGTCGCGGCAGACGGGGCAGAGCAGCAGGTCGATGACGTCTCCAAGCATCCGACCAGTATCCCGTCAAGTCGTCTGCAACCGGTCTGGGGTGAACTGTACCTATGACGAAGAAGAGACGTAACTGCCCGAATTGTCGGACCGTTCTGGACGAAGGCCCGATCGTCTACCGCTGCGCGAAGTGCCAGCGTGCCGTCTACGCCGCCGATGTGAACTTCGATTATTCGGCCCGATGATGCGCGATGACCGCATGTAGGAGAATAAAGTGCGGTAATGCCGTACGAACCGATGACCTTCGCCGGGGTCGAGGTCACGCCGCTGTGTGATGCCGTCGGGCCCATGGGGCCGAGCATCGCCCGGCCGCTGCCCGAACTTTTCCCCGGCGGGTCGTTCGCCGACGGCGAGGAGTGGATCCTCCACTTCCACTGCTTCCTGCTGCGCACCGGCACCCACACCATCCTGGTCGACACCGGCGTCGGCGACCTTACCGGTCCGGCGGCGGGCTGGGCGCCGATCCCCGGCCGGTTGCTCCAGGAACTCGACGCGGTGGGCGTGGCCCCCGCGGACGTCGACACGGTGATCCTCACCCACCTGCACAGCGACCACGTGAGCGGCTGCGTCGCCGAGGGCGTCCCGGTGTTCGCCAACGCGCGGCACGTGCTCCAGGAGGCGGAACTCGACTGGCCCGGCGGCGGGCTCATGCGCGACCGGATCGTCAAGCCGCTCGGTGACCAGTTGCAGATCGTGCACGGCTCGAAGGACCTGTTCGAGAACGTCCGGGTGGCGCACACCCCCGGCCACACCCCCGGCCACCAGGTGGTCCTGGTCGGCGACCTGATCGTCTCCGGCGACGTGCTGCACCACCCGGTGCAACTGGCCGACCCGACGATCGGCTACCACTACGACGACGACCCCGAGCGGGCGCTGACCAGCCGTCAGGTCGTGCTCGGCCGGGCCGCCTACCTGGCGACCGCCCACCTGGCCGAGCCGTTCACGCGGCTCAACTGAGGCCGGTTCACCGCGCGAGCCACAGCCGGCCTCCGGCCGACCGCGTCTCGCTTCGCTGACGGTAGCGGAGCACCTGGAAGACGCCGAGGGCCCAGATCGGATACTGCACGACCAGCGCCCACCGGAAGTCGCCGTGCACGTCGAGCCCGACGCCGATCAGCCCGAGCAGGGCGACCGTGGCCAGGAAGCCGCCGCCGTTGACGATGCCGGTGGCCACGCCGATGCGCTCGGCCGGGTTATACGTGCGGGCGAAGTCGAAGCCGATCACCGAGCCGGGCCCGTTGGTGGCCAGCACCACCATCAGCAGCACGAGCAACCACAACGGCGAGGGGCCGGGCCAGAGCAGCACGGCCGTCCAGACGCCCGCGGTCGAGCCGACGATGCCGAGGACCATCCACGAGCGGCGGTGCGGCCGGCGTCCGGCGACCCAGCCGAAGAGCGGGTTGCAGGCCAGCGACACGACGGTGATCGTGGTCAGCAGCGCCCCGGCCGCGTTCGGCGAGAGTTTCTGGTCCTGGAGCAGGAACGGGTAGCCCCAGAGCAGCAGGAACGCCGCCATCGACGACTGCGTGGCGGCGTGTGTCCACAGGCCGAGCTGGGTGCCCGGTTCGGCCCAGGCGGCGCGGAGTCCGCGCGCGTTCGCGGCCCTCTCCGGCCGGGCCTCGCGGAGCAGCACGACCACCACGGCGAAGGCGACCGCGCTCAGGCCCGACGCGCCCAGGAAGGTGTCTCGCCAGCCGAAGGTGTGCAGGGCCGAGATCAGCGGTACGGCCGCCAGGATGCCGCCCAGCGCCCCCAGCAGCCCCGTGGTCTGCACCATCAGGGGGTTGCGGCCGGTCGGGAACCACAGGTTCACGATGCGGATCACGCTGATGAAGGTGGCCGCGTCGCCCGCGCCGATCAGGACCCGCGCCGTGATCGCCCCGGCGGCGCCGCCCGCGAGGGCGAAGACCAGGTTGCCCGCCGCCAGCACGACCGCCCCGGCGAGCAGCATCCGCTTGGAGCCCAGGCGGTCGACGAGGATGCCGACCGGGACCTGGAGGGCCGCGTACACGAGCAGTTGAAGCATCGCGAGCGCCGACAGGCCGGCGGCGCCGAGGTCGAAGCGGGCGGCGGCCTCCAGGCCGGTGACGCCGAGGGTCTGGCGGTGGAAGACTGCGACGAGGTAGGCGACGACTCCGGCGCCCCAGTAGAGGTAGGCCTTCCGCGTCCCCGGCATGGGGGAGATTTTACCTTTGGCCCGTTTTCGCCCCTCGGGCGGTGCAAAGATCGCATGCCATGAGAAGACTGCTCGCCGTCGCAGCCGCGCTGGTCGCGATCATCCCCGCCGCGCCCGCCGCGGCCGCTCTCCCGTCGGGGCTGGTGTTCTACCGGTACGAGCAAGGGGTGACCGTCCACACGCCCTTCGCCCGGCACACCCTCGACCCGAACGGCCAGTTCTCGGTCTCGCAGGACGGCCGCAAGGTCGCCTACGTCGACATCAACGGCAAGGTGCACGTCAAGGCGGGCGGAGTCGACAAGGTGGTCGCGTCGGGCGCGGTGGCGGGCACGCCGTGCGCCACCCCGGCCTGGTCGCCCGACGGAACGAAGGTCGCCTACGCGGTCATGTCGACCGAGGGCAGCGCCCCGATCGCGGTCGTCGGAGCCGACGGCAAGGGCCGCAAGACGGTCGGCCGGACCTACGGCGTCTGCCACCTGGCCTGGTCGGGCAACGGCCGCTACCTGGCGGGCTACACCGGCACCACCGACGGCGTGCACGTGCTCGACGTCACGACCGGGAAGTCGCGCAAGGCGAAGGGCGTCGGCGGGGCCAACCACGTGCAGTCGCTGTCGCCCGACGGGCGCAAGGTGATCTACCACGCGCTCGCACGGAACGCCGAGGGCGGCGACGGCACCTGGCCGCTCTGGTACACCCCCCGCATCGTCGACACCGTGACGGGCAAGCGGGTCGTGCCGCCGGTCAAGGGCACCCTGATCGGGGCCATGTACCTGAACGACGGACGGCTCGCGGTCAGGGTCAAGGGCGCGGCCCGCAACACGGTGGTGATCCTCACCCCGGGCTTCAAGGTCGTCAGGAAGATCTCCGAACCGTTCCAGTACCGCAAGTACGCGCTGCTGCGGGTGCTCTGACGCCGAAGGCCCTGCTCCGCGCGGAGCAGGGCCTTCGGTCTAG
>NZ_BBXE01000057.1 GCF_001570565.1 Herbidospora yilanensis | reverse complement strand
GGGTGCTGGCCGTCCTCGTGGCCGTCGCCGGGCTGGCGGAGGTCGCCGGGCGCCCCGAGGCGGTCGGCGACCCGGTCCCGCTCGCGCTGGGGGCGCTGGCCGCCGGGGCGCTGGTGTGGTTCCGCACCCGCTTCCCCGTCGCGCTCCTGGTGGCGCTGGTCGCGGTGGGCGCGATGTCGGCGGGAGGCGCGTACTACCCGTTCTGGCACCTGTACGCCACGCTCGTGCTCGTCCACACCATCGGGTGGGCCTACGAGCTGCGGTCGCGGGCCGGTGTGCTGGGCCTGGCGGCCGTGGTGGCGGCGTGGGCGCACCTGCAGACGCGCATCTGGACCGACCCGCCCGAGGTGCTGATCTCGGCGATCTTCTACGTGGGGGCGTACACGACCGGAGTGGCCCTGCGCCGTCAGATCGCCCGCACCCGGATCATGGCCGAGCGGGCCGTCCGCCTGGAGCGGGAGCGCGAGCACGCGGTGCGGCAGGAACGCGCCCGCATCGCGCGGGAGCTGCACGACGTCGTGGCCCACAACGTGAGCCTGATGACCCTGCACACCGGCGGCGTGCGCCGCCTGCTCGGGCCCGCCTTCCCCCGTGAGGTCGAGCTGCTGCACGGCGTCGAACGGGCCGGGCGGGAGGCGATCGGGGAGCTGCGGCTGATGCTCGGCATGCTCCGCGAGCCCGGCGAGCCGTCCCCGCCCGGAACCCTGGAGGACCTGGTCGCGGCGGCCGGCCCCGGCGTCGGCCTGACGACCGTGGGCGAACCCCGGCCGCTGCCGCCGGGGGCCGGCCTGTCGGTCTATCGGATCGTCCAGGAGGCGCTGACCAACGTCCGCAAACACGCCCGCGCCACCCGGGCCGAGGTGACCCTGACCTACGCCCCCGGTTCCGTCACGGTGACGATCATCGACGACGGCGCCGGGGGCGCGGACGACGCCGCCGCCGGGACCGGGCACGGCCTGATCGGAATGCGCGAACGCGTCGCGATGCACGGCGGCACCCTGACGGCGGGCCCCACGACCACGGGCTACCGGGTGACGGCCGTGCTCCCCACCGGCTGAGCCCATTCGCCGTCGCTCATCCTGAGCATCCGCAGGCCGACGACCCCCGCTCCCGCCAGGTAGAGCGCCCCGGCCACGATCGTCCCGACCGGATAGATCGGCCCGGCGAGCGCCCCCGCCAGCATCGCCGGCCCCGCCCACCAGGGGGCCTGCTTCGTGTACGCCAGCACCAGCGCCAGCAGCAGGACGCCCAGCAGCCCGAGGAAGCCGGGGTTGCGGAAGCCCCAGGCGAGCCCGGGGTCGGTGCCGATCAGGTCGCCCAGGGCCGACCCGGCGTGCGGCTCCATGACCCGCTCCAGCCGGGAGTAGACGAAGTCGCTCGTCATCAGCGCCGAGAAGTTGATCACGCCCAGCACGGCGACGGAGCCGGTGACGTGGGCGGCGACCGGCGCCCGCTTGGCGGCCAGATGCGTCATGCCGAGCAGGCCCGGCACGAGCAGGACCCACGACCAGTGCAGCAAAGCGGCGCTCACGGACACCTGGCCCGGGTTGGCGCCGTAGTGCCCGATCCCGCCACCGGCGCGGATGGCGGGATCGATGACGAGCGCGGCGATGTAGAGGACGGGGACGGCCAGCAGACTGCTCCCGGCGACGACCCGGAAGAACCTCACGGGATCACGAAACATGACAACCTTCCGACAAGCCGCGAATGATGTGCGGGAAGGCTAGGAGCCTCAGGCGGGCCGGGGCGTCCCCCGGGACGCGGAAAGCGGGTCCCCCGAGACGCTGAGCCGGCCCGCGCGGCGGCTACTCCGCGAGGTGTTTCACCAGCGTTCTGGCCTCCATGTTCACCCGGCTGGACCCCTTCCGGGCGGCCAGTTCGGCCAGGCCCGGCACCTTCCCCTTGGCCCCGCACACCCGGGCCGCCTTCACCGCCACGCCCAGCAGGTCGCCCAGCCCCGAGCGGGGCTTGGCGCCCTCGTCGGGCAGCAGGCCGGGCAGGGCGACCGACAGCACCTCCCAGACGGCCGCGTGGGCGCCGGCGTCGGCCGACTGGCCGAGCACCTCGGTGATGCGGTTGAGTTTCAGGACGTCGCCCGTCACCATGCGGCGGATCGCGTCGCCGACGCCCTCGGCGGGGAAGTCGGGGCGGCCCGCCAGGGCCAGGAAGGCCTCGCCGGCCGCCGAGCGCTGGACCGCCCGCTGGTGGCCCATCGCGCCGACGACGGCCGCGGCGACCACGGGGCCGACCGGGCCGGGGGCCACGGCCAGCGGGATGACGGCCTCGCCGGCGGGGTCGCTCTGATCGGCCCAGCCGCAGATCCAGCGGAGCAGGTAGGCGGCCGTGGCCTCGGGATGGCTGGGGAGGGCGCCGGCCCAGATGTCGCGCGGGCGGATCCAGTAGTCGAAGTCGTCGTCGGGCGACAGGGTGACCAGAGTGCTGATGTGGTCGGGGAGGCGGCGGCCCGGGTCCATCGTGACGACCGGCCTGCGGTCGATCCAGCCGTAGCGCTCGGTGGCCTTGACGGTCCATTCGACGACCGGGTCGGGCAGGCCGCCCTCGCGGATCCATTCGGCCAGCATGCGGCCCCCGTGGCCGCCGATCTTCTCGGCGCGGTCGGCGACCGACGCGTCGACGTCGCGGGGCAACCGGAGCAGGGCCTGGGTGAGGTCGGCGGGGAGGGGATCGCGGTCGCCGAGGGCTTCGAGCCGGGTCAGCAGGGTCTCGGGGTCGACGAGGTGACCCGGCAGCGTCGGGGTGGCGAGCAGGCAGGGGCGGGTCTCCCCCTCGGCGGCCATGCGGACGAGTTCGAGGACCCGCTGGCGGAACAGGCGGGCGTGGGGGGTGGTCCTGCGGCGGTCGGGGTCGCGCGGCGGCAGCGCCAGGTTCTTGAGCCGCTGGAGGAACGACGGGTCGAGCCCGAGCAGTTTGCGGGCCTTGGCGCGGAAACCCTCGTCGGTGTGTTCGCCGATCAGCGCGGCGGCCCAGAGCAGCAACCACCCCGGATCGTCGGGGACATAGCTGATCGTCCGGAAGAAGTCCCAGGCGGTGGGCTCGAAGTCGGCCGTGAGATCGGCGGCCATGGCGGCGCGGTCGCGGTGGCTCAGCTCGACCAGGGCGGCCATGATGCGCTCGAAGGCGTCCATGTCCTCGGAGCGCTGGACGTCTTTCAGCTCGATCACGAGTTCCGGCACGGTGCCGATCGGCGGCTGGAGCGGGGGCGCGCTCACCAGGGGAACGCCGGTGAACACCTCTTCCTCGGCCGTCTCGGGCACCCCGAACGGCCCGGCCAGCGGCGCGCGTTCGTCGGCGGGCAGCCGGGTGGCCGCGGCGGCGACGGCCGCGCGGGCGGTCTCGCTCGAAGGGCCGAGCCTGACCGCCAGGCGGATCGCGCGGGCGCGGGTCGCGGGGGTCTCGGCGGAGAACACGTCGGCCAGGGCGAGCAGGGCGCCCTCGGCCCTGACGGGGTCGGCCCGGGTGACCTTGAACGTCTCGGAGATCCACTTGAGCGCGGCGCCGACGTGCTTCTTCTCGGCCCGCAGCGCCAGCGCGCCGACGGCCTCGCCGAACAGGGCGGCGTCGAGACGCCCGGCCAGGTCGAGCGCGCGCAGTTCCGCGACGGCGAGGTCGGCGACGTTGGCGGCCCCGGCGGGCAGGCAGCGCACCAGGTCGCGGGCGGGCGTCTCGTCGGGGCCGGGCTCGAACCGGCGGCGCAGCTCCACGAACATGGCGAGGTCGCGGGCGTCGCCGCCGATCAGGAACCGGCCGATCGTGCCGTCGAGGATCAGCTCCCGGTCGAACCGGCCCCTCTTCACCTCGGCGCGCAGCCGGTCGACGAACCTCGTGGTGGCGGCGCTCTCCCAGCTGTTCCGGAAGGGCGCGGCGGCCCCTTCGGTGTCGAACAGGCGCGGCACCATCGCCTCGGCGATCGGGTCGTTCCTCAGGTCGCCCGTGACGAAGGCGTGCCACGCCCAGCAGACCACGAACGCGTCGCCCTCGGGTTCGACGCCGGTCTCCAGCACCATCGTCCGGGCCAGGGCGAAGCCGGGCGGCCCGCCGTCGGCGCGGCGCCACGTCCAGTTCGCCTCGCGGGGCGGCCGGAGCGCGGCCGTCAGGCGGCGGGCCAGGTCGGCGCGCCATTCGAGGGGACGCCCGCGCAGCGCGCCGGCGACCACCTTCGCGTCGGCCCACGGGTCGTCGGGCTCGCGCAGCTCCCGCCGGTTGAGCCAGGTGGCGACCTGACCGGCCCCGCCGTGGCAGAGGGCGCCCGCGAGCCGCAGCCCGGTGACCTCGTGGCGGTGGTCGGTCGCGAACCGCCACTCGCCGAACTCGCGCACGCGCGTGGTCAGCTCGGCCAGCAGCGCCTTGCGGCCGGCGGCGTCGAGCGCCTCGACCGCGGCGGGGATGAAGGCGTGCCCGCCCTGCCCGATCAGCCCGATGACGGAGCTCACGCCGTCACCTCGGCCAGGGACGCCACCTTCTGGGCGGCCAGCACGTGTTTGCACGGCCCCCGCGACCCGCGATAGTCGATCCACCAGGGACAGGTGCAGGTGGGCGGCGAGCCGGGGGTGAGCCGGACGGTCCGTTCGTCGACCTGGGCCACGCCGGGCCCGGTGAACCGGACGGCCCCCCGCTCGACCAGGTCGAGCGCCGACTTCAGGCGGGGGTTCATGGCCAGGACGCGGCCGGCGTCGTAGGGCAGCTCGCGGTGGAAGTGGGCGGCCTCGGCGACGTCGTAGCCGACGCGGCCGCCGGTGCCCAGGCGGGTGAGGGCGGCGCCGACGCGGGCGCGGCTCAGGCCCGACTGCCCGGCCAGCAGGTCGGCGTCGAGGCGGGGCTCGAACCGCAGCAGCGCGCCCACGAGGTCGGCGTCGTCGGCCACGGTGTCGCCGCTCAGATCGTCGAGGACGGCCCCCTCGCCGGAGAATCCGCGCCGCGGCTCGGGCGACAGGGTGAGCGTGAACCGCATGCCGGGCAGCTCCAGCTCCCATGCCGAGGCCATCGGCAGGGCGCCCTCGACGACGGGGCCGTAGACGCGCAGCCCGGTCGCGAACCGCAGCAGCGGCGCGAGCACGGCCAGCCGCTCGGGCCCGGCCAGGCAGACCGCGCCGGGCGCGGGGCGCGCGGTCAGCCGCAGCGACCGCCCGGCGGGCACCGCCCACAACACGCCGCGCCTGGGCAGGTCGCGCACGAACTTCACGGCCTCGGCCCGGCCCAGCGAGGCGCGCAGGTCGAACCGGGAGGCGATCACCTGGACCTCGGCGAAGCCGCGTAACCAGCGCTCGGGCAGCGGCACCTTCTTCTCCACCACCGCGCCGTCGAGCGTGGTGGCGACCACCTCGTCGTCGCCCACGGCCAGGTGGAGGGGGTCGTTGCCGCCGACGCGGGCCAGCGCCTTGCGCAGCGGCACGTTGACGTCGACGTTGGTGGTGCCGACCTCGACCACGTCGCCGTCGAGGGCCTGCTGCAGCACGTCGAGCCGGGCGTAGACGCCGCCGCACGCGGAGAACGACTCGAACCGCAGCCGGTCGCCGTTGCAGGTCACCACCGGGTCGCGCATGAACGTCACGGCGCGCAGCTCGAAGTAGCGGGTCTTCGCCACGTCGGCCAGGCCGATCAGGGCGGCCGCCGCGGGCGCGGCGTTGGTCAGCACGCCGCTGAAGAAATGGGGCCGGGCGACCAGGCCCGAGGGGGTGAACCCGCCAGAGGTGGACAGGCCGAGCAGGCCGGCGGCGAGGTCGAGTTCGGAGGCTCGCGAATAGGAGTACGCGATCTGCGCGTCAGACATGGCGGGGACTCTAACGGCGTCGACCGACATTCCAAGAGCTCGATATACTCGAACACATGAGCGATCTCCAGCGTGACGTACAGGCCGCGATCGACGAACTCGTCGAGAAGGGCGTCGAGCGGGGCCTCCAGGTGGCGGTCTACCTCGGCGGCGAGCCGGTGGTCGACGCCGTCGCGGGGCTGGCCGACCCGGCGACCGGGCGGGCGGTGACGCCGGAGACGCCGTTCTACAACTACTCCGTCGGCAAGGGCGCCACCGCGACCGTGCTCCACGTGCTGGCCGAACGCGGCCTGATCGGCTACGACACGCCGATCGCCGAGGTGTGGCCGGAGTTCGCCGCCCACGGCAAAGACCGGGCGACGGTCCGCATGGCCCTCGACCACTCCGTGGGCGTGCCGGGCATCCCGCTCACCACGACGGCCGAAGACCTCTGCGACTGGGAGGCGATGTGCGCGGCCGTCGCCGCCGCCGAGCCGTGGTGGGAACCGGGCACCGCGATCGGCTACCACGCCTACAGCTTCGGCTACATCGTCGGCGAGATCGTCCGGCGGGTGACCGGCCGGAAGATCTCCGAGGTCCTGCTCGACGAGGTCGCCGGCCCGCTCGGCGTGCCCGGCGAGCTCTACTTCGGCATGCCCGCCGACCAGCACCACCGGCTGGCCGTCCTCGAAGACGCCCCGTCGCCCGAGCCCCCCGAGGGGCTGCCGGCCGAGCTGCCCGACCTGCCGATGTTCAAGGCCGCGCCGATGTCGGTCATGCCGACCGCCGCGTTCGGCAACCGGCCCGACATCCTGGCCGCCGACATCCCGGCCGGGGGCAAGATGTCGGCCCGCGCGATGGCCCGCCTCTACTCGGCGCTGATGACCGAGGTCGGCGGCGTGCGGCTGATCTCCCCCGAGCGCCTCCGGCGGATCTCCGCGATCTCGTCCGAGGGCGTCGACGCCGTCTTCGGCAACCCCATGCGGTGGGGCCTCGGCTACGGCATCGGCCACCCGGGCGCCTTCGCCGATCCCGACCCGACCACGTTCGGCGTCTCGGGCGCGGGCGGCAGCACGGCCTACGCCGACACGAAGACCGGCATGGCGTTCGCGCTCACGAAGAACGTGCTGAGCACCGACTTCACCACCGCCACCACGATCAGCGACCTGGTCCGGCGTGAACTCGCCGGGTGACTGCGAGCGGCTCGCAGGTGGATTTGGGCGTCCAGGTTGGAGAGACTGCCCGTTATGACATTTCTTCTGGCCATCAGCGACGTGCACGTCGGTTATCCCGAGAACCGGGAGATCGTCGAACGCATCCGGCCCCGGTCGGAGACCGACTGGCTGCTGCTGCCCGGAGACGTGTCCGAGAAGGTCGCCGACTTCGAGTGGGTGCTGGGCACCCTGGCGAGCCGCTTCGCCAAGGTCGTCTGGGCGCCCGGCAACCACGACCTGTGGACCCACCCGAGCGAGACGGTCCAGCTCCGCGGCGTCGAGCGCTACGAACACCTCGTGAAGGTGGCCCGCGACCTGGGCGTCGTCACGCCCGAAGACCCCTACCCGACCTGGGAGGGCCCCGACGGCCCGGTCACGGTGGCGCCCCTCATGGTCCTCTACGACTACACCTACCGCGTGCCCGGCGTCACGACCAAAGAGGCGGCCCTGAAGCTGGCCTACGACAAGGGCGTCGTCTGCACCGACGAGATGGTCCTCCACGCCGACCCCTACGACGGCATCGACGAATGGTGCGCCGCGCGGGCCGAGGAGACCGAGCGCCGCCTGGCCGAACGCCCCGGCGGCCTGCCGACCGTCCTGGTCAACCACTATCCGCTGGTCCGCGACCCCACGTTCGTGCTGCGCCACCCCGAGTTCGCGATCTGGTGCGGCACCGACCGCACCGCCGACTGGCACATCAGGTTCGGCGCGATCGCCATGGTCTACGGCCACCTGCACATCCCCCGCACGACCTGGTACGACGGGGTGCGGTTCGAGGAGGTCTCGCTCGGCTACCCCCGCGAGTGGCGGCCCAGGGGCACGACGCCGGGCGAGCTGCGGCAGATCCTGCCCGTGATCTGACGGCCTGATCGACACCGCACTGCCACGGGTCGACCCGCGCGACTTCATTCGTCCAGAGTCCGGCACGACACCGCTCGGTCACACTTCGCGTTCAGTTGTTTACGTTCCGTTGGACTGGTCCATGACCAACGTGGACCCGATCGACCGGCCCGCGAGGCCGACGACGCCCGGCAGGCCGACATGTGGGGGAGGAACCCATGCATCCGAGCCCGGTTACGTGGCGTGACCAGTTCCTGTACTTCCTGCTCCCCGACCGGTTCAGCGACGGCCGCGAGGAGACCCGCCCGATGTTCGACCGCACCGACGCCCACCGGGCCCCCGACCCGATCGGGTGGGCCGGCTCCGGGTCGCGCTTCCAGGGCGGCACGATCAACGGGATCACCGGCAGACTGGGCTACCTGCGTGACCTCGGCGTCACCACCCTGTGGCTCGGCCCGGTCTGGCGGCAGCGCCCCGGCCTGGAGACCTGCCACGGCTACGGCGGCCAGGACGTCATGGACGTCGACCCGAGGTTCGGCAGCCCCGACGACCTGCGCAGCCTCGTCGCCGAGGCCCACGCCCTGGGCATGTACGTGCTCCTCGACCCCGGCGCGGAGTTCCGCCGGGGCGGCTTCCAGACGCTGAAAGACCTGGCCCTGACCCGCGACGACGTCCTGTCGGCGGTCGTCGACGTCTACCGGCACTGGATCGCGTTCACCGACTGCGACGGGTTCCGGATCGGCACGGTGCGGCACGTGCCGTGGGAGGTGTCGCGCGACGTCTGCGGCGCGATCCGCGAATACGCCGAGTCGGTCGGCAAGGAGAACTTCCTGCTGCTCGGCGAGGTGACCGGCGGCGCCGGGATGGCCCGCGACCACCTCGACGCCGTGCTCGACGTCGGCGAGCCGGCGGCGCTGGTCGCCGGGCTGGTCAAGGGGTTCGCCGACCCGCAGGCGTTCTTCGCCCGATACCAGGGCCACGACATCCTCGGCGGCCACCGCGAGACCGGCCGCTACCGCGTGACGATGTTCGACGACCACGACATGGTCGGCCGCGAGCGCCGCCGCTTCTCGGCGGGGAACACCGGGCCGCACGCCGACGCCCAGGTCGCGCACGCGGTCGGCGTGCAGCTCACCACGCTGGGCATCCCGTGCGTCTACTACGGCACCGAGCAGGCCTTCGACGGCGCGGCGCCGGCCGGGGGCGACGGCCGTTACATCCGCGAGTCGATGTTCGGCGGGACGTTCGGCGCGTTCGGCACCCAGGGCTGCCACTTCTTCGATCCGGAGCATCCGGCGTACCGGAGGATCCGGGCCCTCGCGGCGGTCCGCAACCGCGCCGACGGCGTCGGCCTGGCGCTGCGGCGCGGCCGCATGTACCTGCGGGAGATCTCGACGGGCGGCGCGTTCCGCCTCCCGGCGACGGGCGAGCTGACCGCGTGGTCGCGCATCCTGCACGACCGTGAGGTCCTGGTCGCCCTCAACCCGACGCTCGACCCGCTGACGGCCCTGGTCACCGTCCACCACCCGTTCCACCCCGAGGGGTCGGTCCTGTCGGTGCTCTACGGGGAGACGGCCCCGCCCTCGGTCGTCCACCACGACGGCCGGGCGCTGGTGCGGGTCAGCCTGCCCCCGGCGGGCATGGCGATCCTCGGCTGAGAGCGGGTCACGCCCCCGCGCGGAAAGCCGCCTGCAGTAAAGCCTCGGCGTCGTCGAGATAGGTCGACAGGTACTGCTCCGCCTCGGCCAGCCGCCCCTCCTCCAGGAGCCCGGTCAGCAGGCGGTTGCGGGCGACGAACGGCGCGTGGAACGCGCCCGGGTTCTCCATCACGTGGAAGACCAGGCGCAGCTCGGCGAGCAACTGGCCCATCAGCTCGTCGAGGCGGGAGCTCCCGTGGAGGGCGACGAGGGCCTGGTGGAAGCGCAGGTTCGCGGTGCCGACGTCGCGCCAGCGGTCGTCGGCGGCGGCGCGTTCGCCCTCTTCGACCGCCTCGCGGCAGGCGGCCAGGTCTCCCCCGGCCGAGTTGCGCACGGCCGCGCATTCGATGACGCGCCGGACCAGGTAGAGGTCTTTCACGTCGGAGGCCGACAGGACCCGGACGAACACGCCCCGGTTGAGCTTGTGGACGAGCAGTCTCTCGTGGCCGAGCAGCCGGAAGGCCTCGCGCAGGGTGTTGCGGGAGATCTCCAGTTCGGCGCCGATGGCCTCTTCGGAGAGACGTTCGCCGGGTGCGTAGACCGCCTGGGCGATGCGGTCGCGCAGCACGCCCGCGACGAGTTCGGCGGTGCTGGTTCGCAGGAGATGGGGCCCGGTAGTTCGTTCACGCACGGTAACCAGCAAAACATGCGAACAAACCTCTTGTCGAATTGTTCAACGATTCTTATGTTGAATGTGGCCCCACCTCCCCACGAAGGAGCGTCATGGCAACCTCCCAGTCCCGCCGGGTGATCGTCGCAAGCCTGATCGGCACGTCCCTGGAGTGGTACGACTTCTTCCTCTACGGCACCGCCGCCACCCTGGTCTTCGGCAAGGTCTTCTTCCCGACGTTCGAGCCGCTCACCGGCACCCTGCTCGCCCTCACGACCTACGCGGTCGGCTTCGTCGCCCGTCCGCTCGGCGGCATCGTCTTCGGCCACTTCGGCGACCGGGTCGGCCGCCGGGGTGTGCTCGTCGCGACGCTCCTGCTGATGGGGATCGCGACGTTCCTGATCGGCCTGCTGCCTGCCTACGCCGCTATCGGCGTGGCCGCGCCGATCCTGCTCGTGACGCTGCGTTTCCTCCAGGGGCTCGGCCTCGGCGGCGAGTGGGGCGGCGCGGTGGTGATGACGATGGAGCACGGCGACCCCGCCCGGAAGGGCTTCAACGCGAGCTGGCCGCAGGTCGGGGTGCCGGCCGGGAACCTGCTGGCGGCCGGGGCGCTCGGGGTGCTGTCGGCGACCCTGCCGGAGCAGGCGTTCCTCGACTGGGGGTGGCGGATCCCGTTCCTGCTGTCGGGCGTGCTCGTCGGGGTGGGGCTCTGGATCCGGGTGCGGGTGGCCGAGTCCCCCGTGTACGCCGAGATGCCCGCCAAGGCCCGCATGCCCCTGCTCGACGTGATCACCACGCATCCGCGTGCCCTGCTGTCGGCCATCGCCGCCCGCATCGGCGTCGACGTCGCCTTCTACACCTTCACGCTCTACATCCTCACGTACGTCACCGGAACGCTGAACCTCGACCGGCAGACGGGGCTGAACGCGGTGCTGATCGCGTCGGCGTGCCAGCTCTTCCTGATCCCGATGTTCGGCGCGTTGTCCGACCGGATCGGCCGCAAGCCCGTCTACCTGGCGGGGGCGGCGGGCGCGGCGGTGTGGGCGTTCGTGTTCTTCCCGCTGCTCGACACCGGGTCGTTCACGCTGATCGTGTTCGCGACGGTCGTCGCGCTGGCCTGCCACGCCGCCATGTACGGCCCGCAGGCCGCGTTCATCGCCGAGTTGTTCAGCACCCGCCTGCGCTACAGCGGGGCGTCGATGGGCTATCAGCTCGCGGGCGTGCTCGGCGGGGCGCTGGCCCCGATCATCGCGCTGGCGCTGCTCGACCGGTTCGGCACCACCCTCGCCATCTCGCTCTACGTCCTGGTCGCGCTGGCGATCACCGCCGCCGGCGTGGTCGCCGCGCCCGCGAAGGCGGAGGTGCGGGCCTGATGCGACGGCTCCTGGCCGCCGGTTCGCTCGTGCTGACGGCCGGCTGCGGCGGGCTGGGCGCGGCCGACACGAAGGCGTGCGGCGACGGCCGCAAGCTCGTCGCCTACGCCCTGAGCATCACGGGCGTCGCCCCGGAAGAGGTGGTGAGCATGATGACCGAGGCGACCGGCGACCGTTTCCGCACCACCGCCGCCGAGGCCGCCGACGAGCGCGTGCGGACAGCCCTGACCGCCCTGGAGAAGACGATGACGGGCTTCCGGCCGACACAGGTCACCGTCACCGGCACGACCATCGCCGAGCAGTACGTCGCGAAGACCGAGTCCGACCGGCGGCGGAAGGAGAACGTCGAGAAGCTGGAGGCCGCGTTGCTTAGGCAGCGGGCCGCGCTCGACGAGGCGTGCGGGACATGAGGCCTCCGGCGGCGTGCGGGACGCACCGGCGGTGGCAGGCCCGTGGTGGATCGACCGCCCCGGGATCCGCAGCTCGGAACCTGGATGGAGGCGCTCGCGCGCGACTGGGACAACGACCTGGACGGTCCCCGTCCCGGCGCGCGGGCGCCGGCCGCGTCGGTGTGGCTCCCTCTTCTGGAGCACCGCGCGAAGGAGCACGGGTGGCGTCGCTGCCACGGCGCCACCCGTGCCGATCGTCACTCGCCGCCGATCGCGATGCCGCGCCCGACGGCCAGGACGCCCGGCCGGCCGCGGGAGCCGATCGAGTGGCGCGAACTGGTGCCGCTCCCCCGGTGGCCCGGCGTGCATGGTCGGCGGCAGTGCTCCAGGGACCCGGACGAGGACGACGAACCCATCCGGCCGGGTCCCCGACCTCCGAACTGGCTCGCCAAACAGGGTTAGTGTAGCCTTACCTAAGTTTTACCGAGGCGAGGCGGAGGGTGACGGGTGAGGGCTGTCCTGTGGCGGGCGATCTCGGGGCAGCGCCGTGACGTCGTCACCGGCGCCGTGCTGGGGGCCGTCCACCAGGCCGGTGAGGTCATGGTCCCGGTGCTGATCGGCGTGGTGATCGACCAGGGGGTGGCCGGGGGCGACCTGCCCGCGCTGGCCCGGTGGCTCGTCGTCCTGGCGGTCGTCTACGTCGTGTTGTCGTTCTCCTACCGCTTCGGCGCCCGCGCCGGGGAGCGCGCCGCCGAGCGGGCCGGCCACACGCTGCGCATGGAACTCGTCGAACGGGTGCTCGACGCCCGGGGCGGGGCCGAGGAGGGCCGGCTCCCGGGTGCGCTGACCAACACCGCGACCGAGGACGCCAAACGGGTCGGCGCGGTCAACATGTCGGTGATGCTGGCCTTCTCGGCGCTGGCGGGCATCGTGGTCGCGGCCGTGGTGCTGCTGCGCATCTCCGTGCCGCTCGGCCTGGTCGTGCTGGCCGGCACTCCCCTGCTGCTGTTCCTGGGTCACCTGCTGAGCAAGCCGCTGGAGAAGGCCAGCGAAGACCAGCAGGACCGCGCCGCGCACGCGTCCGGCGTCGCGGCCGACCTGATCAAGGGCCTGCGGGTGCTCAAGGGCATCGGCGCCGAGACGGCCGCGGTCGCCCGCTACCGGGTCACCAGCGGCGACTCCCTCGCCGCGACGCTGCGCGCGGCCCGCGCCGAGGCCCTGCAGACGGGCCTGGTCGTCGCGCTCACCGGCGTCTTCATCGCCGTCGTGGCGCTGGTCGGCGGCCGGTTGGCCGCCTCGGGCGCGATCACGCTCGGCGAACTCGTCTCGGCCGTCGGCCTCGCGCTGTTCCTGATCGGCCCGCTGGAGGTCTTCGCCTGGGTGAACGCCCAGTTCGCGATGGGCCGGGCCTCGGCGGCCCGGATCGCGGAGGTGCTCGCCGCCCCCCACGCCATCGCCGCCGGCACCTCCCGGGCGCCTGTTCCGGTACGCGGTTCGCTCCGCCTCCGCGCCGTCTCCCACGACACCCTGAAGGGCGTCGACCTGGAGGTGGCCCCCGGCGAGGTGCTGGGAGTGGCGGCCGTCGACCCGGCCGACGCGGTCAGCCTGCTGAGCTGCCTGGGCCGGACCGCCGACCCGTCGTCCGGGACCGTCGAGCTCGACGGGGTGGCGCTGGCCGACCTCGACCCGGCCGCGCTGCGCGAGGTGGTGCTGGTCGCCGACCACGACGCCGACCTGTTCGAGGGCACGCTGCGCGAGAACGTCGGCGGCGACCATCCCGAGGCGCTGGCCGCGGCGGGCGCCGACGAGGTGGCCGGCGAACTGCCCGGCGGCATCGACGGGCACGTCGGCGAGCGCGGCCAGTCGCTCTCGGGCGGGCAGCGGCAGCGGGTGGCCCTGGCCAGGGCGCTGGCCGCAGATCGCGCCGTCCTGGTCGTCCACGACCCGACCACGGCGGTCGACGCGGTGACCGAGGCGCGCATCGCCTCCCGGTTGCGCGACGTCCGGCGCGACCGGACCACGATCCTCGTCACCACCTCCCCCGCGCTGCTCGCGGTGGCCGACCGGGTGGTGCTGCTCGACGGCGGCCGCGTCACCGACGCCGCGCCGCACGCCGACCTCGTGACCCGCAACGCCGTCTACCGGACGGCGGTGCTCGCGTGAGCCGCGAACTGCTCCCCGTCGCCACGGCGGCCCGCACCCGCGCGGTGCTCCTCGACCTGATCCGGCCCTACCGCGCCCTGGCCCTCGGCGGGTTCGCCGTGATGGTCGTGGCCACCTCGATCGGGCTGCTCACCCAGCCGCTGCTCGGCGCCGTCGTCGACCTCGTCGCCGCCGGCGAGCCCGCCACCGCGATCACGACGCCGGTGCTGGCGCTGGTCGTGGTCGCGCTCACCCAGGGCGGCACGATGACCCTCGGGCTCGCGCTGGTGTCGCGGCTCGGCGAGACGGTGCTGGCCCGGCTGCGCGAGCGGTTCGTCGGCCGGGCGATGCGGCTGCCGCTCGAACAGGTCGAACGGGCCGGGTCGGGCGACCTGACCTCGCGGGTGACCGGCGACGTCTCCCTGATCGCCGAGGCCGTCCGGGTGGCACTGCCCGAGATGGCCCGCTCGGGCCTGGCGATCGTGCTCACGCTGGGCGCGCTGGCGATCCTCGACTGGCGGTTCCTGCTGGCCGCGCTGATCGCGGTGCCGGTCCAGTGGCACACCGCGCGCTGGTACGTCCGCACCGCCGGTCCCCTCTACGCCCGGCAGCGGGTGGCCGGTGGCGCCCAGCAGCAGCAGCTCCTCGACACCATCGGCGGCGCGAAGACCGTGCGGGCGTTCCGGCTGGAGGCCGACCACACGGCCAAGGTGGCCGAACGCTCCACCACGGCCGTCGACCTGACCATGCGGGGCGTCAACCTGGTGCTGCGCTTCTACAGCCGCCTCCACGTCGCCGAGTACGCGGGCCTGGCCGCCGTGCTGGTCGCCGGGTTCCTCATGGTCCGTTCGGGCGCCGCCTCCATCGGCACGGCCACCGCCGCCGCCCTCTACTTCCACTCCCTGTTCGCCCCGGTGAACACCGCGCTCGTGCTGATCGACGACGCCCAGTCGGCGGGCGCCGCGCTGGCCCGCCTGGTCGGCGTCATCGACCAGCCGGAACCACCGGCCCTCGACCGGCCGAAGGCGCCGCGGATCGAGGTCTCCGGGCTCGGCCACGCCTACGACGAAGGCCGGCCCGTGCTGCACGACGTCGACCTGACGATCCGCGAAGGCGAACGGGTCGCCCTCGTCGGCGCGAGCGGCGCCGGGAAGACGACGCTGGCCCGGCTGATCGCCGGCATCCACCGCCCGGCCGCCGGCGTGATCGCCGTCCCCGGCGAGGTCGGCATGGTCACCCAGGACGTGCACGTCTTCGCCGGCCCGCTGGCCGACGACCTGCGGCTGGCCCGCCCCGACGCCACCGACGCGGACCTGCGCGAGGCGCTGACCAGGGTCGACGCGCTCACCTGGGCCGAAACCCTGCCCGCCGGCCTGGCCACCGTCGTCGGCGAGGGCGGCCACCGCCTCACCGCCACCCAGATCCAGCAGCTCGCGCTGGCCCGGCTGATCCTGGCCGACCCGCCCGTGGCCGTGCTCGACGAGGCGACCGCCGAGGCGGGCAGCGCCGGGGCGCGGGTGCTGGAGAAGGCCATCGAGACCACCGTCGAGGGCCGCACGGCCCTCATCGTCGCCCACCGCCTCACCCAGGCGGCGGCGACCGACCGCGTCGTCGTCATGGACGGCGGCCGGATCGTGGAGAGCGGCCCGCACGACGAGCTGCGCTCCTCCGGCGGCCGGTACGCCTCCCTCTGGGAGGCGTGGTCGGGTGTCCGCCCAAACAGTAAAAACCCCCTCGAATAAGGAAATTCGATGCTCGGCATTACGAGAGGCATCCGGTTCGCCGCGGTGCTCGCCTCCTCCCTCCTGCTCGGCACCGTCGCCGCCTGCGGGTCGTCGTCGGAGACGGCAACCCCCGCCGCGTCGGCCCCGGCCGCCCCTCCGGCCGGCACGACCGCCCCCGCCGCCGCCTTCCCCGTGACGATCGAGCACAAGTTCGGCTCCACGACCGTCCCGGCCGCCCCGCAGCGTGTCTTCACCGTCGGCCTGACCGACCAGGACGCCGCCATCGCGCTCGGCGTCGTCCCCGTGGGCACCACCAACTGGTTCGGCGACTTCCCCGGCGCGATCGGCCCGTGGGCCACGCCGAAGCTGAACGGCGCCCCCGTCCCGACCCTGCTGGAGGACCCGGGCACCGGGCCGCAGGTCGAGAAGATCGCCGCCCTCAAGCCCGACCTGATCCTGGCCCTGTACGCCGGCCTGACCAAGGAGCAGTACGACACCCTGTCGAAGTTCGCCCCGGTCGTCGCGCAGCCCGCCGCCTACAACGACTACGGCATCCCCTGGCAGGAGCAGACCCTCATCACCGGCAAGGCGCTCGGCAAGGAGACCGAGGCCAAGGCGCTGGTCGGCGAGGTCGAGACCAAGTTCAGGACGATGGCCGCCGAACACCCCGAGTTCGCCGGCAAGAAGGCCGTCGTGGCCACGCCCTACGAGGGCTTCTTCGTGTACGGCAGCCAGGACACCCGCTCCCGCAACCTCGTGTCGCTCGGCTTCAGCCTGCCGTCCGACCTCGACGCGGTGATCGGCGACAAGTTCGGCGCCAGCATCTCCAAGGAACGCAGCGACCTGCTCGACCAGGACCTCATCGTCTGGACGGTCCCCGACACCGAGAAGGACGTCGAGACGCTGCACCAGGACGCCGTTTACAAGGACATGAAGGTCGTCGCCGAGGGCCGTGAGGTGTTCGTCGGCGAGAGCACCGACTACGGCGTGGCGTTCTCGTTCGTGACGGTGTTGTCCCTGCCGTACGTCCTCGACCGGCTGGTGCCGCAACTCGCCCAGGCAGTCGACGGCGACCCGGCGACCAAGGTGGAACCCGCCGCGGA
>NZ_BBXE01000056.1 GCF_001570565.1 Herbidospora yilanensis | reverse complement strand
GATCCGGAGGAGATAGCGGTGGTCGGCGCCGGTCTGGCCGGCTGCCTGCTCGCCTGTTTCCTGGCCCGGCGCGGCCTGCGGGTCGCCCTGTACGAACGACGCCCCGACCCCAGGACCGGCGCGGTCGAGCGGGGCCGCTCGATCAACCTCGCCCTGTCGGAACGCGGCCTCGACGCGCTGCGCCGCATCGGCCTGGACAAGCAGGTCATGGCCGACGCGCTGCCAATGCGCGGCCGTGTCATCCACCCGGTGAAGGGCGAGCTCGACTTCCAGCCCTACAGCCACGACGGGCAGCGGGCGATCAACTCGATCAGCCGCTCGGCCCTCAACAACGCCCTGCTCACCGCGGCGGCCGAACAACCCGGCGTGCGCATCGCCTTCGACCACCGGCTGACCGGTCTCGACCCGCGCACCGGCGAGATGACGTACGAGACCCCGGCCGGCACCACGACGGCCAGGGCCGCCGTGGTGCTCGGGGCCGACGGCGCCGGTTCGGCGGTGCGGGCGCAACTGCTGGCGCACGCCGGGCTGACCGAGAGCCTCGACTTCCTCGACTACGGCTACAAGGAGCTGCGCATCCCGGCCCGTGACGGCGAGTTCGCGCTGGCCCCGGACGCGCTGCACATCTGGCCGCGCGGCACCTCCATGATGATCGCGCTGCCCAACCCCGACCGCTCGTTCACCTGCACCCTGTTCTGGCCCAACAGCGGCACCAGCAGCTTCGCCTCGATCGGCAGCCCGGCCGCGATCGAACGCCACTTCGCCGAGCACTACCCCGACCTGGCCGAGCTGGCCCCCACGCTCGTCGAGGACTACCGGCACAACCCCGTCGGCCTGCTCGGCACCGTGCGCTGCACCCCCTGGCACGTCGGCGGCACGGCCGCGCTGATCGGCGACGCCGCCCACGCGATCGTGCCGTTCTACGGCCAGGGCGCCAACTGCGCCTTCGAGGACGTCGTCGAGCTCGACCGCTGCCTCGACGAGACCGGCGGCGACTGGAGCCGCGCGCTGCCGCTCTACGAGGAGCGGCGCAGGGACAACACCGAGGCCATCGCCCGGATGGCCCTGGCCAACTTCGTCGAGATGCGCGACAAGGTCGCCTCCCCCGTCTTCCAGTTCCAGAAGAAGGTGGAGCACGCGCTGGAGCGGGCCCTGCCCGGCCGTTACGTCTCCCGCTACGAACTGGTGTCCTTCTCGACCGTGCCCTACGCCCAGGTGTGGCGGCGGGTGCGCCGTCAGCACCGGGTGCTCGGCGCGGCCGTCGGCGCGGGCGCGCTGCTCGCAGTCGGCGCCCTGCTGAGAGGAAGGCGGAGCGCATGACTTTGTGGACGCCGGACCTGAGGTCCGGCCGCCCGCCCGGCGAGCCGGGCCTGCTGCGCAACTTCGTCGACGGCCGGTTCGTGCCGGAGGGGAAGAGGTTCGCCAAGGTCAGCCCGGTCACCGGGGAGACCGTCTTCGAGGTCGCCGAGGCCGGGGCCGACACCGTCGACGCGGCGGTCCGGGCCGCCCGCCGGGCGATGCGCGGGCCGTGGGGCCGCATGGACGAGCGCGCCCGCGCGAAGATCCTGAACGCCGTCGCCGACGAGCTGGACCGCCGTTTCGACGACCTGGTCACGGCCGAGGTCGCCGACACCGGCAAACCGATCTCGCAGGCCAGGACGCTGGACATCCCGCGCGGCGCGGCCAACTTCCGGGCCTTCGCGGAGATCGCCGCGACGGCCCCCACCGAGTCGTTCGTCACCGGCGGCCGGGCGATCAACTACGCGGTGCGCAAACCCGTCGGCGTGGTGGCGGTGATCGTGCCGTGGAACCTGCCGCTGCTGCTGCTGACCTGGAAGGTCGCGCCCGCGCTGGCCTGCGGGAACGCGGTCGTCGTCAAGCCGTCGGAGGAGACGCCGGCCTCGGCGACGCTGCTGGCCGAGGTGATGGCGGCGGTCGGCGTGCCCGACGGGGTGTTCAACCTGGTGCACGGCTTCGGCCCCGGCTCGGCGGGCGAGTTCCTCACCACCCACCCGGAGGTCGACGCGATCACCTTCACCGGCGAGTCGGCCACCGGCAGCGCGATCATGCGGGCCGCGGCCGACGGCGTGAAGGCCGTCTCGTTCGAGCTGGGCGGCAAGAACGCCGGGCTCGTCTTCGCCGACGCCGACCTCGACGCCGCCGTCGAAGGCTCGGTCCGCTCCAGCTTCACCAACGGCGGCCAGGTCTGCCTGTGCACCGAACGGCTCTACGTGCAGCGGCCGGTCTTCGAGGAGTTCACCGAACGGCTGGCCCGGCGGGCCGCCGAGCAGGGGTTCGGCTGGCCGTCCGACCCGGCGACCGGCACGATGCCGCTGATCTCCCACGGCCACCGCGACAAGGTGCTCGGCCACTACGACCTGGCCCGCGCCGAGGGCGCGACCGTGCTGGCCGGCGGCGACGCGCCGGTCTTCGGCGACGCGCGGGACGGCGGCGCGTACGTGCGGCCGACCGTGCTCACCGGTCTCGGGCCGGACGCCAGGACCAACCGGGAGGAGATCTTCGGCCCGGTCTGCCACGTCGCCCCGTTCGACGACGAGGACGAGGCGTTCGCGCTGGCCAACGACAGCGCCTACGGCCTGGCGGCGACCGTCTGGACCCGGGACGTCGGCCGCGCCCACCGGGCGGGCGCCCGCCTCGACGCCGGGATCGTGTGGGTCAACACCTGGTTCCTGCGCGACCTGCGCACCCCGTTCGGCGGGGTCAAGGCCTCGGGGGTAGGCCGCGAGGGCGGCGTGCACTCGCTCGGCTTCTATTCGGAGCTCACCAACGTCTGCGTGGACCTCTCATGACCGGCATCCGGCGCGCGGCCCAGATCCTGCGCGACGCCTACGACACCGGCACGCCGTGCCCTCCCCTGCGCGGCGGCCTGCTGCCCGAAGGGGACGTGGCCACCGCCTACGCCGTCCAGCAGGCGCAGGTGGAGCGGTGGACCACCGAGGGGCGGCGGCCGGTCGGCGCGAAGATCGGGCTGACCAACCCCGTCGTCCAGAAGGCTCTCGGGGTCTTCCAGCCCGACTTCGGGGTGCTGTTCGCCGACATGGCGGTGCCCGACGGCGCGGAGGTCGCGCCCGGCCGGGTGCTCCAGCCACGGGTGGAGGCGGAGATCGCGTTCGTCCTCGGGGCCGACCTGCCGCACGAGCAGGTGACGGTGGTGGACGTGATCCGCGCGACCGACCACCTGCTGCCGGCCATCGAGATCGTCGGCTCGCGGGTGGCGGACTGGGACATCTCCATCGTCGACACCGTCGCCGACAACGCCTCCAGCGGCCTGTTCGTGCTCGGCCCGAGCCCGCGCCGCGTCGCCGACGTGGACCTGCGGCTCTGCGGCGCGGTGCTCGAACACGACGGCGAACCCGTCTCGGTCGGCGCGGGCGCGGCCTGCCTGGGCAACCCGGCGCACGCCGTGGCCTGGCTGGCCGGGACGCTCGCCCGCGCGGGGCGTCCGCTGCGCGCCGGTGACGTGGTGCTCTCCGGCGCGCTCGGGCCGATGGTCCCGGTGACGCCGGGCGCGGCCTATGAGGCGCGCATCTCGGGCCTCGGCTCGGTCAGGACCTGTTTCGGAGGGGTGCGATGAACGCCGGAGTGGCGGTGATCGGGTCGGGCAACATCGGCACCGATCTGATGATCAAGGTACTGCGGTTGTCGAAGACGCTCCGCATGGTGGCGATGGCCGGGATCGACCCCGCCTCCGACGGCCTCGCGCGCGCCCGGCGCATGGGCGTGGCCACCACCGACAAGGGTGTCGAGGGCCTGGTCGCGATGCCGGAGTTCGCCGACGTCGACGTGGTCTTCGACGCCACCTCCGCCGGGGCCCACCGGCACAACGACGAGGTGCTGCGCGCCCACGGCAAGGTCGTCGTCGACCTCACCCCGGCCGCGGTCGGCCCCTACGTGGTGCCGCCGGTGAACCTCGGCGAGCACCTGGGCGAGCGCAACGTCAACATGGTCACCTGCGGCGGCCAGGCCACCGTGCCGATCGTGGCCGCCGTCGGCAGGGTCACCCCGGTCGTGTACGGGGAGATCGTCGCCTCCATCGCCTCCCGGTCGGCCGGGCCGGGCACCCGCGCCAACATCGACGAGTTCACCGAGACGACCTCCCGGGCGATCGAGGTGGTCGGCGGCGCCGAACGCGGCAAGGCGATCATCGTGCTGAACCCGGCGGAGCCCCCGCTGCTCATGCGGGACACCGTCTACTGTCTCTGCGCCGACGCCGACCACGAGGCGATCGCGCGCTCGGTGACCGGGATGGTGGCCTCGGTCCAGGAGTACGTGCCCGGCTACCGCCTCAAGCAGGAGGTGCAGTTCGACCCCGTGGACGCCTACGTCCCCGCGCTCGGCCGGCGGTTCGCCGGCCTCCAGGTGTCGGTCTTCCTGGAGGTCTCCGGAGCCGGGCACTACCTGCCCGAATACGCCGGGAACCTCGACATCATGACCTCGGCGGCGCTGCGCACGGCCGAACGGATGGTGACCCGGTGAACCGCCTCTACGTCCAGGACGTCACCCTGCGCGACGGCATGCACGCCATCGCCCACCGCTACACCCCCGACCAGGTCCGGCGGATCGCCGCCGCGCTCGACACGGCCGGCGTGGACGCCATCGAGGTCGCCCACGGCGACGGCCTGGCGGGCTCCAGCGTCAACTACGGCCACGGCGCGGCCGGAGACGCCGAGTGGATCGAGGCCGCCGCGTCCGTCATCACCAGGGCCCGGCTCACCACGCTGCTCCTTCCGGGCATCGGCACCATCGCCGACCTGAAGGCCGCCCGCGACCTCGGCGTCACCAGCGTGCGCGTCGCCACCCACTGCACCGAGGCCGACATCGCCGCCCAGCACATCGCCTGGGCCAGGGACAACGGCATGGACGTGGCCGGCTTCCTGATGATGTCGCACATGGCCGACCCCGCCACCCTGGCCGGGCAGGCCAAGCTCATGGAGTCGTACGGCGCCCACTGCGTCTACGTCACCGACTCGGGCGGCCGGTTGCTCATGCGCGACGTCGCCGAACGGGTCGACGCCTACCGGCAGGTGCTCGACGAGGGCACCGAGATCGGCATCCACGCGCACCACAACCTGTCGCTCGGCGTCGCCAACAGCGTCGTCGCCGTCGAGCACGGCACCACCCGCGTCGACGCGTCGCTGGCCGGGATGGGCGCGGGGGCGGGCAACGCCCCGCTGGAGGTCTTCGCCGCCGTCGCCGAACTCCACGGCTGGCCGCACGGCTGCGACGTGTTCGCGCTGATGGACGCCGCCGACGACCTCGTCCGGCCGCTCCAGGACCGGCCCGTGCGGGTCGACCGCGAGACGCTCTCGCTCGGCTACGCCGGGGTCTACTCCAGCTTCCTGCGGCACGCCGAACGCGCCGCCGACCGCTACGGCGTGGACGTGCGCGCCATCCTGGTCGAACTGGGCCGCCGCCGCATGGTCGGGGGCCAGGAGGACATGATCGTCGACGTGGCGCTCGACCTGGGAGGAACCCGATGATCGGCGAGCTCGCCGACCGCCTCGACCAGGCGGCGCTGACGGCCACGGCCATCCCGCGCCTCGCGGCCGAGGCCGGTCTCGGCCCTTCCGGGGCCTATGACGTGCAGCGGGCGCTCATCGAACGGCGGCTGGCCCGCGGCGAACGGCTGACCGGCGTGAAGATGGGCCTGACCAGCCGCGCCAAGATGGCGCAGGTCGGCGTGGAGGAGGTCATCTGGGGCCACCTCACCGACGGCATGCGCGTCGACGACGGCGGCGTGCTCGACCTGGGCCGGCTCATCCACCCCCGGGCCGAACCGGAGGTCGCCTTCCTGCTCTCCCACGACCCCGAGCCGGTCGTCCGGGCGGTCGCCCCCGCGCTGGAGGTGATCGACTCGCGCTTCGAGGGCTTCGACTTCTCGTTGCCCGACGTGATCGCCGACAACACCTCGGCGGCCGGTTTCGTCGTCGGCCCGTGGTGTCCGGTGCCCGGCGGGCTGGACAACCTCGGCGTGCTGCTGGAGGTGAACGGCCGCGTCGTGCAGACGGGCTCTACCGCCGCCATCCTCGGCGACCCGCGCCGCGCCTTCGACGCGGCGGTCCGCCTGGCGGGCGGGCGGGGCGTGGAGCTCCGCGACGGCTGGATCGTGCTGGCCGGCGCGGCCACGGCGGCGGTGCCGCTGAACCCGGGCGACCACGTGCGCGCGGTGGTCGAGAAGCTCGGCACGGCCTCGTTCAAGGCGGCCTCGTGAGCGGCCGGCGCATCGCGCCGGGGGCCGTCATCGCCGGAGTCGCCTCATGAGCGCGGGCAAGATCGTTCCTGGGAAGGCCACCCCACGCGGCCGGTTCCCCCATCTGAAGATCGCCGGGGGGTTCGTGTTCGTCTCGGGCACCTCCAGCCGGCGTCCCGACAACACCATCGCGGGCGCGAGCGCCGACGCGATGGGCACCACCTCGCTGGACATCCGGGCGCAGACCCGGGCGGTGATCGAGAACATCGCCGACATCCTCGCCTCGGCCGGGGCGGGCCTGTCCGACCTGGTCCAGGTGACGACCTACCTGGTGAACATGAACGACTTCGGCGGCTACAACGAGGTCTACGCCGAGTACTTCGACGAGACCGGGCCCGCCCGCACCACCGTGGCGGTGCACCAGCTTCCCCATCCCCATCTGCTGATCGAGATACAGGCCGTGGCGCTACTCCCGGAAGGAGTCGACGAATGACCGACATCACCGAGCCGGTGAACTTCCCCGGCTGGATCGAGGGCAACAAGCACCTGCTCAAGCCGCCGGTCGGCAACAAGGAGATGTTCCCGGGCGGGTCGGACTTCATCGTGCAGGTCGTGGGCGGCCCCAACCAGCGCACCGACTTCCACGTCGACCCGTACGAGGAGTTCTTCTACCAGGTCAAGGGCAACATGCACGTCAACCTCATGACGCCCGACGGACCGCGGACCGTGCACATCCGCGAGGGCGAGATGTGGATGTTGCCGGGCGACGTGCCGCATTCGCCGCAGCGGCCGGAGGCCGGGTCGATCGGCATGGTGGTCGAGCGGGTGCGCGAGGAGGGCACGCTGGAGAAGTTCCAGTGGTACTGCCTCGACTGCGGCAACCGCGTCCACGAGGTCGAACTCCAGGTCCGCGACATCGTCAAGGACCTGCCGCCGGTCTTCCAGGCGTTCTACGCCGACGAGGCCGCCCGCACCTGCGCCGAGTGCGGCGCGCTCCACCCGGGCAAGGGCTGATGGCCGGGCCCGTCGTCGACGTCCACACCCACCTGGTGCCGAAGGGCTGGCCCGACCTGGCCGCCCGGTGCGGCGGCACGGGCTGGCCCTGGCTCCGCGTCGACTCCGAACGCGCCGCCATGATCATGGTGGGCGAGACCGAGTTCCGCCCCATCGGCGCCGAGGCCTGGGACGCGAGCACCCGCCTGGCCGACATGGACGCCGACGGCGTCGACGTGCAGGTCGTCTCCCCCACGCCGGTCTTCTTCTCCTACGACCGCCCGGCCGGCCAGGCCGTCAAAGTGGCCCGCATCTTCAACGACCTCACCCTGGAGACGGTCCGGCACGACCGGTTCGTGCCGTTCTGCCAGGTGCCGCTCCAGGACCCGGAGGCGGCCTGCGAGGAGGTCGACCGCTGCCTGGCCAACGGCCACGCGGGCGTCGAGATCGGCAACCACGTCGGCGACCGCGACCTCGACGACGCGGGCATCGTGATGTTCCTGCGGCACTGCGCGGAGGTCGGCGCGCCGGTCTTCGTCCACCCGTGGGACATGCCCGGCGGCCCGAGGCTCGACCGCTGGATGGCGCGCTGGCTGACCGGCATGCCGGCCGAGACGCACCTGTCGGTGCTGGCGCTCGTCCTCGGCGGCGTCTTCGACCGGGTGCCGGAGACGCTGCGCCTGTGTTTCGCCCACGGCGGCGGCAGCTTCCCGTTCTGGCTCGGCCGCGCCGACAACGCCTGGCACCGCCGCGGCGACGTGGTGCGCGGCCGGTCGGCCCACCCGCCGAGCCACTACGTCGACCGGTTCTCCGTCGACAGCGTCGTGTTCGACCCGGCGGCGCTGCGCCTGCTGGTGGACGTGCTGGGCGACGACCAGGTGATGGTCGGCAGCGACTACCCCTATCCGCTGGGCGAACGCCCCGTCGGCAAGGTCGTGCACGACGCGGAGTTCCTGAGCCCTGAGCAGCGGGACAAGCTGCTGTCCGGCAACGCCCTGCGTTTCCTCGGGAGGACACGATGATCCTGGTGGCCATCACCCCCGGCCTGACGGCCGACCCCGATCTGGTCCGGCACATCGCCGAGACGGAGTTCCGGCGCCTGGGAGTCGACGGCCGCGTGGTGACCGGCCTCGACGAAACGGCGGACGCCGTGGTCGCGGTGGGCCGACCGGTGCCGCACCCCGCCCCCGTCGTCTGGTACGACCCCGCCGACACCGGCCCGGTCGAGGTCTCCCCCGGGTCCGTCCATCTCTACGGCCGCGGCCTCTGGGGCCTGGCCTGGGCGATCCGGCACGCCCTCTACCGGCTGCGACACCCCGCCGAGCGCATCGCCTACGGCCCCGGCGACGAGCAGTGGGGCGAGCTGCGCCTGCCGCCGCACCACGACGGCGGTCCCCTGCCGGTCGCGGTCCTGATCCACGGCGGCTACTGGCGCTCGATCTGGGCCGCCGACCTGATGGACGCCCTCGCCGTCGACCTGGCCGCCCGAGGGTACGCCGCATGGAACCTCGAATACCGCCGCCCCGACCGGCACGGCTGGCAGGCCACCGTCGACGACGTCGCGGCGGGCCTCGACCGCCTGACCGGCCTCGGCTCCCTGGACCTCGGCCGCGTCGTGGTCTTCGGCCACTCGGCCGGCGGCCAGCTCGCCCTGCGCGCCGCCGCCGACGACGACCGGATCGCCCTGGCCGTCTCGCTGGCCGGGGTGCTCGACCTCGGCGAGGGCGAACGCCGCCGCGTCGGCACCGGCGCGGTCCCGCACGCCCTCGGCGGCTCCTCCGCCGAGATCCCGGAGGTGTACGCCGCCGCCGACCCGATGAGCCGCCTGCCTCTCGGTGTTCGGCAACTCATCGTCATGGGCGGCGACGACGACCTCGACCTGATCGACTTCAACCGCCGCTACGTCGCCGGGGCCGGGGCGACGGGCGACGACGTCACCTATCTCGAACGTCCGGGCGACCACTTCGCCGTGATCGACCCCACGTCGGAGATCTGGGCCTCGGCCATGACCGAGGTGGACGCCAGGATTCGTTATTGACGTAAGACGTCATACGAATTACGTTCCCCGGTGGGCCTAGCGCCCTCACCGGAAGAAAGGAACTCCTGTGCGTCCGTCCCCCAAAACGCGCAGACGTCCGGCGGCGGCCTTGGCCGCCGCCCTCACCACCGCGCTCCTCACCGGGGCGTTATCCGTCCCCGCCCACGCCGCCGCCCCCGCCAGCCAGACCATCGTGGTCGCGCCGACGGGCGCGGCCAACGCCGACGACGACGGGAACGGCCGGCGGGACGAGCCGCTGGCCACACTCGGCGAAGCGCAGCGCCGGGTCCGCGCCGCGCTGGCCCAGGGAAACATCAACGTGACCGTGGAACTCCTCGACGGAGTCCACCGGCTGACCGAGCCCCTGCGCCTGACCGGCGCCGACTCCCCCGGCGACGGCACCACCGTCACCTGGACGGCCGCCCGCGACGCCCACCCGGTGATCAGCGGCGCCACGCCCGTCACCGGCTGGGCGCTCGACGACGCCGCCACCGGCGTCTACAAGGCCACCGTCGGCACCGGCTTCGACACCCGCCAGCTCTACGTCGACGGCAAGCTCGCCCAGAAGGCGCGGCTCCGCCTCGCCCGCGGCGACATCACGTTCAACGCCAACGGCTTCACCCTCAACAACGCCGCGTTGTCCTACCTCGCCGGCCTGCCCGACCAGAAGCGCATCGAGTTCCAGGCGATGTTGTCGTTCACCAACCGCTTCGCGCCCGTCGAGAGCATCACCGGCACCACCGTCGTCATGCAGCAGCCGGCCTGGAACAACAACACCTACGGCTACGACACCATCCAGTCGCCGCTGCGCGCCGGGACCTTCACCCTGCTCAACTCCAGGAGCTTCCTCAACGAGGCCGGCGAGTGGTACCTCGACACCACCGCGGGCGTCCTCTACTACAAGCCGCTGCCCGGCCAGGACATGGCCACGGCCCGGGTCGAACTGCCCCGGCTGGAATCGCTGCTCCAGGTCGGCGGCACCTACGACGCTCCGGCGCGCAACCTGCGGTTCGAGAACCTGACGTTCACCGGCACCTCGTGGCTGCACCCCAGCACGTCCGACGGCTACGCCAACCAGCAGACCGGCGTGTTCATCAGCGGCGTCCAGCCGCACCGGCCCGCCGACGCCTTCACCTCCTGCGCGTTCGGCTGCAAGGGCTTCGAGGGCTCCCGCAACGGCTGGGCCCAGTCGGCGTCGGCCGTCCAGGTCTCGGCCGCCGAGGACATCGCCTTCACCGGCAACACCTTCACCAACCTCGGCTCCCTCGCGCTCGGCATCGGCAACGACGCCAACGCGCATGCCGGCGGCGTCGGCCTGGGCGCCCACAAGGTGTCGGTCGCCGGGAGCACGTTCACCGCGAACGCGGGCGGCGGGATCATGGTCGGCGGCGTCCGTCCCGACGCGCACCACCCCTCCGACCCCCGCATGGTCAACAGCGACATCTCGATCAGCGACAACCGCGTCTACGCGACCGCGCTGGAGTACCTCGACCAGGACGCGATCTTCGCCAGCTACGTCACCCGGTTGTCGATCGAGCACAACTACGTCTCCGACATGCCGTACACGGGAATCGGGCTCGGCTACGGCTGGGGCGCCAACGACCCGGGCGGCAGCCCCGAGTACCTGAACCGCGGCCTGTACGACTTCCAGCCCGTCTACGACACCCCGACGACCCTGAGCGACGTGCGCATCGTCGGCAACCACGTCCGCAACGTCGTGCAGACCATGTTCGACGCCGGCTGCATCTACACCCTCTCGGCCATGCCGCGCAGCGTCATCGACGAGAACTACTGCGAGGGCAGCGGGCAACTCGGCCTCTACTTCGACGAGGGCTCCCGTTACCTGAGCGCCAGCCGGAACGTGTTCGTCCGCACCGCCGGCCAGTGGGCGCACGCCAACAACCAGAACGGCAACCGCACCGGCGACCTCACCCTGATCGACAACTTCGCCACCAACTCCGGCATCACCGGCATCACCAACGGCCAGCGCGGCAACGTCGTCCGCGGGAACCGCACCGTCACCGAGGCCACCCTCCCGCTGGAAGCCAGCCGGGTGATCTACCAGGCCGGTCCCACCGGTGACCACCGAGGCGTCCCCGACGCGCAGCGGCCCCCGGTCGGCGCCGCCCTCGCGGCCGATCCGGCCGTGTTGCGGGCCGGGGAGTCGACGGACGTCACCGTGACCGTGCGGAACTTCAGCCCGCGCCGGGCCTCGGAGTTCGCCGTCGCCCTCACCGTCCCCGACGGCTGGCGGGCCGAGCGTGTCGGCAAGCCGGTGCGGTACGGCCTGGACTCCGGCACCTCCGACAGCGAGACGTGGAAGGTCACCGCCCCCGAGTCGGTGCCGACCCCCGTCAGCCGGGCGGAGGTGAAGGCGACCGTCACCGGACGCGCCGACCAGGCCGGCTTCAGCCTCACCCGATCGCTCGCCGTGACCGCGCTGAACCCCCTCACCTCGATGAAGGGGCACGGCTCGGTGCCCAGCCAGTTCGCCGAGGCCGGGTCGGAGTTCGTCATCATCACCTCCGGAACCGACATCTGGCAGGACGCCGGCGGCTCCTTCGACGAGTACGGCGCCGTCTACCGCGACGATGTGGCCGGTGCCACCGCCACCATCTCCGCGCAGGTCACCCGCATGGACAACACCAACGGGTGGGCCAAGGCCGGCGTCGTGCTGCGCAACGACGTCACCGGTTCGGCGGTCTCGCCGGGCTACGCGGCCATGGTCGCCACCCCGGGCAACGGGGTGGCGTTCCAGTGGGACGCCAACGGCAACGGCTACCTCGACTCCTTCAGCGGAGCCTCGGGAGTCACCGCACCGGTGTGGGTCCGGCTCGTCCGCTCCGGCGACCAGGTCAGCGGCTACTACTCCAAGAACGGCACCACCTGGACGAAGGTCGGCTCGACCGTGACCCTGCCCGGCATCGCCGAACGGCAGGACGCCGGGCTCATCGCCACCTCCCACGCGGCCAACGTCACCGGCCAGTTCGGCTTCAGGGACTTCAGCGTGAGCTGACCGCGTGACACATCCCCCGTGAGAGCTACCCGAAGTGTTCGCCTCTCGGGGATTCGTGACCCGCGACCGCGTTCGTAGCGTTTCCGGCGTGTCGCCGTACGGATGCGGCGCGGGTCACCGGAGGTTCCATGGACACGACACAGCGCACCCGCTCTCCCTTCGTCTGGCTCCCGGTCGGACTGGTGGCCGTCGGCGGGGTGTCGGCGCTCGCCGGGGGCGGGGCGGTGCTCTCCCTCGTGGCCGCGGTCGCGGCGACGGCCGTCTACTGGGCGGTGATGCGGTGGGTGGCGCGGCGTCCCGCGCCGGAACTGGCCCGGCGCGGAGCCGGGCGGGAGGCGCTGACCGGCGGGGCGATCGGCCTGGGGTTCGTCCTCGTCTCGGTGCTGGTGATCACCGTGTTCGGCGGCTACTCGTTCACCTGGTCGAAGGGATGGTCGGCGCTGGCGCCGCTGGCCGCCGTCTCGATCGGCGCGGCCGTCACCGAGGAACTGCTCTTCCGGGGGCTGGCGCTGCAGGCGCTGGAGGCGCTGTTCGGGAGCCGGGTCGCGCTGGCGGTCACCGCGCTGCTGTTCGGCGGCCTGCACCTGGCCAACCCGGGCGCCACCGTGTGGAGCTCGGTGGCGATCGCCGTCGAGGCGGGGGTGCTGCTGGGGGCCGCGTTCCTGTGGCGGCGCACCATCTGGTTCGTGGCCGGGCTCCATTTCGCCTGGAACGCCACCGAGGCGTTGCTGGGCATCCCGGTCTCCGGCCACCCGTCCGAGGGTGTGCTGACCACCCATGTCTCCGGACCCGAGTGGCTGACCGGCGGCGGGTTCGGGCTGGAGGCCTCCGTCGTCCCGGTCGTCGTGAGCCTGCTGATCGCGGCGGCGATGCTGGCCCGCGCCCGCCGCTAGGCTCGTCAGATGTCGGCCAAAAGGGACGTACTGCTCGCCTCGCTGCTCACGCTGCCGGCGTTCACACCGACCGTGGCGGGCATCGGGGCCGAGATCGGCGACCTGCCCAAGCGCCCGTCCGACGCCCTCGCCGTGGCCGTGACCTTGGCGATGACCGTCCCTCTGGTCGTCCGCACCCGATGGCCCGGGGCCTGCCTGCTGATCGTCGGCAGCGCGTTCGCGCTGCACCAGGCGCTCGCCTTCCCGCCGACGTCAGGCACGGTCGGCCTCTACGCGGCGTTGTACGCCGTCGGCGCCCACCAGGCACGCCTGCGCCGGACGACGTGCATCGCGGCGACCACGGCCTACGTCGTTCTGGCGGTGGTCCTCCACCTGCTCGGCTCGCCCCGGCAGATCCCCGACTTCCTCGCGTTCTACCTGGTGCTGGCGGTGGCCTGGACGGCCGGAGCGGGGGTGCGCCGATGGCGCGCCGACGAGGTCGAACGGCGGCGCCTGTCGGCGGAGGTGGCCGTGGTCGCCGAGCGCGCCCGGCTCGCCCGCGAACTGCACGACGTGGTCACCCACCACGTGACCGCGATGGTGGTCCAGGCCGACGCCGCCCAGTACCTGCTGCCGGGCGCACCCGGCCGGGCCGGCGAGTCGCTCACGGCAATCAGCGGAACCGGCCGCCGCGCGCTGACCGAACTCCGCTCCCTGCTCGGCGTCCTGGAGGCCACGGGCGCGCCTGGCCCCGGCACCGGGAACCCGGCGAAGATCCTCGTCGTCACCACCTTCAACGTCGACGAATACGTCTACGAGGCCCTCCGCGCCGGCGCGAGCGGTTTCCTGCTGAAGGACGCCCACCCGGCCGAGCTGATCAACGCCGTGCGCACGGTCGCGGCGGGCGATTCCCTTCTGGCCCCCGCCGTCACCCGCGCCCTGATCGGCCACTACGCCGAACGGATCCGGCCCGCCTCCCCGTCCGGCGACCGGGTGGTGGACGTCCTGACACGTCGCGAGCTGGAGGTGCTCAGGCAACTCGCCGCCGGGTTGTCCAACGCCGAGATCGCGGCCGCGTTGTTCATCACGCCGGAGACCGTGAAAACCTATGTGTCCCGAATTCTGACCAAGCTCGACCTGCGCGATCGTGTTCAGGCGGTCGTCCTGGCGTACCGGATCGGCCTGGTTTCCCACTCCCCATGAAAGGGCTCGAATGATCCGCGAAGCCATGACCAGGTGGACCGTCGCCGTGCCGGCGCTCGCCTTACTGGCCCTGGCCCTGTCGTGGGGCCGCGACCTGCCCGTGCCGGTGATGGTGATCGTGGCCTTCCTGCTGATGGGCGCGGTGCTCGCCGCCGTCCACCACGCGGAGGTCATCGCCCACCGGGTGGGCGAGCCCTTCGGGTCGCTGGTGCTGGCGGTGGCCGTGACGGTGATCGAGGTGGCGCTGATCGTCAGCCTCATGATCTCCGGTGGACCGCAGACGGCGACGCTGGCGCGCGACACGGTGTTCGCGGCCGTGATGATCACCTGCAACGGCATCGTCGGCCTGTCCCTGCTCGCGGTCACGCTGAAGCGGAAGATCGCGGTCTTCCAGGCGGAGGGCACCGGCAAGGCGCTCGCGACCGTCGCCACGCTGGCCACGCTGAGCATGGTGCTGCCGACCTTCACGACGAGCGCGAACGGTCCGGCCTTCTCCCCGGCGCAGCTCGCGTTCGCCGCGGTGGTCTCCCTGCTGCTGTGGGGGCTGTTCGTGTTCACCCAGACGGTCCGCCACCGCGACTACTTCCTGCCGGTCGAGGTCGAGGGCCGTCCCATGCGCGAGGACGACCACGCGCCGCGGCCCTCGGGGCGCACGGCGCTGGTCAGCCTGGGTGTCCTGATGGTCGCGCTCGTCGCCGTGGTCGGCCTGGCCAAGGTCGAGTCGCCGGTGATCGAGGCGGCCGTGTCGGCGGCCGGGCTCCCGCACGCCGTCGTGGGCGTCGCGATCGCCCTGCTGGTGCTGATGCCCGAGACCATCGCGGCGGTCCGGGCGGCCCGTCGCGACCAGGTGCAGATCAGTCTCAACCTGGCGCTCGGGTCGGCGATGGCCAGCATCGGGCTGACGATCCCCGCCATCGCGGTGGCCTCGATCTGGCTGGAGGGCCCGCTGCTGCTCGGCCTCGGGCCGACGCACATGGTCCTGCTCGCCCTCACGTTCGTGGTCTCCACCCTCACGGTCGTGCCGGGACGCGCCACGCTGCTGCAGAGCGGCGTGCACCTGGTGGTGTTCGCCGCGTTCCTGTTCCTGGCGATCAGCCCGTGACCGGCCGCCTCCGCAACGCCGCCCCCACCAGGGCGAACCCGATCAGGAACGGATACACGACGCCGCGCTCGACCAGGCCGATGAGAATGCCCGCGCCCGATTCGAGCAGGGCCATGTAGCCCACCAGCGAGACCAGGCCGACCACCCCGGCCGCCACCAGGACCCGGCCCAGCCCGCGGGACAGTCCGAGGAGCCGATGCGCCGCGCCGATGAGGACGGCGAGCACGTTGCCGCCGATGAACGCCAGGAAGGCGCCCATCCCGTGGTAGTCGGTCGCGGTGTCGGCCGTGTCGCCCGATCCGGGGAAGAACGCCAGGACGACGCCCCCGGCCGCCAGCAGCGCCGCCATCGCGACGATCGGCCACCGATGGCGGCCGGGCAGCCCTCTCAGCAGGACCGCGCCGGTCAGCGCGGCGACTCCGAAGAGGAAGAAGCCGGTGTTCATCACCCAGGCGAGCGGCGAGTACATGTACTGCCCGAACGCGGTCGCGGGGCCGCGCACCCCGAGGTTGCTGATGAAGTGGTGGGTGTAGCTGTAGGGCGGGTCGCTCCACGCCGCCGCCGCGACGAACTCGGCGGTGAAGTAGACGGCCGCGCTGGCCATGAACGCCGCCCCCGCCGGACGGCTCCGCACGTCGGACATGGTTTCCTCCTGAGGTCGGAACGGTGTACGCAGACTGGGGCCGGTCGCTCACACGGGACTGTCACGGCGCTCACACGGCCCGCCGCCGGTTTGGGACCCGCGGGAGAGCACGCGAAGATGGGCCGATGGACGAGGGTGCGCGGCTTCGCGTCACACTGCTCGGCGCGTCGCGGGTGACTCGCGGTGCGGCCGTCGTGCCCGTGCCGGGCGCGCGGCTGCGGGGCCTGCTCGTCCGGCTGGCGCTCGCCGGGGGCCGCGCGGTCGCGCCCGACACCCTGGTCGACGCGATCTGGGGGGCGGAGCCGCCGTCCGTCCCCGCCCACGCGCTGCAGACCCTCGTCTCCCGGCTGCGCCGCGCCCTCGACCCCGGCGGCGCGGCTCCCGACGTCGTCGGGTGGACGGCGGGCGGCTACCGGCTGGCGGTCGACCCCGACGACGTGGACGCGCTGCGCTTCGAGCGGCTCGCCGCCGTCGGCCGGGAGAGGTCGTGGGCGGGTGACCCGGAGGCCGCACACGCCGCCCTCGCCGAGGCCGTGGCGTTGTGGGGCGACCGTCCCGGCGTGGAACCCGCCGTCGTCGCCGAGGTCGCGCCCACGGTCGCGACCCGGCTGGCGCAGGTGTCGATCGAGGCGGTCGTGGACCTGGCCGACGCCGAATCGTCGCTGGGGCGGCCCGAGCCGGCGACCGCCATGCTGACCCGGTTGCTGGCCGAGCAGCCGGCGCACGAGCGGTCGGCCGCGTCGCTGATGGACACGCTCGCCGCCCAGGGACGTCAGGCCGAGGCGCTGGCCGTCTACGAGCGGACCCGGCGGGCCCTGGCCGAGGTCCTCGGCGTCGACCCCGGCACCGCCCTGCGGGAGCGCCACCTGCGCCTGCTGCGCCCCGACCGGCCCGTCCCGACGCCGTCGGCGACCACTTTGCCCTCGGCTCTGACCAGCTTCATCGGCCGTGACGACGACCTCGCCCGCATTGACGTCCTGCTCGGCGGCGGGCGGCTGGTCACGGTCGTCGGCCCCGGCGGCGCGGGGAAGACCCGGCTCGCGCTGGAGGCGGCCCGCCGCCGCGCACACCCCGCCTGGCTCGTCGACCTGGCGTCCGTCACCGAACCGGCGGAGATCGCCCCGGCCGTGCTGGCCGCCGCCGGGGTGCGGGGCCCGATGTTCGAGGCTCGCAAGCGGGTCGAGGGCGGCGAACTGGACGTCCTCGTGGGCGAGCTCGGCCGCCGCGAGGGCCTGCTGCTGGTCGACAACTGCGAGCACCTGATCGACGCCGTGGCGCACCTGGTCGTGGCGTTGTTGTCCCGCTGCCCGGAGCTGCGCGTGCTCGCCACCAGCCGCGAACCCCTCGCGGTCGACGGCGAGGCGCTGCTGCCACTCAGCCAGCTCACGCTGCCCGCCCCCGACGCCGACGTCGAACAGGCCCGCGAGGCGGCGTCGGTGCGCCTGTTCACCGAGCGGGCCGCCGCCGTGCGGCCCGGATTCGGCGTCGACGAGACGACCCTGCCCGACGTCGTGCGTGTGGTGCGCGGCCTCGACGGCCTGCCGCTGGCCCTCGAACTGGCCGCCGCCCGGCTGCGGACCCTGTCACTGCCCGACCTGGCCGACGGCCTCGCCGACCGGTTCCGGCTGCTCACCACCGGCAGCCGCACCGCCCCGCCCCGGCACCGCACGCTGCGCGCGGTCATCGCCTGGAGCTGGGATCTCCTCGACGAACACGAACGCACGGTCGCGGAGCGCGTCTCCGTCCTGCCCGGCGGCGTCACCGCCGCCTCGGCGACCGCCGTCTGCGCGGGCACCGCCGTGCCCGCCGCCGCGATCCCCGACCTGCTCGCCGCCCTCGTCGACCGGTCGCTGCTCCAGCTCGCCCCCGGGCGTCACCGCATGCTCGAAACCATCCGCGAGTACGGCGCCGACCGCCTGACCGCCACCGGCGACCTCGACACCGCCCGCGACCTGGCCGCCGCCCACTTCACCGAGCTGATGGCCCGCCACGACCCCCGGCTGCGCGGGCACGACCAACTCGCGGCCATGAAGGTCGTCGGCGACGACTACGACAACACCCTCGCCGCCCTGCGCCACCTGTGCGCCACCCACGACTCCCCCGGCGCGGTGACCCTCGCCCTCAGCCTGACCTGGTACTGGCAGATGTTCGCCCGCCACTCCGACGCCGCCCACTGGCTGGCCGAGGCGCTGGCGGTGCCCGGCGGCGGGCCGACGGCGACGACGTCTGGCTGGCCGGGCTGGCCCACATGTTCCAGGCCGAGATCACCGAGAACGCGGGCGAGCTCGACCGGACACGCGTCCACGTCGAGGCGGCCCTGACCCGCTTCCGGCAGGTCGGCGACCGCTGGGGCCGGGCCGCCACCCTGCCGATGCGGGCCCGGTACCGGCGCTACGACGACCTCGACGGCGCGTTCGCCGACCTGCGCGAGGCCGGGAGGCTGGCCGGCGAGTTCGGCTCGCTCAGCCTCGGCGACCGGCTCCACGGCGACCTGCGCCGCATCGACCTGCACCTGCGGCGCGGCGACGTCGACGAGGCACTGGCGCTGATCGACTCCGCCAGGGAGCGTGCCGTGCACGCGACCTCACCGGAGCTGCCGACCCTGATCGACACGTGCGAGGCCGACCTCCGGACCCGGCTCGGTGACCTGGACCGGGCGACCGGCCTGCTCGGTGACGCCCCCTTCCTCTCGGACCACGCCCGGACGTCGGTCGCGAACGCGCGGGCCGCCCTCCGCCTCGCCCAGGGCGACCCGGCGGGCGCGGAGAACGTGCTGCGTGAGGCCTGCGCGGCGGCGCTGGCGACCGGTGAGCTGCCCGTCCTGTCGCTGGTGGCGGTGAACGCGGCCGCGCTCGCCGAGGCGCGCGGGCGGCGGCACGAGTCGGCGGTGCTGCTGGGAGCCGCCGCGCGGTTGCGCGGCGCCCACGACCACACCGATCCCCGGGTGCGCGAACTCACCCGCCGGGGCCGGGCCGCGCTGGGCGACGAGGAGTTCGGCGCGGCGTACACACGCGGCTGGGAGATGGACGGGGAGACGGCCGCGGCCACGGTCGTGCCCTGACCTCGCCGCTGTTCCAGCGGGTGTCGCCCGGCGGAACGGGATGGAACGCCTTATGTGTGAGGCGGCCACGATCCGCCGCCTCTCCACGACGATCAGAACCCGAGAAGGACAGACCATGAGAGGCACTCTCAAGCGGCTGGCCGCCGTACTGGTGGCCGGCGTCGGCGTCATCGGCCTGGCCACGACGCCCGCCCAGGCGGCGACCGTGATCACCGCCCACCTGGAGATCGGCTTCAACACCGGCGTGCCTGCCGCCCGGACCATCAACCTGAACGTGCACGTGCCCATGAACGAGTACGACGCGAACGGCTACCTCATCCACGGCGCCAGGATCCAGGTCCGCTTCTACGGCAGCGACCCGGGCACCGACACGATGATCTACGGCCCGGTCACCTGGTACAAGGACGACTACGGCCTGACGGCGGGCCCCGACGGCATCCGCCTCGACTACGGCTGGGAGGTCCCCCAGGGCTCGTTCCTCAACGAGGACAGCGGCTGGGGCAACAACGGCGACGAGGTCTACATCGTCGCGAAGTTCATCGACGGCGACGGCGCGACCATCAGCGCCGAGTCCAACATCGAGGAAGGCATCTACTGAGCCGCCCCCATACGCCGGTGGTCCGGCGCCTCCCCTCCGCAGCCGGACCACTCCACGCCCTGCCCCGAAAGCAAACTTCGCCAACAGGTGTTTCCGGTGAAATTTTCACCAGCCCGGTCTGCGTAGTGTGATCTCCATCCGGCTCGAATGCCCAGGCCGGCACCCCCTCCACGGGGAGGCGCGCGCCCGCGCGCGACGGCGGCTCGTTGACCCCGATTCGGACCGTCGGATGTACTCCGCGACAACGCACCTCGTCAGGTGCCGCGGAGAAATGTTTGCGATAACACGGCTCCGTGGCCACGCCTCCGAACCCCCCTCAAGGAAGCGGCATGCTCCCACCTGCGATCCTGGCCATCGCTCCGTCAGTCCGACGAACGCTCATCGTCACCGCCGCTGCGGCCCTCGGGGCCGGCGTCCTGGCGGTCACACCACCGTCCGCCTCGGCCGCGGCCGACACCCTGGGGGCCGCCGCCGCCCAGTCGGGCCGGTACTTCGGCGCGGCGATCGCCGCGGGCCGGCTCAGCAACTCGACGTACGTGACCATCCTCAACCGGGAGTTCAACCAGGTCACCGCCGAGAACGAGATGAAGTGGGACGCCACGGAACCGTCCCGTAACAGCTTCAACTTCAGCAACGGCGACCGCATCGCCAACCACGCGATCTCGCGCGGCATGAAGATCCGCGGCCACGCCCTGCTCTGGCACCAGCAGATGCCCGGCTGGGCGCAGAGCCTGTCGGGCTCGGAT
>NZ_BBXE01000055.1 GCF_001570565.1 Herbidospora yilanensis | reverse complement strand
CCTAGCCCCGGACGTGGCCCTCGCCCACGTACACGAACTTGGTGGAGGTCAGCTCGGGCAGGCCCATCGGCCCCCGCGCGTGCAGCTTCTGCGTGGAGATGCCGATCTCGGCGCCGAAGCCGAACTCGCCGCCGTCGGTGAAGCGGGTCGAGGCGTTGACCGCCACGGCCGCCGAGTCGACCAGCGCGACGAACCGCTTGGCGGCCGTCTGCGAGTCGGTGACGATCGCGTCGGTGTGGGCGGAGCCGTAGCGGGTGATGTGGGCGACGGCCGCCTCCAGCGAGGGCACCACGGCCGCGGCGATGTCGTAGGAGAGGTACTCGCTGGAGTACTCCTCCTCGGTCACCGGGACCACGCCGTCGCCGCCGAGGGCCATGATCGCCGGGTCGCCGTGGACGGTCACCCCTGCCTCGGCCAGCGCCGCGACGGCCCTGGGCACGAACTCGGCGGCGATCGCCTCGTGGACGAGCAGCGTCTCGGCCGAGTTGCACACCGACACCCGCTGGGCCTTGGAGTTGACCAGGATCTTGAGCGCGCGCTCCTGGTCGGCGGCGGCGTCGACGTACACGTGGCAGACGCCGACGCCCGTCTCGATGACCGGCACCGACGACTCCTCGACCACGCTGTTGATCAGCGACGCGCCGCCGCGCGGGATCAGCACGTCGACGAGCCCGCGCGCCCGCATGAGCTCCTTGACCGAGTCACGGGTCAGGCCGGGCACGAGCTGCACCGCCCCGGCGGGCACGTCGGTGGCCTCCAGGGCCTCCTGCATGATCTTCACCAGCGCGGTGTTCGACGAGTAGGCGCTGGACGAGCCGCGCAGCAGCACCCCGTTGCCGCTCTTCAGGCAGAGCGCGGCGGCGTCGACGGTCACGTTCGGCCGACCCTCGTAGATGATCCCCACGACGCCCAGCGGCACCCGGATCTGCCGCAGCTCCAGGCCGTTGGGCAGCGTGGAGCCGCGGATGACCTCGCCCACCGGGTCGGGCAGCTCGGCGATCTCCCTGACGGCGTCGGCGATCTGCCCGATGCGCGGCACGTCGAGGCGCAGCCGGTCGATCATCGCCTCGGACGTGCCGTCCTGCCGGGCCTTGGCGACGTCGGCGGCGTTGGCCTCGACGATCTCCTCCGCACGCGCGACCAGGGCGTCGGCGATGGCGCGCAGCGCGGCGTCCTTGGCCGCGCGCGGCAGCGGGGCAAGAAGCCGGGCGGCTTCCTTCGCCGCGTTCGCCACCTGCAGGAACTCGCTCATTGACCGCTCCTAGAGAATCACTATGTCGTCACGGTGGATCAGTTCACGCTCGTATTCGGGCCCGAGCGCGCTGGCCAGCTCCCGGGTCGACCGGCCGAGCAGCTCGGGGATCTCGCCGGAGTCGAAGTTGACCAGCCCGCGCCCGACGAGCTCCCCCGTGGGCCCGCAGAGGTCGACCGGGTCGCCGGCGGAGAACTCCCCCTCGACTTTGAGAACACCGGCGGGCAGCAGGGACATCCGCCGTCCGGCCACCGCCTTCACCGCGCCCTCGTCGAGGTGCAGCCGTCCCCGGCCGGTGGCGGCGTGGGCGAGCCAGAGCAGGCGGGTGCCGGGGTGACGGCCGCCCGGGTGGAACACGGTGCCGACGTCGTCTCCGGCGAGCGCGTGGGCGGCGTGGGCGGCGGCGGTGAGCACGACGGGCACCCCCGCGCCGGTGGCGATCTTGGCGGCCTGCACCTTGGTGATCATGCCGCCGGTGCCCACCCGGCCGGAGCTGCCGAGCTCGACGCCTTCGAGGTCTTCCGGGCCGCGTACCTCGGTGATGCGGTTGGCTCCCCCGGGACGCCGCGGGTCGCCGTCGTAGAGGGCGTCGACGTCGGAGAGCAGGATCATCGCGTCGGCGTGGGTCAGGTGGGCGACCAGGGCGGCGAGGCGGTCGTTGTCGCCGAAGCGGATCTCGTCGGTGGCCACGGTGTCGTTCTCGTTGACGACCGGGACGATGCCCAGCTCCAGCAGCCGCGCCAGGGTGCGCTGGGCGTTGCGGTGGTGGGAGCGCCGCATCATGTCGTCGGCGGTCAGCAGGACCTGGCCGACGCGCAGGCCGTAGCGGGCGAAGGAGCTGGTGTAGCGCGCCACCAGCACGCCCTGGCCGACCGAGGCGGCGGCCTGCTGGGTGGCCAGGTCTTTCGGCCGGGCCTTCAGCCCGAGCGGGCCGAGGCCGGCCGCGATGGCGCCGGAGGAGACGAGCACGATCTGGGTCCCGGCCGCGCGGCGGGCCGCCAGCACGTCGACCAGCGCGTCGACACGGTCGACGTCGATCATGCCCTGCGGGGTCGTCAGCGACGACGAGCCCACTTTGACGACGATCCGCCCGGCCGTGCCGATGCGCTCCCGGACCATTTTCGAGGTGCCCCCTAGTCGATGCGGTTGTCGGAGCCTCTGGGGCCGCCGACCCTGGCGCCCATGGTGGGCTGCCAGTCGAAGATGTAGCCGTTCTCCATCGAGCCGATCACGACCTCGGCGCCCGGCTCGGCCCCGGCGGCGACCAGCGCCTCCTCGACGCCCAGCCGTTCGAGGCGGTCGGCCAGGTAGCCCACGGCCTCGTCGTTGGTGAAGTCGGTCTGCCGGATCCAGCGCTCGGGCTTCTCGCCGGTGACCTGGAAGGTGCGCTCGTTGACGCGGCGGACGGAGAACCCGGTCTCGCCGAACTGCTTGGGCCGGATGACCAGCCGCGTCGGCTCCTCGACGGGCTTGTCGGCCCGGTCGCGCTCGACCATCTCGGCCATCGCGAAGGCGAGCGGCTTGAGCCCCTCGTGGGTGGCGGCGGAGATCTCGAACACCTGCAGCCCGCGCTCCTCCAGGGAGGCCTTGACGATGTCGGCCAGGTCGCGCCCGTCGGGCACGTCGACCTTGTTCAGCACGACCATGCGGGGACGGTCCTGCAGCGAGCCGTAGGCCTCCAGTTCGGCCTCGATGACGTCGAAGTCGGTCAGGGGGTCGCGACCGGGCTCCAGGGTGGCGCAGTCGAGGACGTGCACGATCGTCGAGCAGCGCTCGACGTGGCGGAGGAACTCGTGGCCCAGGCCCTTGCCCTCCGACGCCCCCGGGATCAGCCCCGGCACGTCGGCCACGGTGAACACGACGTCTCCGGCCGTGACCACGCCGAGGTTCGGCACGAGCGTCGTGAACGGGTAGTTGGCGATCTTCGGCCGGGCCGCCGACAACGCGGCGATCAGCGACGACTTCCCGGCGTTGGGGAACCCGACCAGCGCCACGTCGGCGACGGTCTTGAGCTCCAGGACGATGTCGCCCTCGTCGCCCGGCTCGCCCAGCAGCGCGAACCCGGGCGCCTTGCGCTTGGCGTTGGCCAGCGCGGCGTTGCCGAGCCCGCCGAACCCGCCCTGCGCGGCGACGTACTGGGTGCCGACGCCGACCAGGTCGACCAGCACCTCACCGGTCCGGGCGTCCTTCACGACGGTCCCGTTGGGGACCTTCAGGACGACGTCCTCCCCGGTGGCGCCGTCGCGGTTGGCGCCCATGCCCTGCTTGCCGTTGGGGGCCTTGCGGTGCGGCCGGTGGTGGTATTCCAGCAGCGTCGAGGTGTTGGCGTCGACCTCCAGGACGACGTCACCGCCCCGCCCGCCGTTGCCGCCGTCGGGGCCGCCGAGCGGCTTGAACTTCTCCCGGTGGACGGACGCGCAGCCGTTCCCGCCGTCTCCCGCCTTGATGTGCAGGAGGACGTGGTCCACGAAATCCGCCACAACAATCCTTTCGGTATTAACGACAACGAGGCGGATCGGATGAAACCGACCCGCCTCGTCCTTTCCGGTGCCTGCGGATCTACTCCGCGACCGGGATGATGCTGACCGCGCGGCGACCGCGCTTACGGCCGAACTGCACGTGACCCGCCGACAGCGCGAACAGCGTGTCGTCGCCGCCACGGCCGACGTTGTCGCCCGGGTGGAAGTGCGTGCCGCGCTGGCGGACGATGATCTCGCCGGCGTTCACGAGCTGGCCACCGAAGCGCTTGACACCGAGCCGCTGAGCGTTCGAGTCACGGCCGTTCCTGGTGGACGAGGCGCCCTTCTTGTGTGCCATGATTCACTACTTCCCGGAGTCGATGCCGGTGACCTTCACCTGGGTGTACCGCTGGCGGTGACCCTGGCGCTTCTTGTAACCGGTCTTGTTCTTGTACTTGAGGATGCGGATCTTGGGGCCCTTGACCTCGCCGAGAACCTCGGCGGTCACCGCAAAACGGGCCAGGGCGGCGGCGTCATGCGTGACATCGCCGTCGTTGACGACGAGGAGAGCCGGAAGCGTCAGCGAAGAACCAACCTCGCCCGCACCCGCGTCCACCTCGATGACGTCTCCGACGGAGACCTTCTGCTGCCTGCCGCCGCAACGAACGATCGCGTACACCGCGGAACCCTTCTTGTCTACTGGATGCTGCGCCCCGACATCCGATCGCTAACAGTGAACCGGCGAACCAGGAGGGGCGCGCGAAGCCAAGCGCGCCACCAGGCGCGCCGATTGACTAGGGTACCGGGTTCCGGCCCCGAGGTCGAACCGAGCGGCCCGCCGGTGGTGAACTAATCCGCTGACCTTGACCGTCGTGACCGGCGCCGGGAGCGCGGCTGGTCGTCGACGGTGTCGGTCACCGTGTCGCGGGAGTCGTGGGCCGCGACGGCGTTGCCGCCGGTCTCGGCCTTCTCCAGCTTCTCGGCCACGGCCTTCTCGATCGCCATCTTGCCCTGCGTGCCGCGCGGCTCGGGCTTCCCGTCGACCGGCTCGGTCGAGATGATCACCCCGCGCCCGTGGCAGCAGTCGCACGGCGTCGAGAACGCCTCCAGCAGCCCCTGGCCCACCCGCTTGCGGGTCATCTGCACCAGACCCAGCGAGGTGACCTCGGCCACCTGGTGCTTGGTGCGGTCGCGCGCCAGGCATTCGAGCAGGCGGCGCAGCACCAGATCGCGGTTGCTCTCCAGCACCATGTCGATGAAGTCGATCACGATGATGCCGCCGACGTCGCGCAGCCGGAGCTGGCGGACGATCTCCTCGGCGGCCTCCAGGTTGTTCCTGGTGACCGTCTCCTCCAGGTTGCCGCCCTGGCCGGTGAACTTGCCGGTGTTGACGTCGACGACGGTCATCGCCTCGGTCCGGTCGATCACCAGCGAGCCGCCCGAGGGCAACCACACCTTGCGCTCCATCGCCTTGGCGATCTGCTCGTCGACCCGGTAGGCGGCGAAGACGTCGACGTCCTCGTCCCACTTGGCGACGCGCTCGGCGAGGTGGGGGGCGACGTAGTCGACGTACTCCTCGACGGTCCGCGCGACCTCCTCACCCTGGACCACCAGGTTGGTGAAGTCTTCGTTGAAGACGTCGCGGACCACGCGGACCGTCATGTCGGGCTCGGCCGACAGCAGCTCCGGCGGGCTCGCCGACTTGGCCTTCTTCTGGATGCTCTCCCACTGGGCCGCCAGCCGGGCGACGTCGCGGGCCAGCTCCTCCTCCGAGGCCCCCTCGGCGGCGGTGCGCACGATCACGCCCGCGTTCTCGGGCATGACCTTGCGCAGGATCTGCTTGAGCCGGGTGCGCTCCTTGTCGGGGAGCTTGCGCGAGATGCCGGTCATCGAGCCGTCGGGCACGTAGACCAGGTATCGGCCCGGGAGGCTGATCTGGGAGGTGAGCCGGGCGCCCTTGTGGCCCATGGGGTCTTTGGTGACCTGCACCAGCACCGACTGGCCCGACTTCAGCGCGGCCTCGATGCGGCGCGGCTGGCCTTCGAGCCCGGCGGTGTCGAAGTTGACCTCACCGGCGTAGAGGACCGCGTTGCGGCCCTTGCCGACGTCGACGAACGCCGCCTCCATCGAGGGCAGCACGTTCTGGACCTTGCCCAGGTAGACGTTGCCCACGTAGGACTGGCTCGCCTCGCGGTCGACGTAGTGCTCGACCAGGACGCCGTCTTCGAGCACCGCGATCTGGGTGCGGCCGCCGTGGCGGCGCACGACCATGACGCGCTCGACCGACTCGCGGCGGGCCAGGAACTCCGACTCGGTGATGATCGGCGGACGGCGGCGGCCCAGCTCGCGCCCCTCACGGCGGCGCTGCTTCTTGGCCTCCAGGCGCGTCGACCCGCGGAAGCCCTGCACCTCGTCGACCGACGACGTGGTGGTGCGGCCGGCCCGCGGCGCCCGGATGCGCACGACGGTGTTGGGCGGATCGTCGGTGACGACCGCGTCGTCCTCGCCGCCCCGGCGGCGCCTGCGGCGACGGCGGCGCGAACCGCCCTCGGAACCCTCGCCCTCGTCGTCGGCGTCCTCGTCGGACTCCTCGGCGGCGGCCTGGGGCTCCTCCTCGGACTCCTGGGCCTCGCCCTCCTCGCGGCCACGCCCGCGGCCACGGCCGCCACGGCGGCGCCGGCGACGGCGCGAGCCGTCGCCCGACTCGTCGTCGCCTTCGTCTTCGGTCTCCTCCTCGGCCTCCTCGGCGGCGACCGGCTCGGGTTCGGGCTGCGGCTGGGCCGGAGGCTGGGGCGCGGGCTGCTGCGGCCGGGCGGGGACCGCGGCGGCGGCGTCGGGCGCCTGGAACAGCGGCTGGAAGACCGCGGCCGGACGCTGGAAGGTGTACGGCTGCGGCTGCTGCTCGGCGGCGTGGAAGCCGAACGGGTCGGCCAGCCGCGACGGCCTGGCGCCCTCGTCGAGGTCTTCGAGATCCTCACCGGCCGGCTCGTCGTCGAGTGGCTCCTCGGTGGGCAGGGTGAACATCATCGCGGCCGCGACCTGCGCCTCTGCCGCGTTCAGCGCACTGGATCGTTCCGTGGCGCCCTCTTCGTCCCTCTTGCGGGTGCGGCGCCGTCTGGTCGGCTGCTCGTCCTCTTCGGAGACCGCCTCCGGCGTCTCCTCGATCTTCTTCCTGCTACGGCTCCGCCGCACGGGCTTGGCCGTCTCGGCGTCGGGCGCGACCTCACCCTGAGCCGCCTCGACGGCGGCCGTGACCTCGGGCGCGGCCGACGCCACGACGACCTCGGACGCCTGGCCGCCGGCGGACGGCGCCCCGGCGGCCTGACCGGCGGCTTCCGGCGCGGCGGCCGGCTGCCCGGCGGGCTCCTGACCGGCGGCTGTCTGGTCGGCGGTGTCCTGAGCCACGGCCTCCTTGGCCGCGCGGCCGCGGGTCGTGCGCTTACGAGCCGGGCGGCTCTCGCTCACCTCGGCCTCGGCGGCGGAAGCGTCGGGCGCGGCGGCCGTCTCGCCGGTCGTGGCCGCGTCGTCGGCGGGCCGGGTCCGGCGCCGGGTGCGCTTGGGCTTCTCGGCGGGCGCGGCGGGCTCGGCGGCTTCGGGCGCCTCAGGGGCCGTCCCGCCGGACTCCGCGGCGGCGGTCCCGGCCGTGCCTCCCGCCGGGGACGCGCCCGCGGTGGGCACGCCGTTGGAGGCCGACGTGCCGGTGGCGGCCTGAGACGCCGCACCGGTCGTCGGCTCGCCCGTGCCGAGGGCGTTGGCCACCGACGCCTGGATGGCGGGCGCCGGGGGGATCTCGTCGGGTTCCGGCGGCGGACCCGCCGGCCGGCTGGCCGACCGTCTGCGGGCAGGCTTCGCCGTTGTCACCGAGGACGTCGTATCTGCAGTTGTCGTATCGCCGACAGTGGGCTCGTTGTCGAGCATGCGGGCGCTCTCCCGTCAGCCCCCGGGCGCGTTTCCGCGCCGCGCGGGGGCTCTTCTCGTCTCTCGCGGTCCGCCCGGCCACCTTCCGGGGCCATGGCGGCAAGTCCTATTGGTCTCCACCAACCCGGTCGGCTTCGAGCGGGTCGGCGGGCTCACCGGTCGACGCGTCAAGGGGCCCCTGCGCCAGCCTGGTCACCGAAGGCGGTGACGGCGGCGCGAAGTCGGCCACGAGACGCAGACCCATGAGCACGTCGTCGGGTCGGACGGCCGGAGTTTCGTGCCGAACAACCATGCGAAGTATGACACACGACTGATTCGGCCCTCCCTCCACGTGATCGTCCTGGTCAGCGGTCAGCGACACCAGCGACGCCACGGCCCCCCGGGCGTCGAAGTTCCGCATCCCCTTCTTGGTCAGGCGTTCGACCGCGACCTCTCCTGCGGTCATGAATTCCTTCACCGCACCCTCGGCCGCCGCCGGATCGGCTCCCGGCAGGCGCACCTCCCACAACGAGCCCTCCAGCCGGTCGGCCAGGCTGCCCGCGCGTGCCTCGACCACGTCGAGCACGTCGAGGCCCGGCGGCAGCGAGGCGTCGAGAGCGGCGCGCAACTCCTGCGGACGGCAGGGGCGGGTCACCGCGATCTCGAGGTATTCGGCCTCGCTGGCCACCCCGGTGGGGGCGGCGCCCGCGTAGGAGATCCTCGGGTGAGGGCTGAACCCCGCGCTGAAGGCCACCGGGATGTCAGCCCGCCGGACCGCCCTTTCGACGGCACGGGAGATGTCGCGGTGACTCGTGAAGCGCAGCCGCCCTCGTTTCGCGTAGCGCACGCGCAGACGCTGCGCCACCGGCGCGGGCGGGGGCCCATCGGGTGCGGGTTTCAGAGGTCCGTGTTCCTTCCAGTCTCGTTTCGTTGGCCTGGGGAAGCCGATTCCCCGGGCCGTCTCCTCAGGATACGACCGTCAGCGGGAGCAACTTGCGGCCCGTGGGGCCGATCTGGATCTCCGTGCCCATGGTCGGGCAGACACCGCAGTCGTAGCAGGGCGTCCAGCGGCAGTCTTCGACCTCGACGTCGTTGACGGCGTCCTGCCAGTCCTGCCAGAGCCACTCGCGGTCGAGGCCGGCGTCGAGGTGGTCCCACGGGAGCACCTCGTGCTCCTCGCGCTCCCGGACGGTGTACCAGTCGACGTCGACCGGCTCCCCGTCGAGCGCCTTGGCGGCGCAGGTCATCCACCGGTCGTACGAGAAGTGCTCGCTCCAGCCGTCGAAACGGCCGCCGTCTTCCCAGACCGCCCGGATGATCTTGCCGACGCGGCGGTCGCCGCGGGACAGCAGGCCCTCCACGATCGACGGTTTGCCGTCGTGGTAGCGCATGCCGATCGCCTTGCCGTACTGCTTGTCGTTGCGCAGGGTGTTGCGGAGCTCGCGCAGCCGCCGGTCGACGGTCTCGTGGTCGGCCTGCGCGGCCCACTGGAACGGGGTGTGCGGCTTGGGCACGAACCCGCCGATCGACACCGTGCAGCGGACGTCGCGCGACCCGGTCGCCTCACGGCCGGCCTGGATGACCTTCCTCGCCAGGTCGGCGATGCCGAGGACGTCGACGTCCTCCTCGGTCGGCAGCCCGCACATGAAGTAGAGCTTCACCTGCCGCCACCCCTGGCTGTAGGCCGTGGTGACGGTGCGGATCAGGTCTTCCTCGCTGACCATCTTGTTGATGACCTTGCGCATCCGCTCGGAGCCGCCTTCGGGGGCGAAGGTGAGCCCGGACCGGCGCCCGTTGCGGGAGAACTCGTTGGCCAGGTCGATGTTGAACGCGTCGACCCGGGTCGACGGCAGCGAGAGCGAGACGTTGCTGCCCTCGTAGCGGTCGGCCAGGCCCTTGGCGACCTCGCCGATCTCCGAGTGGTCGGCGCTCGACAGCGACAGCAGGCCGACCTCGCTGAAGCCGGACTCCCTGATGCCGTTGTCGACCATCGCGCCGATCGTGGTGATCGACCGCTCGCGCACCGGACGGGTGATCATGCCCGCCTGACAGAACCGGCAGCCTCGGGTGCAGCCCCGGAAGATCTCCACGCTGAACCGCTCGTGGACCGTCTCCGCCAGCGGGACCAGCGGCTTCTTCGGGTAGGGCCACTCGTCGAGGTCCATCACGGTGTGCTTGAACACCCGCGAGGGAACCCCCGAACGGTTGGGCACGACCCGCTTGATCCGCCCGTCGGGCAGGTATTCGACGTCGTAGAACCTCGGGACGTAGACCCCGCCGGTCTCGGCCAGCCGCAGCAGCACGCCGTCGCGCCCGCCGGGCTCGCCCTCGGCCTTCCACTCGCGGATGACCTCGGAGATCGCGATGGCGATCTGCTCGCCGTCGCCGAGCACGGCGGCGTCGACGAAGTCGGCGATCGGTTCGGGGTTGAACGCCGCGTGACCCCCGGCCAGCACGATCGGGTCGTCGGGACCCCGATCGGCCGCGCTGAGCGGGATGCCCGCCAGGTCGAGCGCGGTCAGCATGTTGGTGTAGCCGAGCTCCGTCGAGAACGACAGGCCCAGCACGTCGAACGCGCGCACCGGCCGGTGGGCGTCGACGGTGAACTGCGGGACGCCCTCGGCCCGCATCAGCCGCTCCAGGTCGGGCCAGACCGCGTAGGTCCGCTCGGCCAGGGTCTCGGGGAGCTCGTTGAGGATCTCGTAGAGGATCTGGACGCCCTGGTTGGGCAGGCCGACCTCGTAGGCGTCGGGATACATCAGCGCCCAGCGAACCGTGGCCTCGTCCCAGTCCTTGACCGTCGAGTTGAGCTCACCCCCGACGTACTGGATCGGCTTCTGCACCTTGGGCAGCAGGGCTTCCAGGCGGGGAAACAGCGACTCGACAGACATGTGACCCAGGGTATAGGAGCTAGAAGGCGCGCCAGGTCCGGTTGTCGCCCGCCCGGAGCGAGGCCAGCCGGAACCGGAGGGTGCCGAGGGCGTCGCGATCGAGGTGGGCGTTGCGCAGCAGCGCCGTCAGGGTCTGGAGCTCCCGGGTGTCGCGCAGCACCGGATAACCGGCCCAGTGGCGGATGTCGTAGCCGTAGGCCTCGACGAACCCGTCACGCTGCGCCTCGGTGAGACCGAACCTGACCCCGGCCATGGTCGGCGCCAGGTCGATCTCCCGTGGCCCGGCGCTCACCGAGTCCCAATCGCACAGCAGGTGCCCCCCAGGTGTACGGAGCAGGTTTCCCCGGTGCGCGTCACCGTGAACGAGTCCGTACGGCAGGGGGAACTCCAGCCGCTCGTAATAGGCGTCGGAGAGCGCCGAGCACCGTTCGGTCAGCCACTCGCGCTCTTCGGGATCGATCGCGCGGGCGTCCGCGATGGCCCGCCTGATGGTCCCGAACGGGTCGTAGGTCGGCAGGTCGAACGGCACCGGCGGCAGCGCGTGCAGCCGCCGGAGCAGCAGGCCGAGCGGGACGGGGCCGGGAGGCGGGCCGTCCTGCTCCTCGTAGTGCCAGAAGGTCACCAGATAGCCGTCGACCGCGATGGGCTGACGGACCTCGGCGGGCCGGGTGGCCGGGAATCCCTGCGCGGACAACCACCGGGTGACCTTGATGGAGGTCACCAGGCGGTCGTACTTGCCGGGGGTGGTGGCGGTCGCCATGCGTACCACCAGGCCCTCTTCCGGCAGGTGGTAGACGACGTTGGCGAAGCTGCGCAGGAGCCGGGCTCCGGCGGAGCTCAGACCGGCCTCACGGCAGGCCTCGATGAGCGCTGCCGGGATTCCGGCGACGAGGGGGACGGTCACGGGGAGAGCCTCCGCTGGTCGGATGCGGCCAGGGTGTGGGTGAGGCCGACGGAGCAGAACCCCTCGATCTGGCGGGCCATCCGGTCGGACACCAGCGACCGGCTGGCCGCGAGAGTGGCGCCCAGACTGTCGATGCGGCGGTCGGGAGGCAGTTCGAGCAGCGGGGCCACGGCCTGCTCGGCGCCCTCCTGGTCGTCCTCCATGACGTAGGCGATCGCCATATGGGCGCGGGCCATGGCCTCGCACCCGTAGGAGCGGTTCTCCCGCTCGTCGGTGGAATAAAGGGCGATCGACTCGGCCGCCTCCCGGATCGCCCGGGAGGCGTCGCCCAGGTGGAGATGGGTGACGGCGGCGTAGTAGTGCTGTTTGGCCGGCCGGAAGGCGAACTCCCCGGCGATCTCGTCGTGGAGCTCGTCGCGGCCGCCCCGGGAGCGCGCCTCCTCGGCCCGCAGCAGGGCCTCCCGCGCCTCCTCGGTACGGCCCAGCATCGCCGCCGACCGGGCCCGGAGCATGTAGAGCCTGGCCCCGCCCGACCCCGAGTTCAGATGGGTGAGCGCGTCTCCGGCGTACCGGAAGCTGTCTTCGTAACGCCGGTCCCACAGGGCCACCGACGCCTGCATCCCGCGTGACCATCCCATCAGGGACGTATGCCCCGCGATGCGGCCGTAAGTCCACGCCGCGCGGGCCAGGGTGTCGGCGGGCAGCCGGCGGCCCATGTCCATGCTGGCGTTGGCCATCAGGCCGCAGAGGGCGCCGGTGAGGAAATAGAGGTCCTGCGCCTGCCCGGGGTGGATGCGCCGGTCGAGGGCCTTGCGGGTCTGCTCCTGCAACACGCGCATCTCGACGAACAGCGGTAGGGGCGACTCCCAGACGTACCGCCGGCCCACCCACACCACCTGCGTGCGTAACCGTTCCAGCGCGCCCGCGCCGAGCTCGCTGTTCTCGACCTCCTCGGCGTGCTCGCTGACCTCCCGCGCGGCGTCCTCGACCGGGTCGGCGGCACCGGCCGCGGCGTGCGCCCGGCGGGCCTCCTCGGGCGTGTAGTCGCGGGCGAAGCCGAGCTGCACCGGCCCGGTCTCGAACAGCCGGCACAGCAGGTCGGTGTACTCGCGGTCGGGCCGCGCCCCGGCCTCCCATTCCCGCCAGGAACGTTCGGACAGGCCGCGCCGCTTGATGCCGGCCCGGTCGCACATGCCGTGGAACCGTTCGATCGCCTCTTCGACGGTCCAGCCGTTGGCCAGCCGCATGCACTTCAGGCGCGAGGTCTGCGGGGAACCGGCGTGGATCTCCTCCGCGATCTGGTGGATGATCGCCGTCGAGGGCGGTTCCCCCAGGGCCGCGAGGGTGCGGTCACGGATCGCCGACGCGAACTGGATGGCGGAACGGTCGGCGCCGCGGGCGGAGTAGGTCATGCTCTCTCCAGGTGGGGACACGTCCACGCTAGCGTCGCGATCGTCACGAAACGGTCACCGCGCAGCCTGCGAGCCGCTCTCACGGCCCGTCCGGAAAGGGCCCACCTCACCGCCGCTCCGGACCTGGGCCATGAACAACTGCCCGCAGAGGCTGCCGGGCGTGTCGGCGAACCACACCATCGGTGGGTTGCCGGCCGCCGCGGCGGCCCACCGGCCGTTGCCGTAAACGATCCGGTAATCGGGAAAGGCCTTGCGGAGCAGGTCCAACGCGCGCATTCGCTCACGCGCCTCGTCGTCCGGGGTCACGCTTCCTCCGTCTGCGGAGTCACCGCCTATTCAAGGTTCGTTCCCAGAGTGTTCGCCGAACGGTAGCGGCACCAGTGAGAGCCCGCCGCACCTTCATGCGGACCACTCTCAGGTACGCCGCCCGCTGTGGATGGCCTGGAGCATCCCCACGCTGATCATGTTGGCCAACGTGGCGGTGCCTCCGTAGGAGACGAACGGAAGCGGCAGTCCCGTGATCGGCATGATGCCGATCGTCATCCCGACGTTGATGAACGTCTGGAACGCGAACCAGCAGACGATCGCCGCCGCGACCAGCGCGCCGAACCGGTCGTCGCACTGCCGCGCGATCGTTATGCCCCGGACGAGCACCACGCCCAGCAGGGCGACCACCGTGATCGCGCCGAGGAAGCCGAACTCCTCGCCGGCGACGGTGAAGATGAAGTCGGTGTGCTGCTCGGGCACGAACCGGCCGGTGGTCTGCCCGCCCTCGAACAGCCCCTTGCCGTAGATCTCGCCCGAGCCGATCGCGATCAGCGCCTGGGTGGCGTTGTAGCCGAAGCCGCGCGGGTCGCTGGCCGGGTTCATGAACGCGGTGAACCGGGCCACCTGGTAGGGCTGCAGCAGCCCCATGAACCACACCAGACCCGCCGCCACCACGGCGACGACCAGCACGAGGGCGATCCACCGCTTGCGGATCCCCGAGAAGACCAGCACGCTCCCGGTGATCACCGTCAGCACCATCGTGGTGCCGAGGTCGGGCTGGAGCATGACCAGCCCCATCGTCAGCGCCGCCGCCAGGAGCGACAGCCCCACGTCGAGCGGCCGGGGCCGGTCGGTGCCCTCGGCGGGCTCCGACAGCAGCATCGCCAGCAGCAGGATCAACGCCGGCTTGGCCAGCTCCGAGGGCTGCATCGCGAATCCGCCGCCGAGCATGATCCACGAATGGGAGCCGTTGACGGTCGACCCGACCGGCGTGATCACCAGCGCCAGCAGGGCCAGCCCGGCCGCGTAGGCGACCGGCGCGTAGGCCCGCAGCCGCCGGTGGTCGACCATCGAGACCAGACCGCACAACACGGCGCCGACGCACAGGATGAGCAGGTGCTTCTTCAGCATGCCGGTCGGCTCGACCGCCGTCCAGGTGCGCGTGGACGACCACACCAGCAGGGTGCTGATCGTGGACAGCGCGGCCACGGCGACGAACAGGACGCCGTCCATGCGCCAGACGGCGGCGTCGGTCCCGATGGCCCGGCTGGCCAGCGACCGCTTGCGGATCCGGGTGATCGGCGCGGACATCAGCGCTTCACCGTCCCGTCGGGGCCGATGACCGGCAGGCGATCGGCCGGGCGGCCGGCGGGCAGGGCCGCGGGCTGCTTGTTCAGGCCGTAGATGCCCTCGTAGATCTGGCGTACGGCCGGGGCGGCGGCCGAACCGCCCATGCCGCCCTGGGAGACCATGACGACCACCACGAACCTCGGGTTGCTGGTGGGCGCGAACGAGGCGAACCAGGAGGTGTCCTGCTTGCCGTAGACCTCGGCCGTACCGGTCTTGCCGCCGATGCGGACCACGTCCATCGGGAAGCCGCCGAAGGCGCCCGCGGCCGTACCGTCGGAGGCGACCTCGCTGAGGGCGCCCCTGATGTAGTCGCGGGTCTTCTTGTCGATCGGCAGCCTGCCGATCACGGGCGACTCGATGATCTTGGACGAGCTGCCGTCGGGGCGCATCAGCGCCCAGCCGATGCGCGGGCTGCGCAGCTTGCCGTCGCCGACCAGCGCGGCATAGGCGTTGGCGAGTTGCAACGGGGTGACCAGCACGTCGCCCTGGCCGATCGAGAAGTTGGCGGCGTCACCGGGACGCCACTGGAAACCCTCCAGGCAGTTCTCGTAGGCGAGCTGCTTGAGGAAGGCGGCGCGGGAGGCGTCCTTGACCTCGGGATAGCCGGTCTTGGCCCGGTTGCAGTTGGTCTTGCGGGTGGCCGCCCACAACTCCTTCTTCCAGAAGCGGTCGGGGATCCGGCCCGGCGACTCGCCGACCAGGTCGACGCCGGTCAGCTTGCCGAAGCCGTAGGCGCGCGCCATCGCGGCCATCGGGTCTTTGGCCGTCGCCTTGGGCTGCATGCCGCCGTCGCGCTGCCACATCTCGTAGGCCGCCCGGTAGAAGATGGTGTCGCACGACTTCACCAGCGCGGTGTGCAGGTTCATCGGCCCGAGGCCGATGCCCCGGAAGTTGTTGAACGCCCGCGCGCCGACCATGTAGGAGCCGGGGCAGTCGTAGGTGCCGTTGAGCGGGTAGCCGTCGGCGACCATCGCCGACACCGAACTGACCTTGAACGTCGAACCGGGCGCGAAGGTGCCCTTGATCGCCCGGGACACCAGCGGCTTGCCCGCCTTCTCCGACAACAACGTCTGGTATTCGGTCTCGGAGATGCCGCCCGTCCACACCCGGGGGTCGTAGGTGGGCACGCTGCCCATCGCGATCACCCGGCTGTTGCGCGCGTCGAGCACGACCCCGGCGGCGCCGTCGGCCTGGGGCGCCTTCTTCATCGCGTCGGCCAGCGCCTTCTCGACGATCGACTGGACGCGTGCGTCGATGCTGGTGATCAGGGTGTCGCCGGCCACCGGCGCGACCTGCTGCTCGACGCCGATCGCCTTGCCCATCCGGTCGACCTGGACCCGGCGCAGGCCGGGGATGCCGCGCAACTGGTGGTCGTAGACGGCCTCGAGACCGTCGCGCCCCACGAGGTCGACACCCGAGAAGCTGGTCTTCAGGCCCTGCCGCTTCTCCAGCTCCTCCTGGGTGACCGGCTGCAGGTAGCCGAGCACCTGGGACGCGTCGGACCCGCCCGGGTAGTCGCGCAGCGCCTGCACCTCGGCGGTCACCCCGGGGAACTCCTCCTGACGCTCCAGGATGGTCAGCGCCTCGCGCTGGGTGACCCGGTCGTCGACCGGGATCGGCTGGTAGGGCGACCCCGTCCAGCACGGACGGCTGACGCCCGGCCCGCACGACCGCAGGCGCTCCCGCAGCTTGGCCACCGGAGTGCCCAGCACGGCGGAGAGCTTCTCCAGCACCTCCTGCCCGCCGCGCGGCATACGCTCAAGCTGGGTGCGGTCGACCGACACCACGAGCCGGGTCAGGTTCCGCACCAGCGGCCGCCCGGTCGAGTCGAGGATCTGACCACGCAGCGCGGGCACCATGACCGCGCGGGTGCGCGTCTCGGTCGCCTTCGCCACGTATTGCTGCCCCCGCACGACCTGCACCTGGTAGAGGCGCACGCCGAGGACCACGAGCAGCGCCAGCACCGTCAGGTGGAGGACCACGAAACGGGTCCGCATCCGCGTCATGCCCGCCTCCAACCCGGCACCGCGGCCGCCGTCGCCTTCTCGGGCCGGGGCCCGTACACCTTCAGGAGCGCCCACACCACGACGGGCGCGGCCAGCAGATTGACCAGCGCCGCCATGGGCCACACCGCCTCGAACGTCCGCACATCGATTCCCGGATCACCCAGCAGGCCGCTCACCGCCAGCGCGAACGCCGGCGCTCCGGCCGCACAGGCCGCGACGGTGAGCAGCGGCCAGCGTTCGCCCCACCGCCCCGCCGCGAAGCCGACCAGGCACAACACCAGCGCGTGCTGGCCCAGGGCGTGGTCGGCGGGCGGCAGCAGATCGGCCCCCAGGCCGGCGAAGAAGCCGATGGTCGCCCCGGCGACCGGCCCCCGGATCGCGCCCAGCGCGATCACCAGCAGCAGCACGAAGTCGGGCACGACCGACAACGGCAGCCGGTTGACCACGGTCACCTGCAGCACGAGAGCGGTGAGCACGAGCAGCGTGGTGAGCACGATCCGGGGCATTCAGATCACGCCGCCTCGTCGTCCGATATGGACGTCTCGCCCTCGCGCCCGCGAACGGGCTCGGCGGGGCCGCGGTTCTCCTGATCGGGTGTGCGCGCGTTTCCCGGAGCGGTGTTCCCAGGAGCGGTGTTCTCCGGGCTCACGTTCTCCGGGCTCACGTTCTCCGGAGATGTGTTCTCACCCCGGGTGTTCTGCGGCGCCGCGTTCCCCGGACCGGCGGGGGCCTGGTTCGCCGGGCCGGTCTCCGGGTCGACGGTGCCGGGCCGCGCGATCTGCGGCGGCGCCTGCAGGCCGGGCAGCGCCGTGGTGGCCGGTTTCGGCTTAGGCTTCGGCTTGGCCGCGGGCTGGGGCGCCGGCGGCAGCAGCGCGTCACGCGGATCGCGCTTCGGCCCCTCGACCACCACGCCGACGACGTCGATGGAGCTCAGGTCGGCGAACGGCTTCGCGTAGGCGGTGCGGGTGAGCTCACCCGGCGTCGCCTCGACCTTCTCGATCACGCCGATCGGCACACCGGCCACATAGGGCACGCCCTGCTGCGAGCCGAAGCTCACCAGGCGGGTGCCGACCGAGATCGGCAGGGTCGAGTCGAGCAGCCGGAACATGATCCGGCGGCCCGAGTTGCCGTTGGCGCCCAGGCCGCTGATCACCCCGAGTTCGCCGCTGTTCTCGATCCGGGCCCCGGTCGAGGAGGCCGGGTCGCACAGCAGCACCACGGTCGCGGTCGAGGCGGTCGCGCGCACCACCCGCCCGACGAGCCCCTGCCCGTTGAGCACGGTCATGTCGGGTTTGATCCCGTCGGCGGTGCCGGCGTCGATCTCCACGGCGTCTTCGAAGCCGGGCGACGCGCGGCGCGCCACGACCTGCGCCGGCACGATCTTGTAACCGCCCAGGCCGGACAGGCCGAGCATGGCCTGTAGTTCGGCCGACCGGCGCTTGTCGATCCGCTGCGAGGACAGTTCGCCCTCCAGCTTGGAGTTCTGCGCCTTCAGATTGGTGATCTGCTCTCGCGACCCCTGCGCGCCGGCGAGTGCGCCGACGAAGCCGCCGATCGGCTCGGTCACCGTGGAGACCCCACGCTCGACCGCGCCGAACGCCGAGGTGACGATCGTGCGCAGCGGCCCGAACACGGGCATGTTCTCGCTCCGGTGGTCCACCGTGATCAGGACCAGGGCCACGGCCAGCAGCAGGCCGAGGAACAGACGGGAGCGACGGCTGTCTTTCATCGTTCTCAGTTCCTCGCCTCGGGCACGAGCACCTGCTGCAGGGCGTCGAAGTCCTCCACGCAGCGGCCGGAGCCGAGCGCGACCGAGTCGAGCGCGTTGTCTACCAGGTGGACGGGCATGCCGGTTTCCTCACGCAGCAGGGCGTCCATGCCCTTGAGCAGGCCGCCGCCGCCGGTCAGGGCGAGGCCGCGGTCCATGAGGTCGCCGGACAGTTCGGGCGGGCACTTGTCGAGGGTCGACTTCACCGCGTCGACGATGGAGCTGACCTGCTCGGCGATCGCCTCGCGGATCTCCCTCGCCGACACGACCACGGTCTTCGGCAGGCCGCTGACCAGGTCACGGCCGCGGATCTCGGCCTGCGGCTCCTCGGCCGACGCGCACGCCGAGCCGATGGCGATCTTCACTTCCTCGGCGGTGCGCTCGCCCAGCATGAGCGAGTGCTCCTTCTTCGCGTACGTGATGATCGCCTGGTCGAGCTCGTCGCCGCCGACCCTGATCGACTGGCTGGTGACGATGCCGCCCATCGAGATGATCGCCACCTCGGTGGTGCCGCCGCCGATGTCGACGACCATGTTGCCGGTCGGCTCGTGGACGGGCAGGCCCGCCCCGATGGCCGCCGCCATGGGCTCCTCGACGATGTAGACGCGCCGGGCGCCGGCCTGGTAGCCGGCCTCCTTGACGGCGCGTTGCTCGACGCCGGTGATGCCGCTCGGCACCGCGACGATGATGCGCGGCTTGGCGAAGTGCCGCCGTTTGTGCACGCGCTGGATGAAGTATCGGAGCATGCGCTCCGTCACGTCGAAGTCGGCGATGACGCCGTCTTTGAGTGGTCGCACCGCGACGATGTTGCCTGGCGTACGGCCGATCATCCGTTTCGCCTCGATGCCGACCGCGACAATGCGGCCGGTCGAGGTGTTGATCGCCACGACGGACGGCTCGTTGAGCACGATGCCGCGCCCCCGCACGTAGACCAGGGTGTTGGCGGTGCCGAGATCGACCGCCATGTCGCGGCCCAGGAAAGCAAAGTGGCTGCCCATAGGGAAGGAGGCCTTCCTTCAGGTGGTTAGCGGGAGTAACGCATCGCACTCGAATCGTAACGGGTCGTACCCAACGCCGAGCACACCGACCCCACCCCATTTGCATAAATCCGCTGGTCACGGGCTTTCAGGCGGCGAAAACGCAAGAAAGCCCCGGCGTGGCCGGGGCTTTCAGGAGGGTTCCTCAGAACCGGTCGGGGAAGAAAATCTTGATCTCCCGCGCGGCGGACTCAGGGGAGTCGGAGCCGTGGACCACGTTCTCGCCGATCTCCAGGGCGTGGTCGCCGCGGATGGTGCCGGGGGCCGACTTCACCGGGTCGGTGAGCCCGGCCAGGCCGCGGAAGGCCTCGATGGCGCGCGGGCCCTCGACGACCAGGGCGACCAGCGGGGCGGAGGTGATGAAGTCGACCAGCTCGCCGAAGAACGGCCGCTCGGAGTGCTCCGCGTAGTGGGTCTTCGCGGTGTCGGCGTCGAGCTGACGCAGCTCCATGGCCGCGATGGTCAGGCCCTTGCGCTCGATGCGGGCGATGACGTCGCCGATGAGGCCGCGGCGGACACCGTCCGGCTTGATGAGGACGAGCGTGCGCTCGGACACGGGATCACTCCTTTGTGAAGGCTTCGTGGGAATCCGAGGGAAGCTTACCGGTCGGATTCGTCACCCTCGGCAATCACTTCGGGCGACGGCGTCGGCGCGGGAACGACCACCTTGGGCTCCTCGGCGGCGGCCACCCGGTTGCCCCGGCGGGCCGACAACGCCGACAGCCCGAGCACGAGCACCACGCCGAACCCGCCGACCAGCGCCCACACGTGCAGTGCCTCGACGAACCCGTCGACCATGCCCTGGTAGGTCGCCATGCCGGACGGCGCCGCCGATCGCAGCCAGGTCACCTGGATGCCCGTACCGAGCAGGAATCCGGCCAGCATGGCCGGGAAGAGTAGCGTGAGCCCGAACAGCGCCGCCACGGGCCCGGCCAGCCGCAGCGCGCTCACCAGCGCCACCGCCGCGCCGGCGGCCATCAGCGTGAACGGCACCGCCAGCGGCAGCCCGTCGACCGTGGGCACCAGCAACCGGATCGCGCACAGGCCCACGACCAGCACCACCAGCCCGGCCCCCACGAGCTTGGCGCTCTTCTCCTCGGGCGCCCGCCCGGCGACCCCGGCGGCCCCGAGCGCGCCGATCACCGCCACCACGAGCGGCCAGGCCATCGCGTCGAGCCCGGGGCCCCCGAGCCACGGCATCTCGACATAGGTCACCTGGGCCGCCGTCGGCAACACGACCAGCCCGACGGCCACACAGGTGAAGCCGAGGGTGCGCGCCCCCTGCGTGGCCGCCGAGACCGCCAGCCCGAGCATCGCCACGAGCGCCAGCCCGGCCACCGCGACGACCAGGCCCGAAGGCCAGTCATAGGTGGTGCCGACCGCGAGCACCGCGATCCCGGCCGAGGGGACCGCCGCCATCAGCAGCCGGGATCGTTCCGCCGACCCGGGCGGCGTGGAGATCAGCAGCCGGTCGGTGGCCGCCGCCGTGGTCTCCCAGGCGAGCCGCCAGAGCACCAGATAGACCGCGGCCAGGCTGAGCGCCACCCCCGTCAGCAGCGGGAACGGCTGGAGCGTCACGGCCCACGACCGCACGTTGTCGATCGGCCAGAGCGCCAGCGCCTGCGCGGTGACCAGCGAGATCGCCAGCATCCCGGCCCACAGGGCGAGCAGCCCGCGCCGGGCCCGGCGCTCCCCGGCCGCGACCAGCGTCGCCGGGATCAGCAGCCCGGCCCCGACGCCGTGCACCACCCGCAGCACGCCCACCAGGGCCGGCCCGTCGGCATAACCCCCGCCGGCGTCGGCGGCGGCCAGCATCGCCAGCCCCAGGACCAGGACGGGCGCCGCCTTGAACCGCCGCACCGCGACCGCCGCCAGCGGGACCGTCAGGAGCATCACCGGCAGCGCCAGGCCGTGGGCCCGCATCATGTCGATCTGGGAGACACCAGGCGGCAGCAGCGCCGCCACCTGGGAGATCGTATTGGGAATCGACACGATGGCCAGCGGCAGGGCGACGGCGATCAGCATTCCGACGACGGCGTCGGTCACGACGGGCCGCCGGGCCAGACGCACGACGTCTACCGCGAGCGCCCGGACCCGCTGGGGCACGGCTGGCTGAAATGAGGGGACGGCCATGGCGACCGACTTTAGCGCTTCGTCGCCCCTTCGACACGGCGAGCGACGATAATCGCGGTCACCCACAGCGCCCCGAAGATCACCCCGAGGAAGAACATGGTCGTCACCATGAACCCCGAGGCGATCGCGAGCACCTGGACGACGCTGCCCAGGACGTATCCGACCGGTTTCCTGAGCAGCCCGGCGGCGACGACGCAGAGGACGGCGAGCCCGCAGCCGACCCCGACGGCGATCGGCGGATCGACCTTGCCGACCACGATCGCGACGGGGGTCATCAGCGCGACGACGATCGCCTCCATGCCGAGCACCGAAGCGCCCAGCCGCCGCATTCCCGGCGTCACATCGAAGTTCATCATCCGGCCTTCAGCAGAATTCGGGCATCACCGGCGGTCACCACCGACCCGGTGATGAGCACACCGGAACCATACTCGTCACCCTCGTCGGCCAGCCCGACGGCCACGTCGATGGCGTCGTCGAGCCGGGCCGACTCGTGCACGCGGTCGGGCCCGAACACGCCCCTGGCCCGGTCGGCCAGGTCGTCGACCTCCATCGAGCGCGGCGAGGAGTTCCGGGTGACCACGACCTCCTCGACGACGGGCTCCAGGAGCTCCAGCATCGTCTCGACGTCCTTGTCGGCCATGACGGCCAGCACCGCGATCAACCGGGTGAATCCGAACGACTCCCCGATCGCGTCGACCGTCGCCTCCATGCCCCCGGGGTTGTGCGAGGCGTCGACGAGCACCGTCGGCCCGCGCCGCACCACCTCCAGCCGCCCCGGGCTGGTGACCTGGGCGAACGCCTGCCTGATCAGCTCCTCGCCGAGCGGCTCGGCCGCCGTGGAGAGCGCCTCGACGGCCGCCAGCGCGGTCGCGGCGTTCCCGGCCTGGTGGCCGCCGTAGAGCGGCAGCAGCACCTCTTCATAGGTGGCGTTCAACCCGCGCAGATGCAGCAGTTGGCCGCCCATCGCGAGCTCGCGCCCGAGCACCCCGAACTCGATGCCCTCCCGCGCCACCGTGGCCCCGACCTCGGCGGCCCGCCGCACGATCACCTCGGCCGCCGGAAGCTGTTGCTGGGCGAGGATCACGGTCGAACCGGGCTTGATGATCCCGGCCTTCTCCCCCGCGATCGTCTCGACGTCGGGCCCCAGATATTCGGTGTGATCCAGCGAGACCGGCGTGATCACCGCCACCGTGCCGTCGGCGACGTTCGTCGCGTCCCAGGTGCCGCCCATGCCCGTCTCGACGACCGCGACGTCGACCGGCGCGTCGGCGAAGGCCGCGAACGCCATCGCGGTGAGCACCTCGAAGAAGCTCAGCCGCCCGAACTTCTCGTCGACGATGCCGAAGTAGGGCTCCAGCTCCTCGTAGACCTCGACGAAGCGCTCCTCGGAGATCGGCTCCCCGTCGATCGAGATCCGGTCGCGCATGCTGGCGAACTCGGGCGAGGTGTATCGCCCCACCCGCAGATTCCGCTCCCTGAGCAGCGCCTCCACCATCCGTGCCGTGCTCGACTTCCCGTTGGTGCCGGCGATGTGAATGATCGGGTAGGCCGCCTGCGGGTTCCCCAGCAGATCGACGAGTGCCGCCATCCGGTCGAGCGTCGGATCGATGTCCCATTCGACACCGCGGGCACGGATCGCGGCCTCAACTGCGTGGATCGTCACCCGCCCAGCTTAGGGCCGTTCCCTAAGCTGTCGGGAATGAGCTCCGACGAGGCCTTCTTCAGGGAATGGACCACCCGCACCCCCGGCTCGCGCCGGGACCTGCCCCGCGCCCGGCGCCTCGCCGAGGCCGTGGGCGCGGTGGCCGCCGTACCGGTGCTGACCGTCGTGGGCAGCAAGGGCAAGGGCACCACGGCGACGTACGCCTCGGCCTACCTGGCCTCGACCGGCGCCCGCGTGGTGACGGTGACCAGCCCGGGACTCCGCACCAACCGCGACCGCATCCGCGTCGACGGCGCCTCGATCTCCGCGGACGCCCTGGCCGCGCTGGGCACCCGCCTGGCCTCCGTCCCCCTGCCGCCTTCCGACGGCTACCTCTCCCCCGCCGGCCTGTTCACCCTCGCCGGCGTCCTCCACGCGCGGGACGTCGGGGCCGACTACATCGTCCTGGAAGCGGGCATGGGCGGCGCCTCCGACGAGGTGTCGCTGTTCCCCGCCGAGGTGGTGGCCGTCACCGAGATCTTCGCCGAACACGTCGGCGTTCTCGGGGACACCGTGGCCGAGATAGCCCGGGAGAAGGCCGGCGTCATCACGCCGGAGACGAAATGGGCCGTGACCCTCCCCCAGTCCCCCGAGGTCCGGGCCGAGCTGAAGGCACGGGCCGGACACCGCCTCCGCGAGATCACCCCCGAGGCGACCCCCTGGACCAGCAACGCCCTCCTGGGCCGATCCGCCGCCGCCCACCTGACCGACGCGAAACCGACCCCTGTGCCGGTACGCCTCCCGGCCCGCTTCTCCCACCACGACATCGGGAGAACCCGTCTGATCATCGACTCCCCCATCACCGGCGCCGGCGTGAAGATGTCGGTCGACCGCGCTGTGGCCGAATGGGGAGGCGTCGACCGCGTCCTCCTGTGCCTCCCGGACCACAAGGACCTGGACGGGGCCGTTCACGCCCTGCGGAGCCTGCCCGTGACCTTCGTGCGGCTCCCGGACACCCACCTGAACTTCACCCGGGCCCTGCCGCCCGACTGGGACGTCACCACCATCGGCACGGTGGACGCCCAATACATCGAAGCGCTCGGAGAGCACGTCCTGGCCCTCGGCACGGTCTATTTCACCGGCCATCTGCTGGACAACCTCGACATCCCGACCGACCGCCTGTTCTGAAACGCGAAAAGCCCGGCCGAATGGCCGGGCTCTCCCTGAAACGACGAAAGCCCGACCATT
>NZ_BBXE01000054.1 GCF_001570565.1 Herbidospora yilanensis | reverse complement strand
GAGACCTCCACGGCGGCGCGGGCGACGATGCGGGCGGCGAGCACGTGTTTGCACGGCCCCCGGGAGCCGCGATGGTCCCACCACCACTCGCAGGTGCACGACCCGTCGGTCAGCGAGACCCGCCGGGCCCCGCCCGAGGTGGTGACGGTGGCCAGCTCGCCTTCGAGCCGGACTGCGCCCGCCTCGACCAGCTTGCGCGCCTTGGCCAGCCGGGGGTTGAGCAGGAGCACGTTGTCCTTGTCGTAGGGCAGTTCGCGGTGGAAGTGGGCGGCCTCGGCCAGGTCGTAGCCGACCCGGCCGGCGACGCCGAGCTGGGTCAGCGCGGCCCGCACCCGGTCGGCGGGGATGCCCGCGCGGTCGGCCAGCAGGCCGATCTCGACCTCGGGCTCGAAGTTGAGCAGCATGCCCACCACGTCGGCGTCGTTCTCGGCCTCGTCGGTGGCCAGGTCGTCGAGGACCGCGCCCTCACCGGAGAAGCCGCGCCAGTGTTCCGGGGACAGCACGAGCGTGTAGCGCATTCCGGGCAGCTCCAGCTCCCAGGCGCTGGAGGCGGCGTCGGCGGGACCGTACACACGAAGGGTCTTCGCGAAGCGCAGGAGCGGCAGGATCGTGCCGAGCCGGTTGGGACCGGCGAGCCGCACCGAGCCCGGGACCTGACGGTCGGAGACCTTCAGGTCACGCCCCGACTGTGTCACCCACGACGTGCCCTTCTTCGGCAGCCCGCGCAGGAACCGCACCGCCGCCATGCCCGCCAGCTCGCCGCGCTGGTCCATCCCCGAGGCGATGACCTGCACCTCGGCGAACCCGCGCAACCAGCGCTCGGGCAGCGGCACCTTCTTCTCCACCACCGCGCCGTCCATCGTCGTCACGACCAGTTCGTCGAGCCCGACCCCCAGGTGCAGCGGGTCACGCGCGCCGACGCGCGCCAGCGCCTCGCGCAGCGGCGCGTTCACGTCGACGTTGGTGGTCCCCCGGTCGAACACCTCGCCGTCGAGCGCGCCACCCAGCAGGTCGAGGCGGGCGTACACGCCGCCGCAGGCCGAGAACGACTCGAACCGCAACCGGTCTCCGTTGCACGTCACCACCGGGTCGCGCACCCAGCTCCGCGCCTGCGGCTGGTGGTAGCGCGCCAGCGCCACATCGGCCACCCCGAGCAGCGCCGCCGCGGCGGGCGCCGCCTGGGTCACCACGCCGCTGAAGAACCGGGGCGCCACGGCCGGGCCGGTCAGAGCCCGGCCGCCGGAGGTCGCGAATCCGAGGCGACCGTCGACAAGAGAGGAGGGCGCGGCGTACGTGTACGCCTGCGTCGCAGAAGTCATGGCCCGGACAATAGATCTTGCCACCGACAAACGAGAGACTCCATGCTGATCACCCGATTGAGCGCCCGGCGACTTCCCGACTCCTGGTGCGCCACCTTGCCCGTGGTGCGCCACCTCGCCGACCGAGGCCTGCCGCTGACCGCCCCTGTCACGTTCTTCGTCGGCGAGAACGGGTCGGGCAAGTCCACGATCATGGAGGCGATCGCGGACGTGAGCGGGATCAACTCCGAAGGCGGCAAGGCCGGCACGAAATACGCCAGCACCGGCCCCGCCACGCCTCTCGGCGAGGTCCTCGACGCCGACCTCACCGTCACCGGCGGACGCCTCCTCCACGGCCCCCGCCTGAAACGGCGCGCGTTCTTCTTCCGCGCCGAAACGCTCTTCAACCTCGCCCGCGGCGTAGTCACCTTTGAGGGAAAGGGCTTCTGGGCGGACGACCTCACCACGCAGTCCCACGGCGAGGGCTTCTTCACCGTCCTCGACCACATGGTCGACGGCCCGGGGCTCTATCTGATGGACGAACCCGAGGCCGCCCTCTCGTTCCGCTCCTGCCTGCGGCTGGCGGGGCTGATGCACCGGGTGGCGGGCGAGGGCGGTCAGATCATCTGCGCCACCCACTCACCGATCCTGACCAGCCTGCCCGGCGCCGAGATCGTCGAACTCGGCGACCACGGGGCGCGGATCAGCGAGTGGGCGAAGCTGCCCTTGGTCGACGACTGGCGCCGCTTCCTCGCCCGGCCGGACCTCTACATGCGCCACATCGTCGATCAGGAGACCTGACCAGGGTTACCCCCAGGTGTACGCCCAGGCCCTTCCTGGGGGCTCAGGTGAGCTGGGCGTGCAGGCGCCTGCATTCGTGGATGAAGCGGGTGTTGCGGCGGCTCTTCGCGAACTCGGCGATCACCGGGATCTCCTCCCGCGCGCCAGTCCACCGGGCCACGTCGGCCGCGAAGGCGACGAGGTCGGCGTGGCTGACGGTGACCCGCCGCCCTTCGCGGGGCAGCAGTTCGGGCAGCATGGCGCGCAGCATGCGCCACACCTCATGGTGCCCGCCCTGCTCGGCCAGATCGGTGAGCGCCGCTATCGCGGGGCGGATCTCCAGCCAGGACGTGCGGCGGATCGCCAGGGCCATCTGCCGTCCGACCGACTCGGCGGGCAGCTCTCCCTTCGCGGCCAGCCGCAGCACCATCGGGATCACGTCGTCCTGGGCGCCGTCCGCCAGCAGCACGGCGAGGATCACGGCGGTGGCCTCGCCCAGCGGCCCGTCGGCCATGACCAGCCCCGGCAGTTCGGCGACCTGCGTCCAGCGCTGCCACCGGCCGCGCAGCACTTGGGGCAGGAGGTGGACCGACACGACCTCACGGTGGGCGGGCATCATCGCCGACCAGGCCCCGGCCGAGTCCACGGCGGAGGCGCTGTCACGCGGCCGGCCCAGCAACATCTCGTCGATCAGCGGGTGGCCGGTCGGCCGTGCTTTGAGCACGGGAACGAGGCGCGCCGTGGTGAAGTCGGCCGGCTCGTCGTCGCCGAGCTCGACCCACCGCCCGCGGCGGCGGTGGGCCCAGGTGAAGCCGGTATCCGGGTCGGGGAGGCCGCCCTCGGCCAGCCATCGCGCGGCCGAGCGCGCGGCGTCGGAATCGATCGCCTTGGCGCGGGTGGCGGCGGCTGGGCAGCCGCCCCTGGGCAGCCGCATCAGGGCCTGGGCCAGGTCGGCGGGGAGCGGTTCCACTCCGGCGGCGGCGCAGGTCTCCAACCGGGTGACGAGGACGTCGGGGTCGAGACGGCCGTCGAGCCAGGTGGGCGTGGCCAGCAGGACGGGGGGCAGCGCGTCGTCCCGGAGCGCGGTCAGCAGCTCAAGATGGCGGTGGATGAGGAATTCGTGCGGCGGCGGCACGGCCCCGGGGTAGGGCATGCGGTGGCGGCGGCGCCAGTCTTCGAACGGGGACAGCGGTTCGGGCTGCAGGACCCGGCGGTGGCCCAGCGTGTGGAAGATCGTCACGGCGACGCACGGCTCGTCGGGGCCCGGCGGCGGCACCGGTTGTGACCGCCGCATGGCATCGGCCCGGTCGGGGTCCACGCCGAACCGCAGGAGCTTGGCGGCGATGTGGTCGAGGTCGTCCAGGACGTGTCTCCCGGTTCCCACCACGACTTCGCCGTCGACGACGGGCAGTGGCCGCCCGTTCTCGGTGGCCACGGCCTCGGCCGGGCCCTCGTCGGTGGTCCAGGTGATGACGACGGTCCGGGGGGTCACCTCGTCGGCGTAGACGTAGTCGGGCCGCTGGACCGAGCGCTTCGCGACGGGCATGGTCTCCTCGGGCCCCGGCTCGCCCCGGGTGACCTGGCGTAACACATGGGAGGACGTGCACTGGACCCAGACGGTCCGGGGTTCGCGCGCCGGGAGGTCGGGCAGGCCGCCCGGGCCCGGGTCGACCAGCTCGTGGGCCAGCGCGAACCGCCACTCGTCGAGGTCGGTGCGCGTCTCGATGGACCGCCACCAGGACGGCGCCTGCTCCAGCCACGGCCTCACCTCGCGCCGTACCTTCGCCCGGTCGTCGGCGATCCCCGCCACGAACGCCGCCAGCCAGCGCTCCCTGCCGACCCAGCGCACGTCGTCGTCGGGAGTCAGCGACGGCTCGGGAAAACGTCCCACCTCGGGCACCACGGGCAGCGGCGGGAACTTCTTCCGATCCGCCGGATCCTCCGCCGGGGTCTCCCCGCCGAACCGCGCGGCCGGCTTCGCGCCCAGTTCGGCGCCCAGGTGGGGCAGCGCGTCGAGGATCGCCCCGCTGTGGGCGGCGAACGCCCCGGCGTGCTTCAGGGTCAGTTCGGCGGCGCGGTTGCGCACGTCGAACGAACGGTGCGCGTAGGCGGTCGTCAGTGCGGGCAGCAGGTCACCGGCGGTCTCCGGGGCCGACTTGACCGACTGGTCGAGCCAGCGCAGGCCGGTCGCGGCCAGCTTCGCCTCGGCCCGGAAGGTCAGCGCCTCGACCGCCTCCACCAAGTCGGCATGGTCGAGCGGCATCGCCTGCCGCACCTGCCCGGCGGCCAGTTCGGCGACCGTGCCGGGGGCCGACGGCAGCAGCCGCAGATAGTCGCGCAACCGGGCGGCCGACTCCTCCGCCGTGGGGTCGAGCAGGGTGTGCAGCCGGACGAAGAACCGCAGGTCCTGGACGTCGCCGCCGCGCAGGAACCGGCTGACGCAACCGTCGAGCGCCCGGTCTCTCGGCAGGTCGCGGGCGGCGGCGGCGAGCCAGCGGGTCGGCTTCGGGTCGAGCCGTTCGTCGCGGAGGGCCCGGCCCGCGCCGTCGGCGTCGAAGACGCGCGGCAGCAGCAGCGGGGTCAGCGGGTCGCCGGCCACGCTCGGCGCGGTCAGCCAGGCGGCCACCAGCGGGTCGTGGTCGGGCGGAGTCGCGCCCGTGTCGCGGAGCAATGCCACGGCCAGCGGGGCGATGCGGTCGGTGGGACGGCGGACGCGCCGGGCCAGCCGGTCGGCCAGGTCGAGCCGCCACTTCCCGGGCCGGGCGGCCGCCACCCGCACGACCGCCGCGACGTCGAGGTCGCCGGCCCAGCGGCGGTTCACGTCACGGCTGGTCAACCACGTCACGGTGGCCGCCGGGCCGCCGATGCAGCCGACGCCGGCCAGCGCCAGCGCCCCGGCCCGATCGTCGAGCAGGCCGTCGACCTCCCACGAGGCCGGTTCCGCCGCGGACTCTCCGGAACCGGCGGTCCGGGCCCGCTCGGCGACGCGTCGGCGGATCTCCTTCACCAGGCCGGGCAGCCGTGCAGCGATCTCGCCGCGCTCCGCCTCGCCGAGCGAGACCAGCCGATCGGCCAGTGTGGTCACCTGGTTGCGGACGACCAGGTCGGTGATCTCCGCCCAGAGGGTCGTGGGGGTGCCTGAAATCATGATCGGGACAATAGATCTCGGCGCCGACGAACGTCGCCGATCAGCCTGGCGGCGTCGGTGATGACCGTGCCGGGCGGGACGCCGAGGTCCACGATGTAGCGCGCGAGGATCGGCAGGTCGGCGAGGTCGTACAGCGAGGCCGGGGTGATGCCGTCGTCGGTCGTCTGGCGGCGGTCATGCGGTGATCTCGCAGATGACGGCCCCGGCGGTGACCGTGTCGCCCGCCTGGCAGGACAGGCCGGACACGGTGCCCGCCTTGTGGGCGGTGAGCGGCTGCTCCATCTTCATCGCCTCCAGGACGACGATCGGGTCGCCCGCCGCCACCTGGTCCCCGTCGGCGGCCATGACCTTGACGATGGTGCCCTGCATGGGGCTGACCAGGGAGTCGCCGCCGGCCGCGGCCTTGGCGGCTCCCCCGCCGCGGCGGCGCGGCGGCGACGGGGTGGCCGGTCGTCTCGCCGACCCGGCGGGGAGCACGACCTCCAGCCGCTTGCCCGCCACCTCGACGGTGATCCGCTCCCGCTCGGCGGGCTCGGCGGCGGGGGCCGCCGGGCCCTCGTGCGGGGGGATCGTGTTGCGGAACTCGGTCTCGATCCAGCGGGTGTGGACGGTGAAGGGCTCGGCGGTGAAGGCGGGATCGGTCACCACCGCGCGGTGGAAGGGCAACACGGTCGGCATGCCGCCGATCTCGAACTCGGCCAGGGCACGCCGGGCGCGTTCGAGCGCCTGGACGCGGGTGGCGCCGGTGACGATCAGCTTGGCCACGAGGGAGTCGTAGGAGCCCGGGACGGTCTCGCCCTGTTCGTAACCGGAGTCCAGCCGGACGCCGGGGCCGGAGGGGGCGCGCCAGTGGGCGATGGTGCCGGGGGCGGGCAGGAAACCGCGTCCGGGGTCCTCGGCGTTGACGCGGAACTCGATCGAGTGGCCGCGCGGGGCGGGGTCGTCGTAGCCGAGCTCCTCCCCCGCCGCGACGCGGAACATCTCGCGGACCAGGTCGATGCCGGTGACCTCCTCGGTGACCGGGTGCTCGACCTGGAGGCGGGTGTTGACCTCCAGGAACGAGACGGTGCCGTCCTGGCCGACGAGGAACTCGCACGTTCCCGCGCCGACGTAGCCCGCCTCGCGGAGGATCGCCTTGGAGCTGTCGCGGAGCAGTCGTTCCTGGCCGGGGGTGAGGAAGGGCGCGGGGGCCTCCTCGACGAGCTTCTGGTGGCGGCGCTGGAGCGAGCAGTCGCGGGTGGAGACCACGACGACGTTGCCGTGCGCGTCGGCCAGGCACTGCGTCTCGACGTGGCGCGGCTTGTCGAGGTAACGCTCGACGAAGCACTCGCCCCGGCCGAACGCGGTCACCGCCTCGCGGACCGCCGATTCGTACAGGTCGGGGATCTCCTCCATCGTGCGGGCCACCTTCAGGCCGCGACCGCCGCCGCCGTAGGCGGCCTTGATGGCGATCGGCAGGCCGTGCTCGGCCGCGAAGGCGGTCACCTCGGCGACGCCCGAGACGGGGTCGGAGGTGCCGGCGACCAGCGGTGCGCCGACCTTCTGGGCGATGTGCCGGGCCTGGACCTTGTCGCCGAGCGCGGTGATCGCGGCGGGCGGCGGGCCGATCCAGGTCAGGCCCGCGTCGATGACGGCCTGGGCGAAGGCGGCGTTCTCGGCGAGGAAGCCGTAACCGGGGTGGACGGCGTCGGCGCCCGACCGCGCGGCGACTTCGATGATCGTCGCGATCGACAGGTAACCGTCGATGGCGTAGGCCTCGTCGGCGGTGCGGGTGTGCAGGGCGTCGCGGTCGGGGTCGGCGTACACCGCGACGCTGGCGAGGCCGGCGTCCTTGCAGGCTCGGATCACGCGCACGGCGATCTCGCCGCGGTTGGCGACCAGCACCGTGCGGATGGGGGTGCTCACAGACGTCCTCCAAGGGTTCCCCGCAGGGCGGATCGGCGCGCGGCCTCGCGCCAGGCGGACCGGGCGGGCGGTGGGGTGGGGGTGGGCGTGGACGTCGCGAGCAGCGCGACCGTCAGCGCGGCCAGTTCTTCGGGCGTGGGGTCGCCCTTCGTCACGCGCAGGCCGTTCACAGCGGGATGTTCCCGTGCTTCCTGGGCGGCGGGGTCTCCCGTTTGCCGCGCAGCACGCGCAGCGCCCGGACCACCTCGCGCCGGGTCTGGCGTGGCGCGATGACCGCGTCGACGTAGCCGCGTTCGGCGGCCAGGTAGGGCGTGGCGAGGGTGTCCTCGTACTCGCGCACCAGCTCGGCCCGCAGGGTGCCGGGGTCGTCGGCGGCGGCCAGCGTCCGGCGGTGCAGGATGTTGACCGCGCCCTGGGCGCCCATGACCGCGATCTGCGCGGTGGGCCAGGCCAGGTTGATGTCGGCGCCGAGGTGCTTGGAGCCCATGACGTCGTAGGCGCCGCCGTAGGCCTTGCGGGTGATCACGGTGACCAGGGGGACGGTGGCCTCGGCGTAGGCGTACAGGAGCTTGGCGCCGCGCCGGATGATGCCGTTCCACTCCTGGTCGGTGCCGGGCAGGAAGCCGGGCACGTCCACCAGGGTCAGCACGGGGACGCCGAAGGCGTCGCAGGTGCGCACGAAGCGGGCGGCCTTCTCCGAGGCGTCGATGTCGAGCGTGCCGGCCAGCGACATCGGCTGGTTGGCCACGACGCCGACCGACCGGCCCTCCACACGTCCGAAGCCGACGACGATGTTGGGCGCGAACAGCGCCTGCACCTCCAGGAACTCGCCGTCGTCGAGCAGCGCGGCGATGACCTCCCGCATGTCGTAGGGCTGGTTGGGAGAGTCGGGGATCAGCGCGTCGAGCGCGGGGTCGTCGTCGGTGCGCGTCTCCGTGTCGAACACGGGCGGGTCGTCGAGGTTGTTGGAGGGCAGGTACGACAGCAGCGCGCGCACGTAGTCGAGCGCGTCGTCCTCGTCGGCCGCCAGGTGGTGGGCGTTGCCGCTGCGGGTGTTGTGCACCCGCGCGCCGCCGAGCTCCTCGAACGTGACGTCCTCGCCGGTGACCGTCTTGATGACGTCGGGGCCGGTGATGAACATGTGGGACGCCTCGTCGACCATGACGGTGAAGTCGGTCAGGGCCGGGGAATAGACGTGACCGCCCGCGCACGCGCCCATGATCAGCGAGATCTGCGGGACCACGCCCGAGGCGCGCACGTTGCGGCGGAAGATCTCCCCGTACAGGCCCAGCGAGACCACGCCCTCCTGGATGCGCGCGCCCGCGCCCTCGTTGATGCCGACGAGAGGGGCGCCGATCTTCACGGCCAGGTCCATGACCTTGCAGATCTTCTCGCCGTAGACCTGGCCGAGGCTGCCGCCGAGCACGGAGAAGTCCTGGGAGAAGACGCACACCGGGCGGCCGTCGACGGTGCCGTGGCCGGTGACCACGCCGTCGCCGGGGATCCGGTGTTCTCCCCTGCCCGTGGCCAGGGCGTCGAGTTCGGTGAACGACCCGGGGTCGAGCAGCCGCTCAATGCGCTCGCGGGCGGTGAGCTTCCCCTTGGCGTGCTGTTTGGCGGAGGCCCGCTTCTCGGCGGCGAGGACGGCCTCGTCCATGCGCTCCTCGAAACGGGTGAGGTGGCCCGCGGTACCGCGCGGCTCCATTGATCACCAACCTAAGATGATACCGAGTTTCATCAGAACGATACTCAGTCCTTTTTTTGCGCACAACGCGGGTCCGGGAGAATGACCGAATGGCCACGCCCTCCATCAGTCACCGCCTCGCCGAAGCGGCGGTGGCGCTGTTCGACGAGAACGGCTACGACGAGACCACCGTCGACGACATCGCGGCCCGCGCGGGCGTGAGCCGCAGCACGTTCTTCCGCTACTACCGGTCCAAGGACGACGCGGTCTTCCCCGACCACGACACCCTGCTCGCCGCGGTGGACGCGCGCCTGCGCGCCTCCACCGCGGGCACCGCGATCGCCGCGGTGACCGATGCGGTCCGCATCGTGCTCACCCACTACGTGGAGGACGCCGACGTGTCGCTGCGGCGTTATCGCCTGGTCGGGCGGGTCCCGGCGCTGCGCGCCCGGGAGATCGCCAGCGTCGCCCGCTACCAGCGGCTGTTCCGCGAGTTCATCGGCACCTGGATGGCCGGAACGCCCGACGCCGACCTGCGCGCCGAGCTCATGTCCGCCTCGGTCGTCGCGGCGCACAACCAGGTGCTGCGCGGGTGGCTGCGCGCGGGAGGCGCCCACGACCCCTTCGGGCCGCTCGACCACGCGCTCCGCTACGTGATCGCCACCTTCCAGTACGCGGAGCAGCCGAAGGATCAGATCGTCGTCGCCGCGTTCCCGAGTTCGGCCTCACCCCAGGCGGTCATGGAGGCCGTCCGGCTTCATCTCACGGGCGGGGAGCGGCGTTAGCGGCGCGGGCGAGCACCTCGTGGGCGCTCCGCACGACCGCCGGGTCGATGAACCGGCCCCGCGCGTCGAGCGTGACGCCTTCGGCCAGGCGGCGGACCAGGTCGCCCGCCTCCTCGGTCTCCTCTGCCGACGGGGTGAACACCTCGTTGATGACGGGACTCTGGCGGGGCGACAGGGCGGTGCGGGCCCGGAAGCCCTGCCGGAGCAGGGTCCGGGTGCCCGACTCCAGCAGCTCCAGGTCGCGCACGGCCGTCTCGACCGGGCCGACCGGCGGCAGGATCCCGGCCACCGCCGAGGCGACCACGATCCGCGACCGGATGGGCCACAACTCCTCACGGGCGGGGCCGGGGCGCAGTCCCAGTTCACCCGCCAGATCGGCCTCGCCGACGCCGAGCCGGGTCACCCTGGGCGCGGCGGCGACGCGTTCGGCCTGGGCGACCCCGACGGCCGACTCGATGAGCGCGAGCACGGCGAACGTGCCCGACCGCAGCCCATGAGCCTCCTCGGCCCTGGTCAGGAGGAGGTCGGCCAGGGCCAGGAGCGGCGGTTCGGCCTTCGGCACCACGATGCCGGCCAGGCCGGGCACCGCGACCGCCGCCACGTCGGCTTCGGGGGTGTCCGCGTTGATCCGCGCCCAGACCTCGACGCCCGCCGGGCCGGACAGCGCCGGGATCGCGGCCGCCGCGTTCTCACGCGCGGCGGCCTTGCGGTCCGGGGGGACGGAGTCCTCCAGGTCGAGGATCAGCGCGTCCGCGCCGCTCCCCGGGGCCTTGGCGACCTTGTCGTCCTGGTCGGCCGGGACGTAGAGGTAGCTGCGGGGGCTCATGCGCCGGTCGGCCGGGCGAGGTAGCGGCCCTGCGGGGAGCCGGTGACCTTGCCGTCGGCGAGCACCTGGTGGCCGCGCAGGAACGTGTCGGTGATCCGGGCGGTCAGCTCGAAGCCCTCGAACGGGGTGTACTCCTGCGTCGACTCCGAGTCGGCCGCGCGCACCGTCCAGGTGGTGTCGGGGTCGACGAGGCAGAAGTCGGCGTCGAGCCCCTCGGCGATGGCGCCCTTGGTGCGCAGGCCGAAGCGGCGGGCCGGGTTCCAGGACAGCAGACGGGCGATCTCGCCGTAGCCGAGGCCGCGCTTGGAACCCTCGGTGATCAGGCCGGGCAGCAGGTACTCGGCTCCGCCGAAGCCCGACTTGGCCACGAAGACGTCCTCACGGGGGTCGCCGAACTTCTGCTCGTCGCGGCAGCAGGCGTGGTCGCTGACGACCCAGTCGACCTTGCCGTCGAGCACGTGGCCCCACAGCGCCTCGACGTCCTCGCGGGGGCGCAGCGGCGGGTTGACCTTGCCGCCGATGCCGCTCGCGGTCGTGATGTCGGCCAGCAGGTGGCCGATGGTGACCTCGCGCCGGAAGTCGATGTGCGGGAAGGCGGCGGCCATGCGCAGCGCGGCCTCCATCGCCTTGGCCGACGACAGGTGCAGCAGGTTGATCGTCGGCAGGCCGGTCTCGTGGGCCAGGTAGGAGGCGATGGTGACGGCCAGGCCCTCGGAGTGGGGCGGCCGGGAGGCGCTGTAGGCGGCCAGCCCGGTCAGCGTGCCCTCCTCCTCGACCATCTTCGTGTACGCGGTCATGATCTCGGCGGTCTCACAGTGGAGCGAGAGCGAGATCTCGTCGGCGAGGTCGGGGAACCGCTCCCGGGCCGCCTGGATGCCGCGCATGACGAACTCGAAGTGGGCGACGTCGTAGCGCTCGTCCTCGGGGATCATCAGGAAGGAGTTCTGGTCGGCCGAACGGCCGTGGAGGCCGTGGCTGCCGTAGAACATGAACACCTTGAACGAGGTGACGCCGTGGTCGCCGACCAGCGACGGGATCTCCTCGATGTGGCGGCGCATCATCGGGGCCAGGTGGAAGGCGTAGTCGACGTAGGCCCGGCCGTCCGAGAGGGCGAGCACCTCGGGGAAGACCTCGGCGTACTCGCCGCCCTTGTTGAGGTAGTACTGCCCGGTCCGCATGTACGTCAGGGCGGAGGTCACGCCGCCCTGCGCGCAGGCGCGGCTCTCGGTCTCGGTGTCCACCGACAGCGGGTTGTAGATGCCCCAGTGCTGGTGGGCGTCCACGACGCCGGGGAAGGCGAGGCGGCCGCCGCCGTCGACGACGGTCCGGCCCTCGGCGGGGTCGATGTCGGACGCGACGAGGGCGATCCGCCCGTCGCGCACCGCGATGTCGGCGGCCACCGGCTCCGCCTGGTCGTGGTGGACGACCCGGACGTTCCTGACGATCAGATCAAACGAGGTCACGGGAGACTCCTTCGAGATGGGTGAGCGGGCGCAGCACGTCGGCGACGCCGGGCAGCCGGTCGAGCGTGAGCACCAGGTCGCGGACGGTCCGCGCGGCCTCGTCAGGAAGGCGGCCGGCCACGTTCTCGCGGAACTTGCGCGACAACTCGTCGTCGGAGAGCGGCCGGGCCGGGCCGCCCCGGTTGGCCAGCACCTCCTCGGTCCACTCGCGGCCGTCGTCGGTGCGCACCCGGACCACGGCCGGGAACTGGTGGGGGTAGATCGCGTCACAGCGGTCGTCGGGCACGACGTCGACCTTCGCCATCAGGGCCCGCCGCTCGGGGTCGCGGGCCAGGTCGTCGGAGAAGTCGTCGAGGCCGACGCCCAGGCCGGAGCCGCCGACGAGCCCGGCGACCACGGCGTAGGGGCCGCTGAACTGGGCCTGGTAGCCGGTGTCCGGGGCGCGTTTGGCGCTGATCGGCTGGCCGATCGTGCGGATCACCGCCCGGGGCACCCGCAGTTCGACGTGCTCGATCCGGTCGAGCGGCAGTCCTCGGGCGCGCAGCGCCAGCCCGGCGTCGATGGCGGTGTGGGTGAAGTGGTTGGCCGGATAGGGCTTGAAGAAGATGCCCGGCACCGACCAGGTCTCGCCCAGACCGTCGAGCACCTGCGACAGGTCGGTCTTCTCGTCGCGGATGAACGCCTCGAAGAAGCCGAACCTGCCCTCCAGCACGGTCGGCGGGCCGGTGAACCCGCGGGCGACCAGCGCCGCCGCCGTGACGGCGGAGTGGGCGGCCCACCCGCAGTGGAGCCGTTTGACGGTGCCGCCGGTGCGGTTGGCCTCGATGATGCCCGAAGCGAAGGAGGCGGCGACGCCCAGCGCGTTGCGCACCCCGTCTTCACCCAGGCCCATGAGCAGGGCCGCCGCCGCCGCGCCGCCCATGGTGCCGCAGATAGAGGTGGCGTGCTGGCCGTGCTCGAAGAAGACGGAGTTGCCGAGTTCGGTGTCGTATCCGGCCATGCCGAGGCGGACGGCGATCTCCAGCCCGGCCGCGACGGCCGCGACGGTGTGCGCGCCCGACGCCCCGGACGCCTGCGCGGCGGCCAGCGCGGCCGGGATCACCGCGGCGCTCGGGTGGAGCACCGACGGCAGGTGGGTGTCGTCGTAGTCGAGCGAGTGCGCCAGCACCCCGTTGGCGAACGCCGCCTGCGCCGCGGGCAGCGCAGTCGCGACCCCGACGGCGTAGGCCTCGGGACGGCCGCCCTGGTCGGCGGCGTAGGCGGTGGCGGCGAGGCTGGTCGGCAGCCGGTAGGCGGCCACGCACAGGCCCAGTACGTCGAGCACCCGCTGCCGCACGCTCGCGGTCACCTCGGCCGGCAGGGGCTCGGTCAGCGTGGCGGCGGCGAAGCGGGCCAGTTCGGCCGCGAGGACGGGCTCAGCCACGGCCGACCACCGCCAGCGGGCGGACCGGCGAGCCGGTGGCCCCGAAGATGGCCAGCGGGGCGAGCACGAAGGTGAACTCGTACACCTGGGCGGCCGACAGGCCCTCCAGGTCGAGGGTCTCGATGATGTAGACGCCCCGTTCGACCAGCAGCACCCGATGGGCCGGGAGCACGCTGTGGCCGCTGCCCGGCCTGAGGCACTCGAAGGCGATCGTGTCGGCGCCGGCGGCGTGGGCGCCCTGCGCGGCCAGCCAGGTCGCGCCCGCCTCGCCGACCCCGGGAACGCCCGAGTCGCGGCCGATGTAGACGTCCCGGTCGGGGTGGCCGAAGTGGCGGCCCCAGCCGCTGCGCACCAGAACCACGTCGCCGGGCGTGATCGGGGTGCCCTGCTTGGCGGCGGTCGTCTCCAGGTCTCCGGAGGTGATCTCGTATCCGGCCGGGCAACCTTCGGGGCTGCCGAGGGCGGCGGGCACGTCGAGGAGCACGCCGCGCCGCACCATCGGGGCGATCGTGTGGGCGCCGAGTTCGGCGAACCGGCCGCCCGATCCGGCCGCGAGGGCGTCGGAGCCGTCGACGAGGCGGCCGTCCTGGGAGACGTGGGCGAAGGCGTCGATGTGGGTGCCCACGTGGGTGCCCATGGTGATGATGTCGTTGGCCGCCGAACCGCCGTCGGCGCGGACCATGTCACCGTGGCGGCGCGGCAGCGCGTGCCAGAAGGGCGGGTGGTTGGGGGACTGCGGCATGCCGATGGTCAGCTGACGGCCCAGGTCGTGGATGCGCACGCCGTCTCGGACGGCCTGCAGCAGCGGGTCGGCGCTCACGTCGCCTCGCCCTCCGTTTCGGATGGTCATGCGATCACTCCGCGCTCGCGCAGCCCGGCCGCCTCGGCGGCGTCGAGCCCGAGTTCGCGCAGGATCGTGTCGGTGTCGGCGCCGTGGGGCCGACCGGTGAAGCGGATGCGGCCGGGGGCGCCGGGCATCCGCCACATCACGTTGTGCATCAGCACCGAGCCCAGGTCGTCGTCGGGCACCCGGGTGAGCATGCCGGTGGCGGTCACGTGGGGGTCCTCGGTGAGGTCGCGGGCGTCGTAGACGGGCGCGACGGCCGCGCCGACGCGCTCGAACCCGGCGATGACCTCGTCACGGGTGCGTTCGGCGATCCAGGCGCCGACGTGGCCGTCGAGCAGGTCGGCGTGCGCGGCGCGCTCGCGGCCGGACGCGAACCACGGCTCGTCGAGCACCTCGGGGTGGCCGACCAGCGTCATCACCCGCTCGGCGATGGTCTGGGCGCTGGTGGAGACGGCGACCCAGCGGCCGTCCTTGCAGCGGTAGGTGTTGCGCGGGGAGTTGTTGCCCGACCGGTTGCCCTGGCGCCGGCCGACGACGCCGAGCTGGTCGTAGACGGTGGCGTGCGGGCCGACGGCGGTCATGATCGGTTCGAGCAGGTTCATGTCGACGACCTGGCCCCGGCCGGTCCGCTCACGGGCCCACAGCGCCATCATGACCGCCGAGCTGGCCGCGATGCCGCAGATGCTGTCGGCCAGGCCGAACGCCGGGAGGGTCGGCGGGCCGTCGGCCTCGCCGGTGAGGTGGGCGAAGCCGCTCATCGCCTCGGCGAGGGTGCCGAAGCCGGGCCGGGCCGAGTAGGGGCCCTCCTGGCCGAAGCCGGTGATCCGGACGATCACCAGGTCGGGGTTGACCTCGTGGAGCCGCTCGGGGCCGACGCCCCAGCGTTCGAGCGTGCCGGGGCGGAAGTTCTCCACGACGACGTCTGCCGTCTCGGCCATTTTCAGGAACAGTCGTGCGCCCTCCGGAACGGAGAGACTCAGGCCGATCGTGCGCTTGTTACGCCCGATCTCCTTCCACCACAGCGGCACGCCGTCCTTGGAGGGTCCGTGGCCGCGCATTCCGTCGCCGGCGGTCGGGTGCTCGACCTTTACGACCTCGGCACCTTGGTCTCCGAGGATCTGGCAGCACAGTGGTCCGGCGAGGATGGTCGACACGTCGATTACCCGGAGACCCGTCAGAGGCCCATCTTCCACCGTCACTCCTTGTTCCGCTATAGCGAACGCCGGTCCGCTCAGAGAGTACGTCAGGGCAGATTGCACGGTCAACGCCGCCCCCCTCCCCCGAGCGCGGTCCCGATCGCATAGGCCCTGGCCACGGCGGCGGCCAGCGACGCGCCGCCGCCCGGGTAGTGGTCGCCGAAGACGCTCGCGCTGACGTTCCCGGCGGCGAACAGGCCCTCGACGGGCTCGCCGCCTCGGGTCAGGACGCGGCCCTCGTCGTCGGTGACGACGCCGCCGGAGGTGCCGAGCGTGCCGGGCACCACCGGCAGCGCCGTGAACGGCCCCTCGGTCAGCGGGCCCAGGCCGGAGGGGGCGCGCCCGAAGCGCCGGTCGACCCCGCGCCCGGCGTCGGCGTTGAACTCCGCGACCGTCTCGGCCAGCGCGTCGGCGTCGACGCCGCACGCCTCCGCCAGCGCGCGCAGGGTCGGGCGGGTGACCGCCCAGGAAGGTGTGCTCCCCGGTGGGACGCCCGCGACCGGGAACCGGGCGCGGTGCGCGGCGTCGTACACGAACCAGGCCGCGCGGCCGGTGAGCGTCTTCGTCAGCTCGTGGTAGTCGTGCCCCTCGTCGGCGAAGCGGCGGCCCCTGGCGTCGACGACGATCGAGCCGGGCCGGGTCAGCTCCGCGCCCGCGAGGCGGCCGGTGGGCCGTCCGTCGTAGCGGGCCGACGGGTCGCGGAAGACCGGCACCCCCCACGAGGCGGTCATGTCGGCCACCGCCGCCCCGGCGCGCAGCGCCATGAACAGGCCGTCGCCCTCGTTGCCCGGCGCGCCGATCGGCAGCAGCGGCGCGGGCAGGAACGCCCGCTGGAGCGCGGGATCGCCCTCGAACCCGCCCCCGGCCAGCACGACCGCGCCGGCCCTGAGGCGGCCCAGCCCCTCGAAGGCGACCTCCCAGCCGGGCCCGGCGCGCTCCAGGGTCACCGCGCGGGCGCCGAGCAGGAACTCCACGCCCCGGACGTGCGCCGAGACGGCCAGCGACCCGGCCAGCGCGCCGCCCATGGTCCGCACGCCCCGGCGGCGCCGGTCGGCGTCGATGGCGGGCAGGTCGGCGCCGGGGTCCTGCTCCCGTTCGGCCATCGTGACCCAGGGCAGATAGGTGGGCGGCCGGAGCAGCGGTTCCAGCCCGGGGTGGGCGCGCACGTCGAACGGCCGGTTGTCCAGCGCCCGGCCCCGGCCCGCCGCGCCCGGCAACCCGGCCCGGTAGTCGGGGCGGTCGAGCACGAACAGGTCGGCCCGGGTCTGGTCGCAGAGGTAGCGCACGGCCGCGGCGATCGCCCCGACGAACGCGGCCAGCCGGGGGCGCGGCACGCTCGCCCGGGTGACCGCGACGAGATGGCGCACGGCCTCCGCCGCGCCGTCGGCGTCGGCCAGGTGGTTGCCGGGCGCCCACAGGACGCCGCCCGACACGGCGGTGGTGCCGCCGAGCACGCCGGCCCGTTCGGCGACCACGACGTGGTGTCCCGCGTCGGCGGCCCGGCAGGCGGCGGTCAGCCCGGCCGCGCCGCTGCCGACGACGAGCACGTCGCACGACCCCGGCGGCCGGTCGAGAGTGGTGAAGTTCATCCGGCGACCTTCCAAACGGCCCGGTTGGCGAGGACGAGCAGGGCGGCCAGCCCGCAGAACGCCGCGGCCAGCAACCATCCGGCGGCGTAGGAGTGGTATTGGGCCGCCGCACCCACGGCCAGCGGCCCGAGGATGCCCCCGGCCGCGCCGCCCGACTGCAACACGCCGGTCGCCGCGCCCGGCATGGCGGCGTAGGTCTCGGCGACGGTGAGCGCGACCAGACCGGTCCAGCCCCAGCCCGCGCCGCAGGCGACCAGGGCGCCGAGCAGGAACAGCGCCCGCTCCCCCGGCACGAACAGCAGGAACCCGGCCGACCCGAGGGCCATCATCACGGCCACGGTGAGGCGGCCGTACCGGCTCCGGCCCAGGGCGAGCCGCACGGCGATCACGACCGCGCTGGTGAGTGCCAGCGCGAGACCGGCGACCGACGGCGAGAGGCCGAGCGTGACGCCGTACTCCACGAAGAAGCTGCTCATGGCGGTCGCGGCGGCCGAGCCGAGGAGGAACGCGCCGGTCACCAGCAGCAGCGGGACCAGCGGGGTCAGCCGCAACCGGTCCCGCCGCCCGGCCGGGGCCGTCTCGGGACCCGCCGCCACGTCGGGCACCCGCGACAGCAGCAGGGCCGCGACCGCCACCCCGCCCACGAGGAACACCAGCCGCCAGTGCATGACGGCGGCCAGCAGCGGCAGGGCCAGCCCGGCGACCAGCGTGGAGGCCGGGATCGAGGAGCGTTCGAGGCCGAACGCCATCGGCCGCCGCGCCGCCCGCACGTGGGCGACGATCAGCACGGTGCCGATCGGCGCGCCGACCGCCGAGCCGATCCCGCCCACGGCCAGCGCGGCCAGCAGCCCCGGCCACGTCCCGCCGAACAGGGCCACCCCGGCCAGGCACGCGCCGGTCAGCACCGCCGACAGCCGCAGCGCCCGGCGCGCGCCCATCCGGTCGGCGATCCGGCCGCCCGGCGACATGGCGACCGCGCCGACGGCGTAGAAGAGGCTGACGGTCAGCCCGAGCCCGGCGCTGTCCAGCCCGATGTCCTCCCGGATCGCCACGCCCAGGGTGCCCACCAGGTAGGCGGGATACATGTAGGTCATGCCGAGCAGCACGGCCAGCGCGACCGCACGGCGTGACGCCGGGGAGGCGTTCACCCCCCGATTTCGTCCGCGTAGGTGATGTTGACGTTCGTGCGCCAGCCGGTGGACTCGTCGGCGCCCCACCTGGCCCGCCAGCGGGCGGCGTGGTCGAGGATGACCGGGTCGCCGAAGTGGAGTCTGCCGTCCGCGTGGAAGGCGTCGAGGTCGTCGACGAACATCAGGTCGAAGTGGCGGAACCACTCCTCGCCGCGGACGTTCTCCCTGACCACGAAGTTGGCGTAGTCCTGGATGCCGGGGTTCTGGCGGAACGCCGGGTAGTCGACGGAGCGGGTGAAGTCGGCGTATTCGGCCAGGTCGGAGCCGGGCCGGATGTTGTAGGTGAGCAGCACCAGTTTGCGCGCCATGGGGGCGTCTCCTTCGTTCGGGTCGGGGTGGTCACAGGGCACGGGCGAGGGCGTGGCCCTCGTACACGGCCTCCAGGAGGGATCGGGGGGCCACGGCGTCGCCGATGACGTGGACGGGCAGCCCGGCTCCGGTCAGGTCGGCGGCCAGGGTGTCCAGGGCGCCGGGAGGGTCGAGGGGGATCACGTCGGTGACGCCGTCGAGCACGGTCTCGCCTCTGTTGAGGGACGACCTGAGCACGGCCCGCCCGCCGCCGGTCTCGGCGGTGCAACTCGTCCAGACGTCGACGCCGAGGGCGCGCAGCCGTTCGAGGGCGGTCATCCTGCTGTACTCGGTGACGCCCCACAGCGGGGTCGCCGCCGGGGTGACGACGTGGACCCGGCCGCCGTCGCGGGCGATGGTCTCGGCCAGGGACGCGCAGGTCCAGCCGCCCTCGCGGTCGACCACGACGACGGTCCGCCCGGCCCAGGAGCGGTCGTCCAGCGGCAGGGGCGCACGCCGGACCGACCCGGTGGCGAGCACGACCACGTCCGGCCGGGCCGCCAGCACGTCTTCCGCGGTCACCTCGGCCCCGGTCCTGACCTCGACGCCGAGCCGGGCGAGCTGGGCCTGCCCGTAGGCGCGCAGCAGGTCGAGCTCGTGGCGGCCGGCGCCGCGGCGGCCGGTGCGCACCTGGCCGCCGAGTTCGGCGGAACGTTCCCACAACCGCACCCGGTGGCCGCGTTCGGCCGCGACCCTGGCCGCTTCCATCCCGGCCGGTCCGCCGCCCACGACCAGCACCGACCTGGCCGGCTCCGCCGGGGCGGGCTCGGCCGGCCACTCGGCCTCCCGGCCGGCGGCCGGGTTCATCATGCAGGTGATCGCGCGGTGCCCGGCGATCTCGCCGATGCAGAAGTTGCACGAGACGCAGGGCCGCACCTCGTCGTGGCGTCCCTGGGCGGTCTTGGTCAGCAGGTGGGGGTCGGCGATGTGGGCGCGGGTCATCGCGACGGCGGCGATCCGGCCGGTGGCCAGGGCGCGTTCGGCGTCGCCGACCTCGACGAAGCGGCAGGCCGCGAACACCGGCACCGATCCGGCGACGTCGGCGATGGCGAGCGTCTGGGGCAGGTAGGGGGCGCGGCCCTCGTTCATGTCGGCGACGTGGTGGCCGATCGACGGCACGGTGTAGGAGGCGACCGAGACGTTGAGGAAGGCGATCGGCCGGGTGCGGCAGAGCAGTTCGGCGATGCGCTTCCCGGCGGCGAGGTCCTGCCCGCCGCGCACCAGTTCGTCGGCGCTCATCCGCACGCCCACCAGCGCCGACGACCCCACGGCGGCCAGCACGTCGTCGAGCACCTCCAGCGGGAAGCGCAGCCGGTTCTCCTCGGTGCCGCCGTAGTCGTCGGTGCGGGTGTTGGCGGCCGGGGAGATGAACTGGTGCAGCAGGTGGCCGTGCCCGAAGTGCACCTCAAGGCCCTGGAACCCGGCCTCGACCGCGAGGCGGGCGGCCGCGACGTAGGCCCGGCGCACCCCTTTCATGTCGGCGGCCGTCATGACGTGCGGGACCGGGCCGGTGGTGTGCCACGGGACGGCGCTCGGGCCCCATGAGGCGGTGCGCCGGAAGACGTTCTCGCTGTGCCGTCCGGTGTGGGTGATCTGGGTGAAGACGGCCGCGCCCTCCTCGCGGACGGCGGCGGCGATCGCGGCCAGGCCCGGCAGGGCGGCCGGGGAGGCGCTCAGGCCGCCCGCGCGGCCGAGGCTGGTGTCGTGCACGCGCAGCGGCTCGGTGATGATCAGCCCCGCGCCGCCCCGGGCGCGTTCGCGGTGGTAGGCGACGTGCCGGTCGGTCGGCAGGAAGTCCGCGCCGAAGTTGGTGGTGTGCGCCGACACGAACACGCGGTTGCGCAAGGTCAGCCCGCCCAGCTCCAGCGGTGAGAACACGTGGGGATGGCGCTCACTCATCCGCCTGCTCCCGCACGGTGACCGTGACCTCGGCGTTGCCCTTGATCACGTTGGAGATCGCGCAGCGGCGTCCGGCCACCGGGAGCGCGGCGTCGAGCGCGGCGCGCGGCACCCCCCGTGTCGTCACGTCGAGACGGACGGCGTCGATGGTCCATCCGGACGCGTCGATGCGCAGCACGCAGGTGCCGGTGACCTCGACGGCCTGCTCCGGCGTGCCGGGGGCGACGGCGTCGAGCGCGCCGCGCAGCGCCATCGCGAAACAGGCGGCGTGCGCGGCGGCGAGCAGTTCCTCGGGCGACGTGGCGGGGGCGGCGCTGGTCTTCCGGGTCTCCAGGGAGATCGGCAGCGGGCCGGTCGCGCCGGAGGCCACGGTGAGGACCCCGGCGCCGCCGCGCAACGCGCCGCCCCACGCGGCGGTGGCCACCCGCCGGACCACGGCGCTCGGGGCCGGACGCCAGCGGGCGTCGACCTCCTCGGCGCCGCGGGCGGTCAGCACGCCGCTGATCTCCAGGTCGTTCCAGACCCGCTGCTCGACGATGCGACCGCCCACCAGGCGGAACCGGTCGACGTAGCGCACGCCGTCGTAGCGCACGCCGTGGTTGTTCTCGCCGAACAGCGTGCCCATCGACCAGACGACGACCTCACCGCCGGGGGCGGTGAACGACTCGTACTCGGTGCGGTGCTTGTCGACCCGGCGATAGCGGGTGGCGGAGGCGTCGGCCAGGTCGCGCAGGCGGGTGTAACGGCGGTCGCCGGGGAAGATCATGACCGCGCCGGGGGCCAGGTGGGCCGCGGCCGACTCCAGGTCGCCCCGGCCCATCGCGGCCAGGAAGTCCTCGACGATCGCCTCGGCCTCGGCGCTCACGACCCCTCCCGCATCCGGTCGGCGGCGCAGCGGATCGAGCGCTTGACGGCGTGGTAGCCGGTGCAGCGGCACAGGTTGCCGTTGACGGCCAGGGTGATCGCCTCGTCGGTGGGGTCGGGGTCGTCTTCCAGGAGTTCGCAGGCGGTGAGCAGCATGCCGGGCAGGCAGTAGCCGCACTGGAAGCCGAACTCGTCCCAGAACGCCTGCTGCACGGGGTGCAGCCCACCGGGGCCCGCGAGCCCCTCGACGGTGGTGATCTGCGCGCCTTCCGCGCTCACCGCGAGCACCGAGCACGACTTCACGGTCGCGCCGTCGATCCGCACGGTGCACGCGCCGCAGTCGCCGGTCAGGCAGCCGACGTGGGTGCCGGTCAGCCCGAGGTCCTCCCGGACGGCGTGCACGAGCAGCTTGGCCGGTTCGACGTCGATCTCCCGCGCCCGGCCGTTGACGGTCACGTTGACCCTGGTCACGACGCTTCTCCTTCCTTGAGTGCCCGGAGGGCCACGACCGGCGCGACCCGGCGGCGGTAGTCGCCGTCGGCCAGCACGTCGCTCCACGGTTCGGTCAGCACCCGCGCGACCTCCGCGCGCACGTGCCGGGGGTCGGCCGATTCGATGGTCACCAGCAGCGGCGTGGCCGCGACCCCGCCGAGCGCGACCCGCCAGCCGCCGGGTCCGCGCACGCAGGCGGCGGTGGCGATGGGCCAGGAGCTCTCGGAGAGCTTGAGCTTGTGGTAGCCGAAGGCCGGTCCGTCCGGGCTCGGCAGCACGACCGCCGCCAGCACCTCGTCGGGCCGCCGCTCGGTGGTGAACGCGCCGGTGAAGAAGTCCGCCGCCGCGACCTCCCTGACTCCCCGGGCCGAGGCCAGCCGCATCCGCGCCCCGAGCGCGAGCAGGGCGGCCGGGATCTCCGAAGAGGGGTTGGCGTAACAGGCCGACCCGCCGACGGTGCCCTTGTTGCGGATCTGCGGCCCGCCCGTGACACCCCCCGCGACCCGCCGCAGCAGCGGCGCGAGCTCCCCGCCGCGCAGCAGCTGGGTGTACGTGGTCGTCGCGCCGACCACCACCTCCCCGCCGGCGGTCTGGGTGAGGCCGGCGAGCCCGGCCCTGGACAGGTCGACGACCACGCCGGGTGTGGTCCTCCCATGGGTCATGTCGGGCACGACCATCGTGCCGCCGCCGACGATCACGGCGTCACCGCCGGCGAGGGCGGCCGTCACCCCGCCGAGGTCGGCGGGCGCGTGGTAGGCGAAGTCGCGGGTGATCATTTCGCGGTGGCCCGTTCGATGAGGTCGAGCACGACCGGGGCGGGCAGCGGGACCTGGGTGACGGTGACGCCGAAGGGCGCCAGGGCGTCCTCGACCGCGTTGGCCACCGCCGCCTGGGCGCCGCCGACGCCGGCCTCGCCCGCGCCCTTGTTGCCGTACATGGTGAAGGGGCTGGGGGTGACCTGGTGTTCGAGCCGGACTTCCGGCAGGTCGCCGGCGCGCGGCAGCAGGTAGGACTTGAAGCGGTCGGTGAGCAGGCGGCCCTCGTCGTCGTAGGAGAGCTGTTCGGTCAGTGCCGCCCCGAGGCCCATCACGATCGCGCCGTGGGCCTGGCCCTCGACCAGCGCGGGGTTGATGACGACGCCGCAGTCGTGGACCATCACGAAGTCGGCCAGCGTGGTGACCCCGGTCTCGGGATCGACCTCGACGACGGCGGCGTGCAGGCAGTTGGAGTAGGTCGGGTAGGGCTGGATGCGGCCCCGCTCGTCCGGGACGTGGTCGATGTTGCCCGGCTTGAAGGCGCGGGTGGCCTCCAGCACCGGCTCGACCTCCGACGCCACCGCGAACGCCCTGGTCAGCACGGCGGCGGCCACGTCGGGCACCGCCACCGACCGCTCCGGCTCGGCGGCGACCCGCACGACCCCGCCGGTCACCTCGGCCTCCTCGGGCGCGACGCCGAGCATCCGCGCGCCGACGACGGCGAGCTTGGCCCGCACGTCGCGGGCGGCCAGCGCGGCCGAACCGCCGCCGACGACCATGCCCCGGCCGCTGAAGTTGCCGAACCCGCTGGGGCAGCGGTCGGTGTCGCCCTGGACGACCTGGATCCAGCCCAGCGGCACGCCGAGCTCGTCGGAGACGATCTGCGCGATCGCGGTGTCGTTGCCGCCGCCGGGGCTGGTCACCCCGGTCAGCACGGTGACGCCACCGCTCATGTTCATGCGGACGGTCGTCACGTCGAAGCCCGACACGAAGGTGCCCGGCCCGTCGGCCGACTCGGGGGTCAGCTCGAAGGCCAGCCCGATTCCCAGGTACCGCCCTCGGTCCCGCAATTCCCGCTGGCGGGCGCGGAGAGTGTCGTACTCAAGAGCCTTGAGCGCCTTGTCGAGCAGGCCGGGGAAGTCGCCGCTGTCGATGTTCAGGCCGGTCGCGGTGCGGAACGGGAACCGGCCCGCCGGGATGAGGTTGACCCGCCGGACGTGCGCGGGATCGGCGCCGAGCCCGCGCGCCACCAGGTCGACGATCCGTTCCATGACGAAGTGGGCGCCGTCCTTGCCGAAGCCCCGGGCGGCGTTCAGCGGCGGTTTGTTGGTGGCCACGACGTGGAGTTCGGCCTCGACGTTGGGCACCAGATAGCCGGAGGCGAGCGTGGTGGCCGACATGTTGGGCATCGCCCAGCCCGGCTGGGCCGTCACCGCTCCCGCGTTGGCGACGATCCGGTCCCTGACCGCGACGATGCGGCCGTCGTTCGTCGCGCCGACGGTGACCCGGTGGACCTGCTCGCGGGCCCCGGACAGGAAACACTCGCGGCGGTCCTCGATCCACTTCACCGGGGCCTCGGTCAGCCTGCTGAGCAGGCAGATCAGGGTCTCCTCCGGGTGGCCCTGCATCTTCAGCCCGAAACTGCCCCCGACGCGGGCGGTGACGACCCGGATGCGGGTCTCGTCGAGGTCCAGGCTGCGGGCCAGCATCCAGCGGAGCTGGTGGGGGTTCTGGACCGAGCCGTACACAGTCAGCGACTCGTCGAAGCGGTCCCAGGAGGCCAGGTAGCCGCGCGGCTCGATGGGCGCGGTGGTGGTGCGGCCGATGCGGACGGTCTCGGTGACGACCAGGTCGGCGCCGGCCAGGGCGGCGTCGACGTCGCCGGTCCCGTAGTGGTTGTGCAGGATGACGTTGTCGGGCCACTCCTCGTAGAGCCTCGGGGCGTCCGGCAGCAGCGCCTCGTCGGCGTCGAGCACGTGGGGCAGGGGTGCGTAGCCGACCTCGACGAGCAGCGCCGCCGCCTCGGCCTCCCTGCGGGTGCGGGCGACCACGGCGGCGACGGCCTGGCCGGCGTGCACGACCTTGCCGACCGCCAGGCAGCGCACCTCCGCGCGGCGGCCGCCCCGGGCGGCGGGGTCGATGAAGTGCGGGATCGGGCCGGTGTGCCGGGCGGCCTGGTCGCCGGTCAGCACCAGCTCGACGCCCGGCGCCCTCTCGGCGGCCGAGGTGTCGACTCCGGTGATGCGGGCGTGCGCCCGATCGCTGCGCACGATCGCGGCGTGCCGCATCCCGGGCAGCACGTGGTCGTCGACGAACCGGCCCCGGCCGGTCAGCAGGACCTCGCCGTCCGCCTTGCGGGCCGAGGTGCCGATGGACGTCATGGCAGCCGGACCCTGACCCGCTGGCCCGTGCGGTAGAAGGGGTTGCGCTTCTCCACGTCGTACTGGTCGAGCTCGCCGTTCTCGTCGAGGCGCTGCTGGAGGCCCAGGGTCAGCCGTTCGTGGCTGGTGATCAGGAAGAGCTGGCCGTCGACCGACGGGAACGGGGGCTCGTGCCAGGTGCCCCGGAACAGGTTGATCGACACGTCGCCGGGCACCACGAACGCCTTCACCTGGTCGAGCGCGGGGAAGCCGTCCTCCAGGGGCACGTCGGGCGGGGCGACGACGGCGACGTAGGGCTGGCCGCCGATCGGGATCATCGTCTGGGTCATCTCGACGTGGCGTTCGAGGTAGCGCAGGTTGTCGCCGCGCTGCCCGACCCGGAAGACCAGGAACTCGGGCGGGGTGTCGGAGTCGAGCACGACCGGCCCGTGCACGGCGTTCTTGCCGGAGTAGAAGTCGATCGGCAGCCGGGGGGTGGCCGCCAGTGACATCACCTCGCCGTAGGGCGCGAAGTCCTCGGCCGTGAGCGGCTGCGGGGTGATGACGTGCGAGGGGCTGTCCGGGCTCAGCACGGGTGTCCTCCTGTCATGGTCGTGACCAGGGTGCGTACGGGGATGCCGGTGGCGTCGAGCAGCAGTTCGGCGGCGTGGTCGGCGGCGTGTTCCCCGGCGACCGGGACGGCCGAGCCCCGGTACTTGCCGATCAGCTCCTCGCTGGTCAGCGGGTTGCGGCTGTCCCCCGAGGGGAGGTCGACCTGTTTGCGGTACACGCTCCCGTCGCGGGTGGTGACGGTGACGCGGGTCGCGGTGTGGCCGGGGTACCTCTCGTCGAGGTCGGGGGCGACGCGGATGCGGACCGCCGCCGCCACCCGGTGGACGACGGGGTCGCCGGTGCGTCCGGGGGCGTACTGGGCGGCCGAGACGTCGCGGTCGGCCAGGGCGACGGCGGCCACATAGGGCAGGCTCAGCGTGCACGGCACCACCGAGCGGCCCGCCGGGCGGTCGACCAGGATCTTGGCCACGCCGTAGGTCTCGACGTCGACGCCGGTCACCTCGGCCGGGTCGAGGTCGTGCTCGGCGGCGAGTTCGGCGCAGGCCTGCGCGGCGCCGTGGGTGTGGCGGCACCCGGCGAAGCGCTTCTGGTGGACCTCCAGGATCGTCCACTCGTCGCCCAGGCCGTCGGTCAGCCGCGAGTCGGCGGGGTCGCCGCGGAACAGGCTGACCAGGCCCCTCGGGTGTTCGACCAGTTCGTCCCAGCCGGTGAGGCCGGCGTGGGCGTGCAGCGCCCCCTCGACCCCGGCACGGGCGATCTGCCCGGCGAAGGCGGGTTTCACGGTGAACCCCGCGAAGATCGACTCGATCAGGACGGCCGGCACGAAGAACCCGGCCGCGCCGATCGCGGAGACGATCCCGTCCTCGCCGAGACCCAGGAGCTTGGCGCATCCGGCGGCGGCGCCGTATCCGGCGGCCACCGGGAACCACCCGGCGGTCGTCGCGCCGGGGTGCATGACACGCCCGATCCGGTTGGCCACCTCGTAGGCGGCGACCACGGCGGTCAGCAGTTCGCCCAGGTCGGCGTCGCGGGACTCGGCCACCGCCAGCAGCGCCGGAAGCGCGTGCGAGGGATGGAAGCCGCCGAACCGGTAGCCGTCCTGGTGTTCCAGCACGTCGGCCGCCGCGCCGTTGGCGTAGGCGGCGTCCGGCAGCGTGGTCGCGAAACCGGCGCCGAGCACGGTCGCCTCGGCGACGCCGCCCCGGGCGCGCACCATCTCGGTGATGGTCGCCGCCTCGGGCACCCGGCCGCCGGCCAGGGCCGCGCCGAAGTAGTCGAGCAGCAGGTGGCGGGCCTTGGCGACGACCGGTTCCGGCAGGTCGGCGAAGGTCAGCCCGGCCGTGAACCGGGCCAGCGCGCGAGTCGCCCCCTCCATCAGACCTCGCCGAGCTGCTTGCGCAGGTGCTGGACGATCTCGCCGAATTGCGGCGTCTTGACGATGTCCAGTGACCTCGGCCGGGGGAAGTCGATCTCGACGACGTCCTGGATGCGGCCGGGCCGCTGCGACAGCAGCACCACCCGGTCGGCCAGGAACACCGCCTCGGAGATCGAGTGGGTGACCAGCACGGTCGTCTTGCCGGTGTCCATCCAGAGCTGCTGGAGCATGGAGTTCATCCGGTCGCGCGTCATCGCGTCGAGGGCGCCGAAGGGTTCGTCCATGAGCAGGATCGACGGACGGTGGACCAGCGCCCGCGCGATCGCCACACGCTGCTGCATGCCGCCCGACAGGGCACGCGGGAGGTGTTCGAGGAAGCCCGCCAGGCCCATCATCTCGGCGAGCTCCTCGGCCCGCTGCCGCCGCTCCTTGCGGCCGACGCCCTTGCCTTCGAGCGGCAGGGCGATGTTCTTCCAGATCTTCCGCCACGGCATCAGCGTCGACTGCTGGAAGACGAACCCGAGCGAGCCGAGCGCCTCCCGCGACGGCCGGGTGTCGCCCTCGGAGTAGAGGAGCTTGTCGCCGATGGTGATGGTGCCCTCGGTCGGGGTGATGAGCCCGCCGAGCATGCGCAGCAGCGTCGTCTTGCCGCAGCCCGAGGGGCCGAGCAGCACGACGAACTCGCGCGGTTTGATCTCCAGGTCGGTGGGGGTGAGGGCGCGGACCGGCCCGGCGTCGGTGGTGTACTCCTTGCCGACCCCCTTGATCGAGATGGCGGCCCCGCCGGTCATGGTGTCAGCGGACATACGCACGCTCCGAGAGTTCGTCCCAGGTCTCGCCGGGCTGGGGCACCCGGTATTCGGTCGTCGGCGCGGCGTCGGAGCGGATGAACGACATCGTGCCGCCGCGCGAGTAGAGGGGGCCGTGGAAGACGCCCGGCGAACGGAAGAAGTAGCCGCCCTCCCTGATCACGCCGAGCGGGCCCATCAGCACGTCGCCGTAGATCTTGAAGGACTCCTCGTAGACCGGGTGGGCCTCGGCCATGGGCGACTTCCAGCCCGGCAGCATCGCGGCCAGGTAGATGAAGACCTCGCCGTCGGAGCGCAGCGTCTTGGACATCGCGCCCGCCTCCAGCTTGGTCTCGCCGCTCCATCCCGCCGGGATCCAGGGTTCGAGTTCCGGGGTGATCAGGAGCGGGGGCTCACCCGATCCCGCACCCCCGGCGAAGCCGGGCGCGCCCCAGAATCCGGCGTAGACGGTCAGGCCGCGCACCGACGCGACCAGGTCGAGGGCGCTGCCCGCCGGGGCGTAGACGTAGTCGCCGGTGCGGAGCGGCTCTCCGTCGAGCCGCCCCTCCCCCGCGACCACGTACAGGTCCACCCCGGCGGACAACACGCCCTGGTGGCGGCCGGTCAGCCGGTGGAGCGCGGTCTCCGCGCCCGTCCCGGCGTCCCGGCTCAGCACCTTCTTGCGGCCGCCCTGCGCGGCGCCGAACGCGCCGTCGGGCACCTGCTGCCAGGGCACGTCCTGGCTCTGGACGAAGTCGACGTCAGGCCTGTTCCACATCACATGCTCCCTGGTTCGGTGGAGGCGCCGGCCGCCCGGCGCCCGAGCATCCGGCCGAACCCGAGGGCGGGGGTGACGCTCATCCCGCTCACGAACGACTTGCCGGACAAGGTGCTGCCGCCGATGACCTCGCCGGCCGCCCACAGGTTCTCGAACGGGCCGTCGGGGCCCAGGACGCGCAACCGCCCGTCGACGGCCAGGCCCGCCGGGCTCTTGAGCGTGGTGCCGTGGTTCAGCACGGCGTAGAAGGGGGGTTCGGCGATCGGCGCGGGCAGGCAGGCCCGCCCGAAGGCGTCCCGGCCCGAGGCCACGGCCGCGTTGTAGGCGGCGACCGTGGCCGCCAGGCCGCCGGGGTCGATCCCGGCGGCCTGGGCCAGCGTCGCGAGGTCGCCCGCGACGGCGAACGACGGGTGGCCGCCCTGGAAGGCCCGGTCGAGGTCGGCGTCGTCCCAGGTGGGGAACAGCGCCGGGGCCGATCGGCGGATCGCGGCGTCGTACACCACCCAGAACTTCAGCTCGGGCTGGGCCAGCAGGGCGTTCTCCCGGTCGTCGACGCTCGGGGCGTCCTCGGCGACGAACCGCTCGCCGCGGGCGTTGACGTGGATCTCCCACGGGGCCCGCGACTGCGGGGTGAGGGCCGGATAGTCGTCCAGCCCCACGGTCTCCCACGTGCTGCCGGGCCGCAGTACCCCGCCGTACGTGGGAAGGAAACGTTCCTGGCCGCGCACCCGGCCACCCGCCGCGACGGCGGCCAGGATGCCGCTGCCCTCGGCGCCCGGCGAGGCGGGCCCCGCCAGCGGCGCCCCCGACGTGAGCCGGGGGAACAACTCGGGGTTGCCCGCGTAGCCGCCGCTGGTGAGGATCACCGCCGCCGCGTCGACGTCCCGGAACGCTCCATCGGCGTCCCGGATCGTCACCCCGGCCACCCGGCCGCGTTCCGCCGTCCGGAACGCGGTCAGTTCGGCACCGAGTTCGAGCGTCACCGACCCGCCGCACGCCTTCTCGAAGGCCGGGACGAGCACCTCCAGCACCGACCGGCCCGCGTTGCGCCCCCAGTAGGTGCGCGGCAGCAGATAGGGCTCGTGGAAGTGCAGCACCGCCGGCGCGTCGGGATGCATGTCGAAGCCCTGGGCCAGCAGCCATTCGACGGTCGCGGGCGCGTGGTCGACCGCGAGCCGGACCAGTTCCGGGTCGGCGGTGTTCCTGCTGATCCGCATCACGTCGTCGAAATGCAGGTCGGGGCTGTCGCGGATGCCCTTGGCACGCTGGAGCGAGGTGCCGCCCGCCGAGAGCTGGGCCCACGATCGCCAGAGCGTGCCGCCGACGCGGTCGGCCTTCTCGATCACCGTGACCTTCAGCCCGTGGGCGGCGGCCTCGATCGCGGCGGGCAGTCCGGCGGTGCCGGCGCCGACCACCACGAGGTCGGTGGCCGTGGTGCGCTGCATCAGGTGCGGCCTCTCAGACGGCGGAGATGAAGGTGGTGTCGACGAAGTCGGTGACCGGCCGCGAGGTGTCCTTCATGATCCCGGACTTGCGCATGAGCTCGATCGCGGACTCCCACGTCGCGGTGTCGAGGGCCAGGAAGTCGCCGCTCTTGGGCGTGCTGACCTTGACCTCGGCGGCGATCTTGGCGGCGGCGAGCGCCTTGTCGGAGACCTCGATCTCGTTGAGCTCGCCGACGGCGGCCAGCACCGCGTCGGTGTTGTTCGTGTCGGCCATGAACTTCCACGCCTTGCGGCAGGCCCGGAGGAAGCCGGTGATCGCCTCGCCCTCGGCCTGCGCGGTCTCCCGGGTGACGAAGTAGGAGTCACCGGGCAGCGGCGCGAACAGGTCGGTGTTGAGGTAGTTCAGCTCGATGCCGCGCTGCCGGAAGGCCGTCTCCGACCCGATGAAGGTGATGAAGCCGTCGACCTCGCCCCGGTTGAGGAACTCCAGCGAGCCGACGTCGGCGCCGGTGACGACCTTCCTGACCTTGGTCGGGTCGAGCCCGGCGGCCACCGACATGGCGTCGAGGAGCAGCTCGGTGGTGCCGCCCTTGGAGATGACGCCGATGGTCTTGCCCTGCCACTGCTCGGGGTTGGTCAGCGGGTTGTCCGGCTTGGACGCCACGCTGTACTGGCTGACCTGGTCCTTCTGGCCGACCGTGACGATCGGCGTGTCCTGGTCGGCGATCAGCGGGCAGGTGATGACGGAGGCCGCCTTGCCGAACATGGCCTGCTTGCCCGCGACCTGGGAGACCGAGCTCGCCGTGCCGGTCCCTCCGATCGAGGTGATCAGCAGGCCCTCCTCGGCGAAGAAGCCCTGGGCCTGGGCCACGTAGACGTCGGCGTGGGCGATGATGTGCTGGAACGGGGTCATGTAGACGAGGTTGCGGAGCTGCTGCCCCGAGGGGCCGGTCGTGGCGGCGGTCTCCCCGCCCGAGTCGCCCGACGAGCAGCCGATGAGGAACTGGCTTCCGGCGGCGGTCGCGACGACCAGCCCGGCCCCGCGGAAGAACGTGCGGCGGTCCATGTGGGTGTTCCTGTTCTTAAAGAGACGTGGGGCGGCCGGACGACTCGTGCCAGGGGATCGCGAACCTCCGGATCGCCGCGGTGACGGCGTAGAGGAGGAAACCGAGCACCGTCATCACGATCACGACCGCGAAGAGCATGTCGGTGCGGAGACCGGCCAGCATCATCGTCGCGAGGGCGCCCAGGCCCTCGTCGCCACCGAGGTACTCGCCGACGACGGCGCCGGTGATGGCGAAGACGATGCCCAGCTCCACGCCGGTGAGCACGTAGGGCAGCGAGGACGGGATGTCCAGCGAGATCACGCGCTTCCACCAGGGTGCCTGGATGACGCGCATGAGGTCACGGTGACCGGGTTCGATCGACCGGATCCCGAGGATGGTGTTCTGCATCATCACGAAGAACGCGATGATCGCCGCCATGAAGATCTTGGATGTGGTCCCGAAGCCGAACCAGAGGAGGAACAGCGGGACGATGGCCACCTTCGGTACGACCTGGGTGGCGACGAGGAACGGAGACAGGACCCGCTCCAGCCTGCGCGCCTTGCCGAGGACGATGCCCAGCGCCACTCCGATGACGGCGGCGAGCGCGAACCCGACCAGCGTCTCGTAGAGCGTCACCTTGATCGCCTCGTAGATGAGCGAGCCCTGCATCAGCTCGACCAGCGCGGCGCCGACCGTCTCCGGCGGGGGAAGCATCAGCTCCCCGACGCCGAACAGCACGGTGTAGGCCTTCCACGCCGCGATGAACACCAGCAGCAGGAGAGGCGTGGTGATCCACAACAGCAGTGAGGAATCGGTCCACTTCCGCCGGGGCACGCGGGGGCGCGTCGCCTCCGAAGCGCGGACTGGGGTCGACATTGTGCTGCCCTCCAGGCTCCCGGTTGTATCGCTGGGCGGAACGCCGTACCGGATACGGTGATGCTAGATGTGCCGCCAAAAGCAGGTCAAGGGCCCTATCTGTGGTTTTTCGAGTCTGTAACATGACGGGCGGTTTGCCGGTCTTGTTACCTTACGTGAGGTTTACCGGTGCGCCTGTGATCGCTACTACGTGTGATAGCCACAGGTAGACGTTACTTTTCGACGGTTCCTGCGTCGGCGTCGCGACCGCGACGGGTCATGCGGCGGCGTTCCGCTCAGCGGTGCGCAGGCGGGTGTCCGCGACGAGCATGCGTTCCGGGCCGGCGCGGACCCCGGCAGGCGGAGCCGCTGCCGCGGGTCAGGCGGGGCGGTAGCCGAGCTGGCGGGAGACCTCGGTGGCGGCCTCGTGGACGAGGCGGCCGTATTCCTCGACGTTGCCGACGCTGAGCCGGCTGACCGGCCCGCAGACCGAGATGGAACCGTAGACGCGGCCGGTCGCCTCGTGGACGGGAGCCGCGACGGAGGCGGCGCCCTGCTGGCGTTCGCCGAGGCTGACGGCGTAGCCGCGCTGCCGGATGGTCTCCAGTTCGTCGGCCAGGCGGGCCGGATCCTGGATCGTGATCGCGGTCAGCGCCTCAAGGGGCTGCGAGGCCAGATAGCCCCGGATCTCCTCGGGTTCCATGGCGGCCAGGATCGCCTTCGACGAACCCCCCGCGTGGAGCGGGTAGAGCCGCCCGAGCTGCACCGACATGCGGATCTCCTGCGGCGACAGCACCTGGGTCAGATACATGCGCTGGGTGCCGTAGCGCACCGACAGGGTCGCGGTCTCCTTGGTGTGGGCGACCAGCCGCTCAAGATAGGGCTGGGCGATCCGCGGCACCTCCATCTGGGCCATCGCCGCCAGGCCGACGCTGACGGCGCCGGGGCCCAGGCGGTAACGGCGGGTGCGTTCGTCGACGGAGAAGAAGTCGGCCGCCACGAGAGTCCGGACCACCCGGTGGACGACGGCCTTGCTCAGCCCGAGCGACCGGGCCAGCTCGGACACGCCGATGTCGGGCTCCTTGGCGGCCGCGACGGCGAAGATCACCTGCAGGGCCCGGTCGACGCCGCTGCTCGTCTGCCCGTCGTCGGCGGGAAGGTCGCCGTTGGCCGTGTCAGTCCTGTTCTCCTCCGCCCGCACAAGGTCAGAGCATAGCCCGGTCCCCGGTCACCCAGCCTCATCCACGCCTGCTACAAATGACCGGATGGTGAAGAACTCCCTGGTGGTGGGCGGATCCGGCGGTATCGGCCGCGCCTGCGCCGACCGCCTGCGCGCCCTCGGCCACCATGTGACCGTCCTCGATCGAGCCCTCGGCCACGACGCGAGCGACCCTTCTTCGGTACATGACGCGCTTCGCGAGGTCCCGTCGCTGGACAACGTCGTCCACGCCGCCGGATCGGTCGGCGCGGGCGGCATCGAAGACCTCGACCTGGCCCAGTGGCGCCGCGTCCTCGACGACAACCTGACCTCCGCCCTGGTCGTCACCCAGGCGGCGCTCCCCCTGATGGGACAGGGCGGCTCGGTCGTCCTGTTCAGCTCCGTGAACGGCCGCCACGGCGGCAACCGCCTGTCGGGCCCCGCCTACGCCGTCGCGAAGGCGGGCCTGATCGGCCTCACCCGCCACCTGGCCAAGGACCAGGCCGGACGCGGCATCCGCGTCAACGCGGTCGCCCCCGGCCCGGTGGCGACCCCGATGCTCGACCGGCTCCCCGACGACGACCTGGCCGCCCTGCGAGCCCAGATCCCCCTCGGCCGGGTGACGAGCCCGGAAGAGATCGCGGGCACGGTGGAATGGTTGTGCTCCCCGGTCGCGGCGTCGGTGACCGGCGCCGTGATCGACGTCAACGGGGGCATGTGGATGGGCTGATCGTCCACCCGAGCGCATCGGCGGCGAATTCGAGTTCGTCGCGTTTCATGGGCGGCTTTCTCCAGCGGGTGAATATGGCGCGATTCCCGGTTCGATGGAGAGGTTGGCGCTTTCAGTCAATCGGCTCCCCCGCGGCCCGGGGTAGGCTCCTTCATCAGGTGATCACCGACCTTGGAAGGAAAACCGTCTCCCGCCGTTCGCCGGAGGGTGACGGACCCCTCACGAAGGAAAGGCACTAAATGCGTCTGCGAATTGCGCAGCTCTCTCTGGCATGCGCAGCGGGGATCGCGGCGACCACATTCACGGCCGCTCCCGCCAACGCGCTTCCGAGCGACTGTTCCGCGGCGGCCGCCTCGCGGACCGCCAGCATCGCGGTCTGCCACGGGGGAACCGGCTCCTATCGGGCGGTCGCGTGGTGCGACGCTCCCGACGGCACCTACGTCGTGGCGTGGGGTAGCTGGAAGACCGTGTCGTCCAATTCCTACTCGACGGCCTACTGTCCCTACCGGTCCGAATACGGCGGTCAGACCATCCTCGATCGTTATCACTACGAGCGTCGATGACGAATTCTGCAGTGAAATCGCAGGCTGATTCGGCGGACGGAATCCGGTCGCCACAAGGATAAAAGGAACGGGCCCTCCGGTGTTCTCCGCCGGAGGGCCCTGTTCTCTTCGTGGAATCAACTGCTATCCCGGTGACCGGTTCTCACGGCAGTTCTGCGGGGCCGTAGCGGGCCGTCTCCGCGCCGGTGACGCGGGCCCAGTAGCGGTCGCCATGGGACCAGTGCCACCACTCCGTCGGATAGTTGACGAAGCCGGCGGAGGTGAGCGCGCCGGAGAGCATCCGGCGGCGGTCGGCCGCCTCGCCGGTCACCGACGGCGAGGCCGTGTGGCAGTCCTCGGTGTCGGTGTCGTTGACCTCGGTGCCCAGCCAGAGCTCGACGCCGTCGACGTCGCACAGCGTGAGGTCGACCGCCGCCCCGGCGACGTGGGGTGCGACGTCCGGCGGCGAGATGTAGCGGCTGGCCCTGACGTGGTACCAGTCCTCGTCATGGCCCGGTTCGGCGGCGCGGAGCCGGTCCTTGTGGGCGTCGAAATACCGCGTCTGGAGGGCGACCGGGCGGAAGCCCTCGATCACGAGGAAGTAGAGGCCGGGCGGCAGATAGGTCTGCGCGGTGACCAGCCGGTCGACCACGCCCAGCCGCAGATGGGCGTGGCCGGGGCCGGTCGGGGCCATGCGGGGGTCGACCCGCAGGGCCGGGACGGTCCGCAGGTCGACGAGAGGTTCGCCACACTCCCTGATCGGCGTCCGGCCGACGGAAGGATCGGACAGCAGCAACATCGTGGTTCCTTTCCGGGAAACGCCCGCGGGGCCGTCCGGGGAAACCCGGACGGCCCGCGGAGGGTGGTGGATCACTGTGCGGTGGGTATGTGGCCGACCGTGTTCCAGCCCGTACCCAGGCTGGTCAGGGCGGTGAAGCCGGGGGTGCCGCCGGAGTGGGTGCCGCGCCAGGTGAACATCTGGTCGCTGCCCTGGACGCCCAGGAGGTCGGTCCTGCCGTCGCCGTCGTAGTCGGCGACCAGGTAGCTGGTGATGGAGGCCCAGCCGGTGCTCATGGGGATGCTCTGGCCGCGAGAGAGGGTCGTGCCGGAAGAGGTGTTGGGCACGACGTAGAGCTGGTCTGAGTTCCAGGCGGTCCAGCCGGCGAGGTCGACCTTGCCGTCGCCGGTGAAGTCACCCAGCACGAGCTTGGTCAGCGAGCTCCAGCCGGCGCCCAGGTTCGCGAGCGGGGCGAACGACGGCACACCGCCGGAGGCCGTGTTGCGCCAGGCGAACATCTGGTCGGCGCCCTGCAATCCCAAGAGGTCGGTCCTGCCGTCGCGGTCCCAGTCGGCCGGCCAGAACCGGGTGACGGTGGACCAGCCGGTCGTCATGGGGATGCTCTGGCCACGTGACGGA
>NZ_BBXE01000053.1 GCF_001570565.1 Herbidospora yilanensis | reverse complement strand
GGTCGTTCACGACCGGGCCTTTTCCCGTTCTCGGACTCGTTTCTTGATCACCCGAAACGGTTCCCTCGATCAGGTGTGATTCGCGTCACATCTATGGATATCTGTCCGACTTCTTCACCTTTTGTTAACAACACTCGCAAGGGCCGGAACCCCTTCGGGCAGGCTCTTTTGCCCCATGACATTTATTGACTCATAACAAAACTGTGAGTCGCTCAGATAACACGAGCATCGCGGAGCCCGAAGGGCTCTTTCCGTCACTTCAGCCGCGAAAGATCGCGGGAGTAACCTCCGGAACATCCCTTTCCTGACGTATGGGACGCAAGCGCGGCCCACGTACAGACCAAGGAGTTCCCTCATGAAGCGCACCCTCGCCCTCGGTGGCGTGGCGGCCGGCCTGCTGGCCTCCGCCCTCGTCACCCAGCCGGCCAACGCCGCCGGCGACGTCGCCAGTGACCCGCTGGCCTCGACGGGCATCCAGGCCAAGAACGTCGCGGCATTCTGGCTGGCGGAGAACGCCGCCAACCTGATCGCCGCCACCCCGTACGACGTGGAGACCCAGGTCGTCTCCAAGCACGTCTCGACCGGCGGTCCGACGGCCGACACCAAGCCCGGTGTCGTCCCCGCGATCGGCGACGAGAAGAAGACCACCAGCACGTCGAAGAACGTCAACCTGCCCAAGACCACGGGCAAGGTGTTCTTCGCCGACGGCTTCGAGAACAAGGGCACGTTCTGGAACCCCAAGTGGGTCGCCAAGAACCCGCACTGGTGCACCGCCACGTCGGTGCAGTCGAACTACCGCAACCTGGTCGCCACCGCGGGTAGCTGTGTCTACAACACGGAGACCAACAGCGCGACCATGAACTACTGGGTCTTCGTCCCGGGCTACTACCAGGGCAAGACCCCGTGGGGCGTGTACGTCGGCAAGCAGGCCTTCACCCACTACGACTACGACGTCTACGAGGACGGCGACCGCAACTACGCGTTCGTCACCGTCTACAACGGCCTCACCCTGAACGGCCCCGACCAGTCCGCTCCCGTGAGCAAGGTCGAGGTCACCGAGGCCGAGTACAAGACCTACTGGAAGAACAGCGGGCGCCTCCTGCTGGCCGGCGCCGAGAAGGACGCCGCCAACAAGTGGCACTTCTACATCTGGAAGTTCAAGGACGCCGGTCGCCTCGGTGACAACGTCGGCGGCCAGGGCTTCGCCTACAACCAGAAGGTCGGCCAGAACGTCTACGTCTTCGGCTACCCGAGCGGCTCCCACCCGGACGGCAACCACGCCTACACCGGCAAGACCCTCAAGTGGAGCTACGGCAAGACCTTCGCCGCCAAGGCCTCGGCCATCAAGGCCGAGGAGCTCATCGGCGTCAAGTCGTCGTTCACCGGTGAGGGCGCACTGGGCTCGGCGTGGATCGCGCAGTACAAGAACACCCGCCGTCTCGGTTACCTGAACGGCGTGACCATCGGCGTCTCCGACACCGACGGCAACAAGCGCTACGACACCTCGGTCTCCCCGTACTTCGACGGCGAGACCTACGGCGTCTACAAGGCCGCCGCGAACCTGTGGACCGGTTCGATCGCGTAGTGCCCCACCCAAACGGAGGGCCCGGCTTCGGCCGGGCCTTTTCGTTTGCCCGTTCCAACGCGGGCCCCTTGGACGCACGAGGTCCCGGATCGGTGCCATCGCAAGGATGTGATTTATGTCACACCATCACCCGTTGATAACAACCCGACATCGCCCCTGACCTCGCGTCCGACAGATCACGGAAAGATCACGGCTCTGGATGGGTTTCGGCCACCCCCTGATTAGCTACCCGGTGTGACGAACAGACATGTAAGTTCCGGACTGCCCCTTTACTGACGCATGGGACGCAAGAGGCGGCCCACGTACAGACCAAGAGGAGTTCCCCCTTATGAAGCGCACTCTCGCCCTCGGTGGTGTGGCAGCCGGTCTGCTGGCTTCCGCTCTCGTCACCCAGCCGGCCAACGCCGCCGGCGACGTCGCCTCCGACCCGCTGGCGACGACGGGCATCGCGGCCAAGAACATCGCCGCCCTCTGGCTGACGGAAGGCGCCGCGAACCTGATCAACGCGCAGCCGTACAACGTGGAGACCACGGTCCCGTCGAAGCACGTCTCGACCGGCGGTCCCTCGGCCGACACCAAGCCGGGCATCGTCCCCGCCATCGGTGACGAGAAGAAGACGACCAGCACGTCCAAGAACATCAACCTGCCCAAGACCACGGGCAAGGTGTTCTTCGCCGACGGCGTCAAGAAGGACCCGGCGACCGGGCGGGTCGTGGCGGTCAACCCCCGCTGGTGCACCGCCACCTCGGTCCAGTCGGCCTACCGCAACCTGGTCGCCACCGCCGGTAGCTGTGTCTACGACACCGAGACCAACGCGGCGACCATGAACTACTGGGTCTTCGTCCCGGGTTACTACCAGGGCAAGACCCCGTGGGGCGTGTACGTCGGCAAGCAGGCCTTCACCCACTACGACTTCGACGTGTACGAGGACGGCGACCGCAACTACGCGTTCGTCAACGTGTACAACGGCATCTCGCTCGGCCAGGGTGCGCCCGCCGAGATCACCGAGGCCGAGTACAACACGTACCAGAAGAACGGTGGCGGCTTCCTCACCCGGAAGAAGACCGAGAAGGTCGACGGCAAGGACGTCACGAAGTACTTCGTGTGGAAGTTCAAGGACGCCGGTCGCCTCGGTGACAACGTCGGCGGCCAGGGCTTCGCGTACAACCAGAAGGTCGGCCAGAGCGTCTACGTCTTCGGCTACCCGAGCGGCTCGCACCCGGACGGCAACCAGGCCTACACCGGCAAGACCCTCAAGTGGAGCTACGGCAAGACCTTCGGCGCCAAGGCCTCGGCCATCAAGGGCGAGGAGCTGCTGGGCGTCAAGTCGTCCTTCACCGGCCAGGGCTCGCTCGGCTCGGCGTGGCTGGCGCAGTACAAGAACACCCGCCGTCTCGGTTACCTGAACGGCGTGACCATCGGCGTCTCCGACTCCGACGGCAACAAGCGCATCGACACCTCGCTCTCGTCCTACTTCGACGGCGAGACCTACGGTGTCTACAAGGCCGCCGCGAACCTGTGGACCGGCTCGATCGCCTAGTCGATCCGCTTGCGAAAAAGCCCGGCAACCAGCCGGGCTTTTTCCTTTTTATGTGTTCTTTAGCGGAGTTGCCAGAGTCATGTAAGTTTCTGGCTATCCCTTTCTGGCGCATGAGACGCAAGAGGCGTCTCACGCCAATCGCAAGGAGCGAACCCCCTGTGAAGCGCATCCTCCTTCCCGTCGGCGTGGCCGGCCTCGTGGCCGCCTGCTTAGCGGTCCCGGCGCACGCGGGCCCCAAGGTGGGCCAGTCCGCCAAGATGGCGACGCCCGCCGCGGCCGCCGACACCCTGGAGTTCTGGACCGCCGACGGCGGCAAGAACCTCAAGGCCGCCGCTCCCTACGGCCTGGAGCACGCCAAGGTTCCCAAGCACGTCTCCACCGGCGGTCCGGCCGCCGACGGCAAGCCGGGTGTGGTGCCGGCCATCGGCGACGAGGCCAAGCCCACGACGACGACCAAGAACGTCAACCTGCCCAAGAGCGCCGGCCGCGTGTTCTTCACCCTCGGCGACTCCCTCTACTCGTGTTCGGCATCGTCGATCCAGTCGGCGTACAAGAACCTCGTGGCGACCGCCGGGCACTGCGCCTACGACCTGGAGAGCAACGCCTCCGTCGTCGGCCACTGGGTGTTCATCCCGGGCTACTACCAGGGCAAGGCCCCGTGGGGCGTGTACGTCGGCAAGACGGCCTACACCCACTACGACTTCAGCGTCTACGAGGACATCGACCGCGACTTCGCCTTCGTGACCGTCTACAACGGCATCACGTGGTCGGAGGGCAAGTGGAAGGACGTCGGGCGCCTGGGCGACAACGTCGGCGGGCTGGGCTTCGCGTACAACCAGAAGGTCGGCCAGAACGTCTTCGTGTTCGGCTACCCGACCGCGGCCCACCCCGACGGCGACTACACCTACACCGGCTCGACCATGAAGTGGTGCTACGGCAAGCCGATCTACCCGGTGGCCGAGAAGAGCGTGAAGGCCGAGGAGCACATGGCCCTCCGCTGCTCGCTGACCGGTGGCGCCTCCGGCGGCCCGTGGATCATCAAGTACAGCAGCACGGCCCGCAAGGGCTACCTGAACGGCGTCAGCAGCCTCGGCGGCGACACCGACGGCAACAACCGCAGCGACCTGATCACCTCGCCGTACTTCGACGGCGAGACCTACGCGGTCTACAAGACCGCGGCGCCGCTGTGGTCGGGCTCGATCGTCAAGAAGGACGGCACGCTCGGCTTGACGGAAGTCAAGTAGCAAGCCAGACGCGGGCGACTGTCCGACATCCCTGTGTGACTTAGGTCACATTCCTTTTCCTCCCGTTTGTTTTCGGTCTCACGGTTAGTCACCTTCGAGATCCACATCCGCAACGGGAGGAAAAGGAGGGTTCACGTGGACAAGCGCGCACGCCTCGGTCTCGTGACCGCCGGCTTGGCCGGATCCGCCGTCCTGGTGGCCTTACCGGCGAACGCCTCGCCCGCCGACGGACCCACGGTCTCCGTGGCAGACGCCGACGACATCGCGGGCTTCTGGTTCCGCAGCAACAACAAGGCGCTCAGGGCCGCCACCCAGTGGGGCCCCGACGCCGAGACGGTCGCCAAGGTGGCCAAGCTCTCCTCCAAGGGCGGCCCGTCGGCCGACGGCAAGGCGGGCACCGTCTCCCCGACCGGGCCCGGCGGCCAGGCGGGCAAGTCGAAGAACATCAACATCCCCAAGACGCTGGGCAAGGTCTTCTTCCGCAAGAACGGCAAGACCCACTGGTGCTCGGCGACCTCGATCCAGGCCAAGTACAAGAACCTGGTCGCCACCGCGGGGCACTGCGTCTTCGACACCGACGACAACGACCACATGCTCGACCAGTGGATCTTCGTTCCGGGCTACTACCAGGGCAAGGCCCCGTGGGGTGTGTACGTCGCCAAGCAGGGCTTCACCCACTACGACTTCGACGTCTACGAGGACTACGACCGCGACTACGCCTTCGTCACGGTCTACAACGGCGTGAAGTTCGAGGCGACCAGGTCCGTCTCGGAGAAGCAGTACAAGGCCCACGGCGGCGTCAGGTGGCGCGACAAGGGCAAGTGGTGGATCCTCACCATCAAGGACGCCGGCCGCCTCGGCGACAACGTCGGCGGCCAGGGCCTGGCCTACAACCAGAAGGTCGGCGCCGGCGCGGTCTACGCCTTCGGCTACCCCGCGGCCCGGCACCCCGACGGCAACAAGGCGTTCACCGGGGTCACCCCGAAGTGGTGCTACGGCAAGCCGAACCGTGAGGTCACCGACCCGGGGCTCAAGATCGAGGAGCAGATCGCGATCACCTGCTCGATGACGCCGGGCGCCGACGGCGGCCCGTGGCTGCTGAAGTACAGCAACGCCCGCCGCCTGGGCTACGTCAACGGCGTGACGAGCGCCTTCGCCGACTCCAACGGCAACGACCGCATCGACAAGATCACCTCGCCCTACTTCGACGGCGAGACGTACGACGTCTACAAGGCCGCGGCCGGCAACTGGTCCGGCAGCATCGTCAAGAAGTGACACCTGGACGGAAGGGCCCGGCCTCGGGGGGAGGCCGGGTCCTTCGGCGTCCTACCGGCGCGCGACGCCGTCCTTGCGGGCCTGGTCGGCCACCGCCCGGGTCACGGCCGGGGCGACCCGGTCGTCGAACGGCGACGGGATGATGTAGTCGGCCCGCACGTCGTCGCCCACGACCCCGGCCAGCGCCGCCGCCGCGGCGATCTTCATGTTCTCGGTGATGGTGGTCGCCCGCACGTCGAGCGCGCCCCGGAACACCCCGGGGAAGGCGAGCACGTTGTTGATCTGGTTGGGGAAGTCGGACCGCCCGGTCGCCACCACGGCGGCGTGCCTGGCGGCGACCTGGGGGTGGACCTCGGGCGTCGGGTTGGACAGCGCGAACACGATGGCGTCCTGCGTCATCGACGCGACGGCCTGCTCGGAGATGGTCGCCCCCGACAGGCCGATGAAGACGTCGGCCCCGGCGAGGGCCGCCTCGGTCGAGCCGGTCAGCCCGGCCTTGTTGGTCTCCCTGGCCAGGGCGTCCTTGTAGGGGTTCATCCCGGCCCGGCCCTCGAAGATCAGCCCCTTGCTGTCGGAGACCGCGATGTCGCCGATGCCGGCGTTGAGCAGCATGCGGGTCACCGCGACCCCGGACGCCCCGGCCCCGGCCACCACGGCCCGGAGCTCGCCGAGCGGGCGGCCGACCAGCCGGGCGGCGTTGGTCAGCGCGGCGGTGGCGACGATCGCCGTGCCGTGCTGGTCGTCGTGGAAGACCGGGATCGACAGGCGCTCGCGGAGCCGGCCCTCGATCTCGAAGCACCGGGGGGCGCTGATGTCCTCCAGGTTGATGCCGCCGAAGGAGGGCGCCATCCGGACGACGGTCTCGACGATCTCGTCGACCCCGGTGCAGTCGAGGCAGATCGGCACCGAGTCGACCCCGCCGAACTCCTTGAACAGCAGCGACTTGCCCTCCATGACGGGCATCGCGCCGGCCGGGCCGATGTCGCCGAGCCCCAGCACGGCGGTGCCGTCGGTGACCACGGCCACCACGTTGGAGACCCAGGTGTACTCGTTGGCGAGCTCGGGCGAATCGGCGATGGCCGAGCAGACGCGGGCCACGCCGGGCGTGTAGGCGAGCGACAGATCGTCGGCGTTTCGGACCGGGATGGTGGCTCTGACCTCTAGCTTTCCGCCGCGGTGCAGCGCGAAGGCCGGATCGAGGTCGAGGGCTTCGAGGGAAGCAGTCATTACGCTGACCCCTGATGTCTGGTGACGGACACAACACAGACCGTTACGAGACGAGGGCCCGCGGCATGGATAGACACCGGAACCGTCGTCGTTGACGGCCGTCTCGGGCACGGGGGTCACCCGTTGCCCTAGTGTGCCACATGCTGAGACGGCCACTCGCGGTCAGATACGCCGCAGCCGTTTGGCCTTTAATGCACTGTCAATCTCTTTGGAACTTTCCGTCCCTGTGTAATACTCAATGTCCTGAGTCACCTATTACAGGGTTCCCCGTGGACTTGACCTCCTACGCCGAGCTGGCCGTCCTCCTCGTCAACCGCCGGGATGATCTGAAGACCCTCGACGGGCTGCGCGCCCTGCTGGCCGAGACCGGCCGGACCGAGGCCGCCGGGCGGGCGACCCGGCGCGACCTCGACCACGTCATCGAGCTGCGCGACGAGCTGACCGAGGTGTTCGAGTCGGCCGCCGAAGGCGATGAGGAGAACGTGGTCCAGCGCCTGAACGGGCTGCTGGTGCGCCATCCCGTCCACCCCCAGATCGCCGGGCACGACGGCCAGCCCTGGCACATGCACCTGACCGAGGGCGGCCGGGTCGGCGACACCGTCGCGGTCGGGTCGGTGATGGGCCTGGCCAGCGTGGTCACCGGCCTGGGCGCCGACCGGCTCGGCATCTGCCAGGCCGCGCCCTGCCGCAACGCCTACCTCGACACCTCGTCGAACAGGTCGCGGCGCTACTGCTCCGAGCGGTGCGCCAGCCGGGCCAACGTGGCCGCCTACCGGGCCAGGAAACGCGGCCCCAAGGCGAGTGACGGCCAGTAACGGCCGACCACCTTCCCGACGATCCGGTCCTGGGGAATCGCGCCGAAGTCCCACGAGTCCCTGCGGCCGGGCGCACGCTGGTTGTCGCTCTCCAGCCACCAGCCCTCGCCGGTCCACCGGAACACCCTTTTGACGATGAGGTTTCCGGGTATGCGAGCGATCACGACGTCTCCCGGACGGATCTTCGCGTTGCGGCGGACCAACAGGCAGTCGCCGGGCCGCAGGGCCGGAAGCATGGAATCCCCGGACACCCGGACGCTGGTGAACATGATCCACCTCGGAGCAGTAATGTCGGAACCGCAGCCACTCTGACGAAAGGAAACCCGATGCTTGCCAAGCACGTGGCATCGGCCCATTGTGACCTGCCGTGCGGCGTCTACGACCCCGCACAGGCGCGTATCGAGGCCGAATCGGTCAAGGCGATCATGCAGAAGTACGCCGACAACGACGACCCGGTGTTCCGCTCGCGAGCCCTCACGATCAAGGAGGAGCGGGCCGAGCTGGTCAAGCACCACCTGTGGGTGTTGTGGACCGACTACTTCAAGCCCCCGCACCTGGAGGCCCACCCGCAGCTCCACCAGCTCTTCTGGGACGCCACCAAGCTGGCCGGCGCGGCCGGCGCCAAGGGCACCGTCGACGTCGCCAAGGCCGACGACCTCCTGGGCAAGATCGACGAGATCGCGAAGATCTTCTGGGAGACGAAGGCCGCCTAGGCCTCTCCGCCCCGGACCCCGCACGTTCACTTGGAACTTTCCGTGCGGGGTCCGCGCATTTCCGGCATCGGCGCGTCCAAGCCGAGCAATCGCGGTCGAGTGGCGGTAGGTTGCAAACATGCGGCCCCGCGAGATGTGGCCGGCAGGGCAAGGAGGATCGTGACCGACGCAACTGATGTCACAGGGGATCTGGCCGGGATCCGCGACGCCGTGAGCGTACGGCTTCCGGCGGCCAGCGCCTATCTGTCCGTGTTGCGGACCGCGACAGCAGGTCTGGCGGCACGGCTCGACTTCACCATCGACGAGATGGAAGATCTGCGGATCGCCGTCGACGAGGCGTGCGCGATGTTGCTGCGCCATGCCGTCCCCGGCACCGATCTGATCGCGGAGTTCGAGCTGACCGGGCAGGAGATGTCGATCCGGGTCGAGGTCACCACCGTCGGGATCGCCGAGCCCAAACGCGATGACTTCGCCTGGATGGTGCTCACCGCGCTCGCCGACGACGTCGATGCCGTGTCCTCCCCCGATCACATGGCGATCGTGCTGCGCAAGCGGCGAGGCGCGGCGAGGCCGGCGTGACGGAAAGGACCCGTGCCATGGCCACCAGCGACTCCGGAGTCCCGGATCGGGTGCGCGCCCGCACCCTCTTCGGGGAGCTCGCTGAGCTGCCGGCCGACGACCCGCGCCGCCAGCGCATCCGCGACGAGCTCGTGGAACTGCACCTTCCGCTGGTGGAATACCTCGCGCGCCGGTTCCGCAACCGCGGCGAGTGGCTCGACGACCTGACCCAGGTGGCCACGATCGGCCTGATCAAGTCGATCGACCGGTTCGACCTGGCCCGGGGCGTCGAGTTCTCCACCTACGCCACCCCGACCATCGTCGGTGAGATCAAGCGCCACTTCCGCGACAAGGGCTGGGCGGTCCGCGTGCCGCGCCGCCTGCAGGAGCTGAAGTTGTCGCTGACCAAGGCGATCAGCGAGCTCTCGCAGCGCGAGGGGCGTGCGCCCACGGTGGCCGAGCTGGCCGCCCATCTCCAGATGACCGAGGAAGAGGTGCTGGAGGGCCTTGAGTCCGCCAACGCCTACTCGACGGTCTCGCTCGACGCGCCCGACTCGGGCGACGACGACGCGCCGGCGGTCTCCGACTCGCTCGGCATCGTCGACGAGTCGCTGGAGGGCGTCGAATACCGCGAGTCGCTGAAGCCGCTGCTGGAGCGCCTGCCCCCTCGGGAGAAGCGCATCCTGCTCCTGCGGTTCTTCGGCAACATGACGCAGTCGCAGATCGCCACCGAGCTGGGCATCTCGCAGATGCACGTGTCCCGCCTGCTGGCCCGGACTCTCGCGCAACTACGCGAGGGCCTGACCGCGGAAGACTGACGATCCACTTCGGCCGGCGTCGCAAGACGCCGGCCAACTCTTTTTCCGGCCGCTAGACGTCGCCCATGAGGGCGTGGGTCGAGGGCGGCGCGAGAAGAGTGACGAGAATCACGGCGGCCGCGGCGATCAGCGGCACGCCCCAGGCGAGCTGCCCCGCCTGGATCAGGCTGATCGCGAGGGGCACGGCGAAGATCTGGGTGACCACGGCGGGCCCCCGGCTCCAGCGCATCAACTGGAGGATCCCCCACGCGACCCAGACCAGCCCGGCGCCCACGGCCAGGGCGAATCCGGCCAGCACGAGCGAGCTCATGACGTCGCCGGCCTTGCCGATCAGGGTCTCGTACGCGACCCAGCCGCCCATCACGAGGGCGGCCAGTCCTTCGAGCGCGACGACGGCCGCGGCGACGAGGATGGTGAAGGGACGGTTCTGCACAGTTGGTGAGACTACCCGTCGCATAACCTTCAGGCATGCGGGCACTTCTGCTGGTCAACCCCAAGGCGACCTCGACCAACCGGCGCACGCTCGACGTCCTGCTGCGGGCGCTCGGAGCGGCGGTCGACCTGGAGGTCGCCGAGACCGGATATCGGGGTCACGCGTCGGTGCTGGCGGCCCAGGCGAAGGAGAAGGGCTTCGACGCGGTGGCCGTCCTCGGCGGCGACGGAACGGTCAACGAGGTGGCCAACGGGCTGATGGCGGCCGAAGACCGGGCCAAGATGATCATCATTCCGGGGGGCAGCGCCAACGTGCTGGCGCGGGCGCTCGGGCTGCCGAACAACCCGATCGAGGCCACCGGCGCGCTCCTGGAGGCGCTGCGCGAGGGCCGGTCGCGCACGATCAGCCTCGGGCTGGCCGAATGGGATGTTAGGGATTCCGGAACAGGGGCAGGTGTGGAGTCTCGCTACTTCACATTCTGTGCCGACCTCGGCTGGGACGCCGAGGTCATCAGGGCCGTCGAAGGCCTGCGCAGCGCCGGTTACCGGGCTTCGCCGACGCTGTACATGCAGACGGCCCTGCGGCACTACCTCATGACCGACCGGCGGCATCCGGCGATGACCCTGACCCGGCCGGGGCAGCGCGACACACCGGGGATCTTCCTGGCGATCGTGTCGAACACCGCGCCCTGGACGTTCGTCGGGAGCCGGCCGGTCAACCCGACGCCGTGGGCCGGATTCGACACGGGCCTCGATCTGCTGGCGATGACGAAACTGCGGTTGCCGGCCGTGGTGAACCTGCTCCGGCAGATCGTCGGCGAGCCTCAGGGGTTGCCGACGGGTAAACACCTCGTTCAAGCACATGACGAGAGTGTTTTCACGATCGAGGCGGTCCGCCCCATCGCACTTCAGCTTGACGGCGACTACCTGGGAGAACGGGAAAGGGTGACATTTCGCTCTATCCCGGACGCGTTACAAGTTCTGGTCTAGACAGTTACAAGCGGTCATAGTGTGACGCATCCGACAGCTAGGACCCGCAAAACCTTCCCCCAAACCTCTTGTGTGCTGTAGGAGTGGCTGAAAAGCTGAACGCGACGTCGGAACGTAGGACCTTTCGAGAGCCACCGCTCCCGCCAAGGTTCCCGGCGATCGTCATCGCGAATCTCGTCCCTCAACTTTTCGGGCGGCCGTTCGCGTCAGCTAGTGAATCTGTTCACAAAGGTGCAGGAGCCGCCCAGGCTCCACTTACGAAGGAGTGGAACGCATGGACTGGCGCCACCGCGCTGCCTGCCGTGACGTGGACCCCGAGCTGTTCTTCCCGATCGGCAACACCGGGCCCGCGTTGATGCAGATTGAAGAGGCCAAGCAGGTATGCCGTCAGTGCACGGTCAGCGAACTGTGCCTGAAGTGGGCTCTGGAGTCGGCTCAGGACGCCGGCGTCTGGGGCGGCCTCAGTGAGGACGAGCGTCGCGCTCTCAAGCGCCGCACCGCCCGGGCCCGCGCCCGTGCCAACGTCTGAATTCATACAACCGAATTAGAGCGCGCCCGCATTGCGCAAATGTTGCGCACGGGTCAAATCCGGTGAATGTCGGTCGTGGGAACGTTCACCGGAATGCTGAGGACGACTTCCGTGCCGCCGCCCTCTCGCGGGGCGATGTTCAGGCGCCCGGAAAGTTCTCCCACGACGAGGGTCCGCACGATCTGCAGGCCCAGATTGCTGTTCGTCTCGATGTCGAATCCGGGCGGCAGCCCCTGACCCTCGTCGGCGATCACCATTTCGAGCGTGTCCTGATGGCGTTCCACCCGGACCTCGACGTTGCCCGGCCGCCCGTCGAGCCCGTGTTCCACGGCGTTCTGCAGCAATTCGGTGAGCACCATCGCGATCGGCGTCGCCACGGCCGCCGGCAGGATGCCGAACGTGCCCGCGCGCCGCAGCGCGACCTGGGCCACCGACACCTCGGCCGTCATCTGGATCACCCGGTCGGCGATCTCGTCGAAGGCGACCAGCTCCTCGGGCATCTGCGCCAGGGTCTCGTGCACGATCGCGATTGATCCGACCCTTCGCACCGCCTCGTCGAGCGCGGCCCGCCCCTCGGGCACCCGCAGGCGGCGCGACTGCAGCCGCAGCAGCGCGGCCACCGTCTGCAGGTTGTTCTTGACCCGGTGGTGGATCTCCCGGATCGTGGCGTCCTTCGTCAGCAGCTCGCGCTCCCGGCGGCGCAGCTCGGTCACGTCGCGCACCAGCACCAGAGCGCCTATCCGCCCCCCGGAGATGATCAGCGGGATCGCCCGGAGCTGGACGACCGTCCCGCCGCGCTCCACCTCGGTCTCCCTCGGCACCTTGCCGCTGGCGACCAGCATCAGGTCTTCGTTGATCGGCTCGTCGCGGTAGCAGAGGTCGGCGGTCGTCTTCCCGAGCTCCGAGCCGACCAGGTCGGCGTGCAGCCCGAGCCGCCGGTAGGCGCTCAGCGCGTTGGGCGAGGCATAGGTCACCCGCCCGGCCCGGTCGAGCCGCAGCAGCCCGTCGCCCACCCTCGGCGACCGGACCAGCATCGGCTCGTCGCCGTGGAAGGGGAACCGGCCCTCGGCGACCATCTGGGCCAGGTCGGAGGCGCTCTGGAGATAGGTCAGCTCCAGCCGCGAGGGCGTACGCGCGGACGAGAGGTTGGTCGAGCGCTGGATGACCCCGATGAGCGGCCCGTCGAGGGCACGGCGGACCGGGATCGTCTCCTCGCGGACCGGCACCCCGGTCGACCAGTCGGGGTCGCCCTCGCGGCAGATCCGCCGTTCCTGCCAGGCCGTCTCGATCAGCGGCCGCTCGTTGCGGGCCACGAAGGAGCCGACGACGTCGTCGTGGTAGACCGTCGGGCCGGTCGTCGGCCGCATCTGGGCGACCGCGATCCATCCTTCTTCGGCGGGGATCCACAGGATGAGGTCGGCGAAGGACAGGTCGGCCAGCAACTGCCAGTCGGAGACCAGCGAATGCACCCATTCGAGGTCGGCTGCGGACAGATCGGTGTGCTTGGCCACCAGGTCGCTGAGAGTCGGCACCCCTGCATCATGCGTGCTGAGCAGGCCGGAACGCCAATCGGGACACCCGAGGCGTCGTCTCAGGACACCGCACCTGGCATCATCTCTGCATGCATGGGCCGATCGACCGACTTCGCCAGGCCGCCGAGCGCCGCGCCGCCGCCGGGCTGACCCGGGTGCTGCGTCCGCGCTCGCCCGACTTCGACGGGCTGCTCGACCTGGCCTCCAACGACTATCTGGGGCTCTGCCGCGATCCCCGGCTGACCGAGGCGGCCGTGGCGGCGACCCGCGAGTGGGGCACCGGCGCGACCGGGTCCCGGCTGGTCACCGGGAGCACCCGCCTCCACCACGACCTGGAGGAGGCCCTCGCGGCCTTCACCCACTCCCCCGGGGCGCTGGTGTTCTCCTCGGGCTATCTCGCCAACCTCGCCGCCGTGGCGACGCTCGGCAGGAACGGGCTGGTCGTCTCCGACGCGGGCAACCACGCCTCGATCGTCGACGCGTGCCGGCTCGCCCGCGCGCGTGTGGTGGTGACCCCCCACGGTGACGTCGCGGCCGTCGAGAAGGCACTGGCCGGCCGCGAGGAGGAGAACGCCGTGGTGGTCACCGACGCGGTGTTCTCCGTCGACGGCGACCTCGCGCCGCTGGGGGCGCTCTCCGAGGTGGCCGTACGGAATGGAGCGCTCCTTGTCGTCGACGAGGCCCACGCTCTCGGTGTCGTCGGGGAATCCGGCCGCGGGGCGGTTCACGATGCCGGACTTGCGGGGAATGTTCACATTGTGAGAACCATCACGTTGTCGAAGTCACTCGGCTCCCAGGGCGGCGCCGTGCTGGGCGCGCCGGAGGTGATCGGCACCCTCGTCGACACCGGCCGGTCGTTCATCTTCGACACCGGCCTCGCCCCCGCGAGCGCCGGAGCGGCCCTCGCCGCGCTGCACATCCTCGAAGAGGAGCCTGACCTGCCGAAACGAGCCCGCGAAATCGCCCTCGCACTGGCCTCGACCGCCCGGGAACTCGGGTTCGAGACCACCGAGCCGGCCGCCGCCGTGGTGCCGGTGGTGCTGGGCGACCCCCACCGGGCCCTGGCCGCCGCCGCGACCTGCGCGGACCACGGTGTGAAGGTCGGCTGCTTCCGACCCCCTTCGGTCCCCGACGGGCGGTCTTGCCTAAGGTTGACCGCTCGGGCCAATCTGGGGTCCGAAGATCTCGCGGTGACCGGGCGCGCGCTCGCCGCCGTGGCCGGAACGAAGGTGACCGCGTGACCGAAGACACTCCCCGGGTGCCGAAGTACTACGACGTCAAACGTAGCCTGCTCGAGCTCACCAAGAGCCTGCCCGCCGGGAGTGCCCTGCCCCCCGAGCGCACCCTCGCGGTGCGCTTCGAGACCTCACGCACGACGGTACGCCAGGCGCTGACCGAACTCGTCGTCGAGGGCCGCCTGATCCGCATCCAGGGCAAGGGCACCTTCGTCGCCCAGCCCAAGGTCGCCCAGGTGCTCCAGCTCACCTCTTATGTCCAGGACCTGCGGACCGTCGGCCTCGAACCCGACACCAAGATCCTCGACATCTCCTACATCACCGCCGACGAGGCCCTCGGCCGGCGGCTGGCCATCAACCCCGGCGGCCGGGTGCTGCGCATCCACCGCCTGCGCCTGGCCAACGGCGAACCGATGTCGATCGACACCACCCACCTGTCGGCGCGGCGATTCCCACGGCTGCGGCGGGAGCTGGAGGGCCACCCCTCGCTGTACGAAACGCTCCACAACGCCTACAGCGTCCGTCTCTCCGACGCAGAGGAGATCATCGAGACGGTCCTCGCCACGCCCTACGACTCGCAGGTCCTCGGCGTCGACATCGGCCTGCCGATGCTGATGCTGACCCGCCACGCCTTCGACGCCGACGGCAACCCGGTCGAATGGGCGCAGTCCCTCTATCGGGGCGACCGCTACAAGTTCGTCACCCGGCTGCGGCGTCCGACTCCGTAATCTTGGCCGGATGAGCGTTCTTGTGGTGACCGGCACCGACACCGGTGTCGGGAAGACCGTGGTCACGGCCGCCGTCACGGCCCTGGCGATCGAGCGGGGCGGCGCCGTCGCGGTGGTCAAACCGGCCCAGACCGGCGTAGGGAAGGACGAGCCGGGCGACCTCGACGAGGTGATCCGGCTCTCCGGCGCGACGAACACCTTCGAGTTCGCCCGCTACCCCGACCCGCTGAGCCCGGCCGCCGCCGCACGGGTGTCCGGGCTGCCCACACTCGACCTGGCCGAGACGGCCAGGCGGATCGCCGAACTCGCCGAGTCGCACCCGCTCGTCGTGGTCGAGGGCGCGGGCGGTCTTCTCGTACGTTTCGACGAAGAGGGCGCCACCCTGGCCGACCTGGCCCACACGCTGAAGGCCCAGGTGCTGGTCGTGGCGCGGGCCGGGCTCGGCACGCTGAACCACACGGCGCTGACGCTGGAGGCGATGGCCAACCACGGGCTCGACCTGGCCGGGGTGGTCATCGGGTCGTGGCCGGCCGAGCCGGGGCTGGCCGAACGGTGCAACGTCGCCGACCTGGAGATGCTGGCGGCCCGGCCGCTGGCGGGGGCCGTGCCGGAGAATGCCGGCGCGCTGAGAAGGCAGGCGTTCGGCAAGGTCGCGCGGGCCTCGCTGGGGGCGCCGCTGGGCGGCGCGTTCGACCCGTCGGCTTTTCGATCGGCCCTTAGGATTTCCCAATGACCATCCTGGAGATCGCCAGAACGCAGGTGCTCGACGAGGGCAGGGGCTTGACGCGGGAGCAGGCGCTCGAATGCCTGAACCTGCCCGACGAGAGCCTGCCCGACCTCCTCGCCCTCGCCCACGAGGTGCGGATGAAGTGGTGCGGCCCGGAGGTCGAGGTCGAGGGGATCATCTCCCTGAAGACCGGCGGCTGCCCGGAGGACTGCCACTTCTGCTCACAGTCGGGCCAGTTCACCTCCCCCGTGCGCTCGGTGTGGCTGGACATCGACGAACTGGTGAAGGCCGCCGTCGAGACCGCCCAGACCGGCGCCACCGAGTTCTGCATCGTCGCGGCCGTGCGCGGGCCCGACAAGCGCCTGATGGACCAGGTCCGCGAGGGCGTCAAGGCCATCAAGGAGGCCGTCGACATCAACGTGGCCTGCTCGCTGGGCATGCTGACCCAGGCCCAGGTCGACGAACTGGCCGAGATGGGCGTCCACCGCTACAACCACAACCTGGAGACCTGCAGGTCCCACTTCGGGAACGTGGTCACCACCCACACGTGGGAGGAGCGCTGGGACACCTGCCTGATGGTGCGCGAGGCCGGCATGGAGTTGTGCTGCGGCGGCCTCATCGGCATGGGCGAGTCGATCGAGCAGCGCGCGGAGTTCGCCGCCCAGCTCGGCGAGCTCCAGCCCGACGAGGTCCCGCTCAACTTCCTCAACCCCCGTCCCGGCACGCCCTTCGCCCACTACCCGGTCGTCGAGGGCGCCGAGGCCCTGAAGACAATCGCGACCTTCCGCCTCGCACTTCCGCGAACCATCCTCCGGTACGCCGGCGGACGTGAGCTGACCCTTGGCGACCTGGGCACTCGTGCGGGCATGATGGGTGGCATCAACGCGATCATCGTGGGCAACTACCTGACCACCCTCGGCCGCCCCCCAGCCGACGATCTGGCTCTGCTGACCGACCTGAAGATGCCGATCAAGGCCCTGTCCCAGACGCTTTAGACCAGGAGGGTTCGTTCGCCCGCGGCCAGGGCAGCTCGTAGGTCCCACTAGTTAACCGACTGGTAGGTTTCACGAATGAGCAAGCACGCGGGCGACGTCGCAGTCGGCGTCTCCAAGGCCTACGGCGTCGAGACGATGTTCACCCTCTCGGGTGGCCACGTCTTCCCCCTCTACGACGGCGCCGTCCACGAAGACATGCGCATCCTCGACGTACGCCATGAGCAGAGCGCCGTTTTCGCCGCCGAGGCGACGGCGCGGCTCACTCGCAAACCGGGCCTGGCGGTGCTCACGGCCGGGCCCGGCATCACCAACGGAGTGTCGGGCGTGGCGACCGCCCACTTCAACGGCAGCCCGGTCGTGATCCTCGGCGGCCGGGCCCCGCAGTCGCGCTGGGGTTCGGGCGCGCTCCAGGAGATGGACCATCCGCCCCTGTTCGACTCGATCACCAAGCTGGCCTTCACCGGCTCGGGCGCCGACTCGATCGGCCAGGACGTCGAGATGGCCTTCCGCACCGCGCTGGCCCCCCATCGCGGCCCGGTGTTCCTCGACTTCTACATGGACCACCTGTTCGCGCCCTCCCCCGCGGTCGAGACCGAGACGCTCGCGCCCTCGCCGCTGGAGCCCGACACCGACCACCTGGCCGCCATCGCCGCACTGATCGCCGAGGCCGAGCGGCCGATGCTGGTGGTCGGCTCCGACGTGTGGATGGACCGCGCCGAAGAGGCCGCGCGCGACTTCGCCGAGGAGTTCCGCCTGCCGGTGGTGCCCAACGGCCAGGGCCGCGGCATCCTGCCCTCGGGACACGAACTGCTGGTCACCCGCGCCCGCGGCCTCGCGTTCTCGCAGGCCGACCTGGTCATCGTGGCGGGCACCCCGCTCGACTTCCGGCTCAACTACGGCTGGTTCGGCGGCAAGCAGGGCGCGCCGCTGGCCCGGGTCGTCCACCTCGCCGACGCGCCCTCCCAGTTGGCCACCCACACCGGCCTGTCGGGTTCGGCGGCCGGCGACCTGTCGCTGCTCTTCTGGGGCCTGGCCGCCGCGTGCCGCACGGCGAACGTGAAGCCCCGCGACGAATGGACCACCAAGCTCGCCGAGGCGGCGAAGGCGGCCATCGCCGAAGACGCCGAACTGCTCGCCTCCGACAGCGACCCGATCCACCCGATGCGCATCTACGGCGAGCTCAACCGGCAACTGGCCGACGACGCCGTGGTCATCGGCGACGGCGGCGACTTCGTCTCCTACGCCGGCAAGTACGTCGAGCCGAAACGCCCCGGCCACTGGCTCGACCCCGGCCCCTACGGCTGCCTCGGCACCGGCCTCGGCTACTCCATCGCCGCCCGGCTGGCCCGCCCGTCGTCGCAGGTCGTGCTCCTGCTCGGCGACGGCGCGGCCGGCTTCTCGCTGATGGACGTCGACACGCTGGTCCGCCACAAGCTGCCGGTCGTCATGATCTGCGGCAACAACGGCATGTGGGGCCTGGAGAAACACCCCATGCAGATGCTCTACGGCTACGACGTCGCCGCCGACCTTCAGCCCCAGTGCCGCTACGACCAGGTCGTGACCGCACTCGGCGGGGGCGGCGAACTCGTCACCAAGCCGTCCGAGATCGGCCCGGCGCTGAAGCGGGCCTTCGAGTCGGGCGTGCCCTACATGGTGAACATCGCGACCGACCCCGAGATCGCCTACCCGCGCAACACGACCGGCGTCTGACGACGTGGCGGTGGCGGGCGTCCCGTCACCGCCACCCTTGTCAGGGACTCGTGGCCGCGCCCGACGACGTCGCGGTGGGGGTCGCTGACGGCGACGGGGAGGCCGCCGGGCAGGCGATCCGCCGCACGTAGACGGTCACCGTCGAGCCGACCGGCGCCTGCGTCGCGGCCTTCGGGTTCTGCGAGTAGACCTCCGTGCAGCCCAGACCGGTGTCGCCCTTGGTCTGGAAAGAGCCCTGGAACCCGTTCTTGAGCAGCGCCGCCTCGGCCGCGTCGGCCGACAACTTCCAGAGCGTCGGCACGGCCTTCGTCTCCTTGGTCGGACTCGGCGAAGGCTTCGGGGTCGGCTTCGGCGAGGGACTCGGTGAGGGACTCGGCGACGGCTCCTCGGAGGGCTCCACCGACGGTTTCTCGGTCACCGGCGGCTTGGTGGTCGGCGTCCGACTCGGCTTGGGGGTGCGCGTCCTGGACGGGCTTGGAGAAGGACTTGTCTCCTCCGCCGCCAGATTCGTCTTCCCCGGCACGGCGACGGAACCCGGGTCGGTGCCGGGGTTGTTGATTATGCTCACGCCCGCCCAGCCGATGCCGACCGACGCGAACACCGCCGCCACGATGGCGACGATCGTCAGGCCGCGCTTCTTGTTGTGCTGCCTGCGCCGCCCGCCCTGACCGGCCGACTGCGTCTCGGGCGTGGCCGCGGTCGTGCGGAAGCCGCCGGTCGCCGGGTAGTTGCCGGTCGCGGCGTAGGTTCCGGTCGCCGGGGGCTCGTACCAGTCGCCCGTCTTCGGGAACACCCCGGAGTTGGGCTGCGCCGGGTTGGGCTGGGTCAGCGAGGCGCCGGGGTTGGCGGCCTGCCGGGCCGCCTGGCTCATCGCCGCCGCCGTCGGCCAGCGTTCGGCCGCGGACTTCAGCAGCGCGCGTTCCACCACGTGGCGGATGTGCGGCGGGATGTCGGCCGGCAGCGGCGGCGGCTGCTCGCGGATGTGCTTGAGCGCGATCGTGACCGGCGTGTCGCCGTCGAAGGGGCGGCGTCCGGCCAGGCACTCGTAGGCGACCACGCCGAGCGCGTAGATGTCGACCGCCGGGGTCACCGGCTCGCCCTCGGCCTGCTCGGGCGCGCAGTAGGCGGCGGTGCCGAGCACCATGCCGGCGTCGGTCAGCCGGCTCGCCGCGTCGGAGCGGGCGATGCCGAAGTCGGTGAGGACGAGAGTGCCGTCGGCCTGCACGAGCAGGTTGCCCGGCTTCACGTCGCGGTGCACGATGCCCCGGTCGTGGACGGCCTGGATCGCCGCCGCGGCCTGCCCGATGAGCTCCATGACCGCTTCGGGGCGGATGCGCCCTATCCGGAGCAGCAGCCGGTCGAGCGGCTCGCCGTCGACGAACTTCATCACCAGGTAGGCGGTCGGGCCGTCACCCGGGACGTCGGTCACCCCGTAGTCGTAGACGTCGACCACGCCGGGGTGGTTGATGAGGGCCATGGCACGCGCCTCGCCCTGGAAGCGCGCCCCGAATCCGGGGTCGTCGAGACGGCCCGGGAGCAGTACCTTGACGGCGACCGTGCGCGCGAGGACCATGTCTTCCCCGCGCCAGACCTCGCCCATTCCGCCAGCGCCGATGCGCTGGTCCAATCGGTAGCGCCCGGCCAGCGTCGTCCCTTGGGCAACCATGCCCCCGGATACCCCCTATGTCACTGACCACTGTCGTGCCGGAAGTCTAGCGGGCACCGACAAAATCGGCCGGTAAGCCCAGATCTCCCAGGAATCCCTCACCATAACGGTCAGAACACAGGTTTGGTTCAGGCTGTGTTCAGGCTGCGGTGAGCCCGTGTTGGGAACAACGCGCCGACCAGCCCGTCGGCGTCACCTGGACGGTCATCCGGCGGCGGCACTTGGCGCAGTAGCGGGGCGGCTCCATCTCGCGGGCGCCCTGACAGGCCCCGTGGTCGCCGTCATCCGAAAGGCCCCCGCAGTGGTCGCAGTAAAGGTCCACGTCACACCTTTCGATCAGTTGGAGGGTCGAACTACTAGCATCCCACCATGGCGCTCACACCCGGACTGCGGGCCAATCGGTTGATCATGGTGGAGAAGAGTGACACCGCGGAGAGGCTCGGCAGCGGCGACGTGCCCGTGCTGGGCACGCCGAGGCTGCTGGCGCTCGCCGAAGGGCTGACCTGCGAGGCGATCGGCGGGCAGCTCGCGCCGGAGCAGACCTCGGTCGGGGTGCGCGTCGAACTGCGGCACCTCGCGGCGAGCGGGCTGGGCGCCCACGTCGAGATCTCGGTCGAGCTGACCGAGGTCGAGGGGCGCCGCCTGGTCTTCGCCTTCACCGCGGCCCACCTCGACGGTTCGCTCGTCGCCACAGGGGTGATCGAGCGCGTCGTGGTCGACCGCGAGAAGTTCCTCTCACGCGCTACTCGATGACGGCGATCAGGTCGCCTTCCTGCACGACGTCGCCTTCGGCCACCTTGATGGCGACCACGCCGTCGTCTTCGGCGATGACCGGGATCTCCATCTTCATGGACTCCAGGATGACCAGGGTGTCTCCGTCGGACACCGTCTCACCTTCGGCGACGACGACCTTCCAGACGTTCGCCACCATCTCCGCGCGTACCTCAGCCACCGCTGTCTCCCATCAACCTCTGTCGTTCCGGATCACGATCTCATGCGGGACACCAGACCGGTGTCATAGTCGCCGCTGACGAACTCGGGGTGGTCGAGGAGTTCGGCGCAGAACGGCAGGTTGTGCTTCGGCCCGGAGATCGTGAAACCCGCGACGGCCGCCCTGCCGCGCTCGATCGCCTCGGCGCGGGTGGCGCCGTAGACGCAGAGCTTGGCCATCAGCGGGTCGTAGAAGGGGGTGACCGTGTTGCCGGCCTCGTAGCCGGAGTCGACGCGCACGCCCTCACCCGACGGCTCCACCCACTGGGTGACGTGGCCGGGGCCGGGCAGGAAGCGCTTGGGGTCTTCGGCGTACACGCGGAACTCGATGGCGTGGCCGCGCGGGGTGGCGTCGATTTCGACGTCTTCGCCGGCGGCGATGCGGAGCTGGGCGGCGACCAGGTCGACGCCGGTGACCAGCTCGGTCACCGGGTGTTCGACCTGCAGGCGGGTGTTCATCTCCAGGAACACGAAGTCCTGCGCGTCGGCGTCGACGAGGCACTCGACGGTGCCGGCGCCGCGGTAGTTGACCGCCGCGCCCGCGCGGGCCGCCGCCGCGAGCATGCGCTCGCGCAGCTCGGGCGTGATGCCCGGGGACGGCGACTCCTCGACGACCTTCTGGTGGCGGCGCTGCACCGAGCAGTCGCGCTCGCCCAGGGCCAGCACGCGGCCGTCGTTGAGGCCGAGGATCTGCACCTCGACGTGGCGGGCGCGCTCGATGTAGCGCTCAAGCAGGATCGCGGCGGTGCCGCCGAAGCGGGCGGCCGCGCGGGAGGCCTGGTCGAAGGCCTTGGCGAGAGTGCCCTCGTCGTGGGCGACGCCCATGCCGATGCCGCCGCCGCCACCGGCGGTCTTCACCATGACCGGGTAGCCGATCTTCGCGGCGGCCTTGGTGGCCTCCTCGATCGTGGTGACCGGCTCCCGGGTGCCCGCGGCGACCGGCACACCGGCGGTCTCCATGAGGTTGCGGGCGTTGATCTTGTCGCCCATCTGGACGATGGCCTCGGGCGAGGGGCCGATCCACGTGAGCCCCGCGGCCATGACGGCGCGGGCGAACTCGGCGTTCTCGGAGAAGAAGCCGTAGCCGGGGTGGATCGCCTGGGCGCCGGTGGCGCGTGCGGCGGCCAGGACCTGGGCCTGGTCGAGGTAACTCTGCGCCGGATTGGCCGGGCCGATGTTCACCGACTCGACGGCCTCACGAACGAAGGGCAGGTCGGCGTCGGCCTCGGAGTGGACGGCGATCGATCTGATCCCCATCTCGTTGAGGGTCCGGATGATCCTGCGGGCGATTTCGCCGCGATTGGCGATCAAGACTGACTCGAACACGCAGCCAACCTTACGGCCCGGATCATCCCGCGCCGTGCACTCTTGAGCACTGATCGTTACGCCTCAAACTGTAGGAAGCCCACAATTGTCACAGCCTGTTGACCGGAACGAGCCGGTCGATGACGGTCGCCATCGCCTCGACCACTTCGGGGTCGTATTGGGTTCCGCCGTCGAGCCGCATGCGTTCGAGCGCGGCCGCCGCGCGGTCGCGGTTGGTGGAGCCGCTGACGAGGTCGTCGTAGGCGTTGGCGGCCCTGATGATGCGGCTGGCCAGCGGCGGGCGCTCCTCAAGGGGGTCGCACTGGCGGCGCACGATGTCGGCGACCTGGTTGAGCACGCCCGTCTTGCGGATGACCTCGGCGCCCAGTTCGGCGATGCGGCGGGCCTGCTCGGGATCGGTCAGCACGGTCGCGCCGCCGGGAATCGGGTCGGTCAGGCTGAGTTGTCCGATGTCGTGCATGAGGGCGGCGTACTCGAGTTCGAGCAGTTCGGGTTCGGCCATGCCGAGGTCGCGCCCGATGGCGACGGCCAGGCGGCTGACCCGGCGCGAGTGGCCCGGTTCGACGTAGCCGCCGACCTCGGTGACCCGTGCGAGCGCTCTGATGGTCTGCAGGTACGTCGCCCGGATGCCCGCGTACTTGCGGAAGGCGACCTGGGTGACGAGCAGCGGCGCGGCGAAGGCCAGCAGGGCGGTCAGCTCCATGCTGTGCAGGGCGAGCGCGAGCAGGATGCCACTGGCCGACACGGCGGCGCCCAGCGGCGCGGCCATGCGCGCCTCGTCGCGTACGGCGACCGAGAACGCGGTGCGGACCTGTTCGGCCCGCAGCAGCCCGGCCACCACGACGTCGACGGCGAGCGCCACCCCGATGAGCAGCACCATCACCAGCAGCGCCACCCACCACGCCCCGCCCGGCGGCGGGCGCAGCACGTCGGCGAACGGCCGGAACGCGAAGGCCAGCAGCGAGCCGCAGATGAGCCGCCGGGCCAGCGCGTCGAGCCGGGGCGCCCGGCCGACGGCCAGGTGCGGCAGCCCACCGGCGATCATGCCGACGGCCATGACGGCGACCACCTGCAACGCCGAGTGGGCGGCCTGGTCGCCGCCGACGTAGAGCAGCAGCGCGTAGCCGAACGCGGCGGCGGTGCTGATCGGCGCCACCTCGCGGTTGCCCGGCATGGTCAGCCGGGCCAGCTCGCCGCAGGCGATCAGCGCGCCGAACCCGATCGCCACCTGGGAGTCGACCAGGCCGACGGCGGCCGTGTGGGAGATCCCGGCGACCGCGAGCATGCCGCCGGCGCAGATCAGCAGGAGTTGCCCCGAGTCGAGGCCCTGGATGCCCCGGGTCTCGCTCGTCATCGGTCGGACACCACCTGGATCGGCGTGGTCGGGTCGTCGTGGTCTTTGGCGGCGGTCACCACCGGCATGCCGCTGGGCGCGGGCACGCTCGCGGGCGGGTTCCAGCCGTCGCGGTCGAGCGCCCGGATGAACGCCCCCACCATGATCGGGTCGAACTGGGTGCCCGACCACTTGCGCAGCTCGGCCACCGCCTCCTCCTGCGGTTTGGCCTTGCGGTAGGAGCGGTCGGAGGTCATCGAGTCGAACGCGTCGGCGACGCAGATGATGCGCGCGAACTCGGGGATCTCCGACCCGGCCAGGCCCATCGGATAGCCCCGGCCGTCGTATCGCTCGTGGTGGTGCATGATCCCGGCGAACGCCTCGTCGAGGAAGCCGATGCCGCGCACGATCTCCAGGCCCCGCATGGGGTGGAGCTGGATCGCGGCGAACTCCTCTTCGGTCAGGAAGCCCTCCTTCTGCAGGACCTTGGTCGGCACGCCGAGCTTGCCGACGTCGTGGAGCATGCCGGCGTAGCGGATGGCGTGGAGGCGTTCGGTGCCCATGCCGATCTCCTCGGCGATCATGGACGCGGCGGCCGACACACGGGTGCAGTGGCCCCGGGTGTACCAGTCTTTGGTCTCCACGGCCTGGCAGAGGGCGGCGATGGTGGCCTCGTAGGAGCGGTGCTGCGCGTGGTATTGGCCGAACGCCCAGCGGGCCACGAACAGCGGCAGCAGGACCAGCACGGCCGAGATCGACTGGACGGTGGCCCACAGGCCGGCGATGAGGAGGCCGAAGGTGGCGTAACCGAGGTAGGAGAGCAGGAACTGCGCCACGTCGGGCACCGGCACCTGGCGTTTGCCCACGCCCTCGGCCAGCGCCAGGATCAGCGCGGTCAGCACGAAGTTGAGCGCCACGAACACGAAGGTCGCGGCGCCGTAGGGCAGGATGATCTCGGGGAAGTCGGTGCGCCTGGGCAGCCCCGGCACCCCGCCGGCCAGGGTGTAGACCCACCCGGCGGCATAGCCGGAGATGAGGAACTGCGCCCCGTTGAACAGGCGTTTGTGGGTGGGAAGCCCCGGACGTACGGAGAAGACCGCCGTGGCGGCGACGAGGGCCGCGCCCTCGGGGCCGACCAGCACCACCGCGGCGAGCGCGGCGGAGAAGCTGACCGAGATGGCCGCCTGCCGCACGCTGAGCTGGGTCGGCACCGACTCGCACACGAGGAAGAGCAGCGCGAGGACCAGCGTCGACGACCAGTCGAGCCGGTCATAGGCCTGCCCGCTCCAGACGAGCAGAATTCCGGCCGCCCCTATGCACAGGACGAAGTAGATCTTCGCCGGCCACGGCATTTCGCGCAAAGCGGCCATCCCTCAAAGAAGGCGCGTCTGACAACCTGCGCCGCCTCCACATTGATGTGCAGGGTCAGGCTACCCAGCGGACAGGCACTTCACTGGGTTGTCGCCAAACCGTGATCAAGTCATCACCGAGCGTCGCGGACCCAATCCACGGTGAGTTTGAGCGCGGAGGCGAGGTCGTGTTCCGGCCGCCAGCCCAGCCCCTCGAAGGCGGGCCGGGGGTCGACCGCCATCGCGGGCAGGTCGCCCAGCCGGGCGGGCGCGAGTTCGGGATGGTCGGGCACCCCGGCGGCGGCGGCGATGAGGGAGTGCAGCACGCGGTCGGAGGTCTGCGCGCCGGTGCCGATGTTGAAGGTCCCGCCGTCGCCCCGGGTGCCGCAGGCGCGGGCGAAGGCGTCGACCACGTCGTCGACGTAGACGTAGTCGCGGGTCTGGGAGCCGTCGCCGTAGAGGACGGTCGGCCGGCCGCCGAGGAGGGCGTCGGTGAAGATGGCCACCACGCCCGCTTCGCCGCCGGGCGACTGGCGCGGCCCGAAGACGTTCGAGAGCACCAGCGTGGTGTATTCGATGCCGTAGAGCGCCCGGTAGGCCGACAGATAGGCCTCGGCGCTCACCTTCGAGGCGGCGTAGGGGGACATCGGGCGGGCCGGGGTGTTCCCGGGCACCGGGATGGTCTCGGGGCGGCCGTAGCGGGCCACCGACGACGCGAAGACGACCTTGCGGACCTTCTTCACGCGGGCCGCTTCGAGGACGTTGAGGGTGCCCTCGACGTTGACGCGCGCGTCGGTGAGCGGATCGGCGACGCTGGCGCGGACCGAGATCTGCGCGGCCAGGTGGCAGATCACCTCGGCGCCGTCGGCGGCCTCGGCCAGAGCCGGGTCGCGGACGTCGATCTGGTGGAACTCCGCCCGCGGGGCCCGGTTGGACCCCGAAGAGAGGTCGTCGGCCACGACGACCTCGTGGCCGTCGGCGAGCAGCCGATCGACGAGGTTGGAACCGATGAAACCCGCACCGCCCGTGACCAGAATCCGCATGGCCAGCAGGCTATTCCACCAGTTCGGTTCGCACCTGTTCGATCCGCAGCCGGATCTTGGCCCGCAGGTCGTCGGGCACCGGGTCACACCCGCAGTGTTTGGCCACGAGCTGCTTCACGACCTTGTCGAGCCCGTATTCCCGCAGGCACGGGTCGCACTCGTCGAGGTGCTGCCGGATGTCTCCGCACTTGTCCTCGTCGAGCTCACCGTCGAGAAAGCTGTAGACCCGGTCGAGCACCTCACTACAGTCGGTGTCGTGGTGGTCACCACAGCTCATGCGCCCTCCTCCGATCGCACAAGCCCGCGCTCGCGCGCGTAGTCCTCAAGCTGCGAGCGCAGTTGCCTGCGGCCGCGGTGGAGGCGCGACATCACGGTTCCGATGGGGGTCCCCATGATGTCGGCGATCTCCTTGTAGGGGAACCCCTCGACGTCGGCCAGGTAGACCGCGATCCGGAATTCCTCGGGGAGCGCCGCCAGAGCGTCTTTCACGTCGCTGTCGGGGAGGTGTTCGAGCGCCTCCAGCTCGGCCGACTTGAGCCCACTCGACGTGTGGGACTCGGCACGGGCGAGCTGCCAGTCTTCGATCTCCTCGGTGCCGGCCTGCTTCGGTTCGCGCTGCTTCTTGCGGTAGCTGTTGATGAAGGTGTTGGTCAGGATGCGGTAGAGCCAGGCCTTCAGGTTGGTGCCCACCTGGAACTGGTGGAACGACGCGAAGGCCTTCGCGAAGGTCTCCTGGAGGAGGTCTTCGGCGTCGGCGGGGTTGCGGGTCATCCGGAGCGCGGCGGAGTAGAGCTGGTCGAGATAGGGCATGACATCCCGTTCGAACCGCTCACTGCGCTGCTCCAGAGTCTCCTCGGCTGTCTTGGAGACCGGACCCACCCCCTCATAGATGCTTATCGCATCCGAGGATACCGGGACGGCATAGGCCGGAGTTTCCGGCCTCACCAGCAACGCGTTCATGCCCATCGTCAACCGCGGCGGCGTAGAGTCTGTTCCCGGACAAGGTACGCAATGCCTTATCCGGGGAAAAAGCTACGTACCGGCTGGTAGGGACACCGTCTCCACCAGACCCTCCTTCTGAGAACGTCAACGTCCAGGAGCCGCTCGTGCTGCCCATTCCGGCCAATGAACTCAACGGCACAGGAAATCTCGGGCCTTACTGGACCTTCTACCACGCCGTCGTCGCCGAGCAACTGCGCCGCTGGTTGCCCGAGAAGCCCTCGCTGCTGCTGGACCTGTCCGGCGGACGGGGGCGCTGGCCCGCCCAGGCCGCCCGCGCCGGGCACCGCGTGGTGGAGGTGCTGGACTTCCGCCGTCCCGCCGCCGAGCCGTGGCTCCGGGAGGCCTCCGACCGCATCCACAAGGTGCGCAGCGACGACCTGGCGTTCCTGGCCGACGAGAGCGTCGACGCCGTCGTCGCCGAGGAACGCGCCCTGTCGGTCGAGATCATGGCCGAGTCGGCCCTGGCCGACGTGACCCGGGTGCTCAAGCCGGGCGGCCGGGTGCTGGTCTGCGTCGACTCGCTCGTGCTCGGCATGGCGATCCTGGCCGAGCAGAACTACTGGGCCCACCTCCGCCAGACGGGCGAGGTCATGCTGGTGCCCTGGCCCGACGGCAGCATCACCCGCTGCTTCTCGGCCGCCCAGCTCCGCGACCTGCTGGCGGGCGCGGGCCTGGAGGTCGAGTGGGTGCGCCCGCGCACCGTCCTGTCGCCCTCGACCGTCGACCACGTGCTGGGCAGCGACCAGCGATCGTTGTCGTGGCTGGTCAGGACGGAGCTCGACGCCCACCCCGACGACGACGACACGGTCGGCATCCACCTGGTGGCGAGCGGGCGCAAGCCGCTCTGAATCAGCGGCGTCTTTCCCGCCTCGACTGGCACCCGATGCAGCGGGCCGCCTCGGGGCGCGCCTCCAGCCTGCCGTCGGGCACCGCGACGCCGCAGTCGACGCAGCGGCCGTAGGTGCCGGCGTCGAGCCGCGACAGGGCGGCCACCACCGCCTGCCGCTGCCGGCCCGCCGCCTCGATCATGGCCCGGTTCCGGTCGGCGTCGCCGAGGGTGATCTCGGCTGAGGGGGTGGTCGTCAGGACTCCGATGGACCGGTCCAGGTCGTCGAGCATCATCTCCAGGCGCATACGCGCGGCCGCAGATTCCACGAATCCGCACCTCCGGGAATGGGGGGACGCCGCCGGGAGGCCGGCGGCCGAGTTGTGACACCTCTGCGATCGAGCAGGAGGGACAGCGAGTCGGCCGTTCCTCCCTATCCCACCTGCCATTAGAGGTATTCCGCTCTTGTGCGGTGCGGACACCTGGTCAGAGGCACCCGAGGCGTGCTTTGCCTGTGGGCCGCGGCTTACTCGGGAACCGCCCGGACCAGCACGAGCGACCCGTGCAGGTAAGGCTGCTGACGCATCGCGCCGTAGTTGTCGTCCCAGGCCCCGGACTCAAGGTCACGGCGCAGCCGGCCGACGTACTCGTCACGGGTCGCGGCATCGACGAAACTCCAGGCCGAGCAGGCCTGCAGGGCTCCCGGATCGAGGAGCCGCTCAGGCCGGCCGAAGTACGCCTCGTTGAACCCGTCGGTGCAGTCGAGCGGGATCGGGACGGGCGTGACGGTGCACGCGCCGCCGAGAGTTTCGGTGATCTCGCCGATCGCCGGGTAGCGCCGGGCCTCGGTGTCCAGCACGAGGGGGGCGTATTCGTACAACCAGAAGTCACGGACGAGATCAGGGTCGCAGGTGAGCACGACGACGGGCCCGCGCGCCACTCTCCGCATCTCGCGCAGCCCCGCCGTGAGGTCACTCCACTGGTGAACGCTGAACGTGGTCATCGCCGCGTCGAATTCGTCGTCGCCGAACGGCAGGTTCTCGGCGACGGCGTCCACGGCCGCCGGCAGGTGGGCGGGTCGCTGGGCGCGCATGGACGCCGAGGGTTCCACCGCCGTGACCTGAGCCGCCGTCGACTCGTACGACCCGGCGCCGGCGCCGACGTTGACGACCGTCTTCGCCCCCGCGAGCGCGTCGGCGATGAACTGGGCGATGCGAGGATCGGGACTGCGGTAGCCGGTGTACCCGGAGCCGATCGTTCCGTAGTCCGCGTCTCCGGCGCTTCCGTCCACTTTGCGTGTCATACATCGAAATACTGCCGTCTGCCGGACGGCAAGGGCATCTCAATGGGTTCGGAGATCCGGACCTGGCGCCCTGGGGCACATTCCTCAGGTCCCGCCCGGCAACTCCCCGCCTGGGCCGAACAGCAGAACCTGAGGATCCGCGGCGGGATCGTCTGGGGTTCAGGAATCCCCATTCCCCGAACCCCGGCGACTCAGAAAAGCCGATCGTTGTCACCGCTGTCCTGAAGTGGGGCGATGAGCCGCTCTCCGTTGTTGCGGACGTTCCCCACGGCCGGATCCACCGGATAGGCGACCAGGCCCGCCGAGGTGGCCGGAACCAACAGCTCGGAGGCGTCCGAAACCCCGGGGTCGAGCCACTCCGCCCACTTGTCCCGCGCGATCAGCATCGGCATGCGGTCGTGGATGTGGCCCAGGCGGTCTTCGGCGTCCTGGGTGATCACCGTGCAGGTGCAGATCCACTCGCCTTCCGGGTCCTTCCAGAACTCGTACAGGCCGGCCATCGCCAGCACACCGCCGTCTTCGGGGTGGATGAAGAAGGGCTGCTTGCGCTTGTCGTCGGTCGGCATCCACTCGTAGTAGCCGTCGGCGGGCAGCAGGCAGCGGCGGGTGGCGAACGCCTTGCGGAAGGCGGGCTTCTCGGCGACCGTCTCGATCCTGGCGTTGATCATGCGGGAGCCGATCGACGGGTCCTTGGCCCAGCTCGGGACCAGGCCCCAGCGGACCACGCGGAGTTGCCGGACCGGTCTCGTCGCGCCCTCGACGTGGGGGACGCGGCTCATGACCGCGTACACGTTCTTCGTGGGGGCGACGTTGTAGTCGGGGGCGAGCTCCTCCTCCGAGTCGAGCTCGACCTCGAACTCCTCAAGCAGTTCGTGGCGCTTGCGCGCCGACGCGTATCTTCCACACATCCCTCCAGACTGCCACCGATAGGCTTGGGGGCATGTCCGCTCCCTTGTGGCCCGCGCCCGTCGCGTCCGGCCCGGTGGTCGCCACAGTGGCGCTGCCCGGCTCCAAGTCCGTGACCAACCGCGCCCTGCCGCTGGCCGCGCTGGCCGACGGTCCCGGGCGGGTGCGGCTGGCGCTGCGCAGCCGCGACGCCGATCTGATGGCCGAGGGGCTGCGGAAGCTGGGCACCCGAATGGTCGCGAGCGCCGAGAGCGCCTCGTCCGCCGACTGGGAGATGACGCCCGGCCCGATCACCGGCGGCGGCCACATCGACTGCGGCCTGGCCGGGACCGTCATGCGCTTCCTGCCGCCGATCGCGGCGCTGGCCGACGGCGAGGTCTCCTTCGACGGCGACCCCCACGCCCGCAAGCGCCCGATGGGCACCATCCTCGACGCGCTCCGCGGCCTGGGCGCTCGGGTCGACGGCGACCGGCTGCCGTTCACGATCCGCGGGCCGCTCTCCGGCGGCGAGGTGACCGTCGACGCGTCGGGCTCCTCCCAGTTCGTCTCCGGGCTGATGCTGGCGGCGGCGCGGTTCCCGAAGGGGGTCACGGTCCGCCACGTCGGCCCGCCGGTCCCTTCCATGCCCCACATCGCGATGACCGTCCAGATGCTGCGGGCCCGGGGCGTCGAGGTCGACGACTCCGAGCGGTACGTGTGGCGGGTGCTGCCCGGCCCCATCGCGGCCACCGACTTCACCGTCGAGCCCGACCTGTCGAACGCGGCGCCGTTCTTCGCCGCCGCGGTGGTCACCGGCGGTTCGGTGACGATCCCCCACTGGCCGGCCGAGACCACCCAGCCGGGCGACCGGCTGCGTGAGCTGCTGACCGGCATGGGCGCCCGGGTCGAGCTGACCGGCGAGGGCCTGACCGTCCACGGCGGCGGCCTCCACGGCATCGACGTCGACCTGCGCGACGAGGCCGAGCTGACGCCGACGATCGTGGCGCTGGCCGCGCTGGCCGACTCGCCGACCCGCGTCCGGGGCGTGGCCCACATCAGGGGCCACGAGACCGACCGCATCACCGCGCTGGCCACCGAGGTCAACCGCCTGGGCGGCGACGCCCGCGAGACCGACGACGGGCTGGAGATCTTCCCGAAGAAGCTCCACGAGGGTGTCTTCCACTCCTACGACGACCACCGCATGGCCACCGCCGGCGCCGTCATCGGCCTGGCCGTGCCCGGCGTCGAAGTCGAGAACATCGCCACGACCGCCAAGACGCTGCCCGAGTTCGCCACGATGTGGGCGGAGATGTTGCGGGGAGACGCGTCCTGAAACGGCGCGAATACGACGAAGACGACGTCAGGGTCCGGCCGGGCAAGGGTTCCCGGCCGCGGACCCGGCTGCGGCCTGCCCACGAGGCGGCGGTGCCGGGGTTCGTCGTCGCCGTCGACCGGGGCCGCTACACGGTTCTGACCGGGCGCGGCATCCACGACAGCGGCCCGTCGACCGTGATCACCGCGATGAAGGCCCGGGAGCTCGGCCGCAAGGGCATCGTGGTCGGCGACGAGGTCGCGCTCGTCGGCGACACCTCGGGCCGGCCCGACTCGCTGGCCCGGATCGTGCGCCGCGAGGAGCGCCGCTCGATGTTGCGGCGCAGCGCCGAAGACTACGACGAGGTCGAGCGGCCGGTCGTGGCCAACGCCGACCAGCTCGTCATCGTGACCGCGCTGGCCGACCCGCCACCCCGCCCGCGCATGATCGACCGCCTGCTGGTGGCGGCCTTCGACGCCGACATCGACCCGCTGCTCTGCCTGACCAAGGCCGACCTGGCCGCCCCCGACGAGCTGATCTCACTGTACGAACCGCTCGGCGTCCGGCACATCACCGTGCAGCGCGGCGGCGACCTGTCGGAGTTGCGCGACCATCTGACCGACCGCGTCAGCGTGCTGGTGGGCCACTCGGGGGTGGGCAAGTCGACGCTGGTCAACCAGCTCGTGCCGACCGCCGGCCGCGCGGTCTCCCACGTCAACGCCGTCACCGGCCGGGGCCGGCACACCTCCACCTCCGCCGTCGCCCTGGAGTTGCCCGACGGCGGCTGGATCATCGACACCCCCGGCGTGCGCAGCTTCGGGCTCGGCCACGTCGAGATCGACAACGTGCTGGTCGCCTTCCCCGACTTCAACGAGGCCGCGGTCGACTGCCCGAAGGGCTGCACCCACCTGGGCGACGGTTGCGCCCTCGACCGGTTCGTGGCCGAGGGCCACGGCGACCCCGCCCGGCTGGTGTCGCTGCGGCGGCTGCTGTCGAGCCGTGAGGGCGCTCCGGACGACGACTAGCGGTTGGGCCGCAGCGTCCACTCCACGGTGACCTCGGCGACCGTCACGCCCGCTGAATCGCGTACCGTCACCTCGACGGTGAACTCCGGCCGCTTCTGCGAAGCGAGTTCCGCGAGCACCGCGTCGCGCTCGGCTCTCACGACCGCCTCGGCGGTCAGATCGCCGAGAGCCAGTTTCCGGTACGCCACCCGCCCCACCGTGGCCAGCGGCGTCGCCCGGTCGAGGGTGTCGCCGAACAGCGAGAGCATGGCCGCCCCGGAGGCCGACTCGGCCAGGGAGAAGACCACTCCGGCATGGGGTCCGCCGACGTGGTTGTGCAGGTCGGGCCGGTCTGCGAGACGGGCGACAGCCGTACCGGAGTCGACGGAGTCGAATGACACGCCGAGGGTGCGCGCGAAGGGGACGCTCTGCAGGAACAGAGCCCCCGTGTCGAAAGTGGTCATGGACGGCATGTTACTCGCTAGTAGGATCTGGAGCGGTCCCGGGTCTGCTGGAAATGCCACCAAAACCGCTAGCGTGTGATCCGTGACGGCTTACAGCGATGATCTGCGACTCGCGCACGTGATGGCCGACGCGGCCGACGACATCACGATGCGCCGTTTCAAGGCCGTGGATCTGAAGGTCGAGACCAAACCCGACCTGACCCCGGTCAGCGACGCCGACCGGGCGGTCGAGGAGGCGATCAGGGGCACCCTTCGCCGGGCTCGCCCCCGCGACGCCGTCATCGGCGAGGAGTTCGGCAAGACGGGCTACGGCATGCGTTCCTGGGTCGTCGACCCCATCGACGGGACCAAGAACTTCGTGCGTGGCGTGCCCGTGTGGGCGACCCTGATCGCGCTCATGGAGGAGGGCAAGGTCGTCGTCGGATGCGTTTCCGCGCCGGCTCTCAACCGGCGCTGGTGGGCGGCCCGCGACGGCGGCGCGTTCACCGGCCGCAGTCTGACCAAGGCCACCCGGTGCCAGGTGTCGTCGGTCGCCAGACTGGAGGACGCCTCCTTCTCCTACTCCAGCCTGAGCGGCTGGGAGAAGGAGGGGAAGCTCGACAACATCCTCGACTTGACGCGCAGTGTGTGGCGGACGCGGGCCTACGGCGACTTCTGGTCCCACATGATGGTGGCCGAGGGTGCGGTGGACGTCTCGGCCGAACCGGAACTGTCGCCATGGGACATGGCCGCGCTCACCGTGATCGTGGAAGAGGCCGGCGGTGCGTGCACCGGCGTGGGCGGGAATCCGCCGCTCGACAGCGGGAGCATGGTGTGCTCAAACGGGCTTCTACACCGCGAAGTACTCGAAAAGCTCGCTTAATAGACTTTTCCGGAGAAAAGGTCAGCCCACATCTGTTCGGCGCGTGAGGAGACCATACGCTCGGTCTCCTCGGTGAGTTGCGACTGCAATGTCGTACGCCGAATGAAGTACTGACCGGCGGCGCCGACGAATTCGTAGACCACCCCGCGGCACGAGCACGAATGTGCCCTGATCCGCTCGCGGTCGGTCCACCGCGCGCCCGGACGCCAGGTCAGCGGCCTGGCGTCCGGATCTGGGTGGCTCGGCACGTGCGGGCCGTGATAGGTGGTCATGACCTTTCCGCGTGGAACTGTCTTGGTGGGGGCGTCCATGCCCGCGATACTCACGACCTGGGGGGACCCCGGGGAATACGCCATGCGGATCAGAAATCGCGATATTCGTCCGGCGAATTCCTGCGTGACGTCGCGAATGGGCGTAACTTACCGTCATGGGTCATGACGGTAACGGTCTGCCGCCGGACTTCTGGGCCCGGCCGCCCGTCGCCAGCGCGCTCGCCGAGTGTGATATGGCGACCATTCTCGATCAGGTCCGATCCGCTCGCGGATGGACGCAGGGCCAGCTCGCCGAGTTCCTCGGCTACTCCCAGAGCTGGGTGTCGAAAGTGCTCAGAGGGCGCCAGTCGCTCACCGTCGACCAGATCCGCGACCTCGCGCGGCAGGTCGGCATCCCGCAATACCTGCTGCGAATCGGCGACGCCGGGGGTGAGGACCCCACGAAACGCCGCGACTTCAGCAAGATAGCCTTCCTGGCCGCGATGCCCGTGGCGCCGTCCATCTCCTACCGGTCGGCCGACGAGACGACCGCGTCGTCCCTGGCCGCGATCACCGGCGCGCAGCGCCGGCTGGAGGCCGAGACCCCCGCCCGGGAACTCGCCCGCGGCGCCGTCGCCCACGTCGAGCTCACCAAACGGGCCCTGGCCCGATCGGCCGAGACCCCGTTCGCGGTGGAGGTCTGCCCGACCGTCAGCGAGGCCGCCGGGTTCGCCGCCTGGTTACACGCCGACATGCAGGACATCGGGACCGCCCGCATGTTCTACCGGTTCGCGGTCGACTCGGCCCGGCGGGCCGAACATCCGCTGCTGGAGGCCTACATGCTGGGCAGCCTGGCCGCCTTCGAGATCGACCACGACGACCCGCTGCTCGGGCTGACGATGGTCGCCCAGGCCAGGGCGCAGGCCGGGAGCAATCCGCCGGCCACCGCGCGGGCGTGGCTGGCGTGCATCGAGGCGCTGGGCCACGCGGGCAAACGCGACGTGATGGCCGCGCTCAACTGCCTCCGCGAGGCGGAGATCGCCGTCGCCCAGAGCGAACGGGCGTCGTCGCCGCCCTGGCCGTGGGTCTTCCCCTTCGACCCCGGCAAACTGGCCGGATACCGCGCGCTGGTGATGGTCCGCCTGGGCCGCCCCCACGACGCCGTCTCGGCCTTCGCCGAATCCCTCGTCTCCGTACGCCCCGCCGCCAAGCAGCAGGCGCTGCTCATGCTGGAGATCGCCACCGCGCGCCGGATGGCCGGGGAGGTCGACGAGGCCTTCACCCTCGCGGGCGAGGCGCTCAAGGCGGGGGTCGTCTATTCGTCCGAGAGAGTCCTCCACCGGGTGCGGCGGTTCCGCCGCGACTACGAGGGCCCGCCGTCGCTGCTGGTCCGCGATTTCGACGACAGACTGCGTGCGACCAGCACTTACTGAATCGGTCCAGCGGCCCCGCTCCCTTGCGGAGCGGGGCTTTCATTAACGCCGCAATACGCCTGTGACCTGGCCGTTATCTACTGAGACCTGCACGAAGGGGACCTGACCCGTTCATTCTTCGTTCACCTTCGTCCAGTCGTCAGGTCACCTTCGATCCCTAGCCTCCCGGTTGTTGAAGAAACAATCAGGAGGATTCAGCCGTGAAGTATGCAGGCCGGCTCGCCGTAGCCGCCATCGCCGGCGTGCTGTCGCTCGCCGCGTGTGGTACTGACGACAACACCACCCCTTCCACCGCGACTGACGGCGGCACCGCCGCCGCTCCTGCGGCCTCGGGCGACGCCCAGCTCAGCGGCACCATCAACGCCGCCGGCTCCTCGGCTCAGGCCAACGCCGTCGACGAGTGGAAGAAGGCGTTCCAGAGCGCCAACCCCGGTGTGAGCATCAACTACCAGCCGAGCGGCTCGGGCGCCGGTGTCCAGGCGTTCATCGCCGGCACCGTCGCGTTCGCCGGTTCCGACTCGGCCCTGAAGGAAGACGAGCCGGCTCAGGCCGACGCCCGCTGCGCCACCGGCAAGGCCATCAACCTGCCGATGGTCGTGGGCCCGGTCGCCGTGGTCTACAACCTCCCCGGTGTCGACGGCCTGCAGCTTTCGCCGAAGACCATCGGTGGCATCTTCAACAGCCAGATCACCAAGTGGGACGACCCCGCGATCAAGGCTGACAACCCCGACGCCACGCTGCCCTCCACCGACATCCAGGCGTTCCACCGCTCGGACGAGTCGGGCACCAGCGACAACTTCACCAAGTTCCTGGCCGCCACCGCCGAGTGGCCGTACGAGCCGGGCAAGGCCTGGCCGGCCGAGGCCAAGGGCCAGGGCGCCAAGGGCTCGGACCAGATCGCCGCGTCGGTCAAGTCGACCGAGGGCGCCATCTCCTACGTCGAGCTCTCCTACGCCGAGAACTCCGGCCTGCAGAAGTCCAAGGTCGCCAACGGCTCCGGCGAGTTCGTCGAGCTGACCCCGGAGAGCGCCGGCAAGACCGTCGAGGCCGCCACCGTCGAGGGCACCGGCAACGACCTCAAGATGAAGATCGACTACGCCACCTCGGCCGCGGGCGCCTACCCGATCGTCCTGGTGACCTACGAGATCACCTGCGAGAAGGGCCTCTCCGCCGAGGACCTCCCGCTCGTCAAGTCCTTCCTCGGCTACACCGCCTCCGACGAGGGCCAGCAGGTGCTGACCAACCTCGGCTACGCGCCGCTCCCCGCGTCGCTGCTGACCAAGGTTCGCACCGCGGTTGAGGCCATCTCCTAGCCAATGGCGACCTCGACGCAAACGCGCGAAGGCGGGTCGGCTCCCCTGAGCCGGTCCGCCTTCCGGCGCAGCCGTGGCGACGGCCCCTTCCGTTACGCATCGACCGGTGCGGGCATCCTGCTGCTCGTGATCATGGCGGCCATCGCCGTGTTCCTGATCGCGCGAGCCATCCCCGCACTCCAGGCGAACACCGCGTCGTTCCTCACGGAGATGACGTGGAACGCCAACGCCTCAGAGCCGAAGTTCGGCATCGGCGCGCTCGCGTTCGGCACCGTCCTCAGCTCATTCCTCGCGCTGATCATCGCCACGCCGATCGCGATCGGGGTCGCGCTCTTCATCTCCCACTACGCCCCCCGCCGCCTGGCCTCGTTCCTGGGCTACGTCATCGACCTGCTCGCGGCGGTCCCCTCGGTCGTGTACGGCCTGTGGGGCATCATCTTCCTGGTCCCGTTCATGCGCGGGCCCTCGCAGTTCCTGAACGACTACCTCGGCTGGATCCCGATCTTCGGCGGTGACCAGGTCGTCGGCCGCTCGATGCTCGTCGGGTCGCTCGTGCTGGCCATCATGATCCTGCCGATCATCGCCGCGATCTCCCGCGAGGTCTTCCTGCAGGCCCCCAAGATGCAGGAAGAGGCCGCCCTCGCCCTCGGCGCCACCCGCTGGGAGATGATCCGGATGGCCGTGCTGCCGTTCGGCCGTCCCGGTGTGATCAGCGCCGCGATGCTCGGCCTCGGCCGCGCCATGGGTGAGACCATCGCCGTGGCCCTGATCTTCCCGGCCACCTTCACGATCAGCTTCGAGATCCTCAGCGCCAACGGCAACAGCATCGCGGCCAACATCGCCAACGGCTTCGGCGAGGCCAACGACATCGGCCGGGGCGCGCTCATCGCGTCCGGTCTGGTGCTGTTCATCATCACCCTGCTGGTGAACATGGCCGCCCGCTGGGTCATCTCCCGCCGCAAGGAATACGCGAGGGTCGCCGCGTGAGTGCCGTCACCCCAGAAATCCAGCGAATCTCCGGCCTGCGCCGGTTCAAGGACAAGGGCGTTCAGGTCCTTGTCTATTTGGCGTTCGCCATCGCGGTCGTGCCGCTGGTCTCCGTCCTGTGGATGGTCATCGCGAACGGCCTGGCCCGCTTCGACATGGAGTTCCTGACCCACTCGATGCGCAACATCGGGGCCAGGGACGCCGGCGGCGGCGCCTACCACGCCATCATCGGCACCCTGGAGCAGGTCGCCCTGGCCTCGCTCATCTCCGTGCCGATCGGCCTGCTCACCGCCGTCTACCTGGTGGAATACGGCACCAACGGCCGCCTGAAGCGCTCGATCAGCTTCTTCGTCGACATCATGACCGGTGTGCCGTCGGTCGTCGCCGGTCTGTTCATCCTGGCGTTCTGGATCCTGATCCTGGGCATGCCGTTCTCCGGCTTCGCCGGCGCGATGGCGTTGTCGATCCTGATGTTGCCCACGGTCGTCCGGGCCGCCGAGGAGATGCTGCTGCTGGTGCCCAACGACCTGCGCGAGGCCTCCTACGCGCTGGGCGTCTCCAAGTGGCGCACCATCGTCAAGGTCGTGCTGCCCACCGCCTTCACCGGCATCGTGACCGGAGTCATGCTGGCCGTCGCCCGTGTCGCCGGCGAGACGGCGCCGCTGCTGCTGACGGTCTTCTTCACCGACTCGATCAACAACGACCCGTTCAGCGGGCCGCAGATGGGTCTTCCGCTGTACGTGTTCGACCAGGCCGCCCGGCCCAACGACACCGCGATCGACCGCGCGTGGGCCGCCGCGCTCACCCTGATCATCATCATCATGCTGCTCAACCTGGCCGCGCGTCTCATCACGTACTGGCGCTCGCCCGCAAGGAAGAGGTAATAGCCATGGCCAAACAGATCGAGGTCACGGACGTCGACGCCTACTACAGCGGCCACAAGGCCATCGAAGGCATCTCGATGACCATCGACGCGCGCGCCGTCACCGCCTTCATCGGCCCGTCGGGCTGCGGCAAGTCGACCTTCCTCCGCACCCTGAACCGCATGCACGAGGTCATCCCGGGCGCCACCGTCACGGGCAAGATCCGCATGGAGGAGCAGGACCTCTACGGCGCCGGAGTCGACCCGGTGTCGGTCCGCCGCACCATCGGCATGGTGTTCCAGCGTCCCAACCCGTTCCCCACGATGTCGATCTACGACAACGTGGCCGCGGGCCTGCGCCTGAACCACCGCTACTCCAAGAGCGAGCTCGACGGCATCGTCGAGGAGTCCCTCAAGGGCGCCAATCTGTGGAACGAGGTCAAGGACCGGCTGCCCAAGCCCGGTTCGGGCCTCTCGGGCGGACAGCAGCAGCGTCTGTGCATCGCCCGCGCCATCGCCGTCCGGCCCCAGGTCCTGCTGATGGACGAGCCCTGCTCGGCGCTCGACCCCATCTCGACGCTGGCGATCGAAGACCTGATCGCCAAGCTCAAGCAGGAGTTCACGATCGTCATCGTCACCCACAACATGCAGCAGGCCGCTCGCGTGAGTGACAAGACGGCGTTCTTCAACCTGGCCGCCCAGGGACAACCGGGCAAGCTGATCGAGATGGACGAAACCACCAAGATCTTCACGAGCCCGTCCCAGAAAGCGACCGAAGACTACATCACCGGGCGTTTCGGCTGATCCGACACATTGGGGAGGACCGGGTGGACGGGGAAACTCGATCCGCGCCGACGCTGTTGGTCGCCGACCCCGACAGCGCCCTGGTCGAGAACCTGACACACGAACTCGAATCCGAGGGAATCGACGTCACCGGCGTGTTCGACGGAGCCCAGGCGCTGCTCCAGGCGGGAGCACTGCGCCCGGACGCCGTCCTCATCAGCGCGTCGCTGCCCATCATCGGACCGGTCGACTTCGTGCGGGCGGTCCGCCTGGCACGAGCCGTACCGGTCCTGCTGGGCGTCGGCGAGGGATTCGCGGAACAGGCCATGGAGGCGCTGGCGGCCGGCGCGACGGCATGCGTCGCCCGGCCCTACCGTGTTCCCGAGTTGCTGCCGCTCGTCCACGCGGCGTTCCGCCGGCAGGGCATCCAGCGGACCGTCCTGACCATCGGCGACGTCGCCCTCGACGTCACGGCGTACCAGGTGAAGGTGGGCGGCCGCGTCGTCCACCTCCCCCTGCGCGAGTTCGAGCTGCTGCACTACCTCATGCGCAACGCCGACCGCACCGTGACCCGCGAGCAGATCATGCGGCATGTCTGGCACTCCGCGGACGCGATGTCCACCAACACCATCGCCGTCCACGTGAAACGCCTGCGCGCACGGCTGGGCGACGAGGACGACAAACTCATCCAGACCGTGAGGGGGGTCGGCTACCGGCTCGTCACCCCCTGAGAACCGCACTCCCGGAACCCGTCGAGCACCCTCTCGACGAGCTTCTCGACCTTGGCGATCCCGGCCTCACTGGTGGCGTTGTCCTCAGTGAGCACGGCCACCGCGTACCGATCAGCGATGAGACCCACGCTCGTGATCGCCCACAGGTCGTTGGCCACATGCTTCAACCAGCCGTTCTTGAGCGCCACCCGCTCCCCCGCGCAGGCCCCCGCACTCACCCCCCACTTCTGTTCCGGTACGACCCGGCGCATCAGCCGCCGGACGACGTCCCCGTCGCCGAGCCTCGGCAGATACCTGAGCAACCGCACCTGGTCGTCGGCGGTGGTCCGGGTGATGCCCCAGCAGTAGAGGTCGACGCACCTCCCGGGCACCGCGGTCGTCGCCTTCAGCCCGAACACCTTGTTCGCCCGCGCCAGCCCGCCCTCACGGCCGATCCGCTCCCAGAGCCGATCGGCCGCTTTGTTGTCGGAGTGGCGGATCATGATCTCGGCGTCCCTCTTCACGGACCTGGGCAGCCGATCCCAGCGCTCATCCAGCAGCAGCGCCATGAGGATGTCGACCTTCGCGACACTGGCCGTGGGGAGAACCGTATTGGCCCCGAACCGGAAAACCCTGCCGGTGTGCAGATCCTCGACGCTGATCGACGTCCGCCCCGGCCGGCTCTTCAGCAACCGCCTGACCGCTTGGGTGAGCTTTCGCTTGTCGACGGGGGGATCCGTCGGCCTCGGCTTCGGCACGAACTGGGGATCGGCCCGCAGCGGTACGGCCGCGACCGCTCTGACTGGCAGTGGCGCCGGCGTGACCAACTGAGGGAGGTCCCGCCCAGGCGAGATGGCACTGACGGCCAGGGCCAGCGCTGCGAGGAGGGGAAGAACCAGACGACGGGGGGACATCGTGGGCCTCAATGTAGCCCTTGAGCCGAACACCGGACCATTCCCCGGCTGAACTCCCGGCACCGGAAACGACAGAAGCCCAGCCATGTGGCTGGGCTTCTGTCC
>NZ_BBXE01000052.1 GCF_001570565.1 Herbidospora yilanensis | reverse complement strand
CCCCGCCGCCGCTCCGGCCGCGCCGGCGCAGCAGGCCCCCGCCGCGGCGGCCGCCCCGGCGCCGATCCAGGTCGACACCACCCTGCGCGGCACCACGCAGAAGATGTCCCGCCTGCGCAAGGTCATCGCCGACCGCATGCTCGACTCGCTGCAGACCACCGCGCAGCTCACCACGGTCGTCGAGGTCGACGTGACCCGCATCGCGCGGCTGCGCGACCGGGCCAAGGCGGCGTTCGAGGCCCGCGAGGGCGTCAAGTTGTCGTTCCTGCCGTTCTTCGCGCTGGCGGCGGTCGAGGCGCTCAAGGTCCACCCCAAGCTCAACGCCGTGATCAACGACGAGACCAGTGAGGTGACCTACCACGACGTCGAGAACCTCGGCATCGCGGTCGACACCGACAAGGGCCTCATCGTCCCGGTCGTCAAGGGCGCCGGCGACCTCAACATCGCCGGGCTGGCCCGCAAGATCGCCGACCTGGCCGAGCGCACCCGCACCAACAAGATCAGCCCCGACGACATCGCCGGCGGCACCTTCACGCTGACGAACACGGGCAGCCGCGGCGCCCTGTTCGACACGCCGATCCTGAACAAGCCGCAGGTCGGCATGCTCGGCACCGGCGTCGTCGTGAAGCGCCCCGTCGTCGTCGACTCGCCCGAGGGCGAGGTCATCGCGGTCCGCTCGACGGTCTACCTCGCGCTGACCTACGACCACCGCCTGGTCGACGGCGCCGACGCCGCCCGCTTCCTGACGACGATCAAGCGCCGTCTCGAAGAGGGCCGCTTCGAGGGCCAGCTCGGCCTCGCCTAGCCGCACCTACGGAACCCCCGCTCGGGCCGAGCGGGGGTTCTCGTGTTTCCGGGGCGATCCTTCTTCCCTCACGGCTCCGCCCACCCCGGGGCCCCGGCCGCCGTCTCCGCATCGCACCGCATCCGGCACCCACGACCCGCTGCCGCCCCACGCCGTCACGTCCTCTCCCGCACGCGCGAGATCCTCGGGGGGCACGTTTGAACGAGTCCGCGTCCGGTACGTCACCAAACGGGGGCGTGCTACGAAGGGGTGGTTATGAAGATCGCGGTGACGGGGGCCTCGGGCCTCATCGGGACGGCGCTGACCGCCTCCCTTCGGCAGTCGGGCCACGAGGTGCTCTCGCTGGTCCGCAGACCGCCCACGAGCCCCGGCCAGGTCCAGTGGGACCCTTCGGGCGGGGTGCTCGATCCGGCCGACCTGGCGGGCGTCGAGGCGGTCGTCCATCTGGCGGGGGCCGGGATCGGCGACCACCGGTGGACCGACTCGTACAAGAAGACGGTCACGGAGAGCCGGCGCAAGGGCACCTCGACGCTGGTCAGGGCGCTCAACGCGATGGACGAGCCGCCGTCGGTGTTGTTGTCGGGGTCGGCGGTCGGCTACTACGGCGACACCCGCGACCGGGTCGTCGACGAGACCTCGCCCCGCGGGGCCGGGTTCCTGGCCGACGTCTGCGGGGCCTGGGAGGAGGCCGCGCAGCCCGCCCGGGAGTCGGGCATGCGGGTGGTGACCATGCGGACGGGCGTGGTGTTGTCGAAGCGGGGCGGGATGCTGGGGCAGATCCTGCCGATCTTCCGGATCGGGCTGGGCGCCCCCCTCGGGTCGGGCGAACAGTACCTGTCGTGGATCTCGGTGCCCGACTGGGTGAGCGCCGCGCGGTTCCTGCTGGGGGCCGACATCGACGGCGCGGTCAACCTGACGGCGCCCGAGCCGGTGACCAACAAGACGTTCACCAAGGAGGTCGCGGCGGCGGTGAAGCGGCCGTCGATGCCGCTGGCCGTGCCGGGGTTCGTGCTGAAGGCGGCCGTCGGCGGGTTCGCCGAGGAGGGCGTCCTCATGGGGCAGCGGGCGGTGCCGGCGCGGCTGACCGCGGCGGGGCACCACTTCTCGCACCCCACGATCAAGGAAGCCCTGGCAGACGCCCTGCGGTGAAGGAGCGTCTCCCGTAGCATTGGCCCCCTCATTTGGCCGACGACACGGGAGTGAAGCATGGGACGCAGCGGTCAGTCGCACATCGTCGCCATCGGTGGCGGCTCGTTCCGCCCGACGAAGCGCTTCGGCACGATGGAGGCCACCGGCCTGCTGCGCTACGTGCTCGACCTGACCGGTGTCGACCGGCCCAGGCTGGGGCTGATCGCCACGGCGGTCGGCGACTCCGCCGAGTGGCTGCTGAAGATGTACGAGGCCTTCCGGTCCTTCGACGTCGACCTCAGCCACCTGTCGCTGTTCCCGATGCCCAACGTCGACGACCCGCGCGAGTGGCTGCTGGAGCAGGACGCCGTCTACGTCAGCGGCGGCAGCGTCGCCAACCTGATGGCGTTGTGGCGGCTCCACGGCCTCGACGAGGCGATGGAGGAGGCCTGGAACAGCGGCGTCGTGTTGTCGGGCCAGAGCGCGGGCGCCCTGTGCTGGCACGTGGGCGGCAACACCGACTCGTTCGGGCCCGAGCTGCGGCCGTGGGCCGAGGGGCTCGGCCTGCTGCCCTACTCGTGCGGGGTCCACTACAACAGCGACGCGCAGCGTCGTGACCTGCTGCAGCGGTCGGTCGCCTCGGGCGAGCTGCCCGACGGTTACGCCGCCGACGAGGGTGTCGCGCTCCACTACGTCGGGACCGAGTTCATCCAGGCCGTGACGGTCGACCCCGACGGTTACGCCTACCGGATCGAAAGAGACGGTGAAGAAGGGGTCAAGGAGTTCCGTATCGAACCACGGCGACTCGCGTCTACAGTTGACGTGTGAGGCTGGCGATCGTCCGACTTGGTGTCGATGTCCCCTATGAACAGGCGTGGAGCCTGCAGCGGGTCGTCCATCGGCGCCGGGTCGCCGACGAACTGCCCGACACGGCGCTTCTCCTGGAGCACGCGCCGGTCTACACGGCCGGCAAGCGCACCCGCCCCCATGACCGGCCGTCCGACGGCACCCCCGTCATCGACGTCGACCGGGGCGGCAGCGTCACGTGGCACGGCCCCGGCCAGCTCGTCGGCTACCCGATCGCGAAGATCGACGACGTGATCCCCTACGTCCGCCTCCTCGAAGAGGTCCTGATCCAGGTGTGCGCCGACTTCGGCGTGGTCGCCGGGCGGGTCGAGGGGCGGCCGGGGGTCTGGGTGCGCGGCGAGGCCCACCACGGCATCCCCGACCGCCGCCTGGGCGCGATCGGCATCCGGGTGGAGCGCGGCGTGACGATGCACGGTTTCGCGCTCAACTGCGCCAACGACCTGAGCTGGTTCAACCGGATCGTGCCCTGCGGCATCCCCGACGCCGGGGTCACCTCGTTGTCGGCCGAGACCGGGCGGCGCATCACGGTCGACGAGGTCATTCCGTTCGCGGAGAAACGGCTCGGCGACGCGTTCGGAGCCGAGCCGGTGTCGATGTTCGAAGAGGAATTGCTCGGACGCCGGCAATAACGCATCTGAATTGGAACACCAGGTGGCCGCATTCCATGCCTAGACTGCGATCATGACGAACGGCGAACCTCGTCCGGACGCGATGCTGGACCATCTGATCGCCGTGCTCTCCCAGCTCACCACGGAAGACGCGCCGAGCGACCCGCAGGCGGCCGAGGCGCGGGCCATGCTGGAACTCGGGATCGACGTGGCCTATCTCGACGACCCGGAGGGCGCGGCGAAGGCCGCGGAATGGCTGCAACAGCGAGTGAAGCTCATATTGGGGCAGCTCGAAGAATGCCGAATGGGTTTCGTGGAGTAGCGGGGTACTCAAGCCTTCCGGCCGAAAGAGCACGACCGTCGGAGACATGCCGACCCGTACCCTCCGGGTGGTCCCTGCCCTGTTCCTGACGCTGTTCCTGACGCTCTCCGGGATCGCCCTTCTCACCGCACCAGCACGAGCGGCCACCACGCAGCCGCTCACCGTCCGCGTCCTGCTCGTCTCCTGCGTCGCCGACTGCGACGAGGCGGGCCTGGAGGCCCTGGGCGAATCGACCCCCGACTTCTACGCGGAGATCACCTACGCCGGGTTCCCCGTGCACATCACGCCCCGCGCCCCCGACGACTAGGTGCAGATCGCGCCGTTCTGGACGCTCACCCAGCAGATCCCCACGACCGTCGTGGTGCAGGAGATCTCGGTCCTGGTCAAGGACCACGACTCGACCGGCGGCGACGACTGGGCCGACACCTCGCCCCGGGCGGGCGACCCGTTCACCCGGTTCAAGGTCAGCATGATCGACGGCACGGTCACCGGCGACCTGACCGGGACCGGCTGCGTCACCGGGAACGGCGAGCCCGGCGGCGGCGTCTTCGGCGCCGACCCCCAGCCGTCGGTGCGGCTCTGCCTGGAGATCAGCCCCGGCCCGGGATTCGACTCCGACGGCGACGGGTTCTCCGACTGGGAGGAGTACCGGGGCCGGGACTTCGACGGCGACGACGTCGTCGACATGACGCTCCCGGACGCCGACCCGAACCGCCGCGACCTCTACGTCGAGCTCGACTACATGGCCGGCCACAAGCCCCTCGACGACGCCGTCGCCGACGTCGAGGACGCCTTCGACATCGCCCCGGTGAGCAATCCGAACACCGGCGCGACCGGGATCAACCTCCATCTCCTCGTGGACGAGGAGGTGCCCGCCGCCGACGAACTCGACTTCGACGACTACTCCGACCCCGGCGACCGGCCCTCGGGCGCCTATGACGACTTCGACGACCTGAAGTCGGGCAACCCGGCCCGGCCCTGCGGCGGCGGGAACACCGGCCGCTTCCTGACGCCGGCCGACCGGTCGAGCCCCCACTGCCAGGACATCCTGAGCTTCAAGCGGCTGAAGTTCCGATACGGCGTCTTCATCGACGAACTCCTCGGCGGCGGCACCATCTCGGGGCGGGCCGAGCTGCACGAACGGGGCGGCAACGACTTCGTGGTGTCGCTCGGCGGCTGGGCCGGCTTCGACGACGTCGGCGGACGGCGGGCGGCCGAGGCGGGCACGCTCATGCACGAGCTCGGCCACACCCTGGGCCTGGCCCACGGCGGCCGCCGCGACAACGGCACCCTCGACGAGATCAACTGCAAGCCGAACTACCAGAGCGTCATGAACTACATCTGGCAGTTCCCCCGCTACGACGCGGGCCGCCCGCTGAGCTACTCCCGCCTCACCTCGACTACACGGAGGTGACCCGGAGCGCCTCCCCCGACCTGAAGGCGGCGCTGGCGTTCGACAAGGCCCAGGCCGCCCCCGGCGAGACGGTCACCGCGACCGCCACGCTCACCAACCAGGGCGCGGTGGCGTCGGAGAACACGTCGGTGACCGTCGACGGCGTGACCCGGCAGCTCCCGCCGCTCGGATGGGCGGCGGAGGCGTTCACCTCGACGGTGCCGTGTGACGCCGCCGACGGGACGACCCGGCGGAGCGGCGCGACCGTGACCGCCGCCAACGAGAACGCCGCGCTGAGAGCCGACAACACGGCCACGGCGAGCTACACGGTCAAGGCGCCCAAGGTCACGGTGTCGGTCGCCGCCACGCCGTCGGTGAAGGCGGGCGAGACCGTCACCTATGTGGTGACGTACAAGAACGAGGGGACCTCGGCCGCGAGCGGCGCAAGACTGGCCTTCACCCCGCCGCCGGGCGTGTACACCACCGGGCCGCTGACCCGGGAGCTGGGCACGCTGGCCCCCGGCCGGCAGGGCACGGCCACTTTCACCGGGCGGCCGGGCCTGCTCACCGAGGCGGGCACGCTCCAGGCCGCCGCGAAGGTCGCCTACGGCTCCAACGCCTGCGCCTACGAGGCGTCGGGGTCGGCGGCGACCACGGTGACGGTCCAGGCGCCGGGCCGCGACCCGATGCTCCCGGCCCTGTGGGCGCTGCGCGGCGACCTGCAGACGGACGAGGTGCTGGCCCGGGTGCACGCCACCGACCAGCGCTACGACACCGGCGGCGACGGCACGCTCAGCCGCCAGGAGACCGGGGCGGCGTTCCTGCTGCCGGTGCTCCAGCCCCGGCGGTTGCGGGCCGAGATGCCGGCCACGCTGCTCAACCTCGGCACCCGGCGGATCAACGCCGGCACCCGGGTCGAGACCGTCACGATCAGGAGACTCGGCCTGAGAACGGCCGGCGACGCCGTCAGGTATGCCCAGGCCACCCTCGCCCAGCCGCCATCGCTCCAGAACGTGATCCGTTACACCGACGCCACACTCGCGCTCACGGAAATCAACTCCGGAATCGCGGAACGTTACTGACCACGGATGACGCGGGCGCCCCTCGGGTGCCCGCGTTTCCCTTTGTTTACATCACGCCGGAAAGTAACTATCTTGCTCCCACATGGGCGGCGCCATGGAGCGCACCCGCACGCGTTCGGGGGCGCTGAACGTCGCTCTGAACGAGACGAGAGCCATGGGTTTCAATCGTGACACGATCAGGTCTAAGGCGTTCTCCCTGCTCGTCGTGCCCCTGCTGGCCCTGACCGCCGTCTGGGCCTACGTCGCCGTCACCTCGGTCGCCGAAGCCACCAGCCTGTTACGGTCCGGTGAACGTTACACGGCCTATCTGCGGCCCGTGGAGGCCCTCCGCGACGCCCTGCGGCAGGAACGCCGTTTCAGCGTCGCCGCGCTCCGCGACGCACGCGTGAGCGCGGTCGAATACCTGGCCCAGCGCCGCGCCGACACCGACCGGGCGGTGGCCGGCTTCCGCGAGGCGACCGCGAGACAGGACCCGGCCGCCCTGCCGAGCACGACCCGGCTGCTGCTGGCCCGGCTCGACGGGCTCACGGCCGTGCGGGGCTCCGTCGACGGAGGGGTCTCGACCGCGGTCACCACCGTCGGCGTCTACAGCGACCTCGTCGACGAGATCTACAACCTCACCTCCAGCCTGGCCAGGGACGGCGGGCTCACCCCCGAGCAGTACTCGCAGGTCCGGTCGCTGAACTCGCTCGACTTCGGGCTCGACCTGCTGGCCCGCGAACAGAGCCTCATCGGGTACGCCATCGCCGACGAGAACCTGGCCCCCTCGATGCACGCCTCCTTCGTCGAACTGGTCATCAGCCGCCGGTTCCTGCTGCGCAACGAGGCGGCGGCGCTCGACCCCGGCGTGCGGGCCGGGCTGGAGGGGCTCTTCGCCAAGCCCGTCTACAGCGCGCTGACCGAGGGCGAGAACCGCATCGCCGCCTTCGTGCCGACCGACGGCGAACTCCCCTACGGCCTGCAGCAGTGGCTCAGGAACGGCACCGAGGTCATCGCCGAGGTCGAGGGCCTGACCGGCGCGGCGATGGACCGGGCGCTGGGCGCGGCCGGGCAGCGGGTCAGCACGATCCTGTGGCGGACGGCGATCATCACCGGCGCCGGCCTGGTCATCCTGATCGTGTCGGTGCTGATCTCGGTCCGGTTCGGCCGCCGTCTCGTGCGCGAGCTGGGCGACCTGGAGACGACCGCCACCGACGTGGCGCGGTCGCGGCTGCCCGAGCTGGTCCGGCGGCTGCGCGCCGGCGAGTCGGTCGACCCCGCCCAGGAGACCCCGCGGGTGGCCGAAGGCCGCACGGTCGAGGTCAGGAACGTTTCAGGGGCCTTCAACCACGTGCTCGGCGAGGCCGTGCGGGCCTCGGTCGGGCAGGCCGAGCTGCGGCGCAGCGTCGGCCAGGTGTTCCTCAACCTGGCCCGGCGCAACCAGTCGCTGCTGCACCGCCAGCTCTCGCTGCTGGAGGTCATGGAGCACCGCGTCGACGACCCGGCCACGCTGGAGGACCTGTTCCGGCTCGACCACCTCTCGACCCGCATGCGCCGGCACGCCGAGAACCTGATCATCCTCTCGGGCGCGGCGCCGTCCCGCCGGTGGCGGGAGCCGGTGCCGATCCTCGACCTGGTCCGGGGCGCCGTCACCGAGGTCGAGGACTACACCCGGGTCGTGGTCCAGGAGATGCGGCAGGCGCCGACCGTGCAGGGCCCGGCGGTCAACGACCTGATGCACCTGGTCGCCGAGCTGATCGAGAACGCGACCGTGTTCTCCCCGCCCGGCACCCGCGTCTACGTGCGCGGCGAGATCGCCGCCAACGGCTACGCGCTGGAGATCGAGGACCGCGGGCTCGGCCTCGACCCCGCCAAGCTGGAGGCGCTCAACCGGCGGATCGCCGAGCCGCCGGAGTTCGACCTGGCCGACAGCGAGCGGCTCGGCCTGTTCGTGGTGGCCCGGCTGGCCGCCCGGCACGGCGTGCGGGTGCTGCTGCGCAAGTCGCCGTACGAGGGCGTGACCGCGATCGTGATGATCCCGCCGGGCCTGCTGGCGGCGCCGGAGGAACGGCGGGCCGGCTACTTCCCCCCGCCCCCACCGGCTCCCGTCCCGGCGCCACCGGCCCGGCGCATCCTGCCGCCGCCGTCCGCGCCGCCGGTCGTCCCGGACGACTTCGACATGGAGGGACTGCCACAGCGGGTCCCGCAGACCCATCTGGCGGCGCCCCTGCGCGGTGCGGCGCCACCACGGGAGGAACCACAGCAGACCGGCGCGGACGCGGACTCCGCCGAACGGCGGGCCGGTCTGATGACGTCCATGCAGCGCGGCTGGGAACGCGGCCGGCGCGAAACGGGGATATGGAAGGACAGGACCGATGGCTGATCTCGCCAGGGAACTCGACTGGTTGCTCGACGACCTCATCCGGCGGGTACCGGGGGTGCGGCACGCGGTGGTGCTTTCCGCCGACGGGCTGGCGATGGGCGGGTCCCAGGGGCTGAGCAGGGAGGACACCGAGCACCTGGCCGCCATCGCGGCCGGGAGCCACAGCCTGGCCCAGGGAGCGGGCCGGCGGTTCGGCGTCGGCAACGTACGCCAGACGATCATCGAGCTCGACGGGGCGTTCCTGTTCGTCACCGCCGCCGGGGACGGCGCCCGGCTGGCCGTCATGACCAGCCCCGACTCCGACCTGGGCGTGGTCACCTACGAACTCACCATGCTCGTGAAGCGGGTCGGGGAGCACCTGAGCGCGCGGCCAAGGGCGGTACATGGCCGCTGACGAGGACCCGGAGCCAGGGCCCCTGGTCCGGATGTTCGCCGTCACCGGCGGACGCGCCCGCCCGGTGGGCGAGGCCTTCGACGTGATCGCCGTGGTGACCACGATCGGCATGCCGTACGACCCGGCCGGCCTCTCCCCCGAGCACCTCGAAGCGCTCCGGGTCGCCACCCGGCCCACCACGGTGGCCGACATCGGCACCCGGTTGCGGCTGCCCCTGAACATCACCCGCGTACTGCTGAGCGACCTGCGGCGCGAGGGACTGGTGTCGATCGACCCTCCGGCGGCGACGGCCGGAGTCCTGAACGAGCGGATCTACCAGGAAGTGCTCAATGGACTACGCGCGCTCTGACGCCCGGTCGGGCGCGCTCGCGATCAAGATCCTGATCGCGGGCGGGTTCGGCGTGGGCAAGACGACCATGGTCTCGGCGGTCAGCGAGATCCAGCCGCTGTCCACCGAGGAACTGCTCAGCGACCGCGGCGCCGGGGTCGACGACACCAGCGGCGTGGAGGCCAAGACGACGACCACGGTCGCCCTGGACTTCGGCCGGATCACGCTCCGCGAGGGCCTGTGGATCTACCTGTTCGGCACCCCCGGGCAGGACCGGTTCTGGTTCATGTGGGACGAACTGGCCATCGGGGCGCTGGGCGCGGTCGTGCTGGCCGACACCCGCCGTCTCGGCGACGCCTTCCCCGCGGTCGACTTCTTCGAGCAGCGGCGGATCCCGTACATGGTCGCGGTCAACCTCTTCGACGGCGCCCGCCGCCACGACCCGGCCGTGATCCGCCGGGCGCTGGCGGTGCCCGGCCACGTGCCCCTCGTGCCGTGCGACGCGCGCGAGCGGGAGTCGGTCAAGGAGGTGCTGCTGACCCTGATGCGCCATGCCCGGGAGATGTCGCGGGTCGGGGCCTGACAGGACGGCCCGCCGATCTGCACAATGCTGACATGTCTCGCGTGCCGGCCGTCCTGGTGGCCCTCGTGGTGCACCTGTTCACGCTCGCGTTCGTGGCCGTCGGCGTCGCGCTGGTCGCCGCGGCGCCCGGTTTCCCGCCCGCCTGGCTGCTCGGCCTGTTCCTGGTCGCGGTCGGGGTCATGCTCCGGCCCCGCCTGGGGCGGGTGCCGCCCGACGCCGAGGTCCTCCCCGAGGACGAGGCCCCGTTCCTGTACGGCCTCGCGGCCCGGGTGGCCGCCGAAGCCGGGGTGCCCCGGCCGCTGGTGGCCGTCCACGACCTGGGCCTGGGCGCGACCTACGAGCGGGTCGGCCTGCGGCGGCGGCCGGTGCTGACGATCGGCCTGCCCGTCTGGCTGGCCCTGTCCCCGTCGCTGCGGGTGGCCCTGCTGGCGACGGCGTGCGCCCAGGACCGGCTCGACGACGGCGTGATCGTGGGCGGGGCGAAGGCGACGCTCGCCGAGGTCAAGGTGGCCCTGTTCGGGCTGGGCGCCAACGAGGTGCGGCAGCGGGCCCACCTGGAGATGGCCATGACGCTGGGGGCGTGGGCGCCCAAGACCGCCTACGAGACGGCCGGCTGGTTCGGCCGGATGCTGGGCTGGATCGTGGGATGGCCGGCGGTGGTGGCGGGGGCCGTGCTCGACCGGCTGACCCGGGCGGCCACGGCCCGCGCGGAGGCCGGCATCGCGGCGACGGCGGCGGCCGTCGCCGGCCCGGACGCCATCGCCGAACTCGCCGAGGTGATCACCTCCCGGAGCTACCTGGCCCCGATGCAGGCCGCCGCGCTGCGCGGCGAGGACGTGACCACCATCCGCCGGGCCGCCCTCGACCGGGCGGCGGTGCGCGAGATGACCTCCGGCGACCCCGGCCCCCCGGTGGCCGTGCTGACCGAGTCGGAACACGTCGATCAGGAGCTGCGGGTGCACTACGAACGGGCGGTCAGGGGGCTTGGCCTGCTGTCCTGAGCGAGGGCATAAGCTGTCAAGGTGAGTGTTGCCCCTGACGGCCGTAAGCTCCTCCGCCTGGAGGTGCGCAACAGCCAGACCCCGATCGAACGCAAACCAGCGTGGATCAAGACCCGGCTGAAGACGGGCCCTGAATACACCGAACTGAAATCCCTCGTCCGCCGCGAGGGCCTGCACACGGTGTGCGAAGAGGCGGGTTGCCCGAACATCTACGAATGCTGGGAAGACCGCGAGGCGACCTTCCTGATCGGCGGCGACCAGTGCACCCGGCGCTGCGACTTCTGCCAGATCGACACCGGCAAACCCGCCGAGTACGACCGCGACGAGCCCCGGCGCGTCGCCGAGTCGGTCCAGCAGATGGGCCTGCGCTACGCGACCGTGACCGGCGTGGCCCGCGACGACCTCCCCGACGGCGGCGCCTGGCTCTACGCCGAGACCGCCCGGCAGATCCACTCGCTGCTCCCCGGCTGCGGCGTCGAACTGCTCGTGCCCGACTTCAACGGCAACCCCGACCAGCTCGCCGAGGTCTTCTCCGCCCGGCCCGAGGTGTTCGCCCACAACATCGAGACGGTGCCGCGGATCTTCAAGCGCATCCGCCCCGCCTTCCGCTACGAGCGCTCCCTCGGCGTGATCACCATGGCCCGCGAGGCCGGCATGGTGACCAAGTCGAACCTCATCCTCGGCATGGGCGAGGAGCGGGAGGAGGTCGTCCAGGCGATGCGCGACCTCCACGAGGCGGGCACCGACCTGCTGACCATCACGCAGTACCTGCGGCCCACGCCGCGCCACCACCCGGTGGAGCGGTGGGTCAAGCCCGAGGAGTTCGTCGAGCTCCAGGCCGAGGCCGAGGCGATCGGCTTCGCCGGGGTGTTGTCGGGCCCCCTGGTCCGCTCGTCCTACCGGGCCGGAAGGCTCTACCAGCAGGCGATCGAGCAGCGCGCCCGCGCCTGAGCCGGACAGACGGGAACGGCCGGGGAGACGACTCCCCGGCCGTTTTTATACGTGCCGGAGCACTTCCGGCACCGGGATCAGCGAACCTCACCTACAGTCGGGTGATCTCCAGGTAGGAGACACCCGGCATCGGGAGGTCGAAGGCCACCCTGATCGACGGGCCGCTCGTGGTCACCGGCGGGGTGAGCTCCTCCAGGACGTTGGCCGCCCGCAGGGTCTCCCATTCCTCGCCGGTCGGCCAGTCGGTCTTCCCGTGCCAGTGGGCGCGGATGTTGGAGTGGCGTTCGTCGATGCGGTGGTGGGTGACCGTGTGGTCGCCCTCGGCCAGGTCACTGATGGTCAGCGTCACCGTCCGGGACAGGCCGGGGTCGCCGTCGGCCTTCGCCTGGTTCAGGGTGCCGTTCCAGAGCAGGACGCCGACCGTGCCGTCGGCGCGGCGGGCGGCCCAGACCTCCACTCCCCCGGCGTCGCCCTCGACCTTGGCGGCCAGTTCCGCGTCGCCGAGGCGGTTCGCCAGTTCGAGCGCCCACCAGCGGGGTTTGCGCAGGTTGCCGACGGTCAGCAGGCCGAAGCCGCCGTGGAACAACCTCGGCGGGCGGCCCAGTTCCTCGAAGTGGTCGGAGGCCACCCAGTGCGACAGCGACTCCACCCGTCCCGCCGCCGACCGCATGCCGTGCAGGAGGAAGGACGCGCCGAACGGGCCGTCGCCGATGCCGTGGAAGTGGGTCGGGGTCGGGCCCCATTCGGTCCACCAGATCGGGGTGCCCTCCCGGCCGTGCCTGGCCAGCGCCGGACGCCAGTCGAGGGGCGCGTTGCCGTAGGTGTGGGTGGAGACGAAGTCGACCGGCAGGTCCCGGGCGATCAGCTCCTCGACCCAGCCGTTGGCGGCCGACGACGGGCCGCCCACCCGCAGGTCGGGGTGCACGTCCTTCACGGCGGCGGCGCTGATCGCGTACAGGCGGAAGTACTCCTCCGGGGTGCCGGACCAGAAGACCTCCAGGTTCGGTTCGTTCCAGACCTCGAAGGCCCAGTCGTCGATCAGCTCCTGGAGGCCGTAGCGGTCGGCGCAGTGCTGGGTGAAGGCGCGGACCAGGTCGCCCCAGGCGTCCCAGTCCTTCGGGGGGCTGATGATCGCCTCGTAGCCGAAGACGGTCTTCGACGGGTCGGCGGCCAGTTCCGCCGGCATGAAGGAGAGTTCGACGATCGGGCTCAACCCCAGGCCGGTGATCGTGTCGTAGATCTGGTCCACCCGCGAGAAGTCGTAGCCGTCGTCGAGGACGCGGACCTCGTCCAGGATCGCGTGGGCCCGGACGGTCGCCACGCCCAGCTCCGTGCGGGCCAGCCGGAGGGCCTCGACGAGCTCCTTCTCCTCGAACAGGTACGACAGATGCTCCGACCCGATCATGAACCGCCACGGCCGGGGGAGTTCGCGGGCGACATCTCCGGAGATCTCGACCCGCGTCACGCCCGATCCGCCCGGCGAACCGTGCACCGGTGAGCCCGCCGGGCCGCCGACCGCCGACACCCGGTACCAGCACGGGTCCTGGCCCGTGTCGACGTAACGGCACGACGGCACCGCCGCGACGTCCACGTCGGGCTGGCTCGTCACCCCGTAGGGGCCCTCGCGGAACGGCGAGCGTTCGACCGTGTAGCCGGTCGCTCCCGGGACCGGCTCCCAGGTCAGGGTCACGCAGCCGCGGCCGGGGGTGGCGCGCAGGCCCCCCGGCGGGGGAAGGTCCACGGGCGGGACCGCGGTCACCTCCCCCGACCGGCGATGGATGCGAGCCTGCCAGTCGTGACGGGCCTTCACGAACGGACCTCCCAGGTCTCCTGCGACAACACCGGCTTCAGGGCCCTCTCGACGTCGCGGGAGGCGAAGTAGCCCCGCAGCCCGTCCCCGGTCAGCCGGTTGCCGAGCGCGATCATGATCATGCCCTGGTCGAGGGCGAGGTACTGCTTGGCGACGGTCCCGCTCTTCACGGCCACCGCGTCGTAGAAGCCGCCGGGGCCGTAGGAGTCGAAGTCCTTCCTGATCTCGGCGAGGTTGGCGAGCGCGTCCTTCTCGGCGTAGCGCAGCGCCAGGAAGGAGGCGTGCGGGGTCACCACGCCGTCGCCGTAGGCCGCGGGCTCGGGCTTGGCCGGGCGGCAGTCGCCGTAGCCGTAGTCGACCGAGGTGCGCTCCTGGTCGGAGGTGTAGCCGTCGGTGTCCATGCCGAGCGCGTCGACGCCGTACTCGCGGTAGCCACCGGCCGGGTCGTTCGACGGGGAGAAGCCCCAGTAGCCGTACTTGGCGTCGTCGAGCCCGTGGACCTTCTGGGCCTTCACGTAGACCGGGTGGTTGCGGCCCCACGACTTCGCGCCCCAGACGTCCTCCGGTACGAGCTGCGGCACCATCAGCGCCTCGAACATGCTGCCGCCCCACGTGGGGACCAGCCGCATGCCCTTGTAGCCGTAGGTGCCCTGGAAGACCCGGACCCCCTCGAACGTCCGCCACGAACCCTCGGCCCGCTGCTCGGCCCACCCGAAGGCGCAGTCGTCGTTGGGGTGGGTGCGCAGCATGCCGAAGTAGTGCGCGCGGGGGATCTGGCCGAGGGCGATGCCGACGTAGGAGGTGATCCGGGTCTCGGTCATCGCGCCGTAGTGGTGGCAGGTCGAGTAGACGGTCGTGCCGGAGTCGTTGTAGTCGCTGGGGGTCGAGCAGCCCTCGGGCTCGTCCGGCCAGAACCCGCCGCGCAGGAGCCCGGTGCCCTGGGCGGCGGCGCCCTGCGGGTCGTAGTAGGAGGAGAAGTCCATGCTGCGCACCAGCCGGTCGGCCTCCCGCGCGACCGACGGCACGGCCGAGCGGATCATGAGTAAGGCCGCGCCGAGCCAGCCGTTGTCGACGCTGGAGGCGAACGGGGCGACCGGGTCGCCGCTGTCGGGCCAGGTCGTCACGAGTGCGAGCGTGTGGGGGTCGTACCAGTTGAAGAACTGGCCGGTCGGCTCATGGCGTTCCAGCTTCTGGACGTTCCGCAGGACCGTGGCGACCCGCTGCTCGGCCTCCCGTTTCGAGATGATCCCGGTGTCCCGGGCCGCGACCGTGCTCCACAGGTAGGTCGCGATGTTGGTCGGCGAGGTCACCTTGGCCCGCGTGGCGGGGTCGAGGTCGCCCTCGATCTTGTCGGCCGGCAGGCCCGTCGCCGGGTCGACCATGGCCACCATGGACTTCCAGGTGTCCTTCGCGTAGGTCGTCAGGGTGTTCTCCGCGGGTGCCGCCGGGGATACGGCCAGCAGCACGGCCAGCGCCATTCGCATGCGCGGTTCCTTACTTGAGTCCGGTCGAGGCGATGCCCTGCACGAAGTAGCGCTGCAGGAACAGGAAGAGCAGGAGGATGGGCGCGACCACCACGACGGCGCCCGCGATGAGCAGGCCGTACTGGGTCGCCTGGGCGTTGCTGAAGATGGCCAGCGCGACGGGCAGGGTGTACATGTCCTCGCTCTGGGCCACCACGGCGGGCCACAGGAAGTTGTTCCACGAGGTCATGAACGTGATCAGGCCCAGGGTCGCGAGCGCGGGCCGGCACAGCGGCAGCACGATCGAGAAGAAGACGCGGAACTCCCTGGCCCCGTCGACGCGGGCCGCCTGGAGGAGCTCGTCGGGGATGTCGGCGATGAACTGGCGCATCATGAAGATCCCGAGCGGCGCCACCACGAACGGCAACACGATCCCCAGGAACGTGTTGACCAGGCCCAGCTTCGCGATCAGCACGAACTGCGGCACCATCACGACGATCGCCGGCACCATCATCTGCACCATCACCAGGCCGAACAGGGTGTTCCTGAACCGGAACCGCAACTTGGCGAAGGCGTAGCCGACCATCGAGCAGAACAGCAGGTTCGCGACCACCAGGGCGATCGCGATGACCGCGCTGTTGAGGAACGCGGTGCCCATGTTCATCCGCTCGAACAGGCCGGTGTAGTTGCTCGCCGTCCACTCGGCCGGCAGCAGCGTGGGCGGGTTCCGCCGGATCTCGCCCTCGGGCTTGAACGAGGCGAGCAACGTCCACAGGAACGGGAAGACCACCACGAGCAGGCCGGCGGCGAGCAGGACGTAGGTGGACACGCGACGTCTCACGACCGCCTCCCGATCCGGAACTGGAGGAACGCCAGCGCGACGATCACGGTGAACAACACGGTCGCGGCGGCGCCCGCGTAGCCGTAGGCGCCCGCGCCGAACTGGTTGTAGATGGCCAGCGACGCCGACGTGGTCGCCCCGGCCGGGCCCCCCTTGGTCATGACCAGGGGTTCCTCCATGAACTGGGCGAACCCGATCGACGAGTAGACCGTGCAGAACAACAGCGCAGGCTTCAGCATCGGCACGGTGACCGACCGGAACCGCTGCCGGCGCCCGGCGCCGTCGATGTCGGCGGCCTCGTAGAGCTCCTTCGGGATGCCCTGGAGCGCCGCCAGCAGCACGACCATGTCGAACCCGAAGCTCCGCCAGGCCGTCATCACGATGATCACCGGGAGGGCGGTGCGCTCGTCCGACAACCAGGCCGGGCCGTCGATCCCGATCCAGCCGAGGAACTGGTTGACCGGCCCGGCGTCCGGGTCGAGCAGGAAGCGCCAGGCCACCGCGATGCCGATGATGCTGGTGATGTACGGGGTGTAGTAGCCCAGCCGGAAGAACGCGGCGGGCAGCCGGGCGATCCCCGAGTTGAGCGCGACGGCGGCGGCCAGGCCGAGCACGATCGTCAGCGGGAGCGTCGTCACCACGAAGATCAGCGTGTTGAGCGCCGCCTTGCGCATCAGCTCGTCGTCGAACAGGCGCAGGTAGTTCTCCACGCCGACGACGTCGACGGCGAGCGGGTCGCGGACGTCGGTGCTGCGCATGTCGGTGAAGCTCATGCCGAGGCCGGCCAGCAGCGGACCGGCCCAGAACACGACGAACACGACGAGGAAGGGCAGCACGAAGATCCACGCCACCCAGGAGTTCGCGGGCCTTCTCGGAACCGCCGGCGGTCGCTTCAGGACCGCGGGTCTTTCGAGCGTGGTCGCCATCGCTCAGGCCCCGGTGCCGATCTGGTCGGCCTGCTCCTGCATCCGCTTGGCGGTCGTGGCGGAGTCCTGCTTGCCGAGGGCGTACTTCTCCAGCTCGGTCTCCATCACCCGGGCGACCTGCTCCCACGTCGGCACGGCGGGCGCGGGCTTGGCGTCTTCGAGCTGCGCGCCGAACACCTGGACCCGCTCGTCGGCGGTCAGCGCGGGCTCCCGCCAGGCGGCCTGGACGCTGGGCAGCGACGAGGCCGTGGTATACCACTCGGCCTGCACCTTCGGGTCGGTCAGCCAGGTGAGGAACTTCCAGGCGGCGGCGCGGTTCGGCTTGTCCTTGAAGACGACCATGTTGCTGCCGCCGACCAGGCTGGTGCCGCCGGACGGGCCCTTCGGGTAGGGCGCGACGGCGAACTTGTCCTCGAAGCCGTCGCCGCCCTCCTGCTCCATCGTGGTGATCATCCACGGGCCGGAGTAGAAGGCACCGACGCGACCGGCGACGAAGGTCTGCGGGAACGCGCCCGTCGGCTGGTCGGTGACGGCGAGGCCGTCCTTGAAGAACGAACCCCAGTGTTCGAGGGCCTGCACCATCTGCGGGGTGTCGAGGGTCCACTTGCCGTCGGCCTGGAAGTCGCCCCCGGCCTGGTAGAGCAGCGGGGCGATCTCCTGCCAGGAGCCGGTCCGGAAGTTCTGCTCGACGCCGAGTCCGGCGCCCTCGTCCTTGAGCCGCTTGACGAAGCCGGTGACCTCGTCCCAGGTGGCGGGGGCCTTGGCGTCCTTGACCAGGTCGGTGCGGTAGTAGAAGGCGCGGGTCTCGACGTACCAGGGGATGCCGTAGGCGGCGCCGTCGACGACGCCGGTGGCCCACGCGCTGGGGAAGAAGGCGTTCTGGTCGACCAGGCCGGCGGGGGTGGGCTCGATCGCGCCGGTCTTCACCATCTCGCTCAGCCAGGTGTTGCCGATCATCGAGACGTCGGGGGTGGCGTTGCCGGCGATGGCGGCGGTGATCTTGTCGTGGGCGACGTCCCAGCCCAGGGCGGTCACGTTGACCGTGATGCCGGGGTTGGCCTGCTCGAACTTCTGGGCGAAGGCGTCGAGCTTCTCCCCCTCGGTGCCCATCGCCCAGACGGTGACGGTCCCGCCGGCCTTGGCGGTGTCGACGGCCTGGGCCTCCTCCGCGGCCCCGCCGGAGTCCCGGCCGCAGGCGGTGGCGGCCAGGGCGACGGCGAGCAGGCCGATGGCGTACTTCTTCACTTCTCCTCCTGGTGTGCTGGGGGGTGCACGCCGCAACTCGCCCGCACGACGAGGTCGGTGGCGAGGACGCGCGTGGTGTTCGTGGGCTCCGCTCCGGCGATCAGCTCGTCCAGGAGGCGGGCGGCGGCGGCGCCGAGCTCCCGCAGGGGCTGGCGCACGGTGGTGAGGGCGGGCCGGGAGTGGCGGGCGGCCATGATGTCGTCCCAGCCGGTGACGGCGACGTCGTCCGGGATCCGCAGGCCGAGCTCCTCGGCGGCCAGGATCACGCCGAGGGCGACCTGGTCGTCGGCGCACATGACCACGTCGGGGTGGTCCCGCAGCAGCCGGAGCCCGGCTTCGTGGCCGCCCTCGACCGTGTACGGGCACTCCACCGGTCGCGGCGCGGTGATGCCGTGGTGGCCGAGGGTGCGGGCGACGGCCGTCCACCGCTGGCTGACGTCGCCCTCGTCGTGGCCGCCGGCCAGCACGAACCTCCGGTGCCCGTGGGCGATCAGGTGCACGGTGAGCGCCTCGGCGGCGTCGGAATTCTCGCTCCGCACGGCCTCGGTGCCGGGGTGGGCGTCGCGGGCCAGCATGACCATCGGCAACCCCGAATCGGCCAGTTCGGCGAGCAGCGCGCCGGGCAGCGTCTGGCCGAAGACGACGAGCCCGTCGACCCGGGTGGCCAGGTCTTTCACCGTCTCCGGCATCCCGGCCCCGTCCCGGGTCGACAGGATCAGCACCGACCGGCCGAGTTCGGCGGCCACCTCCTCGTAGCCGAGGAGGACCTCGCCGAAGTAGGGGCCGGACAGGTCGGGGAAGACGATCCCGTTGGCGGCGTGGCGGCCCTCGGCCAGCGAGACCCCGAGGCGGCTCGGCGTGAACCTGAGCTGCTCGACCGCCCGCCGCACCTTCTCGCGGGTCGCCGGCGACACCGGCCCGGTGCCACGCAGCGCCCGGGAGACCGTGGCGATCGAGACCCCGGCCAGCCGCGCCACTTCGTAGATCGTCGAATCGGACACCCGTTGACCCCTCGCTCTGGGCTGTAAGCGCTTCCACTGCCCGTGCGCATGGGGATCACACCGAGTTTTATTACGGTTTTATAACTACGGCTCCGGTCGGCTCCGGTCTCGTTTTCACGATTGGAGCCCGGGATTTGTATCCTTCAGGCATGGCGAAGGACTCGGCGAACCCAGGCCGCATCAAGCAACTCCGGATGGTCGCTCAGATCATCAAGAAGGCCAACCCCAAGGGGATGCCGATCGTATACGCGACGGTCGTCGCGGTGATCGCGCTGGCGGTCGTCATCGGCCTGCTGACCGGCGCGTTCTGGTATGCGCTGATCCTCGGCATCCCGGTCGCGCTGCTGGCCGGCATGTTGCTGTTCGGCCGGTTCGCGCAGCGTGCGCAGTACTCCCTGCTCGACGGCCAGCCCGGCGCGGTCTACGCGATCCTCCAGGGCATGCGCGGCAACTGGATGGTCGAGGAGAAGCCGGTCGCGGTCAACCGCGAGCAGGACCTCGTCTTCCGCCTGGTCGGCTACCCCGGCGTGATCCTCGTCTCCGAGGGCCCCGGCACCCGCGTCCAGAAGATGCTGGTGGCCGAGAAGAAGCGGGTCCAGCGGGTCGCCATCGACGTGCCGGTCTACGACGTGCAGTGCGGCGACGGCGAGGGTCAGATTCCGCTGGCCAGGCTCCAGCGCCACCTGATGAAGCTGCCGCGCAACCTCAAGAAGCCGGCCGTCTCCGAGGTCAACAACCGCATGCGCGCGCTGACCCCGTCGATCCCGATGCCGAAGGGCCCGCTGCCCAAGGGCGCCCGGCTGCCGAAGGGCGTCCGCCCCCGGTGAGCGTGCCCGACAGCGCCGTCTCCGCGCGCGCGAACCGGGGCTACTGGGACTCCGCGGCCGACGACTACCAGGCCGAGCACGGCGAGTTCCTGCGTGACGACGGGTTCGTCTGGTGCCCCGAGGGCCTCGACGAGGCCGAGGCGGGGCTGCTGGGCGACGTGCGCGGCCTGGCGATCCTGGAGGTCGGCTGCGGCGCGGGCCAGTGCGGGCGCTACCTCGCCGCCCAGGGCGCGTCGGTGGCGGCCTTCGACGTCTCGCACCGGCAGTTGCAGCACTCCCGCCGCATCGATCTGTCCGCCGGTACGACCCTGCCGGTCGTGCAGGCCGACGCCGAGAAGATCCCCTTCCTCACCGGCACCTTCGACCTGGCCTGCTCGGCCTTCGGCGCCATGCCGTTCGTCGCCGACGCCACGGGCGCCCTGCGCGAGGTGGCCCGGGTGCTGAAGCCGGGCGGGCGGTTCGTCTTCGCCGTGTCCCACCCGATGCGCTGGGCCTTCCCCGACGACCCGGGCCCCGGCGGCCTGACCAGCGACCGCTCCTACTTCGACCGCACGCCCTACGTGGAGCGGAACGAGGCGGGCGAGGTGACCTACGTGGAACACCACCGCACGATGGGCGACTGGATCACGGCGATCACCGGGGCGGGGCTGCGGCTCGACGAGCTGATCGAACCCGAATGGCCTGCCACGCACGACCGGGTCTGGGGTGGGTGGAGTCCTCTGCGCGGGCGGCATTTCCCCGGGACCGCGATCTTCCGGGTCGTCTCCCCCTGAGCCCGCGCGGCGGCCGGCCCCGGGCGGCGCCTGGGCAGGCGGAGTCGTAACGGAGACGAAGGATTTACTTCTCTTTGAGGACGACGGTTCCGGCGGCGCGGTCGTGGAGGCCGCGCTGGTCCTTGTCGAAGATCAGGGCCGGCACCGCCAGGACGAGCAGGACGGTCCGGATCAGCACCGCCTTGGGCGACGGCTGGCCGCCGTCGAGGGTGGCGACCCTGACGTTGAGCAGGCGCATGCCGAAGGTCATGCCCATCGTGCCGACGAGCAGGATGTATTCGAGGGCGAGAATGCCGATGGTGACCAGGGCGGCGTCGGTGCCGGTCAGCCGGAGCAGCCCCTGGCTGATCGCCCACGCGCAGATCAGCCAGTCGATGAACAGCGCCCCGAGGCGTCTGCCGAACCGCGCGATCGAACCTTTACCCTGCTCAGGCAGGCCCAGCCGCTGTCCCGGATAGTCTTGAACGGCGGGCGTGCCGCTCAACCAGGTCTGCGTCCAGCGGGGTTCTCTGCTCATGACTCCAGAGTAATGGCCGCCCTATTCGGTCGTAACGATGACCTGCGGCGACGCCGGTAGTTACACCCTGCGGTCAGGTTTCGACAGCGTGCTTCCCATTAACACGTGTGAAACAAACGAGACATGGGACGGAAACGGCACAGTCCTACTTTCAGTCTGCTAAGCCAGTGCCCCTGGGAGGTTCGAGAGTGTTTAACTCCGCCGACGACGTCCTGTCGTACATCCGGGACGAAGGCGTGCAGTTCGTTGACGTCAGGTTCACCGACCTGCCGGGGACGACGCACCACTTCACTTTCCCCGTCGAGAACTTCGGCCCGAACGTCTTCTCCGACGGCCTCATGTTCGACGGGTCGTCCATCCGAGGTTTCCAGGCCATCCACGAGTCGGACATGCTGCTGCTGCCCGACCCGTCCACGGCCGTGATCGACCCGTTCCGCCAGCACAAGACGCTCAACATCAACTTCTTCGTGCACGACCCGCTGACCGGCGAGGCCTACAGCCGCGACCCGCGTAACGTGGCGCGCAAGGCCGAGGAATACCTCAAGGGCACCGGCATCGCCGACACGGTCTACTTCGGCCCCGAGGCCGAGTTCTACATCTTCGACGACGTGCGCTTCCAGACCAACCAGCACTCGTCGTTCTACTACATCGACTCGATCGAGGGCGCCTGGAACACCGGCACCGCGACCGAGGGCGGCAACCTGGGCTACAAGCCGCGCTACAAGGGCGGCTACTTCCCGGTCCCGCCGATGGACCACTTCACCGACCTGCGTTCGGAGATGGTCCGCCGTCTGATCGACTCGGGCATCGAGACCGAGATGCAGCACCACGAGGTCGGCACCGCCGGCCAGGCCGAGATCGACTTCCGCTTCGGCACGCTGCTCAAGACCGCCGACAAGCTGATGCTCTACAAGTACATCATCAAGAGCACGGCGCTGGAGTTCGGCCACACGGTCACCTTCATGCCCAAGCCCATCTTCGGCGACAACGGCTCCGGCATGCACTGCCACCAGTCGTTGTGGAAGGACGGCGAGCCGCTGTTCTACGACGAGGTCGGCTACGCCGGCCTGTCGGACATCGCCCGCTACTACATCGGCGGCCTGCTCAAGCACGCGCCGTCGCTGCTGGCCTTCACGAACCCGACGGTGAACTCCTACCACCGTCTCGTGCCCGGCTACGAGGCCCCGGTCAACCTGGTCTACTCCCAGCGCAACCGGTCGGCGTGCGTCCGCATCCCGATCACCGGCTCGAACCCGAAGGCCAAGCGCATCGAGTTCCGGGTGCCCGACCCGTCGTGCAACCCGTACTTCGCGTTCGCGGCCATGCTGATGGCCGGCATCGACGGCATCCGCAACAAGATCGAGCCGCCGGAGCCGGTCGACAAGGACCTCTACGAGCTTCCCCCGGAGGAGGCGCGTTCGGTCCCGCAGGTGCCGGGGTCGCTCCCCGAGGTGCTCGACGCCCTTGAGGCCGACCACGACTACCTGCTTGAGGGCGGCGTGTTCACGCCCGATCTGATCGAGACGTGGATCGCGTACAAGCGCGAGAACGAGATCGACCCGATCCGGCTGCGCCCGCACCCGCACGAGTTCGAGCTCTACTACGACGTCTGATCGTCGATTCGGGACAGGCCACCGGTTTCCGCCGGTGGCCTTTCTCTTTGCCGGGTGAACCAGGTCGCGATCGAACGTCTGTAGTTCTCCGGCATACGCAGCGCGGCGGCCTCCGCTTGGGTGAACAGGCCGAACTCCCGGTGTTCGTGACTGAGGACCGGCGGCCGGCCGGTGGCGACCGTGACGCCGTAGGTGACGATCAGGACGTCGGCGCCCTCGAAGATGTGGTACTGCCAGGAGTCGAGGATCGGGCCGACGTCGGCCCGCCAGCCGGTCTCCTCCTCGATCTCCCGTGCCAGGCAGCCGGCCGGGTCTTCGCCGAGTTCGAGCCGTCCCCCGGGCAGCTCCCATTCGTCGCGTTCGTTGCGGAGCAGCAGCACCCGGTCGTCCTGGACGACGACGCCCTTGATCGAGACGGGGAACCTCGGCGGGCGTTGCCGGACCCGCACCCCGGCCCGTTCGGCGACCTTCGCCACGTGGGACTCGTAGTCGCCGCGGGGGTCGTCGCTGAAGGAGGCGAGGGCGATGAGGGCTGTGACGGCGACGTCGCACAGTTCGTCCACGACGTCCTGACGGGTGTGGGCGCGGGCCTTGCGGGGGTTGTGGCCCAGCAGGCCGATCACGGCCTCGGCGGCCTCGCCCGCCTCTTCGGTGATCTTGAGGACGCGGAGGAGCGGGCGTTCCGGGCCGTCGGGGCTCGACCGGTCGAGCCACTCCACCAGACCGGCCAGCCGCTGCCACGTGGTGTCGCTCATGCACCGTCTCCCCTCACGACGCTTCGTCGGTCTCGGTCACCAGGGTGCCCCGGGAGGAGGTGCTCGCTCAGCCGAACCGAGTTCCGGCCGTCAGCGGCGTGCCGGGACCGGGCGTGCCGTAGGTGGTGGATCCCACCCGGCTCGCCGACGGTCACGCAGCGACGATGTGGGTCCTGTAGTCGTAACGCGTCAGCGTGCGTCTCACGACGCCCATCTGAAGGCGACGCGGTGCTCGCGCAGGAAGCGGCGGCGGGTCAGGGCCAGGAGCAGCCGGAGGATCGGCCCGCCCTCGGCCAGGGCCTCGCGGAAGGTGTCGGGGGGCACCTCCAGTGCCGTCCACGGCAGGGTGAAGCTCAGGTCGGCGAGCTTGAACTCCGCCTGCGCGGCCTTCTCGCTGTCCTGCCAGGCCGCCAGGCTCAGGTGGCGCTGGATGAGCGGCAGCGCCTCGGTCTCCTCATGGGCGAGGTGGTCTTCGAGCACGTCGCGGAAGCGGGCGACGTCGGCGGCCAGGGTCTCGCGGGTGCGGGCGTCGGGGATCAGGGTCATGCCGTGGAAGCCCTCGGCGCACTTGTCGAGCAGCGGGTCGATCAGGTCGTGCTCGGCCTCCATCGCGGCCATCGTCGCGGCGACGTCGGCACGTTCCAGGACGCGGGGCCAGATCGCGGTGTCCTCGATGGTGTGGTGGTGGTGCAGGGTGGTGGCGAAGGACGTCCAGCGGCGGGCGAGGGCGGCCCAGGCCTCGCGGTCGGTGAGCGGGGTGGCGGGCACCGCGCGGGAAAGGTCGCGCAGGTCCCGGCGGAAGGCGTGGTGCATCACGTACATGGTGCCCAGCGGGATCGGGCCCTCGGCCGTGCACGACTGGCCCAGCCGGGGCTGGCGGGCGTTGCGGCGGCCTTCGACGAGGTCGGCCATGCGGTCGAGCGACCCTGCCATGTCGGGGCGGCGGTCGCGGTGGCGGGGCATGATCAGGGCCGCCGCGCGCTGCTGGCCCGGGGTCATGCGGCGCACGATCTCGTAGGAGTGGGTGACGCGGGTGCCGCCGTCGGCGGGCTCGAAGCGGTAGCTCCAGACGGTCGAGTCGGTGATCTTGCCGGCCGGGACCGTGCGGAACGCGAACTCGCGTCCGGGGTCGGCGGCGACGACCTCGCACTCGCGGGTCCAGCGCCACAGGCCGTACACGTTGAGCCCCTGGAACCGCGCGCCCACCCCGCGCCCGTCGCCGAGCCAGTCGCACCGGCGGGTCTCGGGGCTCCATTCGGGTGTACGGGTGACGTCGGCCACCCATTCGTAGAGGTGTAACGGGTCGGCCGCGATGACCCGCGACATGCTCCCCTCCGGACGCAGGACCTGGGGCGGTTCGGTCGTCGTGGCCACCATCACGTCTCCTTTGGTACAGTATTCGAACCAGTCAAACTTGATTGGATACATGATGACTGTAGCCAAAAAACCCGACGCGTCAAGGCGCTACCGATCGCCCCTGCGCGAAGAACAGGCCCGCCGCACCCACGCCGCCGTGATCGAGGCCGCCACGGCGTGCTTCGTCGAGAAGGGCTACGCCGCGACGACGATGAAAGACGTCGCCGCCCGCGCCGGGGTGTCGGTGGAGACCGTCTACGGCCAGGGCGGCAAGGCCTCACTGCTGCTCGCCGCCGTCGACCGCACCCTCGTCGGCGACGACACCCCCGTCCCCGTGATCGAACGCGCCCCGCTGCGTGAGGTCATGGAGACACCCGACGCACGCGCGGCCCTGCGCCGGTTCCGCGACGCGGTGATCGAGGGCATGCCGCGGGTGCTCCCGGTCATGCACGCCTTCCACGTCGCGGCGGGGGGCGACGCGGAGATCGGGGCGGCGTACCAGACCTATGAGCAACGCCGCCTGGCCGACATGACGAAGATCGCCGAGTCGCTGGAACCGGGCCTGCGCGTGCCGACGGCGGAGGCGGCCGACGTGATCTGGGCGCTGTTCAGCACCCCGGCGGTCCAGGCGCTGATGGTCGACCGGGGGTGGGGAGTGGAACGCTGGGCCGACTGGGCGATCTCGGTGCTGGAACGCACGCTGCTCGACTAGCCCTGCCGATAGGGATCGGTCAGCGTGAACGGCTCGCGGGCGATCTCCCGCACCTCCTCGGGGAACCGGGGTCCCGCGGTGTAGAAGCGGGCCCTGGTCCGCCCGACCGACTCGATGACGCCCGCGACCGTGAGATCGCGGAGATCCCGCTGCGCCTGCTGCACGCTCAGGGCCTCGGCCTGTTCGTAGCGGCTGCGCCGCACCCGGCCCTCCATGGCCACGTCGTGCAGGGCCGTGGCCATGCGGGAATCGAGGCCCAGCGCCCGGACGAACGCCTCAAGCGCCTCCCACACCCGGCCCGACCGCTCGATCCGCTTCGCCACGGTCTGCGCCTGCTGGTGATAGGCCACCAGGTTGAACCGCACCCACGACGAGACGTCCTGGTCGGGCCGGTAGTCGGCGCCTCGGGCGGCCAGCTCGCGGTAGTAGTCCCAGGTGTTCCCCGGGCGGCCCAGCCACGCCTCGATGGAGGAGAACTCCGGCGCCAGCACCCCCTCACGGCCGATCATGAGCGTCTGCAGCGACCGCGACAGCCGCCCGTTGCCGTCGGCCCATGGGTGGATCGAGACGAGGTGCAGGTGCGCCATCGCCGCCCGGATCAGCGGATGGCTGCCGTCGGGCGCGTTCAGCCAGTCGACCAGCTCGGCCATCAGCGCGGGCACGTCCGCCGCGCCGGGCGCCGTATAGGCGGCGATGCCGGGGTCCCGGGCGTCGCTTACGTAGACCGGCCCGCGCCGCCACTGGCCGGCGGGCGAGCGCGGGGTGTGCCGATGGCCCTGCAACATCCAGTGCAGTCCGTTGAGCAACCCTTTTCCATAGCGGAAGTCGGCGGCGTCGTGCAGCGTCTGGACGTAGGTCATCATGCGCCGGCAGGCGAGCGTCTCCTCCCGGTCGACGGCGGAGACGTCGACGTCGCGCTCCCCCGCGAACAGGTCTTCCACGTCGACCGTGGACACCCGGAACCCTTCGATGGAGTTCGACGCGGCCACCAGATCGGCGGTGAGGTATTTCCGCATCCCCGCCGTCCATTTGGCGGGGGCGGCCCGCATCTGGTGCCGCAGAGCCTCCCGCATCTGGTCGATCTGTTCCAGCACCCTCTCGTCGGAGCCGCTGGTTCGCGGAGTGGGGTACAACATGCACCGCGTCATCGGACTAGCCCTGGGAGGTGTTCGGGGCCTTCGACTTCAGGCCGGTGACGCGGCGGAGCATGTCCCACCAGAACGACGAACCGAACAGCAGCGCCACCAGCGTCAGCAGGAAGCCCGGCCAGTGGCTCGGGCTCTTGAGCCGGTCCCACCAGTCGCCGCCGCCCCACTTCCACACCGGGGTGCCCGTGCCGGGCATCTCCACGCTCACCGGGGCGTGGGTGAAGATCTTCACGAAGGCCGGGGTGCTCAGCACCTCGGTCACGCACGCGTAGGTGTCGGCGCCGGGCGCGCACTGGTCTTTGATCGGGGCCAGGGCCTCCTCGCCCTGCTCGGCGAAGGCGGCGATGGCCGAGCGGTGGGCGCTGTCGTTGAGCAGGGTCTTGCCGTATTCGAGGGAGTCCATGCTGAACAGCAGGGTGACCAGCAACGACAACATGCCGACCGCGACGCGCACGTAGCGACGGTAGAGGACGGTGAGGCGCTCCATCTCGCCGTCGAACCATCCCTCGACGCCCTTGCGGAAGGTCTCCAGGTCGACGCCCGCCTTGGCCCACAGGCCGGCCAGCGGGCGGTAGAGGGGCGAGTCGAGGCGCTTCAGCTCGGCCAGCAGGGCGTCGACGCCGCCGCGTTCGCTGGCGATCTCCAGGACGGCGACGCTGAAGCGGGACGGAGGGATCTCGGCGATCGACGTCTTGCCCTGGCGCGCCTCGTCGATCTCCTGGAGGCGCTCGTGGAGCAGGTCGGTGAAGGGTTCGCCCTGGTGGTGGGCGGGGGCCTCGGCGGCGGTGGCGGGGGCGATGTCGACGGGGGCCGGGGTGGGGCTGAACTTGGGGCGGGGGTCCTTGCCGAAGGGGAGTTTGACGAAGACGCCGAGGATCGTCGCGGGCAGCCGCGAGCGGGTGGAGCTCCGGCGCGGCGGCAGCAGGTCGGCGAGGGCGCTGCGGAGCCGGCGTCCCAGGACGGTCACGCCGTGGAGCCGCTTGTCGAGGAAGCGGACCAGGCCGGAGACCTTCTCGATCTGCTCGCCGCCGTCGAGGGTGTCGCGCAGGTAGGCCCAGAGGAACTTGCTCCGGATCCCCAATAATCGGACGATGCCCTCGTTCAGGCCGCTGACCAGGAGGGATAACAGCAGGAACGCCAGCACCAGCCCGATGGCCAGATCCACGTAGTAGGACACCACGGGACCGTGATACACCCCCTCCGGCACGGCCGCAACAGGGTGATCACGCTTGGTAGGGAAACGCAAGATTCCCGGTCAGCCGAACTTCACGACACCTTCCGTGTCATGAAATTTCCGGACAGCGCGGAGCGCTGTCCGGACACCGCCGCCCGGATTTCAGTCCCGGATTTCAGTCTTCGTAGAAGACCCTTTCGACCACCGCGCGAGCTCGCCGGGTCGTCCGGCGGTAGTCGTCGATGAAGTCCTCCGACCCGTCCGGTGGGTAGCCCAAGGCGCGGGACACCAGGGCCCGCTCCCGGACCAGCCCCGGGATCGAGTCGGCCGAGCGGCCCTTGACCAGCATGATCGCGTCGCGCACTCGGGAGGCGAAGCGCCAGGCGTCGGCGAGGGTCTGCTCGTCGGCCGCGTTCAGCAGTCCCTCGCCGACCGCCGAGCGCAACGTGTCGAGGGTGCGGGTGGTGCGCAGGGCGGGGACCGTGCCCGCGTGGCGCAACTGGAGGAGCTGGGCCACCCACTCCACGTCGGACAACCCGCCGCGTCCCAGCTTCGTGTGGAGGGTCGGGTCGGCGCCGCGGGGCAGGCGTTCGGCCTCCATGCGGGCCTTCAGTTTGCGGATCTGCAGCAGGGCGTCGGGGGCCAGGCCCTCCTCGCGGTAGCGCAGCGGGTCGATCAGGGCCGTGAACTCGGTGCCGAGGTCGAAGTCGCCCGCGCAGAAGCGGGCCCGCAGCAGCGCCTGGGCCTCCCACGGCGACGACCAGCGTTCGTAGTAGGCGCGGTAGGAGGAGATCGTGCGGACCAGCGGGCCCTGGCGGCCTTCGGGGCGCAGGCCCGCGTCGACGGCCAGCGGCGGCTCGGGCGTCGGGAGGATCAGCAGGCGGCGCAGTTCCTCGGCGACCGCGTGGGCCGCGTCGGTGGCGTCCTTCTCCTCCGCGCCGGGGAGCGGGGCGTGCACGAACATGACGTCGGCGTCGCTGCTGTACGAGCACTCGAAGCCGCCCAGCCGCCCCATCGCGATGACCGCCATCCGGGTCGGGAACTCGCCCCGGCGTTCCTCGGTCACCTTGCGGACGGCCGCGTTGAGCGCCCCTTCGATGGTCGCGTCGTTGAGCTCCGACAACGCCTGCCCGACGCCCTCGATGTCGAGATGGCCGCCGAGGTCGGCGCAGGCCACCCGGAACAGCTCCCGCCGGCGCAGCGCGCGGACCGCCGCCACCGACGACTCGGCGTCCTGGCCGTAGCGGGCCACGGCCGCGTTCGCCTCGGCGTGGAGGGCCTCGACGGGGCGGACGGCCAGGTCGGTGGACGACCCGAGCATGGCCACCGCGTCGGGGGCGTGCTGGAGCAGCGTCGTGACGTAGCGGGAGGTGCCGAGCAGCCGGGCCAGGCGTTCGGCCACGGCCGTCTCGTCGCGGAGCAGCCGCAGGTACCACGGGGTGGCGCCGAGCTTGTCGCTGATCTGGCGGAAGCCGAGCAGGCCCGCGTCGGGGTCGGGGGCGTCGGCGAACCAGCCGAGCATGACCGGCAGCAGCGTGCGCTGGATGGCCGCGCGCCGGGAGACGCCGCTGGTCAGTGCGCTGATGTGGCGCAGGGCCCCGGACGGGTCGGCGTAGCCGAGCGCCTCCAGCCGCACGTGGGCGGCCGAGGTCGACAGGCGGGCCTCCTCGGAGGGCAGCCGGGCGGCGGCCTGGAGCAGCGGCCGGTAGAACAGCTTCTCGTGCAGCCGGCGCACTTCGAGGGCGTGGCGCTTCCAGGTCGTGGTGAACTCGCCGACCGGGTCGGTCAGCATGCCCAGGCCCCGGCCGATCCGCCGCAGGTCGGCGCTGTCGGACGGGACGACGTGGGTGCGCCGCAGCCGGTGGAGCTGGAGCAGGTGCTCGACGTGGCGCAGGAACGAGTAGGCCTCGGCCAGCGCCTTGGCGTCGTCGCGGCCGACGTAGCCGCCGCGCGACAGGGCGGCCAGCGCGGGCAGGGTGGCCTTGCGGCGCAGCAGCGGGTCGGTGCGGCCGTGGACGAGCTGGAGGAGCTGCACCGCGAACTCGATGTCGCGCAGCCCGCCCGGCCCGAGCTTGATCTGCCGCTCGGCCTCGGAGACCCGTACGTGGGCCTCGACCCGGCGCCGCATGGCCTGCACGTCCTCCACGAAGTTGTCGCGGGCCGCGGCCTCCCACACCATGTCGTTGACGAGCTCGACGTACTCCTCGCCCAGTTCCACGTCGCCGGCGACCGGCCGCGCCTTCAGCAGGGCCTGGAACTCCCAGGTCTTGGCCCAGCGGCGGTAGTAGGTCAGGTGGCTGTCGAGGGTGCGGACCAGCGGGCCCATCTTGCCCTCGGGGCGCAGCCCGGCGTCGACCTCCCACAACGAGCCCTCGGGGGTGCTGGTCGAGCAGGCCCGCATCATGGCCTGGGCCAGCTTGGTCGCCGACTTCAGGGCGAGCGCCTCGTCGACGCCCTCCTTCGGCTCGGCCACGAAGACGACGTCGACGTCGGAGATGTAGTTGAGCTCGCGGGCGCCGCACTTGCCCATGCCGATGACGGCCAGCCGGGCCTGCTCCCAGCCGGGGGTCTCGGCGCGGGCGACGGCGAGGGCGGCGTCGAGCGCGGCGGCGGCCAGGTCGGACAACTCGGTGGCGATCTCGGCCAGGGTGAGCACGCCGGTGACGTCGAGCCCGGCCAGGTGGAGCAGGCGGCCCCGGTAGGAGGCCCGCAGGGCGTCGAGGGCCTGCTCGCCCGACGCGACCGGCTCGGGCAGCGTCGGGTCGGCGCCGACGGCGAACAGCAGCTCCTCGCGGTGGGTCAGCGGTTCTTCCGGGTCGGGGCCGGTGACGTGTTCGGGGTGGCGGACCACGTGGTCGCCGAGGGCGGCGCTCAGGCCGAGCACCCGCAGCAGGCGGCGGCGCAGGCCGGGATCGGCGCGCAGCGCGCCGAGCACGCTCGGGTCGCGTTCGACCAGCCGGCTCAGCGAGGTCAGGGCGAGATCGGGGTCGGCGGCGGAGACCAGGTCGTCGAGGAGGTCGAAGTCGGCGACGGCCTCGGGGCCGAGCGCGTCCAGCAGCCGTTCGGCCCTGGCGCCATCGGCGAATCCGAGGCGGGCCAGGCGCCCGGCGGTGGTCTGCATCCGGAACGCGGCGTTCACCGGTCCTTCCTCCGCCTCGATGTCCGCGACGTCAATGCGCAATGGTCTTCCTTTTCCAGGAGGAATCCTCGCGACATGACCACTTGACCTGTTACCCCGCGTTTCTCAGTTTCATGGCCGTGTCGCAAACTTTCGCACACGGTAACCCCACGGCTTGTGCGACGTCGTTAGTGGTTTCGGACCGTAATCGAGCCACTACGCGCGTTTTCCGCGACGACCGCCGCGAACGCCTCGGCCAGCGGCCTCCACGAGGCCACCAGACCAGCTTCGGCCGCACTGACCTGCTCGTTCAACTCTTCGGCGGGGTGTGTTGTCAATTCCGTCGTCCATTGCGCGAAAATGGCGGGAGTGGCCTCCGGGTGGAATTGCACCCCCCACGCGCAGGGCCCCATGCGGAACGCCTGGTGGGGATACTGCGTGCCCGTGGCGATCAGGACCGCTTCGTCGGGAAGGACGGTCATCGCGTCCTGGTGGTACTGGATCGCCGGGACCGGGCCGGTCAGATGCCCGAGCAGCCGGTCGTCCGTCAATGGCACGATCTCGCCGAGCCCGACTTCGAGCCCGTTCGCGCCGCGCGTGACCTGGCCGCCGCAGGCGAGCGTCATGAGCTGGGCGCCCAGGCAGACGCCCAGGGTCGGCACCTCGTGCTCGACCGCGGCGCGCAGCAGCGCCCGGGTCGCGGGCAGCCACGGGTAGTTCGCGTCGTCCCAGGCCGACGCCGCGCCGCCGAGGACGAGCAGGCCGTCTCCGGGCTCGTCGGGCAGGGCCTCGCCCAGGTAGGGCCGGTGGACCACCACGTCGCCGAGCCACCCGGCGAAATATCCCAGACCGGCTTCGGCTTCGTGCTCGATCACGGTCACGCGCGCACTCACCCCCCGAGCATAAACAGGCCCGATCGTGGGACAGGATGGCGGGATGTACGTAGAGAACGTCCCCGTGCCCGGCGGCGAACTGCGCCTGGCCCGGTTCGGGAGCGGCCCCCGCCTGATCATCGCCGTGCACGGCATCACCGCGTCGCTGATGGCCTGGGCGGCCGTCGGCGAGGCCCTCCCGGAGGGCTGGACGCTGGCCGCGATGGACCTGCGCGGCCGGGGCCACAGCCGCGACGTCCCGGGCCCCTTCGGGCTCCAGGCGCACGCCGACGACGTCGGGCGGGTGGCGGAGCATCTGGGCGCCGACGAGACGACGGTCCTGACGGGCCACTCGATGGGCGCCTATGTGGCCGTGCTGCAGTCCGTCCAGCGGACCTACGCCAAGACGGTGCTGGTCGACGGCGGCCTGCCGCTCCCCCTGCCGCCCGGCCTGGACGTCGACCAGACGCTGGAGGCGACCCTCGGCCCGGCCCTCACCCGGCTTAGTCAGATATTTCCCGATGAAGATTCTTATGTCGCCTTTTTTCAACAACACCCTGCCTTGCAGGACTGGTCCCCCGCCGTCGACCGCTACGTCCGATACGACGTCCTCCCCGTCGAGAGCGGGGTCAGGTCACGCGCCGTCGAGAAGGCGGTGCGCGCCGACGGCCGCTGGTTGTTGTCGGAGACGGCCGCGATCAGTGCGGCCCTGCACGCCATCGGCCACCCGTTGTCGCTGATCAGGGCACCTCGCGGGCTGCTGAACCAGGAGGTGGGCCTGCTCCCCGACCCCCTGGCGGAGGCCTGGCGCGCGGAGCTCCCGGCGCTCGCCGACGAGGTGGTGCCCGACTGCAACCACTACACGATCGCGTTCGATCCGCGGTGTGTGCGGGTTCTGGTCGAACGTCTCACCGATATACGGCAATAGCCATTTCTGTTGCGCGCCGCAGGAAATTTCCTGAAACTGTGGCTGGCGCCAGGCTTTCCGGATCACTTGACGGGATTCGCATGCTTCCTGAGCACGACCTGACCTCCGATCTCGCGGCGACCCTGGCGCGGCTCACCGAGGAGGTCGGGCGGGAGCACGAACGCGCCGCCCACCGTGAGCAGATCATCGACCGGCTGCACGCCGAGAACCAGGAACTGCGCCACGGCCTGCTCCAGGAGGCGCTCACCCCGGTGCGCAACGGCCTCTACCGGCTCCACGACACGGTCACCCGCGAGGCGGCCCGGCTGGAGCCCGGCCATTCGCGCGCCCTGCTGGAGGCCATCGCCGAGGAGGTCGCCGAGGTGCTGGCCCGGACCGGCGCCGACCGGATCGAGGTGGCCGAGGGCGACGTCTACGATCCCGCGCTCCACCGGCCCGCGGGCACGGCCGAAGGCCCGCCGAACAGGGTCGTGAGCGTGGTCAGCGAGGGGTTCCGCGCCGGGGAGCGGGTGCTGCGCAAGGCGGGGGTCGTCATAGGAAAAGAGGAGATCTACTGATGGCCGTGCACGGCATCGACCTGGGCACCACCTACTCCTGCATCGCGAGCGTCGACGACGTGAGCCGGCCGACGGTCCACCGCAACGCCGAAGACGCCGACACGACGCCCTCGGTGGTGTTCTTCGAGACGCCCGAGAACGTCGTGGTCGGCCAGACCGCCAAGGACAGCGCGGTCCTCGAACCCGACCTGGTGGTCAGCCGCGTCAAGCGCGACATGGGCCTCGACGTCACCCGCACCATGCACGGGCGGCCCTACACGCCCGAGGAGATCTCGGCGTTCGTGCTCCGGAAGCTGGCCGCCGACGCCGAGATGGCCACCGGCTCCCGCGTCGAGGACGTCGTCGTCACCGTCCCGGCCTATTTCGGCGCGGCCGAGCGCGACGCGACCCGCAAGGCCGGTCAGATCGCCGGGCTCAACGTGATCGACATCATCTCCGAGCCGATCGCCGCCGCGATCACCTACGGCGTGCTCAACCCGGGCGAAGACTGCCGGATCCTCGTGTACGACCTGGGCGGCGGCACCTTCGACACCACCGTCATCACCCTGACCGGCGGCGACATCGAGGTCGTGTGCACCGACGGCGACCACGAGCTCGGCGGCGCCGACTGGGACGACCGCCTGGTCGAGCTGCTGGCCGAACGGTTCCGGCTGGAACACCCCGACGTGACCGACCCGCTCGACGACAAGCAGACCGAGCAGCAGTTACGCCGCGACGCCGAGGAGCTGAAGAAGTCGCTGACCTCGCGGACCCGGCACACCGTCCGGGTCATGCACGACGGCCGGGTGGCCAAGGCCGAGGTGTCGCGCGAGGACTTCGAGCGGCTCACCCGCGACCTGCTCGACCGCACGGTCGAGATCACCCGCCGGACCCTGGCGACCGCCCGGTCGAAGGGCGTCGAGTCGTTCGACCACCTGGTGCTGGTGGGCGGCTCGTCGAAGATGCCGTCGGTGGCCGAGGCGCTGGCCAAGGAGCTCGGGGTGCAGCCCCGGTTGCAGGACCCCGACCTCGCGGTGGCCAAGGGCGCGGCCCTCTACGCCTTCGAGGAGACGTACCGGCGGCTGCTGGCGGGCGGAGCCCGCGAACAGGCCGAGGAGATGGCCGCCCGCGCGGGCCTGAGCTCGGGCGAGCGGCAGCGCATCGCCGGGCGCACGATCAAGACGGTCGCCTCGCGGGCCTTCGGCATCAAGGCCGTCTCGGTGAACACCCGCCGCGAGTACGTCGCCCATCTGGTCCAGGCCAACGACCCGCTGCCCGCCGACGTGACCGAGGGGTTCGCCACCCTCGACGACTACCAGACCCGGGTCGCCATCGAGGTGATGGAGCAGGCCGGGGCCGAGGCGTCGGAGGCGGTCGAGGACAACAACCGCATCGCCGAGGGCGACCTGGCGATCCCACCGGGGAAACCGGCCGGGTTCCCGATCGAGGTGACGTTCACCCTCGACACCTCCGGGCTGCTCCACGTGACCGCGCGCGAGCACGAGACGGGGCAGCAGCTCGACCTGAACGTGCAGATCGGCGGCATGACGGAGGAGGACGTCGCCGAGTCGCGGGCGAGCCTGTCGCACCTGACGGTCAGCTGACCCCGCGATGCCCTTCGACGAGGCCCGCTACGTGCGGGAGGTGCTCGATCCGGCCCGCGCGGCGGGCGCTCCGCCCGACGACCTGCTGGTCCGGTACGCCCTGGGCCACGACCTGGCCGACGTCGGCGACGACGTGGGCGACACGGTCAGGGCCGTGCGGCAGTGCTGGCGGCGGCAGCGGAGCCAGCTCAAGTTCCGGCGGCTCGTCGACCGGCTCGAAGCCGACCACGCCCGGCTGGCCCCGATCTTCGACGCGGCGGCCGGCGGCGACCTCGGGCCGCTGCGGAGCGCGCTGGCCGAGGCCGGGGCCCGCGACCGCGCCAGGCTGGAGGAGGCCCGTCGGCGGCTCGACGACGCGGCCGGACGGCTGCGCATGGTCACCCCGGAGGTGGCCGACGGCATCGCCCGGTCGACCGGCTGCGACCTGGGCCCGCTGGCGCGTGAGCTGGGGGTCGCCGTCCAGGAGCCCGAGGCGTTGCCGGCCGTCTCGCCCTATGCCGCCTACGACCGGGTCCGGGAGGCGCTCGACACGCTCCAGGTGCGGCACCTGGCCGCCTTCGTACTCGGCGAGAGGGGGCCCTACCGGGTGCTGCGCCCGGGGAGCCTGCCGCTCGCGGCGGTGGAGGCCGACTGGCGGCGGCGGACGCGGGGACCGTGGACGACGGCGGCCGACACCCTGCTGACCGCGCTGAGGTCCGACCCGGCGGCGCTGATCCGCTACGACCTGGTGACCCGGTTGCGCGAACGGGTTCGTGAGCACCCCTACGACGACACCCTGCTCCGCCACGCCGTCGACGACCTGGGGCTGGAGGCCGCCGAGGCGCGGCGGCTGGTGTTCGCGGTCCGGCAGGAGACCGGGGTCGCGGCCGGGCCGCGGGCGCGGCTGCGGGAGCTGGCCGACGCCGGGGAGATCCACGCCGCCGCCGACCTGGCCGCCACCCTGACGGAGCTCGACGGGCCCGCCGCGGAGCTGGCCGCCGAGATCCGGGCCCGGCTGGCCGCCGCCGAGGCGCTGCGGGACAAGGCGCTGGCCGCCCGCGACTCCGACGAGGCCTGGCTCGCTTTGGCCGACGCGCTGCGCCGGGTGCCCGACCTGCCGGGGGCGGCCGATCTGCAGCGGCGGCTGGCCCCGCTGCCCGCCGAGGAGGTGACGGCCAGGGCCGACGGCGCGTCGGTGGTCGTCACGTGGCGGCCGTCGGGCTCGAAGGCGGGCGAAATATCGTACGAAATCCTGAGAAACGGCTTTCCCATCGACGGCGGCGAGCCGTTCCGCGTGACCGACCCGGCACCGCCGATCGACGAGCCGGTCGTCTACGGCGTGGTGGCCCGACGGGGTTCCGCCGCCGCCCGCGTGACCACCGCGCCACCCGTCACCGTGCGGCCCGAGGTCGCCGACGTGCGCGTGCGGGCGGGCGACGGCCTGGTCACCGGCCGCTGGACCCGGCCTCCGGCGGCGGCCGGAGTCGTGGTGACCCGCGACGGGACGCCGATCGAGCTCGACGGCGACGGCTTCGTCGACCGGAAGGTGCACAACGGCACCGGACACGTCTACCTGATCAAGGCGGTCTATTCGGGTGGGGTGACGACGGCCGGGGTCCGCGCCCGCGCCACCCCGCACGCCCGTCCCGTGCCCGTCGAGGAGTTCACCGTCGAACCCGCGCCCGACGGGCAGGTCCTGCTGCGCTGCGCGCCGCCGCCCGCCGGTCACGTGGAGTTCCGGCTGCTGGAGTCGGCTCCCCCGTGGCCCTACGGCACCACGGTCTCCCTGGCCGAGGCGCGCGCCACCGGCCGCGCCCTGGCGGTGCTGCCCGCGCCCGACGGCCACCTGGTCAGGGCGGCGTCGGGGGTGCTGCTGGCGCTGACCGTGGCGGGCGACCTGGCCACGATCGGCGGCGCGCGGGAGCACGTCAACCTGACCCCGCCGCGCTCGCTGACCGCCGAGCGCCTCGGCCGCACGCTCCACGTCGGGCTCGACTGGCCGGCCGACGTGCCCGAGGTCGAGGTGGTGGTGAACGGCGCGGCGACGCTGGTGAGCGCGGCGTCCTACCGGGCGCAGGGCGGGATCCGGCTCGACGTGGCCGAGGACGAACCCGTCACGGTCGAGGTGGTGCCGACGGCGCTGGTGGCCGGGGTGCGGCTGCGCGGGCCGGGCCTGTCCCGGTCGCTGGAGGCGGCGGCGACGGTGCGTTACGACCTGTCCCGGACCGGGCCGTTCTGGCGGCGGCGGCTGGTCGTCGAGGTCGACGCGGAGCGGCCGGTGACGCTGGCCCGGCTGGCGCTGGTGCTGCGGCCGGGCCGGGTGGAGCCGCTGTCGGAGGACCAGGGCACGGTGCTGGCCGAGTGGACCGGGGTGCGGACCCCCGCCCGGTTCGAGGTCGCCGCCCCCCGGCGGGCGAAGCCGTACTGGCTGAAGTGCTTCGCCCCGGGAGTCGAGCTGATCGGCCCGCCGGTGCGGCGGCTGAAGGCGGGGTCATGATCACCTGTCCGTACTGCTTCGCCCGGGTGGCCGAGGACCGGATCGCGTTCCGGTGCTCCGGCGGCTGCGATCCGGTGGCCGACGAGCTCCTCGGGAGGTTGCGGGGCGGCACTCCCCCGTCGCTGCCGCCGGTCTTCCAGGTGCGGCGGCCCGGACGGCGGGCCGGCTGCCCGGCGTGCGGGCGCGACACCGGTCGGCGGGTCTGCCCGGAGTGTCACAGCGGCCTGGCCGCCGAGTACTGCGCCAACCCCGGCCGGATCGTCGCCCTCGTCGGGGCCAAGGGCTCGGGCAAGAGCACGTACATCGCGGTGCTGCTGCACGAGCTGATGAACCGGGTGGGCGCCGAGCTCGACGCGTCGCTGGTGCCGTGCGACGACCGGACGATCGAACGCTACCGCCGCGACTTCGCCCGGCCGTTGTTCGGCGAGCACCGGCTGCTGCGGGCCACCCAGTCGGCGGTGACCGACACCCTGCGCGACCCGCTCGTCTATCTGCTGACCCGGACGGTGAAGGGCCGCTTCCGGAGCCGCCGGGCCGCGCTGACGCTGGTGCTGTTCGACACGGCGGGCGAGGACCTGCGCAGCCGCGAGGTGACCGAACGGCACCTGCGCTACCTGCGGGCCTCGGACGCCGTGGTGTTCCTGGTCGACCCCTCCTCGTTGCGGAAGCCGCCGGACGACCCCGACAGCGACCCCGACAGCGACCCGGTGAACGTGATCGCCCGGGTGACGGAGCTGCTGCGCACCGGGGACGGGCCGTTGAGGATCCCCGTGGCGGTGGCGCTCAGCAAGATCGACGTACTGCGGCGCGAGACGTCCTCGGCGCTGCACCGGTCGCGGGCCCCCTCCGGGGCCTTCGACCTCGACGACCACGAGGGCGTGCACGAGCAGGTCCGGGCGCTGCTGGAGAGCTGGCAGGCCGGGGGGCTCGACCGCTATCTGCGGCAGAACTACGCCGACTTCGCGTTCTTCGCGTTGTCGTCGCTCGGCGAGGTGCCCGGGGAGGCCGAGGTCGGCCCCGGCGGCATCCGCCCCTATCGGGTGGAGGATCCGCTGCTCTGGCTCCTGCACCGGTTCAAGATGCTCGACGGCGTGCGGAGGTAGGTCATGGCCTGGCAGCTCCACTACACGTCGGCCGAATCGGGACCCTCGGGCCGTTCGGGGTTCCAGGTGACCGCCGAGACCCCCGGCCTGCCGCCGGTCCTGCGGGAGCGCAGCGCGCCTTACCTGGTCTACCAGCCCCCGCCGGACGCCCCGCTCGCGCCGACCCCCGCCGAGATCGCCGCGTTGCCGGTCGCCATGGCCTACGGGGCCGGGGTGCTCGCCCGGTGCGTCTACCTGGGCCAGGACTATTCCGGACGTTATGGGAACTTCCTGGCGCACGCCGTGGTGCCGGGCGAGGGGGAACTGGTCGGGTTGCGGCCGATCGAGTTCTGGGAGGCGCCCTGGTGGGCCGCCCGGCCGTCCGACGGCCCGGAGTTGCCCCCGCTGGAGCCGTCGCCGGGCCCGTTCCTCGACCCCGAGGGGCTGGTGGCGTGGCTGGCCTCCCTCGGCCCCGACGCCTACGTGCGGCTCGGCGGGCTGCTGGAGGCGGTGCGGCTGTTCCTCACCCGGGGGCACGGGCGGCTGGTGCTGGTCAGCGCCGACGTGGCCGAGGTGGTGCGGTGGATCGCGGTGATCTCGTTCTCGCTGCCGTGGGCGTCGGCGATCCGGTTGTCGTTCGTGACGTACACGGCCGACCCCGCCTCGTCGGGCCAGGTCATCGCCGGGACCACCCCCGACGTGCGGATCCCGCCCGACGTCGACGCGACCGTCGTCCGGCTCGACGAGCCGCCCGCGCCGGTGCGGACCGGCCGCTTCGCCGGGACCGTCGCCGGGTTCTGGCGGCGCGGCGACCTCGACGGGCTCGACGCGCTCGGCGAACTGGGCGACGACCCCGAGACGGCGGCGGCGCTGCTGGCGCTGTGCCGGGGCGACCACACGGTCTCCCCCGAGGAGCAGACCGCCGTCGCCCGGTTGTCCATGGGCGGCCTGCCCGACTGGGCGTGGCAGCGGCTGGCGTCCCAGGCCGGGCTGCTGACCTACGACCTGGCCGCCGAGGTGGCCGTCCACGCCGCCGAGGGCGCGGCCCGGTGCGTGTCGCTCGCGCTGCGCGACCCGGCGCTGCCGTTGCCGGTACGGCTGCCGCCCCCCGGCCACGCGTCCGCGCTCGGAGCAGAGGCCACCGCCGCGTTGCGGTCGGCCGTCACCCCCGCCCAGGTGGCCGGGATCGCGCGGGTGGCCGACGCCTGCGACCTGCCGGTCGACGCGGCCGAGGTGGAGTCGGCGGCGGCGCGGGCCGTGCCCGGCAACCAGGAGGAGGCGGCGGCCGAGCTGGCCCGCGTCCCCTCGGCCTGGCGCGAGCCGGTGATCGCCGGATACGTGGCCGGCCTGGAGGCCGCCCCCGGCGAGGTTGGCGCCACCCTGTGCGGCCTGCTCGCCGGGGCCCGCCGCGACTGGCGCCGCGCCCCCCGCACCGGCGTGGCGGTGCTGCGCTGGCAGACGCTCCACGGGGGCCGCGACCGTGTCGAGACCACCGCCGAGCTCATGGACCGCGCGTTCGACGGCTTCCGCGAACAGGTCCTCCCGTCGCTCTGGACCGCGCAGCCGACGCCGGGCGAGATCGGCCGCCTGGTCGACCTGCTCGGCCCCCGCATGGACGCCAGCCCGACCCTGGGCGAACTCCCCGGCCGCGCGTTCGTCAAGGCGGGCCTGGCCAGCGGCGAGGCCCTGGCACTGGCCGAACGTGTCCGCGACGGCCTGCCCGGCTTCCCCGCCGACGACGCCGAGGCGACCCTGATCGCCGCCCGCCTGCCGTCGGCCCCCACGCCGGTGGACGCCGCCGGCGCGATCGACCGCCTGACCGACCTCACCCGTGAGGGCAACGCCGAACTCGCCGAACTGACCCGCGCGACCGCCGCGAAGGTGCTGGCCGCCCGCGACCCCCGCTTCCGCTCGACGGTCGCCAAGGCCGTCACCGACGCGACCCGCCGCTGGCTGATCCCCGAATGGCTCAAACCCCGCCGCAACCGCGACCAGCAGATGGCCCTCCTGGAGATCGCGATCAGGATGCGCGTCGCCGGGGTGATCGAACCCCGCCTGGACGCCTGGGCCCGCTCCGAGGTCAACAACTGGGGCCGCTTCGGCTCGATGGAGGCCCGCTTCAAACAGGACGCCGAACTGGCCGCCGGCCTGCGGGAACTGGCCGGCCAGCGGAGACGGCTGTTCGGGCGCGGAGAACGGTAGATGTGGTGGCTCGTCCTCGCCGGCTTCTGGCTCCTCGCCATGTGGGCGGCCTTCGCGTTCGTCTTCCCGGTCGTCTTCGCGGCGACCGTGGCGGTGGCGGTGCTGGGGGCGCTGGGGGCGTACTTCGCGACGGCGGCCCGCGTCCTGCTGCCCGACCGCGGGGTGCGCGCCCCGCCTGAGGGCGCCGAACCGGCGTACCGGCACTACCTGGTCTCCCAGGTCTGGCACGACTGGTGGTCGGTCCTGGCCGGGGCGGTCCCCCTCGTCGACGGGCGGGTCCGGCGGCTCATCCGCTTCCTGACCAGAGTGCTGATGTCGGACGAGCGCCGCTACGTGCTCTTCCCCCTGTGGCTGGCGGTCATGGCCGGCCTGCTGGCCGCCCTGTTGCCGCTGAGCGTGGTGGCGCTGCTGGTCACGGCGGCCTACCTGGTGACGGTGGTGGCCGGTCTGCTGGCCTGGCTGGCGTTCGTCGGCCTGCTGCGCGGGGTGGAGCAGTCGGTGATGCTGCTGCGGCGCATCCTCCAGGCCTGCCCCTATCCGGGGTGCTACGCGCGGATCGCCCGGCCCATCTACGCGTGCCCGTCGTGCGGGGCCCGGCACCGGGCGCTGCGCCCCGACCGGAACGGGGCCTTCCGGCACGTCTGCCGCTGCGGCGCGCGGCTGCCGACCACGATCCTGCTCGGACGCCACCGGCTGCGGGCCCTGTGCCCCCACTGCGGCCGGACGTTGCCCGGCAAGATCGGCAAAGTCCGGGTGGAGCCCGTCCCGCTGGTCGGCGGACCCGACGCGGGCAAGACGACGTTCCTGGCGGTGGCCGTCGACGCCCTGCGGGAGACGGCCGGGGCCGGCTTCGTCGACGAGGGCGACGAGCAGACCTTCCTCCGTCTGCGCCACCAACTGGCGGCCGGGACGATGACCAAGACGGGCACCCAGTTGCCGAAAGCGGTCATCCTGGACGTGTCAGCCCGGATCCTGTACCTGTTCGACCCCTCCGGAGAGCACTACACCGGGGCCGGCCGCGTCGAGGCGATGGGCTACCTGGCGCACGGCGAGGCGATGGTCCTGCTGATCGACCCGTTCGCGCTGCCCGCCGTCCAGGACAGCCTCGTCCCGGCCGACCGTGACCTTCTGGCGGCCTGGGGCGTGGTGCCCTCACGGGAGGACCCGGCCGACACGGTCCACCGGGTCCGCAACGAGCTCTCCACCCGCGCGGACGGGGGACGCCAGCGGCGGATCGCGGTGGTGGTGACCAAGGGCGACCTCCTCGACCGGACGACGACCGGGCGGGGGGCGTCGGAGGACCCTCGGGCGTGGCTGACGACCATGGGCATGGGGAACCTGGTCCGCGACCTGTCGAACCGGGGCTCGGAGGTGCGCTACACGACGTCGGGGCTGCCGCCGAAGCCGGACGAGATCGCGGGGCTGCTGACGTGGCTGACCGGCCTGAACGGCGACCGGAAGGTCGACCGGGCGGCCGGGGAACCGTGGCGGCCTCGCGCCCGGCCCGAGGGGCGACCTCCGCTGAGCTACACGGTGGTGCGACGGCTGCTGTTCGCGGCCAGCGTGTTGCTCAGCGTAGGAACGGTCGCCGGTTTGATCCTCTGGTACGTCAGCAGATGACTACGATCGAGTCGTGTACGTCACGGAGCTCAAGATCTCGAACGTCAAAGGCTTCACCGGAGCCCGTGACTTCGATCTGCGCCTGACCCGGCCCGACGGCAGCCACGCCGGCTGGACCGTACTGGCAGGCAGGAACGGCTCCGGAAAGACGACCATTCTGCGGGCGATCGCGCTCGCGCTGGCCGGGCCGGACGTGGCGTTGGGCCTCACCCTCGAATTCGAGAGCTGGGTCACCGACGAGTGTGCCCAGGCGACGGTGACGACCGGCCTCACCCAGGATGACGGCGACGTCTCGATCGACGACCGGCCCCTGCTGCCCGGGACCATGATTTCATGGCGTCGGCTCAGGAGCGGTCGCGTGGTGATGATCGGCCACGCTCCGGATGCCGAGCTCGGTCCCTGGGCACCCGATCTCCAGGGCTGGTTCCACGCGGGATACGGCCCCTTCCGGCGCCTGGTCGGCGGCTCGGCCGAGGCGCAGCGCCTGATGCAGCGGCCGGGTCAGATCTCCCGCCTCGCGACACTGTTCAACGAGGACGCCTCGCTCGCCGAAGGCATCACCTGGTTGATCGACCTGCACCTGAGACGACTCGAAGGCAACGAGCAGGCGGCGGTTCTGCTCACCTTCGCCCTGCGCCTCCTCGACGACGGGCTGCTTCCTGACGGCTTTCAGGTGGACGGCGTCGACAGCGACGGCCTGTGGGCACGCAGAGACGGCCGCCGGATCCCGATGCGCGAGATGAGCGACGGCTATCGCGCGGTCACCGCCCTGGTTCTCGATCTGGTGCGGCAGATGAGCGCCGCCTTCCCGGACGCGACGCCCAGCACGGCGATCACCCGATCAGGAGTCGTGCTCATCGACGAGATCGACGCCCATCTCCATGTGAGCTGGCAGCAGAAGATCGGCGGCTGGCTGAAGACCCACTTCCCCAACATCCAGTTCATCGTCTCGACGCACAGCCCCTATATCTGCCAGTCGGCCGACCCGGGTGGCCTGATCCGCCTCCCCGGAGTCGACGAAGACCTTCCACCGGCGGTCGTGGACGACGACCTCTACGAGCGCGTTGTCTACGGCAGCGGTGACGACGCCCTGCTCAGCGACCTGTTCGGCATCGAGACGCCCTACTCCCCCAGAGCCGAGGCCATGCGCAGGCGTCTGGTGGCCCTGGAGCGCGCCGTCCTCCGAGGCCAGGCCACACTGGAAGAGCTGGTGGAGTTCGAGGAGTTGCAGGAGACGCTGAACAGCTCCCTCATGGCCAGAGTCGACGAGATCGCGGCCCGGATCCGCCCGGCAGAATGATCCGCATCCATCGCGTGGAGTTACCGGAGAGTCTGGCCCAGGACCTCGCCCGTCGTACCGGCGGACTGTCGGCTGAGAAGCCGGCGCCGACCGGGCCCGAGCGGCCTGGAAATCCGCGAAGACCACCCGGAGCAAGCTGACCGGGCACCTCGTGGGGATGGCGACCGGCATCAGCCGGTGCATGTACTGCGGTGACAGCCTCGGCACCGCCATCGACCACTTCGAGCCGCTGCACGAGACCCCGCTACGCGCCTTCGACTGGCTCAACCACCTGCTCGCCTGTACTCACTGCAACAGCCACGGCAAGCGGGACCGGTTCCCCCGCGACGGCGTCGGCGCCCCTCTGCTGATCGATCCGTCGTCCACCGACCCGGCCGACCATCTGTGGCTCAGCCTGACCGGTGGCGAATACGAGCCGCTCACCCCACAGGGCCGGGCGACCATCGACGTGTTCGGCCTCAACCGTGCGGATCTGGCGAAGGGCCGGAGGGCGGCCTTCACCCGCACCAAATGCATGCTGAGGGAACTGGGCAGATGCGCGGGAGAGGAAGCCGACGAGATCCGTTCCTCGTTGTCCGCGCAGCCCTTCGCGGACGTGCTGGCCGCCATGATCACCGCGAGTGCTCTCCCGAACCCGCCCCGATTCCTGGGGGGACCGGAGGTCGTCGCCGTACTGAGGACCTACGGGATCAGACCTTGATCCCACAATGGAGGGGATGTCCCCTTCCCTCGCCCGCGCCTCCCTGCTCGGCCTCGCCCTCGGGCGGCGTCGTCGCCGCTTCGCCGGGGGTGGAGTTGCCCGGCGAGTGGACGGTGCGGTGTGAGCCCTTGCCCGGCTGGGCGGGCGTCTAGGTCGCGGAGAACGACGAAGGGCCGGCGCCAAGGCACCGGCCCCCGGTCGTGCCTAGAGAACGGGCAGGTAACGCCCCAGCTCGAACTCCGTCACCTGACGCCGGTACTCGCGCCATTCGGCCCGCTTGTTGCGCAGGAAGTAGTCGAACACGTGCTCCCCGAGCGTCTCGGCCGCGAGTTCGGAGTGCTCCATCGCCGTGATCGCCTCGTCGAGCGACTGCGGCAGGGGGTGGATGCCCAGCGCCCGCCGCTCACCCGAGGTCAGCGCCCACACGTCGTCTTCGGCCCCGGCCGGGATGTCGTATCCCTCCTCGATCCCCTTCAGGCCGGCCGCGAGGATCATCGCGTACGCCAGGTAGGGGTTGCAGGCCGAGTCGAGCGACCGGAACTCGATCCGGGTCGAGCCGCCCTTGTGCGGCTTGTACATCGGCACCCGTACCAGGGCCGACCGGTTGTTGTGCCCCCAGCAGATGTACGACGGCGCCTCGCCGCCCGCGCCCGCGATGGCCTCGGTGTCGCCCCACAGCCGCTTGTAGGAGTTGACCCACTGGTTGCACACGGCCGTGATCTCGGCGGCGTGCTTGAGCAGGCCGCCGATGAACGACCGGCCGACCTTGGAGAGCTGGTAGTCGGAGCCGGGCTCGTAGAAGGCGTTGCGGTCGCCCTCGAAGAGGGACATGTGGGTGTGCATGCCCGAGCCGGGGTATTCGGTGAAGGGCTTGGGCATGAACGAGGCCCAGACGCCCTGTTCGAGCGCGACCTCCTTCATGACCAGCCGGAACGTCATGATGTTGTCGGCGGTCGACAACGCGTCGGCGTAGCGGAGGTCGATCTCCTGCTGGCCGGGGGCGCCCTCGTGGTGGCTGAACTCCACGGAGATGCCCATGGCCTCCAGCATCATGATCGCGTTGCGGCGGAAGTCGTGGCCGGCGCTGTGGGGGGTGTGGTCGAAGTAGCCGCCGTCGTCGATCGGCTCGGGGCGCACGCCCTTCTCGGGGCGATTCCTGAGCAGGAAGAACTCGACCTCGGGGTGGGTGTAGAAGGTGAAGCCCATGTCGGCGGCCCTGGCGAGGGTGCGCTTGAGCACCCAGCGGGGGTCGGCGTGGGACGGGGAGCCGTCGGGCATGAGGATGTCGCAGAACATCCTGGCCGCGCCGGGGGTCTCGCTGCGCCACGGGAGGATCTGGAAGGTCGACGGGTCGGGCTTGGCGAGCATGTCCGACTCGTAGACGCGCGAGAACCCCTCGATGGCGGAGCCGTCGAAGCCGATGCCCTCGGCGAACGCGCCTTCGAGCTCGGCGGGCGCGATGGCCACGGACTTCAGGAAACCGAGGACGTCCGTGAACCAGAGCCGGATGAACCGGATGTCGCGCTCTTCTAGCGTGCGGAGGACGAATTCCTGCTGGCGGTCCAAGGCGACTACCTCACGAAAGTTCCATGTCTGGGCACCTACAGTGTGCCCCTTGTGTGTTTCACATACGTTACGCACCTGCCGTGAGGACACCCCGTCGCGCCTCAGGGACAAGTGGTGAATGCTCACCTACCGTGTCATCTTATGACCCCTGAGCTGCGCATACCTTCGGCTGCGGCCGTTCTGGCCCCGCTCGCGTACGGTCTCCCGCCGGTCCTCGGAGAGCCGGTCGAGTGCGACACGCGCGCGCTGGCGGCCTGGGCCGGGCTGTACGGGCTGTCGATCTCCCCCCGTCCGCAGCGGCTGGCCGCCCGGGTGCTGCCGGGCAACGAGCTGCTGGCCCGCTGGGTCACCTGGCAGCTCGCCTACGACGACTGGTGCGACGAGGGCAGCGGCAGCCGGGACACCACCGTGCTCGACCAGATGCAGGGCCGGCTGCGCGACGCCGCCCGGACCGGCCGGGCGACCGACGAGCCGCTGGTGGCGGCGTTCGCCGACCTGTGGCGGGTGACGGCGCCCGACATGAGCCCGGCGTGGGAGCAGCGGTTCGCGGCGCGGATGGAGGCGCAGGCGCAGGCCTGCCGCATGCAGGCGGTGAACCGGTCGATCGGGCGGGTGCCGTCGGCCGGGGAGTACCCCTCGCTGCGGCGGGACGTCTTCGCGGGCCCCGGCGCCGAGATCGTCGAGGGCTGCCTGCGGATCGAGGTGCCGGGACGGCTGCACGCCACGCCGCCGTGGCGGACGCTCGTGGAGGCCGTGGTCGACGTGACGGCCTGGTGCAACGACGTGGCCTCACTCGGCAAGGAGCGCGGCGACCCGCACAACTACCTGCGAGTGGCCGCCTCGCGGATCGGGGTGCCCGCCCCGGCCGAGTGGGTGGCCGACCGGATCGTGGAGCGGGCCGAGGACCTGACCGACGCGGCCAAGGCGCTGCCGGAGACATACGCGGAGCTCGGGGTGCCCGACGAGGTCGACAAGGTGGCCGCGGCGCTGTTCGGGGCGCCCCGGGCCTATCTGGAATGGCTGCTGGAGTCCCCGCGCTACCAGTGAAGATCTACGTAACGTGATCGCCGCGTGTCCCTATGTATCCGGCATGAGGCACGCGAGACGCCGTAAGAGGCCACGGGTGGTGTTCGCCGTCGCGGCGTTGGTGGCGGCGGCGGTGTTCGTCCAGCTCACCGGCCCGGTCTGCGCCTCGCCCGACCGGCGGGGGCGGGCCTACTTCTACGAGGCGCGGACGCCGGGGAACTGCTCGCTCCCCCGCCACGGCATGTTGTTCGCCTCGGTGTCGACGGCCGAGTACGCCGGGTCGGCCGCCTGCGGCGGCTATCTCGACGTGACGGGGCCGACCGGCACGGTCCGGGTGCTCGTGGTCGACCGCTGCCCGGCCTGCGGCCCGGGTGACCTCGACCTGTCGGCCGAGGCGTTCGTCAGCATCGCCGACCGCGGCGACGGCAGCGCCGCCATCGCCTACCGGGAGGTGCGCGACCCCGAACCGGCCCGGCGGCTGGCGTTCCGGGTGAAGCCGGGCTCGACCGTCCACTGGGCGGCGCTGCAGGTGCTCGACCACGGCAACCGGCTGGCGCACGTGCGGGTGCGCAGCGGGCCCCACTGGCGTGACCTGCGCCGGGGGGCCGACAACTACTGGGTGTTCCCGGCGGCGCCGGGGCCGGGGCCGTACACGGTGAGGGTCTCCGACGTGAACGGCGGGGAGGCCACCGTCACCGGCGTCCGGCTGCGGCCGGGCGCGACCCAGCGCTTCTCCCAGCGCCTCTACGGCACGCCCCCGCCGATCGTCCGGGCCATCACCACTCCGTCTGACAAAGCGTCACCCGAAATGCCGGAGATCTGCTGAACTTTCGCGCACCGGGCCCCGTCTCAGAAGCCGTGGAGCTGCCCGAGAGACAGACGACCGGCGTCTCTCCCGACGTGGAGACCCGGCCGAGGTGGATGCGACTGCCCGACCGGGCGGCCCGGATCCTCGCGGCGGGCATCGCGGGCGCCGCGCTCCTCCTGGTCGTCGCCGACCTCGTGATCGGCGAGCGGCTGCCGCGCCCCGCCGGCGGGCCGCTGCCGTTCGCGCCGCAGGACGTGATGGGGGTCGCCTTCTCCCTCTTCGGGGCGCTGCTGGTGCAGCGGCGGCCGAAACTGGTGATCGGCTGGTTGCTGACGCTGGGCGGGCTCGGCGCGGCGGCCAGCGTCGCCTCGGCCAACCTGGCCGCGCTGCCGGCCCGGACGGGCGGCCACACCGTGGCCGAGCCGCTCGGCGTCTTCTCCCACGTCTTCTCCCACGGCGTGTGGAACCTGACCACCTACGCCCTCGGCGTGCTGCTGCCGATGCTCTACCCGACCGGGGCGCTGCTGTCGAAGGCGTGGTGCTGGCCGGGCGGCTTCGCGGCCGTGGTGCTGGCCGCCGACTGGATCGTGCCGGGCACCGAGGTGCTGCCTCCCCTCGTCACCGCGGCGCTGCTGGTGGCCTTCTCGTCGCTGGTGATCAGGTTCCGGCGGGCCGAGGGCGACGAGCGGCGGCAGATCCTCTGGCCGCTGCTGGCCATCGCCTGCCTGAGCGTGCCGTGGATCATCGGCGGACCGGTCTGGGGCATCACCGCGATCACGATCCCGCTGATCCCCGCCGCGATCACGCTGGCCGTGCTGCGTTACCGGCTGTTCGGCATCGACACCCTGATCACCCGGGCGCTGGTCGGCGCCGGGATGGTCACCGTGTTCGCCTCCGCGTACGTCCTGGCCGGCACCGCCTCCAGCCTGTTCCTGGCCGAGGTCGACCGCTACTTCGGGCTGGTCGTGGCCCTCGGGGCCGGGGTGTTCTTCCACCCGATGAGGCGGGCGCTGCACCGGCTGGCCGACCGGGCCCTCTACGGCACCAGGGGCGACCCGGTCACGCTCGCCGCCGACCTGCGCCGGCGGCTCCAGCAGAGCGACCCCGTCCACGGCCTGCTGGCCACCCTGGAGACCATCAGGGAGGGCCTCGCGGTGACCGGCGCGGCCCTCGACCTCGACGGCGCCCGCACCCAGTGGGGCGAGTTGCCCGTGGTGGCCCGCCGGGTCGACCTCGTCTGGCACGGCGAACCCGTCGGCACGCTGCTCATCGGCCCGCCCGGACGCCGCCGCTTCCCCGCCGCCCACGACGAGCGGGTGATCGCCGGGCTGATCCCCTACATCGCCGACGCCGCCCACACCATGCGGCTGACCACGGCCCTGCGCCGGTCGCGGGAGCGCATCCTGACCGCCCGCGAGGAGGAACGCCGCCGGCTCCGCCGCGACCTGCACGACGGCCTCGGCCAGACGCTGAGCGCGATGGCGATGCGCATCACGATGGCCCGCATGAGCCTCAACGGCAGCCCCGAGACCGCCGACACCCTGCTCGCCGACCTCCGCTGCGGCATGGACGCCGTCTCCGGCGGCATCCGCGAACTCGTCTACGGCCTGCGCCCGCCCGCCCTCGACGAGCTCGGCCTGAGCGGGGCGCTCAAGGACCTCGGCCCCGACGAACTCGTCGTCGACGGCGACCTGACCGGCCTCCCGGCGGCGGTCGAGGTCGCAGCCTACCGCATCAGCCAGGAGGCCCTCACCAACATCCGCCGCCACGCCGCCGCGACGAGGTCGGCGATCACCGTCAGACGGGCCGGGGAACTGGTCCTGGAGATCCGCGACGACGGCACGGGCCTGCCCGCGGGCGCCCGTCCGGGCGTCGGCCTCTCGTCGATGCGCGAACGCGCCGCCGAACTGGGCGGGACGTGCGAGGTGCGGAGCTCCGCCGAAGGC
>NZ_BBXE01000051.1 GCF_001570565.1 Herbidospora yilanensis | reverse complement strand
CCCTTGCCGGACGGGACTTTGGTCCCTGTCGCGTTATGTCCGGTAAAAGTAAATTGACGGCATGATTCGGGTTTTTCTTGTCGATGATCACGAGGTCGTCCGGCGCGGTGTCGCCGCGCTCCTGGACAGCGAGGACGACATCGAGGTGATCGGCGAGGCCGGCACCGCCGAGTCGGCGATCGCGCGCATCCCCGCGCTGCGGCCCGACGTCGCCGTGCTGGACGTGCGGCTGCCCGACGGCACCGGCGTGGAGGTCTGCCGCGAGGTGCGCAACCGGGTGCCGGGGCTGGCCTGCCTCATGCTGACCTCCTACGCCGACGACGAGGCGCTGTTCCAGGCGGTGATGGCGGGCGCGGCGGGTTACGTCCTCAAGCAGATCCACGGATCCGACCTGGTGGGGGCCGTGCGGACGGTGGCGGCCGGGCAGTCGCTGCTCGACCCGCAGACCACCGCGGCGATGCTGCACCGCCTGCGGGACGACGCGGCGCGCAAGGACCCTCTCGCCGCGCTGACCGAGCAGGAGCGCCGCATCCTGGAGTTCATCGGCGACGGGCTGACCAACCGCCAGATCGGCGAGCGCATGTTCCTGGCCGAGAAGACGGTGAAGAACTACGTGTCCACCCTGCTCACCAAGCTCAGCATGCAGCGCCGCACGCAGGTCGCGGCGCTGGCCGCGCGCATCCGGGCCGACCGGCACGGCTGAGGGCGCCGATCAGCGTCAGGACCTTCGGCCCTCCCCAATCCGGCCGGACTGGGACGAACGTGGGATGAGGAGGCGCGACATGAAGGCGATGATCTATCAAGGGCCGGGCCGGCGTTCCTGGGAGGACACGCCCGACCCCGTCGTCGGCGACCCGGCCGACGCCGTCGTCCAGATCGACGCGGTGACCATCTGCGGCACCGATCTGCACATCCTGAGAGGCGACGTGCCGGAGGTGACCCCCGGGCGGATCCTGGGCCACGAGGCCGTCGGCACCGTCGTGGAGACCGGCTCCGCCGTCGCCACCCGGCGGCCCGGTGACCGGGTCCTGGTCTCCTGCGTCTCCGCCTGTGGCCGCTGCCGCTACTGCCGCGGCGGGGTGTTCGGGCAGTGCCTGGGCGGCGGCGGATGGGTTCTGGGGCATCTGATCGACGGCACCCAGGCCGAGTACACGCGGGTGCCGTTCGCCGACACCTCCCTCTACCCCGTGCCGGACGGCGTCCCGGACAGGGCGGCCCTCATGCTGGCCGACGTCCTGCCCACCGCCTTCGAGGTCGGGGTGCGCAACGGCGCGGTGCGGCCCGGGGACACCGTGGTCATCGTCGGAGCCGGGCCCATCGGCCTGGCCGCCGTCACCACGGCGGGGCTGCTGACGCCGAACCACACCGTGGTCGTCGACCCCGCCGCACCGCGCCGGGACGCCGCCAAGACGATGGGCGCGGACGTCACGGCCGGAACGGCCGAGGAGGCCGAGACGGCGGTCGCCGAACTGACCGGTGGCCTGGGCGCCGACGTGGCCATCGAGGCCGTGGGTGTGCCCGAGACCTTCGAGTTGTGCGCCCGGCTGGTCCGGCCGGGTGGTCACGTGGCCAACGTGGGAGTGCACGGCGGCCCGGCGACGCTGCGTCTGGAACGCCTGTGGAGCAGGAACGTGACCATCACGACCGGGCTGGTCGACACGTCCTCGACACCCGACCTGATGAGGATGGTCGCCGCCGGGCGGCTGGACACCTCGGGTCTCGTCACGCACGACTTCCCGCTGCCGGAGATGGAGGCGGCCTACCGGACGTTCACCGACGCCGCGTCCACCGGAGCTCTCAAGATCGCCGCGTTCCGTGACGGCGGAGTGCCGAGCTTCCGGTGACGGGTGTGAACGGCCGGTGTTCGGCGAAGCCGACGTCGGGAGTGGTGAAGTAGGCCGCGCTCTCGGCGTCCGTCGGGTAGTACGACTCGATCGCGATCTCGTCCAGGGTGATGTCCATCGGAGTGCCGAACGTGGTCGTCGTCGAGAACAGCCGCAGCTCCCGGCCGCCGAAGCGGAAGATCATCGGGACGGCGACCTCGGACTCGGCCGGTTGACTCGCGTCCTCCGAATGAGGGGCCAGGAGTTCCTCGTAGAGCGCGGCGAGCCCGGGGTCGGGAGCCGTGGCGAGCTGCCGTGCGATCCGGATGCGCAGCAGCGCACGCACCTGCGCCAGGTTGACGATGCGCGGAGCCAGCCCGCGCGGGTCCAGCCCCAGCCGCACCATGTTGATCGGCGGGACCAGCAGGTCGGGGGCGACGCCGACGAGGAACGGGTCGAGGGCGCGATTGCTCATCACGATGTCCCACCGGCGATCGACGGCCAGCGCCGGATACGGCTCGTGCGCGCGCAGCACCCGTTCGATCGCGTCCCGGGCCGCCGACAGCGCCTCCTGACCGAGCGTCCGCTCGGCATAGCGGGGCGCGAAGCCGGCAGCCAGCAGCAGCCGGTTGCGCTCTCGCAACGGCACGTCGAGCTGCTCGGCCAGTCGCAGGATCATCCCGGCGCTCGGGTGGGACTTGCCGGTCTCCACCAGGCTGACGTGGCGAGCCGACACATCGGCGGCGATCGCGAGATCCAGCTGGCTGAGCCGGCGGCGGTGCCGCCACTGCCGCAGCAGTTCGCCGACCGTGTACATGGACGACGATGCTACTCATCGAGCAGCCGGACGCCATGACATGCGATTTCATCGACAACATCCCGGACGCTGGAAACACTGCTGCCCGTGACCACGCAGAACATGACCCACGACAACAAGAGCATCGTCCAGCGGGCGCTGACCGCACTGGTCGCGACCGGCGACGTCGACGCGCTCGCACCATTGCTGAGCGACGACTTCCGCCACCACCGTCCGGACGCGAGCTCCAAGACGAAGTCGGAATGGCTGGCCGCCGTGGGCGCCGCGCTCGTCCCGCTCGCCGGCATGCAGGTCGAGATCCAGCACGTGCTGGCCGACGGCGATCGCGTCGTGATGCATTCGCGGCGCCGGCTGCCCGGTGCCGGGCCGGAGATCGTGGTCGTCGACATCTGGCGGCTCGACGACGGTCTGATCGCCGAGGCATGGGAGATCATCGAGCCGGTGTCCCAGGCGGCCGCCAACCTGACGTGGTGGGAGACCCGCTGATCGCCGCCTTGCATCCGGTACCGGGGTACAGGTTTACCGTCGACGTATGAGCGACCAAATCGTGTGGGCGCCGTCGGCGTGCACGTTGCCGACCGCTGAGCGGCCGCTGCGGGTGGCCGAGTTCGACGCCCTCTTCGCCGAGACCCTCCAGGCCGTGCGGCGTAAGAGCGCCACCCGGCTGCGGCTGGAGCTCGTCTCCGCCCCCGAGCACGCGGCGCGGGCGGCCGAGCTGGCGGCGCGGGAGACCGGCTGCTGCTCGTTCTTCACCTTCACGGTGACCGTCGCCGGGGGCGGCCTGGCGCTGGAGGTGGCGGTCCCGGCCGAGCACACCTCAGTGTTGGAGGCGCTGCGGGCGCGCGCCGAGGCCGCGATCACGTCATGAGGCAGGACGTGCACGTCTCCGACCGGCACGGGCCGTATCTGCGCAGCGGGCAGGTGGCCGAACGCGCCGGGGTCAACCCGCAGACGTTGCGTTACTACGAACGGCGCGGCCTGATCGCCGAACCGGTTCGCAGCCCCGGCGGCCACCGGGCCTATCCGCCCGAGACGGTGACGCTGCTGACGGTGATCAAGGCGGCGCAGCGGCTCGGGTTCACCCTCCAGGAGGTCGCCGAGCTCATCGACCCCGGCCGTCGCGGGCACCCGACGCCGGACCTGCGCGCCCGCGCCCAGGCGAAGATCGCCGAGGTGGAGGCGAAGATCGCCGACCTGACCACCGTCCACGCGGCGCTGACCGCCGTGGTGGCGGCCGGGTGCGACAGCCTGACCGGGTGCAACTGCCCCGACTGCCCGCTGCCGTCCCCCTCAGGAGAACCGGCCAGATGAGCCGATGCGGACCACCCCGGCGGAGCCGGGTCGCCGCGACGTTGGCCGTGGTGGCGTGCGGGGCCTGCTGCGCGCTGCCGGTGATGATCGGGGCCGGGCTCCTCACCGGGGCGGGCGCCGCATTCGCCGAGCAGACGCTCCTGACGGTCGCGGGCACGTGGTGGCGGCACCGTCGCAGGAGCACGGCGCACACCTGTGGCGGGTCGGGTGGCGGGTCGGGCCGCGGCTGCTCCCGTCCCGGCACCGCGTGAAATTTTCACCTCCGCGCGCGTGCGCCGTTCCCGTCGGCGGCGCCTCGCCGCGAGAGCCGTACCGGAAAGCCCTCCCGGTCTGCCTGTCGAAACGCCGGAGCCGCCGCCGCCCTCCCCGGCACGGGCCGCGGCAAGCACGAAAACCGGCTCCTTGACAGCCGGAAAGCGGCTCTTAACCTGAGGTCCGCACGGGATCGAATCGATACGACAGGAGACCGCGTTGCTCCCCGCCGAACACGTGAAACGTATGAGCAGGGCGGTGCTGGCGGCTCTCGTCCTGTGCCTGACCTGGGCCGGAACCCTCGTCGGATTGCCGTCGGCCGCCGCCGCGGCCCTGACCCAGGTGACGAACTTCGGCGCCAACCCGACGAACCTCAAGATGTACATATACGTGCCGGACAACGTCGCGGCCCAGCCCGCGCTCCTGGTGCTCACCCACTACTGCGGCGGGTCGGCCGGGGCCATCTTCAACGGCAACGGGCGCGACTACGTGACCGCGGCCGACAGGTACGGGTATGTCATCGTCATCCCGGAGGTCACCCGTACCGAGAAGTGCTTCGACGTGTCCACCTCCGCCGCGCTGCGGCGCGACGGCGGCGGCGACTCCACCGGTGTCATGGCGATGGTCGCGTGGGCGCGCCAGCGCCACAACGTCGATCCGGCGCGGATCGTGGTCAGCGGGTTCTCCTCGGGGGCGATGATGACCAACGTGCTGGCCGCCCAGTATCCCGACGTGTTCGCAGCGGGTTCGGCGTTCTCCGGAGTTCCCGCGGGGTGTTTCGCGACCACGAACGGGTCGTTGTGGAACAGCCAGTGCTCCGGCGGGCAACTGATCAAGACGGCGCAGCAGTGGGGCGACCAGGCCCGGGCGATGTATCCCGGATACACCGGCCGCCGGCCCCGCATGCAGCTCTGGCACGGCACCACGGACACGACGCTCCACTACAACAACTTCGGCGAAGAGATCAAGCAGTGGACCAACCTGCACGGGTTGAGCCAGACTCCCTCGTTCACCGACCAGCCGCAGTCGAACTGGACCCGGACCAGGTACGGCACCACCTCGGCGCAGGCCACGGTCGAGGGCATCAGCATCAGCGGGGTCGGCCACCAGCTCCCCATGAGCGGCCAGCTCGCCTATGCCATCACCTTCCTCGGCCTCGACGGCGGCGGCACCCCCTCTCCGTCCCCGTCCCCGTCGCCGTCCACCGGCACGGGCGGCGCCCTGAAGGGCGTCGGATCGGGACGCTGCCTGGACGTGAGCGGCGCCTCGCAGGCCAACGGCGCGCAGGTGCAGATCTGGGACTGCAACGGGCGTCCGAACCAGCAGTGGACCACCACGACCTCAAGTGAGCTGCGGGTGTACGGCGGCAAGTGCCTGGACGTGAACGGCGCGGGCACCGCCGACGGCAGCGGGGTGATCATCTGGGACTGCAACGGCCAGAACAACCAGAAGTGGCGCCTCAACTCCGACGGCACCATCACCGCGGTCGGGGCCGGAAAGTGCCTGGACGTATCCGGCTACGGCACCGCCAACGGCACCAGGCTGCACATCTGGACCTGCCACGGCGGCACCAACCAGAAATGGACCCGGGCCTGACTCCGCCTACCTGACGGCACGCGCCACGTCGAGGGGGAACCGCACCCCGGTGAGGTCTTCGGAGACGGCCCAGAGCCGCTGCTGGACGGCCGCCTCGTACGACTCCCGGCTGGAGGTGACCAGCCGGGGGTGGCCCATGACCTCGTTGCGCCCGCCGGGACCGTAGTACTGGCCGCCGAGCGCGGCGGGGTCGGTGGCGGCGCGCAGGGTCGGCAGCGCGCCCATCGCCGGAGTCTGGGTGATCAGCGGCGCGAGCCAGGTGAGCGGTAGCCGGAGGGCCGGGGGGACGTTGCGGGCGAGCTCGGTGCCGGACATGCCGGGGTGCGCGGCCAGCGCGACGGTGGTGCCGTGCGCGGCGAGCCGGCGCTGCAGCTCGTAGGTGAACATCAGGTTGGCCAGCTTCGACTGGCCGTAGGCGGCGACCCGGCTGTACGACCGCTCCCACTGCAGGTCGTCGAAGTGGATCGCGGCCCGGATGCGGTGGCCGGTGCTGCTGACCGTCACCACGCGCGAGCCGGGCACCGGCAGCATCAGGTCCAGCAGCAACCCGGTGAGCGCGAAGTGGCCGAGGTGGTTGGTGCCGAACTGCATCTCGAAGCCGTCGCGGGTGGTCTGCTTCGGGGTGTACATCACGCCGGCGTTGTTGACCAGCAGATCGAGCCGGTCGAACCGGGACCGCAGCGCCGCCGCCGCGGCCCGGACGGAGTCGAGCGAGGTCAGGTCGAGCGCCTGCACGCTCACGTCACCGGTCAGGCGGGCCGCGGCCCGCTCGCCCTTCTCGACGTCGCGCACGGCGAGCACCACGGACGCCCCGCGCTCGGCGAGCGCCCTGGCGGTCTCGTGTCCCAGCCCGGTGTTGGCCCCGGTCACCACGGCCACCCGGCCGCTCTGGTCAGGAATGTTGGCCGTCGTCCACTTCTCGCTCATGCCGGGCTCCCCAATAACGTACCGAAGGTATCTTGTGCTGGCGACATTAAGATACCTGCGGTACGTTGTCAACGTACCGCAGGTATCTAAGTAAGCTGGCGATCGTGACCTTCCAGCGGGCCCGGACCGAAGAGCAGCGCGAGATCCGCCGACGGGCGATCCTCGACGAGGCGTCGGCGATGCTCGACGAGATGCCCGTGGCCGCGGTCACCCTGAACGAGCTCAGCCGCCGGGTGGGCCTGGCCAAGCCGAACGTGCTGCGCTACTTCGAGTCCCGCGAGGCGGTGCTGCTGGAACTGCTCGACCGCTTCCTGCACGACTGGCTGACGGAACTGGCGGGGGAGCTGGCCGACGGCGTCGACGAGCACCTCCCCATGGCCGGGCGAGCGGCGGCGGTGGCCGAGATCCTCAGCCGCTCGCTCTCCAGCCGGGTGGTGTTGTGCGACCTTTTCGGCGCGCAGGGCGGCGTCCTGGAACACAACGTGTCCGTCGAGGTCGTGGCCCGCTACAAGCGGGCCTCATTGGGCCGCCTGACGACCATGACGGCCCTGCTCCGGAAGTACCTGCCGGAGCTGGGCGAGAACGCGACGTTGTTCAGCCTCCAGACCATGGTCATGGCGGGGGCGCTGTCGGCGTACGGCACACCTCCGCCCAGCCTGCGGGCGGCCTACGAGGCCGAGCCCGACCTGGCCCGCTTCCACTTGGATCTGAAGGACTCCCTGAAGCTGGCCCTGACCGCGACCCTCCTGGGCGTGCTACCCCGCCGCTGATCCCGGTGCGGGCACGACAGTGTAGTCGCGGGCCTTCTCCAGCGGAGAGACGCCATACTCCTCCTCCACCGCCGACGCGACGAGATGGCAGAGCAGGTGCCGCTGGAGCGGGGTGACACCGAGCCGGGCCAGATGCGCGTACAGCATGTTGACCACCAGACGGTGGGCGCGGAACCAGTCCGAGCCCAGCACCTCGGTGCGGTAGCGGTCGGTGGACAGGAGCACGTCGAAATAGTCGACCGGATGACGCCGGTCCACCCGCCGGTCCGAGGCGTCCAGGTCGATCTTCCCGGCGGCCAGCAGCGGGAGGGCGAGCTCCTTCTGGCGGCGGGTGAAGGCGATCCAGTCCTGTACGTGCGCCGCGGGCTCGCCGCCGTCGACCGACTCCACCACGCCGACCACCGCGGCGCGCAGAGCCGGGGCGTTCGCTCTGTACCGGGCCTCGAAGGCGGCCGTGACCGCGTCCCGGTTCTCGAAGTCCGCGGTGGCCGCCGCCACGTGCGAGCGGTAGGACATGTAGCCGCGCGCGATAGGCGGGACGCTGACGTGCGCCACGGCGACCATGAGATCGATGGCGACCTCGAACAGCGTGAGCTCACCCCGGCGGATCCGGTCGAGCGTGCCGAAGGTCAGGCGGGTGCTCTCCGCGGCGGCGGCGTCGACCAGGTCGGCGAGAGCCGTGCCGCCGAAGATGTGCAGACGGTCGTCGTAGGGCTCGGTCTGAAGGGAGTTGTCCGGATACCAGGGCTGCAACGGCCCGGTCTCGTCTTCCCGCGCGGCCAGCAGCCGGTGGGCCGCCAGATGGTCGCGTTCGTCGAGCCGCGCGGTGGAGGGATGGTCGCGCAGATAACCGGTGATCGTCTCCGTCGCGACGGGAAGGATCTCCCGATCCCAGTCCCGCGCGGTCGCGCGGAGGTTCAGCCGCAGGTGCGGCCCCCGGCGCCAGTGCCGCACGATGTACGGCCGCCCGATCAGGCCGTCGAGACGCTCGACGAGCGGGCGGACGCAGTCGAGGATCAGATCGTCCTTGGCCTGCTCGTAGTAGCGGATCTGGACGGCACGCCAGCCGACGTCGTTCACCCGGTTCCCTCCCTGGTGGCGGCGGTCAGGTAACGCACATGGGCCTCCTCCGCGATCGACAACCCGAGCCGGTTGCAGAACAGGTGCGCGCACCGGTCCAGCACGTCCGCCCGCACTCCGGCCCGGCGCAGGGCGTCGATCGACCGCCACCACACACCGGGCGGACCGTCGTCGTCGGCGCCCTCGGCGATGTGCCGGCAACGTTCCGCCTGCGCGGTGAGGGCCTCCCGCTGGCTGACGAACAACGCGGCCTGCCGCGCGGACGCCGGGAGCCGATCCCGGCGGCGGAGGTCTGGCGCGGCCAGGCGGGTGAGCGTCAGCGCTGTGAAGGCGTGACCCAGCCGGCGTCGCCGGTCGGGCTCGCCCCGCAGCACCGCCAGCGCGATCCGGCTGGAGTCGGCGAAATGCCGCTCGACGGCGGCGACCGCCTCGGGGCCGCCGAACGTGACGTATTCGGGCCGGTAGGGGATCGCCTCCACGTGGTCGTCGGGCCGCAGCCGCCGGTCGTAGGCGGCCAGGCCCTCCCGCCGTGCCCATTCCCCGGCGAGCAGCGTGTACCGCTCACGGTCCCACGGGCCCGTCGTCGGATGGGCCGCCAGATGCTTCTCCAGCGCGGCCGTGGCGTGCTTCTCGATCGCCGCCGCGTCGCCGGGGATCCGGGGCAGCAGGCGCAACCGCAGGTGAGGGCCGCCCTCCCAGTACCGGAGGAAGAAGTACCCGCCGAGCTCCAGTTCCCCGACCAGGCGGTGGACGGCCGTGGTGAGCAGCAGATCGGTGTCGGACCGGTGGAAGACGTGCAGCGAGATCCAGCCGTCAGGCACGGCCCACCTCCACCACGTATTCGCTCACGTGACGGCCCCCTCCACCGACGTCGACGGCCGCGTCGAAGTCCGGGAGCGGCTCGTGGAAGACGACCATCGGACCGCTCGTGTCCAGCCCCCGGTCGAACAGCGCCACCAGGGCGGGGTCGGCGAGATCGAGATAGGTCGGCTTGGCCAGCCGCGACGTTCGCAACCGCTCATGGACCGGCGCACCGGGAACGCGCGAGGACACGAAACACCGCTCCGGCAGCCCGTGCCCGGCGAACCAGGCGGCCAGCGCGAGCAGATGCGCCGCCGCCGAACCGCCTCCCCGGCGCGGGATCTCACCCGCCGGGACGTACCAGGCGGCACGGGCCACGGTGACCAGCCCCACCGACACCCGTTCCGTCCGCACGATCCGGTCCGGAACGACCTCGGGCGGCCGGGAGAAGATCTCCGCGAGCTCCATCACCGGACTGGGGACGTCTCCGAAGAACTGCAGCAGAAGCCGCGCCGTACGCGGCAACAGCAGAGGCGCCACCATCCCCGTGTAGACCGGCCGAATGCGGACGCCGTCTCCGGCCCGCACCAGGACGAGACCGTCCGGGCCGTGCCGCACGGCCAGTTCTCCCAGGCCGACGACGTCCCCGCGCGGAACCACACCCGGATAGCCGAATTCCAGCGACGCCACCGGCGACCGCAGATTGACGTTGTTGCCGAACAACCCGCTGATCTCCACCGGCAGTCCGTGCTCCACCCCGAGCGGCCGGTTCTCGCCGACGCGAACCCCCGCGACCCTCAGCAGGCGGTGCACCCGGCTGCGCATCGCCCCATGCCCCGGGCCGAAGCCGTTGAGCACCAGCCGTACCGGCGTCTCGTCCGGCGGCCCGATCGTCTGCACGAAACACGACACCGATCCCACGGCTCGGCCGGTGGCCAGACCGGCCGGCACCGCCGGATCGATCACGCCGGACGGCAACGCGCGCAACGCCGCGAGCTGCGCGTCCCGCAGCACGGCGGGCGTCTGCCACGGATGCGTCAAAGCCCGCAGTTCGGCCGACGACCCGAGCATTCGGTGGAACCGGCCGAACGGCACCTGCGCGCCCGCGCCGATCCGCTCCGCGAACAGGTCGGCCGCGAGCGCCCGCGCGTACCGGTCGCGGTCGAAGACCGCCGCGAAGTCGGCGACCGTCCGCAGGTCGTCCAGCGCGGGCCGCCAGGCGTCCAGGCCCAGCCGGGGACCCGGCGAACCGACCACGGCGTTCTCGTGGAAGAGATTACGGTCCGGCAGATCCGCGCCCAGCGTGGACAAGGCGGCCCGCACCTGCCCGCCCAGCGCCGCCCGTTCGTCCACCCCGACCGCTCGCGGGTACCGGGCCAGCACGTCCCGCACGACGGCCAGCGCCTTGCCCGCCGGATGCGTCCCAAGGCGATCGACCAGATCGGTCAGGTGGGAATCGGCCTGGTCGGCGACCGGGGGCAGCAGCTCCAGCACCCCCAGCTCGACCAGGCCGGCCCGCTCGCGCGGATCGCCGAAAGGCGGGCGCAGCCGCCGCCGCAGCGCCGCCGACACGGCGACACCGGTGAACGCGTCCTCCCGGCCGGTCAGGAACCACAGGCGGCCGTCGTCCTCGGCGAGGCTCGGATTGGCCCTGACCTCGAACAGCGCGGCCAGCTCATCGTCGGTCCGGGCCAGATCGGAGAGCAGCCGCAGCAGCAGCGGCACGTTCGGCTCGACCGCGCTGCGCCACCCCCACGCCCCCTCCCACCGGACCGGCACATCGTCGTCGCCCCACCGCCCGAGCGTCGTCATCATGAAGGTCGAGTGAGGGCTGGTCTTCGCGACCACCCGCGCCAGATACCGGGCGAGCCGCAACACGAGCCGGCGCGACGGCACGCCACCGGGCGGCTCGGCCAGCCACCGGCGCAACGCGTCGGACATCGCCGGTCCCGCCTGAAGCACCCCATAACCGAAGACATCGGTCGCGACCCACCGGCGCAGCACCTCGACGGCCCCGCGGGACTCCCGGTCGAGCAGTTCCGGCAACCCCCGGACCAGCTCGTCATGCCGATCGAGATCCTCGAACCAGGCCGCGATACGCCGGCCCAGGCCGGCCACCTCCACCGGACGGCCCCGTCTCGTGTTGTACAACGCCCGCCGCAGCGCCACCAGCGCCGCCCGCTCGGGCCCGGCCTCCGCCGCCCCGATCACCGGCTCCAACTCGACGGCGAGCCGCCGCCCCTCCACCGCCAGCCGTTCACGAAGGGCCAGAATCTCCTGTACGCGTCCCCACGAGGCCGCGCACCTCGACTCCGCCAGGGCCGCCACCGGCAGCGCGGCCACCCTCACGACCACGGCCGCGTCGATCTCGACGCGTCCCTGCGGACCCCGACGCGCCGAGACCATGCCGGGAAGACCTAGATCAACCAGCTCGTACGCCCGATGCCGGAAGCTCCGACTTCGGTGTTGCCCAGCCCCATGCCCAGGGCTTCGACGAGATCCTCGCCCGGAAGCTCGACCGTCGTCACGTCGAGCGAATTCAGATCAAGGTGGAGCGGTTCGTCATTCGCCATCTGCTCTCCCGTTTCTCGCGCGATTTCGGGGACGATCGTCACGATAAGCAGACCGGTTGATCACGTCCAGTTCGGCGACAAACGAGCGGTCGGCGACAATAAGTAATGTCCACCTCTGGGACCTGCGACGATAACGGCCCGTAAGATTTCCGAACCGGCGAATTCCAGGATGGTGAGAGATTACTTCTCTTCATCGCATTCGCCGGACGGCGCGCACCATGGCCTCGCGCCGTGTGGGCCCCGAGCGGGTCAGAGCAGCGTCGGCAATTCCGCCTTCGTGAACGTCAACTGGGAGACCCTCGCCTTCGGTTCCTTGAGAAAGTCGACGTACGCCGCCAGATGGAAGGGATCGTTCACCACGAGATTCTTGACATGATCCGTGCCCGGAGGAGTACGCCGATGACGGGCGAACCAGGGATCGACGACGAAACACAGGTCTCCCCACTCGTCGACCTTGTCGGCATTTCCCGTGCGGTTGCGATCGACGACCGCGAACCCGTGGCCCGCACCCGAATCGACGTGCGCGAACAACTCCACCACGGCGTCATCGGGGAGCGATTCGGCGTTCTCGGCCACCCATCCGATGGCGGCGCAGGTGAACATCGTGCAGACACCGCCCTTCATGGTCTTCAGCAACTCCCGGCCGTAGGTGACGTACGCCTTCTTGGCCCGCACCCGTAACTCCTCGACCACTTCCGAGGTCATCTGGGCCCAGTTCGCCTCACTGTCGATGAGGCCGGCCTTCTTCGCGAGCAGGACCAGGTTCTGCTTCTGCGTACCCGGAGCGGCGAAGGTGACCTTGTCGGCGACGAACTCGGGCACCCCGACCAACCCCGGGCTGCCCGAGAAGGAGGGGGTCATCGGCTCGGTGATCGACTTCGACGGATTCCAGACCTTCGCCGTCGCGAGCGGGGTGAGCAGCAGCCCCTCATTGATCGCCGCCATGGCACTGATCTTGGCTTGCGCCGGAGTCGTCACGAATCCTCCATCTACGCCGGGGAAATGCCTGCGCAGCTTCTCACCCGGACGGGGACACGACAAGGACCGTTCCATCCCCCGGGGGCATGACCCATCAGTCTCCAATGGCGACGGCAGATCTGGTTGTGCTGTGCGCGAAGCCGCCGCGACGGCGGCGCGGTGACTGTTTATGGTGAGGCATGGCCTCCTCTGTTACGCCGCTGCGGCGGGTGAGCGACCGAAGCGAGCCGGAGCCCGCGCGCGAGCCGCTGTGGCGGGAGGCGCTCGGTGAGTGCCTGCGGGAGATCCGCCACGAGCGTGGTGAGAAGCTGGCGGAGACCGCGCGCCGCGCCGGGGTCTCGCCGCAGTACCTCTCCGAGATGGAACGCGGCGTCAAAGAGCCGTCGAGCGAGATGATCGCCGCGGTCGCCGGGGCACTCGACGTCACCCTGGTCGAGCTGACCTCCGCCGTGACCGAGAACCTGCGGGCGGCGCAGGGCGGCATGTCGGCGGGGGCCACCCTGCTGGCCGCCTAGCGTGACACCTACGGCGCAGGGTGGCATGTCGGCGGGCGCCGCCCGGCCGGCCGCCTAGCGAGACCGGGTGCGCGAGTGCTCGTCGATGATCTGGTCGAGGAGCCCGTATTCCATCGCCGCCGGCGCGGTGAAGACCCGGTCGCGGTCGGTGTCGGCGCGCAGTGTCTCGACGGTCTGGCCCGTGTGACGCGACAGGATGCGCTCGATGTCGGCCCGGACACGCACGACCTCGTCGGCCTGCAGGATGAGATCGGGGATCGCGCCGCGCCCCTGGGCGGCCGGCTGGTGCAGGACCACCCGTGCGTGCGGCAGGGCGGCCCGTTTCCCTTCCGCGCCCGCCGCGAGAAGCACCGCGCCCACCGCGATGGCCTGGCCGACGCAGGTCGTGGCGACCTTCGGGCGGATGTAGCGCATCGTGTCGTAGATCGCGAGCATCGCGCTCGGGTCGCCGCCCTCGCAGTTGATGTAGAACTGGATCTCGGCATCGGGATTGTCGGATTCCAGGAAAATCAACTGCGCGATGAGCGCGTTCGCGACACCCGCGTCGATCGCCGTGCCCAGGTAGACGATTCGCTCGGTGAGCAGATGTGAATAGACGTCGAGAATACGCTCGCCCCGCGAATTGCGGGCGATGACGTTGGGGATCGTGTACGTGCTCATCGGGCCGCTCCTTCGGTGACGCCGAAACCGAGCCGATGGTGGGCGAGCGGCGCGATCTCGCCGAAATCGCTGACGATCGAATCGATGAAGCCGTAGTCGAGCGCCTCCCGGGCCGTATACCAGCGGTCGTGCAGGGAGTCGTCGAAGATGCGCTCCACGGGCTGGCCGGTGTCTTCGGCGATGAGGCCGAGCACCGTGTCACGGGTGTGGCGCAGGTCGCTGGCCTGCAGTTCGATGTCGACGGCGGTGCCGCCGATGCCGGCCGACCCCTGGTGCATCAGCACCCGCGCATGGGGGAGGGCACGGCGTTTCCCCCGTGCGCCCGAGGAGAGCAGGAACTGACCGGCGCTGTAGGCGATGCCCAGCACCAGCGTCGACACGTCACACGGGATCAGCCGCATGACGTCACGGATCGCCAGCATCGACGGCACGGAACCACCCGGCGAATGGATCCACAACGCGATGTCGGCAGAGGGGTCCTCCATGGCGAGGGTTATCAGCTGCGTGGTGAGAAGGGTGCCGTTGTCGTCGTCGAGTGGTCCGTCGAGAACGAGCGTTCGCTGCTCGTAGAGCCGACGCCGCAAATGCACGTCGAACAGAGGGGCTTTCGAATCTTCGCTCATGCGTCCAGCATGTGGGGCCGCCCGGTGCGATATCGACCCGATCCGCCTGCGGCGGATCCGCTCAGAGCAGCGCGCGGAACGTGGCCGCCCCGTGCCGCGACGCCACATGGCAAGGCCGTGTCAAGACGGCCTGCCGATGCTCCCGGCTATGAGACACCCCCGGCGGCTGCTCCTCATCGGCGCCACGATCGCCGCCAGTCTGCTCACCTCCACGGCCCCCGCGCTGGCCGAGCCGCCCGCGCCCACTCCGGCCCCGTCGCCGCAGCACCTCGACCTGTCGTCCGTCCAGCCGGAGTTGCGTGACCGCGTGCTCGGTGCGAACTGGCAGAAGTCGACCGACCTCGCCGTCACCACGGCCGGTGACGCGACCGGGTTCCACGTGTTCACGGCGACGGCCGCCTCGGGCTACCGGTGGCGGACCGTCGCCACGCTCACCGAGCCGGGCATGGACACCGACCAGTGGATCGGCAACGCCTGCCTTACCGGATCCGGCACCAGGATCGTGGCCGTCTACGCGCCGCGCCACTTCACCAACCGCGACTGGTTGTTCAGCCGGGGCGCGTTCGCCGCGATCATCGACGCCAAGACGGGAGCCGTCACCAAGCTCCGCGACCAGGTGACCCTCGCCTACTTCAACCCGGGCTGCGGCGCCGGTGACACGGTCGCGCTCACCCAGGGTGTCAGCGAGCGGCACGGCACCACCCGCCTCCTCACGGTCGACACCGCCGCCAAGCGCGTGACCAGGGCCGTCGTGACCGCCGGTCAGCTCACCTCGGCCGTCCCCGTGGGGGACACGGTGGTCGCGGCCGACGGCGCCCGGCTCGTCGAGGTCCGGGCGGGTGGCGAGCTCGTGCGACTCGCCGCGACCGAATCGGTGCCCTTCGACCTGCGCGCGACCGCCGACGGCGGCGTGGCCTTCGCCACCCGCGACGGCGCGTCGGTCAGGGTCCGTCACCATCTGGGCGGGACCACCCGCGAGCTGGCGTCGGGCCGCCTGGGCGAGCTGACGGTCCAGTCGGGCACGAACGGCCGTGTCTTCCTCGTCGGCCGGGCCGACCGGCAGGCCGCCCTGCCGCAGGGCGTGTCGCTCCTGGACGCCCCGGCCTCCGCCGACGTCTCCTCCGAGGGCGGCCTGGCGGTCACCGGCGCGGCGATGCGCGGGCTGCGCGCGGGCCCCGGCGGCCCGCCCGCCGGACCGCCGGACGCGACGGCGCTGGGCGACGACACACCCGGCGTCAGCCCCGAGGTGCCCGACGCCGAGCCCGTCGACATCACCGCACAGGTCGTACCGACCAAGGCCGACGTCGGCTTCGAGGTGCAGCCGGGCGCGGACCTGCTCCCGGCGGCGGCCTCCGGCCGCGCAGTCAACCCGAAGCCGGCGCCGGCCCTCAGGGTGGTGGGCCCCGCCGTGACCACCTCGGTCGCCGGGACCGTCGACACCGGCTACCGGTGCGCGATCCCGCGCAACGACCCGGCGATCCAGGTCTACCAGCCGCACTGGCGGCAGGTGGAGTGGGCCGTCGACCAGCTCGTCTTCAAGAACCGGCTGAACGTGACCCGCCCGAACGGTTGGAAGGGCTCGGGCCTGCCAGGGTGGAACCCGCAGACCGAGTTCCCCGTGCCGGACCTCCAGGGCGGCGGCCGGATCCCGGTGTCGATCATGTTCGGCATCCTGGCGCAGGAGTCGAACCTGTGGCAGGCCCAGCGCAGCGTGCTGGAGGGCGAGACCGGCAACCCGCTGGTCGGCAACTTCTACGGCGTCAACGTCTACGACGACAACCCGGCCAACGACTGGGACGTCGACTTCACCAAGGCCGACTGCGGCTACGGCATCTCCCAGCAGACCGACAACATGCGCGGCGACGTGTCCCAGTGGAGCCCCAACACGCAGAAGCGGGTGGCGCTCGACTACGTCACCAACATCGCGGCGGGCATGTCGACCCTGGCCCAGAAGTGGAACCAGATCTGGACCGACACCGACGGCCAGGCGAAGGTCCACGACGGTGACCCGTCGAAGATCGAGAACTGGTACCTGGCGGTGTGGGCGTACAACTCCGGCTGGCACGCCAAGGCCGACGCCTGGAAGATCGACAACTACGGCACCCCGAACAACGGCGCGTGGGGCGTGGGCTGGACGAACAATCCCGCCAACTCGACCTACCGGCCGGACCGCCGCCCGTTCCTCGACGACAACAACTACGCCGACGCGGCGCATCCGCAGGACTGGCCCTACCAGGAGAAGGTCCTGGGCTGGGCGGCGTGGCCGATCACCAAGACCTACTGGGACCCGGCCCAGAACAAGACCGTCGCCGAAGGCGGCTACAACTACGCCTGGTGGACCACCCCGGGTTACCGCACCATGATCGTGCCGACGATCTCCAACACGGGAATCGTCGACAACAACGTCTTCTGCGCGCCGGGCAACGAGTGCCAGCCGCCGCCGACGGGGAACGGGCACGGCACCTGCCAGCGCTCCGACTTCAAGTGCTGGTGGCACTTCTCCCAGGAGTGGAAGGACTGCACGTCGGCGTGCGGGCACGAGGCGTCTCTCCGGTACGACTCCACCTGGGCCTCGACCGAACGCGTCGAACCCACCGACCAGTGGACGATGTGCCGGACCCCCGGGCTGCCCTCCGTCGGCGGCGACACGACGAAGGTCCTGATCGTCGACGACACCACCGTCCCGGCGGTACGCGGCGGCTGCGACAACAGCGGCTGGACCAACAGCGGCACCCTGACGTTCGACTTCGCCCAGGACTCCGCCGGCCGGGTGCCCGCCCGTGCCGACTTCCAGCAACTCGGCAACGGGTTCGGCGGCCACGAGTGGTTCGCGTACACCCGCACCAGCGCCGGGAACGGCGACGTCATGCGGGTGACCGGCACCTGGAAGCCGAACCAGGACATCAACGGGTGGGCCCGGGTGCTGGTCCACATCCCGAAACGGCGGGCGGAGACCCAGCAGGCCCCGTACACGATCCATCTGGGCAACAACGTGCGGGAGACCCGTTACCTCAGCCAGAGCCGGGAGCAGAACGCGTGGTACAACCTGGGCGTCTTCCAGTTCGCCGGGCGGCCGGAGGTGTCGCTCACCAACCTGAACCCGGAGGGCGACGGCTCGGCCGCCGTCTCCTGGGACGCGGTCGCCTTCCAGGTGCTGAAGAACCGGCCCAAGCACTTCGTCGTCGCCATGGGCGACTCCGTCACCTCGGGTGAGGGCGTCGGGAACTACTACGCCGAGACCGACTTCGGCTACCAGACGCCGCGCTGGAACGCCTGCCGCCGCAGCTCGGACGCCTGGATCCGGCAGACCGTCCTCCCGGGCGAGACCCAGACCGTCGGCCAGCTCGCCGACTCCTTCGATCCGAGGCTGGACTTCGCGTTCGTGGCCTGCTCGGGCGCCGACGCGCGGGACGTGTTCGTGGACCAGTACGCGTACATGGATCAGCCGATGGGCGCCTGGTCGGACTATCGCGGGAAGGCGGAAGGACGGTTCCGGGAGGCGGCCCAGCTCGAAAGCGGCTTCCTGACCAAGAACACGACCCTGGTCGCGCTGACACTCGGAGCCAACGACGCCGACTGGTCCGACGTCCTGGCCGGCTGCTACCTGATCAACTGCAAAGCCGGCGGCAGCCCCTACGAGGACCAGCTCAGGGCCCGCATCACCGACGTCCTGAACACCAAGATGGAGTTCGGCCTCCCCGCCAACGTGGCCGACATCCTCCGGCAGATCGAGAACAAGACGGACAACAAGAACGGCAACCGGGGGAAGAAGGCGAAGATCGTCCTCATGGGCTACCCGAACGTGCTCGGCGGCACCATCTGCCAGCGCTTCGACCAGGACGAGATCGGAATGTTGCAACGGCTCGGCGGCCACTTCGTCACCGAGGCGAAGAACACGGTGCAGGGACTGCGGGCCACCGGTAACGAGGTGTCCTTCGCGGACTCCCTCCCGGCCTTCACCGGTCACGGGGCGTGTGACGCCGACCCGTGGATCAACAAAGTGATCTTCACCAAGACCGGTCCCGGCGACTTCACCGACATCTGGGACGGCTGCCTCGCCGACGGCGGCCGGTGCGCGAGCCGCTCCGCCCTGCACCCCACCAGGAGAGGCGCCCAGGAGTTCGCCACCGTGTTCGGGAACCACCTCCGCAGCTCCGAGGTGAACTACACCGGCTGGTAGCGGCGCCGCGCGGACCCCGGTTGACGCCCGTGCGCCGGGTCCAGGCGACTTCGCCTGGACCCGGCGTCCCTCCTCGGTGGTCAGGCGGTCAGGCCCTGGTCCATCTCTGGGTGGCCTGGCCGTTGCACGTGGCGACGGTCACGGCGGAGGTGTTGCCGGTGCCGGTGACGTTGAGGCAGAGGTTGTTGGCGCCGCTGGTCACGGTGCCGTTGGAGTTGAAGGTCCACTGCTGGTTGTTGTTGGTGTGGCAGTCCCACAACTGCACGCGGGTGCCCGAGCCGGCGTTCGTGGGGGAGTCCAGGCACTTGCCGAGGGTCTGGAGTCTGCCGGAACCGTAGCTGAAGAGCTGGTTGGCGTTGGTGTGGCAGTCGTAGATCTGCAACTGGGTGCCGTTGGCGCTGGCGCTGTTGGGGGAGTCGACGCAACGCCCGGCGGCCTCGTTGCGCAGGCGGAAGCTGGTCGCGGGCGTCGGGGTGGGCGTCGGGCCGGCGCTCGGGCTCGGGGTGGGAGTGGGCGACGGATCGGGGTTGGAGGTGCTCTGGAACTGGGAGATGAACTTCCACACCTCGTTCTTGGTCCAGGTCTGGGCGCCGTTCTCGGTGTAGGTCCCGTCCACGGGGGCGGGTGTGTGACCGTTGTCGTACGCGGCCCAGACGACGGGATATCCGGCCCGGCACCCCGAGTAGGCGGTGACGACGTGCGCCCGGCTGCCGGAGGCCGGCTCAGGCGGGTTCTGGGACGTGCAGCCGTTGTTGCGGACGAACCTGTCCCGCAGCGTCCGTCCCTGCGAGATGTTGAGGACGTTGTCGGTGATGCCGTGCAGTCCCATGTAGGCGATGGGCTCGGTGCCGCCGTTGCATCCGCTGAGCTGCGCGCCGGCGAACACCGCGACCGCGCGGAAGACCGTCGCGCGGCTGCACGCGAGGGAGAAGCTCATGCCGCCGCCGTAGCTGAAGCCCATCGCGAAACGCAGCGAGGGGTCGACGCAGAGATCCGACTCCACCCGCTGCATGATGTCGTCGAAGAGGGTGACGTCCTCGCCGTTGGAGTTGGCCCAGCCGTTGTTGAGCCCCTGCGGCGCGATGAAGATCGCGGTGTTGTTCGAGAGCTGCCGCTGTCCGTAATAGGACCAGGAGGCCCCGCTGCCGCCGCCGGAGTCGACGTCGTTCATGGTGCCGTTCAGCCAGTGGATGCCGAAGATCAGCCGGTAGGGATTGTTGTTGTTGTAGTTCGAGGGAATTCGCAGAATGAAGCTGCGATTCTTGCCGCTGGACTGAATGGTGTGCGTTCCGCTGGTCAGCGTCGGGGTCTTCCCGCATCCCGAGGTTCCCGCGAGCGCGGCGGCCGATGCTCCCGCGCTGCCGCCGCTGCTCATCGCCGCGTGCCCGGTGGCCAGGACGAGTGCCGCCGCCAGCGCCACGGTCCCGAAGACGGATCTACGCTTCCACATTCGCGCTGCCCTCCGGCTGCCGGGGCCGGACCGACGTTGAAGACATGTTCTGCGTTCCTCTCCTTCAGGTCCCATCGCTCACACGCTGTAGGGGATGACGCAGCGGAGCACATACGACCCGGTCGGGGATGTCAAGCAACTTGATATACGACCCCGGAGGCGCGCCTGGGCAGCATGCCGGCCTGGGAAGACGCGTTTCCGCTCCCGGCGCACAGGATGAAACTTTCGTTTGTGAAGAGGCCGGCGGGACCGCGCCGCCGGGGCTCCGGCTCAGGCGGCTCCGCGGGCGGCTCGGTGCCGGAACCGGCCGGGCGCGACGCCGAACTCGCGCTTGAAAGCGTTGCCGAAGGCGAACTCCGACCCGTAGCCCACCCGCTCGGCCACCTCCGCCACCGACGCCTCCGACTCGCGCAACATGCGCGCCGCGGTCACCAGGCGCCACCAGGTCAGGTAGGCCAGCGGCGGTTGCCCGACCAGCCCCGTGAACCGGCGGGCGAAACCGGCCCGCGACATGCCCGCGTGGACGCCGAGCGACTCGACCGTCCAGCGGTGGGCGGGGGTGCGGTGGATGGCGTCGAGCGCGCGGCCGATGGCGGGATCGGCGAGTGCGGCGGCCCATCCGGTCATCGCGCAGGGCTCCTCCTGGGTCTCGAAGTAGGCCCGCAGGACGTAGAGCTGCAGCATGTCGAGCAGCGACGACACGACGGTGTCGCTGCCGGGGCGCGGGTCGTCGATCTCGGCGGCCAGCAGTTCGACGGCGGCCCGCAGCTCCGGGTGGCTGCCCAGCGTCGCGGGCAGGTGGATCACCCCGGGCAGCGCGTTGAGTATCGGGTGGGTCCGGTCGGGGTCGATCTGGTAACTGCAGGCCAGGGTCACCGTCTCGGTTCCGTCGCCGGTCTGGCCGGCCGAGGCGAACAGGTCCGAATGCGGCGCGCAGTCCGACTCGACCAGCGGCCTCGCCGGATCGTCGGCCAGCCCGAACGGGCCGCTGTGCGGCAGGAACACCACGTCTCCCACGCTCAGCGGAACGGGCTCACCGCCGGGGGGAATGAGCCAGCACGACCCGCGCAGCACGACATGGAACCCCGCCGACCCGGGCGCCACGCGGAACGACACCCCCCAGGGCGCCCGCCACGAGACGCGGACGGAGGCGGGGCGGCCGCCTCGCATGAAGGCCACCACGTCGCTGAGCATGTCCATGCGCGGAGTCTAGAGCACGAGACGATCGCGTATAAATGTTGGACAGCAGCGCATTCACTATCTCAGAAGCCCTCCCTACGTTGGTTCCCGTAACCGACTGAGGAGGCATTCCGCATGCTGAGGACAGGCATCATCCTGGGCAGCACCCGTCCCGGCCGCAACGGCGAGGCGGTGGCACACTGGGTCCACGATCTGGCGGTCAAACGAGGCGACGCCGAGTACGAACTCATCGATCTGAAGGACTACGGCCTGGGCAACCTCGACGAACCCGAGCACCCCGCCATGGGCCGCTATCAGCACGAGCACACCAAACGCTGGTCGGCCACGATCTCGCCCCTGGACGCGTTCGTGATCGTGACCCCCGAGTACAACAACTCCTATCCCGGCGCGCTCAAGAACGCCCTCGACTTCCTGTACGCCGAATGGGCGAACAAGGCGGCCGGTTTCGTCGGCTACGGCGTGGACGGCGCACCCCGGGCGATCTCCCACCTGCGCCACGTCCTGGGCCTGCTCAGCGTGGCCACCGTGTCGAACCAGGTGGGCCTGTCGATCCACACCGACTTCGCCGACGGCTTCAAGCCCGCCGCCGTCCACGAGGACCGGCTGAACCTCGTGCTCGACCAGGTCCTGGCCTGGGGCTCGGCCCTGCGCGCGCTCAGGACAGGAAGCGCAGAACCCGCGCGTTGACTTCGGCGGCGCACTGGCCCGCGATCGAGTGGGTGGCGTGCGGCCAGAGTTCGACCTGGCCGCCCGGGATGAGCGCGCGGGCCCGCGCCACCACCTGCGGGCCCTGCTGGTGGCCCTGCTGCGGGTCGACCCGGTCAGCAGGATGGAGACGCTGGTGGGCTCGGCCCTGTTCGCCCGCGCGCTCAGGAACCCGGTCTTGGCCGTACGCTACCGGCAGGGCCGGGCCGCGCTCACCGACGTGGTCGCCGGTCAACTGGCGGCGGCCGGAGTGGAGGGCGACACGAGGGCCGCGGCCGACACGACGCTGGCGCTGATCGACGGGCTGGCGTCCGACATCCTGCTGGGCCACCACACCCCCGAAGCGGCGCTCGTCCTGCTCGACGGGCAACTGAGATCGGCCCGATGAGGAATGTGATCTCGAAACCGAGACCCGGCATCACGAGAACGCGTCGTATCGTGTAGATCGCCCGAGTGAACCGACAAAGGAGCGGGATGCCGGACGTTCACCCGCTCCGACCCGGAGACCCCGAACGGATCGGCGCCTACCGGCTGGTCGGCGTGCTCGGCACCGGCGGTCAGGGAGTGGTCTACCAGGGGATCGACGAGGCCGGGCGCAAGGTCGCCGTCAAGCTGCTGCACCCTCCCCTGAACCGCGACAGGCACGCAGCGAAGGGTTTCCTGCGTGAGGTCGAGGCGGTGCGACGGGTGGCCGCGTTCTGCACGGCGGCCGTGCTCGACGTCGGGCTCCTGGACCAGCAGCCGTACATCGTGAGCGAGTACATCGCCGGGGACACCCTCCAAACGCTCGTCCGCTCCGCCGGCCCGCGGACGGGTGGCGCGCTGGACCGGCTCGCGATCTCCACCCTGACGGCGCTCGCCGCCATCCACGAAGCCGGAATCGTGCACCGCGACTTCAAGCCGGCCAACGTGCTGGTCGGGCCGGAGGGGCCCATCGTGATCGACTTCGGCATCGCCAAGGCGCTCGACTCGACCACACTGGCGTCGGGGCCGATCGGCACGCCGGCCTACATGTCGCCCGAGCAGTTCAGGGGCGAGCGCGTGACACCCGCGTCCGACGTCTTCAGCTGGGCGGGCACGATGGTCTTCGCCGCGACCGGCCGTCAGCCGTTCGCGGGGCAGACCGTTCCCGCCCTCGTGAACGCCGTCCTCAGCAGGGAACCCGACCTCTCCGGAGTGCCCGCTCACCTGGGGGACTCCCTCAGGTCGTGCCTCGCCAAGGACCCCGCGCTACGCCCGCCGGCGGCCGATCTGCTGCGACGGTTGATCAGGCCGGCGGAGCCGATCCCGTCGCCGGTGAACACCGAGCCCGCGCGCGTACCGGTGAACGACGCGCCGACCCGCCCGCACCAGGCCGGGAAGATGAGCCGCCGCGTGCTGATCGGCGGTGCGGCCGCCGTGGGCGCGGCGGCGATCTCCGCCCTCGCCGTCTTCCGCGACAGAGAACTCACGCCGTCCCCCTCCACCACTCCGTCGGCCACCCGTGAGGGTTCGCCCGCCCCCGTCGCGGCGGCCCGGCCCTTCGGCGCGGAGGTCAGGGGGCCGATCGCCCTGCCCGGGGGAGACGGTGTCCCGACGTCCGTCGCCGCCGCCGGGGCCACCGTCGTCTGCGGCACGTCCGAGGGCGTCACGTTCGTCTGGGACGCCGACACCACCACGCTCACCCGGCTCGGCGATCGAGGCGCCGCGGTGACCTCGGCGGCGATCGGCACCCGTGGCGGCACGCCGGTCGTGACCACCGGACACACCGACGGCACGCTACGGTTGTGGAGCCCGACGGGCGCGGAGCTCGCCACGCACCGGGCCGGCGACCCCGTCATCGGGGTCTCGGCCGGTCGGCGGGCGGTGGCCGTCACCCAGAAGTACGACAGCCTGAGCGACCTGCACAGTGTCGTCCGCCTCATCGACATCGCCACCGGCAGGCAGATCGGCGCCACGATCACCGACCACTTCCAGGGCGTCAGCGGCCTGGCGTTCGGCCGGCTCGGCGACGACGACGTGCTCGTCACCGGTGACGGGGAGGAACGAATCCGGGTCTGGAGCCTCGCCACCGGAAAACTCCGGCATTCCTTCGGCACCGGCGACGTCGGCGGCATCGAACTGCTCGCCTGCGGCGAGTCCGGCGGCAGGCCCATCCTGGTCTCCACCCACCTGGACGCCACCCTCCGCGTCCACGACCTGGCCACCGGCGAAAGCCGGCAGAAGTGGCCGTTCAGCGACCGCAGCCCCGACGACCGCGGCGCCGCCGCCCTCGCCGCCGGGCGACTCGGCGACGTGCCCATCGCGGTGGTCGCCCACAACCCGGCCGGCGACGAGATCACCGTACGGATCTGGAACCTCGACACCGGCGAAGTCGTCGGCGAACTCGGCTCCGCCCCCACCGTGGCCCTGGCCGAACTCGCCGGCCGATCCGTCATCGTGGGCGCGACCCGGGACCGCACACTCCGCGCCTGGAGCCTCGGCCCCTGAACCCGCGGAGGCATGTAGAGAACGGGCCGCCGGCTCCGACTCATCGGTGAGAGCCCGACCAAAGGAGCCCGCTCATGTCCGCGGTACGCGTCCACAATCTCTCGATCTCGCTTGACGGTTTCGCCACCGGCGACGGCCAGGCCCTCGACGCGCCGTTCGGGCACGCCGGGGAACGGCTGCACGAGTGGATGTTCGCCACCCGGTTCTGGCACGAGACGCAAGGTGGCGACGGCGGCGCCGGGGGCGCCGACCACGTGTTCGCGGCACGGCACGGTCACGGCATCGGCGCCGAGATCATGGGCGCCGGCAAGTTCGGCCCGCCCGGCTGGCAGGACGACCCGGCCTGGCGGGGCTGGTGGGGGGACATCCCGCCGTTCCGGACGCCCGTCTTCGTGCTCACCCACCGGCCGAGGCCGTCGATCGAGATGGCCGGCGGCACCACCTTCCACTTCCTGGACGCCTCACCCGCCGAGGCGCTCACCCGGGCCCGTGCGGCCGCCGACGGCCTGGACGTGCGCGTCGGCGGCGGGCCCACGGTCGTTCGCGACTTCCTCGCCGCCGGGCTGATCGATCATCTGCACCTGGTGCAGGTGCCGATCCTGCTCGGCCGCGGGGTCCGGCTCTGGGACGGGCTGGAGGCGCTGGAGGAGACGTACACGATCGAAGCGGTTTCGGCTCCCTCAGGTGTCACGCACCTGACCTTCACCCGGCTCTAGCCGGCGGCGCCGAAGACGGGGACGGCCTCGCCGCCCTGGGGTTGTTCGAAGGCGACCCGGACCCGGAGATCCCGCAGATCATCGGGCAGGTCGCCGACGAGCTGGGTCTGCATCCAGGGGCCCTCGTCCAGGCGGACGATGGCGACCGTCACCGGCGGCAGCTTCCGGTTGTGGACGATCGACCACGTCTCGACGGTCCCGGTCCCGGCGGCGGCGGCCCAGGCCGTCAGCTCGCACCCGCACGCGGGGCAGGTGCGGGCCTGGGGAGCCGCGAACGCGCCACACGCGCAGGATCGGATCAGGAGTTCTCCCCGGGCGGTGCCGTCGAAGAACTCGGTGGTGGCGGCGTCGCGCCGGACGATTCCCACGGGCATGTCGGTCTCCTTACCGCGCGCTGAGGATGAGCGTCGAGTGGTGGTCGAGCAGGCCGCCGTTGCCGCTGACCAGCACGAGGTCGTTGCGGGGCGCCTGCCGGTCGCCGCCCTGGCCGCGGGCCTGGACGACGGCCTCCGACAGCGGGGTCATGCCCCACATGTAATAGGAGGAAAGCTGGCCGCCGCCCGTGTTGACGGCCAGCGACCCGCCCGGCCCCAGGGCGCCGCTCGCGGCGAACGGGCCGCCTTCGCCCTTGGCGCAGAAGCCGTAGTCCTCCAGCGAGAGCAGCGCGGTGAAGGTGTAGCAGTCGTAGAGTTCGGCGACGTCGATGTCCGCGATGGTCGCCCCGGCCATCTTCAGGGCGGCCGGGCCGGAGATCGCGGCGCCGCTGACCAGGCCGAGCTGTTCGTCGTTCCCGGGATGGGTCTGGGCCCAGCCGAGGATGCGGACCGGCGGCTGGTTCAGGTCGGCGGCGCGGTCGGCGGTGGTGACGATGACGGCGACGCCGCCGTTGCTGACCAGGCAGCAGTCGAGCAGGTGGAACGGTTCGGCGATCCAGCGGGAGCTCTGGTGGTCGGCCAGGGTGATCGGGTCGCGCATCTGGGCCAGCGGGTTGAGCGCGGCCCACGCCCGCTGGGCGACCGCGATGTGACCGAGTTGTTCGCTGGTGGTGCCGTAAGTGCGCATGTGGCGGCGGGCGGCCAGGGCGTACATGGTGTTGGCGCTGTAGATGCCCGACGCCGCCGCCAGCCCCCGCCAGCCGGTGGTGGTCAGGCCCGCGTAGGCGGCGCCCGCTCCGGCACCGGGCTCCTTCAGCGGCGCGTCGGCGAAGACGCAGGCCACGACCGATGCCATGCCGGACATGACCGCCATCGCGGCGTACTGCACCATCGCGCCGGCCGACGACCCGTAGGCCTGCACCTCCGACAGCAGCCGCAGGTCACGCAGCCCGAGGTCGCGTTGCAGGCCGAGTCCGACGTCGCCGGTGATGCCGGTGTTGGTCAGCAGGCCGTCGACGTCGGCCAGGGCCAGCCCGGCGTCGTCGACGGCGAGGCGGACCGCGTCGGCGGCGAACTCCGGCGCGGTCCGGCCGTAGACCTTGCCCATCTCGGTGATGCCGAGCCCGGCGATCACGGCGTTCATCGGCCCTCCCACACCGGCGCGCGCTTCTCGGCGAAGGCGCGCGGGCCCTCTTTCGCGTCGGCGGACTCCATCACGGCCCTCGTCTCGGCCGAGGTCCGGTTCCACGACTCGGTCTCGCTCAGCCCCCGGGCGATCCGCTTGCTCGCCTGTACGGCCAGCGGCGCGTTGCCGGCGATCGACTCCGCCAGCTCGACCGCCGCCGAGACCACCTCGTCGAGCGGCACCACCCGGTTGACCAGCCCCAACCGGTGCATCTCGTCGGCGGGTACGTGCCGCCCGGTCAGCAGGATCTCCATCGCCACCTTCAACGGCAACTGCTCGACGATCCGGAACGCGCCCCCGGCCCCGGCGATGATGCCGCGCCGCACCTCGGGCAGCCCGAAGACGGCGGTGTCGGCGGCCACGACCAGATCGGCCCACAACGCGATCTCGGTGCCGCCGCCCAGCGCGAAGCCGTTCACCGCCGCGATCACGGGCTTGCTGATCGGATGGGTCACACATCCGGCGAATCCCCAATGGGGTTTCACGCCGTCGCCGTCGAACTCACCCCGGGCCACGGCCTTCAGGTCGGCCCCGGCGCAGAACGCCCGGTCGCCCGCTCCGGTGACCACGACGGCCCGCACCGCGGGATCGTCGGCCGCCTCGTCGAGCGCTTCCCCCACCGCGCGGGTGAGCGCGCCGTCGACGGCGTTGCGCACCTCCGGGCGGTTGAACGTGATCACCATGACATGGCCGCGGCGCTCCACCAGCGCGGCGGGCTCACTCCGTGTCTCATTCACCGTCGGGTCCTTCCAGTGCTCCGGCCTCGATCAAGGCCTCGATCTCGGATTCGGTCAGGCCGAGCAGCCGCGCGGCCACCTGCCGGGTGTGCTCACCGGCGAGCGGCGCGGGACGCAGGTCCGGGTCGGCGACCCGGGTGAAGGTGGCGGGCCCGTTCTCGGTCAGCACCACATGGTCGATGTACGTCTGGCGCATCTCCCGCAGGAACCCGCGTGCGGCCAGTTGGGGGTCGTCGGGGTACTCGGTGACCCGCTGCATCATCCCGGCGGGCACCCCGGCCGCCTGGAGCAGCGCCATCGCCTCCCTGGGCGGGAACCGTGAGGTCCAGGCGGCGACGTCGGGGCCGGTGAGCTCGTGCAGGGAACGCTCCTGCTCATCGGTCTGCGGGTCGGCGATGATCCATTCGTCGTCTCCGGCGCACGGGTACAGCCGCTCGAACGGGCCGGTGGGGAAGGAGCCCTCCAGGAACTCGGTGGAGAACTGGGTGATGATGGTCTCGGCCTGGGCGACGCTGACGGTGCCGCCCTTCCCGGTGCGCCGCCGCGCGATCAGCGAGGCGATGACGCCGACCGCGCCGACGCGGGCCGCGATGTGGTCGGGATAGATGGTGATCGCGTCGCAGAACCCGTCTTCGACGCCGTGGTCGCGCCAGAGCATGGTCAGCCCGGTCGAGGCGCGGACGAGCGGCCCGTAGCCCATCCGCCTGCTCCACGGCCCGGTCGAACCGAGCGCGCTGCTGTCGGCCATGACGACGCGCGGGTTGAGCGCGCTGATGACGTCGTAGCCGAGGCCGAGCGATTCGAGGGTGCCGGGCTTGAAGTTCGAGAGGATCACGTCGGACTCGGCGGCCAGCTTCTTGAACAGCTCCAGCCCCTCGGGGGAGCGCAGGTTGATCCCGGCGCTCAACTTGTTGCGGTGCCCCCAGGCGAAGCTGACGCTGATCTTCTCCCCGGTGAGCGACTGACGGCTCCCGTCGGGGTAGGCCCGGCTCTCGATCTTGATGACCTCGGCGCCCTGGTCGGCCAGGAGCCGGCCGAGCTCGGCGCCGACCACGATCACGCCCAGGTCGAGCACCCGCAGCCCCTCCAGGGGCCGGCGTCCGGCCGTCTCGCCGCGCACGGCCGGTGGCGTGGGCCTGGTCTCGGCGAACACCTCGTCGTTGTGCCGGCCGGGTTCCGGCGCCGGGCCCCGGAATCCCGCCCGCACGCCGTTGATCTCCAGATAGCCCGACGGCATCCCGTCGGTGAACGTGCCCCGCGCGCCGAAGTGGGGACTGTCCAGCACCTCGCGCGGGTCGAGCAGCGCCGCGATCGGCACGCCGCGTTCCTGGCCCTGCGCGACCAGTTCGTCCCGGGTCCGGTCGCGGAACAGGTCGCCGATGAGCTCGTGCAGTCGCGCGGAGGCGCCGAACCGGGCGCCCAGGGTGTCGTACTTGGGGTCGGCGAACTCGGCGGGCTCGCCGAGCCAGCCGAACATGCCCCGCCACTGCCGCTTGGCCAGCACGCAGATGCGCACGTAGCCGTCGGCGCAGCGGAAGATCGGATACAGGTTCCCGGCCTCGGGACGCCCCCGCGGCAACTCGGTCGCCGGCACGCCGCCGGTCGCCGATCCGCCGATCCCGTAACCGGGGTCCAGGACCTGCGCGGTCATCTCGTACACCGAGCAGTCGACATGGTCGCCCTGCCCGGTGTCGAGCCGGGCCAGGTAGGCCAGCAGGCCCGCCCACGCCGCCTGCACCGCGGCCGACTCGTAGGCCAGCGGACCGGGCGGCAACACCGGCGCGCGGCCGGGCACGCCCGAGCGGGAGAGCACCCCGCCCAGGGCGAGGTGGGTGGCGTTGGTCGCCAGCCAGTCGCGGTAGGGGCCGCTCTGGCCGAAGTCGGTGATCGAGACGACCACCAGGGCCGGGTTGCGGGCCATCAGCGCGGCGACGTCGAGCGTGCCCGGCCGTCCGGTCTCGATCAGCAGGTCGGCGCCCTCGGCCAGGTCGAGCAGCCGGGGATCGCCCGGCGTCAGGGTCACCCCGCGTTTGCCGGCGTTGTGGGAGGCGAAGTAGTGCGCCCGCTTCCGGGTCGGGGAGCCGCCGGGCGGCTCGACCCGGATGACGTCGGCCCCCAGGTCGGCGAGGAACCGGCCGCACATCTCGGCCTTGCCGTCGGCCAGGTCGACGACCCGGACCCCGTCCAGGGGACGGCCACTGGGCATGGTTGATCACCTCAAATCTCGCAGGTGGATGGCGTGAGGATGGCACGCGGCACTCCGGTGGGTAAACGTCCGAATCCGCAAGGTGACACGTTGCCGAATCCGCAACGTGCCGGTTGACGTGCCGTGACGCGCGAACCAGACTCCCGGCATGGACGTGCAGCAGCTCCGGTGTTTCCTGGCGGTGGCCCAGGAACTCCACTTCGGCCGGGCGGCCGAGCGGCTGCACCTGACCCCCTCACCCGTCAGCCGGGCTGTCCGCGATCTGGAGCGCGAACTCGGCGTCGCGCTGTTCGTCCGGCGCTACCACCAGGTCGAGCTGACCCCCGACGGGCAGGCGCTGGTCGATCCGGTGCGTGACGTCCTGACCCGGGTCGACGGGCTGAAGGCGCTGGTCAATGCCGCGCCGTCGGGCAAGGCCGTGGTTCGGGTCGCGGGCACCCACCTGTCGCCGCCCGTCGTCATGGACCGGCTGCTGGCCGTCACCGAGCAGGGCTTCCCCGGCCACGAGATCGAGGTCACCACCGCGCCGTCGGCCGAGCTGCTGCCGGGGCTGGAGCGCGGGGAGCTCGACCTGGCGCTCGTCCATCTTCCGCTCGACCGGCCCGGACTCGACAGCCTGGTGGTGGCCCGCTACACCTTCTGCGTGGTCGTCCGTGCCGACGACCCGCTGGCCTCCCGTCCCGACCTGTCCCTGTGCGACCTCACCCACCGGACCATGACGATCGGGCCCGTGACCGTGCAGCCGACCGCGATGAACCAGTTCCACCGCAGGCTGCGCGAGGCGGGCATCACCTCGCTGCACCGCATGCCCGACCACGACTCGGTGATGCTGGCCGCCCACATCCGCCGCAGCCACGGCGTCACGCTGACCCTGCACCCCCGCCACGGCGGCAGCTCCCACATCTTCGCCGACCCGGCGTTCGCGCTCATCCCGCTCCGCGACGATGTGGAGTTCCTGCTCGGCGTGGCCTGGTTGCGGAGCCGCGCCCAGCACGACGAGGTCGTCTCCGGGCTGGTCCGCGCGGCCCGCCGGGAGTGGGCCGGACACCCGCTGACGCTCTGACACGTTGCGTTTTCGCGCACGGGCACGTGCGCCGATCGGCGATGGCCACCCTTCGAAACGCCCGCCTATCGTCGGCGCACCACGTCCACCTGAACCTTGTGAGGTCGACACGTGATGTCCGCCACCCCCCAGCCGGCCGTGTCCGCGGCCGGTGTCAACGCCCGCATCGACGCGATGCCGAAGGTCGGGCTCAGCCGCGCGGCCTGGTTCGCGTTGATGCTCTGCTTCTTCTTCGCCAATTACGACATCTCCGTCCTCACCATCACGCTGCCCGCGATGCGCGACGCGTTCGGGCTCACCGGGGCCGAACTCGGCTACCCGATCACCTGGAACCTGGTCGGCTACTGCGTCGGCGCCTACGCCTTCGGGCACATCGCCGACCGGCACGGCCGCCAGCGCGGCCTGTTCCTGACGATCTCCGCGCTCGGCGTCGGCGGGCTGCTGACCGCCTTCTCCTGGGACGTCTGGTCGCTGACCTTCTTCCGGTTCCTCACCGGCTGCGGCATGGGCGCGGTGCTGGCGTTGTGCTCCGCCTACATCGGGGAGCTGGCGCCCAAGCACCAGCGCGGCGGTTACCTGTCGCGCCTCTACACGGTCGGGACCGTGGGGCTGCTCGTCACCGGGTTCGCCTCGCTGCCGGTGCTGAAGTTCGAGGGCGGCTGGCGCTGGCTGCTCGGGTTCGGCGCCCTCGTGCTGCTGGTGCTGCCGCTGGTCAACCGGCGGGCGCTGACCGAGTCGCCGCGCTGGCTCGTCACCGTCGGCCGGACGGCGGAGGCCGACGCGATCGTGCGGGACATGGAGGCCAGGGTCGGCGGGCCCGCGCCCGTCCTCGACCTGGCCGCCGAGGAACAGGCCACCACCTCCGAGGAGGAACGGGTGCCCGCGCGGGCGCTGTTCAAGGCGCCCTACCTGTCGCGCATGATGATCGTGCTCGGCTTCTGGTTCGTCTTCTACATCGCCATGTACGGCTACGCCAGCTACCTGCCCCTCATCCTCGAAGGCATCGGCATCTCCACCTCGGACGCGGTCCTGGTCAGCGTGCTGACGCGGGCGATGCCGCTGATCTCGGCGGTGGCCGCGATGCTGCTGGTCGAGCGGATGGAACGGCGGACGATGGTGGTCATCGGCACCCTGGTGTTCGCGGCCTCGCTGCTGCTCATCTCCCTCAACCTGGGGGAGGCGGCGGCCACCGCCGGGGCCCTGTTCAGCTCGTTCGGCATCGCGTTCATGGCCACGCCCGCCTACACGTACACGGCGGAGATCTTCCCGACGCGCGCCCGGGGCACCGCCTCGGCGATCGCCGACGGGGTCGGGCACCTCGGCGGTGCGGTCACGCCGTTCGTGGTGCTGCCGATTCTGACCCAATACGGCGCCCGTCCGGCGTCGTTCGCGATGGTGGCGCTGCTGCTGGTCGCGGCGGGGATCATCCGGCTCGGGGTGCGGACCCGCGACCGGGCGCTGTCGGACATCGCCGCCTGAGACCGGCCCGGCCTCCGGGGGAGGCCGGGAACGAGGTCAGGGGCGCACCCGGATGACGGTCTTGCCCTTGCGCCGCTCGGCCGGGTTGAGCGCGGGGATGGCGTCGCCGAGGGGCGCGACGGTTCCGATGTGGGCGCGAAGGCGCCCGTCCCGCACCCGGTCGACGATCTCCACCAACTGATTCGGGACGGACTCGACGACGAAGTCGACCGCCAGCCCGTCGGCAGGGCGGGCCTCGACGGGCCCGACCACCGACACCAGCGTCCCGCCCGGCCGGATGATGCTCGCCGAACGCCGTTGGACGTCACCGCCGATGACGTCGAAGACCAGGTCGACCCCGCCGATGTCGCCGAGATCCTCGTGGTCGAGGTCGAGGAACTCGTTCGCGCCGAAGTCGAGCGCCGCCTGGCGGTCCGCCGCCCGGCCGGTGCCGATCACGTAGGCGCCGGACTCCCGCGCGAGCTGCGTCACCACGGATCCGACCGCGCCGGCGGCGCCGTGTGCCAGGACGCTCTGCCCCGCCCGGAGACGACCGTGCCGGAACAGGCCCTGCCAGGCGGTCAGGCCGGAGATCGGCAGACCCGCGGCCACCGTGAAGTCGACGTCACCCGGCAGCGGCGCGAGGTTGCGCGCCTCCACGGCCGCGTACTCGGCCAGCGTTCCGTCGCGGTGCCAGTCCGTGATGCCGAAGACCCGCTGTCCCAGCGAGAGTCCCGTCGTGCCGTAGCCGAGGGAGGAGACCACTCCGGCGAACTCGTGGCCGATGATCGCCGGGGCGCGATCGTGACCGGAGCGATCGACCCACGTCGAGGGCCACTCCCACTCCGCGGGGACGAAGCCCGACGCGTGGACTTCGACGACGACGTCGTTGATCGCCGGCGTCGGCTCGGGCCGCTCCGCGAGTGTGATCCCGGCCGCTTCCGCGGCCTGGTCCATCGCGACGATCGCCTTCATGGGTGCCTCCCTGTACGCCGTTTTTTGGGCTTTCCAGCCCACTAACGCCAGCCAACACGACGCAACTATGGGCTGTCAAGCCCAATCTGGGTTATCGTGCGTGTCATGGAAGCCACCACGGAAGCTCCCGTGCCGCAGAGACTCACGAACAAGGGGCAGGCGACCCGGGCCCGCATCCTTGAGCACGCCGCCGAGCTGATCTACACCAAGGGCGTGCACGCGACCAACAACGAGCAGCTCCGGCGCGCGGCAGGCATCAGCGGTTCACAGCTCAACCACTACTTCCCGACCAAAGAGAGCCTTGTCCTCGCGGTCATCGAGTGGCAGGCCGAGCGCGTCCTCGCCTTCCACCGCAGTGAGCGGTTCACCCACTTCGAAAGCCTCGACTCGCTGCGGGAATGGGCGGGCTTCTACGTCGCCTACGAGCGCTCCTACCAGGAAGGCTGCACCCTCGGCTCGCTCGCCGCCGAGATCATCAAGACCGATCTTGACGTTCGCGCGGAACTCGCGAACGCGTTCGAGCAGTGGAGGAACATCTTCCGAGACGGACTCGAACGGATGCGGACCCTCGGCCGCCTCGACGCCGAGGCGGATCCCACCCGGCTGGCCTGTCTCCTGCTCGCCGCCTTTCAGGGCGGCATGCTCCTCGCCCAGGTCGCCCGTGACATCACCCCGCTGAAGGAAGCCCTGCGGGCAGCCATCGACTACGTGCAGACATTCGCGGTGCCGCCCGCCGCGGGCGCACTCGACGATGCGAGCGGGCGTGAGCCGGGCCCGGTGTGATCATCCGCTGGTCAGGTCTTCCAGTGCGTTGAGCAGGCGGTCCACGTCCGATCTGTCGTTGTAGTGCACCAGCCCGGCCCGTACGCCGGACCCGGCGTCGCGGATGCCGAAGGCCTGGGTCAGCTCCCAGGCGTAGCAGTGCCCGTCCCACACGTTGATCGCGCGGGCGGCCAGATATTCGGCCACCTGGTGGGGGGTGTGCCCGGCGACGGTGAAGTACGCGGTGGCCGTGCGCCGCCGGGGCGAGCCGACCAGGCCCACGCCGGGCAGCGCCGACAGGCCCTTGAGCAGGTGGGCGAGCTCGGCCTGCTCGTGGGCCTCGACCGCCGCCATCGAGGCGAGCAGCCGTTCCCGCCGGGTGCCGGTCGCGTCCGGGTCGAGCCCGGCCAGATGGTCGACCGCGGCGGCCACCCCCGCCAGGTCGGCGAAGGGCAACGTGCCCGTTTCGAACCGGTCCGGCACCTCCGCGGGCGAGGAGGCGAGTTTGTCGGGCGAGAGCCGTTCGAGCAGTTCGGGGCGGGCGGCGACGGCGCCGATGTGCGGCCCGGACCACTTGTAGGAGCTGGTCGCGTAGAAGTCCGCGCCGAGGGCGACCATGTCGATCGGGCTGTGCGGGGTGGCGTGCACGCCGTCGACGTAGGTCAGCGCGCCGACGGCGTGGGCCCGCTCGGTGATCCGCCGGACGTCGGGCATGGTGCCCAGGATGTTGCTGGCCGCGGTGACGGCGACCAGTCTCGTGCGGTCGGTCACCAGTTCGTCGTACTGCCCGGCCGGCAGTTCCCCGCTCGGCACCTCGACGGCCGCCCACCGGATCCGGGCCCCGGCCCTGGTGGCGGCCTGCACCCAGGGCCGCACGTTCGCGTCATGGTCGAGCCGGGAGACCACGATCTCGTCGTCCGGCCCCCAGTCCTTCGCCAGCGTGTAGGCGAACCGGTAGGTCAAAGTGGTCATGTTCGGGCCGAACACCACGCCGCCCGCGTCACCGCCGACCAGGTCCGCCACGGCCTGACGCGCCCGCGCGACGATCTCGTCCGACCGTGCGCCGGCCGGGAAGGCGCCGTGCGCGTTGCCGATGCCCTCGGCGTAGGCGGCGGCGACGGCCTCGATCACCGGCCGGGGCACCTGGGTGCCGGCAGCGGCGTCCAGCCAGGCGTATCCGTCGGAGAGGGCGGGATAAAGCGCGCGAATCCGCGCGACGTCGAGGCTCATGCCACCACAGTCTCCCGGGTCGTTCCGCCGTACGGTAAGAGGGCGACCTCCCATGGCCGCTGGCGATTCCCTCATGCCCGGGTTAACCTGACCGGGAATCATGGCGGATATCGGCACCACCTCGACTGATCGCGCCGGCGACGCGGAGCGGCGCGGTGACCTTGAGCGGCTGTTCGGGCGGCGTTTCGCGCTGATCGGGATGATCCATCTGCTGCCGCTTCCCGGCTCGCCGCGGTTCACCCCGGAACAGGGGATGGAAGCGGTCGTCCGGCGGGCGGTCGAGGAGGCGCGGGTCCTCGTCGACGCCGGCTTCGACGGGCTGATCGTCGAGAACGGCTGGGACATCCCCTTCCTCAAGCCCGACGACATCGGTCCGGAGACCCCGGCGGCCATGGCCGTCGTCACGGCCGAGGTCGCCCGGGCGGTGCGGGTTCCGCTGGGCGTCAACTGCCTGGCGAACGCGGTCGACCGCTCGCTCGCCGTGGCCGTGGCCGCGGGGGCCCGGTTCGTGCGCTCCAATCAGTGGGTCAACGCCTACGTCGCCAACGAGGGCCTGGTCGAGGGACGGGCCGGCCTGATGACGCGCTACCGGCGTGCCATCGGCGCCGACCACGTCACCGTGTGGGCCGACGTGCAGGTGAAGCTGGGATCACACGCGATCACGGCCGACCGCTCGCTCACCGAGCAGGCCAAGGACGCCGCCTGGTTCGACGCCGACGCCCTCATCGTCACCGGCAGCCGGCTCGGCGACGCACCCGCGGCCGATCATCTGCGGACGATCCGCGCGGCCACCGAGCTGCCTCTGGTCGCGGGGTCCGGGGTGCGGGTCGAGAACCTGGCCGAGATCGTGCCCCACACCGACGGGGCCATCGTCGGCAGCTCGATCAAGTCGGGCGGCGCCTGGCACGGTCGCATCGACCGGGAGGTCTGCGAGCGGATGTGCGCCGAGCGTGACGCCCTGGAAAATCTCTGAATTCCAGCTATACGTTTTCGCTATCACATGGTGATACGGCCGTTGCAATGTCGTAGCACGCCTCTTATATTTACGTGGTCGTGCGACATTGATCTCCTTGCCGCGAATTCTGCGGCAGGTGTTCCGGCGTCGATGGTGACGCGAGTACCAGGCAAACGTGGGGACTTCCCGAGCCGCTGACCAGGGCGAGCCGGCAAATTTGGGCTGCCCTAAAGTGTTAAAGGAGCAATCATGAGGCCATTTCGGTACGCCCCGGTTGCTGTCGTGGGCGCCGCCGCCCTCGCATTCGCCGCGAGAGCCGCGCGCACGGTTCTCGACCGCAGATTTTATGAGAGACAGGGCGTTCTGTTCACCAAGACCTACCCTTTCATCGGTTCCGAAACCGATGTTTCGGGGCTCATTGGCCGGAACAGAACACGTGACTATCTGTATTTGGACAAGCCGGCCGCCGACTTCGTCGGCAGTATTCGCGGCTTCGACATCCAGCTCTACGCGGTCAACAGGCAGACGACGGAGGTCCTGGTCAGCCCGGCGATAACCGGGAAGTACATCGACCGGGACACGCCCGCGCTCTATTCGTTCGGACAGTTGTCGCCCTCGGCGATGACGTTCCAGAAGATCACCACCCCGCATTTCGGCGACCGTAAACGCAATCTCGGCAAGGGCTTCGACCAGGAACGCGTCACCGACATCTCCCGCCGCCGGGCCGCCGAGATGTGCGCCGCCTTCGACGTGGCCACCCCGCTCGATCTGAAGCGCGTCGCGGGTGACTACACGCGCGAGGTCATGGGCGAGTTCGTCTGGGGGCGGGACGCGATGGCGCTCCGGGTGCCCTACAAGCACCCCGAGGGCCACGTGTCGAAGGTCCCCTTCATGTTCGCGCTCAACGAGACGTTCACGGGCCTGCGGTTCTACTCCAACCGTTTCTGGAACCGGGTCCACTTCCCGATCGCGACCTGGCCGGTCACCCGCGAGGCCCGGCGCCTGCAGCACAACATCAGATCACTGCAGAACCACCTGGCGAACGTGCTCAAGGGCAGTCCCGGGCCCGGCACGGTCTGGGAGCAGGTCGCCGCGGGCAACACCAAGCTCGGCATCCCCGTCGAGATCACCCGTGACGACCTGCTGACCGCCTCCATCGCCGGTCTGGACACGGTCCAGAACACCATCCTCGCCACCCTGTGGTACGTGTTGTCCCCCGAGAACCTGAAATGGCGTGAGGCCATCGCGACCAGTACCGGCGAGGCCAAGGACGAGGTCGTCGAGGCATGCGTCAGCGAGTCCCTCCGCCTCAGCCCGCCCGGATCGGTGATCAACAACATGGTCGTCGACGACCTCGACATGGAGGTGGAGGGGCGCAGGTACCTGCTCAAGCGGGGCACCCGCGTGATGCCCAACATCCACGCCCTGCACGCCGACTACGGCGCCGCCTGGGAACCGGAGCGTTTCCTGCACATCGAGAAGGGCGCCGAGCCCTACGTGATGCCCTTCGGCAAGGGCCGGCGCAGTTGCCCCGGCCGCAACCTCGGCATGGTGATGGCCAAGAACTTCGTCAGCGAGTTCGTCACCGCCCACCCCGAGGCCCAGATCGGCAACGCGCAGGACAAGGACATCATCTTCAACAACCTCTCCCAGGCCCAGTTCATCGCCGTGCTCGGCACCTGCCCCGTCCCGCACTAGAGAGGTGGTCACCCGCATGGCCGACCTGTGGCTGCCCACGGTCGCGGTGTCCCGGTTCGACGGCACCGGGTACGAGAGTCCGGCGCTGACCTCGAACCAGGTCGGGGGCCTCGCCGAGTTCGGCGCGGACGCGATCCAGTTCGGGTTCTCGGTCTTCGAGGGGATGCGCGCCTACGTCGCCGATCCGGACTTCCACGTCTTCAGAGCCCGCGACCACCACGAACGGCTGCGTGGTTCGTGCGCGGCGCTCGCCCTGCCCTGCCCTCGGTACGAGGTCTTCGCCGAGGCACTCGAACAGGCGGTGCGGGCCAACTGGGACGGCCGCGCGACCCGCCTCTACCTGCGGCCCGTCGTGTTCGCGGCGGGTGGTGACGTCATGCCGCTGCAGAGCGACAGATACGTCTTCGTGGTGCTCGTGAAGACGTTCGACCCGGCCCCGGCCGACCTCGGCGTGCTCGTCGAGGAGACCGTGCCGCGGACCCACCCGGCGTTCGCCGCCGTCAAGACCGCCGGCAACTACACGAGCTCCGGGCTGGCGATGCGCGGAGCCCGCGAGGCGGGCTGCGACACGATCCTGTGGCTCGACGGCGCCGGCAACCTGCAGGAGTGCACGACCATGAACGTCTTCGTGTGCCTCGGCGGCCGGATCATCACCCCGGAGACCGGCTCGCTGCTGCCCGGCATCACCCGCCGGACCGTCCTGGACCTGCTGGCCGCGATGGGGGAGCAGGTGGTCGAACGGGACATCCCGCTGTCGGAGGTGTCGGACGCGCTCGCCCGCAAGGAGGAGCTGAGCCTGTTCACCACCTCCACCGCGCTCGGGATCCGGAAGGTGGGGCGCCTGCGGCTGGGCTCCGCCGACCACGTGCTCGACGCGAAGGAACCGAGCGCGTGGACCCGCATGACCGAGCAGTACTCCCTGGTCACCGAGCGGTTCACCGAGGCGGCCGAAGACTTCCCGGCGATCATGTCGCGTTCCCACCGATGGATTGGATCCAAGTGATTGTTCTGCTGGCGCAAGGACCGTTGCACACGCGGTACGGCGACTTCACCGAATACCTCTTCTACGACGGCCGGAAGGAATCGATCGCGATCGTCAAGGGAGAGATCACCGGCAAGGAGGGAGTGCTCTGCCGGGTGCACTCACACTGCACGACCGGGCACGTCTTCAACGGCATCGAGTGTGACTGCCGTGAGCAGATGGCCATGGCGCAGGACAAGGTCGACCAGGACGGCACCGGCATCATCATCTGGCTCGACCAGGACGGCAAGGCCAACGGCCGGATGGCCGAACTGCTCACGGCCAAGCTGAGGGACGAGGGCGTCGCCCAGACCGAGGCGTACGCGCGGATCGGATTCCCCCGGGACGCGCGCTCGTTCGAGCCGGCGGCGGCGATCCTGCGCTACTTCGGCGTGGGCTCGGTCACGCTGATGACGAACAACCCCGGCAAGGTCGGCGGGCTGACCGAATGCGGCATCACGGTGGCCGGCACGCTGAATCTGGCGTACGTGCCGGAGGACAACCCGCTCCTGCGGAAGACGTACCAGGACAAGGTCCGCTACCAGCACCACACGATCGAGATCTGAGGAGGCGACATGTCCGCGGCCCCGATCAGGGTCTGCGCGGTGTCCGACCTGTCCGTCGACCAGGGTCACCGCGTCACGTCCGTGTCACCGCCCCTGGCGGTCTTCCTGACCTCCGACGGCACGGTCCACGTGCTCGACGACATGTGCACCCACCAGAACGCCGCGCTGACCGACGGATGGGTCGACGACTGCATCGTGGAGTGCCCCCTGCACATGTCGCGCTTCGACCTGCGCACCGGAGAGGTGGACGCCCGGCCGGCCGAACTGCCTGTCCGGGTGCACCGGGCCGAGGTCGTCGACGGCGAGGTCTGGGTGACGTTGTCGGAGCAGGCCCCCAACCTGCCGCCGGGGGTCAGGGCCCGCTCGTGACGGCCGGCCGGAGCAGCCGCCGCATCAGCAGGCCGGCGACCAGCGCCCAGAAGGCCGAGCTGACCCCCGCCAGCGTGGTGCCGGACGCGGCGACCAGGAAGGTGACGACCGAGGCCGTCTGCTCGCCCGGCGGGTGGGGACCGCCGGGTCCGGCGACCGCCGAGGTCAGCGCGTGGACCAGCGTCCCGAGCAGGCCCAGGCCCGCCACGGTGCCGATGACCTCGGCCGGGGCCACGGCGAGGAAACTGAGCAGCGCCGTGGTCCCGGCGGCGATGCCCAGATAGGTGACGCCGAAGGCCTGGGAGGAGAGCCAGCGCCGGGCGGGGTCGGGATGGGCCTGCGGGGAGGCGGGCAGCGCCGCGCTGATGGCGGCGAGGTTGACGGCGTGCCCGCCGAACGGCGCGGCGAGCATGCTGCCGAGCCCGGTGACGCCCATGGTCGCCCGCCACGGGACGTGGTAGCCGAACGAACTCATGATCGCCACACCGGGCACGTTCTGGGCGGCCATCGTGACGACGTACAAAGGAAGCGCGATCCCCGCGATCGCGGCCCAGCTCAGTTCGGGCGTCGTCAGGGTGAGGGAGGGCAGCCACGGCCCGTGCAGGCCGTCACCCCGGACGGCGAGCACGCAGACGACGACCACGGTCGCGCCGAAAGCGGCCGGGATCGCCCACCGAGGCGCGGTCACGGTCACGACGACCCAGGTGAGGAGGATCGGGGCGACCTGCCAGGGGTGGGAGGCCAGCCCTTTGACCGGCATCAGGCACAGGGCGAGCAGGACGCCGGCGAGCATCGCCTGCGCGATCGGCGCCGGGATCGACGCCACCAGGGCGCCCAGGCGCGGCCAGAGCCCGGTGAGGGCCACCAGGGCGCCCGCGAGGAGGAACCCGCCCACGGCGGCCGGCCATCCGCCCTCGACCACCCCCGCGCTCACCAGCACGGCGGCGCCCGGCGTCGACCAGGCGGCCGTGATCGGCATCCGGTAGCGCCGGCTCAGCACCAGGGAGACCAGCCCCAGCGAGGCGCAGAGGGCGACCAGCCCCGAGGTCGCCTCGGCCGGGGCGGCGCCCACCGCGCGCAGGCCCGCCAGGACGGCCGCGAAGGTGCTCGTATATCCGATGAAGGAAATCGCGATTCCGGTCACGACCGGCTGTCCCCGCTCCACTCGCGGAACGATAACCGATTGAGCCGAAATGGTCAGAGAAAGCCGACCCCTATTTCGGCAGAAACGCGTCCTTGACATGATCGGCGGCCGCGTTCACTGTATGGGCTGGCACCGCAGTGGACCGCCATGGGAGAACTGTGAAAGTTGCGAAGTCGCCCGCACTCCGGGTGACAGGTTTACGCCACGCCTATGGCCGCCATATCGTGCTCGACGGCGTCGACCTGGAGATACCGGAAGGCGAAGTCCACGCGTTGCTCGGCGAGAACGGCGCCGGCAAATCCACCCTCATCAAGATAGTGAGCGGCGCCCTGCGCCCCTCGGCCGGAAAGGTCGAGGTGCACGGCCGGGGCCTCGCGGGAGTCGCCGGGGCACGAGGCGCGGGAGTCGTCACCGTCCACCAGAACCTGGGACTGGTCGACGACCTCGACGCGATGGAGAACATGTACCTCGGCCGCCCCTATCCCCGGCGCGGCCTGTTCACCGATCGCGCGGCGGCCCGGCGGCACACCGCCGACGCACTGGCCGCGCTGGCCCCCTCGACCCCCCTCGACGTCCCGGTCCGGCTGCTGTCCCCGGTGCAGCGGACCGCGATCGCACTGGCGCGGGCCCTCGAACAGGAGCCGGCCGTGCTCATCCTCGACGAGCCGACCGCCTCCCTCACCGCCCACGAGACCGAGGTGCTCTTCGGCGTCGTGCGCGAACTTCGCGAACGCGGCACGGCGATCATCTACGTCACCCACCGCATGGCCGAGGTCTTCGAGTTGTGCGACCGCGTCGTCGTGCTGCGCGACCGGCGCGTGGTCGCGCGGGTGCGCCCGGCCGAGACCGATCCCGACGCCCTGGTCGCGCTGATGACGGCCACGGAGGCGGGCCAGGCCCCGCCTCGGCCGCCGCGCCCGGCGGGCGAGGTCGTGCTGGGCGTCGACGGGCTCACCGGGCACCGGGTCGGGCCGATCTCGTTCGAGGTGGCGCGCGGGCAGGTCGTCGGCGTCGCCGGGCTGGGCGGCAGCGGCCGGAGCGAGTTGCTGCGCCTGATCGGCGGGGTGCAGCGGTCACGCGCGGGTCAGGTGCGCTGCGGAGGGCGGGCCGTGCGGCCCGGTTCCACGCGGGCGGCGCTGACCGCCGGGATCGCCCTGGTCGGCGAAGACCGGCAGCGTCACTCGATCGTCGCGTCCGGCTCCGTCCGCGAGAACCTCTCTCTGGGGAGCCTGACCGCGCTCAGCGGCGGCGCCGGCCTCATGCGGCGCCGCCGGGAACTGGCCCTGTACGAGGAGATGACCACCCTGCTGCAGATCAGGGCCGCCGGCCCCGAGCAGCCGATCGGCGAGTTGTCCGGCGGCAACCAGCAGAAGGTCGTCCTGGGCCGGGTGCTCGCCACCCGGCCGCAGGTGCTGCTCCTCGACGAACCGACCGCGGGGGTCGACGTGGCGGCCAAGCAGGCGATCCGATCGCTGATCGGCGACCTGGCCGCCCGGGGCGCCGGCGTCGTGGTCGTCAGTTCCGACCTGGGCGAGTTGTTGTCGCTGGCCGACCGGATCCTGGTGCTCGTCGACGGCCGGTTGGCCGCCGACCTCGACCCCCGGGAGGCGGACGAGTACACCGTCCTTCGACGTTGTTACGGAGGGAGCGCATGACCACCGACGCCGGTGCACGGCCGGCGCTGCGCCGGCTTTCCGGTGCGCCGCTCGGCCTGCTGGCCCTGATCGCCCTCTTCACGATCCTGCGGCCCACCGTCTTCCCCGATCCGGGCAACCTCAGCAACCTGCTGGAGCACATCGCCGTCCTCGCCATCGTGGCCTGCGCGCAGACCGTGGTCATGGCGGTGGCCGACTTCGACCTGTCGGTCGGCGCGACGGCCTCGTTCAGCGGCGTGATCGCCGCCCAGCTTCTGATCGCCGGCTGGCCGACGATCGCCGCCGTCGCGGCGGCGATCGCGACCGGCGTCGTGATCGGCCTGGTCAACGGGTGGCTGGTGGCCTACCTGAACCTGTCGGCGTTCGTCGCCACGCTGGCGACGATGACCGCGCTGGCCGGAGGCTCGCTGCTGCTGACCGACGGCTCGACGATCTTCGGGCTGCCCGGCGACTTCCTCCTCCTCGGCCAGGGCAGGCCGCTGGGCGTCCCCGCCGTCGTGCTCATCGCGATCACCGTCGGGGCGGTCATCTGGTTCCTGCTGTCGCGCACCGCCCAGGGCCGCCGCTGGCACGCCGTCGGGGGGAACGCCGAAGCCGCCGCGTACGCGGGAATCGACGTCGGGCGGACCAGGCTCCTGGCCTTCGTCGTGTCGGGAGCCGGGGCGGCGCTGGCCGGGCTGCTGCTGGCCAGCAGGCTGGCCTCGGCCCATCCCACCGCCGGCGACCCGCTGATGCTGACCTCGATCGCCGCGGTGTTCATCGGCCTGACCGCCGCGCAGGCCGCCCGCCCCGGTGTCGTCGGCACGCTGCTGGGGGTGGTCGTCCTGGGCGTGCTCGACAACGGCCTGAACCTGCTCGACGTGAACCCCTACGTCCAGCAGATCCTCACCGGGCTGATCATCGTCGTCTCGGTGGGCCTGTCCCGCCGCCGAGGGCGGCGCTCGTGATCGCGGGCCTGGACGTCGGCACGAGCGCGGTCAAAGCGCTGATCACCGACGCCGAGGGGCGGATCGTCGCGCACGGCCAGGCGTGCCATCCCACCCACCGGCCGGGTCCCGGCCAGGTGGAGCAGGACCCGGACGACTGGTGGCGCGCGGCGGCCGAGGCGCTGGCCCGGTGCGGAGCCGCCCGGGACCGGGTCACGGTCCTGGCCGTCACCGGCCAGATGCAGGATCTGATCTGCACGGGCCGTCCCGCGATCCTCTACAGCGACACCCGGGCCGTCGCCGAACACGACGAGGCCGTGACCCTGCTGCCGGGCGAGTGGCCCCGCGTCGCCGACAACGAACCCGACGCGACCAGCCTCCCGGCCAAACTGCTGTGGTTGCGGCGGGCCGAACCCGCCGTCCTGGCCGCGACCGAGATCCTGCTGATGGGCGCGGCGGGCCACATCGTCCGCCGGGCCACCGGGATCGCCGCCTGCGACCTCACCACCGCCACGACGACCGGCCTCCTCGACGCCGGCCGCCGCACCTGGTGGGAGCCGGCCGTGACCCTGCTGGGCCTCGACGGGCTGCTGCCCCCGCTGGTCGACGGCCACACCGTCACGGGGGAACTGCGGAGCCGCGACCTCGGCCTCCCCACCGGCATCCCGGTCGTCCTGGCACCGGGCGACGCCGCCGCCACGACGATCGGCGTCGTCGGCGCCGACCCCGGCCGCGCCTACGCCTACCTGGGCACGAGCGGCTGGCTGGCCGTCGTCACCGACCGTCCGGACCGCCCGGACGCGACCCACCGCCTCGCCCTCCCCCAACCGGGGCACACGCTGCTGATCGGCGCCCTGCTGAACGCCGGATCCGCCGCCGATTGGGCCCGCGCGACCTTCCTGCCCGGCTGCGACCCCGCGGCGGCCGACACCTTGGCCGCCCGCCACGGTCACTCCGGACTCATCGCGCTCCCCTCGCTGGCCGGTGAACGCTACCCCGTCCGCGACCCCGACGCCCGCGGCGTCCTGATCGGCCTCACCCCCTCGACGACCCCCGCGCAGATGTACCGGGCCATGCTGGAAGGCGTCGCGCACGTGTTCGGCGCCCTCCTGGACGCCCTGCCCGTGGCGGCGGGACCACTGCCGGTGTGCGGCGGAGGCGCCGCCTCCGGCCTGTGGCTGCAGATCATGGCCGACGTCACCGGACGCCCGATCGTCGCCGTGGACGCCGCCTACTCCGCCGCGTTCGGCGCGGCGTCCTGCGGCCTGCGGGCGGTCACCGGCGCCCCGCTCCCCGCCCTCGCCGCGACCTCACCCGGCAAGCCGGTGGAACCGGGCCCCGACGCCCCCGCACACGCCCCGCTCCACCAGGTCCACCGGCGGCTCCACGCGGCGCTGGCCCCCGCGTTCGCCGCGCTCGCCCGCTCCAGCCGAGGAGGCACCCCATGCGAATGAGGCATCTGTTGACCGCGGCCGCCCTGGTGCTGGCCTCCTCCGGTTGCGGCGCCGGCGCCGGCCAGGCCCCGGACGGCCCCGCCGTCTCGGTCGTCACCCCCTACCTGGCCAACGCCGCGACCAAGGACGTCGTCGACAAGTTCACGGCCATCGGCGAGCAACGCGGCTGGAAGGTCACCGTGACCGACACCGCCGGCGACTTCAACATGCTCAACGACAAGATCCAGAGCGCCGCCGCCCGCGAACCCAGCGCCATCGTGCTGGCCATGGGCGACCCGACCCAGCTCAGCCTGGGCCTGAAGGCGGCCACCGACAACAAGGTCCCGGTCTTCGCCATCGACGCGGCCCAGGCCGACGGCATCGCGGCCAACGTCACCTCCGACAACGCCGACCTGGGCCGCAAGAGCGCGCAGGCGCTGCTGGAGGCGATCGGCGGAAGCGGCGAGATCGCGATGTTCGGCCACGACCCCCACCCCGGCGTCCGCGCCAGGGCCGCGGCGGCCCGCGCGGAGTTCGACAAGGCGGGCGTGACCGTGGTGACGGTCAAGCACGTCCCGGTCCCCGGCCCCGTCGAGGGCGCCAGAAAACTCACCACCGACCTCCTCGCCGTCACCCCCGGCCTCAAGGGCATCTGGGCCGCCTGGGACGAACCGGCGCTGGGCGCGACCCAGGCCATCACGCAGGCGGGCCGCACGGGGATCTCGGTCGTCGGCGTCGACGGGCAGGATTTCGCCCTGGCCGAGATCCAGAAGGCCGGGCCCTTCTACGCGACGGTTAAGCAGGACTGGGACTCGGTGGCGCGCAAGGTCGCCGACCTCATCACCGACCAGCTCGCGGGCAAGGCGCCGGCGCAGCGCGAGTTCGCCCTCCCGGGCACCACGGTCACCCGGACGACCTGACCGAAAAGGGCCCGGCGCGGCTGAAGGCGGCGATACTGCAGGCGTGGAGTATGTGTCCAGAGTGCCGCGACCCCCGCTGGACGGGCTGATCGACGACCTCTACTACCTGGAGGGCGCGTCGCCGTACGCCCGGCTGACGCTGCCGCCGGGGCCGTCGGCGTTGCTCGTCGTCAACCTCGGGGCGCCGTTCCGCATCCGCGCCGGCACCGACGTCGAGACGGCCGACTACGCCGACGGCTGCGTGGTCACCATGCCCACCCGCGCGTGGGAGTTCGGCTACCCGCTCCAGACCCGGTCCGTCGGCGTGCACTTCAAGCCGTGGGGGCTGGCGCCGTTCCTGCGGATGCCCGCGGCCGAGTTGTGTGACCGGCCCGTGACGGTGGAGCAGCTCTGGGGCCGGCCCGCCATCGCCGAGCTGCGAGACCGGCTGGCCACGGCGGACCGGCCGCACGAGATGCTGACGCTGCTGGAGCGGGAGCTGACGCGGCGGTTGTGCGAGACCGCCGGCCTGGGGCTGGTCCGCCATACGAGCGGCGTCATCGCGGCGGCCGGCGGGGCGGTGGCGATCGGCGGCCTGAGCGAGGCGGCCGGTGTCAGCGGCACTCATCTGGCACGGCGGTTCAAGGAGCTCATCGGCGTCACGCCGAAGCGGCTGGCCCGCACCTACCGCTTCGCCGCCACCGTGTTCGCGATCGACCCCGCAGGACCGGTCGACTGGGGCGACCTCGCCGGTGGCGCGGGCTACTTCGACCAGGCCCACTTCGGCCACGAGTTCCGGGCGTTCACCGGGCTCACGCCGACCCGGTACGTCGAGGTCCGGCGGCGGTTCCTGCGCGAACACCCCGGCCACGCGCTGGACGGCTGGCCGCTGCCGGCCGATTGATTTCTTACAAGAGCGACAGCCCACGACACGCTAACTTGGGGCACCCCAAAGCAGAGGAGCGCCCCGTGGGCAAGGTGGTCATGTACGGCTCGGTGTCGGTGGACGGCTTCGTCGCGGACGAGAACGACCAGCCCGGACCGCTGTTCGACTGGTTGTCCGGCGGCGACGTCCCGTTGGACGAGAGCGGCGGGCTGACGGTGTCGCGGACGTCCTACGACTACACCCGGCCGTACTGGGACCAGATCGCGGTCACGATCGTCGGCCGCCGCGTCTTCGACATGACGGACGGCTGGGACGGGAAGCCTCCGGGCGGCATCGACCACGTGGTCGTCGTGTCGCACCGGCCGGCGCCCGAGGGCTGGGACCCCGAGGCGCCGTTCCACTTCGTCGACGGCGTCGAGGCGGCCATGGCCAAGGCGCAGGAGCTCGCGGGTGACCGCGTGGTCGAGGTCGCCGCCGGGGACGTCGGCGGCCAGGTGCTCGCCGCGGGCCTGGTCGACGAGGTGCGCATGGACGTCGTGCCCGTCGTGTTCGGGTCCGGCAGGCGCTACTTCGGGCCGGTCCACGCGCAGCACCTGCTGGAGGATCCTGACGCGGTGATCCAGGGCGACCGGGTGCTGCACCTGCGCTATCGGGTGCGCCGCCGCCCGGTCAGCCCTTGACGCCGGTGTGGGCGAGGCCCTCGATGAACTGCCGTTGCGCGAGCACGAACACCACCAGCACCGGCAGGGCGGTCATCGAGGCGGCGGCGAGCTGGACGTTCCACATCGGGCCGCCGTAGGCGTCGACGAACTGGGTCAGCGCCTGGGGGAGGGTGAACTTCTCCGGTGAGGAGAGGTAGACGATGGGTTCGAGGTAGAGGTTCCAGCTGTGCAGGAAGGTGAAGATCGCCACCGCGCCGAGCGCGGGGCGGGCCAGGGGGAGCGCGACCCGGTAGAAGGTGCCGAACCTGCCGAGCCCGTCCATCCGGGCGGCCTCCTCCAGTTCGCCGGGCAGGCTGATGAAGAACTGCCGCATGATGAAGGTGGCCAGCACGCTGGGCGCGCCGAGGATCGGCACCACGATCAGCGGCCAGTGGGTGTCGGTCAGCCCGAGCCCGTGGAACATCTGGAAGAGCGGGACGATCGTGACCTCACTCGGGATGAGCAGCCCGAGCAGCACGACGACGAACAGGACGTTCTGGCCGGGGAAACGGATGCGCGCGAAGGCGTATCCCGCCATGGCGGCCACGGCCATCGTGCCGGCGGTGACGACCAGGGCGATGTAGAGGCTGTTGACGTACTGGCCAGCGAAGGGCTGCAGCTCGAAGACCTGCGCGTAGGCGGAGAAGGTCCAGTCCGCGGGCAGCAGCCTCGGCGGGAGGGCGAAGATCTCGGCGACCGGTTTGAGGGACGAGGTGATCATCCACCAGGTCGGGAAGACGAACGGCACGCACATCAGGCACAGCAGGCCGTACAGCAGGGTCTTCACCCGGACCGGAATGTCACGTCTCATGGAAGACCCACCTTCTGCGCATCCGCCACTGCACGAGCGTGAGCACGGCCACGATCACGAACAGCAGGACCGACAGCGTCGCGCCGTACCCGAAGTGATGGAACTGGAACGCCTGCTGGTACAGGTAGTAGACGAGGACGGTGGTCGAGACGCCGGGACCTCCCTGCGTGAGCACCGCGATCTGCGCGAACACCTGCAGCGACCCCACCACGGTGATGATCGAGGTGAGCAGGATGGTCGGGCTGATCAGGGGGACGGTGATGCGCAGGAAGCGGGTCCGCGCCCCGGCGCCGTCCAGTTCGGCGGCCTCGTAGAGCTGGGCCGGCACCCCTTGCAGGGCGGCCAGGAACAACACCATGTTGAGGCCGACGTTCTTGAGGACCTGGACGACGATCACCGAGAGCATCGCCGTGCCCTCGCCGCGCAACCAGTTGGGCCCCTCGGCCCCGGCGGCCGCGAGCAGGCCGTTGAGGCCGCCGTCGTCCTGCAGCAGGAACCGCCACACGATCGTCCAGGCGACCAGTGAGACCACAACGGGGGAGAAGAACACCGTGCGGAAGAAGGTGGTCCCGCGCAGCCGCTGGTTGAGCAGGACCGCCAGAAGCAGGGCCAGGGCGAGGTTGAGCACGACCAGGCCGACGGAGAACAGAGCGCTCGCCCCCAGCACCTGGGGCAGGTTGGCGTCGGCGAGCAGCCGGTCGTAGTTCTCCCCGCCGACGAACTCGAAGGTCCCGGCCAGCACGTTCCATTCGTGCAGGCTGTACCAGCCGACGAGCCCGAGCGGCAGGAGCACGAACAGCACGCTGCCCACGAGTTGCGGGGTGATGAGCAGGTAGCCGACCAGGTTGTCGCGGCGGCGCACCGTCCAGAAGGACCTGGGGTGTGACGTGGTCACGTCAGGTGCCCAGCATCGGCGCGACCTTGGCGCAGACGCCGCCCAGCACGGCCTTGACGTCGGCGCCGGGCTGCCAGAGCGGGTCGAGAGCGGCCCGGACGGTCTGCGACAGCTCCGCCTGACCGGTGTGGTTGGGCTTGACGACGCCCTTCTCGATGCCGCTGATCACGACCTTCTGCAACTGGTCGGGCTTGAGCAGCGGGTTGCTCTTGGCCAGGGTGTCGGCGGTGAGCTGGGAGGCCCGAGGCGGCGGGAAGTAGGCGGCGAGCTTGGCCGAGTTGGCGGGGTTGGTGAAGAACGCGAGGAAGTCGGTGGCCGCCGCGGCGTTGGGGGAGTTCTTGAAGACGCCCAGGCCCGCCTGGCCGATCACCGAGTATTCGCCCTTGGGCCCGGCGGGCAGCGGGACGAGGTCCCAGCCGAACGTCGCCTCCTGGAGGAGCGAGGCGCGGGAGATCTGGGTGATGGTCATCGCCGCGTCGCCCGCGAAGAAGTCGGCCGTGGTGCCGGGGCCGGGGAAGGCCTTGTCGGTGAAGATCGACTTGTGCAGGAACGTCATGGCCTCGACCATCTCGGGGCTGTCGAACCCGCAGGTCCTGCCGTCCTCGCTCCAGGCCTGGGCGCCCCACCCGCCCCACACGGTGGCGAGGTTGTCCCAGCCCTTGTAGTCGAAGTCGCGCACGACCATGCCGGCCTTGCCGGTCTCGGCCACGACGGCGGTGTTCTGGGCGGCGACCTTCTCCCACGTCCAGGCGCCGTCCTCGATCATCTCGGCGGGGGACTGCTGGCCCGCCTCCTTGAGCAGGTCGGTGTTGACGAACACCCCGAACGGCGAGGTGGAGAACGGGTAGGCGTACAGCTTGCCCTCGGCCTGCCAGAGCTTGACGGCCGAGGGGGTGAGGTCGTCGAACCCGTAGCCCGGGGCCTTGCGCAGCGTGTCGTCGAGCGGCGCCAGGGCGCCGGAGGAGACGAAGTCCGGCGCCGAGCTCTCCAGGATCCAGGCCAGGTCGGGGGCGTTGCCGCCGGCGATCTGGGTGGTCAGGGTGGTGGTGTAGCTCTCGAACGGGATGGGGTCGAACGTGATCTCGCCGACGCCGGGATGGGTCTTCCGGTATTCGGCGGCGATCTCGTCGAACAACTTCAGGTGGGCCTCGTTGGACGTCCAGATCGTCATGCGCAGCGGTTTCGGGCCCTGCGCGGCGGGGGCGTCCCCGCCTGCCGTGCCGCAGGCCGTCAGGGTGAGCAGCGCGGCCAGCGCGAGGGCCGCGGGCTTGACGAATGGTTTCACGGTCGATCTCCTTGCTGGAATCCCCCGGCGGTCATGGTCAGTAGCCGGCCACCTGCGGCCAGCGCAGTTCGACGCCGTCGCGGGTGAGCCGCCGCTGGAACTCGGTGAGCAGGCCCTCGTCCGCGCGCACGGCGTGCGGAGTGGTGGCGTTGTCCAGGCAGAAGGCGGCGAGGGCGCCCGCGGCCTCGCCGACGTTCCACTCCACCGGGTGCAGCCGGTAGGCCCCGTTGGTGATGTGGGTGGTGCCGATGTTCTTGGACGCGGGCAGCAGGTTGGTCATCCGCTGCGGCACGAGCGCGCCGAGGGGGATCTCGAACGGCGAACTCGCCACGTCGATGTAGTTGTCGCCCCCGGTGGAGGGGTGCAGGTCGATGCGGTACATGCCCACGCCGACGGAGTCGGGGTAGCTCACCGCGCCCTTGTCGCCGCGCACCGCGAGCGACAGGTCCTGCTCCGCCACGGTGTACAGGGCGCGGACGCGGCGCGACTCGCGGATGTAGGGGGCCTGGGCCAGCCCGTCGTCCCCGCCGCCGGTGACGTCGCCGCGCAGGCGCAAGCCGGGGAAGCCGGTCCCGCCGTCGGCGCGCGGCGCCTCGGTCTGCATCCAATAGAGCACCGAGCGGGACAGCTCCCGGGCGGCGGCCACGTGCGCGGCGGCGTCCGGTACGTCGATGACCGGCCCCTCCAGGTAGTCGATCATCGGCCAGTTGACCAGGGTGATGTCGCTGTCGTAGGCGCCGTCGGCGAAGTTGCGCCGCGCGGCGATTCTGCGGAACGTCCACAGGTTCGCGTCGCCGGGGCTGAGCCGCTGGTCGGCCTCCACCAGCAGCGGGTCGTCGTCCGGGTTGGGGGTGAAGGAGCGTTCGACGATCTCCAGGGTCCTGGGGTGCGGGCAGCGCCAGGAGAGCAGCCGGTCGCCCCAGAAATCGGGCTGGTAGCTCCTCCAGAACTCGTATGCGGCGGGTTTGTCGATGGTGTGGTCGCCCTCGACGTGGTCGATCGCGAAGCACACCGAGACCGCCTGCATGTTCATCGGCTGGGCTTCGGCCGGCGCGCTCGGTTCGCCGGTGTCGCCCTGCGACTCGAACCCCGTCACGTATTCGGTGCCGGTCAGCGGCAGCAGCTCGCCCGTCTCGGTGGCGTCCAGCACGTAGGGCGCGAGGGCCGTGACCTCCCCGCCCCCGCCGCGGTGCGCCAGGCGCACGGCCCGCACCCGGTCGCCGTCGACCTCCGCGCCGACCGGGCGGTACGGCTGCAGCACACGCAGCCGCCCCGAACCCCGATAGGGGGCGAGCATGGCCCCGATCACCGCGACCGCCACACGCGGCTCGTGGCACAGGCGGCTCACATGCCCCGCGCCCGGGTTGAGCTCCCGCCAGGCCCGCGAGCGCGCGGTCAGCGGGTAGTGGTCGCGGTAGTAGCCGCGGATGCCTTCGCGCAACGCCCGGTAGGAGGCCGTGACGCCGAACCGCTCCACCCACGAGTGCTCGTCCGGCGGCACGGCCTGGCTGGTGAGCTGCCCGCCGAGCCAGTCGTACTCCTCGGTCAGGATCACGGTGCGGCCGGCCCGCAACAGCGCCAGGGCGGCGGCCACGCCGCCCAGCCCTCCGCCGACGACCACCGCGTCCGCCGAAATCTCCACCACGTCGGGGGTCTCCTCCATCGTCGTCGTTCTCACTGTCCGATCAGCTCCGGGCCGGTGCGAGGGTGGATCCCTCGACCAGCTCGCAGGGCAGCAGTTCCTGCGGGGTCGCCTCTCCGCCCATCAGAAGCTCGACGGCCCTGCGGCCCATCTCCTGGCGGGGGATGCGGAACCCGGTGAGGTCGACGTCGACGTGGACGGGCCTGGTCGGCGCGCCCAGCGCGAGGATCGACAGGTCGCCGGGGATCGAGACACCCCGCTCGGCCGCGGCGTGCACGATCGCCACGGCGTCGGCCGGCTCCTCGACGAAGGCCGCGGTCACCCGTGCGGCCGACAACTCCCGCAGCAGGTCGTCGGGGGTCCTGCCGGTCACCCGCACGTGCGCTCCCTCGGCCCCCACCGCGGCGACCGCCTCGCGGAAGCCGCGCATGCGGTCGGCCGGCGACTCGGCGCCCGCCCCGGCGCCGACGTAGGCCAGCCTCCGGTGGCCGAGCGCCGCGGCCCGGTCGACCAGGGCGCGCACCGCGGGCGGGTAGTCGGCGCCCACGTAGGGCACGGGGGCGCCCGCGTCGTCACGCCGGCCGATGGAGATGAAGGGGATGCGCTCGGTCAGCAACCGGGTCAGGTCGTCGCGGTCGACGGTGCGCCCGAGGAGCACGCAGGCGTCGGCCAGCCGCACCCGGCTGTCCTCGTTGAAGATCCGGCGGCGCTCGCCTGCGGCCCCGGCGCTGGTGAAGAGCAGCAGGTCGCAGCCCATCTCCTCGGCGCACTCCTCGATGCCGAGCAGGAAGGGGTGGTAGAAGTCGGCGCTCGCGGTCGGGAAGACCGCCTCGTAGGTGAAGACGCCCAGGATCCGGTTGCGCCGTTCGGCGAGCCGCCGGGCGACCGGATCGGCGACGTATCCGGTCTCCCTGATCACCCTCATCACCCGCTCGCGCGTCTCGGGGGCGATGCGCACTTCGGCGTCGGTGCGGTTGTTGAGGACGAGCGACACCGTCGTCTGGCTCACCCCCGCCATGCGGGCGATGTCCTGCTGGGTGAGCCGACGGCCGGGGGAGGTCACGATCCGTAGTGTCCTGTCTGGTGGTAATGCGCATTAGCTGCGTTGGGACGTCATCCTGCGATCAGCCGGCGGATCCTGTCAAGAGGCTCGAAAAAAGGATCAAGGAACGAAAATTCGCCGATGATAATTCGCATTAGCACCTTGACGGACGCGCCCGGCTGACCGAACCTCGGCGATCAGAGAGATTTCCTCACCATCACTCACGGTGAAAGTTGTCGCGAAGGGACAGTCAATGCCTGAACCCCTCTTAGACCGCCGCGGACTCCTCCGCGCGGCGGTCGGCGCCGGCGTGGCCGGCGGTCTCGGGCTCGCCCTCCCCGGGCCTGCCGCGGCCGCGTCCGGACCGGCCGGGTTCCCCACCTACCGGTACATCGGCACGCCGTTCAACAAAACGAGTCTGCGCTACAACCCGACGAACGAGCTGATCTTCCCCTGCATCCGGGGCATGTACGACAAGATCGCGAACCCGCTGGGACGCTACCACCTCTACTACGCCCCGCACGACGCCCCCGGCGGCATCTGCCTGGCCTACGGCGACTCCCTCGGCGGCCCGTTCACCGAGTACCCGAACAACCCGATCATCTCCAGCACCTGGTCACCGCACTACTCGGTCAGCCACGTCTCCTCGCCGCACATCATCTGGAACGCCGCCAACCGGCAGTTCTACCTGTACTTCCACGGCGAGAACACCACCACCCGAATGGCCTGGTCGACCGACGGCGTGCACTTCACCTACCACGGCAGGGTGCTGCACACCGGGGTCATCCCCGGCGCGACGGAAACCTCCTACGCCCGGGTCTTCGAGCACGCCGTCCCCGGGCTCGGCAACAAATACGTCATGGTCTTCATGGGCGTCACCGCCGGCTCCCGCAAGATCTTCTGGGGCTGGTCGTCCAACGGCAAGGACTGGCGGTTCGACCCGACCCCGCTGGTCTCACCCGGACCGGACGGCCAGCGCGACATCTCCGGGCCCGCGCTGCTCAAGCGCGACGGCACCGCCTACGTCGTCTACCACGGCGACAGCGGGAACATGTTCCTCACCGAGGTGGGCAACGCCTTCGACCGTGAGATCCACCTGGGCGTCTTCCACCGGCCCCTGACCGGCGCTCCCGACAACGGCCGCAGCGCCGCGGCCTCCTTCGGCACCGACGGCGGCGTGCAGTACATGTTCTACGAGGCCGGCCCACGCACCGGGGCGACGATCGCCGTCGCCCGCGCCGTATAGGAACACATTCCCCCGCGCCGGTTCGGCCGGTGAGCGCTCCTGCGGGCAGCCGGCGCGGAAGGCCCGGCGTATTCGCTGGTCAGCGGCGGATATATACAACATCTATACCGAATGGCCGATAATCGGCGGCGTGGAGTTTCGGCTGCTCGGACCCATCGAAGTCATCGCCGCAAGCGGGCCGGTCCCGCTGGGCGGGACCAAACCACGGACGTTGCTCGCGGCGTTGCTGCTGGAGAACGGCCACGTCGTGCCGACCGCCCGGCTCATCGACGTGATCTGGCCCGACGACCCGCCCGACACCGCCAAGGCGGCCATCCAGACCTACGTCAAAACGCTCAGACAGGCCCTCGCCCGGCACGGCGCCGCCGACGTCATCCTCACCCGCGCCCCCGGCTACCTGGCCCAGGTCCCCGAGGACGCCCTCGACACGGCCCGCTGCCACGCCCTGGTCACCCGCGCCCGCGCGGCGGCCACCCCGCAGGATGGCGCCGACCTGCTCGACGCCGCCCTCGCGTTGTGGCGGGGACCGGCCCTGGCGGGACTGGAGGCCACCCGGCTCGCGGGGGAGGCGGTCCGGCTGGAGGAGCTGCGGCTGACCGCCACCGAGGAGCGGATGGCCGCCGGGCTCGCCCTCGGCCACCACGGCCGCCTGGTCTCCGAGCTGGCCGCCCTCGTCGGCCGCCACCCCGCCAACGAACGCCTGCGCGGCCAGTACATGACCGCCCTCTACCGCCTCGGCCGCCAGTCGGACGCCCTGGCCACCTTCCGCGAGGGCCGCCAGGTGCTCGTGGACGAACTCGGCCTCGACCCCGGCCCCGAGCTCGCCGCGCTCTACCACGCGATCCTGCGCGGCGACCCCCTGCTCCAGGGGCCGCCGTCCGGCCACGGCCCGAGGGTGGCCGCGCCCGCGCAGCTCCCGCCGCCGCCCGCCGACTTCACCGGGCGGCTCGCCGAGACCACCGCGCTCACCGGGGCGCTGGTGACCGGCACCGTACAGGTGGTCGCCGGGCGGGGCGGCAGCGGCAAGTCCGCGCTGGCCGCCCACGTCGCCCACCGGATCGCGGCGGCGTTCCCCGACGGCCAGCTCCACGCCGAGCTGCGCGGGATGAGCGAGACGCCCGCCGAACCCGGCGAGGTGCTGGGACTGTTCCTGAAGGCGCTGGGCGCCGACCCGGTTCCCGCCGGCACGACCGAACGGGCCGAGCTCTACCGGCGGCTGCTCACCGGGCGGCGGGTGCTGGTGCTGCTCGACGACGCCGCCGACGAACGGCAGGTCCGGCCGCTGCTGCCGGGCGGCGGTTGCGGAGTGCTGATCACGTCGCGGAACCGGCTCGGCGGGCTCAGCGGCGTGAGCCGTGCCGACCTGGACGTCCTGGACGCCGACGAGGCGCTGGAACTGCTCGAACGCATCGTCGGGGCCGAGCGGGTCAGGGCCGAGGAGCCGGTGGCGCGCGAGATCGCCGAACTGTGCGGACGGCTGCCGCTGGCGCTGCGCATCGCCGGGGCCCGGCTGGCCACCCGGCAGCGCTGGCCGCTTCGGCTGCTCGCGGGCCGCCTCGCCGACGAGCGCCGCCGCCTCGACGAGCTGGCCATCGCCGACCTGGAGGTCCGCGCCGGGTTCGAGCTGAGCTACCGCGCCCTCGACCCGGGCGCGCGGCGGGCCCTGCGCCGCCTCGGTCACCTGGGCGCGACCGAGTTCGCGGCCTGGATCGTCGCCTGGCTGACCGGCGAGCCCGCCGCCGAGGCCGAGGACACCGTCGAACGGCTCGTCGACGCCCAGCTCGTCGACTTCGCCCGGGTCGACGACCTCGGCACGCCGCGCTACCGCGTGCACGACCTGGTCCGCATCTACGGCCGCGAACGCGCCGAGGCCGAGGAGCCCGCCAAGGACCTCGCGGCGGCGGTCGGCCGGGTGCTCGGCGGCTGGCTCGCGCTCGCCGACCAGGTGAGCGCCGACGCCCCCTCCGACGAGATCGGCCGCCCCGATCCCGTCACGACGGGCGCGGAGGTCTCGCCCGACCTGGCCGCGCAGGTGCTCGCCGCACCCCACGACTGGTTCGACTTCGAGCAGCCCGCCCTCGTCGTCGGGCTCGAACGCGCGGCGGCGCTCGGCCTGCACGAACTCGTCTGCCGGTTCGCCTCCGCGCGCCTGGGCCCGTCGTTCCTGGGCGTCAACCGCTTCGCCTCCCGCGAGCGCATCACCCAGGCCGCCCTGGCCGCCGCCCGGCGTGCCGGCGACCCCCACGGCGTGGCGACCATGCTGGCCGAACTGGGCCGCCTCCGGTATGACCAGGACCGCTTCGCCGAGGGACGGCAGGTGCTCGATGAGGCGCTCAGCGCCTTCCGCGACCTCGGCGACGCCCGTGGGCAGGCGGTCGCGCTGGCCGCGCTCGGCGTGATCTGCCGCGAGACCGGCCGCCTCGCCGAGGCGCTGCACTTCCTCGACGGCGCGACCGCGCTGCTGGGCGACGACCCCGCCGTCCACTATCCGCAGCGGGTGGCCGCCTCGGTCCGGCTGGAACGCGGCGACTTCCCGGAGGCGTGGGCCGGGCTGGAGAGCTGCCTGCGCGGCTACCGCGCCGCCGGCAGCCGCCGGGGCGAAGGGCTGACCTTACGCACGATGAGCCTCTACCACCGCGCCACGGGCGCCTACGACCAGGCCGTCGAGGCGGCCGAGGCCGCGCGCGAGATCTTCACGCGGCTCGGCGACCCGCTGATGGAGGCGTACTCGATCCGGGCCCGCGCCAAGGCCGAGATCCGGCTCGGCCGGATCGGCGTCGCGTTGCCCGCCCTGGAGGAGGGGCTGTCGCTCTGCCAGGCAATGGGGGACCGGTGGGGGCTCGGCGTCACCCTGCGCACCCTCGGGGAACTGCACCTCGCGAGCGGTCAGCTCGACGACGCCGACGCCTGCCTGACCGCCTCGCTCCAGCTCTGGGAGGAGCTCGACGTGCTGCTGTGGCGGGCCCGCACCGAACGCGACCTCGCCCGCCTCCACGAGGCCAGGGGCGACCGCGAGGCCGCCGGACTCGCCCTCGACCGGGCGCTGAAGACCTTCCGCGACCAGGGCGCCCGCGAGTACGGCGAGCTGAAGAGGCGCTGAAAGAAGCGCTGAAACCGGCCCTCCGCGGAGTTTCACCGATCTTTCAGAGCACACGCGGAACCTTTCGGGTGTCAGCAGAAAACACCTGGAAGGACAGCAGAAATGCTCTCTCGCCTTGTCTCCGGTTCTCTCGGCGTCCTCTTCGCGACCACGGTGGGCCTCGCCGGTCTGACGACCGCGGCCACGCCCGCCTCGGCCGACTCCGCACCCGGCGGCGAGATCACCCGGTCGGAGGTGCTCGCCCGCGCCCAGAACTGGGTCAGCCGCCCGGTCAAGTACAACCTGACCCGCGCCTCCGGCACCCTCTACACCGACGTCGAGGGCGACAACCGGTACGGCCCCGACTGCTCCGGCCTGGTCTCCATGGCATGGCACATCACCGCCAACTCCGGCAAGGGCGGCAACAGCACCGACGACTTCGAGGTCTGGAGCCAGACCGAGTTCCTGCCGAGCCTGCACGACCTCAAGCCCGGCGACGCCATCCTCAAGAACGGCCACATGGAGCTGTTCGCCCGCTGGAAGAACCCCGCCAACCACACGCAGGGCGCCTGGACCTACTCGCTCAACGGCACCGGCGACCCCGACGGCAACGGCTGGCAGGAGGACTGGGCCAAGGGCCCCATCGCCAACTGGCGCGGCCAGGTGGGCGACGAGAGCTGGTCGAGCATGCAGAACTTCCGCCCGATCCGGTACAAGAAGATCGTCGACGATCCGGTCGAGACCCCCCGCCCGCTGGTCGACTCCCAGGGCACCCGGCTCACCGACTTCGACGGGGACGGGAAACCCGACATCCTCGGGCTGGGCGCGAGCGGCGACGACCTGTGGCTGATCCCGAACACCAGCTCCCCGGGCAGCCCGTCACGCGGTCAGAGCATTCAGATCTCCTCCGGCTGGCGGAG
>NZ_BBXE01000050.1 GCF_001570565.1 Herbidospora yilanensis | reverse complement strand
CCCCCGGCCCCCGCCGCATCCGGCGCCAGCCCCCGCTCCCGGCCCGCGCCATCACGAGACACCGTCACGGACCCCCGAAAGGGCCGGTCAAACCATGCCAAAGACCGTCCCAGCCCCGCGTCAAAGCACCCCGGCCTCCCGAAGACCGTTCAACGACGAGCTGACACCGCTGAACGAAGTCAGGTTTGACTCCCCTGGGCCCAGTCACGTGTCATTAACACCCGATACGGCACGATACGAAGAAGTAAGGCCATAGGAATTTCGGGTAAGGAGTTCGCGGTGACGGAGTCCCAGGAAACGCTGTCGAACCTGTTGCAGGAGAACCGCCGGTTCGAGCCGCCCGCGGAGCTCGCGGCGGCGGCGAACGTCACGGCGAGCGCCTACACGGAGGCCTCGGCCGACCGGCTGGCCTTCTGGGAGGCGGCCGCCGACCGGCTGACCTGGGCGGAGCGCTGGCACACCACGCTGGAGTGGGAGGCGCCGTTCGCGAAGTGGTTCGTCGGCGGCAAGCTGAACATCGCCTACAACTGCGTCGACCGGCACGTGGAGGCCGGGAACGGCGACAAGGTGGCCTTCTACTGGGAGGGCGAGCCCGAGGGCGACAACCGTGTCATCACCTATGCCGACCTGCAGAAGGAGGTCAGCAAGGCGGCCAACGCGCTGACCGAGCTCGGTGTCGGCAAGGGCGACCGGGTGGCGATCTACATGCCGATGATCCCGGAGCTGCCCGTCTCGCTGCTGGCCTGCGCGCGCATCGGCGCGATCCACTCGGTGGTGTTCGGCGGGTTCTCCGCCTCGGCGTTGAAGAGCCGCATCGACGACGCCGACGCGAAACTGGTGATCACCGCCGACGGCGGCTTCCGGCGGGGGGCGCCCAGCGCGCTCAAGCCCACCGTGGACGAGGCCGTGGCGCAGTGCCCGCAGATCGAGAAGGTGCTCGTCGTCCGCCGGACCGGCCAGGACGTGGACGTGACCGACAAGGACGTCTGGTGGCACGACGTGGTCGAGCGCCAGAGCGACCAGCACACCCCCGAGCCGCACGACGCGGAAGACCCGCTCTACATCCTCTACACGAGCGGCACCACCGGTAAGCCGAAGGGCATCCTGCACACCACGGGCGGCTACCTCACCCAGACGGCCTGGACCCACCACGCGGTCTTCGACCTCAAGCCCGACACCGACATCTACTGGTGCACCGCCGACATCGGCTGGGTGACGGGCCACAGCTACATCGTCTACGGCCCGCTGGCCAACGGCGCGACCAGCGTGATCTACGAGGGCACCCCCGACACCCCGCACCGCGGCCGGTTCTGGGAGATCGTGCAGAAGTACAAGGTCACGATCCTCTACACGGCGCCGACCGCCATCCGCACGTTCATGAAGTGGGGCGACGACATCCCCGCCAAGTTCGACATGTCGTCGCTGCGGGTGCTCGGCTCGGTCGGCGAGCCGATCAACCCGGAGGCCTACGTCTGGTATCGCGAGCACATCGGCGCGGGCCGGACCCCGGTCGTGGACACCTGGTGGCAGACCGAGACCGGCGCGATCATGATCAGCCCGCTGCCCGGGGTCACCGCCGGCAAGCCGGGCGCGGCCATGCAGCCGCTGCCGGGCATCGTCGCCGACGTGGTCGACGACCAGGGCAAGTCGGTGCCGAACGGCGGCGGCGGTTTCCTGGTCGTGCGTGAGCCGTGGCCGTCGATGTTGCGCGGCATCTGGGGCGACCCCGAGCGCTACAAGGACACCTACTGGTCGCGGTTCGACGGCTTCTACTTCCCCGGCGACGGCGCCAAGCGCGACGACGACGGCGACCTGTGGCTGCTGGGCCGGGTCGACGACGTCATGCTCGTCTCCGGTCACAACATCTCGACCACCGAGGTGGAGAGCGCCCTGGTCAGCCACCCGAAGGTGGCCGAGGCGGCCGTCGTGGGGGCGACCGACCCGGTGACCGGCCAGGCCATCGTGTCGTTCGTGATCCTGCGCGGGGGCGCCGAGGAGAGCGACGACATCGGCGCCGAGTTGCGTCAGCACGTCGCCAAGACCCTCGGCCCGATCGCCAAGCCGCGGCAGATCCTGGTCGTGCCGGAGCTGCCGAAGACCCGCTCGGGCAAGATCATGCGTCGCCTCCTGCGTGACGTGGCCGAGAACCGGTCGCTGGGCGACGTGACCACCCTCACCGACAGCTCGGTCATGAACCTGATCTCGGAGAAGCTTCCCACCGCCAAGAGCGAGGACTAATCAGTTATCCACAGCCGGGGCGGTTGTCCACAGGTGACGGCCCGCCCCGGCTGTGATCGTTCGGCGCTGGGTAAAGTGGGCCGAAGGTGTGCTGGGAAGTCTGGTCGGCGAATTCTGGGGGAATCGTCCGGGCAGTTCCCGATCACCTGAGGGGGAGCGACCGCGCCGTCCACTCCGCTACACGGCGCAGGTCGCCGAAGCTCCGCGGGGCGAGACGATCGGTGGCGTGATCATGCTGATCGCGACGGTCCTGGCGCTCCGGTCCATACGAATGGGCGGCCGACTCGTCGCCGGGGTGGAGCTGAAGGAGGAGTTCGTCCAGGGGAGCCGTCCCGCTTCCGCGACGCGATCCTGCCAGTCGTGGCCGGGATGGCTCTGATCTACGTGGGGGTGAGCTGGGGGAAAGTGCCGAACGCCACACGGGGGTGGGCGATTGCGACGGCGACCGTCCGTCTGGGTGTTGCCGCACGAGCCGGGCATCCATCCGACCGGCTCGCTCGGCGGGGTTCGCGGTGCCGGGGTTCCGCTCAATTTGAGCGCCCTCGGAGGCGTTTTCACCGACAGAATCGCTCTTGGCGTGCTTCTCAGGCTCGTCGTCGGGAAGTTCGTCGGTGTGTTCGGTGGGGTGTTCGGTGATGCGCGGCTTTCGGTACGACCCGGTTTCGCCCGGATCAGCGCAGATCTGGTCCGGCGTGACATCGCGGCCGCGTCGGTCCTCGCCGGGATCGGCTTCGCCGTCTCACCGCTCATCGGCGACCGCGCCCACCAGGGCAAGCGTCATCGCATCGTTGCCGGCCGCGGCGCTGCTCAGGATCCGCGTACGGACGAGGGCACGAGATGATATTTGACAGTCCGCAGAATAGGAGATCCCTGATGCGCGAGGACGAATCGCTCGGCGCTCTGGTCGCCGAGGCGAGCACCCACATTTCGACGCTGGTCAGAGCGGAGATCGAACTCGCCAAGAGCGAGCTCAAGTTCGACGCGAAGCGGGTGGGCATGGCGACCGGCCTGTTCGCCGCCGCCGCGTTCACGCTCCACCTGGTCCTGATCCTGGCCTCCTTCACGATCGCCTACGTCCTGCACGACGCCGTCGGCCTGTCGACCTGGTTGTCGTTCCTGATCGTCACCGTGTTCTACCTGGTGATGGCCGGGATCCTCGGCTTCGTCGGCTACCGCAGGCTCCAGGGCCTGGCCGGGTTCAAGCGCACCCGGCGCTCGCTCCAGAGCCTCAAGTCCACCGACGAGACACCGCACATCGAGCCGGTGACCACGACCACCGCGGGCGAGGTGGGCGCCCACCGCGCCACGATCGCGTCATGAAACAGGCCCCGGAGGAGAACCGGCTGGTCCGGGCCGAGGGCCCGTGGGAACACCGCTGGATCCACGCCGGGGGCACCCGCTTCCACGTCGTGGAGGCCGGTGAGGGCCCGCTCGTCCTGCTGCTGCACGGCTTCCCGCAGTTCTGGTGGACCTGGCGGCACCAGCTTGAGGCCCTGCCCGCGGCCGGCTACCGGGCGGTCGCGGTCGATCTCCGGGGGTACGGCGCCAGCGACAAGCCGCCCCGGGGATACGACCTGCCGACCCTGGCCGGCGACGCGGCCGGCCTGATCAGGGCCATGGGCGAGACCGGCGCGATCGTCGTCGGCCACGGCTGGGGCGGCTGGATGGGCTGGACGATGGCCGCCCGCGACGCCAAGTTCGTGCGCCGCCTGGTGGTCGTCTCCGCGCCCCACCCGCTGCGCCTGCGCACCGCCATGCTCACCGACCCCCGGCAACTCAGGGCGAGCCGCCACGCGTTCGGCTTCCAGGTGCCGCTGTGGCCCGAACACCGGCTGACCCGCAAGAACGCCGCCCGTGTCGGCCGGCTGCTCGACGCGTGGTCGGGGCCGGCCTGGCCCTCCGAGGAGCTCAACCCGGTCTACCAGGACGTGTTCCGCATCCCCGCGTCGGCCCATTGCGCCCTGGAATACCACCGGTGGTTCGCCCGTTCGCAGCTCCGCCCCGACGGCCGCCGCTACGCCCGCCAGATGCGCCGCGAGGTCGAGGCCCCGACGCTCCAGCTCCACGGCGCGCTCGACCCGTGCATGCTGCCACGCACCGCCCAGGGTTCGGGCCAGTACGTCGCCGCCCCCTACCGCTGGCGGCTGATCGAGGGCGCGGGCCACTTCCCCCACGAGGAACGCCCCGACGTCTTCACCGCCGAACTGACCTCGTGGCTGGCCGACCCCGAGCCCGACCGATGACCCGCGACCGCGACGCCGAGGGCCGGGCCCGCAACGCCCGCCCGCGAGACGCCTTCGGCCGTCCCCTCCCCCACGGCGCCGAGGGCGTGACCCGGGTCCCCGACGACTACGCCCCCACGGCCGCGCAGGCCATCGCCGACGGCGTCGAGATGTTGCGCCTCGGCCGCCCGTTCCACGCCCACGAGATCTTCGAGGGCCGCTGGAAGTCCTGCCCGCCGGAAGAACGGGAACTGTGGCAGGGCCTGGCCCAGATCTGCGTCGGACTGACCCACCTGCAGCGGGGCAACACGCGGGGCGCGGAGGCCCTGCTGGAACGGGGTGCCGGACGTCTGTCCCCGATCGAGGGCCGTCCCTGCGGGATCGACGCGGCTCTGGCCGCCCGAGCGCAATCGATCGACGACCTCCTGACCGCGCTGGGAGCCTAGGCGGCGACCTCGGCGGGTCCCGGGCGCAGCCCCGGGGCGAGGGCCAGGGTGACCGCGACGGACGCCACACCCATCACCGTCATCGCCAGGGCCGGGCTGCTGAACTGGGCCACCGCCCCCGCCACCGCCGCGCCCACCCCCTGCATGACCATCATCCCCGAGCCGTTCAGCCCCAGGGCGTGCCCGCTCAGCTCGTCGGGGGTGAGGGCCATCAGACGTTCCTGAAGGAGCAGGCTGGCGGCGTACCCGACGCTGGCGAGGGTCACCGCGGCGACCGCGACGCCGATCGGCGGGTCGGTGAAGAAGACCAGGTAGGGGACGGCCAGGAGGAGGCGCATCGGGGCGCCCAGCCGTTGCCGCCAGCCGGCCGGGACGAACCGCCCGACGAGGGTGTCGCCGATCAGCATGCCGAAGGCGGCGAACGCGAACAGCACGCCGGCCCTGCCGGGGTCGTACGAGACGAACAACGACTCGCACCCCACGATCAGCCCGTTCGGCACCCAGAGGGCCAGGAGGACATACCGCCGCGGCCTCGACGCCCAGAGCCGCGAGTTGCCCCGCCACGTCTGCGCCACCGACGGGCGCCCGGACGCGCGCGGAGGCCGTTTCGACAACCCGAGCAGCACGACCAGGGCGGCGACGAACTCCAGCACGGCGCTGATCAGCAGCGTCTGGACGGGCGTGAGCAGGGCGACCAGCAGCCCTCCGGTCGCGAACCCGGCGATCTGCGAGCCGCCGATGGCCATGTTGAGCACCGAGCGACCGAGCAGGAACCCGTCGCGGGTGAGGATCTCGTTCAGCAGCCCGTACCGCACCCCGCCGCCGACCGACGCGACCACGCCGACGACGACGAGGACGGCGAACCGCACCGCGATCGGCAGATCGGGAACGGCCTGCGCGGCCGCGCCGAGCCCGAAGACCACGGCCAGCCCCGAGAGCGCCATCCGGGGCGGCAGCCGGTCGGCGGCCGACATCAGCAGCGTCGCCCCGACCACCTGTGCGAGCAGCGGCCCGAACATGGCCAGCGCCGAGAGCAGCGGCGACCCGGTCGCCTCGAACACGAGCGTCCCGAGCGCGAGATTCCCGATCGTCGACGCCACCACCTGCAACGTGGACGTCGCGAACAGCGGCGCGAACTCCTTGGTGGCGAACAACTCCCGATAGGTACGCATGCGGAGCACATTCCATCCCCGCAGGTCAGACGCGGTAATGTTTCGCCCGGACGCGAAACCGTCGACGCGCGAGGCCCGCGGGGAGCAGTGGGGGTGTGCATGGGCTGGTGGCAGGTCGGCGCCGACACGCTGGCCGGGAGCAGGTTCGTGGTGTCGCCGCTCGCCGAGACCACCGCGTGCATGTTCGCCCTCGGCGGCGCGCACCCCGCTCACCCCGGTGAGCGGCTCTGGTTCGACCGGCACGCCGACCGCTTCAAGGCGCGCCTCGCCGCCGACCCTCTCGACGACCTGCTGATGCGCGCCGCGAACGGAGCCGAGTGGATCGCCGACTTCCTCGTCCCGGCCCCCGCCGGAACGGGCGAACCGACCTTCGCCGACGAGGTCGCCACCATCCGCGCCACCCCGCCCGACGTCGTCTACGCCGACCTGGAGGTCTCCCTCGGCAGGATGCTCCCCGGCCCGCTGCGCCGCGACGACCTGGCCGAACGGGCAGCGTCCGTACTGGAATGGGTGTGGGAGGAGGCGGTCGAACCCACCTGGGACCGGCGCAGGCGCATCCTGGAGGCCGACATCGTCGGCCGCATCGGCAGCCTCAGCATGGGCGGCTGGGAGGCGGCGCTCAACGACATGCGGCCGGGCATGCGCTGGCTGGGCGACAGCCGGTTGCAGATCAACACCACCAGCAACCCGCCGCGCGACCTCGCGACGGCGCGGCTCATGTTCGTGCCGGTCACGCCCCGGCATAGGTGGGTGGCCTGGGAGCATCCGCACCGATATGCGGTGATCTATCCGGCCGCGGGCGTCCTCACCGAGGTCCGCGAGGTCTCGGGGCCGCTCGGCCGTCTGCTGGGCAACGCCCGCGCGACCGTGCTCGTCCTGCTGGACACGCCCAAGAGCACGACCCAGCTCGTCGCGCTGACGGGCCAGGGGCTCGGTTCGGTGGGCCGGCACCTGAAGGTGCTGCTCGACGCGGGCCTGATCGAACGCCGCCGGGCGGGCAGGTCGGTCCTCTACTACCGGAGCCGCACCGGAGACGCCGTGGTGGCCTCGTCGGAGTGATCACGACCAGACCGGTTCGGCGCTCTCGAAGACGGTCCCGTCGGCGCCGAAGACCAGATACCGGTCGAAGTCGGCGGCGAACCACCGGTCGTGCGTCACCGCCAGCACCGTGCCGGTGAAGCCCGCCAATCCCTGTTGCAGGGCTTCCGCGCCGGCCAGGTCGAGGTTGTCGGTGGGCTCGTCGAGCAGCAGCAACGTCGCCCCTGACAACTCCAGCAGCAGGATCTGCAGCCGCGCCTGCTGCCCGCCCGACAGGGTCTCGAACACCTGGTTGGCGGCGGGGGCGAGTTCGTACCGCGCCAGTGCGGCCATCGCGTCGTTCAGAATGAGCGCGCCGGACGTCATGACCAGTTCGACGGGCCGGCGGCCGTGCAGGTCGGGCCGCGTGTGGGTCTGGACGAAGCGGCCGGGCCGCACCCGCGCCCCGAGCCGGACCGCCGGATGTGTCTGCCCGTACGCCGACTCGATGACCTGGAGGAACGACGACTTGCCCGACCCGTTGGAACCCAGCACGCACACCCGTTCGCCGAACCAGATCTCGGCGTCGAACGGTTTCGTCAACCCGGCCGGCTCCAGCCCTTCACAGGTGACGGCACGTTTCCCGGTCCGGCCGCCGCGCAGCCGGATGCGCACGTTCTGGGCCTTCGGCGGCCGTTCGGGCGGCCCGGCCTGCTCGAACCGGGCCAGCCGGGTGCGGGCGGCGCGGTAGGCCGACGAGAGGGCGTCGTTGTTGGCCGACGTCTGCCGCAGGGTGTGCACGAGCCGCCGGAGCCTGGCGTGCTCCTCGTCCCAGCGGCGGCGGCGTTCCTCCAGCCGGTCGATGCGGTCGGCGCGGGCGGCGGCGTAGGTGGCGAAGCCGCCGCCGTGGATCCAGACGCCGCGGTCCTCCACGGTGACGATGCGGTCGGCCACGTTCGCGAGGAGCTGCCGGTCGTGGGAGACCAGCAGGACCGTCTTCCCGGTGGCGGCGAGGCGGCCCTCCAGCCATTCTTTGCCGGCGACGTCGAGGTAGTTGTCGGGCTCGTCGAGCAGCAGCACCTCGTCGGGACCACGCAGCAGGGCCTCCAGGACGAGTCGTTTCTGCTCCCCTCCCGACAGGGTCGTGACCGGACGCTCGCGGACCGCGTCGAAGGACAGACCCATCGACGCGGTCGCGCACACGTCCCAGACGGTCTCCATGGCGTAGCCGCCGGCGTCGGCGTAGTCGGAGACGGCCTGCGCGTAGCCGAGCTGGTTCGCCTCGTCGTCGAGGGCGGCGAGGGCCGCCTCGGCCGCCGACATCGCCGCCGCCGCGGCCCTGACGTGCGGGGGCGCGACCGACAGCAGCAGGTCGTGGACGGTGCTCCGGTCGCGGATGCTGCCGACGAACTGCCGCATGACGCCGAGCCCGCCGGTCTGCGCCACCCGGCCGTCGTCGGGCCGCAGGTCACCGGAGATGAGCCTCAGCAGGGTCGTCTTGCCCGCGCCGTTCGGCCCGACCAGGCCGGCCTTCACACCCTCGCCCACCCGGAACGACACGTCGTCGAGCAGCGGACGCCCGTCGGGCAGCAGGTAACTCAGATGTTCGACTTCGACATGTCCCGGCATCTCGCCTCCACCGGATCGTTGTTCGAGTGACCAGACCAACGATCCGGTACTCGAACGTCATACTAGACTCGGCCGGGTGAATGCGAGAACCGGCGGGGTGTGGCTGAGGACGTCCGGCCGCGAAGAACGGGGCGGCCCCCCGCTCAGCAGGCAGCGGATCGTCGACGAGGCCGTGGCCCTGCTCGACGCCGAAGGCGCCGACCGGCTGACCATGCGGCGGCTGGCCGAGCGGCTCGGCACCGGGTCGACCACCCTCTACTGGCACGTGAAGACCAAAGACGACGTCCTCGACCTCGCGCTCGACGCGATCTTCGCGGCCGTCCCGATCCCCGAAGATGAGCGGTGGCGGGCGGGCGTCACCCGGCTGATCGGCGACTGGCGGGCCACCCTGCTGCGGCACCCCTGGTCGGCCGCGCTACTGGGCCGCCCGATGCTGGGGCCGAACGTGCTGGCCAGAAGCGATTACCTGTACGGCACCCTGGTCGCGGCCGGAGTGGTCGAGCCCCACCTCACGGCCGCCGCGTTCGGTCTCTCCAACTTCGTCATCGGCTCCGCGCTCATGCAGGCGACCTGGCTCGTCAACGCCGACGCCGAGACCCGCGACGCCGCCAGGCAACACATGGACCACCAGCGGGACCACTATCCGGCCCTCGCCGCGCACGGCCCGCTGACCGTGGCCGACGACTGGGACGCGAGCTTCGAGTACGGCCTGAACTGGCTGCTCGACGGTGTCGAGGCGACCATCGCGACCGGTTAGTCGCACTCCTGGGTGTCGACCCGGGCGATGGCCGCGCTGCCGTCTTCGGCGTCGGTGCGGACCTCTTCGGCCGTCAGCGCGTAGCCGGTGTCCTTCTGGTCGGTGGCGGCGGCGAAGATGACCCCGAAGACCCGCCCGTCGGGAGCGAGCAGCGGCCCGCCCGAGTTGCCCGGCTGCACCTCGCCGCGGATCGCGTAGACCTCGCGGTCGACGGTGTGGCGGTTGTAGATGTCGTAGGACTCGGCGGGCTGCTTCACCCGGATGCGGGCCGGCTTGATGGTGAAGCCGTGGCCCTTCGGGTAGCCCGCGATGATGGCGTCGTCTTTCGACTCGGCGGCCATGTCGAACTTCAGCGGGTTGACGTCGAGCGACTCGACGTAGAGGACCGCGATGTCGCGGTCGGGGTTGTAGAGCACGACCCTGGCGTCGTGGCTGGCGCCCCGGTAGTCGGTCACCCGCAGGTCCTGCGACACGCCGGCCACGACGTGGGCGTTGGTCATGATGCGGTGGGGGGCGTAGGCGAAGCCGGTGCCCTCGATGCGCTTGCGGCACGTCGGCGCGGTGCCCTGCACCTTCACGATCGCGCGGCGCGCCCGCGCGAGTTGCGGGTCGTTGATGATGCTCTCGTCGGGGGCGGGGACGTCGACGAACTGCGCGCCGCCGATCGCGGTGAACACCTCGGGCCACGGCGAGGCGTCGACGAACTCGCGGAAGCCGCGTGTCAGGTCGCGGGCCGCCTCGGGCATCGCCTGGTCCATCGTCTTCAGCAGCAGGGAGTCGTTCACCTGCTGCTTGGGCAGCGGGAAGTTCATCGAGATGATGAGCGACCCGATCAGCCAGGCGAACACCAGCACCGACAGGCCGCTCGCGAGGGAGCCGCCGAAGGCGTCGATGACGCGGGCCGGTTCCCAGGTGACGTGGGAGCGCACGACGGCGCCGATCGTCGACGAGGCGAACTGGCCGACCGTCGCGGCGAGGAACACGATGACGATGGCGAGCAGGGCCCGCTCGGTCTCACCGTTGACCAGGGCTCCGGCGATCGGCGGCGCGATGAACATCCCGACCAGCGCGCCTCCGGCGAAACCCACGAAGCTGAACGCGCCGATGATGAAACCCTGGCGATACCCCGACACCGCGAAGGCCAGAATCAGGCCGATCAGGATGAGGTCGAGCAGATCGCCTTGCACGCCTGTATTCCACCTCTATCGACACCGGGCCCGGCCACCACCCTTAACCGTATCCAGCCACGCGCGGTCTCGTGCACGGGTTCTTCGCAGTCCACTCGATATCGTGACGCCATGGGGGGACCTGTTGAGGAACTGATCCAGACCGCGCTGGCCGATGGAGACCCGGACGGCCCGACCCGCTGGGACGCCATCGCCGCCTTGCAGGAACGCGGTGACCTGGAGACATTCACCGCCGCGCGGCGACTGTGCGCGGCCGACACGGCCACGGAGAGAGTTCTCGGAGTCGACATTCTCGGTGAACTCGGGCGTGACCGGCCGTTCGCCGACAAGACCTTGCCGGTGCTGCGTTTCCTGGCCGCGAGCGAGACCGAACCTCGTGTGCTCTACTCGGTGCTCATCGCCTTCGGTCATCTGCGTGACCCTCGGGCGCTGCCCTCGGTGATCGAGCTCGCGTCCCATCCGGAGGCGACGGTCCGCTACGGCGCCGCGTACGCCCTGCCCAACGTCATCGGCCGCCCCGCCGACCCGGCGGGTGTCGCCGCGCTGCGCCGCCTGGCGGCCGACGGCGACGACGACGTGGCCGATTGGGCGACGCTGGGGCTGGCGCTAACGGGAGGCGAGGTTCACGACGTCAGGGGGCAGGTCCTCGATCCGTGACCGGTCCCACGGGACCTCGAAGCCGCAGGTGGCGAGCATGCCGTCGAGCACTCCGGCGGTGAAGCCCCAGACCAGCAGGCCGCGCACGCGGAACGCGGGCCCGAGGAACCCGCTCGGGTGACGCAGCTTGAACCGGTTGGCGGGGTCGACGAGTTCGGCGACGGGGACACGTTCGACCGACTCGACCTCGTCGGGTGAGGCGGCGTGCACGGCACAGGGGGTGTGCCACCAGCCGATGACCGGGGTGACGCGGTTGTCGCTGTGCGACAGGTAGAGCTCGGGCATGGTGCCGAGCACCTTGACGCCCTCGGGGTCGAGGCCGGTCTCCTCGGCGGCCTCGCGGAGGGCCGCGCCCACCGGGCCGTCGTCGCCGGGGTCGACCCCGCCGCCCGGGAAGGCGGGCTGACCGGCGTGGTTGCGTCCGGTGGAACTGCGCTGGATGAGCAGGATGTCGGGCCCGGCCGGGCCGTCGCCGAACAACAACAGGACGGCGGCCCTCCGGCCGCCCTTCCGGGGTGGGCGCATGGCCATGGGGACCGGGGTTCGACCGGCCTTCTCGGCGGCTTCGGTGATCCAGGCCGGTACGTCGGTCATGGACACTGCAACCGCCGGCCCCCCGCGAAGCTTCCCGTCACGAGAACGGCCCCGAACGCACCAGCTTGGCGGCCACCTCGGGGTCGGTCGGGCCGGTGCCGTACGAAGGGCAGAGCGCCGCCAGCGGGCAGGCCCCGCAGGCCGGTTTGCGGGCGATGCAGATCCGGCGGCCGTGCCAGATGACGCGGTGGGAGAAGACCGTCCACTCCTTCTTCGGGATGAGCTGCCCGATCTCGTGCTCGATCTTGACCGGGTCGGGCTCGTCGTCGATCCACCCGAACCGCTTCACCAGTCGCTGGAAGTGGGTGTCGACGGTCAGCCCCGGCACGCCGAACGCGTTCCCGAGCACGACGTTGGCGGTCTTGCGCCCGACGCCGGGCAGGGTGACGAGCTCGGCCATCTTTCGCGGCACCTCGCCGCCGAACCGGTCTCTGATCGCGACCGACAGGCCGATGACCGACCTGGTCTTGGCCCGGAAGAACCCGGTCGGCCGCAGGATCGACTCCATGTCGTCGGGGTCGGCGACGGCCATGTCGTCGGGCGTCGGATATTTGGCGAACAGCGCCGGGGTGGTCAGGTTGACCCGCACGTCGGTCGTCTGTGCCGACAGGACAGTCGCCACGAGCAACTGGAAGGCGTCGGCGAAGTTGAGCTCGCAGTGGGCGTCGGGATAGGTCTCGGCCAGGACGCGGTTCATCTTCCGGGCCCGCCGCACCAGCCCCAGCCTGGTCTCAGTCGCCATGGCCCAAGCGTAGGGGCGACGGTCGCGCAAGCAATTACTTACCCCGCTACTCGAAAACGGTTGAAATGTTATCTATTGGCCTGATTATGAGAGTTTCCAGAGAGACCTCTGATCCCCGAGAGAGGAACGATGCAGAAGTTGACAGGAGCCCTCGTGCTCGTCGCAGGCCTCATGGCCGTCCCGACCGCGGCGCACGCGGCACCCATAACCAAGGGTCCGTGCTGGGCCGGGTCGTGGACGGTCACGCGGGCCACCGCGGAAGTCGTCGGCAAGAAGCACAACTACTTCGTGGAGGGCGGCGCCGGCATCAAGGCGACGTTCACCCCGTCCGGCAAGCGGGTCGTCGCCGACTACGACTTCGGCGGCTCGACCTCCCTGACCGGCGGCGCCACTCTCACCATGAGCGGCGCCGAGACCTTCACCTACACCTTCGGCGGGTATGGCGCGCATACCCAGGGCAAGGTCGCCCTCAAGCCGCGCACGGGCAGGAGCGGCGCCACGTTGGAGCGCTCCGGTGGCGGCGGGAAGGACTTCTCCGGCCTGCTCCGCCTCGCCGTCGGCCGCAACGAGGACCTCGGGGCGATCCCCCGTAAGGGCACCTACACCTGTGTCCCCGACAAGTCGATGCGCATCCACACGCACGGCAAGTCGGGCCGCACGCTCGTCACGATCGATTGGGAGCTCACCCGCTCCTGACCGGTGAAACGCCTCTCGCGGCCCGCACCGCGTGAGGTCACCGGAGCCCCTGCACGAGATGCCCGATCACGTCCCGGGCGTCGTCTTCGATCCCGCAGATGAAGGTCGACCCCCGCCGCCGCAACACCGGCAGGCCGAGGGCGTAGAGGCCGTCACCGACCACACCCCCGTCGTGGACCAGCACCCCCTTCGCGTCGACGACCGGCACGTCCAGCCACGAGTAGTCCGGACGGAAGCCGGTGGCCCAGACGATCGAACCGATCTCCCCTGACCGCAGGTCGAGCCGCCAACGGGCCGATTCCGGTACGCGAGTGGGCTCGTGCCGTTCCCCCGGAGCGGTTCCGGCCCACTCGTCGAAGGTGTCGAGCAGCCGGTTCAGTTTGAGGTCGGCCAGCGCCGCCACGTTGCGCAGCCCGCCGGAGAAAAGGGCCGCGCCGTCGCGGATGGCGGACAACCTGCCGACCAGCTCCACCCCCATCGAGGTCAGCGTGTTCAGGTCGAGCGTCGACCCGGCGACGAGCTGGGGCGACGGCAGCCGCCGCGCCCGGGTCAGATCGTCGAGCTCGTCGTAGCGCTGAGCCCAGACACCCGCGTGGTGCATCCACCAGAGCACGTCCCGGCCCCGGTAGACCCGGGGCAGCCGCACGTGTTCCCCCACCGAGAGCACGACCGGCCGGCCCGACCGCTGGATCTCCGCCGCGAGTTGCACGCCCGTCGCCGACGCGCCCACGACGAGCACGCCGCCGTCCGGCAACCGGGAGGGGTTCCGGTAGTCGAACGGGGTGACCTGCTCGACGCCCGGGGGCACGTCGAACGCCGGCACGACCGGGCGGTTGCACGCGCCGCTCGCGATGACGACGGTGCGGGCGTGGACGGGGCCCTCGCTCGTCGTGAGCGTGTAGCCCTCGGGTGAGCGCCGCACCGATGCGACGTTCACACCGGTGCGGACCGGGACGTCCTTCGCGGACCGTTCCAGGAGGTCGACGACCTCGCTCATGTCGGCGTAGCCGTCGGGGTCGGGGCCTTCGTAGGCGGCGCCGGGGAGGCGGTTCAGCCAGTTGGGGGTCAGCAGGCGCAGCGAGTCCCACCGTTCGTGACGCCACGAGTTGGCGACCTCGCCGCGCTCCAGCACCACGTGGTCGACCGAGGCGGCGGTCAGGAGATGGCTGGCCGCGAGGCCGGCGTGACCTGCCCCGATGACGGCCGTGGTGACGTACACGACGGACCTCAGGCGACTTCGACGGTGACGTTGGTGGGGTTGGTCAGCGCGTCGAAGACGGCCGAGCGCTTCTGCGACTGGGCGACCAGGGCCTCGATGTCGGCCGGCGAGGCGTCGGCGTCGATCGTGAAGGTCACCTTGATGTCGTTGAAGCCGTTGCGGACGTCGCTGTCGGCGCCGAGGATGCCGCGGATGTCGTGGTTGCCCTCGACCACCGACTCGACCGAGTTGAGCGTGATGCCGCGGTTCTGGGCGACCGAGGCGACGCCGGCGGTGAGGCAGGCGGCCAGGCCGACGAGCAGGTATTCGATCGGGGTGACGCCGTTGTCCTCGGCGGCGAAGACCTCGGGGTGGTCGGCCTCGAAGACCGACTCGGACTTGTGGCTCTGCTCCTGGCCGAGGCCGAAGAACTTCTGGATCTTGGTGGTGCTGTGGACGCCGTGCTGCCACTTCGAGCTGGCCCGCCAGGTGAACTGGGCGGCCTCGGGCGCGCCCTTCAGCACCTCACGGGCGTCGAGCAGGGCCTGGACGTTGACACCGTTGGACATTATCCCCTCATTTCCTACACGTTAGCTGAACAATACAATCAAACCCATGGGCTCCATAGGTTTCGTCGAAACTCAGTACCTCGACCTGCACGGTCCGATACGCCTCGACAGCGGGCGGGAGCTGCGCGGCGTCCGCGTGGCCTACGAGACCTACGGCACCCTCTCCCCCGAGCGCGACAACGTCATACTCGTCTGCCACGCCCTGAGCGGCAATGCCCATGCGGCCGGTTCGGCGAAGACCGCCCCCGAGGCGAGCGCCCGCGACGGCTTCGGCGCCGAAGACCGCGACGGCGCGCAGGGGAAGGGGCTGGGCTGGTGGGACGGGATGATCGGGCCGGGAAAGGCTTTCGACACCGACCAATACTTCGTCGTCTGCACCAACCTTCTCGGCGGCTGCGACGGCACGACCGGCCCCTCCACCATTGATCCCGCCACCGGCCGGCCCTACGGCTCCGACTTCCCGGTGGTCACGGTGGCGGATATGGTCCGCACCGAACGCGCCTTCCTCGACGCGCTCGGAATCGAGCGGCTCGCGGTGGTCGCGGGGGGTTCGCTGGGCGGGATGCAGGCCCTCGAATGGGCGGTCCAGTACCCCGGTCAGGTCGACTCCATAGTGGTCATCGCCTCCACCCACGCCCTCCACCCCCAGGGACTGGCGTGGAACGCGATCGCCCGCGAGTCCATCATGCGCGACCCCGACTGGCAGGGCGGCCACTACTACGGCACCGGCCGCAAGCCCGACGCCGGCATGGGCGTGGCCCGCATGGTCGGCCACGTGACCTATCTGTCGGGCCCGGCCCTGACCGACAAGTTCGGCCGCCGCCTCCAGTTCGCCGACGACATCCGCCACACGATCGTCGAGCCCGAGTTCGAGGTCGAGAGCTACCTGCGGCACCAGGCCGACTCGTTCGTGAAGCGGTTCGACGCCAACAGCTACCTCTACATCTCCCGTGCGCTCACCTACTTCGACCTGGCCAGGGAGCACGGCGGCGGCTCGCTGGAGAAGGCACTGGAGAACATCCGGGCGCGCACGCTGCTGATCTCGTTCAGCTCCGACTGGCTCTATCCGCCGGAGGCGTCGAACGAGATCGCCGCCGCCCTGACTAACCTGGGCAAACCGGTGGAGAACCACCTCATCGACGCACCGTACGGTCACGACTGCTTCCTGCTGGAGGAAGCACGGCAGACCCCTCTCATCCGTGATTTTCTGGCGAGGAAGATGGCTTCGTGAGCGACACACCCTTTCGTACCGAAGAAGCCCGGGAGTTCGGGTTCGAGACCCGCCAGCTCCACGCGGGACAGCGGCCCGACCCGAACACCGGCGCCCGCGCGGTGCCCATCTTCCAGACCACCAGCTACGTCTTCGAAGACCCCGAGTCGGCGGCGGCCTACTTCAACCTCCAGGAATACGGCAACACCTACTCCCGGATCATGAATCCGACCACCGCGGTGTTCGAGGAGCGGGTCGCCAACCTGGAGGGCGGCACCGGCGCGGTGGCGTTCGCCAGCGGCATCGCCGCCCAGGCCGCGGCGCTGTTCACGCTGCTGGAGCCGGGCGACCACGTCGTGTCCTCCTCGGCCCTCTACGGCGGCACGGTCAACCAGCTCAAGCACCTGTTCCGCAAGATGAACGTCGAGCTGAGCTGGGTCGACCCCGACGACCCCGAGGCCTGGCGCGGCGCGGTCAAGGCGAACACCAAGGCGTTCTACGGCGAGACGATCGGCAACCCGGGCGGCAACGTCCTCGACGTCGAGACCGTCGCGGCGATCGCCCACGAGCACGGCCTGCCGCTGATCGTCGACAACACGTTCGCGACGCCCTACCTGTGCCGGCCGATCGAGTGGGGGGCCGACATCGTCGTCCACTCGGCGACGAAGTTCATCGGCGGCCACGGCACCAGCATCGGCGGCGTGGTCGTCGAGGCCGGCACGTTCGACTGGTCGAACGGCCGCTTCCCGGTCATCGCCGACCCGTCCCCGGCCTACCACGGCCTGAAGTTCCACGAGACCTTCGGCGAGTACGGCTACCTGATGAAGCTGCGCGCCGAGACCCTGCGTGACCTGGGCGCGGCGATGTCGCCGTTCAACGCGTTCCTGTTCCTCCAGGGCCTGGAGACGCTGTCGCTGCGCATGGACCGCCACGTCGAGAACGCGCGCCAGGTGGCCGAGTTCCTGGCCGCCCACGAGCTGGCCTCCAACGTGACCTACCCGGGGCTCGCGGGCAGCACGTACAAGCCGCTGGTCGAGAAGTACCTGCCGCGCGGCGCGGGCGCGGTGTTCTCCTTCGAGTGCGCCGGCGGCCGCGAGGGCGGCCAGTCGTTCATCCGCGGCACGTCGCTCTGGTCGCACCTCGCCAACGTGGGCGACGCCAAGAGCCTGATCATCCACCCGGCCAGCACCACCCACCGGCAGCTCGGCGACGCCGAACTGGCCGCCACCGGTGTGGGCGCCGGCACGATCCGCCTGTCGGTCGGCACCGAGTCGGTGGCCGACCTGATCTGGGACCTGGAGCAGGGTTTCGCCCACGTCCAGAAGGGTTTGGCGTCATGAAGTACCAGGAGCCGCAGGACATCCAGCGGGTGGTCAACACCGCCCGGAGCGTCGCGGTCGTCGGCCTGTCGGGCAACGAACTGCGGGCCAGCAACTTCGTCGGCTTCTACCTCAAGCGCCACGGCTTCAAGGTCTTCCCGGTGAACCCGCGCGAGAAGGAGATCCTCGGCGAGACCTCCTACCCGAGCCTCTCCGATCTCCCAGAGCCGGTCGACGTGGTGAACGTCTTCCGCGCGCCCGACGCCGTCCCCGGCATCGCCCGTGAGGCGGTCGCGATCGGCGCCAAGGCGCTGTGGCTGCAGTTCGGCGTGATCAGCGAAGAGGGCGCCCGGATCGCCGAAGAGGGCGGCCTCACCGTGATCATGGACCGCTGCATGAAGATCGAGCACGCCCGCTACCTGGGCCGCATGCACTGGCTGGGCTTCAACACCGGGCGGATCACGTCGGTCCGCACCGGCATCCACTGACCCCCTAGCGACCCCGGCCGACGCTGAGGTCGGCCAGCAGCCGCAGCTCCGGGGTGGCCCCGTGGCCGAGCGCCGCGAACGCGAGCTCGACCTGACGGTCGGCCTCCCGGAGCGCCCACTCCCGCGCGCCCGTCTGTTCGACCAGGTCGGCCTCGGTCGCGGGGTCGGGTTCGCCGGTGAGCGACTCGGCCAGGAGCACGGCGGCGGGCGTGCCGGAATTGAGGGCGGCGACCACCGGCAGGCTCTTGCGGCGGCAGGCCAGGTCGGCGGTCAGGCTGCGCAGGTCGTCGGTGAGCCGGAAGGCCAGCCCGAGGCGGGTGCCGAACTCCCGGAAGACGTGCACCTCCCGGGCTCCCCCCGCCAGGGCGCCGAGCTCGCAGGCGGCGCCCAGCAGCGCGCCGGTCTTGTTCTCCGCCATGGTCATGCACTCGGCCAGGCTCACCTCGGGCCGGGTGACGAACGCCAGGTCGCTGGCCTGCCCGTGGCACAGGTCGAGCAGGGCGTCGGCGAGGGTGCGCACCCCGGCCGGCCCGACCAGGGCCATCGCGACCGCCAGCAGGGCGTCGCCGGTCAGCAGCGCCTCGCTCAGGCCGAAGACGGTCCAGGCGGCCGGGCGTTCCCGCCTGACGGCGTCGCCGTCGATCACGTCGTCGTGGAGCAGGGAGAAGTCGTTGACCAGCTCGGTCGCGACCGCCATCGGCACCGCGTCGTGGGCGTGCCCGCCGGCGGCCCGCGCGCAGCCCAGCGCCAGCGCGGGCCGGACGAACCGGCCCTGCCCGCCCCTGCGGGGACGGCCCTGCTCGTCCCACCAGCCGATGTGGTAGCCCGCGACGTGCCGCAGCTCCGGGGAGAGCCGGTCGATCGCGGCCCGGTGGGCGGGTTCGATCAGTTCACGCGTCGCGTTGAGAAGCTCGGCGACGCCCATCGAGTCGGTCACCCGGCTACCGATACACGACCGGCCTCACGCCGCCGCGTCGCCATCGGGGGTCGTGGACAACGCTTGACCCAGAGGATCACGCTCCTGGGCGGTCGCGTCGTCGCGGTCGGTGGAACGGCTCAGTTCCCGGTACGCCGCGTCGCGCTCCGCGGTGGTCCGGGCGGCGTACTGGGCGCCGTTGAGGGCGTCGGAGCCGAGCAGCAGCCGGATGGGCGGCTCGTCCATCTCGACGAGCCGGACGATCACCTGGGCGACCTTGACCGGGTCGCCGAGCGGCTTGTGCCCGGCGTGCCGCAGCCGCTCGACCATCGCGCCGACGCTCTGCCGGTAGGGCTCGGAGATCGGCGGGATCGCCATCGACGAACCGCCCCAGTCGGTGACCATGCCGCCTGGTTCGATCGTGGTGACCCTGACGCCCAGGGGGGCCAATTCCTGCGAGATGACCTCGGTGAAGCCGTTCACGGCCCACTTGGCGGCCTGGTAGGCCGACAGGCCGGGCACGCCGAGCCGTCCGCCGATCGAGGAGACGTTGATCAGTGAGCCGTGCCCCTGTTCCCGCAGGATGGGCACGACCGACCTGGTCACGTTGACGACGCCGAAGAAGTTGGTCTCGACCTGGGCGCGGAAGTTGTCGGCCGGGGTGTCCTCGAACGCCGACGTGTCGGCCCACCCGGCGTTGTTGACCACGACGTCGAGGGTGCCGAACGCCGTGACGGCGGCGGCCACGGCCTCGTCGACCGCCTGGGGGTCGGTCACGTCGAGGGGGAGGGCGAGGAGGCGGTCGCCGTACTTGGCGGCGAGGTCGTCGAGCTGGGCGGGCTTGCGGGCGGTGGCGGCGACGCGGTCGCCGCGTTCGAGGGCGGCCAGGACGATCTCGCGGCCGAGACCCCGGGAGCTGCCGGTGACGAACCAGATCATGTTCGACTCCTTCTGACTAACTGGTTAGTTGAAACGCTAGGCAAGGCCCGGCGGAGTTGTCAACTAACCGGTTAGAAAATAGTCTTGGGTCATGCCTGGGAAAGCCGACGCCACCCGACAGCGCCTGCTCGACGCCGCCCTGGAGGAGTTCGCCGAATACGGCATCGCCGGGGCCAGGGTCGACCGCGTGGCAGCGGTGGCCGGCACCAACAAGGCGCAGATCTACCACTACTTCGGCAGCAAGGATCAGCTCTTCGACGCCGTCTTCAACCGGATCATCGAGCGGATCGTGCGGGAGACCCCGATCGACGCCCACGACCTCCCGGGCTACGCCGCCGCCCTGGCCAGAGGCTACGAGGCCCATCCCCAGGTGGCCCGGCTGGCGACCTGGCAACGCCTGGAGCGGGCCGGCGACCCGCCGGCCCCGCTGGCCGTCGAGAGCATGAGCCACAAGGCCGAGGCGATCGCCAGGGCCCAGGCCGAGGGCGCCCTCCCCGCCGACTTCCCGCCGGGCGTCCTCCTGAGCCTGGTGCTCCATCTCGCCTCGGTCTGGACGGCGGTGAGCCCCGAATCCGCCGCGCTGGTCGACTCCACGACCCCCGACCAGCGCGCCCACTACGTCGAAGCGGCGGTCCGGCGTCTCATTTCTGGTGGTCCCGGTGATACAGAAGGCAGGGCATAGGCCACAATGGCTACGATCGCGAATGAAGTTGGGAGGCAGGCATGAGCACCGAAGAAGTCCTGAGCAGGGCCCCCCTCTTCTCCGCGCTCGACCGTGAGAGCGCCGCGGCGCTCCGCACGAGCATCACCGAGGTGACCCTGACGAAGGGTCAGACCCTGTTCAGCGAGAACGAGACCGGCGCGACCCTCTACGTGGTGCTGGAAGGCAAGATCAAGCTTGCCCGAACCGCCGCCGACGGCCGGGAGAACCTCCTGTCGGTTCTGGGGCCCTCCGAGATGTTCGGCGAACTGTCGCTGTTCGACCCCCGCCCGCGCACCGCCTCGGCCATCGCGCTGACCGACGTGAAGCTGGCGGGCCTGTCCCACGACGACCTGCGGCCGTGGCTGACCGGCCGGCCCGAGGTCGCCCTGCACCTGCTCCGGGCGCTCGCCCAGCGGTTGCGGCGGACCAACGACGTGCTGGCCGACCTGGTGTTCACCGACGTGCCCGGCCGGGTGGCCAAGGCCCTGCTCGATCTGGCCGAGCGGTTCGGCCAGAAGGTCGACGACGGGATCCGCGTGCACCACGACCTGACACAGGAAGAGCTGGCCCAGCTCGTCGGGGCCTCGCGCGAGACGGTGAACAAGGCGCTGGCCGACTTCGCCGGGCGCGGCTGGCTCCGCATCGAGGCCAAGGCCGTCGTGATCATGGACATGGAGCGGCTCTACAACCGCTCGCGCTAGCCGGTGACATCCCAGAATGCGATCTCGTGCTCCATCCCCCGCAGGAACAACTCCCGCGCCCGCCCCGGATGGACGTCGGCCTCGTCGATCATCTTGGCGATGCGTTCGGTGAGGGCCTGGAAGCCCGGGTCGGCGTAGGTCTCCACCCAGGCCCGGTAGCGTGGCGCGGCGATCTCGGCGAGGGCCTGGCCGAGGGTCGAATAGCCCCACATGCACGGATAGAGCGCCGCCAGCCCCTCGCCGTAATGAGCGGCGCTGTCGAGGAGGAACTCGGTGTAGGCGGCGCAGGCCTTGCCCTTGGTGGCCGTGTTGAGGTCGGCGCCGTAGCGGGCCGACATCGACCGGTGGAGCCCGAGTTCGTCGTGGAAGGTCGAATAGGCCAGGTCGACCAGATCGCCGAGGTGGGCGTCGGGGGCCTGCCAGGCGAGCCGGGAGAAGACCCGGACGTAGTCGAGCAGGAACAGGTAGTCCTGTTCGAGCCAGGCCCGGAAGGTGGCCTCGGGCAGACTGCCGTCGGCGATCCCCCGGACGGTCGGATGGGCGAGCTGCCGCTCCACGAGGGGACGGCCGAGGCTGTGTAGTTCGGTGGAAAGCGACACGCTCCCATTTTTACCCGCCACGTCCGACGATTCCCCCGGGCACTATGGTGTGGACGTCGTGTGCGCCCGGGGAGGACCCATGCCCGCTGGCCCGTTGGAGCCGGGTGACCCGCCCGTCCTGGGAACCTTCGAGCTCGTCGGGCGTCTCGGCGAGGGCGGCCAGGGGATCGTGTACGAAGCCCGCGCCTCCTCCGGTGAGCGGGTGGCCGTCAAACTGCTGCGCGGCGGGGCCGATCCCGCCATCCGGCGGCGGCTGGCCCGCGAGCTCGAATCGGCACGGCGGGTGGCGCCCTTCTGCACCGCCCGGGTCCTGCACGCCGAGCTCGACGTGGCCGCGCCCTTCGTGGTGAGCGAGTTCATCGACGGGCCGTCCCTGCACGACCGGGTGCGCGACCGGGGGCCGCTGCGGGAGGGCGAGCTCGAACGACTGGCCGTGAACACCGCCGCCGCCCTGGCGGCCATCCACAGCGCCGGGGTGGTGCACCGCGACTTCAAGCCGGCCAACGTGCTGCTCGGGCCGGACGGCCCGCGTGTGGTCGACTTCGGCATCGCCCAGCTCGCCGACGCCGCCACGATGCCGACCTCCATCTCCGGCACGCCGCCCTACATGGCCCCCGAGCAACTGCGCGGCGTCCACGGGTCGACCGCCGCCGACGTGTTCTCGTGGGCGGCGACCATGGTCTACGCCGCGACCGGCGAACCGCCCTTCGGCAACGACACCGTAGCGGCCGTCTTCAGCCGCATCATCAACAGCGCCCCGCGCCTCGACGGCGTGCCGTCGCCCCTGCGCGAGACCCTGGCCCGCTGCCTGGCCAAAGACCCGGAGGCAAGGCCCACGGCCCACGAGCTGTGGGTCATGCTGATCGGCGTGGGTCCGCAGACGGCCGTCCTGACCGAGAAGCGGCGGCGCAACGGGCCGAACCCGGCCGCCGCCGTGGGCGTCGGGTTGGCCGTCGCGGTCACCGCCGCGATCCTGTGGACCACCGTCAACGGCGGCCCCGAAACCGGCAGCCCTGAAACCCGCACGCCCGAAACCGGCGCCCAGACCACCGGTGCCCAGACCACCGGCGCCGTCCAGGGCGACGGCATCCCCGCGTCCTTCGCCGGGACCTGGACGGGCGACATCGTCCGGAACGCCGTTCCCACCCCCGTCACCCTCACCCTCGAAGGCGGGGCGCAGAACGGCACCTGGCGGCGGGAGGACTGCGAGCAGGACGTCCGGCTGCGCTCCACCCGCCAGAACGGTCAGATCCTGGAGATGTCCATCGTGCAGCTCGGTCAGTGCGTGGGTGGTGACGTCACCCTCACGCTGACCGAGCCGGCCGCGCTGAGATTCGAGGGCCAGGAGGGCGGCAGCTCCGTCCTCTACGAGGGCACTCTGACGAAGGGCTAGGGCCTGTTTCGAAGTCGAGTGAGCCAGTCGTTGAGAGCGGCGATCTGGACGACGGCCTCGTAACGGACGGCGAGTTTGTCATACCGGGTGGCGATGGCGCGGTGACGTTTGAGCCGGTTGATGCCGCATTCGACCGCTGAGCGGGCGCGGTAGTCGATGGGGTCGAAGGCGGGCGGGCGTCCGCCTCGGCTGCCGCGCCGTAGCCGTCCGGCGATGCGGTCGGCGGGTTCGGGGATGGTGGCCTTGATCTTCCGGGTTCGCAGGTGAGCGCGGATGGCGCGGCTGGAGTAGGCCTTGTCCGCGCGGACGACCTCGGGTCTGGTCCGGGGGCGGCCGCCTGTTGGGCGGGGGACGCGGATGGCGTTCATGACCGGGATGAACTGGGGTGCGTCTCCACGCTGCCCGGCCGTTACGATCACGGCCAGCAGGCCGTGGCCCTGCTCGCAGGCCAGGTGAAGTTTGGTGGACCATCCGCCGCGCGAGCGGCCCAGGGCGTGGTCGGCGGGCTCGATGCTCCTGCCTCCGGGTGGTTCGGCCTGCTGTTCGCCTGCGCGAGCGGCTCCCGCGGCGTGCTGATGGGCACGGTTGATGGTGGAGTCCACTCCGACCTGCCAGCCGATCAGCCCCGCCGCATCAGCGCGGGCCTGTAACCCGGTCATGATCTGCGCCCAGATCCCGGCCCGCTGCCAGCGCCGGAACAGGGCGTAGACCGCCTGCCAGGAGCCGTAACACTCAGGGACGTCCCGCCAGGGTGCTCCGACCCGGATCCGCCAGCGGATGCCGTCGATGAGCTGGCGCTTGGTCCATCGCGAAGGCCGGCCCGTTCTGACCGGCACCGGGAGCAGGGGTTGCAGTCCCGTCCATTGCGCATCGGTCAGGTCGAACCGCCGCGTCACCGCTAAGGTGGCCACGAGGTCTCCGGTGATCAGGTTTTTCTTGGTCGATCAACCCACTTACCGGAGGCCTCTTCGTGTTCCCGGCCACGACACGCCGCAGCACACATCTACTTTGAAACAGGCCCTAGGCCCGCGCGAGCTGGAAGGTGTACCCCCCGGTCTTGGCCGCCCCCGACCTGACCACCAGCGCGTAGGACCCGTCGCCGTTGGCGAGCGGGATGGGCGCCTCATACCCGCAGAGCGGGATCGGCTGGCGCGGGGTCGCGATGCTCTTCTCGGCCGCGTCGACGAGTTCGAGTTCGATGGCCTGGCACGCGCCGTTGCCGCCGATGAGCTTGACGGCCGTCGCGCCGTCGGAGTCGAACTCGTAGCGGTCGATCCGGCCGGGCACGTCGAGCTGGCCGTTGATGCTCAGGCCGAGCGTGGTCGGGATGTCGCGGACCTTCACGGTGGCCACGCGGAAGTTGTAGGGGCCGACGACGTTCGTCTGGCCGTACACCTCAAGACGGTGTGCTCCGGTCTTGGTCAGCTTCACGACGGTCGAGCCCCACGCGAGGGCGAACCCGGAGGGGCTGATCGGTTCGCCGTCGACCTCGGAGACGATCTGGAACTCGATGCCGTCACCGGACATGTCGGTCACGTAGAACTCGCGGGCGTCGCCCAGGTCGAGCTGGTAGACGTCCCGCTGCCCGGCCCGGGTGAGCTCGGCGGAGATCTCGGCGCCGTCGGCGACGACGTCCGATGCCGTCGCGGCGGGGTCGTCGGCGGGGTCGTCGGCGGGGTCGTCGGCGGTGGCGGTGGGCTCGGCGGCTTCGGTGGTCTCGGTGGTCTCGGCGGTTTCGGGGGTGTCCGGCGTCGCGGTGCTGACGACGGTGGTGGCCGGCTGTTCGCCGGAGACGGCGGCGCAGCCGGTCAGTGCGAGGCAGACGAGGGCGATGGGGAGAGCGGCCTTCATGCCACCAATGGTGCTCAATCCGGCTTGCAGTCGGCTTTCCGGCCGCCCTGCCTCCGATCAATCCAGCAGCTCGTCCATGGTGATCGGCAGCGACCTGATGCGCTTCCCGGTCGCGTGGAAGACGCCGTTCGCGATGGCGGGCGCCACCCCGACCAGGCCGATCTCGCCGACGCCCTTCACGCCGATCGGGTTGAACGCGTCGGCTTCCCCCACGAACTCGGTGTGCACGTCGGGGATGTCGGCGTTCACCGGGATCAGGTAGTCGCCGAAGGTCGCGTTGGCGATGCGGCCGGTGTCCTTGTCGGTCACCGTGTCCTCGAACAGCGCCATCCCGACGCCGCCGACGGTCCCGCCGAGAATCTGGCTGCGGGCCAGCTTCTCGTTCAGGATCCGGCCGCCGTCGTTGACCGTGACGATCCTGGCCACCCGGATCCGCCCGAGGTCCTCGTCGACGCGCACCTCCACGAACCGGGCGCCGCGTGCCCCGGCCGGGGTCATCCCCAGCTCGTCGGGCGAGTTCGGCGTCGAGTTCCCATCGGCCGACAGTTCGGTCAGTCCGTGGACGGCCAGGATGCGGGCCAGCGACTCCCCGCGCGTCGGCTCGCCCCTGCGGAACAGGCGGCCCTCCGACACCGAGACGTCCTCGAACGGCACGTTGGCCAGCGGCGAGAACGGGTCGGTCCCGGCCAGGTCGACGAACTTCTGGATCAGCCGCCCGCACGCGTCGTGCACGGCGCTGCCGAGCGCCGCCGTCAGGCCCGAGCCGCCGGCGGCCGTGCCCACCGGCATCGAGGAGTCGCCGAGCTGCATCTCGACCTGCTCGACCTCCAGCCCGAGCAACCCGGCCGCGAGCTGGGCCATGATCGTGTACGTCCCGGTCCCGATGTCGGTGACCGCGCTGCGGACGTACGCCGAGCCGTCACCCCTGACGATCACCTTGGCCGAACACGGCTGCTGGTACCAGAAGAAGCTGACCCCGGCCACGCCGTAGCCGACCAGTTCGTGCCCGTCGCGCATCGACCTGATCTCCGGGTTCCGCTCTGACCAGCCGAACCGCCGCGCGCCCACCTCCAGGCACTGCCGCAGCGCGTTGCTCGACCACGGCCGCCCGGTCTTCGGGTCGACCTCGGCGTAGTTCAGCAGGCGGATCTCCAGCGGGTCGAGCCCGACCTCCCACGCCAGTTCGTCGATGGCCGACTCCAGCGCGAAGTTGCCCTGGGCGTCGCCGGGGGCGCGCATGAAGTTCGTCCACGGGATGTTGAGCCTGACCTGCTGGTCGCGGGCGGTGACGTTGGGGCTGGCGTAGGACCAGGTGGAGACCGAGGAGCAGGGCTCGTACTCGTCGCCGTCGAGCGGGAGCGTGGTGAGGCTCTCGTGCTCGATCGCGGTCAGCCGGCCGTCCCGGGTCGCGCCCAGCCTGATCCAGTTGACGCTGCCGGTGCGGTGGCCGAGGCCGGTGAACATCTCCGGCCGGGTCAGCTCCAGCTTCACCGGGCGGCCGACGTGCCGGGCGGCCATCACCGCGAGCGGGATGTGCGACCAGCAGCGCAGCCCGGCGCCGAACCCGCCGCCGACGAACGGCGTCAGCACCCGCACGGCGTCTGTCGGCACGCCGAACATCGCGGCCACCACCTGCTGGATCATGTTCGGCCACTGGTTGGAGTCGTGCAGCGTCAGGGTGTCGCCGTCCCAGGCCGCGAGAGTGGTGAACAGGCCCAGCGGGTTGTTGGTGTTCTCCGAGGTCGTGTACGTCTGGTCGATCACCACCGGGGCCCGGTTGAGCGCCGTCCTGACGTCGCCCCAGGCGGTGTCCTCCCCCCACGGGTCCTTGATGCGCTCGGCCCTCGGGTCGTGCAGGTCGAGGAGGGCCTCGTGGCGGTCGTACTCGACCTCGATCAGGCCCGCGGCGGCGGTCGCGTTCTGCTGGGTGTCGGCGACGACGACGGCGACGTACTGGCCGTAGTAGCGGATCACGTCGTCCTGGAGCGGGGGCTGCGGGTTCTTGATGAACGTCGCCGGCGCCTCGCCCAGATGGTCGGCGTTCTCGTGGGTGATCACTTCGAGCACGCCGGCCGACTTCTCGGCCGCCGTCGTGTCCATGCGCCTGATCCTCCCGGACGGGATGGTGGAGCGCACCACGGCCGCGTAGGCCATGCCGGGCAGGTTGACGTCGTTGGGGTACCTGGCCTGGCCGGTCACCTTGAGCGGGCCGTCGACGCGGTCGACGCCCGCCCCCAGGATGCGCGGCTGCTGGATCGTCGTCACGAGGTCACCTCCGTGAGGGCGCGGATCAGGGTGCGTTTGGCCAGTTCGACCTTGAACGCGGTCCCCGGCACGAGGAACGGGTCGCGGATCGTGCCGTCGGCCGCGCTCCGGAAGGTCTCGGGGGTGGCGGGGGCCTCACGCAGCACCTCTTCGGCCTCGAAGCCACGCCACGGGATGGTCCCGATCCCGCCCATGGCGACCCGCGCATCCTTGATCACCGCACCGTCCATGATCACCGCCACGGCGGCGGAGGTGAGCGCGAACTCGTACGAGGCCCGGTCGCGGATCTTCAGGTAGAGCGACCGGGTCCCCTCCGGCGGCAGCGGGATGTCGATCGCGGTGATGAGCTCGCCGTGGCGCAGCACGTTCTCCCGGTCCGGGGTCTCGCCGGGCATCAGGTAGAACTGCGTCAGCGGGACGAGCCGCTCGCCCTCCTCGCTCTCGATGTGCACCACCGCGTCGAGCGCCACCAGCGGCACCGCCAGGTCGGAGGCGTGCAGCGCGATGCAGGCCGGGCTCGCGCCGAGGATCGCGTGCATCCGCGCCACGCTGTTGACCGCCTCACAGCCCGAACCGGGCTCCCGCTTGTTGCACGCCGGCACGGCCGGGTCGCGGAAGTAGCGGCAACGGGTGCGCTGGAGCAGGTTGCCGCCGATGGTCGCCATGTTGCGCAACTGCACCGAAGCCCCCCGCAGCAGCGCCTCCACGACGAAGGGCGCCCGCTCCGCCAGCGTGTGGTCGGCGGCCAGTTCCTCCATGGTGGTGAGCGCACCCACCTGCAGCATCGTGCCGTTCCTGCGCACCCCGCGCAGCGGCAGCCGGGTGATGTCGACCAGCAGATCGGGATGGAGCACGCCGTCCTTCATCAGGTCGACCTCGGTCGTGCCACCCGCCAGGAAGTCGGCCTCCGGATCGTGCGCGACCGCCCTGATCGCCTCGGCGACCGTGGTCGGCCGCTCGTAGCGGAACTCACGCATGACGGGCCACCTCCCGCACGGCCGCGACGATGTTGGAGTAGGCCCCGCAGCGGCACAGGTTGCCGCTCATGTACTCGCGGATGTCGGCATCCGTACCGGCCCGGTTCTCCCCCAGCAGCGCGACGGCCGACATGATCTGCCCGGACGTGCAGTAACCGCACTGGAAGGCGTCGTGCCGGACGAACGCGTCCTGCATCGGATGGGACTCCAGGCCCTCGATCGTGGTGATCTCCCGCCCGTCGCACTGCGCGGCCAGCGTGAGACACGCCAGCACACGCCGCCCATCGGAGAGAACCGTGCAGGCGCCACAGGCGCCCTGGTCACAGCCCTTCTTGGTGCCGGTGAGATCGAGCCTGTCGCGGAGGGCGTCGAGAAGAGTGACCCTGGGGTCGGCCAGGTCCAGCGGATATTCCGTGCCGTTGACGGTCAGCGTGGTCATGAGGTCCCCCTTTGTAGCGACGCTAACCATTGGGGTGGGGACGGTCACAAGCCTGTACGGACGAGGATCAACGTGTGCATGGGGGAGATCTGACCTGCTCCTGGCAAGCGGGAACGAGTTGGCTCCCTGAGACCCATGACAACAGAAAAAGGCCCGACCCACGAAGTGGATCAGACCTTTTACCTGGTACTACACCGTCGGGGTGGCGGGATTTGAACCCACGACCTCTTCGTCCCGAACGGGGATGACACGTTCATTCGAGCACTGGTCAGATCGCTTCCGGCGCGGAAAATCCCAGGTAGAAGCGGCTTTTGCAGTGCCCATTGGCGACCATGAGTGCCCACGGATGACGGAGGGTCTAACGGTCAAATGACGGTCAACGATCAAGGAGGTGATCGACAGGTTGGGATACTCCCGGAAGCGGGTCGGCAGGGACGGCAAGCCCCGGTACGCGGTCGACTAGATGGACTTCAAGGAGATGGAGAAGTCCGCCGGACGTTCTCCAGCAAGGAAGAGGCTGACAGGGCATGGCTGGACGCCGAGAGTCCGGTCGCGCAGGGGCGAGTGGGCGACCCACGGCGGGGTCGGCAGACCTTCGAGCGATACGTGTTTGGACACCTGGCTGCCAAACCATGAAATCGAGGCCACTACACGGCAGAGCTACACCTACACGGTCCACCGGCATCTGATTCCCGAGTTCGGCACGATGCGGATGATCGATATCCTTCCCGAGCACGTCCGCGCCTGGGTCGCGCGCATGAAGAAGAACGGTGTCAGTCCAGCGACCATCAAGTACGCCAAGGTCCTGCTGAGCGCGATTTTCACGACCGCTCTCAACGACCAGTGACGTACTTGCATCCCTGGCCGCGGGGTGAAGACGCCCACCGTACCGAGGTAGCCTCGCGCGATCATCACGCCAGAGCAGTTCGACGTGCTCTACCGGGCGCTTCCCAATGCCGACTCCCAACTGCTCGTGTAGACGGCGATCGAAACCGGCCTGAGGTGGGGAGAACTGATCGAGCTGCGGGTCAAGGAGGCGACATGTCACTGTCATGCCTATTTGCGACACCGCAACGTACCCAGGTCTTCCTAGACGCTAACCGGCCGATGGAGTCGACCCCGGCCGCGTACTGGTCGTCCGTGCGCTATATGTGACCGTCCATACAGCTGCACTGCAGCGAGCGGAGCGCAGGTGGATCTCAGCCACCAAGCGGTCGCTTGCTTGAAGTTGAGTCAGGGCCGCCATGATAGGGAAATGTCCCCCGCCAGAAGCGGCTGGCCGAAAAATGCGTTTATGGCCTTTGGTAAGTGCTGCAGGAGGCATAGGGCTTGTCCGTCGCCGCCAGAGTCTGTCGGCGGGCGAGTGGCTAAAAGTCCGCGCTAAAGAATTAGCGTCAACCCCCGAGAGCGACATGGAGTGCTGGATTCTAACATTTCGGCCTGACTATAATTCCTTTTAATGCCACCCTTTATATTCTATTGAACTGCATGGAACCCTCAACGAGGGGCGAGCTGTACGACTGCCGGGCACCTACCTCAATTCCCCTTGGGTCGAAGAAGTCCTAAAAATCAACACATCGACACTTGTGGAGATGCTAAGTTGACCTTCTCGCGGTAAATATGTGGCGCCCTTCGGGTTGGCTAATGAGGCCAACGAGGGCCGGGCTTCGGTCTCGCCTTGGTCGGCAGCCTCATCTACGGCATTCCAGCAATCGACAGGGGCTGCACAACCGGAGTGTTCAATGAGCAAACATGATCGAAACGCGTGCGACCGGACACTCTATGTCGACGACTCCGGGGACAGCCGAGCCTTAATGATCTTCGCTGCACTGGATCTCGAAAATCGCTTCATACCCGAGGCACACATACGCTGGGCCCGCTTTCGGGAGGAAATCGCTTGTGAGGGTCTCATTCCAGCACATGTTCCTCTGCATGCCGTCAAATTGATCGGCGGACGCGGTTTACACTTGCACTCCTATAACGAGTACGGTCGCAGTCGGGAGAGGCATCGACAGTACCTACGGAACGTAGTCTGGCGCGGCCTCCAGGTAGTTGCCGATATGCCTGGTATCTGCATCCGTGTCGCTTATAGACGTACTTTGCTGCACAAAACGGACAGGCCCGAGCTCTATCTGGCCATGATTACGGAACTTAATCGCGATCTTGCCGAGAGTGACCAAAGGGCAGAGGTCCTCATCGATGGGGACGGGACCGACCCGTCGTTCCGGAGGGCGCACCACTACCTGTCGGCAGTGAACTGCAGAATCGAGGAAAAACCCCTCTTCCTTCCGGCGGCGCAATGCGGCCTGTTACAGGCCGCAGACCTCGTCGCCTACACGGCCCACCAGAGCCTCGCAGTCAATCGAAACCGGTCTTTTATGTGGGACTGGTTCAAGCAGTCGTTTCCGCAAGCGCAAGGACCTACAGCCCTCTAAGAAGGGTTGGGCCCGACCTTGCGGCCGGGCCCAACCGGGCAGGACCTGGACCGAAACCGGGCCAAGACCGCAGCTTCAGTCTTCCATATTCCTGGCGAAAGGTGGAGATAGTATGGCGACGGCCGATGCTGGCAAGCCAGCAGAGATCACATGGGGGCGCGAGAAAATTGTCATCTCCTCCCTCTTAGGGGAACTGCCTCCGGCGCCCAGCACCGAGGCCAACGCACGGATGCTGCAGGCTGCGGTCGGACATGGACTTGTCTCGGTCTCCGAGCAGTCTTGGGAAGCCGTAGCACGTGCCTGTGTGCGCCCGGATGTCGTCGCCCTCCAGCTAGAGCAGGCCCAAGGCGCGGGGCTGCTGTTGGAGGAACATGTCGACGGCGCGACGCTCCGGTCGGTGCATTCACGTATGTGGATGACCGAGCTCTTCCCAGGTATTCAACCGAGGACGGGTCAGGAAGCTCTTGATGTTCCCGACCCGCAGGTCTTCGGGGTAGCTAAGGATGGCAAGCCACAGGCGGTCATCAGGTACCGCTACCGCGATCTCGCACATTTTCAGCAGCACGTGTGGCAGACGATCTCTGTCACGCTGCACCTTAACTCCTACGAGGAATCGATTCTCTCGCGTCGCGTCACCCGAGCGCTGATAGCGCACCCCGTGTTGATCGAATTCGAGGACGGTTCGGAATCTCTCCACGTAATCGCTACACGGGATGGGATCACCAGGCTCGCCAGCGCTTGGAAGGTTCTCGCGGGTCCGTCCGCAACACCAACTGATGCGGCCGATCTCGCCGTGGAGGTCCTTTTCAGTGAGTCGGGCACATCCTTAGGGACGTCACGTTCAGACCGGATGAACCGCAGCAGGGCCGCCTATCGTGAACGGCTCAGGCAGGAGCACCATAGAGAGTCCCAAGGTGGGGGCCTCTCCCTCAGGATGGCTCAGATCGCCCAGACGTATCTGATGCCCGTCCACCTCACTATAGGAGTAGAAGCTCACACGAGCGGAGCGCTCGCTCCCGAAGACGTGTTTGACGACGCAGTGCGTTCGATCCTCGCTTCAGTTCACGTTGAGTTCAAGCCGTGGGACGACTCGGCTCAAAACCTCGAAGTCGTCACCCGTGCACTGAAGCTCTTCGCGCAGAGCCGTCGTTCTGCCCTGGGAGACCAGGAGCAACTTCGGGACATCTATTCCCTCGCCATCGGGCGTACAAATGAGGCTGCCACACCGCGGGTCTATGGTGATGAGAGGATCCCGGGTACACCGCTATGGCGGGCGACTTGCCTGCTCCACACCTTAACTCGTCCTGAGTTCCATGAGCAGCTGAAAGCCAGAGCAAAGGAGATCAAGAACGAGCGCCGTATGTCCACCAAGGGGTACGCCGGCCTGCTTGGCCCTGTCATCGACCTACCCTGGAGAGCGGCTAAGAGCTCGGCGATGAAGCCTGCTCGCAATGCTTGGAGCAATGGCGGAGTGCTATGTGAAGATGTCCTAGCTGACGGCTGGGTGCCTGTACCAACAGCGGACTTTCTCAGTCTGGTCGAGCCAGCACTCGCTGGTGACGTGAATGCGCGCTGCACACTAGTGGTGGCAGGGGGCGTCGCACTGATAGCTGACAAGTTACTCACCCGGAACGTCGGCTCCGCTGTAGCTGTCACGCCTGCTCCTGGAAAGGTCCCATTCCGCGCGGATGTGTCGACCGTCATCGCTGGGCTGGCTCGCAAGGACAACGAACTAGGCCTGTGGATACTGGCGCACGCGGCACAGCGCTTTCGTCATGATCTGCTCCCCCGCAACGCAAGCAGTGCGCGCCAGATGGGCCTGCGTGACGCTGCCACTGGGGATGATGCCTATGTGCACGTGGCCGTCGATCTCGAGGCGCCTGACCGGATCCTTCGGGAGGACGAAAGAGAGGTCGCGCTTACAACATGGGATGTTGTCTTCGCCTCCGACCCTGAACGCGCTCGAAGGATGACCGCATGGGCCAAGCCACCGCAGGAGAGCCGCCCTTCTGGCAGCAGCGGCACCGATGATGAAGCCGCCGACAGCACCACAGATTCCACAACGGTCTTCGTCCCAACGGAGATGTCCACGGGACAGCTCATCGTTGAAGAGCGCAAGCGCCTGCACGACTGGCTGAGCTACGCGAAGCGTTCGTTGGAGACTCTTGAAGAATTGGGCAGTAGGGTTTCGTTCCCACCTCTTCTTGGCTCGCCAGAGGAGTGGCTCGACCTCCAGCAGAGCGCCTTCGACGTGCTCGAGTTCGTTCAGCGTAATAGGTCCGGTGGGCCGGAGGACGAGGAGGGGGAGCAGGATTAGCCGTACTTTTCGATAGCCGCCGACCATCAAGGTTAGTCGGCGCGTGCTCGGCGGTCCCACGGAGGCGTCTTACGCACTTCCAGAATCCGGGCTCGATGCGCTGAGGGCGGATGGAGTGGGGCAGGGCCGGTCGGGGCCAGACCTGCTCTGCTGCGCGGGCACTAGTATTACTCTCAGCCTAGTTGCTCGAGCAAGACCTGAAAGTGCTTCGCTGCGGGCGGGATTCGCCGGCCGTTCTGACGATGAGGCACGTTGAAGGGCGCCGTGGCTGTCTCTTCGATTCAGTTACTGCGCCATCAGTTTGAACGACCATCAAGGTTCGGGGCCAGGCTGTCTTGATCAAGGTACCCAGGTGAACTCGTTTGAACCCGCCAGTGCCCCCTGGCAGCGTTCAGACCGACAGTCATATGGCGGTTAAACAATCAAGGGCCTGACCGCTGTCTCCAGCGATCAGGCCCTTGATCTGCAACTACCTGGTCGGGGTGGCGGGATTTGAACCCACGACCTCTTCGTCCCGAACGAAGCGCGCTGCCAAGCTGCGCTACACCCCGGTGGTTTCTGCCTCGTTGAGTCTAGCGGACTTTCGCCGCGCTTGCGTCATCGCGCCACGCGCGGCACCAGAGTCAGCAGCGTCGCCTCCGGCGGGCAGGCGAACCGCGCCGGAGCGAAGGGCGATGTGCCGAGCCCAGCCGACACGTGGAGCCACGCCGACTCGTGATGGGACAAACCCTTCACGCGGGCCCGATCGATCCCGCAGTTGGTCACCAGGGCCCCGTAGAAGGGGATGCAGAGTTGCCCCCCGTGCGTGTGCCCGGCCAGCAGGAGCTGATAGCCGTCGGCGGCGAAGCGTGTCATGTTCCGAGGCTCGGGAGAGTGCATGACCCCCAGGCGCAGATCGGCGTCAGAGGGAGCAGGGCCCGCGATCCGGTCGTAGCGATCAAGGTCGATGTGGGAGTCGTTGATCCCGCCGACCGCGACGTCGAGGTCGCCGACCTTCAGCCGGGCCGTCGTGTTGTTCATGTCGAGCCAGCCGGCCGACGTCATGGCCGTTCCGAGCTCCAGCCACGGCAGGTCGGGGATGTTGCGCTTCTTGCTCTCGGTCTTGGACGTCCGCCACAGATAGCGGGCCGGGTTCTTGAAATGCGGCGAGTACATGTCGTTGGAGCCGTACACGAACAGGCCCGGAAGGTCGAGGAAGGGCTCGACGGCGCGGAGGTACGACGGGATCGCGTCCGGGTGGGAGATCGTGTCGCCCGTGTTGACCACCAGGTCGGGTTCGAGCCTCGACAGGGATCGCACCCAGTTGATCAGGCGGGTGCGGCCGGGGGTGAGGTGCAGGTCGGAGATCTGCAGGATCTTCACGGGGCGGCGGCCGGGTTCCAGGACCGGCACGTCGAAGCGGCGCAGCCGGAACCAGTTGCGCTCGACGATCGACGCGTAGCCCAGCCCGGCGAGCCCGAGACCGACAACTCCCAGAGGTACCGCTACGACTTTCCGCACATCCCAATCATGCCCGAACGCCGGGTGAGCCCGGGATAACCCGGAGAGATCCCGGGCTGGGACACGGCAAGATAGTGGGCCATGAGCGCTCTCAAAGACAGGCTGAAGGCCGACCTCACGACTTCGATGAAGGCTCGTGACGACATCCGGTTGCGGACCATCCGCATGGCGCTGGCCGCCATCAACGTCGAGGAGGTCGCGGGCAAGGCCGTCCGTGAGCTGAGCGACGACGAGATCGTCAAGGTTCTCACCAAGGAGGCCAAGAAGCGCCGCGAGGCGGCCGAGGCGTTCGCCGGGGCGGGGCGTGCGGAGCAGGCGAAGGCCGAGCTGGAGGAGCAGGCCGTGCTGGAGGAGTACCTCCCGGCCCAGCTCTCCGACGCCGAGCTGGCCGTGCTCGTCGACGAGGCGATCGCCGAGACGGGGGCGGCCGGGCCGCAGGCCATGGGCCAGGTCATGAAGGTCGTCAACCCGAAGGTCGCGGGGCGGGCCGAGGGCGGCCGGGTCGCGGCGGCGGTGAAGGCGCGGCTGGCGGGCTGATCCTCCCGTACGGAACGGCTGAGGGCCCTCCCCCCGATCGGGGCAGGGCCCTCAGCCGTTCTCGTCAGTCGGTGTTCGGGATGATGACGCCGCCGCCGTCGTCGGGCGGGGAGACGTCGCCGCCGTCGTTGTGGCCGCCGCGGTCGCCGTCGTCGCCGCCACGGTGGTCACCGCGGTCGCCGCCGCGGTCGGGCTTGGGCTTCGGCTTGGGCTGGCAGAAGCCGGGCGAGCAGCCGCCGAACTCCGACATGTCGACCCGCGTGAAGTTCGTGGCGGGCACGCCCTTCAGCGCCTTCATCATCGTGTACTTCCAGATCGGGCCCGAGATGGAGGCGCCGTAGACGTACGGGAAGGGCTGGCCGCCGATGGTGACGCCGGTGAGGTCGTACTTGAAGGCGCCGCGCGGGTCGCCGATGCTCACGGCGCCGGCCAGGTCGGGGGTGTAGCCGGCGAACCAGGCGGCGGTGTAGCCGTCGGTGGTGCCGGTCTTGCCGGCCGCGTCGCGGCCGATGCCGCCGACGCCCGACATGGTGCCCTTGGTGAAGACGCCGCTGAGGATCGAGCTGGCCGCGTCGGCGACCTTCTCGTCGAGCACCTGGTCGCAGTCGGGCTTGTAGTTGGTGGCCTTGCCATCGCGGTCGACGATCTCGGTGATGACCATCGGCGCGCAGTACTTGCCGCGGGCGCCGATCGTGGCGTAGGCGTTGGCGACCGTCACCGGGTCCATCTCGTTGACGCCGAGGGTGAAGGTCGGCACCTCGCGCAGCTTCGCGCCGTCGGCCCGCTCGATGCCGAGCTTCTGGGCCATCTTGACGACCTTGCAGAGGCCGACGTGCTCTTCGAGCTTCATGAAGAACGTGTTGACCGAGCCCCAGGTGCCGGTCTGGAGGGTGTTGAACCCGCCCGCGCCCTCGCTGGAGTTGAACACCTGGTGGGTCTCGCCGGTCCGGTTGCCCTTGCAGTCGCGGAACGGCGACAGCGCGTTGGTCGGGATGTCGTAGGTCTTGCCGGTGGCGAAGCCGTCGTTCAGCTTCATGCCCTCGTCGAGGGCGGTCAGCAGGGTGATCACCTTGAACGTGGAGCCCGCCTGGAAGCCGGAACCGCCGCCGTGGGCGCGGTTGGCCGCCAGGTTGTAGCTCATCTCGTTCTTCTTCTTGTTGTCGCCGAACTTGCGGCTGGCGGCCAGCGCCTTGATCGCGCCGGTGCCGGGCTCGACCAGCGCCTCGGCGGCGACCTGCTCGTCGCTCGCGTAGACGTACTTCTTGATCGCGTCGTCGGCGGCCTTCTGCATCTTCGTGTCGAGCGTGGTGCGGATGGTGAGGCCGCCGCGGTTCAGGAAGTCGCGCCGGGCCTTCTCGGTCTTGCCGAAGTCGGGGTTGTTCAGTATGTCGTTCTGGACGTACAGGCAGAAGTAGGGGTAGGAGCTGTCTTCGCAACCACCCGGCATCTTCTCGCCCTTGTAGCCGAGCTTCTCCTGCTTGGCCGCGGTCGCCTGCGCGGGGGTGATCTTCTTGAGCTCCGCCATCCGGTCGAGCACGGTGTTGCGGCGGGACAGCAGCCGCGCGCGGTACTCCTTGCCCCGGCCCGGGTCGGTCTGGCTCGGGTTCTGCACCGCGCCGGCGAGCGTCGCGGCCTCGTGCAACTCCAGTTCCGAGGCGTGCTTGTCGAAGAAGCGCTTGGACGCCGCCTCGATGCCGTAGGCGCCGTCGCCGAAATAGGAGATGTTCAGGTAGCGGTTGAGGATCTCGTCCTTCGAGTACTTGTTCTCGATCGCCATGGCGTAGCGGATCTCGTTGAGCTTCCGCGTGTACGTCGCCTCGATCGCCTTGAGCTGTTCTTCCTCGGTCTCGGCCGAGTTGAAGATGACCAGCTTCACGTACTGCTGCGTGATGGACGAGCCGCCCTGCACGACCCCGCCACCGAAGAAGTTCTTCGTCATCGCGCGGATCGTGCCCTCGATGTCGAGGGCGCCGTGCTCGTAGAACCGGAAGTCCTCGATCGCGATGATCGCCTGCTGCATCACCGGCGCGATCTTGCTCAGCGGCACCGACTCGCGGTTCTGGAAGTAGAACTGCGCGATCTGCTTGCCGTCGTTGTCGAGCAGCACGGTCTTCTCGGGCAGCGGGGGCTCGTTGAGCTCCTCCGCCTCGATGCGCAGCGACTCGACCCCCGACTTGGCGCCGAAACCGGCCCCACCGATGGCCGGCAGCCCGACGGCCGCGACCAGCACGCCGGCCATGGAGGCGGCGGCGATGAGCTTGACGAGGGTCAAGATCGCGTTCCCGAAGCGGGCTTTGCCTGAAGCTTGCACGGAGCTAAGCGTACGTCGAAGCAAGGGGAGATTCGGTACCAAACGCACCACGCCGCATTACCCTCGCTTGGCATGACTAGTCATACCCGGACACGACCGGCCGCCAAATTTGGTCCCTGCGGGTCTGTCCATTCGGACTCCGCGTCTCGTACGTTCTCCTCTGCGGCAACTGAATAAGGAGGCTCGGCGACCGCGCCCGTCGGCCCCAGAAGTCACGACTGACCACCTAAGGGGAGTGGGGTCGAAAAATGTGGATCACGGATTGGACCTCCCGTGCCGCCTGTCGAGGTGCGGATCCTGACGCTCTGTTCGTTCAGGGCGCCGCACAGAACCGGGCGAAGTTGATCTGTCGAGGATGCCCTGTCCGGACCGAATGCCTCGCCGATGCGCTGGACAATCGCATCGAGTTCGGGGTTTGGGGCGGCATGACCGAACGGGAAAGGCGCGCCCTCCTGCGCCGTCGGCCCGACGTCGACTCCTGGCGCGACCTGCTGGAGATGGCGAAGGAAGAGTACGAACGGACGAACGAGCTGATCGCCGGCTGATCCTCAGCGCTTGGCGAGCAGTTCCCCGATCTCACGCAACCCGTCGAGGTCGTGTACGTCCTGAGACATCGCGGGCACCTGGGTGACCGGCACAGTGGGGTGGGCCGAGGTGAAGTGTTCCTGCTCCCGGTGCTCGCGGGCGGCGAGCTGCATCCGTCCGGCGTGCAGTCTCAGCACGGCGGCGGTCAGCTCGTGCTCACCACGCGACTCCAGGTCTTCCGCGGCGGCGGTGCTCCGCGCCGCGGACAGATCGGGAGCCGGGGAGCGGTGCACCCGGTTGATCACCAGACCGGCAAGCGGCATCCGCTCCTCGGCCAGTCGCTCCACGAAGTAGGAGGCCTCCCGCATCGCGTCACGCTCCGGCGTGGCCACCACGATGAACGCGGTGCCGGGGGCCTGCAGCAGCTTGTAGGTCTGCTCCGCCCGCTGGCGGAATCCACCGAAGACGGCGTCGAGCGCGGAGACGAACGTCTGGATGTCTTTCAGCACCTGGGCGCCGAGCACCTTGGTCAGCACCCCGGCCACCAGCCCGAACCCGGCGTTCAGGATCTTGAACGCGCTGCGCCCTCCGGCCTTGGCGGGCGCCATCAGCAACCTGATCAGCTTCCCGTCGAGGAACCGCCCCAGCCGCTCGGGCGCGTCGAGGAAGTCGAGCGCCGACCGCGAGGGCGGCGTGTCGACGATGATCAGATCCCAATCGCCCGACCGCCGGAGCTGGCCGAGCTTCTCCATCGCCATGTACTCCTGCGTGCCGGAGAAGCTCGACGAGAGCGACTGGTAGAAGGGGTTCGTCAGAATCTGGCGGGCCCGCTCGGGGTCGGCGTGGGCCTCGATGATCTCGTCGAAGGTCCGCTTCATGTCGAGCATCATGGCGAACAACTCGCCGTCGGCCCCCGCGACCTTGCGCGGGGTGTTGTCGAGCGAGGTCAGCCCCATCGACTGGGCCAGCCGCCGCGCCGGGTCGACGGTCAGCACCACGACGTTGCGCCCCCGCTCGGCCGCCCGCAGCCCCAGGGCCGCCGCCGTGGTCGTCTTGCCGACCCCACCCGACCCGCAGCAGACCACGATCCGGGTGCCCGAATCGTCGATGATGCCGTCGAGGTCAAGCTCGGGCGAGGTCATGCGGCTCCCTGGGTCCGGATCGCTTCGGCGAGTTCGTAGAGGCCCGCGAGGTCGGCGCCGTCCGCCAGCAGGGGCAGTTCATATCGTGGCACCCCGGCGGTCTCCAGCGCGTCCCGCTCGGTTCTTTCGAGCTCGGCCCGGTTCTGCTGCTCGACGACCTCTCCGGCGAGGGCCTCGGCGATGACCGCCGCGTTGCCGTCGTCGCCGAGCCCGGCCGCCTTCACGCCCAAGGCGAGTTCGGCCAGGTCGAAGGGGCCGGCGAGGGCGGGGTCGACGGCTCTCACCATGTTGATGAAGATCCCGCCGACGGGCAGTTTGGCCGCGCGCAGTTCGGCGACGCCGTCGAGGGTCTCCTGGACGGGCATCTCCTCCAGAAGGGTGACGAAGTGCACCGCCGTCTCGGGGGAGGCCACCACTCCGCGCACCATGTCGGCGTGGGTGCGTACCGGACCGACTCTGGCCAGGCCGGCCACCTCTTGGGTGACGTTCAGGAAGCGGCTGACCCGGCCGGTGGGCGGGGCGTCCATGACGACGGTGTCGTAGACCCTCTTGCCGGCTTTGTCTCTGCGCCTGACCGCCTCGCTGGTCTTGCCGGTGACCAGGACGTCGCGCAGGCCCGGGGCGATCGTGGTGGCGAAGTCGACCACGCCCATCTTGGTCAGCGCCTTGCCCATGCGCTTGAGCCCGTAGAACATCTCGAGGTATTCGAGCATGGCCTCTTCGGGGTCGATGGCGAGCGCGTGGACGTCGCCGCCTCCCGGCGCCACCGCGATCTTGCGTTCCTCGTAGGGAAGCGGTGGAAGATCGAAGACCTGCGCGATGCCCTGACGGCCCTCCACCTCCACGAGCAGCACCTTGCGGCCGCCAGCCGCGAGGGCCAGGGCCAGGGCGGCGGCCACGGTCGTCTTGCCGGTGCCGCCCTTGCCGGTCACGACATGGAGACGTACTCCGTCCCAGTCGGTGTCGCGAGATCTCACACCCGTGAGGCTACCCAAACACGATTTCCCGATACGCCGAGGAGTATCGATAGCCTTCCGCCATGACGAAGTGGGAGTACGTGACCGTGCCGCTGCTGACGCACGCGACCAAGCAGATCCTCGACAACTGGGGCGAAGACGGCTGGGAGCTCGTGGCCGTCGTCCCCGGCCCGAACCCCGAGCAGCTCGTGGCCTACATGAAGCGGGCCAAGGCGTGAGCAGCCCCGAAGACCGCCTGTCGGCCCTCGGCCTGGTGCTGCCCGAGGTGGCGGCGCCGCTGGCGGCCTACGTCCCGGCGGTCCGTTCGGGCGCCCACGTCTACACCTCGGGCCAGCTCCCGATCGCGGCCGGCGAGCTGCTGAAAACGGGCAAGGTGGGGGCCGAGGTCACCCCCGAGGAGGCCTACGAGCTGGCGAAGGTCTGCGCGCTGAACGCGATCGCGGCCCTGAAGTCGGTCGTGGGCGACCTGTCGCAGGTGGCCGGTATCGTCAAGGTCGTCGGTTTCGTCGCCTCCGACCCGTCGTTCACGGGCCAGCCGCAGGTCGTGAACGGCGCCAGCGAGCTTCTCGGCGAGGTCTTCCAGGGCGCCCACGCCCGCAGCGCGGTCGGCGTGGCCGTGTTGCCCAGGGATGCCCCGGTCGAGGTGGAGCTGATCGCAGAGATCCGATAGTTCTACACTCGGACGGTGGACATTCCGCTGCCGGGCGAGCTGGGTGTACGGGCGCGTGACCTGCTGGCCGGGCGGCTCGTCCCGGTCCCGGCCAGAGCCGCCGCCACGGTGGCCCTGCTGAGGGAGCCCCCTTTGGGGGTCTACCTGCTCCGGCGCGCGGCCACGATGGCCTTCGCGGCCGGGGCCTACGTCTTCCCCGGAGGGTCCGTCGACCCCCGGGACGCCGTCGTGGACATCGGCTGGGCCGGGCCGCCACCCGCCGACTGGGCCGTGATGTTGAGCGCAGACGAGGACACGGCGCGGAGCCTCGTCTGCGCCGCGGTCAGGGAGACGTTCGAGGAGAGCGGCGTCCTGCTCGCGGGGCGGTCGGCGGCCGAGGTCGTGCCCGACACGACCGGCTGGGAGGCCGAGCGGCTGGCGCTGATCAGCCGGGAGTTGTCGTTCGCAGACTTCCTGGCCACGAACGGCCTGGTGCTCCGCTCCGACCTGCTGAAGCCGTGGGCCCACTGGATCACGCCCGAGATCGAGACCCGGCGTTTCGACACCCGGTTCTTCGTGGCCGCCCTGCCGTCGGGCCAGCGGACCAGGGACGTGGGCGGCGAGGCCGACACGGTCGTCTGGACGAGCCCCGCCGAGGCCCTGACATCCGGATTTTTCCTGATGCCGCCGACGCTGCACACGTTGACCAGGTTGTCGGCCTTCGAGACGATCGCGGATGTGTTCGCCGGCGATCCCAAGATCACCACTGTCATGCCCGCCCCCGTCGAGAAGGCCGGGCAGATGGTCCTCACGACCGAGGGACAGATCTGATGAGCGGCCTCTCACTTCCGATCGACGGCTCGGGCACGGCCAACGCCGCCAACGTCCTGGCCCCCAACGCCTCCCCGATGACCCTCGACGGCACCAACACGTGGATCGTCGGACGCGGAGAGACCGTCGCGGTCGTCGACCCGGGCCCCGACGACGAGACCCACCTGTCGACCGTCGCGACCCGCCTGGCCGACCGGACCGTGGAGGTCGTCCTCCTCACCCACGGCCACGAGGACCACAGCGGCGGGGCCCGGCGGTTCGCCGAGATGGTCGACGCCCCGGTACGCGCTCTCGACCGCACCCACGTCCTCGGAGAGGAGGGCCTGGCGGACGGCGACGGCCTGACGGTCGGCGGCGTGGAGATCCGGGTGATCGGCACCCCGGGCCACTCGTTCGACTCGTTGTGCTTCTGGCTCCCGGAAGACGGCGCCCTGCTGACCGGCGACACCATCCTCGGCCGCGGCACGACGGTGATCGCCCCCGACGGCGACCTGGCCGACTACCTGCGCAGCCTCGACAAACTTCGCACGATGGCCGAACTGGCGGAGGCCGAGAGCCTGCTGCCCGGCCACGGCCCGATCCTGCCCGACCCCATCGGGAAGCTCGACGAGTACATCACCCACCGCAGGCAGCGCCTCGACCAGATCCGGCAGGCGATCAGAGACGGCGCGAAGGACGCGCGGGAGATCGTGGAGATGGTCTACGCGGAGGTGCCCAGGGAGTTGTGGCCGGCGGCGGAGATGTCGGTGGCCGCGCAGCTCAACTACTTGAAGAGCCTCTGAACTCCGTCATGCGCACCGCTCGCCCGCTCACTCTGATTCGCTGGTCGTCCGGGAGCGGGGCGGCGGTCAGCAGGCTGGGGCGGCCCATGTCGGCGCCCTGGTGGATGGTGACGACGTCGTCTTCCTTGATCAGGGCCAGGTCGCGCAGGTAGCCCGTGAAGGCCGCCGCGGCGGCGCCGGTCGCCGGGTCTTCGACCACGCCGCCGGGCGGGAACGGGTTGCGGACGTGGAAGACCAGGGGCGACTCGGCCCAGAAGACGTTCACGGTGATCCAGTCGCGGGCCGCCATCAGGGCGCCGAGGGCCTCGAAGTCGTAGTCGAGGGCGGCCAGCAGTTCCCGGGAGGCCAGGCCGACGATCAGGTGGTTCATGCCGGCGTTGGCGACGTGGACCGGGTAGGCGGGGTCGAGGTCGGCGGGGGTGTAGCCGAGGGCGCTCAGGGCCGCTTCGACGTCGGCGGGGTCGGCCGGGCGGGTGCTCGCCGGCGGCGAGGTGAGGGTGGCGGTGACGGGGCCGTTCGGTTCGGCGACCACGTCGACGTCGACCGGGCCGGCCTTGGTGGTGAGGTGGATGGTCCCCGATCCGGTGCGTTCGCCGATCGCCACCGAGGTCGCGATGGTGGCGTGGCCGCAGAAGGCGACCTCGGCCAGCGGGCTGAAGTAGCGGATCGTGTAGTGGTCGCCGCCCTCGGGGAACAGGAACGCGGTCTCGGAGTAGCCGACCTCGGCGGCGATGGCGAGCATCTCGGCGTCGCTGTGGCCCGCCGCGTCGAGGACGACCCCGGCGGGGTTGCCTCCTGACGGGTCGGCGGTGAAGGCCGCGTACCTGAGGATCATGACGCCCCCTAGACGATGATCAGTGCCGAGACGAACAACCAGGCGAGATGCCAGGTCTGGTCAAGAACATACGCCCCCGTCCCGATGGACGGGTTGTCGTCGTGGCCGGGGCGGGGCACGCCGAGCGCGGCGAACCGGCCCCGGCCGGTCTTGGCGGCGAGCCACTGGATCGGCCAGCGGCGGTCGGCGATCCAGTGGGTGATCCCCGTGACGGCCAGGCCGATCGCGACGTCGGCGGGGGCGAAGACGGCGCCGAGTTGCCAGGCCAGCACCATCAGACCGGCTAGGGCGAGCACGACGTGGGTGAGGACGTGAGTGGTGTTGGCCAGCCGTCCGGCCCAGCCGGGCTGGATCTTGGTGCAGGCCTGGTGGTCGGTCTGGATCCAGTGATCCACGAGCATGTGGGTCGTGTAGAGCGTGACATAGACGGCGGCGAACTCCGCCAGGCGGTCGCTCATGTCCACATCTGTCCTTCCCGCACCATTCCCAACATGATCGACAGTAGGGCGGGCTGCCGGGAAGTTCTGTGAACCAGTACTCACTACGACTGACGTGCGCGGCGCCGCAGTCCGTCCATGTCATTGATAAGTACGCGCCGGCGGCCCGTCTCGATCAGACCTCGATCACGCAACCCGCGAAGCGCCTTGTTGACGGCCTCCCGGGAGGAGCCGACCCAGCTCGCCAGTTCGTCCTGGGACAGCGGCAGTTCGAGGCTGACCCCGCCCGGCACCTGCTCGCCGTAACGCTCGGCCAGTTCCACGAGCCGGTTGGCCACCCGATCGGCGGTGTCGAGCACGCCGTACTCGACCCGCTTGCGGTCGGCGTCGCGCAGGCGTTCGGTGACGGTACGCATGATCAGCACCGCGACGCGGCCGTGCTCCCGCAGGAACCCGGCGAAGTCGCGGATGGCCAGGCCCTCGACCGGTTCGACCGCGGTCACGGTCGCCGACCGGGGCTGGCCGTCGATGGAGGCCATCTCCCCGACGACGGCCCCGGGTCCGCGTACGGCCAGCACCACGTCGGTCCCCGATTCGGTCGCGGCCGAGATCTTCACCTTGCCCGACAGGACCAGCAGCACCCACGTGGAGGGGTCGCCCTGGGTGAAGACGATCTCCCCGCGGGCCCAGGTGCGGGTTCGCCCGCGGGCCCGCAGGTCGATCTGCTCTTCGGGGGTGAGCTTGCCGAACAGCTCGGTCATGGCGCCCTTCGTAGGTCCGGCAGCACGTCTGCCGCCACCGCGTCGAGGACCGATTCGTCCCCGGCCCAGATGCCAGTCTCGCGCGGCCAGGGCGCGGCCAGGTCGGTGTAACCGAGTTCGGCAGACCTTCCTACAAAATCGCGATAACACTCGACACTCGACAACGAATAGACGGGGGCGGAGTCCGACTGCAGGAACCGCCGCACGCCCTCGCGCGGCCGCCCCGCGTCGGCGAGCGCGTCGTCGAACCGGCGGGAGGCCTCGGCGACCGCGTCCCACCAGGCGCCGAGGGTCTCCTTGCCGCGTCCGCCGAGGGTCACCCACCCGTCGCCGAACCGCGCGGCCAGCGCCATCGCCTTCGGGCCGTCGGCCGCCACGAGGAACGGCAGGCGGGGGCGCTGCACGCACCCGGGCGTGTTGCGCGCCTCGACGGCCTGGTAATAGTCGCCCGACCACGACACCCGCTCCTCGCGCAGGAGCACGTCGAGCAGTTCGACGAACTCGGCGTAGCGGGCGTGCTGGCTGGCGGGCTTCCAGCCCAGGACGCGGGAGTCGTAGTCGCCCCGGCTGCCCGCGCCGATCCCGAGTGTGAAGCGGCCCTGGGAGAGGTCGTCGAGGGCGGTGAGCTCGCGGGCGAACGGCACCGGGTGGCGGAAGTTGGGCGAGGAGACCAGCAGGCCGATCTCGATGGTGGAGGTCACCATCGCGGCGGCCGTCAAGGTCGGCACCGCGCCGAACCACGGGCCGTCGACGAGGGTGCGCCAGCCGAGGTGGTCGAAGGTCCAGGCGTGGGCGAACCCGTAGGCCTCGGCGGCTCGCCAGCGGCGTTCGAGTTCGGGTCGGCGGTGTTCGGGCAGGATCGTGATTCCGGCACGCATCTAACCATCGTGACATGCGGGCCAAATCCCCACATTTCCGATCGGTCTTTTAGTCTGGTCGGGTTTGCGTGCCCTCCCCTCCCTGACCGATCGAGAGGACACCTGTTGGCCCCCGACCTCACCAGGGCCCGATTAGGAACGACGGCGTCCTTCGTGCTGTGCGGAATCATGTCCGGCACGCTGACGGTGCGCGTCCCGGCCATGACCGACACGATCCACCTCGCCAAATCGCAACTCGGCATCGTCCTGCTCGCGTGGGCGGTCGGCGGGCTGCTGGCCATGCAGGGCTCCCGGCCCATGCTGCGCCGGCTGGGCAGCGGCCGGTCGCTCACCCTGTCGATGCCGCTCAGCGCGCTCACCCTGGCCGGGGTGGCGCTGGCGTCCGACTACTTCACGCTGATCGCCGCGGCCGCCGCGTTCGGCATGGCCGTGGGCCTGTTCGACATCTCGATGAACGCCCAGGGCGCGGTCGCGGAGAACGCCTCGGGCCGGTCGCTGATGAGCGGCTTCCACGCCGGGTGGTCCATCGGGGCCATCGCGTCGGGGGCCATCGGGATCGGCGCGATCAGGCTGGGGTTGTCGTTCCGCGACCACCTGCTCCTGGTGGCGGTCGCCAGCCTGCCGGTCGCGGCGGCGCTGGCGCGCACGTACCTGCCCGACCCCGGCGGCGACGACGGCGGCGCGGCGGTGCGCCGGCGGCTGCCGACCGTGGTCTACGTGCTCGGCGTGGTGGTCTTCGCGGCGTTCATGATCGAGGGAATGGTGGGCGACTGGAACGGTCTCTACCTGCGCGACGTGCTGGGCGCCCCCGAGTCGCTGGCCGCCCTCGGCTACCCCCTGTTCGCCGGCGGCATGCTGGCCGCCCGGCTGGCCGGTGACCGGCTGCGCGGACGCTACGGCGCCGCGGCGTGCCTGCGCTTCGGCGGGCTCGTGGTGGCGTTGTCGTTCGGGGTGGTGATCACGGCGCCGGTGGCCGGGGTCGCGCTGGTCGGGCTGCTGGTCGCCGGGGTGGCGATGGCCACCGTGATCCCGTTCGCGCTGTCGCTGGCGGGCGGGGCGGACCCGGCGCAGTCGGGGCCTGCCATCGCGCAGACGGCCGCCATCGGCTACGCCGGGTTGCTCCTCGGACCAGTCCTGATCGGGTTCCTCGCCGACGCGACGTCGCTTCGGCTGGCCCTTTCTGTGGGACTGGTCCTCGGAGCGGTGATCTGGTTGTCGACCCGCTATCTACCGGCCGACTCCTGAATCTTCAGAGGCGAATCGTCAGGAGTGGGCCAGGCAGCTCGACGAGACCGTGACAACGGTCGGCAGGCTGCCGGTGTTCATGAACTGCATCTGCCACTGCGAACCGCTGGCGGCGCTGCGGATGGGCGCCATCGGGACGCCCTGGCTGAGCAGCGGAACAGTCCACGAACCGCCGACCAGCGTGCTGCCCGCGGGGCAGCTACCGCCGCTGACCTGAGCGTTCAGCTGCGGAAGCAGGGTCACCGGCTTGCCGGCGACGTGCACGACGCCGGTGATGGTGGAACCAGAGGCGGCCGGACCGGCCGAACCGCCGGTGGCGCCGCCACCGAGCTCGTCGTCGTCCTCGAAGCCGTCTTCCTCTTCGAGGCCGTCGTCACCGGACTCGTCGTAGAAGTGGCCCGGCACGCAGTGACGGTCCGAAGTGCTCACCGCGCGACGCTCGGCCGAGATGCCGGCGTCCATGCCCTCGTTCCAGTCCATGCGAGGAGCGGTCTGAGCGCCCTGCATGCCCTCGAAGTGGTGGCCGTGGTGGCGGTGGTGCTTCGGCTTGTGGTGGTGCTCGTGCAGGTGGTGCATGTGGTCGTTGAAGCACCGGTTGTGGATGATGTGGTTGTCGTGCTTGTGGTGGTGGTGGCGGTGCACGAAGTGGCGCCTGTGGTGGTGGTGCTTGTGGAGCCAGTGCTTCGTGTGGAAGATGCGGTGGTAGTGGTGGATGTGGTGCCATTCAATCTTCGGGCGAATACGGACGTGCCGCTTCTTCACCCGGTACTTGATCACCTTGACTCTCTTGGCTTTCTTGTACTTCTTAACGGGCGCGTGGCCCACGATTTGGGTGTCAGAGACCGGGGCGGCTTGCGCGGGAAGCGCAGCCCCCAGAAAACCCAGGCCCATGATTAGGGCGATCATGTACGTTCCGTACCTCATGTGCCGATCATGCAATAACGGGGCGGATCTACTTTGGCAGCACACACAAAGGCGCGGGAAAGCTCGGCCATGAAATGCCCGTTAATTCGGGAAGTTTCACGGGCTTGGCTTGGTTGAGAAGGTCGTGATCGATGTCGATGTTGTGGTGATCGGGGCTGGTCAGGCCGGATTGTCCGCTGCGTACCACCTGCGGCGGTTCGGGTTGTCGCAGGTCGTGCTCGACGCGGAGGACTCTCCGGGCGGGGCGTGGCGGCACCGATCCCCCACGCTCACAATGGATCGCGTCCACGGGATCTTCGATCTGCCGGGGATGGCCCGGCCTTCTGTCGACCCGAAACGGGCGGCGGCGGATGCCGTACCGGAATATTTCGCCTCTTATGAATCACAAATGGGTTTGGACGTCACGCGCCCCTACAAAGTGGGAAAAGTCCTGCCGGGTTTCACGGTCGACGACAAATGGCGCGCCCGGGGAATCGTCAACGCCTCCGGCACGTGGACACGCCCCCATTGGCCCTTCTATCCGGGGCGTTTCGACGGCAGGCAGCTCCACTACGCCACCTATGCGGGCCCGGCGGAGTTCGCCGGCCTGAACGTCGTGGTCGTCGGCGGCGGCCACTCCGCGATGCACGTGTTGTCGGAGGTCGGCGCGGTCGCGCGGTCGACGCTCTGGGTGACCCGCCGCGAACCCGACTTCCGCCCCGAGGGCTTCGACGGCCGCGAAGTGGTGGCGCTCGTCGAGGAACGGGTGCGGGCCGGCCTGCCGCCCCAGAGCGTGGTGAGCGTCACCGGCCTGACCTACACCCCGGTCGTCACCGAGGCCCTCGAACGCGACGTGCTGACCCGGCGGCCGATGTTCACGCACCTCGTGAGCGACGGCGTGTCGTGGGGTGACGAGGTTTTCCCCGCCGACGTCATCGTCTGGGCCACCGGCTTCCGCGCCGACCTCCGTCACCTCGCCCCGCTGAAGCTGCGCGAACCGGGCGGCGGCATCCGCATGGACGGCACCCGCGTCGTGGCCGATCCCCTGGTCCACCTGGTCGGCTACGGCCCCTCCGCCAGCACGGTCGGCGCGAACCGGGCCGGCCGGGCCGCCGCCCTCGACCTGGCCCGGCGACTGTCGCCGCACAACTCGCTGAGAGCGGGCTGAGGCGCCGCTGAGGGCCCGCTGAGGCTGACAGCGCGCTGTGCGCCGGATGACAGCGGCGGGTCGCACGCTGGGAGGCATGGACTACGCATTCGAGGCCCGGGGCCTCGTGAAACGTTATGGGAAGACGACCGCCCTGGCCGGGCTCGATCTCTCCGCCCCGCAGGGGACCGTGCTGGGAGTGCTCGGCCCGAACGGGGCCGGCAAGACGACCGCCGTGCGGATCCTCGCCACGCTGCTGCGCCCCGACGACGGCCGGGCGTTCGTCGGCGGGCTCGACGTCGTCAAGGACGCCGCCAAGGTCCGCCGCCTGATCGGCCTGACCGGCCAGTACGCCTCCGTCGACGAAGACCTGACCGGCATGCAGAACCTGGTCCTCATCGGGCAACTGCTCGATCTCCGCAAGAGCGAGGCGGTCGCCAGGGCCACCGAGCTGCTGGGCGAATTCGGGCTGGCCGACGCGGGGGCGCGGCAGGCCAAGACCTACTCGGGCGGCATGCGCCGCCGCCTCGACCTGGCCGCCAGCCTCGTCGGCCGCCCCGACGTCATCTACCTCGACGAGCCCACGACCGGCCTCGACCCGTCGAAGCGCGACGACGTGTGGAACATCGTGCGCGGACTGGTCAAGGACGGCGTGACCGTGCTGCTGACCACGCAGTACCTGGAGGAGGCCGACGCGCTGGCCGACGAGATCACCGTCGTCGACCACGGCCGGTCGATCGCCCACGGCACCCCGGCCCAGCTCAAGCAGATCGTCGGCGGCCAGACCATCCTCGCCCGCCCCGCCGACCCGGCCCGCCTCGCCGAGACCGAGGCCATCCTCACGAGCGTCTCCGGCCGCCCGGCCGAGTCGCCCAGCCGGGGCGTGGTCACCGTGCCCGTCGACGGCGACGCCCAGTTCACCGAGGCGGTGGCGCGGCTGGCCCAGGCCGGCGTCTCCGTCACCGAGTTGTCCCTGCGCCTGCCCAGCCTGGACGAGGTGTTCTTCACCCTCACCGGCCAGCGCGCCACCGACGAAGAAGCGGCCTGAGAGGCGATCCCCCATGACTGCGACCACGCTCTCCCCCGTACAGCACGGGAAGCCCGCTCCCACCCGCTCGCAGCCACGCCCTTTCGGGCTGGTCAGACACAGTCTCGCCCTCGCGCGGCGGAGCTTGATAAAGACCGTCAGGACGCCCGAGCAACTGCTCGACGTGACCCTCCAGCCGATCATCTTCGTGGTGCTGTTCGTGTTCCTGCTCGGCGGCGCCATCGCCGGGGACACCCACCAGTACCTGCAGTTCCTCCTCCCGGCGATCCTGGTGCAGACCGTCGTGTTCGCCTCGGTCGCGACCGGCGTGAGCCTCAACACCGACCTCAAGAAGGGGGTCTTCGACCGGTTCCGCAGCCTTCCGATCGGGCGGTCGGCGCCGCTGATCGGGTCGGTGCTCGGCGACCTGATCCGCTACGTCGTCGCCACGTTGTCACTGACGGTCTGCGGGCTCGTGCTCGGCTTCGAGCTGGTCAACGGGATCGTGCCGGCGCTCGCCGCCGTGGTCATGACCATCGGGTTCGCGTTCTGCCTGAGCTGGGCGTTCGTCCTGCTCGGGATGGTGCTGCGGGAGCCGGGGGCGGTGCAGGGCGTCGCGTTCCTGACGATGTTCCCGCTGACCTTCGGCACCGGCATGATGGCCCCGGTCGACACCCTGCCGGGCTGGCTCCAGTCGTGGGTCCAGGTCAACCCGGTCGCCCACGCGATGGAGGCCGCGCGCGGCCTCATGATCGGCGGACCGGTCGCCTCGCACGTCGTCTGGGTCGCCGCCTGGGGCCTCGGCCTGCTGGCCGTCTTCGCGCCGCTGGCGGTGCGGGCCTACCGGCGCAGGACCTGATCGATCGCGGCCGGCCGGTCGAGGGCCGCGCCCTTGTCGTAGGCCTGCTGGTAGGCCTCGTCTCCGAGGGTCTCCCGCAACTGGACGGAGATCCGGAAGACGTCGGGGTTGTACGCGTCGGGGGCGCCCCTGAGCTGCTCGCTCGCGCCGAGCATCCGGGCCGCGCCTTCGGCGTTGCCGCGTACCCCCTCCACCTCGGCCGCCAGCACGCCCACCCGGGCCAGCACCGGCCGGTCGCGCACCGAGTCGGCCAGTTCGGCGGCCTCGGCGGCGGCGGAGGCGGCGGTGTCCAGATCGCCCTCGGCGACCGCCAGGTGGCCGAGACACGTCAGCACCAGCGCCCGGAACTGCGGCGACACGATCCCCGACCGGTCGACGGCGACGGCGGCCTCCTCGTACTGGACCCGCGCCTCGACCAGGTCGCCCGCCTCGCGGGCCAGGTCGCCGAGCCCGATCCGGGAGAACGCCGCGTCCCTGATCGACCACTCGTTGCGGCTCGACTCGGCCATCAGCCGCAACTCGTGGCGGGCACCGTCGACGTCGCCCTGGCGGCTGCGCGCGGTGGCCAGGTACATGCGCTGGTGCCCGGCGTCGTCGTCGGGGTTGAGCAGCCGGGTCAGCTCGATGGCCTCCTCCAGCGACTTCACCACGAGGTCGAAGTCGCCGAACAGCATGGCCGCGTCGGCGATGAACGTCAGCGCCTGGGCCAGCCCCCAGCGGTCGCCGACCTCGCGGAACTGGGCTGCGGCCTGCCGCAGTTCGGCCAGCATGCCGCTGGGGTCGCCCTCGTTCTCCAGCAGGAATCCCCGGAACATCAGCAACATCGCCCTGCTCCACGGTCCGGCCACGCCGAAGGCCCGGTCGATCGCGGCGAGACCGCCGTCGATGTCGTCGAGGAACAGGTGGTGGATCGGGGTGATCAGGCAGAGCAGGGGATCGTCGTCGACCTCGGCCTGCCGGGAGATCTCGCCGAACCGGGCGACCAGGTTGTCGACGTCCTCGACCGGCTGGCTCATCAGCGAGTTCAGCAGATACATCATCGTGGTGATCAGCCACGCGTTCCGGTCGGGCTCGCCGTCGAGGTCGAGCGCCGACTTGAGCCAGGGCACCGACTCCGACCGGCGGCCGGTGATCATCCAGAACGTGCCGAGGGCGGCGGTCATCCTGGTCGCGGTGGCGGCGTCGCCCCGCTCGATGGCGTAGTGGAAGGCGGCGAGCAGGTTGTCGTGGTCGGTGCCGAGGATGCGGATCCAGGTGAGCTGCCCGTGGCCGTGCATCTGGCTGCCGCCCTGCTCGGCCAGGTCGAGGAAGTAGCGGGTGTGGGCGCCGCGGACCTCGTCGACCTCGCCGCGTTCGGCCAGGCGTTCCAGGCCGTATTCGCGGATGGTCTCCAGCATCCGGTAGCGGGGCCCGTCGATGAGCTGGAGCAGCGAGCGGTCGACCAGCGCGGCCAGCAGGTCGAGCGAGCCGCCCACGGCCTCGGCCGCCTCGGCGGTGAACCCGCCGGGGAACACCGCGAGCCGTTCGGCCAGGTCGCGTTCGTCGTCGCCGAGCAGGTCCCAGCTCCAGGCCACCACCGCGCGGAGCGTCTGGTGCCGCGCCATCGCGGTACGGCTCCCGCCCGTCAGCAGCCGGAACCGGTCGTCGAGCCGGGCCGCCACCTGGTCGACGGTGAGCGAGCGCAACCGGGCCGCGGCCAGCTCGATCGCCAGCGGCAGCCCGTCGAGGCGGCGGCAGATCTCCCGCACGACCGGCGTGTTGGCCTCCGTGAGGGCGAACCCGGGACGCACCGCCCCGGCCCGGTCGAGGAACAGCCGGACCGCCGGTTCGTCGGCCAGCGGCGGCACCGGCCAGAGCGACTCGCCGAAGATGCCCAGGGCCTCCCGGCTGGTGGCCAGCACCGTCAGGCGGGCGCACAACCCGAGCAGCTCGTCGGCCAGCCGGGCGGCGGCGTCGATGAGATGCTCGCAGTTGTCCAGCAGCAGCACGCCCTCGACGCCCGACAACACCTCGACGATGCGGGCGACGGTGCGCTCCTGCGTCTTCGTCTGCCCCGCCCCCACCGACGTCAGCACCGCCTGCGGCACGTCGTCGGGGTTGGTGACCGGGGCCAGCTCCACCAGCCAGACCGGCCGGTCGAGCCCCGCGGCGACCGTGCTGGCCAGCCGGGTCTTGCCCGCGCCGCCGGGCCCGACCAGGGTGACCAGGCGGCTGTCGGCCAGCCGCCTGGCGATCTCGGCCATGTCGTGGTCGCGGCCGACGAAGCTGGTCAGCGGCGCTCGCAGCACCGGGCGTCCCCGGCGCGGCGCCTGCTCCTCGCGCAACACGGCCAGGTGGGCCTCGCGCAGCTCCGCGCCGGGGTCGACGCCGAGTTCGTCGGCCAGGGCGTGCCGGACCTCCTCGAAGACGGACAGCGCCTCGGCCCGCCGTCCGGAGGCGGCCAGCGCCCGCATCAGCAGGGCGTGCAGACGTTCCCGCAGCGGGTGGCGGGCGGCCAGGTCGCGCAGCTCGGTGATGACCGGTTCGGCTTCGAGCCGGTCTTCGGTGGCGGTCAGCCAGGCCTCGTCGAGGCCGGCCACGGCGGCGTCGGCGAACGGCGCGTCGGCCACGTCGGCCAGCGGACGCCCCCGCCACAACGCGGCGGCCTCGCCCAGGAGCCCGGCCGCCCGCCGGTGGTCGCCGGAGGCCAGCGCGGCGCGTCCGCCCGCGGCCAGCGCGGCGAACCGGTGGGCGTCGACGTTCTCCTTCGGCAGCGTCAGCCGGTAGCCGCCGGGTTCGGAGCGCAGCGCCGCGGGGTCGGGCAGCACCCGGCGCAGCCGCGACACGAGGGACTGCAGGGCGTTGGCCCGGTCGGCCGGGGGCGCGGCGCCCCAGAGGGCTTCGGCCAGTTCGTCGTGGGTGATCAGACGGCCGGGGTCGAGCGCGAGCCGTACCAGCAGGGCACGGAGACGGGCTCCGCCGATCGTCACGGCGTCGCCCCTGTCGGATCGCACTTCGAGCGGCCCGAGAATCCCCACGCGCATAATCCCCACTGTGCCACCTGATGCGTAGGATCCGGCCATGACCGAGATGCTGGTACGCGACGGCTCGTGGACCTTCAATGGCGACGTCATCCGGATCGTGCCCGCCAAGGAGCGCGGGGTGAACAAGCTCCGCCAGGCCCTCGGCGAACTCGTGGTGCCGCTGGCGGCGGTGGCCGGCATCGCCTACCAGCCCGCCCGCAAGGGCGGCCAGTTACGCCTGCGCATGCGCGAGGGCGCCGACCCGTTCAGCCACGCCACGGGCGGACGCCTCCCCGAGGCCGCCGACCCCTACAGGCTCACGATCGACGCCGACCGGACGGGCGCGGCCGAGTACTTCGCCGACGAGGTCCGGGCCGCTCTGCTCGCCGAAGGGGTGCCCGACGGGCCCAGCGACCGCTTCCTGCTGCCCGGCCCACCGGTGCCGTTGACCGCCAACGCCGCCGACGGCCTGATCACCTTCGACGGCGACGTGATCCTGATCGAGTTCAACTGGTCGGCCGACACCACCAAGCGCAAGGCCGGGCCTCAGCGGATCGCGCTGGCCGACCTCGCGGCCGTCGAGTGGATCCCCAACGGCGGCCTGGAGAACGGCCGGCTGAGGTTCACCCGCAAGGACGAGCCGTCGACCCGGCCGCCGATCAAGTACGACCCGTCGTCCGTCGTGTTGTGGGGCCTCGACAGGGAGACCCGCACCGTCGCCCTGCTGGTGACCGCCGTCGTGGCCCGGCTGCCCCACCCGCTGGCCGAGCCGCCCGCGGTCGAGGCCGCCCCGCCGAAGGACGACGACCACGACGTCGTGCTGCGCCGCCTGCGCGAGCTCGGCGCGCTGCACCGCGACGGGGTGCTGACCGACGACGAGTTCGCCACCGCCAAGCAGGCGCTGCTGAAACGCCTGTGAACACCGTGGCTAGCCTGAGTGGCATGACTACCCGCCGCATCGGAAGCCGCCAGGTCACCGCCATCGGCCTTGGCGCGATGCCCATGTCCACCGCCGGTCACATGCCCGACGAGGCCCAGTCGATCCGCACCATCCACGCGGCCCTCGACGCCGGGGTCACCCTCATCGACACGGCCGACGCCTACACGCCCTCGCACACCGACGTCGGCCACAACGAGCACCTGGTCGCCAAGGCCCTCAACAGTTGGGGCGGCGACGCCGGGTCGGTTCTGGTGTCCACCAAGGGCGGCCACACCCGCACCCCCGGCGGCGGCTGGGGCAGGGACAGCCGGCCCGAATACCTGTTCCAGGCCTGTGACCGCTCGCTGAAGGCCCTCGGCGTCGAGTCGATCGGCCTCTACTTCCACCACCGGCCCGACCCGCAGGTTCCCTACGAGGTGGCGATCGGCGCGATCAAGGACCTCGTCGAGGCCGGGAAGGTCCAGATGGCCGGCGTCTCCAACGCCGACCCCGAGCAGTTGCGGGTGGCACGGGAGATCCTCGGCGACGACCTGGTGGCCGTGCAGAACGAGTTCTCGCCCCGGTTCCGCACCAGCGAGCCCGAGATCGACGTCGCCGACGAGATCGACATCGCGTTCCTGTCGTGGTCGCCGCTCGGCGGCATGGGCTCGGCGGCCGAGCTGGGCAGCCGGCACGCCGCCTTCGGCGACATCGCCGCCGCCCGCGGAGTGTCGCCGCAGCAGGTCTGCCTGGCCTGGCAACTGGCGCGCAGCCCGCGTGTCGTCCCGATCCCGGGAGCCAGCCGCCCCGAGAGCATCCTCGACTCGCTGAAGGCGCTCGACCTGGAGTTGTCCGGCGACGAGCTGGCGCGCCTCAACTCAGGTAGGTGAGCCCTCCCGACGCGCGCGCGGCGACGGAGGCGTGCAGCCGCATGGCCTGCCAGTCGGGCAGGATCTTGTCGGCCTCGGCGGGGGTGAAGAACCCCCAGTCGTCGAGCTCCTCCTCCTGGAGGGAGATCCGTGCGCCGTCGGGCAGGGTCCCGCAGTCGAAGGTGAAGTGCACGAGCGGGAAGGGCCGCTCGTCCTTCTCCGGCACCCAGTGGACGACGAGCAGCCGCCCCACGGGGAGCGTCAACCCGACCTCCTCCCTGAGTTCCCGGCCGCAGGCCTCCTCAGGGGTCTCGCCCTCGTCGACGTGGCCGCCGGGCCAGCCCCACAGGTCGCGGTAGTTGGGTTTCACCAGCAGCACCCGGTCGTCGGCGTCGGTGACGAACCCGGCGGCGGCCGGGATCACGCGGTGGAGCCGGGCGTAGAACACGTCTGCGGGGATCACAGCCCTGAGGTTAGCCGGGGTTGTCCCCTAGCCCTCCGGAAGGAGGGCCGATCTCCCATCCACGCAGGAGGTCACGGCCCCGATCGATTTCTACGTTCGTAGACATGGTTCGGAATCGCAACATCGCCGCCCGGGTGGGCGGCTGGAGCGCAAGCCACCGCTGGTGGGCGCTGTTGATCTGGGTGGCGTTCGTGGCCGGGGCCACGCTCGTCGGAAGCGCCGTCGGCACGGCGGAGATGAAGTCCTACGAGAGCGCCAACGGCGACTCGCGCGCCGCCGGGCAGATCCTCGACGGAGCGGGGTTCGTCGACCCGGCCAGTGAGGTCGTGTTCGTCCAGAGCACCAAGCTGACCACTGACGACCCGGCCTTCCAGCGGGCGATCGACGACGTGAAGCGCTCGATCACCGCGACCGGCCTGGTCGACGAGATCACCTCTCCGGCCCCGGTGACGGCCGACGGCCGGACCACCCTGATCCAGTTCACCATGAAGGGCGACGCCGGCACCGCCGCCGACCGGGTGAAGCCGGTGCTCGACGCGGTCGACGGCGTGCAGGCCCGCCACCCCGGCCTGCGGGTCGAGCAGGCCGGCGGGGCCAGCGCCGACAAGCTGATCGGCGAGGCCATCGACGAGGACTTCGTCCGGGCCGAGCAGCTCTCGCTGCCCATCACCCTGGGCATCCTGCTGGCCGCCTTCGGCGCGATCCTGGCCGCGATCATCCCGGTGGCGCTCGCGCTGACCGCCATCGCCGCCGCGACCGGCCTGCTCGCCCTCACCAGCCAGTTCCTGGCCGTGGACGCGGCGACCACCAACGTCATGCTGCTGATCGGCCTGGCCGTGGGCGTCGACTACTCGCTCTTCTACATCATGAGGGAGCGGGAGGAACGGGCGAAGGGCCGCGGCAAGCAGCGCGCGATCGAGATCGCCGCCGGCACCTCGGGCCGGGCGGTGCTGATCTCCGGCATCACCGTGATCGTCGCCATGGCGGGCATGTTCCTGACCGGCAACGGCATCTTCATGGGCTTCGCCGAGGGCACCATCCTGGTCGTGCTGACCGCCGTGGTCGGTTCGCTGACCGCGCTGCCGGCGCTGCTGTCGCTGATCGGCGACAAGATCGACGCCCGCGCGTTCCACGGCACCGTCCGGGTGCTGACCCGGGGCCGGGTCACCTGGCGGCGCGTCCTCGGCGTGCGGGGCGGCGAGAGCCGCGTGTGGGGCGCGATCCTGCGGCCGGTGCTGCGGCACCCGATCATCTCCGTGGTGATCGCCGGCGGTCTGATGATCGCGCTGGCGGTGCCCGGCCTGAGCCTCAAGCCCGGCCCGCAGACGATCGACGAGCTCCAGGGCGACTACAAGATCGCCGAGACCTTCAAGGCGATCGACCAGGCCTTCCCCGGCGGCAACGAACCCGCCGTGGTGGTCGTCAGGAACCCCGACACCGCCGCGATCGAACGCCTCAAGGAGCGGGCGCTGGCCTCGGGCCACTTCAACGAGCCGTTCACCGTCGACGTCAACCCGCGCGGCGACGTCGCCCGGATCAGCATCGGCATCAAGGGCACCGGCACCGACGCGGTCTCGGAGAACGCCGTCCGCGAACTGCGCGACACGATCATCCCGGCCACCCTGCCGGGCGCGCACGTCACCGGTTCGACCGCCGGGTCGATGGACTTCAACGACCAGATGTCGGCCACCCGGCCGCTCGTCTTCGGGTTCGTGCTGCTGCTCGCGTTCGTGCTGCTGCTGGTCTCGTTCCGCTCCCTGGTGGTCGCGGTCAAGGCGATCCTGCTCAACCTGCTGTCGGTCGCGGCGGCCTACGGCGTGCTCGTGCTGGTCTTCCAGTGGGGGTACGGCGAGAGCGTCATCGGCTTCCAGTCGACCGGCACGATCACCGACTGGCTGCCGATGTTCCTGTTCGTCATCCTGTTCGGCCTGTCGATGGACTACCACGTGTTCATCCTGAGCCGGATCAGGGAGGCCTACGACAAGGGCATGAGCACCGAGGACGCGGTCGCCCACGGCATCCGCTCGACGGCCGGGGTGGTCACCAGCGCCGCCCTGATCATGGTGGCCGTGTTCGCGGTCTTCGCCACCTTGTCGCTGCTGACGTTCATGCAGATGGGCGTGGGTCTGGCGGCGGCGATCCTGATCGACGCGACGATCGTCCGCGCGGTGCTGCTCCCGGCCACGATGCGGCTGCTGGGCGAGTGGAACTGGTACCTGCCGCGCTGGCTGAACTGGCTGCCGACGTTGTCGCACGGGGACGACGACGGGGACGACGAGGACGAACTCCCCGCGCCGCGCAAGGAGCCCGCGCTCGTCTAGA
>NZ_BBXE01000049.1 GCF_001570565.1 Herbidospora yilanensis | reverse complement strand
TCCGCGGGCGATGCCCTGGTAGTCGCCGGTGACGTCGCGGTAGTTCTTGTAGCTGGATCCGATGGAGACCAGCACGGTCACGCTGTTGGCCGAACGGACCTGCACCGTGCCGCCGGAGCTGCTCACGGTCCCGCCGTCGGCCACCACCCTGGCCAGGGCGAGGAAACGGACCTGTCCCGTGATGCCCTCGAAGTCCCCCGAGACGCCGTCCAGCGCGACGCTGGTGCCGTCGGGGCTGGAGCGGGTGACCCGCTGCGGGCTGTCGAAGGTCGCCGAGAAGCTGATCGAGGCCGCCCGGTCGGCGGTCAGCCTGATCGCGATGACCTGGTCGGGCGCGCTGGCCAGGATCTCGCGCCGATAGCGGACGCCGTTCTGGGCATAGGTGGTCACGGTGGTCGCCGTGGTCAGGTCGAGGTAGCGGTTGTACTCCGAGACCCCGCTGGCGCTGCCGAACGTGAGCCGCAGATTGCCGACGGTCTGGTAGGCGAGCTGGCCCGCGGGACTGCCCAGCATGTTCTGGTCGATGAGGCTCTGGGCCTGGCTCCACTGGTTCTGGAACACGAGCTGCCGGATCTGGCTGAGCGCGCCCGCACCCCGGGTGTTGCTCTGGTCGTAGGGGCCGCCCGCCCAGACGGTGTCCTCGTTGAGCTGCAACCGCTCCACGTCGACGTTGCCGTAGACCATCGCGCCCAGGCGGCCGTTGCCGATCGGCAGGGCGCGCAACCAGTCGGTGCCGGCGCTCTCGTCGTACCACAGGGCCATGTCACCCGCCTCGGCGGGCGGGGCGGCGGCGGCCCTGGCGACCGCCGTCCACTGCAGGGGCAGGATCGCGGCTCCGGCGCCGGCGGCGCCGAACTGCAGCACCTGCCTGCGGGATAAGTCAGACATCTCTCGGTTCTCCGTTCCCTGGGGTCCGGGTGGGCCTGCCACACGCGAGGCAATGTGACCGTCAGGTTACAAACATGGGATTAATGGGGTCAATAGTCGTTGTGAGGGCCGACATTTGCCCTCTTTCATCACATGATCTTGGTGAGACATGGGATTGATTGGTCTCAGAGGTGATCGTCCAGGCGGATCACCGTGCCGGATCGGCCGTTGTGCGCTCGTCCGCGCAGAGGTGGCCAGATTCATCGGGTTAAGTGAAGACGAAAAACGACCAATCGGCTAGTTTGTTGACCTCAGGTGGGTTGAGGCCTGCCGTCCCACCAGCATTCATCCGATCAATTGGAGATCATTATGCCGACGATCACCTCAGTGGACGTGATCGACGTCAGGTTCCCCACCTCCGCCACCCTCGACGGCTCGGACGCGATGAACCCCGACGGCGACTACTCCGCCGCGTACGTGGTCCTCGGCACCGACGACGACCTGACGGGATACGGCCTGACCTTCACGATCGGACGCGGCAACGACCTGTGCGTGGCCGCCGCCCGTCAGATCGGGACCCGGCTGGCCGGCCGCGACGTGGACGAGCTCGCCGCCGACCTGGGCGGCCTCTACCGGGAGATCATGGCCGACAGCCAGATGCGCTGGCTGGGGCCGGAGAAGGGCGTGGTGCACCTCGCCGCGGCCGCCGTGCTGAACGCCGCCTGGGACCTGGCCGCCCGCCGGGCCGGCAAGCCGTTGTGGCGTCTGGTGGCCGACATGTCGCCGGAGGAGATCGTGGCGGCGTGCGACTTCCGCTACCTGTCCGACGTGCTCACCCCCGCCGAGGCCGTCGAGATGCTCGCGCGGCTGCACCCCACCCGCGAGGAGCGGGTCGCCGAACTGGCCGAGCGCGGCTACCCCGCCTACACCACCTCGCCCGGCTGGCTGGGCTACGACGACGGCAAGCTGCGGCGGCTGGTCAGGGAGGCGGTGGCCGACGGCTGGACGCACGTCAAGCTCAAGGTCGGCGCGGACCTCGACGACGACGTGCGGCGGCTGGCCATCGCGCGGGAGGAGCTCGGCGACCGCCACCTCATGATCGACGCCAACCAGGTGTGGGACGTGCCGGACGCCATCTCCTGGGTGAACCGGCTGGCCGCCTTCGAGCCGCTGTGGATCGAGGAACCGACCAGCCCCGACGACGTCCTGGGCCACGCCGCCATCCGCAAGGCGATCGCCCCCGTCGGCGTGGCCACCGGGGAGCACTGCCACAACAGGGTGATGTTCAAGCAGCTCCTCCAGGCGGAGGCGATCGACTTCTGCCAGATCGACTCCTGCCGCCTGGCCTCGGTCAACGAGATCATCCCCATCCTGCTCATGGCCGCCAAGTTCGGCGTGCCGGTGTGCCCGCACGCCGGGGGCGTCGGCCTGTGCGAGATCGTCCAGCACCTGTCGGTGATCGACTACGTCTGCGTGAGCGGCAGCCTGGAAGGACGCGTGCTGGAGTACGTCGACCACCTGCACGAGCACTTCACCGACCCGGTCCGGGTGGACGGGGGACGCTACCGCCTCCCCGCGGCGCCGGGCTACAGCGCCCAGATGCGGCCGGACTCCGTCGAGGCCTACCGCTACCCTGATGGACCGAAGTGGGCACAGCGGTAGGGATGTGGCGTGGGAGTCATCGAGAGCGCGATCGACACCATCAAGCAGATGATCGTCGACGGCGAGCTGCGACCGGGCCAGAAACTCCCGATCGAGAAGGAGCTCGCCGACCAGCTCGGCATCGCCCGCAACACCCTGCGCGAGGCCGTGCGCGCGTTGATCGCCATGCGGGTCCTGCAGACCCGGCAGGGCGACGGCACCTACGTCACCAGCCTCTCCCCGGCGCTGCTGCTCGACGGCATGAGCTTCGTCGCCGACATCCACCAGCACGCGGGCGCCGGGGAGTTCCTGCACGTACGGCGGATCCTGGAGGCGGAGGCGACGGCCCTGGCGGCCGTCCGCATCCCCGACGACGACCTCGTCGCCCTGGGCAACCTGCTGGAGGAGTCCGAACGCCTCGCGTCGGGCCCCGAGATCGACCACGGCAAGCTCGTCGCCCTCGACCAGGACTTCCACGCCCTGATCACCTCCCACTGCGGCAACACGGTGCTGGCCGCCGTCATCCAGAACATGTCCGGCCGCACGGTCCGGGCCAGGATCTGGCGCGGCATGACCGACCCGGAGGCCGTGCAGCGCACACTCGGGGAGCACCGCGCCGTCTACCTGGCGCTGCTCGCGCGCGATCCCGAGCGGGCCCGCATCCACGCCGCGATGCACGTGCTGGGCGTCGAAGAGAGCCTGACCGGCCCGCGTGACTTCAGAGAGGACAACGATGAGTGACCCCGTCGAACGGTTGGCGGCCCGGCTGCGCGGCGAGGAGGCGGTCGTCGTCGCCTACTCCGGCGGCGCCGACTCGGCCCTGCTCGCCTTCGTGGCAGACCGGGCGCTGGGCGTGCGCGCCCTGGCGGTCACCGCGGTCTCCCCGAGCCTGGCCGCGTCCGAGCGCGCGGCCGCGCGGGCGTTCGCGCGTGAGCACGGCCTGGCCCACGTCGAGGTGTGCACCGACGAGATCGAGCGGCCGGAATACACCGCCAACGGGCGTGACCGCTGCTACCACTGCAAGTCGGCGCTGTTCGACGCGCTCACCCCGCTGGCGGCGGCCATGGGCGCGGCCGTCGCGCTGGGCACCAACCTCGACGACCTGGGCGACCACCGGCCCGGCCAGCGTGCAGCGGCCGAGCGCGGGGTCATCACCCCGCTGGTCGACGCCGGGCTGACCAAGGCCGACGTGCGCGCGGCCAGCCGGGAGCTCGGCCTGGTGACCGCCGCCAAGCCCGCCGCGCCCTGCCTGGCCTCGCGGGTGAGCTACGGCGATCCCGTCACGCCCGAGGTGCTGGCCAGGATCGAGGCCGCCGAGGCGGCGCTGCGCGACCTCGGCTTCCCGGTGTGCCGGGTGCGCGCCCACGCGGGCGGCACGCTCGCCCGGATCGAGGTCCCGCACGACCAGATCGCCCGCGCTGGCGAACTGCGCGACCGCGTCGACGCCGCCGTGCGGGGTGCGGGCTTCACCTTCTGCTCGCTGGACCTGTCCGGCTTCGCGTCCGGACGCCTCAACGCGCTGCTCCCTCTGCTGCCGTCGTAGGCGCCCGGACACGAGATCACGAGGGCGTCATTCCTGTGTCTTGCCGCCGGTGAGCCGCGACAGGGCCAGGGCGGTGAGGATGATCGCCCCGTTGAGCGCCTCGATCCACTGCGCCGGCACGCCGGCCAGGGTGAGCACGTTCTGGATCATGTAGAGCAGCAGGATGCCGGTGAACGCGCCGAACACCGTGCCCTTGCCGCCGTTGAGGCTGACCCCGCCGATGACGGCGGCGGCGAACACCGTGAAGATCGCCCCGTCGCCCTGTGCGGCGGCGACGGAGGCCAGCCGCCCGGTCAGCAGCAGGCCGCCGATCGCCGCCAGCACGCTGGCGGCGATCAGGGTGATCCAGAGCACCCGGTCGGTGCGGATGCCCGCGGCCTTGGCGGCGTCGACATTGCCGCCGATGGCGTACAGCGAACGGCCGAACCCGGTGAAGCCCATGACCAGGACGCCGGCCGCGAACAGCAGCAGGCAGATCCAGATCGAGGCGGGCACGCCCAGCCACATCGCCGACCCCAGATAGGTCATCGACTCCGGCAGGTTGAAGAAGGTCTGCCCGCCGGAGATGCCGGTGAGCAGCCCCCGCAGCACGATGAGCATGCCCAGGGTGACGATGAACCCGTTGAGCCCGAAGCGGACGATGAACAGCGCGTTCACCACCCCGACCAGCACCCCGACCGCCAGGGTGATGGGGATCGCCCAGAAGCCGGACAGCAGCCCGAGCCCCGAGCCGGTCCCCACCGCGACCGTCAGCCAGGCGGCCACGCCGGGCGCCAGGCCGAAGGTCGACTCCAGCGACAGGTCCATCTTGCCCACGATGAGCACGAGCGCCTGGGCCAGGACGAGCAGCGAGATCTCCGACATGGTCTGCAGGATGTTGATCAGGTTGTCGGCCTGCAGGAAGATCGGGTGCACGATCTGCCCGACGATCGCGATCGCGATGATCGCCGGGACGAGCGCGAAGTCCCGCAACCGGGCCAGGCGCAGCCCGCCCGGCGACCTCCCCGGCCCCTTCCGCGCGGGCCGGCCGGTCTCCGCCGGGGCGGCGGTGGTCTCAGGCATCGAGGTCGACTCCTTCCATGGCCGCCACCATCTCGTGGTCGTGCCAGCCGGCGGCCAGTTCGGTGGTGACCCGGCCGTGGAACATCACCAGCACCCGGTCGCAGAGCCGCAGATCGTCCAGTTCGTCGGAGGCGATCACGACGCCGGTGCCCTTCCCGGCGATCTCCTCGACCTTGCCGAGCAGGAACTCCTTCGACCGGACGTCCACGCCCGCCGTCGGGGTGATCAGCACGAGCAGGCGGGGATCGCTCGCCAGGGCGCGGGCCATCACCACCTTCTGCTGGTTGCCGCCGGACAGGCCGTTGACGGGCAGCTCCGGGCCGGGGGTCTTGATGGCCAGATTGGTGATCATTTCGCGGGCGAGGTCGTCGCGGCGGCGGCCGCTCACGAGCCCGGCGGCGCCGAGCCGTTCCGGCACGGTCATCGTCGTGTTGTCGGCGATCGACATCAACGGGATGAGGCCCTGATGGTGCCGGTCGCGGGGGACCAGCCCGACCCCCGCCGCCAGCGAGTCGGGCACGCTCCCGGCGCGCGGACGGCGTCCGGCGACCTCGACCGTGCCCTCGCGGGGCGCCCGGAGCCCCGCGATGGTCTCGGCCAGCTCGGTCTTCCCGCTGCCGCCGAGGCCGGCCAGCCCGACGATCTCGCCCGCCCGCACCCGCAGGTCGACGCCGGCGTAGACGTCGCCGTCGGTCAGCCCGCGGGCGTCCAGGATCACCTCGGCGTCCGGGGGGACGGAGGGGCGGGCCTTCCTCTCCCGAAGGCCCGCCGCCTCCCCGGTCATCGCCGCCACCAGGTCTCCCTGGGGCAGATCCATGACCGGCGCGGTGAGGATGTGCCGGGCGTCGCGGAAGACCGTGACGGTGTCGCAGATCTCGTAGATCTCCTGGAGGTGGTGGCTGATGAACAGGAAGGTGACCCCCTGTTCGCGCATGGCCCGCATCCGGTCGAAGAGGCGGGAGATCGCCGCGCCGTCGAGCTGCGCGGTCGGTTCGTCGAGGATGATGAACCGCGCGCCGAAGGACAACGCCCGCGCGATCTCGACGAACTGCCGCTGCTCCACGCCGAGCTCCTTGGCCGGCAGGCGCACGTCCACGTCCACCGACCAGGCCTCCAGCAGGTCGGCGGCCTTCCGCCACATGCTCTTCCAGCTCACCAGGCGCAGGCCGTTGTGGTCGTGGCGGTTCAGGTAGAGGTTCTCGGCCACGGTCAGCTCGGGGATGATCGTGGACTTCTGGTAGACGCAGGCGACCCGCTCCCGCCAGGCGTTCCGCTCCGACAGGCGCGGCGCGGGCCGCCCGGCGAACCGGATCTCCCCCTCGTCGGGGTCCTGGAGGCCGGTCAGGATGGACACCAGGGTCGACTTGCCCGCGCCGTTGCGCCCGACGAGGGCGTGGGTCTCGCCCGGCATGATCGTGATGTGGGCGCCGTCCAGCGCCACGGTCTCGCCGTATCTCTTGGTGATGCGCTCCGCCTCGGCGACGGGGCCGTTCACGGAGGAAGGGCTCGTGGAAGCGCCCATCGTCGTGCCTCTCAGCTCAGGTTGTTGCCCCAGAGCGACTTGTCGTCGTGCTTCACGCTGGGGATGCCGCCGTAGGTGCCGCCGTCGAGCGTGACGAGCGGCGCGGAGAGCTGGTCTTCGAGCAGGCCCGGCCGGACCTCGATGATGGTGCTGTCGTGGTCGGTCTTCCCGGGGGCGAAGGTCTTGCCCTCGATCGCCGCCTTGGTGTACTCCAGCGCCCACTTGGCGTAGAGGTCGGCGGGCTGGGACACGGTCGCGTCGATGTTGCCCGCCGCGATGTCCTTGAGCTCCTGCGGGATGCCGTCGTTGGAGACCACGAAGACGTGCTTCGGGTCGTCCGGCGGCACCAGCAGGTCGCGCTGCTTGAGCACCTGGAGGGTGCCGGCCAGCGCGAAGCTCGACTGCATGTAGACGCCCTTGACGTCGGGGTTGGCGGTGAGCACCGTCGAGAGCTTCTGCGAGGCGACCGCGCCGTCCCAGTTCGTGGCCTCGCCGAAGACCTTGATGCCGGGGTAGTGCTGCGCCATGCACTCGTTGAAGGCCTCGGTGCGGTCGCGGCCGTTGATGGAGGCCAGGTCGCCCTGGAGCATGACGACCTTGCCGGCCCCCTTGAGCTTCTCGCCGAGGTAGCGGCAGGCCTTCTCGCCGTAGGCGCGGTTGTCGGCGCGCACGACCATGAAGGCGTTGCCCGTGTCGGGCCGGGTGTCCACCAGGACGACGGGGATCTTCTTGCCTTCGAGCTGCTGGAGCGTGGGGGCCACCGCCGCGGTGTCCTGCGGGGCCATGACCAGCCCGCGGATGCCCTGGCTCACCAGGCTCTGCACGTTCGCGGTGAGCTTCGCGATGTCGTTCTGCGAGTTGGTGGTCTTCAGGTCGGCGCCGATCTCACCGGCGAACTTCGGCGCGTAACTGATGTAGGAGTTCCAGAAGTCGGTGTCGGACCGGGGGTAGTCGACCCCGATCACCGGTTTCGCCGGGGCGCCGGCCGCCGGAGCCGGCGTCTCCTCTCCGCCGCACGCCGTCAACAGGCAGGCCGCCATTGACAACGTCACGGCGACGGGTAAGCGTCTGATTCTCATCGTCACTCCTTCGGGTGCCATTGCGGTGAAGCCCGCTTTGAGCGCCGGACATGGGATGTCTTTCTATGACCCAAAGCATGCCGGTGTCTAGAGCTGTCGAACATAAACGCGATCACCTGCGGTTATGCCGGAACGCCGTTAGGAGGTGTTCTCTGAACATCACATGTCTGTCTCGGGTTTCCGGTGAGCGGGCATTGAGGGGCAGGATGCACCTATGTCTCTGACCGAGCAGGCGATCGTCCGCATCCGGCAGCTCATCAAGGATGGGACGCTCCCTCCCGGGGCCCGGCTGCCTCCCGAGCAGGACCTGGCCGCGTCGCTGGGCCTGTCCCGCAACCTCCTCCGCGAGGCCGTGCGCTCCCTGGTCACGACCCGCGTGCTGGAGGTGCGGCGGGGTGACGGCACCTACGTCACCTCACTCGACCCCGCGCTGCTGCTGGAGGGCGTCGGCGTCGCGGTCGAGATGATGCAGGGCGACGACCTCCTGGAGATCACCGAGGTGCGCAGGTTGTTCGAGCCGGTGGCCACCAGCCTGGCGGCCACCCGCATCACGCCGGTCCAGCTCGCCGAGCTCCAGAAGCACCTCGACGCCATGGTCGCCGCCCAGGGCGACGTCGAGCTGCTCACCCACCACGACGACTCCTTCCACCGCGCCGTGTTCGAGGCCACCGGCAACCGGGCGTTGTGCGCCCTGCTCGTGGGGATAGCCAGCCGCACCGTCCGGGCCCGGGTCTGGCGCGGCGTGCTCGAAGGCAACGTGGCCGGCCGCACGATCTCCGAGCACGCCGCCATCTACCGGGCGCTGGAGCGGGGCGACGCGGTGCTCGCCCAGGCGGCCGCGCTCATGCACGTGAGCACGACCGAGACCTGGTTGCGGGAGAACCTGGTGCGGTCCGCCGCCCCCGAACCGGGCGAGCGGGTCACCTGATCACGATCGGGTGCTCGCCGCGCGGCACCAGTTCGCCGATCACCGGGGCGCCGGGCACCTCCCCGGCGATCAGCAGCCCCCCGGAGGTCTGCGCGTCGGCCAGCAGCAGCATCGTCTCCTCGTCGGCCCCGCCCGACAGGTGGGCGGCCACCCAGTCGAGGTTGCGGCGCGAGCCCCCGGGCACGAACCCGTCCCTGACGGCCTCCCGCGCCCCCTCCAGCAGGGGCACCTTCCCGCTGTCCAGCACGGCCGTCACACCCGAGGCCCTGGCCAGCTTGAAGAGGTGACCGAGCAGCCCGAACCCGGTCACGTCGGTCGCGCAGCGCACCCCGGCCCGGACGGCGGCCTCGCTCGCGACGGCGTTGAGCCGCGTCATGACGGCGACCGCCTCCGGGAACACCTCGCCCGTCGCCTTGTGGCGGTTGTTGAGCACGCCGAGGCCGAGCGGCTTGGTGAGCGACAGCGGCAATCCGGCGCGGCCGGCGTCGTTGCGCATCAGGGCGGCGGGATCGGCGAGGCCGGTGACGGCCATGCCGTACTTCGGCTCGGCGTCGACGACGCTGTGGCCGCCCGCCACGTGGCAGCCGGCCGAGGCGGCCACGTCCGCGCCGCCGCGCAGGACCTCGCGGGCCAGGTCGTACGAGAGGGTCTCCCGGGGCCAGCAGAGCAGGTTGAGCGCCATGAGGGGGCGGGCGCCCATGGCGTACACGTCGGACAGGGCGTTGGCGGCGGCGATGCGGCCCCAGTCGTAGGGGTCGTCCACCACCGGGGTGAAGAAGTCGGCGGTGCCGACGACCGCCGTGCCGCCCTCGACGCGGACGACGGCGGCGTCGTCTCCGGTCTCCAGCCCGACCAGCAGTTCTCCGGCGGGGTCCGTGGGGGTGACGCCGAGACCCGCCAGGACGTCTTCGAGTTCGCCGGGCGGGATCTTGCACGCGCAGCCGCCGCCCTGGGCGTATTGGGTCAGTCTCACCATGATCGGGATCATTGCGCGGATCGGCGGATTGGTATATCCCGATCTGTCGTGACCGACCCGCGGCGCCACATCCCCCGCACCGACGCGCTCCTGGACGATCCCCGCCTCGCCCCGTTCGTCGAACGTCTGGGCCGGGGCCGGGTCAAGGGAGCCGTCCAGGCGGCCCAGCGACGGGCGAGAGACGGGGAGATCAGCCCCGCCGACGTGCCGGACGAGGTGGTGCGGTCGCTGCCGGGCGGCGGGCCCCGTCAGGTGATCAACGCCACCGGGGTGCTCCTGCACACCAACCTCGGCCGGGCCCCGCTCTCCGCCCCGGCCCTCGACGCGGTCCGGGACGCCGGCGGGACCACCGACGTCGAGTTCGACCTGGAGACCGGACGCCGGGCCCGGCGCGGCCGCGCGGCGCTGGCCGCGCTCGCGCGGGCCGTCCCGGACGCGGAGGCGGTCCACCTGGTCAACAACAACGCCGCCGCGCTGGTGCTGGCCGCGACCACGCTGGCCCAGGGCCGGGAGATCGTGATCAGCCGGGGGGAACTGGTCGAGATCGGCGACGGCTTCCGGCTGCCCGACCTGCTGGCCTCCACCGGGGCCCGCCTGCGCGAGGTCGGCACCACCAACCGCACCTCGGTGGCCGACTACGCCGGGGCGATCGGGCCCGCGACCGGTTTCGTGCTCAAGGTGCATCCCTCGAACTACCGGATCGAGGGGTTCGCGGCCACGCCGTCCGTCGCCGAACTGACCGGGCTGGGCGTGCCGCTGGTCGCCGACATCGGCTCGGGACTGCTGACGCCCGAGCCGCTGCTGCCGGCCGAGCCCGACGCCGCGACCTGGTTGCGCGCGGGCGCCGACCTGGTCACGGCCAGCGGCGACAAACTGCTCGGCGGCCCGCAGTGCGGCCTGCTGCTCGGGCGGGCCGACGTGGTCGAGCGGCTGCGCCGCCACCCGCTGGCCCGCGCACTGCGGGTGGACAAGCTGACGCTCGCGGCGGTGGAGGCCACGCTCACCCACGCGGCCAACCCGGCCCGCGAGGCCCTGACCGCCGACCCGGCCGTCGTGCGCCGCCGCGCCGACGACCTGGCGCGCCGGCTGGCCGAGGCGGGCGTGCCGGCCGAGGCGCTCGGCACCGGGGCCGCCGTCGGCGGCGGGGGAGCACCCGGCGTCGTGCTGCCCAGCGCGGCGGTGGCGGTGCCCGAGGCGCTGGCCCGGCCGCTGCGGACGGGCGACCCGGCGGTGGTCGGCCGGGTCGAGGGCGGGCGCTGCCTGCTCGACCTGCGGGCGGTCGCGCCGCACCGCGACGACGACCTCTTCCACGCGGTGGTGGCCGCGTGGAGGTGATCGCCTCGACCGCCTCGGCTGGCACCAGAACATTTCTTTGATAGCGTTATCATTGGGGACGTGCAGGTGCCTGGTGGCCCTCCCGGTCTTCAAAACCGGTGGCGCCGAGGACCTCGGCGCGGCGGGTTCGATTCCCGTCCGTCTCCGCTGCTCCCCCCAGAGTCGGCTGGAGTTCCATGAGATTTCTCCTGCTCGGGCACTTCGAAATCCAGCGGCCGGACGGCAGCCGGCTCGCCCTGACCCGGATCAAGCACCGCCAGCTCCTCGCCCTCCTGCTGCTCGACTCGCCCCACACGGTCCCGACCGAGCGCTGCATCGCCGTCCTGTGGGGGGACGGCGCACCGCCGTCGGCGCGGCGGAACCTCCAGACCTACATCGCCGACCTGCGCAAGGGGCTGGCCTGCTCCGGCGTCGAGATCCGGACCGAGCCCGGCGGCTACCGGATGACCGACGTCGAGGGCCGGCTCGACCTGGCCGAGTTCGAGGCCGCGCGGTCGGCCGCGGCCACCGCGCTGGCCGAGCGCGACGACGCCGCGGCGGCCCGCCTGCTCAGGGACGGCCTCGCCCTCTGGCGCGGCGGGGCGCTCCAGGACCTCGCCGACAGCTCCGACGCGCTGCGCAACGCCGCCACCCAGCTCGACGAGCGCCGGACGGCCGCGGTCGGCGACTTCGCCGGCGCGTGCATCCGCTTGGGCGCCTACGAGGAGGCCATCGACCAGCTCCGGGTGGCGGTCGCCCGCGCTCCGCTGCGCGAGGACCTGCGCGCCCGGCTGATGCTCGCCCTGCACAAGAGCGGCCGCCGGGCCGACGCGCTGCTGGTCTACCACGACTGCCGGGCGGCGCTGGTCGAGCACATCGGGGTCGGGCCGTCGACCACGCTGACGGCCCTGCACGACCGCATCCTCCTGGAGGACGCAGGCCTGTGATGTGGCGGCCGTATGGCGGTCGTGTGGCGGCCGTGGACGCGGAGCGCTCACTCTGGTGCCGTGGCGATGTTAGCGCGAACACCAGATGGCCGTACGCTCACCGTCGACGGCAGCCCGCAGCCCTTCACCATGGGCTGGAGCTACCTGCTCTGGGCGCGGAGCGACCGCGGCGCGCAGCGTTTCCACACCGGCGCGGCCGGCGCGCGTGAGCTCATCGCCCGCCACCTCGGCGAGTACGACCGGTTCACCGTCCGCGAGGTGTCGTGGCACGGGGCCCGGCTGGTCTCCCACGAGGACCCGGAGAACGGCGGCACCACGATGCTCTGGATCGGGCCGCACCACGAGGTCTACACCTTCGTCCAGGGGACGAACGTGCCGTTCGAGGCCTTCATCGGGTTGCTCGCCGCCTTCGACGTCCGCGACGCCCCCGACGGGGTCGTGCTGGCTCCCCGGCTCGGGGCGCGGGTGCGCCTCGACGGCCTGCTCGCGGTCAACAGCCTGGAGGGCGTCTGCTCGATCCAGGTCAACCCGGCCGGAGCGCTGCCCACGCCCGGTGGCACCGGCAAACGGGTGCGCGGCGGCGCGTTGTGGAAACGCGACGAGCGGGCCGACGACGGGCGGGTCCTGCGCTCGGCCGTCCTGGTCAACACCTCGACGACCACGATCCTCACCGCGCGGGACGCCGACGACCCCCGGTTCGCGGCCGTCGCCGACGCCCTCACCTGCGGGCTGAGCTGACCGCCGTGCAGAACGTGATCAACTCGCTGGCCGTGTTCGGCTTCCTCGGCATGGTGATCGCCCTGTTCGCGATCTCCGCGCTGCTCAGGATCGTCCGCGAGCTCCAGCAGGCGGTGCTGGCCGTGCCCGCCGCCCCCGGTCCGGACACCGTCCGGAGAGTGACCCGCTTCGCCTCCGCCGACGGGCGGCCGACCTTCGTCCTCGTGGTCTCCGAGCAGTGCCCGAGCTGCCGGGCCCGCGCCGTCCATCTGGCCGGGATGCCGCCCGGCCGGGTGAAGGGCCGGCTGGTCCTGCTCAGTGCGGGGGAGGCGGGCGCGGCCTGGGCCGGACCGGCCCCCCACGTCGAGGCGGTCGTCGACGCCGAGCTGCTCGGTTCGGTCGCGGTCGGCGCGACCCCCTCGCTCGTGAAGTACGCCCCCGACGGCACAGAGGAGTGGCGCCGCGCGGTCGGGTCCGACCCGGACCTCGACCGGCTTCTCGGGGTGGATCTGCCCGAATCGTCGAACGTGAGGTGACAACGACATGACCCGCGACTACTGGTCCGACGTCCCGGCGGCGGACGAGGACGTGGCGGCGCGTCCGCCGGTCCGGGCCCGCGTGTCGCGGCGCACGATGGTCAGGTCGGTCGGCGTGCTCGGCGGCGCGCTGGCGCTGAACGTGGTGGGCGCGCTGCCGCCCGCCCGCGTCAGGACCGCCTCGGCGACCGTGGGCACGGAGTGGTCGGGCTGCTCGAACAGCGGCTACACCGACTTCGACGGCTACCGCGACGGCACCACCCAGCGGGTGTGCGTGGGCGGGTCGTACTCCAGCAGCTACTGCGGCAGCGACGGCTGGTTCCGCACCGACGGCAACGCCTACTCCTACTACACGCCGATCGTCGAGTGCGGCGCGGGCGGGGTCACGAAGAAGAACGCCTGGCGCTGGACGAGCGGCAGCACCCCCTACCGCTGTGCCGACGGCCGCTTCGTGGTGTACGGCGCGGGCAGCACCTTCTACATCTGCTCGCGGGCCAACCCGTGACCCTGCCCGCCACCCGCACGGCCGGGTTCCTCTTCGCCCTGACGGCGCTCGTGGCCGCGGCCGGCGCGGTCTGGCCCGGGAGGCTGGACTTCCTCGCCTGGGCGTTGATGGGCGTGGTCGCCGGGTTCTCGTTGTCCGGCTCGGTTTGAAGCCTCAACTCAGCGGATTTGCTGACCTCGCCGGTCTGGCGGGGACAACTCACGGCCTTCTCGTCCGGGCTGGTGCTGGGCGGGCTGGTGTCGGGCACCGTCGCGGGGGCCTTCGGCGGGTTCGTCTCGGTGGTGCCGGAGGCCGTGCGCACCTGGGCGCTGATCCCGGTGGCGGCGGTGCTGCTCGCCTTCGAGCTGGCCGGACGTCCACTCGCGCTGATCCAGAACCGCAGGCTGGTGCCGCAGGAGATCATTGCGCGCAGCCGGTTCGAGGGGCCCTTCCAGTTCGGCTTCGAGATGGGCACGGGCGTGCGCACGTTCACCCCGACCGCGCTCCCGCACACCCTGGTGCTCGCCGTCGTGCTCGTCGGAGGCCTCCTCCCCGGCGTGCTGGCCGGGCTCGGGTTCGGCCTCGGCCGGGTGCTGATGCCGCTCACCCGCTCCCTGAGCGGCGACCCCTCCGGGTGGGACCGCCACCTGCTGGGGCGGCTCGCCTGGGTGGGCCGGTGGTGCGCGGCCGGGTTCCTGGCCACGCTGACGGTCCTGCTGCTGGCGTGGTGAACGATCGGTGTGGTGAACGATGATCCTGATCGGCGATGTGGCCCTGGCCGGCGCGCTGCTCCTCGTGGCGGCCGGTTTCCTCGGGGCCGGCGAGGTCACCCGGGGCCACGGCCTGCTGCCCTCCCGGGTGATCCGCGCCGCCGCCCTGGCCGGACCGGTGGTCGGCGGCGCGGCGATCGGGTTCTGGGTCTGGGGGGATCCCGGCCGGTACGCCTGGACGGCGGCGGCGGTGTGGCACACCGCCCTGGCCGGGTATCTCCTGGTCCTGCTCGGGGTGCGCGGCCGGGTTCCGTGCGGCTGCCTCGACGCGGTCACCCCCGTGTCCCCGGTGAAAGCGGGCGTCGGCGCCGTGTGGGCCGCCGCGAGCGCCGCGATGGCGGCGGGTGTGGTCCCCGTCCCGGGGTCCCTGTCCGTCCGGCTGCCGCATCTGGCCCTGGCCGGGTTCGCGGCGCTGCTGGCGGTCGTCGCGGCGTCGGTGTGGTCCGTTTCGTCGTCGTCCCCTCGAAGGAGGATCAGATGAGCCGATGGGCGCTCGTCGCCGCGGTAGCGGTGGCCGGGTTGTCCGGCTGCACCGGGGAGGGCGGGCCGGTCGCGGCCGGCCCGGCGGAGCCGCAGGTGCTCCTCGACGCGTCGCAACTGCCCGGCGGCCCCTGGACGAACGGCCCGACCGGCGACACCCGCTGGGCCGACCTGGAGGAGGCGCTGGTGCCGTGCGGGAGACGGAGCATCGCCCCGGGCGACGCCCGGGTGCGGTTCCGGGTGTTCGAGTCGGCCGGCGGGGCGTCGGTCTCGGAGGTCGTGGTGTCCGGCACGGACGTCGTCCAGACCTTCAAGCGCTTCTACGCCGAGTGCTCCTCGGCGGGGAAGGTGGAGGCGCGGCCCGGCCCGGCCAACGTGGTGGAGCGCGGCGGAACGACCGACGTCGCCGTGTTCACCGACGACCATCTGGTCGTCGTCAGCGGCTCGGGAGACGACCTCGCCGCGATCGGCGAGGCCGCCCGTGAGCAGGCGAAGGCGGGGTGACCCCGGGGGGCGGCCGTCACGCGGCCACCCCCCGGGGCACGCTCCGTCAGCGGTAACCGGCGGAGATCACCTCGGCCTGGACGGCGTTCTCGACGGCGTCGGTCGGATAGCCGGCGACCATGGCCCCCTCGTAGAAGGTGCCGGCGCTGAGGTTGGCGCCGCCGTCGGGCTTGCAGCAGTCGCCGCCGCTGCCCAGGATGATGGCCCCCTGCTTCTTCATCGGGCTGTAGCCGTTGGGGAGCGGGCCGTCGTACAGCGTGTAGAGGCCGCCCGACTGGGCGTTGCTGCCCTTGATGGCGAAGCGGGTCGTGCCGTTGTTCTTCAGCGTGGCGGTCACGAACTTGTGCGGGAAGGCCCGCTGGTTGGTGTTCCACGACTGGCTGCCGCCGGGGAACAGGCCCCACTCCAGGTCGGCCTGGACCCACGGGCCGGACCCCTGGCAGCCGCCGAACCAGCACTGGGTGCTGAAGTTGATGGCGTCCATGGCGCCGGCGGCGTCGGCCTTCCTGGTGGTCTCGCTGTTGCCGTAGTCGAAGCAGCAGCCGTTGTTGACGTGGACGCCGCTGGTGACCATGTACATGCCCTCGGGCGCGCTGCCCGTCGGGACGCCGGTCAGGTGGCCGTCCCGCCAGTAGCTGTTGCCGGGGTTGATGTAGAGCGAGTAGGCCTTGTTGCCGCCGACCGTGAGGGACTCGGTGGTGGCGACCGCCGGACGGCTCTGCGGGGAGCCGGGGACCACGCTGGATCCCTGGTACCACAGGTCGTTGCCCCGCCCCGACTGGTCGTAGAGCACCGTGATGACGCACGTGGTGCCGGCGCAGAACGAGTCCTGCGCGGCGGCGTTGGCGACCCCGCCCGCGGTCAGCACGCCGATGTTCCGGGTGGTGTTGTCGGAGGAGCGCCTGACCTGGTAAAGGTTGCCGGCGTAGGCGTTGAAGAGCGCCCGGGTCGTGCTGTGCGCGGCCACACAGGGCGTGCCGCCCGCGCCGTAGATGTCACAGGGCCGGGCGCCGGGCGGCGGCGGGCTGGGGCTCGTGGTGGGCGTGGGCGACGGGCTGGGCTGGGCGCCGGTCGACCACTTCTGGTTGGCGCCGCCGTGGCAGGCCCAGATGTGGACCTTGGTGCCGTTGGCGGTGCCGTAGGCGGACACGTCCAGGCACTTGTTCGCGCCGAGGGCGGTGACACTGCCGTCGGAGTTCAGGCGCCACTTCTGGTTGTTCTGGCCGTTGCAGTCCCAGATGATCACCGCGGTCCCGTCGGCCGTGCCCGCGCCGTTCACGTCGAGGCACTTGCCGCCGTACACGCGCAGCTCACCGGCGGTGGTGGTGGTCCACTGCTGGTTGGCCTGCCCGTTGCAGTCCCAGATCTGCGTCTGCGCGCCGTTGGCCTGGGAGGCCCCCGGGACGTCCAGGCATCTGCCGGACGCGGTGCCCACCAGCGGGGTGGTCGCGGCGGTGGCCGGGGTCCACCACGTCAGGGTGGTGGCCAGGAGGGCGGTCAGCATCACCACGACCGCCGCGACGAGGGCGGGGCGGCCCGGTAAGGGGATGGGCGGACGCTGCATGGTCGAGCTCCTTCGAGAGGGGGAAACGAGAGCGAATCGATTCGATTCGCCGTAAGAGTATGACTGACTCGGTCTATGGGCCATGGCTTGTGCGGGCTCATCTGGGCGACACGCCTGAATGATTCATTCAGATTTCCGGCGCGTATCCCGGCCGCTGAGGTGATATTCGCAGCTCACCGAGGATCGACCACACTTCCGGATCGGCACCCGGTCGGATGGTCGAAGAAATAAGCAGGCTTAAGCCCTTGACGATCAGGGGCCGTCTGAACGTAATAGGTAGCGATGCTCCCGAGGCGGCACACCTCCGGGCACGAGAAGCATGACCCTCCCGGCAACAGCGTGGCGGCGCGCGCCTTGCCCTGACTTCTCCTTTGTCAGGAAGGAACACCGCATGTCCCGACGTCCGTGGCTCAGAATGCTGACCACGATGGCGCTCATCGCGCCGGCGGTCGTCGCGCTCACCGCCTCCCCGGCGAACGCGCTGACCATCTCGCCCTCCGACTACCAGCAGGTGCCGCTCGCCTCCGGCGGCAACGAGCTGGGCGAGGCGATGTCACTGGCCGTGATGCCGAACCGCTCGGTCATCCACACCGCCCGCGACGGCACGGTCCGCGTGACCGACGTCAACGGCAACACCAAGGTGGCCGGCCGGCTCAACGTCTACTCCCACGACGAGGAGGGCCTCCAGGGGGTGGCGGTCGACCCCGGCTTCGCCACCAACCGGTACGTCTGGCTCTACTACTCGCCCCGGCTGAGCACCCCGAGCGGCGACGCGCCCGCCACCGGCACCCAGTCGCAGTTCGACGCGTGGAAGGGTGAACTGTACCTGTCCAGGTTCACCCTCAACTCCGACGACACCCTCAACACCTCCAGCGAGAAGGTGGTCCTGCGGGTCGCCAACGACCGGGGCCAGTGTTGTCACGTCGGCGGCGACATCGACTTCGACGCCCAGGGGAACCTCTACCTGACCACCGGCGACGACACCAACCCGTTCGAGTCGAGCGGCTACTCGCCGCTCGACGAGCGCACCAACCGCAACCCGCAGTACGACGCCCAGCGCTCCGCGGCCAACAGCAACGACCTGCGCGGCAAGCTCCTGCGGATCAAGCCCCAGGCCGACGGCACCTACACGATCCCCAGCGGCAACATGTTCGCGCCGGGGACGGCGAACACCCGGCCCGAGATCTACGCGATGGGCTTCCGCAACCCGTTCCGGATGAGCGTCGACAAGGCGACCGGCGTCGTCTACCTCGGCGACTACGGCCCCGACGCCGGGTCGTCCAACTCCAACCGCGGCCCGAGCGGCCAGGTGGAGTTCAACCGGGTCACCGGCCCCGGCTTCTACGGCTGGCCGTACTGCACGGGAAGCAACTCCACCAGCGAGACCTACAACGAGTGGAACTTCGCCAGCAACAGCACCGGGAGCAAGTACAACTGCTCCGGCGGGGCGACCAACAACTCCTTCCGCAACACCGGCCTGACCACGCTCCCCGCGGCCAAGCCGGCGTGGATCAGGTACGCCGGTGACGCCGGCTCGCCGCCCGAGTTCGGCTCCGGCTCCGAGTCGCCGATGGGCGGCCCGGTCTACCGGTACGACGCGAACCTGAACTCCAGCGTCAAGTTCCCCCAGGCGCTCAACGGCCGCTTCTTCGCCGGCGAGTACGGCCGCCGCTGGATCAAGGCCATCGAGGTGACCTCCTCCGGCGGCTACGGCGAGATCTCCGCGTTCCCCTGGTCGGGCACGCAGGTGATGGACATGGCCTTCGGCCCCGACGGGGCGCTGTACGTGCTCGACTACGGCACCGGCAGCAACAACCAGGCCCTCTACCGGGTCGAGTACATCGGCCAGGCCAACCGCAACCCGATCGCGCGGGCCTCGTCCGACAAGACCTCCGGGGCGGCCCCGCTGACGGTGAACTTCTCCTCGTCGGGCAGCTCCGACCCCGAGGGCGGCGCGCTGACGTACTCGTGGAACTTCGGCGACGGCACCACCTCCACCTCGGCCAACCCGAGCAAGACCTACACCGCCAACGGCGCCTACACCGCGACGCTCACCGTCCGCGACCCGCAGGGCCTGACCGGCAGCGCGAGCGTCAACGTGACGGTCGGCAACACCGCCCCGTCGGTCACGCTCACCACCCCCGGCGACGGCCAGCTCTTCTCCTTCGGCGACACCGTGTCCTACCAGGTCTCGGTCAGCGACCCGGAGGACGGCACGATCGACTGCTCGCGGGTGTCGGTCACCTACTTCCTGGGCCACGACAGCCACGCTCACCAGATCACCTCCAGGACCGGGTGCAGCGGCACCATCGCGGTGCCGGTCGACGGTGAGCACGACTCGGCGGCGAACATCTTCGGCGTCTTCACGGCCTCCTACACCGACAACGGCAGCCTGACCTCGACGAGCACCCGGACGCTCCAGCCGAGGCTCCGCCAGGCCGAGCACTTCGGCGCCCAGCAGGGCGTGCAGACGGCCGACAAGACCGTCGCCGAGGGCGGCAAGACGGTGGGCTTCGTCGACGACGGCGACTGGATCTCCTTCCAGCCGTACAACCTGAGCAACGCCACGACCTTCACCGCGCGGGTCTCCTCGGCGGGCGTGGGCGGCCGGATCGAGGTCCGGGCGGGCTCGGCCACGGGCACGCTGCTGGGCACGGCCACCGTGGCCGCCACCGGAAGCTGGGAGACCTTCGCCAACGTCTCGGCGACCCTCAGCGGCGCGCCGTCCGGGGCCGCGACGCTGTACCTCGTCTTCCGCGGGGCGACCGGGTCGGGCTACCTGTTCGACGTGGACTCCTTCACCTTCGCCACCGGCACCCCCTCGACCGGCTGGACGGGCGCGCTGCGGGGCACCGGATCCAACCGGTGCCTGGACGTCAACGGCGCGTCGACGACCAACGGCGCGCTGGCCCAGATCTGGGACTGCAACGGCCAGACCAACCAGTCGTGGACCAGCAACGCCGCGAGCGAGCTGCGGGTGTACGGCAACAAGTGCCTGGACGTGAGCGGCGCCGGCACGGCCGACGGCACCGCGGTCCTCATCTGGGACTGCAACGGCCAGAACAACCAGAAGTGGCGCCTGAACTCCGACGGCAGCATGACCGCCGTGGGCGCCAACAAGTGCCTTGAGGTGAACGGCACCGCCAACGGCACCAAGGCGCGCATCTGGACCTGCAACGGCGGGTCCAACCAGAAGTGGACCCGCGTCTGAGGCCCTGCGCCCCAGCTCGAAAACCATCGGTGTGACGCCCGGCGCTACCCGCGCCGGGCGTCACGACGGAAGGACACCCCATGCTGCGACATCTGACCTCTGCCGCGCTCGGGCGCCTGGCGGTGACCGCGGTGGCGCTGGCCACCGCGGCCGCCGCGACGGTGATCCCGGCCGTCCCCGCCCAGGCCGCCGCCTTCAAGGTGCTGGTCTTCTCCAAGACGGCCGGTTTCCGGCACGACTCGATCGCCGTCGGAACCCAGGCCATCCGCGACCTCGGCGCGGCCAACGACTTCACCGTCGACTCGACCGAGGACTCCAGCGCCTTCAACAGCTCCAACCTCTCCCAGTACAAGGCGGTGGTGTTCCTCAGCACGACCGGTGACGTGCTGAACGACACCCAGCAGTCGGCCTTCCAGTCCTACGTGGACGGCGGCGGCGGTTACGTCGGCGTCCACGCGGCGGCCGACACCGAGTACAACTGGTCCTACTACGGGCAGCTCGTGGGCGCCTGGTTCAACAGCCACCCCGCGATCCAGCAGGCCACCGTCCGCAACGAGGACCGGGCCCACCCCGCCACCTCCCACCTCGGGACGACCTGGTCGCGTACCGACGAGTGGTACAGCTACCGCAGCAACCCCCGCCCGAACGTGCGCGTCCTGCAGAACCTGGACGAGAGCACCTACAGCGGCGGCGGCATGGGCGACCACCCGATCACCTGGTGCCACCCGCAGCAGGCCGGCCGCGCGTTCTACACCGGCCTGGGGCACACCCAGGAGTCCTACTCCGACTCCAACTTCCGCACGCTGCTGCTGGGCGGCATCAAGTACGCGGCCAAGGCGGCCCACGCCGACTGCCGCCCCGAGACCGGCTACACCGCGCTGTACAACGGCTCGACGACGGGCTGGCAGCAGGCCGGGCCCGGGTCGTTCTCCAACAACCAGGCCACGCTGACCTCCTCGGGCGGCATGGGCATGTTGTGGTACAGCACCAAGCAGTTCGGCTCGTACTCGCTCAAGCTCGACTGGCGGCTGAACGGCGACTCCAACTCCGGCGTCATCGTCGGCTTCCCCGCCACCAGCGACCCGCAGACCGCGCTCAACACCGGGCACGAGGTGCAGATCGACGCCACCGACACCGCCGACAAGACGACCGGCGCGATCTACGGCTTCAAGGCGGCCGACATCGCCGCCCGCGACGCGGCCCTGAACCCGCCGGGCCAGTGGAACACCTACGAGCTGCTGGTGGAAGGCGAGCGGCTGCAGGTGTTCCTGAACGGCACCAAGATCAACGACTTCACCAACACCGATCCGGTCCGCTCGCTCCAGCAGGGGTACATCGGCATCCAGAACCACGGGTCCCCCGACGTGGTGGCGTACCGCAACATCCGCATCAAGGAACTGACCACCGTGACGCCCTCGCCGTCGCCCTCCCCGTCCCCGTCCCCGTCGACCGGCACGACCAGCGCCATCCGGGGCGTGGCGTCGGGCCGGTGCCTGGACATCAGCGGCGCCTCGCAGGCCAACGGCGCGGTGGTGCAGATCTGGGACTGCAACGGCCGCACCAACCAGCAATGGACCTCCACCGCCGCGAGCGAACTGCGGGTCTACGGCAACAAGTGCCTGGACGTGAGCGGCAACGGAACCGCGAACGGGACCGCCGTGAGCATCTGGGACTGCAACGGCCAGAACAACCAGAAGTGGCGCTTCAACTCCGACGGCAGCATCACCGCCATCGGCGCGAACAAGTGCCTGGACGTGGTCGGCTCGGGCACCGCCAACGGCTCCCGGCTGCACATCTGGACCTGCCACGGCGGCGGCAACCAGAAGTGGACCCGCGTCTGATCAACCCGTGAGGCAAACAGTGGAGCCGGCCGCCCGAGGCGACCGGCTCCACTGGTTCGTGCAGTCTCATGACTCTGGTGCCGGCGGGTTCGCCGCTCTCGGACGCGGAGATCAAGCGGGCGCTGGTACGCGAAACGAGCCTGAGCGGCGCCGCCGGTCACGCCAGGGTGCGGGCGCGGTGGCGGCGGACCGCGTCGCGGTTGGCGCACGGCTGGGAGCAGTAGCGCCGGCGGGCGGTGCGGGAGGTGTCGGCGAAGATCTGGTCGCAGCCCTCCACGGCGCACCGGCCGAGCCGGTCCATGCCCCGGTTGACCAGGTGCATCGCCGTGCCCACGGAGATCAGCGCGAACAGCACGGCGCCGAGCGGCTGCCGGTCGTCGCGGTAGTGCAGGTGCCATCCGCGGGCGTGGTCGGTGAGGCGGGGATAGGCGGCCGAGCGGGCCAGCATGTCGTTGACCAGGTCTGCCTTCTCCCGCTCGGTCGGGGCGTCGACGACCCTCGTCCACTGGTCGACGACGGCGCGGGTGCGGTCGAGGTCGGCGGCCTCGACGGGCAGTTCCAGCACCAGCCCGGCCGCGCGGCAGCGGTCGGCGAGCTCCCCGGCGGTGGCCGGAGGGTGGTTGGCCAGGCCCGCGGCGAAATTCACCACGTCCGCGCCGTAAGGGTTGAGGTGCACCAGCTCATTACAGCAGCCTGGACGTCATGGTACGAACGGCAACAAGGCATGACATTCCCGAACTCGTCCGGCTGAGGGCGCTGCTCTTCGACGACCTCGGCGGTGAGTTCTTCTCTCCCGCCGACCCCGCCGACGACTGGCGGGCCGCTCTCGCCCGGGTTTTCGGCCGGAAGCTGGCCGAACCCGACTGCCGGATCCTGGTCGTGGACGCCGACACCGGCCTGGCCGCCTGCGGCATCGGCACCGTCGAGCAGTGGTTCCCCGGCCCCCACTCCCGCAACGGGCGGATCGGCCACGTCATCGGCATGGTCACCGACCCGGCCCACCGGCGGCGCGGGCACAGCCGGGCCATCCTGCTCGGACTGCTCGGCTGGTTCCGCGAACGCGACGCCGTGCGCGTCGACCTGACGGCCTCACGGCAGGCCGAACCCCTCTACCGCGACCTCGGCTTCGCCGACCACCCCGACCCCTTGTTGTGCTGGAAACCGTCGTCGCCGTGAACACCGCCGGAGATGACGAACGGGCGACGGCCGCGCTGGGACCGTCAACGCGGGCCGGGCTCCCAGCACGCGGGTGCGGATTTCCAGCACCGCCTGGGTCTCCCGCTCGGCCTCTTCCAGACGCCGCAACCGCCACGAGATCCCGTTGATGACCTCGTGGTGATCACGCCAGGGCCGTCCCTGCCGTCCGTCGCGGGCAGCAGGGGCTCGATCCGTTGCCGGGCCTTGTCGGTCAGCTCGCCTCGTCGCATCACGGGCGCTCGTCGTTTTGATCCATGCCCGGTCCCTGTTCATGACCGGGGCAGCCTTCAGACGGGGTCGATCGCGAGGTCGGTGACCTGGTCGTCCTTGATGCCGAACACGAACGCGAAGGACAGAGGCCCGCCGGGGAACTCGCCGTCCCCGGAGGCCACCAGACGGTCGCCCGCGAACGAGGTCGGCGTGATCACGATCTTGGGGTTGATCAGGTGCCCCTGGATCCACTCGCGGATCTCGGCCTCGCCGCTGTAGGTCGTCCCGTCATCGCGCACGGTGGCCTCGTCGCCGAAGACCGCGGCCAGCGCGTTCGCGTCGTGCGCGTTGGTGGCCGCGATGAAGTTCGCGACAGCATCGGGAAGGGTGAGGTCGTTCATTTCTGCTCTCCGGTCTTCTCGGGTGCCAGGACGCGGGCGCGTCCTGGCATGTCCCCGCAGCACCTCAGGGGCACGATGACGATGCGCCGCGGTGACCAGCCCGAGGTGCCGAGCAGGGGTCAAGTCGGCATGGACATGCGCGGGGCGCATACTGATGAAGGCTTCGCCGGGTCGGTTGCGTGTGGTGACTCGATCCACTCCGGCGAGGCTCCTCGCGTTCGCGGCAAGGTCGGCTCCCGCGAGTTGGAGACACGACTTCCGGCGACGGGCTTAGAAGTCCGCGCCGCGTGAGAGCTCTTCGTTCGCGCGCAGTTCCGCGAGTGCGTTCTCGTGCATCGCGACGACGACGTCGTAGCCGGAGTTGCCGAGCACGATCCGCTGCGGCGGAACGGGTGCGTTCATCGCGCTGATCACGGCCTGCACTCCGCGTACGGGGTCACCCTCCTGCTTGCCGTCGTGTGCCACGAACGCCGCTTTGACGCCCTCGACCATCGGCACGTAGGCGTCGACGGTTTCGTTGACGGGTTCGTCCTGGAAGCCGGCGTAAGCCTTGGTGCGGAACGCTCCCGGCTCTACGACGAGCACGCGCACACCGAACGGCTCCACTTCCTGGCGCAGTGTCTCCGACAGTCCTTCGAGCGCGAACTTCGCCGCCGAGTAGTAGCCGAACCCCTGTGCGCCGACGAGGCCCGCCACCGACGACATGTTCACGATCCAGCCGTCGCCGCGTGCCCGCATACCCGGCAGGACCGCGCGTATCACCTCGACCACGGCGAACAGGTTGAGGTCGAACGTGCGGCGGATCGTCTCGTCAGGGGCGCCCTCGACCGAGCCGAACCAGCCACGGCCCGCGTTGTTGACGAGTACGTCGATTCCGCCGAACCGCTCCTCGGCCGTCTTGACCGCCGCGCGCACCTGCTCGGCATCGGTGACATCGAGCTGGAGAACCAGCACACGGTCGCCGTGCGGTTCAGCCCATTCCTGCAGTTCAGAGGGCCGACGCGCGGTCACTGCCACCTGATCGCCCTGTTTCAGTGCGGCCTCGGCATAGACCAGGCCGAACCCTCCGGGCGTCCCGCCGGTGATGAACCAAGTCCTCATGGACTTCTCCTCTCGCTATAGCGGGCAATGTAGCGCTACATGAGCTACTATAGCAAGCATGCAGAATGCACGGGATCGACTCCTGCTCGCCGCGGCGGAGTTGCTGGAGGGCGGCGGCACGGTGTCCACGAGGGCGGTGTGCGAACGCGCCGGGGTGCAGGCCCCGACGCTGTACCACCACTTCGGCAGCAAGCAGGGCCTGATCGACGCCGTGGTGAACCACGGCTTCACCCAGTACACGGCGGTCGAGAGCTCTGGCGACCCGCTGGAGGACCTGCGCGAGGGCTGGGACAGGCACGTGCGGTTCGGGCTGGAGCACCCGTCGTTCTACGGGCTGCTTTACGGCCGCGCCGAGCCGGGAAAGCCCTGCGCCGTCACCGCTCCCGCGCACGCCGCGTTGCGCGAGCGGCTGACCGCCGCCGCCGCCCAGGGCCTGCTCAAGGTGCCGGCGGACGACGCCGCCGAACAGGTGCTCGCCGCCAACGTCGGCATCACGCTCACCTTGATCAGCCAGCCGGAGCCGGACTTCGGGCTGTCCGGACGCGTCCGCGAGGCCGCGCTGGCCGGAGTCCTGCACACGCCCTCCGCCGACGCCCCCGCGACCCGTGCGAGCGCCGCGCTGACGTTGCGTGCGCTGGTCGGCGACGACCCGGGCGACCTCACCCCCGGCGAACGCGCGCTGCTCGGCGAACTGCTGGACCGCCTGGCCCGATAGAGCACGCGGTGTTCCTCAGAGCAGCCGCACGACCTCGTCGCTCTGGACGCGCGGCGCCGCCCTGATGCGCCGCTGCGCTACGTGGTCAGGTCCGGCTCGATGTCCTCGAACGCGGTGACCCGCCGCACCTCGATCGACGTCTCCTCGACGCCGGCGAAGGCAGGGCTCCGACAGAGGAGTCGTGGCCGGCCCCGGTTTGGTTCCCGGCGGTCGTGCCGTTCTTTCCGCACTCGCCGGACCGGGGCGTATTGGGAGACGGCCGTACGCCGTGCAATGATGACCGCGCCATGACTAGCGCCACCTCAGCATCGACGCCCTTCCGCGTCGTCCGGGCCGCCGTCTTCGCGACGGTCTCGGTCGTGCTGAGCGTGGGCGCGCACGCCTGGGCGGGCGGGTCGACCACCGCGACGGCGGTGCTGGTGGCGCTGACCCTCTCGTTCCTCGTCGGGGTCGCCCTGGCGGGGCGCGAACGGTCGGCCCGGGTGATCTTCCCGGCGCTGGCGGGCTGCCAGGCCGTGCTGCACCTGCTGTTCTCCTACGCCCACACCGTCGAGCCGATGACGGCCGGGCACCACCACGCGACCACGCTGCTGCCCAGCCTGAGCATGCTGCTCACCCACGCGTGGGCGGCCGGGCTCACGGCCCTGTGGCTGGCGCGCGGCGAGGCGCTCCTGTGGGCGCTGCTGCGCCGGCTCGAAGTCCGCCTCCTGCTGTTGCTGCGCGTGGCGGTCGAGCCCGCCCATCCGCAGGTGGCCGTGCCCGCCGACCGGGTCGTCATCCCGGCGTCGGCGTCCCTCCGACACGAGATCAGCCGCCGGGGGCCTCCCGGCACCGTCAGCCTCCTCGCCGCCTGAACACGAAGTTCAGCGCGGCTCTCTGACGTTGCCGTCTTCCCCGAAGGGTTCTTCTCACCATGTCTTCGCGCATCGCGTCGTCCCTGCTCGCCCTCGCCACCGCCGCCGCCTTGGTCTCCTGCGGCTCGTCCGGCACGCCGACCGCCGCCGCGCCGGTCGCCTCGGCCCCGGCCGAGACCACACCCGCCGCTCCCGCGGCCGCCGCCCTGTCGATCACCGACCCGTGGGTGAAGACCGCCAAGGAGGGCATGACCGCCGCGTTCGGCACCCTGGTCAACAACTCCGGCGCCGACATCACCGTCGTCTCCGGCACCAGCCCGCTGTCGCCGATGATCGAGCTCCACGAGGTCGTCGACAAGGACGGCAAGATGGTCATGCGGCCCAAGCAGGGCGGGTTCGTCGTCCCGGCGGGCGGCAGCCACGAGCTGGCCCCCGGCGGCGACCACATCATGATCATGGACGCCGAGCAGGCCGTCGAGCCCGGCGCCGAGATCCCGTTCACGCTCACCCTCGCCGACGGCGGGACCTTCGAGTTCACCGCGATCGGCAAGGACTTCGCCGGCGCCAAGGAGGACTACCAGCCCGGCTCGCACAATGGCTGACCTGACCCGCCGGGGACTGCTCGCCGGCGGCGTCGTGGCAGGGGTGGCCGCGCTCACCCCTGCCGCGTCGGCCCGCGCCGGGGAGACCGTCGTCCCCTTCCACGGACCCAGGCAGGCCGGCGTCGCCACCGAGCCGCAGGCCCACGCCGTCTTCGTCGCCTTCGACCTGCGCCGCGACACCGACCGCGACGCCCTGGCGCGCATGATGCGGCTGCTCACCGACGACGCCAGGCGGCTCACCCAGGGCCGCCCGGCGCTCGCCGACACCGAGCCCGAACTCGCGACCCCGGCCGCGCGCCTGACCGTGACGTTCGGTTTCGGTCCGGGCCTGTACGCCCATGCGAACCTGACGTCCCCGATCGAGCCCCTTCCCAAGTTCTCCGTCGACAAGCTGGAGAAGAGGTGGAGCGGCGGCGACCTCCTGGTCCAGATCTGCGCCGACGACCCGCTGACCGTCAGCCACGCCCTCCGGATGATCGTCAAGGACGCCCGTTCGTTCGCGACGGTCCGCTGGACCCAGCGCGGATTCCGCCGCGCCGCCGGCACCCAGCCGGGCGGCCAGACCCAGCGCAACGTCATGGGCCAGATGGACGGCACCGCCAACCCGAAGCCCGGCACCCCCGACTTCGACCTCGCCGTCTGGCGGCCCGACGACACGACCCAGCTCGTCGTCCGCAGGATCAGGGCCGAACTGGAGACCTGGGACGCCGCCGACGTCGTGGCCAAGGAGTTCACCATCGGCCGCCGCCTGTCGACCGGCGCGCCCCTGACCGGCACCCGGGAGCAGGACCCGCCCGACTTCGCCGCCAAGGGCGCCCACGGTTTCCCGGTCATCTCCGAGTACGCCCACATCCGCCGCGCCCACGTGGGCGACCCGAGGCTCCGCATCCTGCGGCGCCCGTACAACTACGACGAGGACGTCACCGCGCGGGGCCACGCCGACTCGGGCCTGATCTTCGCCTCCTACCAGGCCGACATCGAGCGCCAGTTCGTGCCGATCCAGCGGCAGCTCGCCGAGGCCGACCTGCTCAACGAGTGGATCACCCCGATCGGGTCGGCGGTGTTCGTCATCCCGCCCGGCTGCGACGAGAAGGGCTGGATCGGCCAGGAGGTCCTGTCATGACACGCCTCCTGGGCTGACCTCTCCGTACCGAATCCCTCCGTACGCGGTACCACCGGCCGGCGATCGTCCGGCCGGTGGTGGCCGTGCGCTTCGGGGACCCGATCATGGCGCGCGTGCTGACCCAGGTCATCGGGGTGCCCTATGCGGAGGCCGCGCGCCCGATCGGCACCGTGCGCTCCCGGGTGGCCCGCGCCCGCACCCAGCTCGTCTCGTCGTGGACGGCGGCCTAGAACGAATCGGGGCGCAACGCGCCGAGGATCAGGTCGAGGCAGGGCTCGAACTCGGCGCCGGGGTCGTAGCCCGCCCCCATCTGGGCGAAGGTCTCCGCGAGGTGGGGGTGGTCGCCGAGCGGCAGCTCGCCCGCCGCCTCCTCGGCCTCGCCGACCGGCATGGTCAGCTCCTGCAGCACGAACCCGTAGAGGTAGCTGTCGATCACGAGGAAGGCGCGGGCCGCCCCGGCCACGGAGAACCCGCCCGCCCGCAGGCTGCCGAGCACCGCGTCGTGGTGGCGCAGGGTCGCCGGGCCGGGGCTCTTGCGGGAGTCCATCAGCCCGACCGCCCAGGGGTGCCGCAGCAGCGCCGCGCGGGCCGACCGGGCGCGGTCGCGCATCGCCCGCCTCCAGTCGGCGTCCTGACCGGGCAGGTCGATCTCGGCGAAGACCAGGTCGATCATGCCGTCGAGGATGTCGTCGCGCCCGCCGACGTGGTTGTAGAGCGACATCGCCTCGACACCGAGGACGGCGGCGACGGCCCGCATGGTGACGCCCGCCTCGCCCTTCTCGTCGGCCAGCGCCGTCGCGGCGGCGATCACGCGCTCCCGGCTGAGCGGCTCGCGGTCGGCTCGCGCACGCCGGATCATCGGGCGGTTCCCTCCTGCCATTGACGGACTTACAGCGTAAGCGTACGTTACTTACACCGTAAGTCTGTAGAGCGGGGAGAGGTCATGGGCAAGGTCTGCGTCGTCGGCGCGTCGGGCAAGCTGGGCAGGTACATGGTCGGGCACCTGCTCGACCGGGGACACGAGGTCGTCGGCGTGTGCCGGGAACGCAGCGTGCCGAAGCTCGCCGCGTACGCCGACCGCATCACGATCGTCCCCGGCCCGACGAACGACCGCGAGGTGATCGGGAAGGCGGTCGCCGGGTGCGACGGCGTGCTGACCGTGCTGGTGCCGTGGGGGGTCAGGCAGTATTCGTCCGGCACGGCCCAGGCGGTGCTCGACCACGCCGAACCCGGCGCGCGGCTGGTCTTCTCGTGCGGCTGGCACATCACCAAGGACGGCCGGGACCGCTACTCGTGGTGGTTCCGGGCGGTCCTGCGGCTCGCGACCGTCGTCGGCCGGCTCCTGCGCGCCGTCGAGGTCGACGACCAGGTGGAGGCGTGCCGCCGCATCTTCGCCAGCGACCGGCGGTGGACGGTGGTGCGCGGCAGCGACCTGGAGGAGGGCGAGAGCCAGGGCCTGCCCGTGTGGAGCCGCCACGTCGGCGACCCGATCCTGGCCAGCAACCTGACCCGGCGCATCGACTTCGCGCTGTTCATGGTCGAGGCGCTCGACGACGACGCGCTCGTCCACGAGGCCCCGGCGATCGTCGGCCGGCTCGCCCCCAGCGCGCGGGCGCACTGAGGAGATCGGGTCTAGGCGGCTCGCCGCTTCTGTCCCTACAATCAGCGCCGACACATGGTTATCATCACCACTTTCATTGAAGTGCGGGAGCGTCGGCGCATGTCTGAACGGGTCGGGGTCGAGGTCTCCGAGGAGGTGCCGCCGCCCGAGTGGGGACGGCGGCAGCCGTTGGGCGCCGTCAGTCCGTGGATCTTCGTCGTGGTCGTCGGCCTGCTGCTGCTCGGACGGCTGGTGTTCGCGCCCTACCTGACGGCCCCGGCGTTGCAGGCCTGGGCGACGATCTTCGTGGCGATCTGCGTCCAGGCGCTGCCCTTCCTGGCCTTCGGGGTGCTGCTGTCGGCGGCGATCACCGCGTTCGTGCCCGCCTCGTTCTGGACCCGGGCGCTGCCGAGGCGGCCCTTCCTCGCGGTGCCGGTGGCGGGGGCGGCCGGGGCGGTGCTCCCCGGGTGTGAGTGCGCGTCGGTGCCGGTCGCGTCCGGGCTGATGGCGCGGGGCGTGACGCCCGCCGCCGCGCTGGCGTTCCTGCTGGCCTCACCGGCGATCAACCCGGTGGTCATCGTCGCCACCGTGGTGGCCTTCCCCGGCGAGCCGATGATGGCGGTGGCCCGGTTCGGGGCCTCGCTCACCGTCGCGGTCGTGGCCGGGTGGGTGTGGTTGCGGTTCGGCCGCGCCGGCTGGTTGCGCATCCCCTCGCGGCCGGTCGGCCACGGGCCGAAGTGGCGGTCGTTCGTCGAGGCCATGCGCCACGACTTCCTGCACGCCGGCGGATTCCTCGTCGTCGGCGGCGCGACCGCGGCGACGATGAACGTGGTGGTGCCCCGCGCGTGGCTGGAGTCGGTCGCCGGGATCCCGGTGGTGTCGGTGCTGGTCCTGGCGCTGCTCGCGGTGATCCTCTCGATCTGCTCCGAGGCCGACGCGTTCGTGGCGGCCTCGCTGACGGCCTTCTCGCCCACGGCCAAGCTCGCGTTCCTGGTGGTGGGGCCGATGGTGGACCTGAAGCTGATCGCCCTCCAGACGGGCACCTTCGGGCGGCGGTTCGCCGCCCGCTTCATCCCGCTCACCTTCGTCCTCGCGGTGGCCGTCAGCATGGCGGCCGGGGAGGTCCTGCTGTGAACCGGCTGACCCAGAGCATGATCCTCGTCCTGCTCGGCGGCGCGGTGCTGCGGATCACCACCGTGTCCACCACCTATCTGAACTACGTCAAGCCGGGGTTCCGGCCCTTCCTGATCGCGGCGGGTGTGGTGGTCCTCGCGCTGGGCGTGATCGGGCTCGTCCAGGAGTGGCGCGGGTCCGACCGGGACGACTCGCACACGCCCGGAGTGGCCTGGCTGCTGACGCTTCCCGTCTTCGCCATCTTCCTGATCGCCCCGCCCGCGCTCGGCGCGTTCTCGGCGAAGTCGGAGGAGGCCCAGGCGAAGCCGGTGGCGGCGGCCTACGACGCCCTCCCGGCCGGGACGGTCCATGAGATGACCATCGGCGAGTTCGTCGGCCGGGCCTGGGGCGAGTCGGCCGATTCGCTGGTGGGGCAGCAGGTCAGGCTGACCGGGTTCGCCGTGCCGTCGGAGAAGAAGAAGGACCGCTGGTATCTGGCCCGGATCCAGATCGCCTGCTGCGCCGCCGACGGCGTCGCCCTGAAAGTGGCCGTGCTGGACGCCGACATGCCGCCGGAGAACACCTGGGTGGAGGTGGTCGGCACGTGGCGGCGGCCCCCGTCCGGGCGGCTCGAACCCGGGACCGTCGCCCCCGAACTGACCGCTGCCTCGATCACCCCGATCCCGCAGCCGGTCGAACCCTACGAGTAGCTCCCCGCAGCGACTCCAGCCGGAAAGGGCCGTGCGGCCCCCCGGTCCAGCGCTCCGAGCAGGGTTCGGAGCTGGCCGCGGCCCGCTGGGGGAGTGGCCGAGCAGGACCTCGACACGCCCCCATAGACGACGTCCGCGCAGACGAATCCCCTGGCAGGGCGGCCGGGTTCAGGCCCCGCCGCCCGCCAGGGGCTCGCCCGTCGCGCCGGCAGGGCATGCCCGGGTCCTTTCACGGCGTCCCGGTCTCGGCGGCCGATCTCCCGGCCCCGAAGGCGGCGCGACGTTCCCCCGCCGCGTCACAGGCCGATGTTCGCCTGCGGCCCCGCGTACGTGCGGACCAGGTTCGGCACGTCACTCGCGCTGTTCAGGGTGTAGGAGTAGAACGAGCTCGGCGTGAAGGCGGAGCCGCCCGTCTCCCTCTGGCCCGTGCAGGAGGAGCAGATGCTGCCCGTCTGCCGGAGCTGCGCCGCGTCGTCGTGTAGCAGTTCTCGATCACCATCTTGGTGGCGCCGCGCGCGTAGTTGCCGTACCCGGTGATGTTCTGCAGATAGTTGTTGTACAGGTGCGCGTGCGCCACGTTGTCGGTCGACGGATTGCGGGAGGCGTTGGGGGTCCAGCCGATGCCGGAGGCCTTACGACCCTCCGCGATGATGTTCCACGACACGGTCAGGTAAGTGGTGTCGATCAGGCCGTCGTTCATCCGGGTGATGTGGTTGTGGTCGATCCAGACGTGATGGGCGCCGTGCCGGTTGAGTTGAGGCATTTGCCGCTGGAGGCGTTGGCGAGGGTGTAGACGCCGTTGGTCACCGGGGTGGCCGCCTGGGAGGGCCAGGCCGGCCGGTTCTCGCGACCCCCGCGAAGGCGTCGTCCGTCGGTGGCGGGTGTGGGAATCGAACCCACCCGGAACGGCGTATGAAACCGTCGAGCACACCAGCGCCCTCACCCGCCGGAAAAGAAAGCCGCCCCGGACCCGACCGGTCCGAGACGGCTCACGCGATCGACGCGACCGGCGTCACACGTGAGCCTCACGACGCGAGGGCATTCGGCGTCGCATGGCGCCCCCTCCTGTTCTCCGTCCGGCCGTGTGACCACGAGTATGCAAGATCGCCCCGACCGGACGCGAAAGGTTTTCCGCGGCGAGCACACGCCCGGCGGACCGTGATCGAGGGGCCTGCGCCGGCGCGTCCGGCGGATCCCCGCTTCCCAGGGAGACGACGAGAACGCCGACAGGCGAGTCGCCGGGCGGCGGGCAACGCGTCGACCCCCGCTGTTCGACGACCTGGCCGGCGAACAGGCCGTAGGCGGCGCTGATGAGCCGCTCCCGGCGATCGGCGACCCGGGCGTCGAGCCCCGCCGTTCGACGACCTGGCGGAACGGGCGGAGCTCCGCACCCGGCGTGGAGATCCCCGTGCCGAAGCCGACTCTCGCCAACACGCGGCCGTCCGATCCTGCGGTCTTCGCCTCGGCCGGTCTCACCGGACGGGTGCGCGTGGTCAGAGCGGCAGCCGGAGAACCCGTTCACCCTCGTGGTCGGTCCCGGTGTCCTGGAAGCCCAGCCGCAGGTAGAAGCCCGTCGGGGAGCCGACCTCACCCGGATGCACGCTGGTCAGCAGCTCCGTGGCGCCGGGCCGGGTGCCCAGGTAGTCGCGCAGCGCGGCCATGGCGGCCCGGGCTTCAGGCCCGCGTCGACGGTCGGAAGTTCCCCACGTCAGCGCGTGACCATGAACTCGCCGCCCGCCGCCAGTGCCACCTCGGGCCCGAGGAGCCTGGCCGGGGTGGACGCGCCGGGCCGCCCTTCCCCCTTGGCCAGGCGCAGGGCCACCTCGGTCACGGCCGCGACCGTGAACGTCATCGCCTCGCCGGTCCGCAACCAGCCCTCACGCACCCGGCCGGACGGCCACTCGACGCGGGCCCGCGCCCACGAGGACGGGCGCGGACGCTCCCTGGCCGTGGTCGTCGTGACGCGGGCGAGCCGCCGGACGGCGAACCCGGCCACGCCGGGCAGCCGCAACACGCCGCCGATCACGGGCAGAGCCGCCCGCACGGCGCGATTGGCCGGGACGAGCGCGGAGGCGCCGATCACCGACGGGGCGCCGCTGCCCCGCCAGGCCGCGAAGAGCTCGCCGCTGCCCAGAGAGGCGGTGGTGACCACGTCCCCTTCGGGCGTGGTCAGCCGCTCGGCGGCCCGCCCGGCCCGGGTGCGCGTCAACCGGCCCCGCCGCACCTCCCGGCCGCCGTCGCGCATCGTGTGCACGATGGTGGCGGCCAGCGCCTCGCCGAGGGCGCCGGCCTCGACCGCGACCGACGCGACGGCGTCGATTCTCACCCGCGACGGCGTCTCCTCGCCCGCCAGCAGCCGCAGCAGGATGCTCTCGGTCGCGAGCACGCCGAAGCCCGCTCCGGACACCAGCACGCGCCCGGTCGCCGCCGCCTCCGCGTCCATGGCGTCGAGCAGCTCGAACGCGCTCAGCTCGTTGGCGACGTCGACGTAGTGGGTGCCCGGGGGACAGGCCGCGACGACCCGCGGCGCCGTGACCGCGAACGGCCCCACCGTGTTGATGACGACGGCCGGCGCCTCGGCCGCCAGCCGCGCGCAGACCTCGTCGAGCGATCCGGCCACCGCCCGGACGTCCGGATCGACCCGTGTGAGCCGCTCCCGATCGCGGCCCGCCGCCACCACCTCGACCCCGGCCCGCCGCAGCAGCCCGACCGCCTCCCGGCCGACCCGCCCAGTCGCGCCGAGCACCCAGACCTCACCCGCCATGTTCGCCTCCGCAAGTAATGACACGTCGTGTCATGACTATCGCATGGCATGACACGACATGTCATCAGTAGGATCTGCGGCATGGGCCGATGGCAGCCGGGTGCGCGGGAACGTCTCGAACAGGCCGCGCTCGATCTCTTCCTGGAGCAGGGCTTCACCGAGACCACCGTGCCGCAGATCACGGCCCGCGCCGGGCTCACCACCCGCACGTTCTTCCGCCACTTCGCCGACAAACGCGAGGTCCTGTTCGCCGGCGAGGAGTCGGTGCCCGACCAGGTGGCCCGCCTCATGGCCGGCGCCCCGCCGTCGCTCGGCCCGATGGAAGTGATCGCCGAACGCCTGGCCCCCGCCACGGTCGAGCTCTTCGCGGGCCGCAGCCTCGACTACCTGCTCCGCCGGCGGGCCGCGATCGACGCCGAACCCGCCCTGCACGAGCGTGAGCTGCGCAAATGGGCGCTGATGTCGGAGGCCCTGCAGCGGGGCTTCCGCGACCGCGGCGCCGACGACCTGACCGCCCGGCTGGCGGCCGAGCTCGCGGTGACCACCTTCCGGGTAGCGGTGACCCGCTGGCTCGACCAGCACGGCGACCCCGACCTCCCGGCCGTGATCGACCAGACCCTGACGGCGCTGAGGCGGCTGACGGCCAAGGCGCCGGGGAACGGCTCGACGCCCCCCGCCGACGCCGCCGAGGTTCGTCTCCCGCGGATGGCGTGAGATCGTCATCGGCGGGCAGTGACCTTCATCCGGCCCCGACACCGGAGGACGCCCATGGACGGGATCAGGCACCTCGTCGCGTACCGCCTCGCCGCATGGACGGCGGTGGTCTCATGAGCCGGGAGGAGGGCATCCGCCTGCACCCGTCGCGGCTGCGCTCCCTGTCGGTGCGCGGACTCGCCGTCCGGTTCGCCGTCGGTGCGTTGATCTTCGTGGTCGCCGGTCTGATCGCCGACCGGTGGGGTCCCGTGGTGGGCGGGATCTTCCTGGCCGTCCCCGCCGTCGTGGCCGCCGCGCTGGCCCTGGTCGAGGCCAGGGAACGGCGGGGTCGTCCGGACGTCAAGGGCGCGGCGCTCGGAGCGGCCGGTCTGATCGGGTTCGCCGGATGCGTCTGGGGCCTGGCGGTGACGGTGCCCGCCTGGCTGGCGCTGGTGATCGCCACGGTGGTGTGGGCCGTGATGGCCGACATCCTGTATCCGGTCTTCGGACGCAAGGCCGCGTCCACGCCTTTGTCTTGATGGCGTCGGCATGAGGTTGCGGCACCTTCCCGGGTGCGCGCACAACACAATCGGGAACGGCGGCTGACTCCCTGCTGGGTAACCTCAAGAAGGCAGGGGATGAGGCTTCGGCCGACTCGATGTCATCCCGATCCACGGCCTCGGTGAGGCGGACGTCTCCTCCCGCACTGAGGAGGGTTCTCGTCATGTCCGATCCTTGGGAGATCAGACGCCGGTTGACCGACGCGATCAACGCCCACGATCTGCCCCGGCTGCTCGCGATCTACAGTCCCGACGCCGTTCTCGTCGCCCCGTCGGGCATGGCGGAGGGCCGTGACCAGATCTCCTGGTTCTACGAGCAGGCCTTCGGCGCCTTTCCCGACTATCGCCAGACGGCGTGGCTGGAGGTGCCCGGTGACGATCCCATGGTCAGGGAGTGGGTGTTCACCGGAACCCATCTGGGGCCGTTGCTGTTGCCCGACGGGCGGGAGATCGAGGCGACCGGCCGTCACGTCACCGTCCGGGCGGCGTGCATGACCTACGTGGTCGACGACCTGGTCGTCACGCATCGGGATTACTACGATCAGCTTGAGCTGTACAGTCAGCTCGGCTTCGGCCTGACGGAGCTGCCGCGGGTGGTCGGCCGGGCGCGGTCGTAGGGGCCCGGCGGTTGGCCAGCACGCTGGTGGCCGTGACCGTGGCCAGGATCGCCACGATGACCCCCAGCGAGAGCAGTGTGGGGATCTCCGGCACCCACGCCCAGACGCCGTGGGCCCAGTGCAGGATCAGTTTGACCCCGATGAACGCCAGGATCACGCCGAGGCCGTGGTTGAGGTGCCGGAGCCTCGTCAGGACGTCCATGAGCACGAAGTAGAGCGCGCGCAGGCCCAGCAGGGCGAAGGCGTTGGTGGCGAAGACGAGGAACGGGTCCTGGGTGACGCCGTACACGGCGGGCACCGAGTCGACGGCGAAGACGATGTCGGTGGCGAAGACGGCCACCACGGCCAGCGCCAGCGGGGTCAGCGCGCGCCGGCCGCCCTCGCGCACGACCAGGCGGGAGCCCCGGTAGTCGTCGGTGATGGGCATCAGGCGCCGCAGCAGGCGGACGGTGCGCATGGACGAGATGTCGACCTCGTGCCCGTGCCCGCGTGCCGCGTCCTTGACGATCTTCCCGGCGGCGGCGATCAGGACCGCGCCGAACAGCAGGAACGCCCACGTGCCGCTCTGCAGGACGGCCGCCCCGAGCGCGATGAAGATCGCCCGCAGGGCCAGCGCCCCGACGATGCCCAGCAGCAGGACCCGCTGGGCCAGCACGTCCGGCACCGCGAACGACGACAGCAGCAACATGAACACGAACAGGTTGTCGACCGACAGCGACTTCTCCACCATGTAGCCGGTGTAGAACTCCACCGCGACGCCTGATCCGTGGACCGCCCACACGTACCCACCGAAGATCAGCGGCAGTGCCAGGTAGAAGACCGACCAGCCCACGGCCTCGCGCATCCGCACCTCGTGCGGACGCCGGGTCAGGACGAAGTCGACGGTCAGCAGCACCGCCAGTGCGGCCACGGTGATCGCCCACAGAGCCGGGGTACCGATCGTCTGGAGATCGGCGGGCATGAAACCTCCTCGAACGAGCTGTTCGAGGTCTCCTTCGCCCGTGCGGGCGGCCATCCGGGGACGTGCGTCACGTCCGTCATGACCGGATCGGCTCTTGGGAAGTACTCCCCCCGTCCTCCCAGGTTAGGGGACGCTTCGGGGTGACTCCGGCCATTTGACCAGGTCTGTGCCCGGGACGGAGTGGAGGGGAGTACGTCCTCGCACTGACGGGGGATCTTCATGTCGGGCGCCCTGATGCGCTCGAAGTCCCTCTGGCCGCGACCTGCCCCGGTTAGAGCGGGGTTGTCCGGCGCCCACAGGTCCAGGCTCAGGCTGCTGAGCCGCCACTGCTGGTTGTCGCCGCCGTTCCACGCCGCCTGCCCGATTTGCCGAACCGGCGGAGGCCAGGAGCTCCCGCCGCCATGGAGATCGAGGCCGTGGTCGATTCGGCGCGCGCCCGCTGACGGGAACACCCCGGCCCGGCGGTGCGTGTTCCGCGCCGCCGGGCCGGGGCGTCTGCGTTCATCGGCCCCACAACCGCCAGGTCTGGTTGCGCGGGGTGCTCTGACCCACGGGATTGCAGGTCCACTGGTGGATCAGGGCGCCGGGCGCCGTGGAGACGGTGCTCACGTCGACGCACTTGCCGCTGTGCCGGGCCACGAGCTGGTAGTCGTGCGCGTCGTTGCCCGAGTAGGTGACCTTCCGCAACGTGAACTGCTGGTTCAGCGATCCGGCGGCGCAGGTCCACTGGATCACGGCGGCGCCGTCGGCGGTGGAGACCCCGTTGACGTCCAGGCACTTGCCGGACTGCTGGTTGACGACGGTGTAGGTGTCGGCGACCCCGGAGACGGGGCGCAGGTTCCACAGTTGCCGGTCGTCGCCGTCACAGTGGGTCTGCTGCTGCCGGTTGCCGTCGGACGTGCCGGCGCCGGTGTTGTCCAGGCACTGCTGGGAGTGCTGGGCGACGGCGACCGTCTGGAAGGCGCCGTCGGAGGGGGGCAGCACGGTGACGGTGAAGGCGTCGTCGGCGCTGACGTTCGGCAGGTTCACCGTGGTGGCGTTGCCCGAGAGGGTGACCACGGAGTTCTGCACGGTGACCGGGCCCTGGACCGCGCCGCCGCCGTTGTTCGGGATGCGCTGGGCGACCACCCGCACCTGGTTGTTCTGCACGATCCCGCTCGTGGTGTCGAGCCGTTGCAGGTTGACCGCGATGTTGCCGGTCGTCCGGCCGCCGCCGACGAGGATCTTCGCGCCGCCGCTCGCCTTGGTGGCGAAGGCGTCGTACGACGAACTGGGCGTGACGGAGACGATCTGGCCCGTCTGCGATCCGTAGAAGCGGTAGGCCCACCATTCGCCCTTCGGCTGGTGGGCGCCCGCCGAGTTGCGCACCAGCAGGTTGCCCAGGTCGTTGTGCAGGTTCCCGCTGCTGGCCCAGTTGGCGCGCAGGCCGTCGGCGCCGGCCCGCTCCAGCCGCGCGATGTACCAGGCGCCGTCGCCCGCGTTCTGCTCGTTGGAGGCGCCGTACTCGTTGATCTGGTACGGCCGGGGGTGGGGGATGCCCCGCGGGTTCAGCGTGGCGTCGGCCGCCGCGACGTTGGCGACCGGATCGCCCGGCAGCGAGTGCCAGCTCACGATGTCGGGGATCACGTTGTTGGCGCGGATGTAGTCGAGGTACTGGTTCCACCAGGTGTGGCTGGTGGAGGGCACGCAGGCGCAACTCGGCCCCACGATCAGGTGGCCGGGGAACTCGGCCCTGATCCGCTGGTAGGTGCGTCGCCACAACTCGAAGTACTGGGACTGGGGCCGGTTCCAGAACAGCGTGATGTTGGGCTCGTTCCACAGGTCCCACTGGACGGGGGCGCCGGTCGCCCGCACGTCGGCGATCAGGCGGGTGAGGAAGTTGTCGTAGTCGGTCCAGTTGCCGTTGTCACCCGGGAAACGCGAGATCGGGTAGCCGTCGGCGCCCCACAGGTCGTGGACCAGGAGGATGAACTCGCCGCCCAGGGCGCGGGTGCGGAGCAACTGGGCCCGGGTGGAGTTCCACCGGCGGTCGTACCTGCCCGACACCCAGCCGCCCGGGGCGTCGAGTTGCGCCCCGCCGGCGCGCATGTAGCGGAACTTCACGTCCCGGAAGAAGTGGTCGGCCGGTCCGGAGGCGTTCTCCGTCATGCCGTAGATCCAGCCGGAGGCCCGGTAGGTCGGGCTGCCGCCCGCCGTGGCGAAGTTGACGGTGATCGACTCGTCGGCGGCCTGAGCCGGAGCCGGGGCCGTGACGAGGGGGGTCAGGGCGAGCGCGCCGACGGCTGACAGGACGGCGAGACGCCTACGGAGGGATGTGCTCATTGATGGCTCCTCGGACGGAGGACGGGGGTGCCGCGACAAGATCCCGGGGTCATGAGCGATGGCAATCGAATCGATTCGCGTGAATCGTAAAACCGGTCAAGAAAGCTGTCAATGACATGTTTCCTGGATGTGAAATCCGCGAGCTCAGCAGGGAGAAGAAGAACGTGCCAAACGGCGAAACCGACTCGAATCGATTCGGGGATCAGTCCTGTCGGGTGGTGCGGCGCAGGTGGGCCGCGGACAGGATGAGGTAGGCGCTGGCCGTCCAGGTGTAGGCGCGGTCGCGGAGGCCCGCGCCGGTCCGGGCGTCGAAGTTCTCCGCGAACCCCGACTTCTCGCACAGGGCGCGGAAGCGCGTGCTGATCTCGTCGGCCAGGACGGCGTGGCCGGCGCGGCGCAGCCCGTCCTCGATCAGGATCGTGGAGGGGGCCCAGATGGGACCGCGCCAGTAGCCGTCGTCCTGGTAGTGCGGGGAGGAGGGCAGTTCGGTGGCCAGGCCGAACTCCGTCAGGTGGGTCTTGATCCTGGCCGCCAGGGTCGTGTGGACCCGCTGGGGGAGTTCCTCGCCCAGCACGATCGGCATGAGGTCGAGCAGGCTGGCGCTCGGCCAGACCTCGCCGGAACGTGCGCCCCGGGCGACGAAACGGTCCTCGCGCCAGAGCTCGGCGAGCACCGCCTCGCGCATGCGGTCGGCCTTCCGCGACCATTCGGCCGCCTCGTCGGGCCGGGCCAGCACGGTCGCCAGGCGGGCCAGCGTGCGCATCTGGATGACCAGGAACGAGGCCAGGTCGGCCGTCTCGACGAGGCGTTCGGGCAGGAAGGTGGTCGCGTTGTCCCAGCCGCTGTCGTTGCCGTGCTGGTAGTGCGCCAGTTCCCGGCCGGGCACGCGGCGTGCGTCCAGCCAGAACGTGGTCCATCGTTCGAGCAGGCGATAGGTCTCGGCCAGGTCGTCCGGGGGCGCCGGGGGCAGGTGGCGCAGCGCCCAGCCGTGGATGGGCGGCTTGACGAAGTTGTAGAGGATCTCGGAGTGGGTGACGGAGTCGGGGAGCGCGCCGGCCGGGTCCTGATGGTCGAATGGCAACCGGAACTGGTCCCACGCCAGCGCGGGCAGGCCTTCGGCGAGGGCGATCGCGTTGAAGCAGTGATCCCAGCTCCAGACCTTGCCCATCCAGTGTTTGGACATCAGCACCGCCGGACGGGGCACGAAGCCCGCGGCGCGCACCGAGGCCGACCACAGGACGTAGACGGCGAGTTCGGCGGCGGGCGTGCGTTCGTCCCGCCACGGCGCGACCGCGCCGAGGAACGCCTCGAAGTCCCGCCGCGCCCCGGCGGCCACGTCGTCGAACCCGCGTCCGCTCGTGTACGGGGGGCGCGCGGTCTCGTACTCCTCGACGGCGATCTCCCACTCCTGCTCGTCGCCCGTGACGACGATGCCGCGTTCGGTGGTGCCCAGCGCCTGCGCGCCCAGGTGCTCGGCGATCCGGCCGCGCAGCAGGGTGAGGCGGTAGCGGCGCCCCGTCTGGTAGAGGGTGAAGACCGCGGCGCCGTCGAGGGGGTCCTCGAAGAAGTAGGGGCCGCTGAACGGGGTGAGGACCGGGTCGGCGGCCAGCAGGCGCAGGCCCAGGCCCCGGCCGCGGATCCGCACCGTGTCCACGCTCTCGTAGGCGAGCTCGATCCGGCCCGCGTCGTGGCTCCAGGTGAGCTGATGCGGCGTGCCGGTGACGACGCTCTCGGCACGGGCGGCCCCGGCGACGGGGACCAGCCGCAGAACCGGATGCATCCCGGTCTGGTGGGAGACCAGATGCACGTCTTCGGCGTACACGTTCTCCCCGGTGACGGGCGAGAAACCGAACCAGGACCCGCGGAAACCGAACGGGATCTCCCGCAGGGAGAACACCGGGCCGGGGGCGACGACGGTCATGAAGGGATGGTCCTTTCCATGGGAGGGAGCCCGGTCAGTCCTTGACGGCGCCCGCGGTGACGCCCGCGGTGACGTAACGCTGTGCGATGACGAGCAGAACGGCGGCCGGGATCGACGCGACGACCGCGGTGGCCATGATCGCGTTCCACTGCTGGTTGTTGTTGCCGATGTAGCGGTAGATGCCGAGGGTGATCGGCTGGTGGTCGCCGCCGCCGGCCAGCGTGCTGGCGAAGATGAAGTCCGACCACGCCCACAGGAACGCGAACAGGGACACGGTGATGATCGCGTTACGGCTGACCGGCAGCACGATCGACCAGAAGGTCCGTACGGCGCCGGCCCCGTCGACCCTGGCGGCGTGCAGGAGCTCCTGCGGGACGCCGGACATGAACGCGGTGAGGATGAGCACCGCGAAGGGGACCGCGAGGGTCGAGTCGGCCACGATCAGCCCGGGGAGCGTGTTGAGCACGCCGAGGTTGAGATACATGGCGTAGAAGCCCATCGCCATGATGATCCCCGGGACCATCTGCGCGATCAGCAGCAGGAAGCTCAGCACCCCGCCGCCCGGCGGGCGCAGCCTGGCCAGCGAGTACGCGGCCGGCGCCGCGACCGCCAGGGTCACGGCCACGGTCCCCAGCCCGACCACCAGGCTCGTGCCGAGATAGGGGAGCTGCTGGTCGAGGACCGCGCGGTACCCCTCCAGGGTGGGGTCGGCGGGGAACCAGGACGGCGGGCTCTTGCGCATGTCCCGGTCACGGGTGAACGAGACGTTGACCATCCAGTAGACCGGGAACAGCATCACGGCGGTCAGCGCCGTGCCGACCAGGGTCTTCCACACGCGGCGCGGGGTTCTCACGCGGCCTCCCGCCGTCGCTGGACGCGGACGTAGAGGAGCCCGAAGCCCAGCGCCGTCACGATCAGCAGGTTGCCGACCGCGGCGCCCGGCCCGAACGAGGGCACGAGGTTCCCGAAACCCAGCCGGTAGGACCAGGTGGCGAACGTGGTCGAGGAGCCGCTCGGCCCGCCCTTGGTCATGATCCAGATGATGTCGAACACCTTCAGCGTGTAGACCAGCCCGAGCAGCAGCGTGATCGCCGAGACCGGGCGGAGCAGGGGGAAGGTCACCCGCCAGAACCGCTGCCAGCCCGACGCGCCGTCCAGCGCGGCGGCCTCGTACACGGCCGGGTTGATCGCCTGGAGGCCGGAGTAGAGCACCACCAGGTTGAACGGCACGCCGATCCAGACGTTGGCGATGATCACCGACCAGAGCGACCAGTCGGGGGAGGTCAGCCAGTTGACCGGGCCGAGCCCGACCACGCCGAGGACCGCGTTGACCACGCCGGAGTCGCTGTTCAGCATCCACGCCCAGGTCGAGGCGGACACGATCAGCGGCAGCAGCCAGGGCACCAGGAAGAGCGCCCGCAGAACCGCCGACAACCGGAAGTTGTTGACGAAGAACAGCGCCAGCGCGAGCCCGAGGGAGAACTGGAAGGCCAGCGACACCGCCGTGAACACCGCCGTGTGCCACAGGGCGGGCCAGAAGGTGGCGTCGCCGAAGACCTTCAGGTAGTTCGCGAACCCGGTGAACGGCGCGTCACCCTGGACGAACGAGCGCACGGTGTAGTCGCGCAGGCTCAGCTCCACGTTGCGGTAGAGCGGGTAGGCGTGGAACACCGCCAGATACAGGGTGATCGGCACCAGGAAGCCCCAGGCCGCCCACCGCTCCGGCGCCACCCGCCCGCGGCGGTCCCGTGAGGTCGTCACGGGACCGGCGGCCGCGGGCGTCTGGACGATTCGACTCATGCCGGCGCCTACTGGGTCGCGCTCGCCGCCGCGGTCTGCGCATCGGCCATCGCCTGCTCCGGGCTCTTGGCCCCGCTCAGCGCCGCCTGCACCGCGCCCCACATCGGCTCGGAGATCTTCGGATACTTGGTGCCGAGGTCGTCGCCGGTGCGGCCCTTGGCCGCCTTGACCGCCGCCACCCACACCTCCAGCTCGGGGTTCTCGGCGACCTGGCGGGTCTGCACCGCCTCGGTCGGCGCGATGTACGACAACGTGCCCACCGTGGTGAAGGAGTTGTCGGTGCTGGTCAGGCAGGTGACCAGCTGCTGGGAGGTGGCGTAGCGCGCGGTGTCCCGCTGCACCGGAATGCTGACGAACTCGCCGCCGGTGGGCGCCGGAGCGGTTCCGCCGTTCTTGCCGGGGACCGGGATGATGCCGTACTCGAAGCCGGCCTCCTTGGCGTTGGCGAGCTGCCAGGTGCCGTTCTCGGCGAAGGCGTAGTCACCGCTGGCGAACTCCTGCCAGCTCGTGGTCTGGGTGTTGTTGATGACCGAGTTGGGGGCGTACCCCTTCTTCAGCCAGTCGGTCCACAACGCCACCGCCGACACGCCCTCCGGCGAGTCGAGCTTGGTGAGCTGCGCGCCCGATCCCCAGAACCAGGGCAGGAACTGGAAGCTGCCCTCCTCGGTGCCGATGGCCGAGAAGGTGATGCCCTTCTTCCCCGCCGCCTTGACCCGCTCCAGGGCGGCGGTCAGGGAGGCCCAGTCGGTGACCGAGGTGATCTCCACGCCGGCCTCGTCGAGCACGGCCTTGTTGTAGTACAGCGCCAGGGTGTTGGCGCCGATCGGGACGCCGTAGGTGTTGCCCCCGCTCTGCCCGGCGCCGAGCAGGTTCGGCGAGATCGCCGAGGTGTCGAGCTTGTTCTCGGCGGTCGTGGTCAGCACGCCGGCCTCGGCGAGGGTCGAGATCACGGGGTTGTCGACGACGATCACGTCGGGCGCGTTGCCCTGCTGCGCGGCCAGCAGCGCCTTGTTGGTCAGGTCGCTGGTGTCATAACCGGTGCGCTCGACCGTCACGCCGGCCTGCGTGCCACAGGTCTCCAGCAGTTTCACCCAGGCGGAGCCGCCGTCGTACTGCGGATAGGGATCCCAGATGGTGTACGTCCCGCCACCCGCCTGCTGACTGGGCGCGGCGGCCTCGCCCGAGGGGGCGGCCGAACACGCGGCCAGGCAGCCCGCGGCCACGACGGCCAGGCCCGTGCCGAGCGCGCGCCGGCTCCATCCGGGTGATCCGACTGCTGTCACTGATCCAGCCGCCCTTCGGGGGTGAGGTGGTGTGGGTATCGGTGAGTTCGTTGTCCGCACGGTTCCGGCCTCCGTTGACCGGGCGTTGCACGCCTGTTTCGCTGATGTGTCGAACCGATTCCTCGAATCGGTTCGACCGAACATATGTCGGAGCCTCACCGGCGTCAATGGGTCCGGCGCATCTCGCCGACGGACGCGGCGGTCCGGCGCACGATCGTCCTCGTCACATCGCCGGTCCTCATCGGGAACCGATTCGACCTACTATGAGGCGAGGTCACAGGCGAGCGAGCTGGGGAGTGCCGTTGAACATCGGGGAGATCGCCAAGCGGTCGGGTGTCTCGCGGAGCACGGTGTCGTACGCGCTGAGCGGCAAACGCCCCGTGGCCGAGGAGACCCGGCGGCGCATCCAGGCGGTCATCGACGAGCTCGGTTACCGCCCCAACGCCATGGCCAAAGCCCTCAAGGAGGGCAGGACCCGCACGATCGGCCTGGTCATCCCGCCGGCCAGCCAGCGTCTCACCGACGTCCAGCTCGGTTTCGTGGCCAGCGTGGTCGACGCGGCCGCGCGGGCCGACCTCGACGTGCTGCTCTCCCCGTCCGGGGGAGAGCACGACCGCTCCTTCGAGCGCGTCGTCACCGGCAGGCGCGTGGACGGCGTCGTCCTCATGGAGATACGGCTGGAGGACGACCGCGTCACCCGCCTGCGGCAGGCCGGCCTGCCGTTCGTCGGCATCGGCCACACCCGCCGTCCCGAGGAGATGACCTGGGTGGACATCGACTACGAGACGTTGATCGCCCGGTGCGTGCACCACCTCGCCGACCTCGGCCACCGGCACATCGCCCTGGTCAACCGCTCCGCCGAGCTCGTCGCGGCCGGATACGGCCCGAGCCACCGGGCCCAGCGCGGCTTCACCCGGGCGGTCGCCGAACGGGGGCTCGACGGCGTCGAGGTCTGCTGCGCCGACGACGCCCAGGCGGGCCGGTCGTGCACCGAGCGGCTCCTGGCCGCGCATCCGGAGCTGACCGCCATCGCCACCCTCAACGAGGCGGCCATGCCCGGGATGTACCGCGCGCTGGCGCACGCCCGCCTCGCGGTGCCCGGCGACTTCTCGCTCACCGGGGTCGCCGCCCGGCGCTGGGCGGAGAACCTGCATCCTCCGCTGACCTCGGCCGACATCCTGGCCGACGAGCTGGGGGCCCACGCGGTCGAACTGCTCATCCAGCGCATCGCCGATCCGGCGGTCCCGCATCGGCACCTGCTCGTCGCGCCCCCGATCTCGTTGCGCGAGACGACCGGTCCCGCGCGACCGCGCGGCTGACGTCCGGGGAATCCCAGGTCGCGGGCGCCGCGCCGGGAAACCCGGTTACGCCGAGGTTTCCGATCTCTTGACCATGTGTCGCGGGTATGTCTATTGTCCGGTCGAATCGATTGCTCGAATCGATTCGATACGCCCTGGGAAGTCGCATGATCAATTTTCTGTCCCGGCGAGCACGACGGACCGTCCCCCGCGTCGTCGTCGCGTCCGCACTCACCCTCTCCGCCGTCCAGCTCACCGCCCCGCCCGCGCACGGTGTCGCGCACAGTGTCGCGGACGAGACCCCCAACCTGGTCCTGCACTACGACTTCGAAGGGGACCTGGCCGGCGGCGTCGTCGCCGACCGGTCCTCGTCCGGCCTCACCGGCACGCTGGTCAACGCGGCCTCGGCCGGCACGGCGACCGGCCCCGACGGATCGCGGGCGTTGTCGCTGCCCGGCGGCGCCACCGGCGCCACCACCGCCCCCTACGTGAGCATCCCCGGCGGGCTGTTCCGGAACCTGCACGCCACCACCATCTCGGCCTGGGTGAACTGGGCCGGCGGCGCCGACTTCCAGTGGATCTACAACCTGGGCCGCGACAACAACAACGCCACCTTCGTCACCCCCTCCTTCGGGGGCGACCCGACCACCCGGTCGTCCATCAAACCCGTCAACGGCAACGCCGAGGTCGGCGTGCCGGCCACCGCCAAGCTCCCCACCGGCCGCTGGGCGAACGTGGTCACCGTCATCGACGGCCAGACCATCGGCTACTACGTCAACGGCGCCCTGATCGGGAGCCGGGCGGCGGTGCTGGACCTGGCCGCGGTCATGCACTCCACCACCACCTCCGGCTTCCTCGGCAAGCCGTTCTGGAGCGGCCACCCCTTCCTGGCCGGCGCCCTGGACGACGTCCGCGTCTACGACGGGGCGATGAACGCCGCCCAGGTGGCCGACCTCGCCGGAGACTTCCTGGCCACGCCGACGCAGCTTGAGCAGACCTCCTTCGAGGTGACCACGTTCAAGGGCACCGCCCCGAGCCTGCCGGCGACCGCCGACGCCCGGTTCTCCGACGGCATCCGCCGCGGGGTCCCGATCGCGTGGGAGCCGATCGACCCGGCCGCCTACGCCGACCGCGGCCGCTTCACCGTCAAGGGCTCGGCGCTGGGCGTCCCCGTCGAGGCGACCGTGACCGTCACGCTCAGCAACGAGCTCGTCGTCGACCTCGCGACGACCACGGGCGCCTTCCACGGCGGCGCGTCCGGCACCCTCTACGGCCTGTACGGCGAGGGCATCCCGAGCCGCAACCTCATCGAGGGCATGAAGCTGCGCACGGTGTCGACCAAGGCGCAGGACGGCCCGCAGCACCCGGGCGCCGACGCCCTGGAGGTGGTGCGGCCGCTGGCCGAGAGCACCGACGGCGACGTGTACATCTACATGACCGACATCTACCGGGGCTTCCCCTACCAGTGGCCCGGCAGCACGCCCGAGGCGCGGCTGGACGACTTCAAGGACAAGATCTCCAAGCACGTCGACCAGGTCCTGGAACTCGACCCCGAATACCAGGACAACATCGTCTGGGTGCCGTTCAACGAGCCCGAGGGCAACATGTTCGGCACCGGCACCTGGAGCTATAACCGGATCAGCTGGCTGAACGACCCGCAGTACTACTTCAAGGCCTGGGACGAGGTCTACCGGCTGATCAAGGCCAAGCTCCCCTCGGCCAGGATCGCCGGGCCCAACACCAGCGTCCTCTACGACCAGGTCCAGGGCTACCTGCGGCACACGCTCGCCGCCGGCACCGTGCCCGACGTCATCACCTGGCACGAACTCAGCGACCCCGCGCGCATCCGGACGAACGTGGCGAAGTATCGCTCGTGGGAGAAGACCATCTTCGCCGGAACGCCCTACCAGGGCCGGGAACTGCCGATCAACATCAACGAGTACGCGTACAACTACCACACCTCGGTGCCCGGCCAGATGATCCAGTGGGTCTCGGCGATCGAGGAGTCGAAGGTGGACGCCGACATCGCGTACTGGAACATCGACGGCAACCTCAGCGACTCGGCCGTGCAGGCCAACCGGGGCAACGGGCAGTGGTGGCTGCTGCACGCCTACGGCCAGATGTCCGGCGAGACCGTGAAGGTCACGCCGCCGCGCCCCAACGTGAGCTACACCATCCAGGGCGTCGCCACCCTCGACCCGGCGAAGGCGCAGGCCCAGGTCCTGTTCGGCGGGGCGTCCGGCGACTCCCACGTCCGCTTCGAGAATCTCGACCGGGAGCTGTTCGGCGACTCCGTGCACGCGCTCGTCCGCGAGATCCCGTGGACGGGGCAGATCGGCGACTCCGCCCAGCCCGACGTCCTGGCCGAACTCGACCAGAAGGTGGTCGACGGCACGGTCGCGTTCGACTTCGGCGCGGCGCTGCCCCGGCTCACCGAGTCGTCGGCGTACCAGATCATCCTGACCCCCGGAGGCGACACCACCTCCACCGCGGCGGCCACCAAGCTCTGGCAGGCCAGCTACGAGGCGGAGAACGCCACCCACACCGGCACCGGTTACAGCCGCAACGGCCCCGAAGGCTCGCCGTCGGCCGTCAGCAGGTTCTACACCTCGGGCGCGTACGACGTCGGCGGCCTGCGCACCGGCTCCACCCTGGCGCTGAACTTCGCGGTCTCGGTGCCGGCCGACGGCACGTACGACCTGTCGGTCTTCGCCAACTCCCTCAACACCGCCGCGGCGGTCCAGGAGCAGGGCCCGACCAACGTCTTCCTGCGGGTGGACGGCGCGGCCGAACAGGAGCTCTACCTGCCCCTGGGCTACAAGTGGGTGGTCTGGGACCACGCCGACACCACGGTCGAGCTGACCAAGGGCGACCACGTGATCACCGTCGCCGCCCGGAGCCTGGACGGGACCCGCGCCACCAAGGGCGACGCGCTCCTCGACAAGATCGACCTGACCCTCCGCAACCCCGCGGCGGAGCAGACCGTCTACGAGGCCGAGTACGCCTCACTCACCGGCGCCGTCCTCGACTACACCCGGGAGAAGGTCTCCGGCTCCGGCGTGGCCACCCTGGACAAGGACGACTCGGCCACGTTCTGGGTCTACTCCCGTGACGACGACGAGTCGGTCCTGCGCGTCGACCTCGACGGCGGCGGCACCGGCACGCTGACCGTCAACGGCCAGGACGTTCAGGAGTTCAGCGGTTCGAGCAGGATCAACGCGCTCCTGTCGGGCGGCATCAACAAGATCACGTACACGGCGGGCACCGGCCAGGTGCGCCTGGACCGGCTGACCGTGGAGAAGCCGGCCGTCCGCAAACTGACGCCCGTCTCCTACGAGGCGGAGTCGGCGCAGCCGGCGGGCACGGTGCGGACCGACGATCGGATCCTGGCGAGCGGCGGCAAGGCGGTGACCGGCATCGGCGGCGCTCCCGGCAACCCGAACACCCTCACCTTCACCGTCGCCGCGCCCAAGTCGGGCCGGTACGTGCTGACCGTCCGCTACTCCAACCCCGAGCAGTCTCCGGCGACCCACTACAACCCCGACCCGCTGGCCCGGCGGGCCGACATCTCGGTCAACGGCGCGGCGCCGCGGAAGGTGCTGTTCCCGCACACCTTCCACGCCGGCAACTTCTGGGACCTGTCGGTCCCGGTCATCCTCAAGAAGGGCGGCAACACGATCACGTTCGCCTCCGAGGAGGCGCCGAGTTTCGACGGCGTCACCTACATCTCCGACACCTTCCCCGATGTGCTGCTGCGATCGCGGTTCGCCCCCGACCTCGACAAGATCACGCTGGCGCCCGTCCACCGGTAGCCGGCCCCGTTGTTCCCCGGGCCGGAAAAGGCCCGGGGAACAATCCTTTCAGGCGCTGCCGCCCCGGAATATCTCGGTCGGGACGACCATTCCGGGGCGGCCGGTCGGCCCGCCGTCGATTTCCGCGAGGCACCGGTCGATCAATTCGCGCGCGACCTCGTCGAGCGGTATCCGGACACTGGTGATCGTCGGTTCGGTTATGAGCCCCATCGCCCCGCCGTCGAAGCCGGTGACGGCGACGTCGCGGCCGACGCGCAGCCCGAGGAAATGGCAGACGTTCACCACCACGGCCGCTATCGAATCGCTGCCGGTGACGATCGCGTCGGGCCGGTCGGGCCGGCTCAGAATGTGCCGGACGTGTTCCCGGATCGCGTTTCCGGAGCCCTGGAACACATCGACGGCCGCCGCGCCCGGCGCATGACGCTCAAGGGCCCGCTGAAAACCGTGGAATCGTTCGCGTTTCCAATATTCGTCGCCGTCGGCGCCGGCATAGGCGAAACGGCGATATCCCCGATCCGCGAGATAGTCGACCAGCGTCGCCATTCCGTCGGCGTTGTCGATGTCGACCCACTGCTGGGGCAGGTGGGAGGCGAGCCGGCCGAAAGAGACGAATGGCAGGTCGCGCTGGGAGAGCATGCGCACGCGGGGGTCGTCGACCTGTGACTCGGAGACGATGAGCGCGTCGACGTTGCCCCGGTTGATCAGTTCGGAGAACACCCGCAAGGGGTCTTCGCGGGTGTGCGTGAACACCAGGATCTGGTATTCGCGCCGGGCCGCCGCCTTGATCAGCGCCTGGAGGAAACTGAGGGTGAATCCCTTGACCGTCTCCAGTTCCTCGCCGGACATGTGGTAGCCGATCTGCATGCTGCGCCGGGATCTGAGCGTCTGGGCCGCGCGATTCGGTTTGTAGGAAAGCGTGTCCATGGCGGCCGTCACCCGTGCGTGGGTCTGCGCCGAAAAGTAATCTCTGCGCCCGTTGAGCACATTGGAAACGGTCTGCCGCGATACACCGGCGAGCTTCGCGACATCATCAATGCTGGGGCGGCGGTTCGAGCGACGATCGTTCGTACCGGTCATCTTCTCCCGATCGGCTGTGTCTGACATTCGCACCACTCATCGTGTTGCAGGCGCCCTGACCCAACGCCTCCGGACTCTAGCACGGGGCGAATTCGGGCCCGCCGTGCCGATTCGAGGGCTCCGGCGGGGGGCCGCGCAACCAGGAATGACATCTTGACGTAACGCCGGGGACATGTAAGTCTCAGCGCCATTGAACGATACATGTTACCGGTCACATCGAGCCCGGCCGCTTCGGATGAGAAGGACGTAGAGCGTGGCAATCGTGGAGACCGTCGCCGACGCCGGCGACCCCTACTCCGGCCCGGACGGGGGCCTCGCCGCCCGCCCGGCCGGGCGCGGCGTCGACGGCTTCGTCCATCTCCAGGCGTCGGGAGTGGGGCTGGTGCTCGACTGCCGCGGCGTCCGCCTGCCCCGCGTGCTGCACTGGGGACGGGCGTTGCCGCACACGACCGACGCCGACCTCACGGCGCTGGCCCTGGCGTCGCTGCCGGCGACGGTGCCCAACTCGCTCGACACGCCGGCCCCGGTCACGATTGTCCCGGAATCGGCGACCGGCTGGTTCGGCCTGCCGGGTCTGCGGGGTCACCGCGACGGCCGGCACTGGTCCCCGCTGTTCGAGGTCGAGCACGTCGGCGTCGCCCACCGCGCTCCGGAGGACGGCGGCGAGGTCACGGTCCTCGCCACCGACGCCCGCTGCGGGCTGGCCCTCGAACTCCACCTGGATCTGGCGCGCAGCGGCGTGCTCCGCATGCGCGCCGCGCTCCGCAACACCGCCTCGGAGCGCTACACGCTCGACGGCCTGGTGATGGCCCTGCCCGTCCCGGCGGAGGCGACCGAACTGCTCGACTTCACCGGCCGCTGGAGCCGGGAGCGCATCCCGCAGCGGCGCGTGTTCTCGGCCGGCGCCCACGTCCGCGACGGCCGCCGCGGGCGTACCGGCTCGGACGCTGCCTTCATCCTGGTCACGGGCGAGGAGGGGTTCGGGTTCCGGTCGGGCCAGGTGTGGGGCGTGCACGTCGGCTGGAGCGGCAACCACCGGACCTACGCCGAACGGCTGCCCACCGGCGAGTCGGTCGTCGGGGGAGGGGAGCTGCTGCGGAGCGGCGAGGTCGGCCTCGCGCCCGGGGCGGTGTACGAGACCCCCTGGGTCTACGCCGCCCACGGCGACGGCCTCGACGAGATGGCCGGCCGCTTCCACCGCCAGGTCCGGAGCCGGCGGACGACACCGCGACCGGTGATCGTCAACACCTGGGAGGCGGTCTACTTCGACCACGACCTCGACCGGCTGACGGCCCTGGTGGACGCGGCGGCCGACGTCGGGGCCGAGCGGTTCGTCCTCGACGACGGCTGGTTCCGCGGCCGGCGCGACGACCGGGCCGGGCTGGGCGACTGGTTCGTCGACGAGACCCGCTGGCCGCGCGGACTGCACCCGCTCGTCGAGCGGGTCCGGGCCCGGGGCATGGACTTCGGGTTGTGGGTCGAGCCGGAGATGGTCAACCCCGACTCCGACGTCGCCCGCGCCCATCCCGACTGGATCATGGCGACCATGGGCCGGCTGCCTCCGCCGGTCCGGCACCAGCAGGCGCTCGACCTGCGCCGGCCGGAGGCCTACCAGTACATCCTGGAACGGCTGGACGCCCTCGTGAGCGAATACCGGATCGCGTTCCTGAAGTGGGACCACAACCGCGACCTCGTCGACGCCGACGTGCACGGGCAGACCCGGGCCGTCTACCGGCTGATGGACGAGCTGCGGGCCCGCCACCCGGAACTGGAGATCGAGTCGTGCTCCTCGGGCGGCGCGCGGGTGGACCTCGGCATCCTGGAGCGGACCGACCGCGTCTGGGCCAGCGACTGCATCGACGGCGTGGAACGGCAGGCGATCCAGCGGTGGACGGCGCTGCTGCTCCCGCCGGAGCTGATCGGCTCGCACGTGGGGTCGGCCCGCTCGCACACCACCGGCCGGACGCAGAGCCTGTCACTACGCGCCGGCACGGCGCTGTTCGGCCATTTCGGCATCGAGTGGGACCTGACCGCGGCGACCGACGACGAGCGCGCCGAGTTGCGGCAGTGGGTGTCGCTCTACAAGCGGACACGCGAGTGGACGCACCGAGGGACGGTCGTCCGGGCCGACCATCCCGACCCCGCCCTGTGGGTGCACGGGATCGTCTCCGCCGACCGGGACCAGGCGTTGTTCGCGGTGGTGGCGATGGCCACCGGGGCGCGCACCCAGCCCGGCCGGGTGCGCATCCCGGGCCTGGACCCGCACCGGCGCTACCGCGTCCATCCGCTGGCGCCGGGCGACCGGCCGGGCACGACCGCGGTGGCGCCCAACCCCTGGCTGGCCGAGGGCGTCGTGGTCACCGGCCAGATGCTGGCGGAGGTCGGGTTGTCGGCCCCGCCGCTCCACCCGGAACAACTGCTCCTGCTGCACCTCACGAAGGCATGACGTCATGAAGACCAGCACATTACGGCCGCTCGGGCGGCGGGCGGGCGACCTGCCGGTCGCGATGGTCTTCCTCCTGCCCGCCGCGGTCGGGTTCGCCGTCTTCTACCTGTGGCCGACGCTGCGCACCATGTACCTCAGCTTCACCGAGTACAGCCTGCTCGCCCCGCCGGAGTGGATCGGCGTCGAGAACTACCAGAAGGTGTTCGGCGACCGGCTGTTCTGGAACTCGCTCCAGGTCACGGTCGAGTACGTCGTCATCAACATCGGCATCCAGACGGTCGTCGCCCTCGGGATGGCGGTGCTCATGCACCGGCTGACCCGCTCCGGGCTGATCCGCGGGGTGCTGCTGCTGCCCTACCTGGTCGCCAACGTGGTGGTCGCGCTGATCTGGTACACGATGCTCGACGCCCAGCTCGGCATCGTGAACCAGGCGCTGGAGTGGATCGGCGTCGACCCCGTCGCCTTCTTCGGCGAGACGTCCACGGCCATCCCGACGATCGCCCTGGTCAACGTCTGGCGGCACGTCGGCTACACGGCCCTGCTGATCTTCGCCGGTTTGCAGGCCATCCCGAAGACCTTCTACGAGGCGGCGCAGACCGACGGGGCCTCCGAGATCAGGATGTTCTGGCGCATCACCCTGCCGCTGCTGCGGCCGGCCCTGGCGCTGGTGCTCGTGCTGACGATCATCGGATCGTTCCAGATCTTCGACACGGTGGCGGTCACGACCAAGGGCGGCCCGGTCAACGCGACCCGGGTCATCTACTACTACATCTACGAGCAGGCCTTCCAGCGCTTCAACTTCGGTTACGCCGCCGCCGTCTGCGTCGCCCTCTTCGCGATTCTCGCCACCCTCGCGCTCATGCAGCTCAAGCTGCTGCGCGCCGGCGAGACGGACCTGGACTGAGAGGCAAGCCATGAGCCACGCACCGAACCGGCGGCGGCCGAGCTGGCAGCGGCTGGCGGCCTGGGCGATCCTGGTGCTGTTCGTCCTGATCACGCTGGCGCCGTTCTACTGGATGTTGCGGATCTCGTTGTCCGACAACCGCACCCTGTTCGCCGGCGCGGGCTCCCTGCTGCCGTCGGACTTCACCTTCGGCGCGTTCCGGCGGGTGCTGGGCATCGCCACGCTGGAGGAGGCCGCCGCCCAGGGCGGGTCGGGCGCGAACATCAACTTCTGGCGATACCTGGCCAACTCGGTGGCCACGTCGGCCGTCATCACCGTCTGCCAGGTGTTCTTCAGCGCCATGGCCGCCTACGCGTTCGCCCGGCTGCGGTGGCCCGGACGGGAGCAGGTCTTCTTCGTCTTCCTCACCGCGCTGATGGTGCCGCCGATCTTCACCGCGCTGCCCAACTTCGTGACGGTCAAGGAACTCGGGCTGCTCAACACCTACGCCGGGATCATGCTGCCGTACCTGTTCATGACGCCCTTCGCGGTGTTCTTCCTCCGGCAGTTCTTCCTCAACATCAGCAGGGAGGTGGAGGAGGCGGCGATCGTGGACGGCGCCGGTCACGCCCGGATCTTCTTCCGGCTGATCGTGCCGATGAGCTCGGCGCCGATCGCCACCATCTCCCTGCTCGTCTACATCGGAGCCTGGAACGAGTACTTCTGGCCCCTGCTCGTCGGGCAGGAGGACGACGTGCGGGTGCTCACCGTGGCGTTGGGCATCTTCCGCTCCCAGACCCCGCAGGCGGGACCCGACTGGGCCGGGCTCATGGCCGCGACCCTGCTGGCGGCGCTGCCGATCATCGCCCTGTTCGCCGTCTTCGGCCGATGGATCGTCAACTCCATCCAGTTCTCCGGGATCAAATGACCTCCCCGTGAATCACCACCCCCCATCGCAACAAGGAGATCTGGCATGAGACGGACGACACGCCTCACCGCCGTCGCGACCATACTGTCCCTGGCCCTGGCCGGGTGCGGAGGCGGCGACGACCCCGCTGAGAGCGGCGGCGGCACGGCCGCGGCCCCGACCGAGATCAGCTACTGGTTGTGGGACTCCAACCAGTTGCCCGCCTACCAGGCCTGCGCGGACGCCTTCCACGCCGCCAACCCCGCCGTCACCGTGAAGATCTCACAGTTCGGCTGGGCCGACTACTGGACGGGCCTGACGACCAACCTCGTCTCCGGCACCGCACCGGACGTCTTCACCAACCACCTGAACTACTATCCCGAGTTCGCCGGCAAGCAGCAGATCCAGCCGCTGGACGACTTCATCGCCGCCGACGGCACCAGAACCGACGTCTACGCCCCCGGCCTGGCCGACCTGTGGGTGTCGGCCGACGGCAAGAGGTACGGGCTGCCGAAGGACTTCGACACCATCGCGGTCTTCTACAACAAGAAGATGCTCGCCGACGCCGGCGTCACCGAAGAGCAGATGAAGACGCTCACCTGGAATCCGACCGACGGCGGCACCTACGAGGACGTGATCGCCCGCCTCACCGTCGACGAGAACGGCAAGCGCGGCGACGAGGAGGGCTTCGACAAGTCCAAGGTCGAGGTCTACGGCCTCGGCCTCGACGAGAACAACGGCGCCGGCGTCGGCCAGCAGATGTGGAGCATGTACGCGCTCTCCACGGGCTGGCAGTTCACCGACAAGAACCCGTGGGGCACCTCGTTCAAGTACGACGACCCCCGCTTCCAGGAGACCGTCGCCTGGTGGCGCGGCCTGATCGAGAAGGGCTACATGCCGAGCCTGGCCATCGCCAGGTCGGGCACCAGCGTCAACGACGGCTTCGGCGCCGGCCGGTACGCGTTGTCCACCAACGGCTCCTGGATGATCAACACCTACTACGGCTACGACGGCGTCGAGGTCGGCACCGCGCCCACTCCCATCGGCCCCTCGGGCAAGCGGGCGACCATCTACAACGGCCTGGCCGACTCCATCTACGCCGGCAGCGAGCACAAGGACCAGGCGTGGCAGTGGGTGAAGTACCTGGCCTCCGCCGACTGCCAGAAGACGGTCGGCGACAAGGCCGTCGTCTTCCCCGCGATCCCCGAGGCGCTCACCGTCGCCGAACAGAAGTTCGCCGCGAAGGGCGTCGACATCAGCGCGTTCACCGTGCAGATCCACGAGAACACCACGTCGCTCTACCCGATCACCGATCACGCCAGCGACGTCAGCGCCGTCATGAGCCCCGCCATGGACGCGGTGCTGAGCTTCGAGGCCGAACCGTCGTCGCTCACCAAGGCGAACGAGGAGGTCAACGCGCTGTTCCAGTGATCCTGGGCCAGCCACCCGCACCACCGTTTGAGGGGGACCGACCGCGAACACCCCTGGCCGGGAGCGGTCGGCCACCCCGTGAATCCCCTACCAGGAGAGGCATGTCCAGATTAAGAATACCCCGGCGGACACGGCGAGTCGCCTCGACCGTGACGACCGCCCTCGCCCTGCTCGTCACCGGGCTGACGGCCCTGCCGCCGGCCCATGCCGAGGAGCCCGCGGCCACGCGGCTCCTCGTCGACCTCGGCGAACGCACCGGCGCCTTCCGCGGCGCCGCGAGCGGATCCCTGTACGGGCTCAGTGACGAGGGCGTGCCCAGCGACAACACGCTGGAGCCGCTGCGCCTGACCACCGTCAACCAGAAACCGCCCGCGGGCGCCCAGCACCCGAACGGCGACGCGTTGTCGGTCGCGCCCTCGTTCTTCCGCAACGGCGGGCAGTACATCCAGATCAACGTCCAGGACATGTTCGCCCAGTGGACCTACGAGAACGCGGGCGGCGTCACCCCCTGCAACCAGGTCTGCTTCGACGTCTACATGCAGAAACTGGCCTGGGTGGTCGACCAGGTCTCCAACAGCCCGTACGCCGACCGCATCGTCTACGTGCCGTTCAACGAGCCCGACGGCATCTGGTACGGCACCTCGACCGGCAACGCCGCCCAGTACCAGACGCGGATCAACGCCCTGCTCGCCCACTGGAAGGCCGCCGTCCAGTACATCAGGGCGCACCACCCCGGCGCGCGGGTCATGGGCACCAACGACGCGGTGTTCCGGGCCCGCAACTACGGCGACTTCCTCACCTACGCCCGTGACAACGACGTGCTGCCCGACTTCACCTCGTGGCACCAGCTCGACTCCACCGGCCTCAACCCGCTGAACGGCAACTACTTCCGCACCAACTACCAGACGTACCGGAACCTGGAGCAGGCCCGGGGCATCCCCCCGATCCCCATCAACATCAACGAGTACGGCGGCAACCGCGACCTCACCGTGCCCGGCCAGCTCATCCAGTACGTCGCCATGCTGGAGGAGGCGAAGGTCGACGCGGGCGGCAAGGCCTACTGGACCGCGGCCGGCCTCCTCGGCGGCGACGTCGTGGAGACCAACAAGCCCGGCGGCGGCTGGTGGTTCTACAAGATGTACGCCGACATGGCCGGCAGCGACACCGTCAAGGTCACGCCGCCCGCCGCGACGACGATCGACAAGCTGGAGGCCATCGCCGCCATCGACGACGAACGCCGCCAGGCCCGCATCATCGCCGGTGGCGGCACGGCGACCGACTTCGACGTGGTCGTCGACAACATCGACGAGGACCTGTTCGGCGGCCAGGTCAACGTCACCCTGTCGGCGACCACGTGGAGCGGCCAGAACTCCGACGCCCCGCCGCCGGTCGTGTTGCTCGACACCGACCTCACCCCCGAGGACGGCTCGCTGACCATCCCGGTCCGCGGTCTCGGCTTCACCGGCGACGGCGGCGCGAACGTCGACCTGATGGCGGCGTACGAGATCGTCCTGTCGCCCGGCGGCCAGGGTTCCCGCCAGTCCGTGGAGCAGCCGTGGCGGGCCTCCTACGAGGCGGAGCTCGCCACCGTCACCGCGGGCACGGTCCAGACCTTCGGCACACCGGCGAACTGGAACGCCGCCGCCACCTCCGGCACCCGCCACGTGGGCAACCTCACCCAGGCGACCAGCGCGGTCACCTTCAACGTGGAGGCGCCGGCCGCCGGGGCGTACAAGCTGGGCATCCTGTACGGCAACCAGACCGGCCAGGCCTCCCAGCAGGTGCTCACGGTCAACGGCGCGCAGGCGCGGCTCGTCGACTACCAGGCGACGCTGAACTTCCAGTGGCGCACCCGCAAGGACGTGGTGATCCAGCTCCAGGAGGGCGCCAACCAGATCACCCTGGCCAAGTCGCACCCCGAGCTGGGCACCGCCGTCGGCCAGGCGACGCTGGACCGCATCGACCTGGAGCCGGCCCGCACCGCCCCGGTCACCCGCGACTACGAGGCCGAGCGGTCGCAGACCAAGGGCGAGGTCGCCTACGCCTACGACCAGCCGCAGCAGTCCGGGGCGGGTCACCTGACCCTCGGCGACGGCGGCGAGGCCATGTTCACGGTGTACGCCGAGGAGGACGGATACTACGACCTGGACTTCCGGCACCACGGCACCGGCGAACCCGGCGCGGTCACCGCGACCGTCGAACTCGACCGGCGCCCGGTCGCGGGCGCGGTGCTGCGGGCCGGCTCGGGCGACGGCGCGTTCTGGCGGAGCGACCGGCACCGCCTGTTCCTGTCGGCGGGCGTCAACCGGGTGACCGTGGAGCCCGCCGGCGGCACGCCGGTGGACCTCGACCGGGTGAGCGTGACCCGGGCGACGTCCGGTTCGCAGCCGGTGCGGGTCATCGAGGCCGAGTCGGCCGTCACAGGCGGCACCGCCGTGGTGGCGAGCCACGGCTACGCATCCGGCGGGCAGTACGTCGGCCAGATCGGGCAGGGGCCGCAGAACCGGCTCACCCTCCAGGTCGACGTGGACGTGGCGGGTGACTACATGTTCGTCGTGAGCTACGCCAACGACGAGCGCAAGACCGGCCACGTGTACAACGCCGACATCATCTCGCGGCCGATCGACATCGCCGTCAACGACGCCGCCTCGACCCGGTACTGGTTCAAGAACACCTGGTCGTGGGGGAACTGGTGGGACCGCGGCGTGCCGGTGACCCTCAAGGCCGGCACGAACACGATCACCCTGTACAACGACCCCGCCAACGGCGCGAAGGCCACGGGCTGCCCGGCCCCGTGCATCGCCGAGCTCGACAGCCCGTGGGCTCCCAACCTCGACAGGTTCGCCATCGCGCCGATCAAGGTCGACGACCTCGCGCCCAGCGTGACGATCTCTGGTGTCGAGGACGGCGAGCGCTACGGCGACAGCCGGGACCTGGAGATCGGCTGGGCGGCCGACGACGCCGAGTCCGGGGTCAAGACGGTCGCCGCGACGCTCGACGGGCAGCCGTTCGAGGAGGGCATGCTCGTCCTGTACGAGCTGCCCCTGGGTGAGCACACGCTCGTCGTCACCGCCACCGACAACGCCGGCAACCAGGCCGCCGCGACGGTGACGTTCACCACCGGCACCTCCACCGACGACATCTCCGCCCTGATCGGCCGCTTCCTGAACGCGGGCAAGCTCACCGCCGGCGGCGCGGCCAAACTGGAGGACAAGATCTCCAAGGTCATGGTGTCGGAGGACAAGGGCCGGGAGCGGGACAAGAAGAAGATCGTCAAGAAGCTCGAAAGGTTCGTGGACGCCGTCGACGACCCGAAGATCGTTTCGAACGCCGAGGTGAAGGCCACGCTGCTGCGTGACGCCGAGGCGCTGATCGCCGAGAACGGCGGCACGGCGTAGCACCGGCCGCGGGAGCCGGCCGCCGGGCCCTGGATCGGGCCCGGCGGCCGGCGTCGGTCAGCGGGCGGGCGGGCGTGGCCCGCTGCTCTCCCTGACGATGAGCTCCGGTTCGCTCCACACGGGCACGGCCGCCGGGCCGTCCGGATCGAGCCTGCGGCGCAGGAGGCCGAAGCACGCCCGGCCGAGCCCCTCGAAGTCGAGGCGCACCGTGGTGAGCGAGGGGTTCAGGTAGGCCGACTGCGGTGAGTCGTCGAACCCGACCACGCTGAGGTCGCCGGGGATGCGCCGCCCGGCCTCGCGGGCGGCCCGCATGACGCCCAGGGCGAGGTCGTCGTTGCCGCACAGGATGGCCGTCACCGTCGGGTCGGCCAGCAGAGAGCGCGCGGCGAGATAGCCGGACCGGGGACTCCAGCCACCCTGCAGCGGCTCGGGCACCGGGCGTCCGGCGTCGGTCAGCGTCTCCCGCCATCCGAGGGTCCGCTGCGCCGTCGGACTGGTCGACGAAGGGATGGCGACGTAGTGGACGGTCGAGTGCCCCAGGCTCAGCAGGTAGCGGGTGGCGTGGGCGGCCGCCGCGCGATCGTCCAGCCAGACCTGCCACGCGGCGTCGGCGTGGTCGTCGGGCGGGCGCTCGATGGTCGCGGTCATCGGGATCTCGGGCGGCAGCGCGCCCAGCGTGCGGACCCCGGCCTCATCGAAGGCGATCACCATGACCGCCTGCCCGGACCGGTTGAGCCGCACCGCGGCCTCGGCCGCGTCGAGACTCCGCTCCAGCACGCTGATGCCCACGGAGAAGCCGGCCGCCCTGGCCGCCTGCTCCATGCCCCGCAGGGTGGCGGCGGCGCCGTAGAGCGCGGTGTCGGAGGTCAGCACGGTGACCGACCTGATCGGGCCGCCGGCCAGCGCCTGGGCCAGCCGGTTGGGCCGGAAGTCGAGCTCGTCGATGACCTGGAGGACCTTGGCCCTGGTCGACTCGCTCACCCGGTCTTTGCCGTTGATGACACGGGAGACCGTCTGCTGGGAGACTCCGGCCACCCGGGCGACGTCCCAGATGCTCGCCGACCGGGGCCGTGGGGCTTCCCGTTCGGGAATGTGACCGATAACGCCCATGACTGAAAGCGTACTGGACGGCCTGCGGACCCCGAGCGCGACGCTGGAACCCCGCTCACACTGATCACAGTGCGGCCGAACCGCCCGCGGAACGGGAGGAACAGCCGCTCCGCGGGCCCGGCTCACGCGCCGAGTGAGCCGGTCAGGTCCCGTCCGGGTCCGTCACTGGAAGGAGGCGTCGTCGATGTGGAAGCCGTCGGTGCCGGCGGCCGTCTCGACGTAGAAGGAGGCGTTGGTGAGCGTGCCGGTCCACGAGACCGTCGCGGTGCCGGTGAGCTGGGTCCAGCCGTTCGTGTTGACCGTCTGGGTCGGGGTGAGCTGGAGATAGCTGGTGGTGCCGTTCGCGGTGAGCGCCAGGGTGGCCTTCGCGCTCGGGCTGCCGGTCTGCGAGCGGACCCAGACGCTGGTGGTGTAGCTCTTGCCGTTGGTGAGCTGGGTGGTGACGTTCTGGTTGGGGCCCTGCCAGGCGGCGGTGCGTCCGGTGTTGAGCAGTGATCGGCTGCCCGCGTAGGCGGGGGTCGTGGAGGTGAGGGTGCCGCCGGAGGTGGTCCAGCCGGTGGTGCCGTTCTCCATCGAGCCGTTGGTCAGCAATTCTCCGGTGCCGCCGCCTCCGCCGGTGAACTGCCACCAGTTGAAGTTGAACAGGTAGCCGCTGTTGCCCGCGAAGCGCAGGTAGAGGTCGCGCGTGCCGGTCGCGCCCGAGACGGGGCAGGTGACGGTGGTCCAGTTCTGCCAGCCGCCGGTGCCGGGCACGGTGCAGGTGCCGACGAGCGTGCCGGTGGCCGAGCCGAGCCGGACCTCGATCCGGCCGCCGCCGGCGCCGGAGGCGACCCGGGCGGTGAAGGAGGACGCGCCGGTGCCGAAGGCCACACCCTTGACCTTGAGGTTGTCGCCGTTCTCGATGAAGCCGACGTTCATTCCGCCTTCGGTGGAGGCCTCGGTCTCCACTCCGGTGGCCCAGGCGCTGGTCTCGGCCTCCTGGCGCACGTAGGGGTTGAGGGTGCCGACCTGGGGTGGTCCGGCCGTGGTCATGTTGAACTGCGGGATGGTGCCGTCACTGTTGTAGGTGAACTTCTCCACCGCCACCGACCGGGTGTAACCGCTGCCGCCGGGCAGCGCGCCGTTGTGGTAGAAGAAGTACGACCCGCCCGCGAAGTCGACGACCCCGGCGTGGTTGGTGAAGCTCGCCCCCTGCCGCGGCATGACCGTCCCCCGGTACGTCCACGGCCCGGTGGCACTCGGA
>NZ_BBXE01000048.1 GCF_001570565.1 Herbidospora yilanensis | reverse complement strand
ACGCCGGGCCGCTGGTCAGATGGGTCGAGGTCGCCGCGATGGCGGACGCCGAGATGGCCGAGGCGAGGAAACTGCGGCGCGAGACAGCCACGTCCGATGATCCTTTCTGGCAGGACCGGGCGGACGCTACCCGGTGAGGGGGGTGCCCTCATCCTGACAGGATCAGATCATCGGACGCAATAACTGAGCAAAAACTTGCAATATCAGCCCACTCGTGCTGATGCGGGCGTGCTCTCGTTGTAGAGGCGGTCGAGCGAGGTCACCTGGTAGGCGCCGTTCGCCCGGGTCTGGAACGACGACCGGGTCGTCACCGCGACCAGCTCGCACGAGTCGCCCGACCCCCGGTAGACCGCGTAGGCGCGGGCCCCCGGCACGCCCGTCCAGGTCAGCGTGCCGCCCGCGTTGCGCAGGTTCTTCACCGGGCCGAGCGGCTTGGTGGGCAGCCCCTTGATCAGCGGCAGCAGCGCCGGGCGCTTGTAGTAGTCCTCGTCGATCCGGGTCATCACCTTCAGCGGGTTCTGCACGACCTGCTTGGCGCTGAAGTAGACGTCGCCCTTGACCTCGGGATAACGCTTGTTCACCGCCAGGTGTGACGGGATCTCGTTGGGCCGGTTCCACGCCCCGCCGGTGCCGATCTGGTAGAGCGCCTGGCCGATGTAGAGGTCGACGCCGCTGCCCTTCACCGCGTTCGCCCACCACGGCACCAGCACGTCGTAGTCGGCCGCGGCGAAGCCCCGGTTCCAGTAGAGCTGCGGGGTCAGGTAGTCGACCGTGCCGGCCTTGATCCAGGCCTTCGGGTCGGCGTAGATCGCGTCGTAGGCCGACATGCCGTTGGTCTTGGAGCCGGCCGGATCGTTGCTCTTGTTCCGCCAGATCCCGAACGGGCTGATGCCGAACTTCAGGTAGGGCTTGGCCCGGTGGACGGCCTTGTCGACCTGCGCCACGAGCTGGTTGACGTTGGCGCGCCGCCAGTCGGCCAGCGACTTGCCGTCGCGGTACTTGTTGAAGGCGGCGGTGTCGTTGAACTTCGTGCCCTGGCCCGGATAGGGGTAGAAGTAGTCGTCGAAGTGGACGCCGTCGATGTCGTAGCGGTTGACCACGTCCATGATCACCTTGGTGACGTGGTCGCGTACCGACGGAAGCCCCGGGTTGTAGTAGAGCCGCCCCTCGTGCCTGACCACCCAGCCGGGGTGCCGGCGGGCCGGATGGTCGGCCGGCAGTGAGGCGACGTCGTCGGTGTAGGAGGCCCGGTAGGGGTTGAACCAGGCGTGGAACTCCATGCCCCGCTTGTGGGCCTCGCTGATCAGGAACGGCAGCGGGTCCCAGCCCGGGTTCTTGCCGGCCTTGCCGGTCAGGTATTGCGACCAGGGTTCGAGCGACGACTTGTAGATGGCGTCGGAGGCCGGTCTGACCTGCACGAACACCGCGTTGATGCCGCGCGCGGCGGCGGTGTCGAGCATCTTGACGTATTCGGCCCGCTGCGTGGCGGGCGGCAGGCCCGCCTTCGACGGCCAGTCGATGTTCTGCGTCGTGGCGATCCACATGCCGCGCATCTGGCGCTTGGCCGCCGGGCAGACGGTCTTCTTGGCCGCGGTCTCGTAGCTGGCACGCTCCAACGCCGGGCCGGACGCCTCCGGGGCCAGCAGATATGCCCCCGCGGAAGCGGTCGCGGCCACGGCGACGCCGGCGATCAACTGTCGTTTCACTTGCCCTCCCCGAACGCGATGGCTGTCACAGTCTGGCATCGCATCGGCGATGCTTCGCCCGTATAGCGAAATTCGTCATAGGGGCGGACGTGACTCCACACAACGCGCGAGGAAATGCCCCGGCGCCGTTCAAGCGAAACGAACGGCGCCGGAAACCCCCTAATCAGCGGGGGTCGCGACCTTTTCCGCGAGGTGCGACGGCAATGGTTCATAACGCAGGAAAGCGCGGGTGAACGTTCCGGTTCCGTGTGACATCGACCGTAGATCTATTGCGTATCGGGTGATTTCCAGTTCCGGCACCTCGGCCCGGACCAGCGTCCGGCCGACCCCCACGGGCTCGGTGCCCAGCACCCGTCCGCGCCGCGACGACAGGTCGCTCATGACGTTGCCGACGTAGTCGTCGTCGACCAGGACCGACACCTCGTCGACCGGTTCGAGGAGCAGCGCCTTCACCTTCGCGGCGGCCTCGCGCAGGGCCAGCCCGCCCGCGATCTGGAACGCCATGTCGCTGGAGTCGACCGAGTGGGCCTTGCCGTCGTACAGGGTCACCCTGATGTCGACCATCGGGTAGCCGGCCACCACGCCGCGCTCCATCTGGCTCCGGACGCCCTTCTCCACCGACGGGATGAACTGGCGCGGCACCACGCCGCCGACGATCTTGTCGACGAACTCGAACCCGGAGCCCGAGGGCAGCGGCTCGATCTCCAGGTGGCAGATGGCGTACTGGCCGTGGCCGCCGGTCTGCTTGACGTTGCGGCCCATGCCCTGGGCCCGGCCGCCGAAGGTCTCGCGCAGCGGGACCCGCAGGTCGATCTTCTCCACCTCGACGCCGTGGCGCCGCGCCAGCCGGTCGAGCAGCACGTCGGCGTGGGCCTCGCCCATGCACCACAACACGAGCTGGCGGGTCTCGGCGTTGTTCTCCAGGCGCAGCGTCGGGTCTTCGGCCACCAGGCGGTTCAGCGCCTGGGAGAGCTTGTCCTCGTCGGCCTTCGACCTGGCCCTGATCGCGACGGGCAGCAGCGGCTCGGGCATCCGCCACGGCTCCATGAGCAGCGGGTCGTCCTTCTCCGACAGGGTGTCGCCGGTCTCGGCGTGGCCGAGCTTGGCCACCGCCACCACGTCGCCGGCCACGCACTTGCCCACCGGCCGCTGGGTCTTGCCGAGGGGCGAGGACAACGCGCCGACCCGCTCGTCGACGTCGTGCTCGTGCTGCGGCACGTGCCCGGAGACGTGGACGGTCATGTCGGGCCGCAGGGTGCCCGAGAAGACCCGCACCAGGCTGATGCGGCCCACGTAGGGGTCGCTGGTCGTCTTGACCACCTCGGCCACCAGGGGCCCGTCGGGGTCGCACCGGCAGACCCGCACGCTCTTGCCGTCTATGGTCGTGACCTCGGGCAGCCGGTGCTCGGGCGGGCACGGGAAGCCCTGGGTGATCACTTCGAGCAGTTCGGGCACGCCCACGCCCGGCGCGGTCGCCAGGACCGGGTAGAAGGTGCCCCGCGCGACGGCCTTCTCCAGGTCGTCGATGAGGACCTTGGTGTCGATCTCCTCGCCCGCGAGGTAGCGGTCCATGAGCGACTCGTCCTCGCTCTCCTGGATGATCCCCTCGATGAGCGCCTCGCGGTACTGCTCGATCAGCTCGGCCTGCCCGTCGTCGGGCTCCCGCTCGGTGCGGGTTCCGCCCGTGTAGTCGAACACGCGCTGCGTCAGCAGCCCCACGAGCGCCTCGCCGCCGAGCGGCAGGTAGAGCGGCGCGACGCCCTCGCCGAAGGCGTCCTGGCAGGCGGTGAGGACCTCGTCGAAGTCGGCCCGCTGATGGTCGATCTTGGTGATGACGACCGCGCGCGGCATGCCCACGCTCGCGCACTCGTCCCAGATCTGGCGGGTCAGCCCGTCGACGCCGTCGGTGGCCGCGACCACGAACAGCGCCGCGTCGGCGGCCCGCAGCCCGGCCCGCAGGTCCCCGACGAAGTCGGCGTACCCCGGCGTGTCGAGCAGGTTGATCTTTATCCCGTTGTGGGTCAGCGGCGCGAGCGCCAGGTTCACCGACCGCTGCTGGCGGACCTCGACCTCGTCGAAGTCGCTGACGGTGGTCCCGTCTTCGACCCTGCCCGTGCGCGGGATGGTGCCGGTCGCCGCGAGCAGCGCCTCCACCAGGGTCGTCTTCCCCGATCCGGAATGGCCGACGAGCACGACGTTGCGCACCATGTCCGGCTGGTCGGCCGATGGTGCCCTGCCCGCGGCTCCCGATGTCCCTCCGTTGGCCTTCTCCGCCACTTTCGCCTCCTGGATTGGAGGGGAGGCCGCAGGCCGCGTGAACGACCGGCGGCCGCCCGGCCGCCTGCTGTGACGCGCCCCGCACCCCGATCGGAAAGGCGCGTGTAACCCACCCTTAACCGTTGTGGCCCAGATCACAAGACCCTTGCGGGGAATGTGGGGGCGGGCGCATGCCCTACGATCAGACCGCCATGCTGAACGTTCTGCGTCCCGCCATGACCAGGCTCATGAGCCCGCTGGGCCGGTTCCTCGCGCGCCATGGCGTCACCCCCAACATGATCACCGCGGCCGGAACACTCGGCACGGTGGCCTCGTCCCTGTGGTTCTACCCACACGGGCAGCTCGTCGCCGGCAGCCTCGTGATCACCTTCTTCGTGCTGGCCGACCTGCTCGACGGCATCCTGGCCCGGATGACCAGGGGCTCGACCTGGGGCGCCTTCCTCGACTCGACCCTCGACCGGGTCGCCGACGCGGGCGTCTTCTCCGGCCTGATCATCTACCTGGTCCTCGACGGCCAGCGGGTGCTGGCCCTGGGCGGCCTGCTCTGCCTGGTGGGCGGCGCGGTCGTCTCCTACGCCAAGGCGCGGGCCGAGGGGCTCGGCATGACGGCCAACATCGGCATCGCCGAGCGCGGAGAGCGACTGCTCGTCGTCCTCGTGGTGGCCTTCCTCGACGGATTGGGCGTGCCGTACGTTCTGGCTGTGGGTCTTTGGGGGCTGGCGCTGGCCAGCGTGATCACCGTGGGGCAGCGTATGCACGTCGTCTACAAGCAGGCGGTGCAGCATGACGCTCGCTGACCGGATCGTCGCGTCCGCCTACACGGTCGGCTGGGCCATCGTCCGGTTCGTCCCGGAGAAGGCGGCCGCCTTCGTGTTCCGGCAGATCGCCGACGTCATGTGGCGGCGCCAGGGCAGGTCGGTCAGACGCCTGGAGTCCAACCTGGCCAAGGTGACCGGCCGCGAGGGGGAGTCGCTGCGGGAGTTGTCCCGGGCGGGCCTGCGGTCCTACATGCGCTACTGGATGGAGATCTTCCGGCTCCCGGCGATGGACCCGAAGAAGATCCACGCCCGCACCCGCGCCGTCGGCGGCGACTACCTCATGGAGACCATCGCCGAGGGCCGGGGCGTCGTGATCGCGCTGCCCCACATGGGCAACTGGGACGCCGCCGGGGTCTGGCTCGTGCAGTGCGGCCACCCGTTCACGACCGTGATGGAGCGGCTCGAACCCGAGTCGCTGTTCGAGCGGTTCGTCGCCTTCCGCACCGCCATCGGCATGGAGGTGCTGCCGCTCACCAAGCAGGGCGGCGGCAGCGCCCAGGCGTTCGGCACCCTCGCCCAGCGCATGCGGGCGGGCAGGGTCGCCTGCCTCCCGGCCGACCGCGACCTCACCGACAGCGGGATCGAGGTCGACTTCTTCGGCCGCCGCACCCGCATGGCCGCCGGACCGGCGCTGCTGGCGCTCCAGACCGGGGCCGCGCTGGTGCCCGTGACCATCTGGTTCGACGGCGACGGGTGGGGTTTAGACGTTCATCCGGAAGTGCCCGTGCCGGCCGAGGGGACCCGGCAGGAGAAGGTCACCGAGCTCACCCAGGGCATGGCCGACGCCTTCGAGAAGGGCATCGCGGAACACCCCGACGACTGGCACATGCTCCAGCGGCTGTGGCTCGAAGACCTGGAGCCGAGGGAGCCCCGGCCGTGAGGATCGGGATCGTCTGCCCCTACATGTGGGACGTCCCGGGCGGGGTGCAGGCCCACGTGCGCGATCTGGCCGAGGCGCTGATCGACGACGGGCACCGGGTCTCGGTCATGGCGCCCGCCGGCGACGACGCGCCGCTCCCGGCCTACGTGGTGTCGGCCGGGCGGGCCGTGCCGGTGCCCTACAACGGGTCGGTGGCCCGGCTGACCTTCGGGTTCCTGTCGGCCAACCGGGTCCGCAAGTGGATCCGCGAGGGCCGGTTCGACGTGCTCCACGTCCACGAGCCGGCCGTGCCGTCGGTCGGCCTGCTGGCCTGCTGGGTGGCGCGCGGCCCGATCGTGGCGACCTTCCACGCCTCCTACGAGCGCTCGCGGGCCGTCTCGGTGACCGCGCCCGTGCTCCACACCGCCCTGGAGAAGATCACCGGCCGGATCGCCGTCTCCGACGCGGCCCGCAAGACCCTGGTCGAGCACATGGGCGGCGACGCCGTGCTGATCCCCAACGGGGTCACCGTCGACCGCTACGCCGAGGCCGAGCCCCTCCCGGGCTGGGGCCCCGACGGGACCGTCCTGGGCTTCCTCGGGCGGATGGACGAACCCCGCAAGGGCCTGGCCGTGCTGCTGGAGGCGTTCACGAAGCTGGCGGAGGAGCGGCCCGGCGTGCGGCTGCTGGTCGCCGGGCCGGGCGACGCCGACGACGTCTACGCCAGGCTCCCGAGGAACCTGCACGACCGCGTCGGCCTGCTCGGCATGGTCAGCGAGGCCGACAAGATCCGCGCCCTCCACTCCGTCGACGTCTTCGTCGCCCCCAACCTGGGCGGCGAGAGCTTCGGCATCGTGCTGACCGAGGCCATGTCGGCGGGCGCGACCATCCTGGCCAGCGACATCCCGGCCTTCCGCAGGGTGCTGGGCGACGGCCAGGCCGGGGCCCTGTTCGCCACCGGCGACGCCGCCGCGCTGGCCCGCGAGGCGGCCCGGCTGCTCGACGACCCGCGGCGCCGGGCCGAATACTCCGACGAGGCCCGGCTCGCCGTCCGCAAATACGACTGGTCGACCGTCGCCCGCGACGTCCTGCGGGTCTACGAGACCGTCGCCGGCGTCCCCGTCGGCGTGGAGGACGAGTGGTGAACACCACGGTCATCCTGGTCGTCGGCGTGGTGATCGTGCTGACGGCCGTCTACATCTCGTGGCGGGCCGGGCGGCTCGACCGGTTGCACATCCGCCTGGAGACCGCCCACGCCGCCCTCGACGCCGCCCTCCTGCGGCGGGCCGCGGTCAGCCTGGAGCTGGCGGGCTCGCGGCTGCTCGACCCCGCCACGTCGCTGGTGCTGGCGGCGGCGGCCCACGAGGCGCGTACGGCCGGCCCCGACGAGCGCGAGCACGCCGAGAGCGACCTGTCGCGCACCCTCAGGGCGGTCGTCGACCAGGAGACCTTCGCCGAGAAGGTGCAGGCCCCCGAGTTGCTGGCCGAGCTCGACGCCGCGGTGGCCAAGGTCGTCTACTCGCGCCGGTTCTACAACAACGCCGTCGACGTCACCCGGGTCGCCCAGCGCCGTTTCCTGGCCCGGGTGCTGCGGCTGGCCGGGCACACGCCCTACCCCGATTTCTTCGACATCGACGACGACCCTCCCAAGGCCATGGCGGGCGCCTGACCCGACTTGACGGACTCTGACCGATTTGCCAGCCGACGCCGGTAAGCTGGCGCCGATTTTTCGGGACTCGGGAGGAGTTGTCCGTGCGGGCACATCGGATGGGCGTTCTCATGCTCGCGGCGGCGACACTGCTGACCGGGGCGTGCTCGTCGGGGGGCGAAGGTGGCAACCCCGGCACGACGCCGCAGGCCGCCGATGTCGCGGCGTCGGCCTCGCCGAGCAAGCCGCCGGAGCACCCCTTCACCGGCATGCCGGTGGCCGCGCGCAAGCCGGTGCTCGCCGTCAAGATCGAGAACACCCACTCGGGCAAGCCGCAGATCGGCGTGAAGTCCGCCGACATCGTCTACGTGGAGCAGGTCGAGGGCGGCCTGACCCGGCTGATGGCGATCTTCTCCTCCAAGCTGCCCAAGGAGGTCGGCCCGGTCCGCTCGGCCCGCATCTCCGACCTGCACATCCTGCCGATGTTCGGCAAGCCCGCCCTGGCCTACTCGGGCGTGCAGACCAAGATGATCCCGTTCGTCCAGCAGGCGTCGCTGGTCGACGTCTCCGACAGCTCGGCCCCCGGCGCCTACTTCCGCTACCCGGGCCGGGTCGCCCCCTACAACCTGGTCGGCCGCCCCGCCCAGCTCCTCAAGCAGGCCAAGGCGACCAGGGCGAAGGACATCGGGTTCACCTTCTCCGACGAGGCCCCGGAGGGCGGCAAGCCGACGCGGCGCTACACGGTGAAGTATCCGGCGGCGACCTTCACCTTCCAGTGGAACGCGACCGCGAAGAAGTGGGCCGTCATCCAGGACGGCGAGAAGGACATGGCCGCCGAGGGCGGCCAGATCGCCCCCGCTACCGTGGTCGTGCAGTACACCAAGACCGAGCGGTCGCAGTTCCACGACTTCACCGGCAGCTACACGCCGTTGGTCCACTCGACCGGCAAGGGCACCGGCGTCGTGCTGCGCGACGGTCAGGCCTACAAGGTCAGGTGGCAGCGCCCGACGGAGGAGGACGGGACCACGTTCACGCTGGCCGACGGCAGCCCGATGCCTTTCGCCCGCGGCCAGGTCTGGGTGGTGCTGGCGTCCAGGACGCCGATCGCTCCGTAGACGGACTGTCCGGTCCGGCCTGTCTTTCCGTACGAAATGGACTGTCGTTTTGGTTCGCTCAGGCGCCTAATATAGAACCAATTCACCTTGTCCCCTCGAGTGAGGTAGCGCCGTGTCCAGCCCCGAAACGACCCCGTCCGTCGGCACCGCACGCGTGAAGCGCGGCATGGCCGAGATGCTCAAGGGCGGCGTGATCATGGACGTCGTCACGCCCGACCAGGCCAAGATCGCCGAAGACGCGGGCGCGGTCGCCGTCATGGCCCTGGAGCGGGTGCCCGCCGACATCCGCGCGCAGGGCGGCGTGTCCCGGATGAGCGACCCCGACATGATCGACGGCATCATCTCCGCCGTCTCGATCCCGGTCATGGCCAAGGCGCGCATCGGCCACTTCGCCGAGGCCCAGGTCCTGCAGTCGCTCGGCGTCGACTACGTCGACGAGTCCGAGGTGCTCACCCCGGCCGACTACGCCAACCACATCGACAAGTGGCGCTTCACCGTGCCGTTCGTGTGCGGCGCCACCAACCTGGGCGAGGCCCTGCGCCGCATCACCGAGGGGGCGGCCATGATCCGCTCCAAGGGCGAGGCCGGCACCGGCGACGTCTCCAACGCCGTCACCCACATGCGCACCATCCGCGCCGAGCTCAAGCGCCTCTCCTCGCTGCCCGAAGACGAGCTCTACGTCGCGGCCAAGGAGCTGCAGGCCCCCTACGAGCTGGTCGCCGAGGTCGCCCGCGAGGGCAAGCTGCCGGTCGTGCTGTTCACCGCGGGCGGCATCGCCACCCCGGCCGACGCCGCGATGATGATGCAGCTCGGCGCCGAGGGCGTGTTCGTCGGCTCGGGCATCTTCAAGTCGGGCAACCCCGCCCAGCGGGCCGCCGCGATCGTCAAGGCCACCACGTTCTTCGACGACCCCGACGTGATCGCCAAGGTCTCGCGCGGCCTCGGCGAGGCCATGGTCGGCATCAACGTCGACGACATTCCCGTGCCCCACCGCCTGGCCGAGCGCGGCTGGTGAGCACACCCACGATCGGCGTGCTCGCGCTCCAGGGCGACGTCCGCGAGCACGCCCGTTCCCTGGTGGAGTCGGGCGCCGTGGCGGTGGCGGTGCGCCGTCCCGAGGAGCTCGACCAGGTCGACGCCCTGGTCATCCCGGGCGGCGAGTCGACCACGATGTGGAAGCTCGCGGTGGCCTTCGAGATGTTCGACCCCATCCAGCAGCGGGTGAAGGCGGGCATGCCCGCCTACGGCTCCTGCGCCGGCATGATCATGCTGGCCGACCGCATCGAGGGCGGCATCGAGGGCCAGCAGACCCTCGGCGGCCTCGACATGGTCGTACGCCGCAACGCCTTCGGGCGCCAGGTCGACTCCTTCGAGTACGATCTGGACCTCCCGGGGATTCAGGGCTTCCGGGCGATCTTCATCCGGGCGCCCTGGGTCGAGTCCGTCGGAAACGATGTCGAAGTGCTGGCCCGCGCCGGGGATAGGATCGTCGCGGTCCGCCAAGGCCCGTTGCTCGCCACCTCGTTCCATCCGGAACTGACCGGCGACGCGCGGGTCCATTCGTATTTCGTTGAGATGGTAAGGGAGCTCTAGCCGATGTCCGGCCACTCCAAATGGGCGACGACGAAGCACAAGAAGGCCGCGCTCGACGCCAAGCGCGGGAAGCTGTTCGCCAAGCTCATCAAGAACATCGAAGTGGCGGCCAGGACCGGTGGCCCCGATCCTGACGGCAACCCGACCCTCTTCGACGCCATCACCAAGGCGCGCAAGAGCTCGGTCCCGGTCGACAACATCGAGCGCGCCCGCAAGCGCGGCGGCGGCCTGGAGGCCGGTGGCGCCGACTGGCAGACGATCATGTACGAGGGCTACGGCCCCAGCGGCGTCGCCATGCTCATCGAGTGCCTCACCGACAACCGCAACCGCGCGGCCTCCGAGGTCCGGGTCGCGCTGACCCGCAACGGCGGCTCGCTGGCCGACCCCAACTCGGTGTCCTACATGTTCAACCGCAAGGGCGTCATCCTGGTGCCCAAGCTGGTGTCAGAGACCAAGGCCGGCCGCGTCGAGCTCACCGAAGACCAGGTCCTCGAAGTGGTCCTCGAAGCGGGCGCCGAAGAGGTCAACGACCTGGGCGAGTCGTTCGAGATCGTGACCGAGGCCAGCGACCTCGTGCCGGTCCGCAAGGCCCTCCAGGAGGCCGGCATCGACTACGACTCGGCCGACAGCAGCTTCCTGCCGACGATCAACGTCCCGGTCGACGAAGACACGGCCCGCAAGGTCTTCAAGCTGATCGACGCGCTCGAAGACAGCGACGACGTGCAGAACGTCTACGCCAACGCCGACGTCTCCGACGAGATCCTGGCCAAGCTCGACGCCTGAAACCGGCTGGTTTGCGCGGTTCCGTAAGGCCTGCGTAGGTTGTGGTTCCGTGGACATCCGTGATCTCGGCGAAGACGATCTCGACGCGGTGCTCGACAACCGCAAGCGGGCCTTCGGGCCACTCTCGGCGTCCGACGCCGCCGTCTGGCGGCGCATGGTCACGCCGTTGTTGTCCCAGGGCCGCTGCCTGGGCGTCTTCGACGGCGCCCGCCTGGTCGCGACCGCCCGGCTCAACCCGTTCACACAGTGGTGGCACGGCCGCCCGCAGCCCATGGGCGGCGTGGCCGGCGTCACCGTCGCGCCCGAAGACCGGGGGAGGGGCGTCGGCCGCCTGCTGATGCGCGCCGTGCTCGACCGCTGCTCCGAGCTCGGCTCGGCGGTCTCGGCGCTCTACCCGGCGACCACCCCCGTCTACCGGAGCGCGGGCTTCGAGCACGCCGGCAGCCGCCTGATCGCCACCCTGCCCACCGAGGCGCTGCGGACGATCGCCCCCGGCGAGCCGGTCGCGCTCCGCCGCATGGGCCCCGCCGACACCGACGAGCTGGTGGCGCTGATCGGCCGCGTCCACGCCGCCACCCGCGCCTCCGGCCCGCTCTCCTACACCCCGGAGACCTGGCGGGTCTGGCTGGAGGACGACGACGACTTCTGCTACCTCGCCGGCGACGGCTACGTGATCTACCGCTGGTCGGGCGGCGACATCGAGGTCGACAGCCTCGTCGCCGCCTCCGAGGCGACCACACGGGCACTGTGGGCCCTCGTGGGCACCTCCTCGTCGGTCGCCAAGCGGGTGACCGCCACCGTCGCGCCCGACGACCCGGTCCTGTGGCTGCTGCGCGAGCGGTCCAAGGACGTCGTCTCCTCCACCCGCTGGATGTTCCGCCTCGTCGACCCCGCCGACGCGGTCGCCCGGCGCGGCTACTCCCCGGCGGTGACCGCGTCGGTCCCCTTCGAGCTCACCGACCCGGCCCGCCCCGCCAACGACGGCACCTGGCTGCTGGAGGTCGCCGACGGCTCGGGCTCCCTGTCGAAGGGCGCCGGGACCGGCCCGGCCCTCACGATCAACGCCCTCTCCGCCCTGTACGCCGGCGTCCCCGCCGCCACTCTGCGCATGTCGGGCGGACTGACCGGCCCCACGGTGTTCGACGACACGTTGGACGCGGTGTTCGCGGCGAAGCCGTACCTGCTCGACTACTTCTAGTGTAAGATCGCCGAACACATGTTCGGAGCGGAAGGGGGCCGCCGGTGCGCGTGCTGGGTGTCGACCCCGGGCTCACCCGCTGCGGCGTCGGCGTCGTCGAGGGCCGCCCCGGATCGCCCGCCCGCCTGGTGGCCGTCGGCGTGATCCGCACCCCGGCCGACGACGAGATCGGCGCCCGCCTGGTGGCCATCGAGCGCGGCCTGGAGAAGTGGCTCGACGAGACCGAGCCCGACGCGGTGGCCGTCGAGCGGGTGTTCGCGCAGCACAACGTCCGCACCGTCATGGGCACCGCCCAGTCTGCCGCCCTCGCCATCCTGTGCGCCGCCCGCCGCGGGCTGCCCGTGGCGCTCCACACGCCCTCCGAGGTCAAGGCGGCGGTCACCGGCAGCGGCACCGCCGACAAGAAGCAGGTCGGCACCATGGTCACCCGCATCCTCCGCCTCGACGCCATGCCCAAGCCCGCCGACGCCGCCGACGCGCTGGCGCTGGCCATCTGCCACGTGTGGCGCGGCGGCGTGCAGAACCGCCTGGCGAGCGCCGTGGCGACCGCCCGGTCCGCCCGGGGTCCCCGGTGATCGCCACGTCGGCGAGTCCGGGCCGCTCGTCGTCCGGTCCGGACGCCCGTCCGGCCCCCGTTCACCCATCCGGGAGCGCTTCATGATCGCCTCGGTGTCCGGTCTGGTCACCGCCATCGCCCCCGACGCCGCCGTGGTCGAGGTCGGCGGGGTGGGCGTCCTCGTCCACTGCACGCCCGGAACGCTGGGCCTGCTGCGGGTGGGGGAGAACGGCCGGTTGTCGACCTCGCTGGTCGTCCGTGAGGAGTCGCTGACCCTCTACGGGTTCGCCTCCGACGACGAGCGGGTGGTGTTCGAGATGCTGCAGACCGCCAGCGGCATCGGGCCCCGGCTCGCGCTGGCGATGCTCGCCGTCCACTCGCCCAACGCGCTCCGCGTCGCGGTCGCCTCCGGTGATCTCAAAGCCCTCCAGATGGTGCCGGGCATCGGCCAGAAGGGCGCGCAGCGCCTCGTGCTCGAACTCAAGGGCAAGCTGGGCACCCCCGAAGAGGTCGTCAACGCCGCGATCAACGGGCCCGCGCGTGAGGCTCTGTGGCGCGAACAGGTGCATTCCGGTCTCGTCGGGCTCGGCTACTCCGCGCGCGACGCCGACGAGGCCCTCGCCGTCGTCACCCCCGAGGCCGAGGCCGAGCTGGCCGCCGGGCGCCAGCCCCAGATCGCGCCGCTGCTGAAGGCCGCCCTCCGGGCGCTGAGCGTGCGATGAAAGATTCACCGTCGGGCACCCCGGCCGAGTCCTCTCGCGGCCGTGACGACCTGTCGCCCGGCTCGCCCGGCGGGTTCCGCGAAGGGTCGATCCACGGGTCCGGCGACGGGTCCTACGAGGTCGAGATCGCCGGCTCCTTCGAGCGGGAGCTGGTCTCCGCCGACGTCCAGGGCGACGAGCGGCTGATCGAGGCGGCGTTGCGGCCCAAGCGGCTGGCCGAGTTCATCGGGCAGCCCCGGGTCAGGGAGCAGCTCTCCCTCGTGCTCGAAGGGGCGCTGCGGCGGAACCGGCCGCCCGACCACGTGCTGATGAGCGGGCCGCCCGGCCTCGGGAAGACCACGCTCGCCATGATCATCGCGGCCGAGCTGGGGGCCCCGCTGCGGGTCACCTCCGGGCCGGCGCTGGAGCGGGCCGGAGACCTGGCCGCGATCCTGTCGACGCTGACCGACGGCGAAGTGCTCTTCATCGACGAGATCCACCGCATGGCGCGGCCCGCCGAAGAGATGCTCTACCTGGCGATGGAGGACTTCCGGGTCGACATCGTGGTCGGCAAGGGGCCCGGCGCGACCGCGATCCCGCTGGAGGTCGCGCCGTTCACCCTCGTCGGGGCCACCACCCGCGCGGGCCTGCTGCCCGCGCCGCTGCGCGACCGCTTCGGGTTCACCGCCCACATGGAGTTCTACGACGAGGGCGAGCTCGAGACCGTGCTCCACCGCTCGGCCCGGCTGCTCGGCGTCGACCTGCCGGAAGAGGGGGCCGCCGAGATCGCCGGCCGCTCCCGGGGCACCCCCCGCATCGCCAACCGGCTGCTGCGCCGGGTCCGCGACTTCGCCGAGGTGCGCGCCGACGGGCTGATCACCCGGGAGATCGCCGCCGCCGCGCTGAATCTTTACGAAGTCGACGCCGAGGGCCTCGACCGGCTCGACCGGGCGGTCCTGGGCGCGCTGCTGCGCAAGTTCGGCGGCGGGCCCGTCGGGCTGTCGACACTGGCCGTAGCCGTCGGAGAGGAACCCGAGACCGTCGAGGTGGTCGCCGAGCCGTTCCTGGTCCGGCAGGGGCTGCTCGCCCGGACCCCGCGCGGGCGTGTGGCCACGGCCGCCGCCTGGGTCCATCTGGGGCTGGTCCCGCCGCCCGACGCGTTCGGGGCCGGTGTCGCCTTCGACGACCCTCCTGATAACCCACAGTGATGCCGGAAAGGACCTTGGGGATCACGGAATGGTTGCAATAGGCGTGAAAACGGAACTTTCCCGCGCGGCGGATCGTGGCTTCGTTGCCGGGGTTCTGACAGCTCGCCTACACTGCGTGGCTTGGCTGGGTGGCTAGGCTCGCTATGTAAGGTGACGTGCCGAGCGTATGGCCCGGACCGGCGTCAAACCTCGTGTGACCTCCGGCGAATGGCCGGTCATCTCTTCAACGAAGGAGAGCCCCGTGGAAGGGCTTGCGCAGCTACTCCCGATCGTCCTGCTCTTCGTGGTCTTCTACTTCCTGCTCATCCGCCCGCAGCGGAAGCGGCAGCAGGAGCAGGTCGCGATGCAGAACTCGCTCAGCGTGGGTTCCCGCGTGATGACCACTACGGGTCTGTTCGGCACCGTGGTGGGCTTCAGCGACGACGACGTCATCCTTGAGGTGGCGCCCGGCGTCGAGACCCGCTGGGTCAAGGCCGCCATCGGCCGCGTCCTCACCGAGGAGCCCGGCGACGGGATCGACTCGACCGAGAACGACGAGAAGTCCGACGGCGACAACGTCGCGGAAAGCCCGGAGACTGGAGACTCCAGCACCCGCAAGTCCTGAGTACCCTCATTGAAGACCCCTTGACGAAAGACTGACCACCAGTGGCCCCACCGACCAGCAGCCAGATCAAGCCGGGACGCACGCTCCTGCTTCTTCTGGCGATCATCGCCGCCATGGGCGCGGCCGTGGTCCTGCAGAACGCGTACATCCCGAAGTTCGGTCTCGACCTCGCGGGCGGCACGACAGTCACCCTCTCGCCCGAGACCCTCGACAACAAGGCGCCCTCGCAAGAGAGCCTCGATCGGGCCGTCAACATCATCCGTGACCGCGTCAACGGGCAGGGCATCTCCGACGCCCAGGTCGCGAGGGCCAGTGACAACATCCTGATCCAGATCCCGGGCGCGGGTCAGGAAGAGGCGTTGAAGCTGGTGGCCACGACCGCCGAGCTCCGCTTCCGCCAGGTGCTCGCCGTCGCCCCGGCCCAGGAGCAGCCGGCCGCGCTGCCCAGCGACGCGGCCTCGCCGGCCCCGTCGGGCTCGCTCCCGGCCGTGACGCCCTCGGCCGCCGCCTCTCCGGCCGCCAGCCCGGCGGGCCGGGCGGTCTCCAAGGCCCTCCAGGCGCCCTCGCCGACTGCGAGCGCCGAGGCGGGCCAGGGGAACAAGCAGGGCGACAACCAGCAGGGCAACCAGCAGGGCAACGGCAAGAAGAAGAACGCCGAGCCCAGCCCGGCCGCCTCGCCGCTCGTGACGACGCAGCCCTCGGCCGACCCGAACGCCGCCGCCGACCCGCTGGCGGGCCAGGACCTGTCGGGCATCGACCCGGCCGTCCTGCAGCAGTTCAAAGACCTCAAGTGCTCGGCCAACAACAAGGGCGCGGGCGTCCTCGACGACCCGACCAAGCAGTTCGCCGCGTGTGACGAGAGCGGCACCGCCAAATACATCCTCGACGTGGCCGCGGTCCAGGGTTCGGAGATCAGCACCGCCTCGTCCGGCCTGCGCCAGGACACCGGCGAGTGGGTCGTCAACCTCGACTTCAAGAGCGCGGGCGCCACGAAGTGGTCCGAGCTGACCAACAAGACCTTCAACAGCCAGCCGCCGCGCAACCAGATCGGCGCGGTGCTCGACGGCGTGGTCGTCACGGCCCCGGTCTCCAACGGCCGCATCACCGGCGGCAAGACCGAGATCTCGGGCAGCTTCACCTCGCAGACGGCGACCGAGCTGGCCGACCAGCTCAAGTACGGCGCGCTGCCGCTGAAGTTCAAGGTCAGCTCGACGGTGTCGGTCTCCTCGACCCTGGGCGCCGACCAGCTCCGCGGCGGTCTGATCGCGGGCGGCATCGGCCTCGTGATCGTCATGCTCTACCTGCTGCTCTACTACCGCGGCCTCGGCCTGGTGGGCATCGCCAGCCTCCTGGTCGCGACGGTCGTCACCTACCTGTCGGTGGTGGTGCTCAGCGCCAACGCGGGCTTCCGCCTGTCGCTGCCGCACATCATCGGCCTGGTGGTCTCGATCGGCATCACCGCCGACTCCTTCATCGTCTACTTCGAGCGAATCCGAGACGAGATGAAGGAGGGCCGGCGCAGCCTGCGCACGGCCGTCGAGGTGGCCTGGAAGCGGGCCCGCCGCACGATCCTCGTGGCCGACGCGGTCATGTTGATCGCGGCCCTGGTGCTCTACTTCCTGGCCGTGGGCGACGTCGCCGGCTTCGCGTTCGCGATGGGCCTGACGACGGTCATCGACGTCGTGGTGGTGTTCCTCTTCACCAAGCCGCTCATGTCGCTGGTGGCGCGCATGAAGTTCTTCGCCAAGGGCCACCCGCTGTCCGGACTCGACGCCGAGCGCATGGCGCGCACCGAGTCGTCGTCCACCTCGACCCTCCAGGAGGCGTGATGGCCACGGGCCTCGCGCGCCGCCTCTACCGCGGCGACATCGACATCGACTTCGTCGGTAAGCGCAAGCTCTGGTACGGCCTGTCGATCGCGCTGCTGATCATCTCGATCGCGGGTCTGTTCATCAAGCCGCTCAACCTGGGCGTCGAGTTCACCGGCGGTTCGGTCTTCGACTTCACCCGCACGCCCGGCTCGTCCATCGAGCAGGTGCGCGAGGTGGTCGGCTCGGCCGGTCCCCACCAGGTGATCGTCCAGGAGGCCGGGCCCAACTGGCGGGTGACCACCGAGAGCCTGGAGGGCGCCCAGGTCACCAAGGTCCAGCAGACGGTCGCCGACGAGTACAAGATCCAGCCCAACGACGTCAGCACCCAGGTCATCGGTGCGACCTGGGGTGGCGAGGTCTCCACCAAGGCCTGGATCGGCCTGATCTTCTTCATGATCGCGATCATGGCCTATCTGAGCATGGCGTTCGAGTGGCGGATGGCGCTGGCGGCGATCGTCGCGCTCGTCCACGACCTCGTGATCACGGCCGGCGTCTACTCCTGGTCGGGCTTCGAGGTCACCCCGGCGACCATGCTGGGCTTCCTGACCATCCTCGGTTATTCGCTCTACGACGCGGTCGTGGTGTTCGACATGATCAAGGAGGTCACGACCCCGCTGAAGACGTCGGCGAAGATGACCTACACCCAGGCGGCCAACAACGCCCTCAGCCACACCCTGATCCGGTCGCTCAACACCTCGCTGGTGGCGATCCTGCCGGTGGCGGCGATCCTGTTCATCGGGACCACGCTGCTCGGCGCCGGTGTGCTGAAGGACCTCTCACTGGCTTTGTTCGTCGGCATGCTCGTCGGCACCTACTCCTCGCTCTGTGTGGCGACCCCGATCCTGGTGTCGCTCAAGGAGCGCGAGCCTCAGTGGATCGCCCTCGCCAAGCGGGTGGCCCAGCGCGAGGCCTCCGAGGCCAAGCAGGCCTCCTCGAAGGAGAAGAAGGAGCACGCCAAGAAGTAGCGCCGGGGTCCACCCGACAGACAGACGAGACGCCCCGCGGGCACCCGGGAAGATCGGGAGCCCGCGGGGCGTTCGTTTTCGTGTAGCCACTACTGTTGGCAGGTGACCGAGTGGATCTCGCTGATAAGGGACGTTCCCGACTATCCGCAGCCTGGCATCCTGTTCAAGGACATCACCCCCCTGCTGGCCGACCCGGCCGCGTTCACCGCGGTCGTCGACGACCTGGCTGAGGGGTTCTCCTTCGATAAGGTGGTCGGCATCGAGGCCAGGGGTTTCATCCTGGCCGCCCCCGTCGCCCTCAGAAGGGGCGCGGGTTTCGTGCCGGTACGCAAGAAGGGCAAACTGCCCGCCGAGACGCTAGAGGCCTCCTACGATCTGGAATACGGCTCCGCGACGATCGAGGTCCACGCCGACGCGTTCGCCCCGGGCGAGCGGGTCCTGGTGGTCGACGACGTCCTGGCGACCGGCGGCACGGCGGCCGCGGCGGTCGACCTGGTGCGGCGCGCGGGCGCCGAGGTGGTGGCCGTGACCTTCCTGATGGAGTTGTCCTTCCTCCCTGGCAGGGAGAGGCTGCCCGGTCTCGACGTCAGAGCTTTGGTTACCGTTTGACCTACACTGAGTGATCTGGACTCGAATGTGAGGAGTCTGAGTGCCCCGTGATGTGGCCCCCGGCAACGCGCCCGTCGAATCGCCCGGCGCGCCGGTTCCCGACGCGCCCGCCGAGGCGGCGCCCCCGGAGAAGGGGACGGCCGTCCGGCGCAGGCTGGGCCGGTTCGGGGGGCAGTGGGGTGCGATGAACCCCGTCCTCGAACCCCTGTTCAAGACGGTCCGGGCCACTCACCCCAAGGCCGATCTGCGGCTGATCGAGCGTGCCTACGAGACGGCGGCCTACCACCACCGCGACCAGAAGCGGAAGAGCGGTGACCCCTACATCACCCATCCGCTGGCCGTGGCGACCATCCTGGCCGAGCTGGGCACCGACGACGAGACTCTGTGCGCGGCGCTCCTCCACGACACCGTGGAGGACACCGCCTACGGGCTCGACGAGCTGCGCGCCGACTTCGGCGAGAACATCGCGCTACTCGTCGACGGCGTGACCAAGCTCGACAAGGTCAAGTTCGGCGACGCCGCGCAGGCCGAGACGGTCCGCAAGATGGTCGTGGCGATGAGCCGCGACATCCGCGTGCTGATCATCAAGCTGGCCGACCGGCTCCACAACATGCGCACCATGCGCTACATGCCCGAGCACAAGCGGCAGCAGAAGTCCCGCGAGACGCTGGAGATCTTCGCGCCGCTGGCCCACCGCCTGGGCATGAACACGATCAAGTGGGAGCTGGAGGACCTCGCGTTCACCATGCTCTTCCCCAAGCGCTACGACGAGATCGCCCGCATGGTCTCCGAGCGGGCTCCCCGGCGCGACCTGTTCCTGCAGGAAGTGATCGAGAACGTCCACTCCGACCTGCGGGAGCAGAAGATCCGGGCGACCGTCAAGGGCCGCCCGAAGCACTACTACTCGATCTACCAGAAGATGATCGCCAAGGGTGTCGCCTTCGACGACATCTACGACCTGGTGGGCATCAGGGTGCTGGTCGACACCGTCCGCGACTGCTACGCCGCGCTCGGAACGATCCACGCCCGCTGGAACCCGGTGCCCGGCCGGTTCAAAGACTACATAGCGATGCCCAAGTTCAACATGTACCAGTCGCTCCACACGACGGTCATCGGGCCCGAGGGCAAGCCGGTCGAGCTGCAGATCCGCACCCGCGCGATGCACCACCGCGCCGAATACGGCGTCGCCGCCCACTGGAAGTACAAGGAGGAGATGGTCGCCTCCAACCCGGGCGGCAAGGTCAAGGACGTCAACGACATGGCGTGGCTGCGCCAGCTCCTCGACTGGCAGAAGGAGACCTCCGACCCGGGCGAGTTCCTGGAGTCGCTGCGGTTCGACCTGTCGGTCTCCGAGGTGTTCGTCTTCACCCCGCGCGGCCAGGTCATCGCGCTGCCCGACGGCGCGACCCCGGTCGACTTCGCCTACGCCGTCCACACCGAGGTCGGCCACCGCTGCATCGGGGCCCGGGTCAACGGGCGGCTGGTGCCGCTGGAGTCGCGCCTGGGCAACGGCGACACGGTCGAGATCTTCACCTCGAAGTCGCCCGACGCGGGGCCCTCCCGCGACTGGCTGAAGTTCGTCAAGTCGGGCCGGGCCCGCAACAAGATCCGCCAGTGGTTCTCCAAGGAGCGCCGCGAGACCGCGATCGAGGCCGGCAAGGAGGCCATCGGGCGGGCGATGCGCAAGCAGGGCCTGCCGCTCCAGCGGCTCATGTCGGGGGAGGCGCTGCTCGCCCTGGCCCGGGACCTGCACTACGTCGACGTGTCGGCGCTCTACGCGGCGGTGGGCGAGGGCCACATCGCGGCCCAGGCGGTCGTCCAGAAGCTCGTACAGGCCCTCGGAGGAGTCGAGGGGGCCGAGGAGGACATCGCCGAGGCGGCGCTGCCCACGCAGCTCAAGGGGCGTCCCAGGGCCGGCACCAACGCGGGTGTCATGGTCGCGGGCGACCCCGACGTGTGGGTGCGGCTGTCGCGGTGCTGCACGCCCGTCCCGGGCGACGACATCACCGGCTTCGTGACCCGCGGCCACGGCGTCTCGGTGCACCGGGTCGACTGCGCCAACGTGGGGCAGCTCCAGGAGCAGCCCGAGCGGCTCGTCGAGGTGGCGTGGTCGCCCGGCGACGACTCGGTGTTCCTGGTGGCCATCCAGGTCGAGGCGCTCGACCGGCCCCGGTTGTTGTCCGACGTGACCCGGACCCTCTCGGACCACCACGTCAACATCCTGTCGGCGTCGGTGACGACCTCACGCGACCGGGTGGCGGTCAGCAAGTTCACCTTCGAGATGGGCGACCCCAAGCACCTGGGCCACGTGCTCAGGACCGTGCGCAACATCCCGGGCGTCTACGACGTCTACCGGGTGACCAGCGGCGCCTGACCGAGCCGGTCAGGCGCCGCCGGCGTCACCTCAGGAGAACTCGGCGAGCGTGCGCTCGGCCTCTTCGAGCCAGGAGCGGCGGGCGGCGATGCCCTCCTCGGCCTCCTTGGCCTGCTTGCTGCCCGGCTGAGCCTTGGCGAGGCGGGTCTCCAGCTGCTCGATCGAGCGGCGGAGCTGGTTGACCGTGTCCTGGGCACGCGCGCGGGCCTCGGGGTTGGAGCGCTTCCACTCCGCCTCCTCGGCCTTGCGGACCGCGTCGTCGATCTTCCGCAGGCCGCCCTCAAGCCGGTCGCGCTGCTCGCGCGGCACCGGGCCGACGGCCTCCCACCGCTCGACCAGGGCCCGGAGCTGGCCGCGCGCCGTGCGGACGTCGGTCACCGGGAGGATCTTCTCCGCCTCGACCAGCAGCAGCTCCTTGGCGTCGGCGTTGGCCGCGAACGACGCGTCGCGCTCGGCGAACACCGTCGAGCGGGCCTGGAAGAACTGGTCCTGGGCGCCCTTGAAGCGGTTCCAGAGCTCGTCTTCGGCCTCGCGGGAGGCCCGCCCGGCCGCCTTCCAGCGGCGCATCAGCTCGCGGTAGGCCGCGGCCGTGGCGTTCCAGTCGGTCGAGGACGACAGTTCCTCGGCCTCGCTCACGATGCGCTCCTTGGCGGAACGCACCTGGTCGCGCTGCTCGTCGAGCGAGGAGAAGTAGGCCTTGCGGCGCTTGGCGAAGGCCGTGCGGGCCGTCGACAGGCGCTTCCACAGCGCCGCCTCGGTCGCGCGGTCGATCCGCTCGGCGGCCTTCCACTCCTCGACGAGCTGGCGCAGCCGCTCGCCGCCGGACTTCCAGTGAGTGGCGTCCTCGGCGATGCGCTCGGCCTCGCCGACGATCCGCTCCTTGATCTCCTTGGCCTGGCCGCGGGCGACCTCGCGGGCCGCCTTCACTTCCTCGCGGCGCTTGCCCACCATCTCGGAGAGGGCCTGGAGCCGGTTGTTCAGCGAGTCGAGGTCACCGACCGCGTTCGCCCCGGTGATCGCCTCGCGCAGCTTCAGGATGCCGGCCTCCGCCTGTGCGGGCGGCAGGTCGGTGCCCTTCACCCGCTGTTCGAGCAACTGGACCTGACCGGCCAGCTCGTCGAACTTGCGGTGGAAGTAGGCCAGCGCCTCTTCCGGTTCCCCGGCCTGCCAGGACCCGACGGCCCGTTCTCCCTCAGCCGTACGCACGTAGACGGTGCCGTCGTCGTCTACCCGGCCCCACGGGTCGGTGGTCACCGTGTCCTCCCGCACTCGAATCAGCCTCCAGGGCGTTTAGCCCTTGGTTGTATTACGTCAGCTCTTGCCGGTAATTGTCACGTCTTTGATTTCCACAGCCTGCTTCGGCGTTCCGTCGCCGCCGCCGCCCTCGACGCCCGCCTTGGCCACCTTGTCGACGAGGTCCAAGCCCTTGGTGATCGTGCCGAAGGGCGTGTACGAGTCGGGCAGGGTGTCGGTCTCGTCGCCGTAGACGATGAAGAACTGGCTGCCGTTGGTGTTCGGGCCGCTGTTGGCCATGGCCAGCACGCCCCGCTTGTAGCTGGCGCCTTCGAGGTTCTCGTCCACGAAGCGGTAGCCGGGGCCGCCGCTGCCGGTGGCGGTCGGGTCGCCGCACTGGAGCACCTTGATGCCCTCGGTGGTGAGGCGGTGGCACTTCGTGTTGGCGAAGTAGCCCTTGCTCGCCAGGTGGGTGAACGAGCCGACCGTGCACGGCGCCTTGGCGCCGTCGAGGTCGGCCTGGATGACGCCCAGGTTGGTGTCGATCTTCATGACCGCCGGGGCCGCCGCGACCTTGGGATCGGGCTTGCCGACGTCCTTGGCCCCGCCCGCCGGGTCGCTCACGTAGTCGCACCTGCCGGTGCCCTTGTCGAAGGGCAGGGGCTCCGCGGGGGCCGCCGCGCTCTCGGCCGGATTGGCCGAGGCCGACGCCGCCGCGGTGGCCGGGTCGGCGTCGTCACTGCCGCCCGTCAGGAAGATCGCCGCCGCCACGATGCCCGCGATGACGACCACGACACCGGCGGTGGTCCCGATGGCGGCGTTGCGCTTCGCGACGCGCTCACGTTGGGCCCGTGCGGCCTGCTGGCGCTCGTGGTGCTCGCGCGCGAGTTGCTTCTGCCGGTCCTTCCCGGTGACCACTTCGTCCTCCCGACTGTCCAAGAATGACTATTGAGGTGGGCGAATCGTATCGGCACACGGGTATTGGTTCGCAGCCCGCCGACCCGCACCGGTACCCTTCGGTTACATTCGCTCGCTCAATCCTTTGAGACATCGAGGCCGCTCCGTTGTTGATCGCAGGGTTCCCAGCCGGGTCTTTCCAGACCAACTGCTACGTCGTCGCGCCCGCCGCGGGCGCGGAATGCGTGGTCGTCGACCCAGGTCAGAACGCTGAAGAGGGCCTCGACGAGCTGATCCGCGAGCACCGGCTGAAGCCGGTCGCGGTGGTCCTGACCCACGGGCACATCGACCACATGTGGTCGGTCGGTCCGGTTTGCGGAGCTCGTGAAATTCCCGCCTGGATTCATCCCGATGATCGGGTTCTGCTGAGCGATCCGGGCCGCGGATTCGGCGCGATGAGCAAACAGATGTTCGGGGGGCTGGAGTTCAGCGAGCCCGACGACGTCCGCGAGCTCACCGACGGCGCCGTCCTGGAGCTGGCCGGCCTTGAGCTGGTCGTCGACCACCGGCCGGGCCATACCGGGGGGTCGGTGACCTTCAGGCTCGACGACGAACACGTGCTGTTCAGCGGCGACCTGTTGTTCATGGACTCCATCGGCCGCACCGATCTGCCCGGCGGCGACCACCAGGCCATGCTCGGCAGTCTCGCCAAGACGTTGACACTGCCGGACGAAACGGTGGTTCTCCCCGGTCACGGACCCCAGACGACCATCGGCCGCGAGCGCGCCAGCAACCCGTTCCTGAAAGATCTGGAGCACGGGGCGCCCGGCCCGAACCGAGGACTGTGATGACCTTCCAGGCGCCCAAGGGCGTTAGTGAATACGCGCCGCCCCGTTCGGCGGCGTTCCGGCGGGCGATCGACACCTTCGCCGCCGCGGTGACCAGGGCCGGCTACGGCTACCTCGAACTCCCGGTGTTCGAGGACACCCAGCTCTACGCGCGCGGCGTCGGCGAGTCGACCGACGTCGTGACCAAGGAGATGTACACCTTCCAGGACCGGGGCGGCCGATCGGTCACCCTGCGGCCCGAGTTCACCGCGGGCGTCCTGCGGGCGGTGCTGGAACACGGCCTGCACCACGGCCAGTTGCCCGCGAAGGTCTGGGCCGTCGGCCCCGCCTTCCGCTACGAGCGGCCCCAGGCCGGGCGCTACCGGCAGTTCTACCAGGTCGACCTGGAGGCGATCGGCAGCGACGACCCGCTGGTCGACGCCGAGACGATCGCCATCGCGTGGGACTGGTACCAGGAGCTGGGCCTCCAGCGGCTGACGCTGCTGCTGAACACGCTCGGCTGCGCCGAGTGCCGCCCGATCTACCGGGCCGCGCTGCAGGACTTCCTGCGCGCCCTCGACCTCGACGAGGCCACCCGCGCCCGCGTCGAGATCAACCCGCTGCGGGTGCTCGACGACAAGCGGCCCGAAGTGAAGGCGCAGCTCGAAGGGGCGCCGCTGGTCACCGACCACCTGTGCGCCTCCTGCAAGGCCCACCACGACCAGGTGCGCACCGCCCTGGCCGACCTGTCGATCCCGTGGACCGACAACCCGCGCCTGGTACGCGGCCTCGACTACTACACCCGCACCACCTTCGAGTTCGACCACCCGCTGCTGGGGGCGCAGTCGGCCGTCGGCGGGGGCGGTCGTTACGACGGGCTCTCCGAGTCCATCGGCGGGCCGCCGCTGCCCGGCATCGGCTTCGGGCTCGGCCTCGACCGCACGGTGCTGGCCATGGAGGCCGAGAAGGTCGCGGCCGCCGCCGTCTCGACGGTCGACGTCTACGCCGTGCCCCTGGGCGAGGAGGCCCGGAGGCGCGCGTTCACGCTGCTTTCCGAGCTGCGCCGGGCGGGGCTCGCGGCCGACATGGCCTACGGCTCCCGGGGGCTCAAGGGGTCCATGAAGGCGGCGTCGAAGTCGGGGGCCAGATACGCGCTGATCCTCGGTGAGCGCGACATCGAGGCGGGGGCCGTACAGCTGAAGGACCTGGAAACCGCTGAACAGACCGAGGTGTCCCTCGCCGCGGTCGTCGACACCCTGAAAGGGAAACTCTTGTGATCCGCACCCACCAGGCCGGGACGTTGCGCCCCGAGCACGCCGGCCAACAGGTGACGCTGGCCGGATGGGTCGCCCGTCGTCGTGACCACGGCGGCGTGGTCTTCATCGACCTGCGCGACTCCTCCGGCTCCGCCCAGGTCGTCTTCCGCGAGGAGGACGACGCCCACGGCCTGCGCTCCGAATACTGCGTGAAGGTCGTCGGAGAGGTCCGGGTGCGGCCCGAGGGCAACGAGAATCCCGACATCCCCACCGGCGGGATCGAGGTCGTGGCCGCCGAGGTCGAGGTGCTGAGCGAGGCGGCCCCGCTGCCGTTCCCGATCGAGGGCGCCTCGGGCGTCTCGGAGGAGGCCCGGCTCAAGTACCGCTATCTCGACATCCGCCGCCAGCAGCTCGGCGACGCGCTGCGCATCCGGTCGAAGGCGACCTACCTGGTCAACGAGGTGATGAACGAGCGCGGGTTCGTCTACGTCGAGACGCCGAACCTGACCCGTTCGACCCCCGAGGGCGCCCGCGACTTCCTGGTGCCGGTGCGGCTCCAGCCGGGCAACTGGTACGCCCTGCCCCAGTCGCCCCAGCTGTTCAAGCAGCTCCTCATGGTGGCCGGCCTGGAGCGCTACTACCAGCTCACCAAGTGCTTCCGCGACGAGGACCTGCGCGCCGACCGGCAGCCGGAGTTCACCCAGATCGACATCGAGATGTCGTTCGTCGACCAGGACGACGTCATGGAGCTCGGCGAGGCGATCATCGGCCGGGTGTGGAAGGAGACGCTCGGCTACGAGCTGCCCTCCCCGCTGCCCCGCATGACCTACGCCGACGCGATGGCCCGCTTCGGCTCCGACAAGCCCGACCTGCGGTTCGGCTGCGAGCTGGTCGACCTGACCGACTACTTCAAGGACACCACCTTCCGGGTGTTCCAGAACGAGTACGTCGGCGCGGTCGTCATGCCGGGCGGCGCGTCCCAGACCCGCAAGGAGCTCGACGGCTGGCAGGAATGGGCCAAGTCCCGCGGCGCGCGCGGGCTCGCCTACGTGCTCGTCCAGGAAGACGGGTTCGGCGGCCCGGTGGCCAAGAACCTGTCCGAGGCCGAGACCGCCGGGCTGCGCGCGGCGACCGGCGCCGAGGTCGGCGACGCGATCTTCTTCGCGGCCGGCGCCCGGCACGCCTCGCGTGAGCTGCTCGGCGCGGCCCGGCTGGAGATCGGCCGCCGCAAGGAGCTGATCGACGAGTCGCAGTGGTCGTTCCTGTGGGTCGTCGACGCGCCCATGTTCGAAGACGACGGCGAGGGCGGCTGGACGGCCGTGCACCACCCCTTCACCGGCCCCAAGCCCGAGTGGAACGACAACTTCCAAGACCACCCGGGCGAGGCCCTGGCCTACGCCTACGACATGGTCTGCAACGGCATGGAGATCGGCGGCGGCTCGATCCGAATCCACCGCGCCGAGATGCAGCAGCGCGTCTTCGACGTGCTGGGCATCTCCAAGGAGGAGGCCGAGAGCAAGTTCGGCTTCCTGCTGGAGGCGTTCAAGTACGGCCCGCCGCCGCACGGCGGCATCGCCTACGGCTGGGACCGGGTCTGCATGCTGCTGGCCGGCGGTGAGTCGATCCGCGACGTGATCGCCTTCCCGAAGACGGCCTCCGGCTTCGACCCGCTGACCGCCGCGCCCACGCCGATCACCCCGGCGCAGCGCAGGGAGGCGGGCGTCGACGCCACGCCCAAGGCCTAGCAACGAGAAAGGGCCGGTCCGTAACGGACCGGCCCTTTCTCGTTTTACCTGACGACTCCGACGGCCCCGAAGAAGCCGGCCTTGCGCGGGTCGGCGTCGGCCAGCCCGGAGATCTCCGGCCGCCAGACCCCCACTTGCACGATTCCGGGCTCCAGCAGCTCCATGCCCTCGAAGTAGGCCGCGACCTGCGAGGAGGTGCGGGCCGTGATGTTCCCGCTGGTGGTCTGCCGGTACGTCTTGTACACGACCTCCTGCAGGTCGTCGTCGACCTCGCCCATGTGGCCGTGGGACATGACCAGATAACTGCCCGGCACCATCGGCACCCGCAGTTCCCGCACGATCCGGGACGCCTCGTCGTCGTCGGGCACGAAGTGGACGATGGCCAGCAGCATGATCGCCACCGGCTGGGAGAAGTCGATGAGGGCCCGCACCTCGGGGTGGTCGATGATGCCCTTGGGGTCGTGCAGGTCGGCCCGGACGACGGCGGTGTTGCGGTTCTTGGCCAGCAGGGCCCGCCCGTGGGCCAGCACGATGGGGTCGTTGTCGACGTAGACGACGCGGGCGTCGCGGGCGACCGCCTGGGCGACCTGGTGGGTGTTCTCACGGGTCGGCAGGCCGGAGCCGATGTCGAGGAACTGCCGGATCCCCCGGGCGGCCAGCAGCCGGACGACCCGCGACAGGAACGCCCGGTTCTCCCGGGTGAAGTCGCGGACGTAGGGCATGCGGGCGAGGATCTCGTCGGCGGCTTCCCGGTCGGCGGCGAAGTTGTCCTTGCCGCCGAGGTAATAGTCGTACATCCGGGCGACGCTGGGCTTGTGCGGGTCGATGACCCACGACGGTGCCGGCTCGTGCTCGGACAACGGGTGGCCTCCGGTCAGGGGAATGGCACTCATGCCTGGAATCTTGGGAAAGATTCGCCTTTCGCGAGATTCTAGGGGTTCTGTTGGGATTCGTGTCTTCAGAAACACCGAAGGGCGAGTCCGGGTGGACCCGCCCTTCGCCGGAAACGCCTACTTGACGATGACGTCCTTGATCTCCACGCGGATCTTCGGCGCGTTGGAGCCGCCGTCTTCCGACAGGATGTCGTCCTCGTTCTTGATGACCCCGCCCGCGGCGATCTTGTCGACCACCTCGATGCCCTTGGTCACCACCCCGAACGGCGTGTACGCCGCCGGGAGCTGGGCCGCCTCGTCGCTGAAGGAGATGGCGAACTGGCTGCCGTTGGAGTTGGCCGCGTCGCCGCCCTGGGCCATGAAGACCACGCCGCGCGTGTAGGCCGGGCCGAGGTTCTCGTCGGGGAACAGGTAGCCGGGGCCCCCGGTGCCGTCGCTCTTGTTCTTGCCGTCGCCCTTGGCCTGCGGGTCACCGCACTGCAGCAGGTCGAGACCGTTGCTCTCGGTCGTGGTGAGCCGGTGGCACAGGGTGTTGTCGAAGTAGTTCTTCTTCGCCAGGAAGTAGAACGAGTTGACCGTGCACGGCGTCGACTCGGGCACCAGCTCGATGACGATGTCGCCCTGGTTGGTCTTGAGCGTCATGTTCTTGGCGTTGAGCGCCGCCTTCACCGGCTTGGCCGGGGGCATGCCCACGAACTTGCTCGGGACGCCGGTGTCGTCCTTGCGGTATTCGCACTTGACGTCCTTGGGGTCGACCGGCGTCGGGGGCGCGGTCGGCTGGTCCGGCAGCGTCGAGGGGATCGCCGTGATCGACGGCGCGGCCGACGCCGGCGGCGTCTGTTCGCCGGGGGCCGCCGTGTTGCCGTCCGCGCTTGTGCACGCGGTCACCGCGAAGAGCGAGAGGATCACTGCACCGACCCCCAACCGGACGCGACGGGCCTGGCCCAGGGCCAGGGGTTTCTGCCGATTCGTGTGGGTCACTGCGTTGCCTTCCCTTTAATCGTCCATTGCTGAAGTTTCGCGTCACTCTATCCGTGATCGTGTTCGCTTCGCGTAAGCCTCGTCCCAGGGGCCCCATGCGTAACGATCTTGCCTTCACCAGGGCTGGGATTAGCATTGTGGGGGTGCCTAGCGGGTCATACCTCCGGTTTCCTCACATCCATCGTGATCTTCTGACGTTCGTCGCGGAGGATGACGTCTGGATCGCTCCGCTCGACGGCGGGCGGGCCTGGCGACTCACGGTCGAGCAGGTGGGCGCCGCCCATCCCCGGTTGTCGCCCGACGGGGCGACGGTGGCCTGGCAGGGCGGGCGGATCCCCGCGGAGGTCCACGTCGCGCCGGTCGACGGCGGCGGGATCGAGCAGCTCACCCACTGGGGCGGCAGCGGCGCGCGGGTGCACGGCTGGCTCGACGCCCGGACCGTGATCGCCGGCAGCTCCCACGACCAGCCGTTCGCCCACTGGACATGGGCGCGGACCGTGCCGGTCGACGGCGGCCCGGGGGAGCGGCTGCCCTACGGCCCCGTCAGCGACCTCGACCTGCGCGACGGGCACACCCTGCTGCTGACCGCCTCGGCCGGGCACGACCCGGCCCACTGGAAGCGCTACCGAGGCGGCGGCATGGGCCGCCTGTGGCTCGACGGGCAGCGCCTGCTGGCCGGCCACGAGGGCCAGCTCGCCGCGCCGATGCTGGTCGGCGGCCGGATCGTGTTCCTCTCCGACCACGAGGGGACCGGCAACCTCTATTCGGTCCGGTACGACGGAGGCGACCTCAGGAAGCACACCGACCACCACGACTTCTACGCCCGCCAGGCGGCCACCGACGGAACCCGGATCGTCTACGCCCGCGCGGGCAGCCTGTGGTTGCTGCCCGGCCTCGACGCCGAGCCCGAACCGCTGGAGGTGCGCCTCGGCGGCGCCGGCCGGGGACGCCAGCCCTTCTGGGCCAGCCCCGGCCCCGAGGACGCCGCCTGCGACACCACCGGCCGCGCCAGCGCCGTCGAGGTGGGCGGCGCCGTCCACTGGGTGACCCACGAGGACGGCCCGGTCCGGCTCCTGTCCGGGCGCGGCCGGGCCCGGCTGCCCATCGTCCTGGGCCGCTTCGAACGCGCCGACGACGCCGAACCCGACGACCTGGGCAGACGCGTCAACGGCCCGGCCGCATGGGTGACCGACGCGGCCGGCGAGGACGCCATCGAGCTGGGCGTGCCCGGCCGCCCCACCCGGACCATCGCCGCCGGGGAGCTCGGCCAGGTCGAGGAGATGGAGGCCGCCCCCGACGGCTCGGTGATCGCCGTGGCCTCCCACGACGGCCGCCTGCTCCTGGTCGGCCCGGAGACCGGCGCGGTCACCGAGCTCACCCGGACCGAGCACGGCGTGATCAGCGACCTCGGGTTCGACCCGCGCTCCCAATGGCTGGTGTGGTGCCACCCGGTGTCCCGCGGCCACGCCATCCGGATGGCCCGCCTCCAGCGGCCCGGAGCACCCGACGACGACGCCGGATCGGGCGCCGAGGTGACCGAGACGCCCGCCCCGGAGACCCCGGCGACCGAGATCGTGCACGTCACCGACGGCCGGTTCACCGACATGTCGCCCGCCTTCACCGGCGACGGCCGCAACCTGGTCTTCCTGTCGCTGCGCGGGTTCGAGATGATCCGCGACTCCCACAGCTTCGACCTGGTGATCACCCACGGCACCCGGCCCTACCTGGTGCCGCTCGCGGCGGGCGCGCCCTCGCCGTTCGCCCCCTCCGTCGAGGGCAGGCCGGCCGACGGCGGCGAGTCCGGCGACGGGCCCGTCACCGTCGACCTGGCCGGGCTCGACGGGCGGATCGTGCCGCTGCCGGTCCCGGACGCCCACTACTGGGCGCTGCGCCCGGTCAAGGGCGGGCTGGTCTGGTGCCGCGGCGGCAGTGGCGAGCCGACCGTGCTCGAACGGTTCGACCTGGACAAGCGCAAGACCGAGGAACTCGCCACCGACGTCCACTTCTTCTCCGTCAGCGGCGACGGCTCCCGGATCGTGGTGCGCGACGCCGCGGAGCTGCGGGTGATCTCGGCGACGGGCAAGAACGGCGACGGCGTGACCGTCGACCTCGACCGCGTCCGGGTCCGGATCGACCCGGGCCGGCGCTGGCGGCAGGCCTACGCCGAGGCCGGGCGGATCATGCGCGACCACTTCTGGGTCGGCGACATGGCGGGGGTCGACTGGCCGGAGGTGCTGGAGACCTACCGCCCCTGGCTCGACCGCATCGGCGGCCCGGAGGACTTCGCCGACCTCGTCAGCGAGGTCGTCGGGGAGCTCGGCGCCTCCCACGCCTACGTGTACGCCGCCCGGCACCACTGGCGCAGCCCCACCGGCCGGCTCGGGGCCGACATCGGGCCCGACACCGACGGCCTGTGGCGGGTCCGGCGGATCTACCCCTCCGAGTTGTCCGACTCCGCCGCCCGTTCGCCGCTCCAGGGGTCGGGCGTGCGGGCCGGCGACGCGATCCTGGCCGTCGACGGCGTGCCGGTCGATCCGGTGACCGGCCCCGCGCCGCTGTTGTGGGCCGCCTACGGGCATCCCGTCGAGCTGACCGTGGAGTCGGGCCCCCGCGTCTTCCGCGTCGCCGTGGTCCCGCTGGTCAACGACCGGCGGCTGCGCTACCACTCCTGGGTGGCCGACCGGCGCCGGCTGGTCCGCCGCCTGTCGGGCGGGCGGATCGGCTACCTGCACGTGCCCGACATGCAGCGGGAGGGCTGGGCGCAGCTCCACCGCGACCTGTCCCACGAGCTCGCCAAGGACGCCGTGATCGTCGACGTGCGCGCCAACCAGGGCGGCAACACCTCCCAGCTCGTGGTGGAGAAGCTCTCCCGGCGCATCGTCGGCTGGAAGCTCTCCCGCCGGGAGGAGCCGAGGAGCTACCCCGCGGACGCCCCGCGCGGCCCCGTCGTGGTGTTGTGCGACGAGGAGACCTCCTCGGACGGCGACATCATCACCGCCGCCGTCCAGGCCCTCGGCCTCGGGCCGGTCATCGGGACCCGGACGTGGGGCGGCGTCATCGGGATCCGGGGCGTCTACCGGCTGGCCGACGGCACCCGGATGCGGGTGCCGGGATTCGCCCACTGGAGCGAGAACTACGGCTGGGAGCTGGAGAACCGGGGCGCGACCCCCGACGAGGAGGTGCTGATCACCCCCGCCGACTGGGCCCGCGGCGCCGACCCGCAGCTCGACGCCGGGGTGCGGCACGCCCTGCGGGCGATGGAGGGCCGCCCGGTCAGCGTGCCGCCCGACCCCGCGACCCGCCCCTTCCGGGGCCGGGTCAGGGGTTGACGGCTCTCATCGCGCTCTCATCCCGTTCTCAGATCCGTCTGGGAACCTCGCAGGATCGCTCGGGTATGAGTGGATGACGAAGGAGATGCCCATCACATGTTCGATTCCGTTTTCGGCCTTCCCCTGCATCCGCTGGTCGTGCACGCCGCGGTGGTCTTCACCCCGCTGCTGGCCGCCGTCTCCGTCGCCTACGCCCTGCTGCCCCGGTTCCGCGCCCGGCTCGACTGGGCCGTGGTGCTGCTGGCCGTCGCGGCGCCGATCAGCGTGCTCGCCGCCCGGATGAGCGGCGAGGCGCTGAAGGAGTCGCGTTACGGCGACCAGGCGCCCGCGCCGGTCGCCGAGCACGAGTCGTTCGCCACCCCGCTGCTGCTGACCTCGATCGCCCTCGCGGTGGTCGCGCTGGTGCTGGTCTGGGCGGTCTCCAAGGGCAAGGGGCGCACCCTGACGACCGTGTTGTCGGTGCTGGCCGTGGTGGGCGCGCTCGCCGTCACCTTCTACGTCGTCCGCGCCGGGCACACCGGGGCCACCGCCGTGTGGGGCCTAGGCTAGGGGTTCGTGGAGAGCCTGTTCGATTCGGCCGCACGGGACAACACGCCCGAACCCCTCGCCGTGCGCATGCGCCCGCGCACCCTCGACGAGGTCATCGGCCAGCGCCACCTGCTCGGCTCCGGCACCCCCCTGCGGCGGCTGGTCGAGAGCGAGGCCCCCATGTCGCTGTTCCTGTGGGGGCCGCCCGGCACCGGCAAGACCACGCTGGCCTACGTCGTCTCCAACGTGACCAAACGGCGGTTCGTCGAGGTCTCGGCCGTCTCGGCGGGGGTCAAGGACGTCCGTACGGCCATCGAGAACGCCCGCCGCGAGCTGGGCATGACCGGGCGGCAGACCGTGTTGTTCGTCGACGAGGTCCACCGCTTCAACAAGGCCCAGCAGGACGCGCTGCTCCCGGCGGTGGAGAACCGCTGGGTCACCTTCATCGGCGCCACGACCGAGAACCCGTTCTTCTCCGTCATCTCGCCGCTGCTGTCGCGTTCGCTGCTGCTGACCCTGGAGTCGCTCACCGACGACGACGTCGGCGCCGTCCTCGACCGGGCCGTGTCCGACGAGCGCGGCCTGAACGGCGCGGTCACCCTCCGGCCCGAGGCCAGGGAGCAACTCGTCCGGCTGGCCGGGGGAGACGCCCGGCGCTCCCTCACCTACCTGGAGGCCGCCGCCCTCCTGGCCGGCGACATCACCGTCGAGGTCGTCGAGAAGGCCGCCGACAAGGCCGCCGTCCGCTACGACCGCCAGGGCGACCAGCACTACGACGTCATCAGCGCCTTCATCAAGAGCATGCGCGGCTCCGACGCCGACGCCGCCCTCCACTACCTGGCCCGCATGGTCGAGGCGGGGGAGGACCCCCGCTTCATCGCCCGCCGGGTCGTGATCTTCGCCTCCGAGGACGTCGGCATGGCCGACCCGACCGCCCTCCAGGTGGCCGTGGCCGCCGCCCAGGCGGTCGACTTCATCGGCCTGCCCGAGGGCCGCATCAACCTGGCCCAGGCGGTCATCCACTGCGCCCTGGCGCCCAAGTCGAACGCCGTCGTGAAGGCCATCGGCGCCGCCCAGGCCGACGTCAGGGCCGGGCACATCGGCCAGGTCCCGGCCCACCTGCGCGACGCCCACTATCCGGGCGCGAAGAAGCTGGGCCACGGGGACGACTACCGCTACCCCCACGACTTCGAGCACGGCGTGGTGCGCCAGGACTACGCGCCCGAGGAACTGCGCGACCGGCGCTACTACGAGCCGACCACCCACGGCGCGGAGGCCCCGGTGGCCGAGCGGTGGGGGAGGTTGCGCGCCTTCCTGCGCGGCGAGCGCTGACCTCCGGCCGCCCGAACACGCATGCCCGGCGATCGCCGTGGCAGAAGGCGGACCTGGAATACGCGATAGGGTTTCTGCCATTCAACGCAGGGGCCCCGCCAAGGAGGTTCGCCCATGCTCACCGCCGGAGAGGTCGCGGGCCTGATCGTCGCCATGTTCTGGGCGATCCTCGTCTGCTTCCTGGCCTACGTGCTGATCAAGCTGGCCCGGCTGCTCACCGCCACCACCAAGGTCGTCAACGAGCTCGGCGACAAGGTGGTGCCCCTGCTCAACGAGGTCAGCTACACGGTCAGCGAGACCAACCGCCAGCTCGTCGCGGTGGAGGCGATAGCCTCCAACGTGAAGGAGGTCAGCGACGACGTCGCCAAGATCACCGGGCTGGCCTCGACGGTCGTGACCGGGCCCCTGATCAAGGTCTCCTCGATCGCCCACGGCATCCGCGGCGCCCTGTCGCGGCGCGGCCGGCGCAGGAAGTCGCTGGAGCCGCGGCCGTGATCCGCCGCCTCTTCTACATGACCCTGGGCGCGTCACTGGCGGTCTGGGTCATGCGCAAACTGGAAGCACTGAAACCCGACCACGTCGCCCGGCGCACCGCCCACCAGGTGCGCGGCTTCGCCGACGACGTGCGCGCCATGGCGGCGAGCAGGGAAAACGAGTTGCGGGCCCGGCACGGGCTCGGAACAGTCGGACACATCACCAACGACGTAAAGGACGGCCGCTGAAATGGAGTCGGCAGAGATCGTACGCCGCTTCCTGCGCTTCTTCGAAGAGCGCGGGCACACCGTCGTGCCCTCGGCCAGCCTGGTCGCAGAGGACCCGACGCTGCTGCTGGTCAACGCGGGCATGGTCCCGTTCAAGCCCTACTTCCTCGGGCAGCAGAAGCCGCCCTACAAGCGGGCCGCCAGCGCGCAGAAGGTCATCCGCACCCTCGACATCGACGAGGTCGGCAAGACCACGCGGCACGCCAGCTTCTTCCAGATGCTCGGCAACTTCTCGTTCGGCGACTACTTCAAGGAGCAGGCGATCCCCTTCGCGTGGGAGCTGCTCACCAACCCGGTCGCCGCGGGCGGCTTCGGGTTCCCCGAAGAGAAGATGTGGGTCACGGTCTACCTCGACGACGACGAGGCGATCGAGATCTGGAAGCGGGCCGGCGTCCCGGCCGAGCGCATCCAGCGCCGCGACCTGGCCGACAACTACTGGCACATGGGCGTGCCGGGCCCCGGCGGCCCCTGCTCGGAGATCTACTTCGACCGGGGCCCCGAATACGGCCGCGAGGGCGGGCCCGTCGCCGACGAGACCCGATACCTCGAGGTCTGGAACAACGTCTTCATGCAGTACACGCTCGGCGCGGTCCGCTCGAAGATCGACTTCGACGTGGTCGGCGAGCTGCCCGCCAAGAGCGTCGACACCGGCATGGGCCTGGAGCGCATGGCGGCGATCCTGCAGGGCGTCGACAACATCTACGAGATCGACACCACCTTCAAGATCCTCAGCCGCGCGGCCGAGCTGACCGGCACCCGCTACGGCGCCGACACCCGCAACGACGTGTCGCTCCGCGTCATCGCCGACCACCTGCGGGCGGGCGTCATGCTCGTCGGCGACGGCGTGCTGCCCTCCAACGAAGGCCGGGGCTACGTGCTGCGCCGCATGCTCCGCCGGGCGATCCGCAACCTGCGCCTGCTCGGCTCGGGCGAGGAGCGCTACATGCACGAGCTCACCGCCACCACCATCGGCACGATGGGCGAGCAATACCACGACCTGATCTCCGACGCGGCGCAGATCCACGGCGTGATCGACGCCGAGGAGGCGTCCTTCCTGGGCACCCTGCGCACCGGCACGACGATCTTCGACACGGCGGTCGCCGAGAGCAAGAAGGCGCACACGTCGGTCCTGTCGGGCGACAAGGCCTTCCAGCTCCACGACACCTACGGCTTCCCGATCGACCTGACCCTCGAAATGGCGGCCGAGCAGGGCCTGAAGGTCGACGAAGAGGGCTTCCGCCGCCTCATGGCCGAGCAGCGCGACCGCGCGAAGGCCGACTCCAAGCTCAAGAAGACCGGCAACGCCGACATCTCGGTGTTCGGCCAGATCCTCGAGAAGGCGGGCAAGGTCGAGTTCCTCGGCTACGACCACCTGACCACCGACACCGAGATCGCCGGCATCATCGTCGACGGCGTCCCGGTCCCGGTCGCGGGCGCGGGCACCACCGTCGAGGTCGTGCTGCTGCGCACCCCGTTCTACGCCGAGGGCGGCGGCCAGCTCGCCGACCAGGGCGTGATCCGGGCCGAGAACGGCGAGATCGAGGTCGTCGACGTGCAGTCGCCGATCGCGGGCCTGGTCGTCCACCGCGGCAAGATCACCTCCGGCGAGGTCAAGGTCGGCGACGCCGCCCACGCGGCGATCGACGTCGACCGCCGCCGGTCGATCTCGCGCAGCCACACCGCGACCCACCTGGTCCACCGCGGTTTCCGCAACGCGCTCGGCGAGACCGCCGCGCAGGCCGGTTCGGAGAACTCGCCGGGCCGTTTCCGGTTCGACTTCACCTCGGCCGGCGCGGTGCCGGTCAGCGTGCTGCGCGACGTCGAAGACGAGGTCAACGCGACCCTGATCGACGACCTCAAGGTCAACGTCCTGCACACCTCGCAGTCCGAGGCGCGCAAGATGGGCGCCCTGGCCCTGTTCGGCGAGAAGTACGGCGACGTCGTGCGCATCGTCGAGGTCGGCGACTACTCGCGTGAGCTCTGCGGCGGCACCCACGTCGCCAGCTCGGGCCAGCTCGGCCTGATCAAGGTGCTCGGCGAGTCGTCGATCGGTGCCGGGGTGCGCCGCGTGGAGGCCCTGGTGGGCCTCGACGCGTTCCGCCACCTCGCCCGCGAGAGCGTGCTGGTCTCGCAGCTCAGCGGGGCGCTCAAGGCGCGTCCCGAGGAACTGCCCGAGCGGGTCGACGGCATCGTCACCCGGCTGCGCAACGCCGAGAAGGAACTGGAGAAGCTGCGTTCGGCGCAGGTGCTCGCGGTGGCCGGGGAGCTCGCGTCCGGGGCCTCGGACATCCAGGGCGTTTCCGTCGTAACGCACCGCGCGCCTGCTGGAACCACCCCCGATGACCTGCGTAAACTCGCTCTCGATGTGCGCGGCCGGTTCCCCGGTGATCGCGCCGCGGTGGTCGTCGTCGCCGGTGTCCCCTCGGACCGTCCCGTCGTGGTCGCCGCTGTCAACGAGGCGGGACGCGACCGAGGGCTGAAGGCGGGCCGTCTGGTGGGAGTCGCCGCCAAGGCACTTGGGGGTGGCGGTGGCGGCAAGGACGATGTCGCGCAGGGCGGGGGGACGAACGCGGGCGCTGTCGACGACGCGCTGCGTGCGGTCACCGAGGCGATCGGCTCCAGCCTGTGACGTCATGAGACGTGGCACCCGACTCGGCGTCGACGCCGGGTCGGTCCGGATCGGCGTGGCCCGCAGCGACCCTTCGGGGCTGCTGGCCACGCCGGTCGAGACGGTGCGGCGCGGTAAGGGCGATCTCGACCGCCTCGCCGCGCTCGTCGCCGAACACGAGGTGGTCGAGGTCGTCGTCGGCCTCCCCACCTCCCTGTCGGGCCGGGAGTCCCACGCCGCCGGAGCCGCCCGCGAGTTCGCGGCGGCGCTGGCCGCCCGGGTCGCGCCGGTCCCGGTCCGCCTCTACGACGAACGCCTGACCACCGTGACCGCGCAGGCCAACCTGCGCCAGAGCGGCCGCAAGGCGAAGAACCAGCGCGACGTCATCGACCAGGCGGCGGCCGTGGTGCTGCTCCAGGCCGCCCTCGACGGCGAGCGCGCGTCAGGCAAACCACCAGGTCATCCCCTCGACCCACCCCCCGGTGGAGAAACGAGTCCCGGGACCGACCGGTGAGCCCGCAGGAGTGGGACACGTTCCTGCTTGCGGATGAGGCCGAGCCCGTCGACCACGGGCTCCGCCGCGACCGCACCCGGAAGATCGTCTACGCCGGCCTGGCCGCCGTGGCGACCGCCGGGATCGTCGGCCTCTACACGGTGGCCCGCCCGTTCCTGGCGCCCGACGACTTCGACGGCGCCGGAACCGGTGCGGTCGTGGTCCGCATCAGCTCCGGGGAGAGCGCGGTCCAGATCGCCGAGACGCTCGCCAAGGCGGGCGTGGTGGCCAGTTCCAACGTGTTCGTCCGCGAGGTCGAGGCCCGCGCCAAGTCGGGCAGCCTCCGGCCGGGCGACTACCGGCTGAACAAGGGCATGGCCGCCTCGGTCGCGCTCGACCGGCTGCTCGACCCCGACTCGCGGGTGTCCCGGCGGGTGACCATCCCGGAGGGCCTGCGTGCCAAGGAGGTGTACGTCCGCCTCTCGGCCGCCTCCGGTTTCCCGGTCGCCGAGTTCGAGAAGGCGGCGGCGCAGCCGGCCACGCTCGGGCTGCCGCCCTACGCCAGGTCGGTCGAGGGCTTCCTGTTCCCGGCGACCTACGAGGTCGAGCCGTCGAGCACCGCCAAGAGCCTGCTGCGCGACATGGCCGCCCAGTTCGGCCGGGTCGCCGACCGCCTCGGGCTCGACGCGCACGAGGGCATGACCCCGCTCGACGTGGTGACCACGGCCAGCATCGTGCAGGCCGAGGGCGGGCGGGACGACGACTATCCCAAGATCGCTAGAGTGATCTACAACCGCCTCAAAAAGGGCGGGCGCCTGGAGATGGACACCACCGTGCTCTACGCGCAGAACCGCCGGACGCTGAACGTCTCGGAGAAGGACACCAAGGTGGCCTCTCCGTACAACACCTATCGGATCGATGGTCTACCGCCCGGTCCGATCGGAAACCCCGGTGAGCAGGCACTTCGGGCGGCCTTGAAGCCAGCGAAGGGTGATTGGTACTGGTTTGTCACTACGGATCCAGGCCGTAGAATCACCAAATTCACTGACAACGAAGGCGAGTTCGTGAAATATCGGGAAGAGCTGAACAGGTACCTCGGGACGAACTAGGCCGAACGATGACCGACGGTCCGCGTGTCGGGCCGAGATCCATACCGAAGCTTGATCCCCCCTCGGTTTGGCGCATCGCTTGACGCGAGGCCAGTCCTACCGAGAGATTGGCCAGCGCACTATGAACGACCTCGACATGGACTCTTTGCTCGGCGCCTCCGACGAGGGGGGGTCGCGGCGTTCCCGCAAACAGCAGAGCCGCAGCCGGCGCCGCAGGCGGCGCACCAGGCGCAAGGGCGCCGCCGCGTCCCTGATCGCGATCGTGATCATCGTCGGCATCCTGGGCGGCGGCGGTTACCTCGGCTACAAGTGGGTCAGCGACGCCGTGACGGCCGACGACTACACCGGCTCGGGCTCCGGTGAAGTGGTCATCGTGATCGAGGAGGGCGCCTCCGCCGGCGACGTCGCCGCCGAACTGGAGAAGGAGGACGTCGTGGCCAGCGCCCGTGCCTTCATCCAGGCCGTCGACGCGGCCGGCAAGGGCGGCTCGCTCCAGCCCGGCCACTACGCGATGAAGAAGCGCATGTCGGCCGTCGCCGCCGTCGGGCTGCTCGACCCCGACAAGCGCCTGCGCGACAGCCTGACCATCCCCGAGGGCTACCGCGCCACCCGCGTCTACGACACCCTCGCCGACGCGACCGGCATCCCCGCCAAGGAGTTCGCCGACGCCGCCAAGGGCGACATCGGCCTGCCGTCCTACGCCAAGGGCAAGGCCGAGGGTTTCCTGTTCCCGGCGACCTACGAGCTGCCGCCGAACATCACCGCCTCCGAGATCCTCACCAAGATGACCGACCGGTTCAACGAGACCGCCCAGAAGCTCGACCTGAACGCCGAGGCCAAGCGGCTCGGCTTCACCCCGATGGAGATCATGACCGTCGCGAGCATCGTGCAGGCCGAGTCGGGCACCCCCGACGACATGGGCAAGGTGGCCCGGGTCATCTACAACCGGCTGGCGCTCAACCCGCCGATGAAGCTCCAGATGGACTCCACCACCATGTACGGCCTCGGCAAGTACGGCATCGCCGCGACCTTCGAGGAGACCCGCGACGACTCGCCCTACAACACCTACCGGGTCGACGGCCTGCCGCCCGGCCCGATCGCGAACCCGGGCGACCACGCCATCGAGGCCGCGCTCAAGCCCGCCAAGGGCGACTGGCTCTTCTTCGTGACCACCGACCCGGAGAACGGCATCACCGAGTTCACCGCCAGCGAGGCCGAGTTCGTCCGCCTGCGGGACAAGTTCCACGCCACCCAGAATTGACCACGTGAACAAGAGAGCAGCCGTCCTCGGCTTCCCGGTCCTCCACTCGCTGTCGCCCCACCTCCACCGGGCGGCCTACGCCGCGCTCGGCCTGACCGGCTGGCGGTACGACGCGATCGAGTGCCGGGAGGAGGAGCTGGCCGCCTTCGTCGGCGGCCTCGGCCCCGAGTGGGCCGGGTTGTCGCTGACCATGCCGCTCAAGCGGGTGGTGTTCCCGCTGCTCGACACGGTCACGCCGCTGGCGGTCGAGGTCGGCGCGGCCAACACGGTGATCTTCCGCGACGGCGTCCGGCACGGCGCCAACACCGACGTGCACGGCATCGTCGCGGCCCTGGCCGAGGCGGGGGTTCCGGCCCCGGCCAGCGCGACCGTTCTCGGCGGCGGCGCCACCGCCGCCTCCGCGCTGGCCGCCCTGCGCGAGCTCGGGCTCCGCGAGGTGACCCTGGTGGTACGCGACCCGCGCCGCGCCGGGGAGACCCTGGAGGTGGCCGACCGGCTGGGAATGTCGGTGGCCACCCGGGCGTTCGACCAGTTCGACGCAGACGTGGATCTGCTGATCTCCACACTGCCCTCGGGCGCCGCCGACGGATTCGCCGGCGAGGCCGCGCGGGCACGGGCGGTCTTCGACGTCGTCTACTCGCCCTGGCCGACCACGCTGGCCCAGGCCGTGGCGAAAGAGGGCGGGACGGTCGTCGGCGGGTTCTCGATGCTGCTGCACCAGGCGGTGAAGCAGGTCGAGCTGATGACCGGGCGCTCGCCCGCACCCGTGGAGGCCATGCGATCCGCGGGTGAGTCGGCGTTGTAATCGTGCTAAACTAAACAACCGATCGGTCCGGCACGTGCCGGACGCGCAAGCGGAGGTCTTCCTCCCACCTGATCAGCCGCGAGGCAGACGGGTTCAAGGATCACAATAGAGTTCTCGGACTCAGTGGCCCCGCATGCGTGACGTGCCGGGGTCTATTCGTGTTTCCGGCACGGTCGAGCACACAGGCGAAGGTCCCTTGGAGGTCCCATCAGCACCGAGCCCCGCATCAACGATCGTATTCGTGTCCCCGAGGTCCGCCTCGTCGGCCCGAACGGCGAGCAGGTCGGCATCGTCTCCATCCACGATGCCCTGAAGCTCGCCCAGGAGGCCGACCTCGACCTCGTCGAGGTCGCGGCGACGGCACGCCCGCCCGTCTGCAAGCTCATGGACTACGGCAAGTTCAAGTACGAGTCGGCCATGAAGGCGCGCGAAGCCCGCCGCAACCAGGCACACACGATCATCAAGGAGATCAAGCTCCGGCCGAAGATCGACCCGCACGACTACGAGACCAAGAAGGGTCACGTCGTGCGTTTCCTCAAGGCGGGGGACAAGGTCAAGGTCACGATCATGTTCCGTGGACGTGAGCAGTCCCGTCCCGAACTGGGCTTCCGGCTCCTGCAGCGGCTCGCTGAGGATGTCACCGAGCTGGGCTTCGTGGAGTCTCAGCCCAAGCAGGACGGCCGAAACATGATCATGGTGATCGGCCCGCACAAGAAGAAAGCCGAGGCCAAGGCCGAGAAGGCGGCGGCTCGGGCGACGCGCGACGACGACTCGGTGGCCGACACGGTCGCCGCCGAGGAATAAAAGCCGCCGCGCTGACGCAAAGACTGGGAGCCCGTTCTTCGCGGCTCTTGCGAGTCAGGAACGCCGGTTACCCGGCCCCCCTTGCGGGGCCGGGAGATCGGCTTGGAACAACGAGGGAGAGACGGCTGAGATGCCGAAGATGAAGACGCACAGTGGTGCGAAGAAGCGCTTCCGGGTCACCGGCTCCGGCAAGATCGTGCGCCGCCGGGCCAACCGGAAGCACCTTTTCGAGCACAAGCCGTCCACCCGCACGCGCAGGCTTGAGAACGACGTGGTCATGTCCGACGCGGACACCAAGAAGATCAAGAAGCTGCTCGCTAAGTAACGACCCCCGGGGAGAAGAACAACATGGCACGCGTGAAGCGGGCGCTCAACGCCAAGAAGAAGCGCAGGGTCGTCCTCGAGCGGGCGAGCGGTTACCGGGGTCAGCGGTCGCGTCTGTACCGCAAGGCCAAGGAGCAGATGCTCCACTCGATGACCTATGCGTACGCCCACCGCAAGGACAAGAAGGGCGCGTTCCGCCGCCTCTGGATCCAGCGGATCAACGCCGCGGCGCGGCAGAACGGCATGACCTACAACCGGCTCATCCAGGGTCTGCGCCTGGCCGGCATCGAGGTCGACCGCAAGATCCTCGCCGATCTCGCGGTGAACGACTCGCAGACCTTCGCCACGCTGGTCGAGGCCGCCAAGAAGGCGCTCCCGTCCGACGTGAACGCTCCGGTCGCCTAAGCGATCATCTGCTTTCCGGAAGGGCTCACCGTGCCTGGTGGGCCCTTCTTTCCGTCTCGGAGGGACATGTGACCGAGTGACCGAGTTGACCAATCCCAAGTCCCCGCGGGTCAAGGCCGCTCGGCGGCTGACCAAGCGGGCCTTCCGGGACCGCGACCGGGCCTTTCTCGCCGAGGGGCCGCAGGCGGTGCGCGAGGCGCTGGCGCTGCCCGGCGTGACCGTGGAGCTGTTCGCCACCGCCGAGGCCGAGACCCGGCACGCCGACATCGTCGCCGCGGCCGTGAGCGCCGGGGTGCCGGTGTTCCGGGCCAGCGGCGAGGTGATGGCCGAGCTCGCCCAGACGGTCACCCCGCAGGGGCTGATGGCGGTGTGCAGGTTCGTCCACGTGCCCCTCTCCTCGGTCGAGGAGACCCGGCTGGTGGCGGTGCTGGCGCACGTCCGCGACCCCGGCAACGCCGGCACCGTGCTGCGCACGGCCGACGCCGCCGGAGCCGACGCGGTGGTGTTCACCGACGCGTCCGTCGACCCCTACAACGGCAAGTGTGTACGGGCCAGCGCGGGCAGCCTCTTCCACCTGCCCGTCGTGACGGGGCTGCCGGTCGACAAGGCCGTCGCCGCGTTGAAGGACCGGGGCCTGCGTGTCCTGGCCGCCGACGGCACCGGCGAGGCCACCCTCGACGACGTCGACCTCGCGTCCCCCACGGCCTGGGTGTTCGGCAACGAGGCGTGGGGCCTGCCGCCCGAGGTGCTGGCCCTGGCCGACGAGGTCGTCCGGGTGCCGATCTACGGCCGCGCCGAGAGCCTGAACCTGGCCACCGCCGCCGCGGTGTGCCTGTACGCCAGCGCGCGAGTTCTCCGGCAGATCTGACATTCCGTGTAATAGGTGCGTACCCGGTCCGTGACGGGCTGCCGAAGGGCTCCGGAAACCCGCTATTGTCGGCGGAGACGGCTCGCGGAGCACGGCTGGAGGGGTCCTTTGCGCGGCGAGAACACCCATGGACGGGTCGCCGACCCGTCGAGTGTGATCGCCATCGACGCCCTTCCCGACGGCGTCGTCGTGGTCGACGGCGAGGGCGTCGTGATGGCCGTGAACAGGGCGGCCGAACGCCTGACCGGGCTGCACCGCAAGACGTCCCCCGGGCGTCACGTGGCCGACGTGCTCCCGTTGCGCGACGCCGAGGGGCGCGACTGGTGGAAGTGGCTCGATCCCCGGGGCGGCCTGTCCATCCGGTCCCGCCAGGTCGAGCTCCCGCTTCAGCTCGACGGCCGCGACCTGCTGGTCACGGCGGCCTTCGTCCGCACCCCCGCGCGGGCCGGCCGGGTGATCCGCGTGGTGATCACCCTGCGCGACGCCGCGGCCCGCCGCCGCCTGGAGCGCAGCAGGGCCGACCTGGTCTCGACCGTGGCCCACGAGCTGCGCTCGCCGCTGACCAGCGTGAAGGGCTTCACCGCCACGCTGCTGGCCAAGTGGGACCGGTTCAACGACGCCCAGAAGCTCGTCATGCTCCAGACGGTCAACTCCGACGCCGACCGGGTGACCCGGCTGATCACCGAACTGCTCGACGTCTCCCGCATCGAGTCGGGGCGGGTGGAGATCCGGCGGCAGGTCGTCGACATCCCCGCCCGCGCGCGGCGCATCATCGCCGGCCGCGTGGCCGCCGGTGAGCCCGAAGACCGGTTCTCCCTCACGGTCGTGGGGGACCTGCCGGAGATGTGGCTCGACCAGGACAAGATGGATCAAATCCTCGGCAACCTGGTCGAAAACGCCGTGCGGCACGGCGGCGGTAAGGTGACAATCGTCGTAGAGCCCGTCGAATGGGGAGTGGCCGTGTCCGTGCGTGACCAGGGTGAGGGTGTCAAACCCGAGCTGGCCTCGCGCGTCTTCCGCCAGTTCTGGCGCGGCAACGACCGCCGCCGCGGCGGCACCGGCCTCGGCCTCTTCATCGTCAAGGGCCTCGTGGAGGCCCACGGCGGCGCCATCACGGTCGAACGCGCCCCCGGCGGCGGCGCGGAGTTCCGATTTATCATGCCCACCGGGCAACCTGACTTCGCGTAAACGGCGAGGCCGCTCGGTGGGCGCCTCGTGTTGGACTGCCGCGCCTTCGGCCCAGCGTGTTGGCCGCTAGGGATCCGCCGTACTCCTGCGTCGCGCTGATCGCTTCGATCCTCGCGAGTGTGGCCCTACATCGGACACCCGCCAAACGCCGAAATGTGGCCAGACGTCAGGCCAAGCGCGCCGGTGGGCGAGGAGGAGCGGCAGGAGCGAAGCGACCAGAGCGACGAAGGAGCCCGCCGGGTCCGAGCGCTTGGCCCGCCGCGCCGGAGGCGCGGCCATCGGACACCGTGCGGCGATGAAACACCCCTTAGAATCAGGGGCCGCCATTCCGGCCCTGGATACGGAGTTCCCTTGTCTGATTACGACCCGGTCGAGGTGACACCGCTGCACGCCGACGAGCTGGCGCGCGCGGAGGCCGATGCCCTCGCCGCCATCTCCTCGGCCGCGGATCTCGACGAACTGAAGCAGGTCAGGCTGGCCCACGCCGGCGACCGGTCCCCGATCGCGCTGGCCAACCGGGAGATCGGCGCGCTGCCGCCGGCCGCCCGTGCCGAGGCCGGCAAGCGGATCGGCGCCGCCCGCAAGGCCGTCGGCGAGGCGCTGGCCGTCCGCCAGACCGAACTGGAGGCCGAGCGCGACGCTCGGGTGCTGGTCGAGGAGACCGTCGACGTCACCCTCCCGTGGGACCGCGCGCCGCGCGGGGCCCGCCACCCGCTGACCACGCTCCAGGAGCGGATCGCCGACTGTTTCGTGGCCATGGGCTACGAGGTCGCCGAGGGCCCCGAGCTGGAGGCCGAGTGGTTCAACTTCGACGCGCTGAATATCGCGCCCGACCACCCGGCCCGCTCCGACCACGACACCTTCTTCGTCGAGTCGGTCAAGTCGGGCAAGGTGCTGCGCACCCAGACCTCGCCGGTCCAGATCCGCGCCCTGCTGGAGCGCCCGCTGCCGGTCTACGTCATCTCGCCCGGCAAGGTGTTCCGCACCGACGAGCTCGACGCCACCCACACCCCGGTGTTCCACCAGGTCGAGGGGCTCGCGATCGACAAGGGCCTGACGATGGCCCACCTGAAGGGCACGCTCGACCGGTTCGCCGAGGTCATGTTCGGCGAGGGCATCTCGACCCGGTTCCGGCCCAACTACTTCCCGTTCACCGAGCCGTCGGCCGAGATGGACCTGCGCTGCTTCGTCTGCCGCGGCGCGTCCTCCGTGCCGGGCAACCCGCCGTGCCGGACCTGCAAGTCCGAGGGCTGGATCGAATGGGGCGGCTGCGGCATGGTCAACCCGCGGGTGCTGATCGCCTGCGGCGTCGACCCCTCGGTCTACTCCGGGTTCGCGTTCGGCATGGGCATCGAGCGCACCCTGATGTTCCGCCACAACGCAGAAGACATGCGCGACATGGTCGAAGGCGACATCCGCTTCACCCTGCCGTTCGGAATGGAGGTCTGATGAAGGTCCCGCTTTCGTGGCTGCGGGAGTACGTCGATCTCCCGCCCGTCACCGCACACGAGATCGCCGACAAGCTCACCGCCGCCGGTCTCAAGCTGGAGGCCATCGCCTCCCACGGTCACGACCTGAAGAACGTGGTCGTGGGCAAGGTCATCGAGATCGAGGAGCTGACCGGCTTCAAGAAGCCGATCCGCCACTGCCTGGTCGAGGTCGGCGAGGCCGAGCCGCGCGAGATCGTCTGCGGCGCGACCAACTTCGGCATCGGCGCGGTGGTCCCGGTCGCGCTGCCCGGCGCGGTCCTGCCGGGCGGGTTCGAGATCGCCTCCCGCAAGACCTACGGCCGCCTGTCCGACGGCATGATCTGCTCCGAGGCCGAGCTCGGCATCGCCGAGTCGTCGCCCGGCATCCTGCTGCTGCCCGACGACACCCCCCTCGGGGCCGACGTCGTCGAGTTGCTCGGCCTGCGTGACGACGTACTGGAACTGGAGATCACCCCCGACTGCGGCTACGCGTTGTCGATCCGCGGCGTGGCCCGCGAGGCGGCGACCGCGTTCGGGGTGCCGTTCCGCGACCCGGCCGCGCTGGAGCTCCCGGTTGCCGAAGGGGTCACCCACCCCGCGGAGATCGGCGACCCGACGGCCTGCGACCGGTTCGTGCTGCGTGCCGTGTCCGGGTTCGACCCCTCGGCCGAGTCGCCGCTGTGGATGCGCGTGCGGCTCACGCGGGCCGGCATGCGCCCGGTCTCGCTGGCCGTCGACGTCACCAACTACGTGATGCTGGAGCTCGGCCAGCCGCTCCACGCGTTCGACCGGAACACCATCCGGGGCGGCATCGTGGTGCGCCGCGCCCTGCCGGGCGAGCGCCTGGAGACCCTCGACCACGTCACCCGTGACCTGGCCGAAGACGACATCCTGATCACCGACGACTCGGGCGCGATCGGGCTGGCGGGCACCATGGGCGGCCTGTCGACCGAGATCTCCGGCTCGACGACCGACATCGTCATCGAGGCGGCCCACTTCTCCGCCACCGGCGTGGCCCGCATGTCGCGGCGGCACAACCTGGTGTCCGAGGCGTCCAAGCGGTTCGAGCGCGGCGTCGACCGCGAGCTGCCGCTCGCGGCGTCGTGGCGCGCCGTCCAGCTCCTCACCGAGCTGGGCGACGGCGTGGCCGAGCCCGGCGTGACCCACGCGCAGGTAGACGTGGCGCCCGTGTCGATCACCATCCCGTCGGGTCACCCGGCGCGGGTCGCGGGCGTGCCCTACTCCCGCGAGACCGTGGTCACCCGGCTGGAGCAGGTCGGCTGCCGCGTCGTCGACGGGGTCGTGGAAGCCGCCGAGGGTGGTCGCGGCGTGGCCGCCACGGGCGTGGTGACCAGCGGCGACCTGGCCGCGAAGCTGGCCGTGACGGGCGACGACCCGATCACGGTCTACCCGCCAAGCTGGCGTCCCGACCTGACCGACCCCAACGACCTGGCCGAAGAGGTCATCCGGCTGGAGGGCTACGACACGCTGCCCTCGGTGCTGCCGGGCGCCCCGGCGGGCGCGGGCCTGACCGAGACGCAGCGGCTGCGCCGCCGGGTCGGCCGTGCGCTGGCGCTGTCGGGCTACGTCGAGGTGCTGTCCTACCCGTTCATCGGCGGCCGTGACCTCGACAACCTGCAGCTTCCCGCCGACGACGACCGCCGCCGCGCGACCCGGCTGGTCAACCCGCTCAGCGAAGACGAGCCGTTCATGCGGACCACGCTGCTGCCGGGCCTGCTCAAGACGCTGGTCCGCAACGTGGGCCGGGGCTTCGCCGACGTGGCCCTGTTCGAGACGGGCCTGGTCTACCGCCCCGGCGCCGACGCCCCGGAGACGGCGCCGATCCTGACGGTGGAGCGCCGTCCGACCGGCGAGGAACTGGCGCTGTTCGCCGCCGCCCTGCCCGAGCAGCCGGTCCGCGTCGCGGCCGTGCTGGCCGGGGAGTTCGAGCGGTCCGGCTGGTGGGGCCAGGGCCGCGCCGCGACCTGGGCCGACGCGATCGAGGCGGCCCGTGCGGTGGCCCGCGAGGCGGGCGTCACGCTGGACGTCCGCGCCGACCGGCACGAGCCGTGGCACCCGGGCCGCTGCGCGGCCCTCTACGCGGGCGACGTCCTGGTGGGCCACGCCGGCGAACTGCACCCGCGTGTCGTGGAGGCCTTCGGCCTGCCGAAGCGCACGGCGGCGATGGAGCTCGAACTGTCCCGCCTCGCCGCCCCGGCCCCGGCGCAGACCCCGTCGATCTCCGCCTACCCGGTGGCGACCCAGGACGTCGCGCTGATCGTCCCCGCCGGCACCCCCGTGTCGTCGGTGGAGGCCGCGCTGCGCGACGGCGCGGGCGACCTGCTGGAGTCGGTCCGTCTCTTCGACGTCTACGCGGGCGCGCAGGCGGGCGAGGGCAACAAGTCCCTCGCCTACACCCTGCGCTTCCGCGCCCCCGACCGGACTCTGACGGCCGACGAGATCGCCGCCGCCCGCGACGCGGCGGTCGAACTGGCCGCCGCCCGGGTCGGAGCCCGCCTGCGCGGGGTCTGATCACCACTGCGGACGACACCGCGGATAACACCGCGGAAGACGAGGGCGCCGGGTCTCCCGGCGCCCTCGTCGCCGTCGTGGGCGCTGCCCTCGCGACCTTGCCACCCGGAGGAACAAAAGGACTCCCGGGTGGAAGAGGTGTGTTCCCCGGACAGCAGGGAGCGTCAGGCAGACGCGACGTCACCGGCCTACGATGGCCCGGCCGAGGGGGCAGGTGATTGTCATGTCCGGAGACGGGCTGGTCGGCAGAGACGCCGACATGAACGGGATCGAGGAGGCTTTCCGGCACACGCGCCTGGTCACCCTGACCGGGCCTCCCGGTGCCGGGAAGACCGCGCTGGCGCGGGTCGTCGCGGCCGCACGCGGCGCGCGGGTGGTCGACGCCGACGCGGGGCCCGCGGCGCTGGCCGAGATCGGCGGGTCGGCGGAGGAGTTCCTGGTCGTCGACGGCTGCGACCGGGCGCTGGAGCTGCTGGTGCCGTACATCGGGGTGACGCTGCAGCGGCGGCCGGGGCTCTCGATCCTGGCGACGTGCCGTCAGTCGCTGGCGCTGCCGGGGGAGCGGGTGGTCGCGCTCGGCGAACTGGCCCCCGCCCACCGCGTCGAACTCCTCGCCCGGCTGGGCGTGACGGCGCCGCCCGAGCTGCTCCGCCGGGCCGACGGACTGCCGCTGACGCTGGTGCTGCTGGCGGCGGCGCTGAGACGCGGCGAGACCGAGGGCCCGCTGCTCGACCTGCTCCAGGACCCTTACCACGACGGCCCGCTGCGCCACGCCGCCATGCGGACCGCGATCGGCTGGAGCCACGAGCACTGCACCCCCGGCGAACGGCTGGTCTGGGCCCGCGCCTCGGTGTTCGAGGGCGGCTTCGACCTGGAGGCCGCGCAGGCCGTCTGCGGCGAGGGCGGCGGCGACGTGACGCCGGCCGTCGCGGCGCTGGTCGACAAGTCGCTCGTGGTGCGGTCGGAGACCACCGAGGGCGTGCGGTTCCGCCTGCCCGCGACCGTCCGCGCGTTCGGCGCCGAGTGGCTCGGCCGGGCGGGTGAGCGCGCGGCCACCGAGCACCTCCACTTCCGGCACTTTCGCGGCCTCGCCCGGCGGGCCGAGGCCGAGTGGCAGGGCGGCCAGCTCCGCTGGTACCGGCGCATGCGCCTGGACCGCGGCAACCTGATCAGGGCCCTCGACTCCCGCCTGGCCGATCCCGGGGGCGCCGACGACGCCCAGGATCTCGCCGGCACCCTGTGGTTCCTCTGGGCCTGCTGCGGCCTCCAGCGGGAAGGCGCCGCCCACCTGGCCCGCGTCCGGCGGGCGGGCGGATCCCCCGGCCCCGAACGGGACAAGGCGCTCTGGACCGCCGCCTGGCTGCACGCCGCGCTCGGCGACCCCGACGCCGCCGAAGAGGCCCTCTACGCCTGTACGGACCAGGGCCCGCCCCGCCTGACCCAGGTGTCGGCGTGGGTGGCCGCCCAGCGGGGCGCGTTCCCCGAGGCGCTGCGGCTGATCAGAGACGCCCGGGAGGGCCACCGCAGAGACGCCGACCTGTTCCCGGGCTTCCTGCCGAGCTACCCGATCATCGCCACGACCCTGCTGCGCATGGGCGACCTGGCAGGCGCGGTCAGGGTGCTGCGCGAGGGCCGCGAGTTGTGCGTGACGACCGGCGAGATCTGGACCCGCTCCCACCTCGACCACCTGCTCGCCCAGGCCGAACTCCTCCAGGGCGACGACCGGGCCGCCCTGGAGTCGGCCCGCGGAGCCCTGACCCTGGCCCGCCGGTTCGGCGACACCGCCGCGTCGGCGGCCGGGGTGGAACTGGTCGGCGTGCTGACCCGCGACGGCGCGTTGCTGGCGTCCGCCGACCGGGCGTGGGCCGAGATGGAGGGGCTGCGATCACCCGTGCTGGCCGACATCAGAGATCGTGCCCCGGCGATCGCCGCCGCGCCCGGCCTCGATCTCGACGACGCCGTCGACCTGGCCCTGAACGCGGGCCCGCCGACGGGAGGGGAGGCCTGATGGCCGTCAACCTGCCTGCCGAGACCAGCAGCTTCATCGGGCGCAAGGACGAGCTCGACCGGCTGGCCGGCCTGCTGGCCGAGTCGTGCCTGGTGACGGTCACCGGGCCGCCCGGGGTCGGCAAGACCCGCATCGCGCTGCGGGCCGCCGCCGACTGCGCCGAGAGTTTCCCCGACGGGGCCTGGTTCGCCGAGTTGTCGCCCGAGCAGGACGCCAACCTGCTGGCCAGCGTCGTGGCCCGGTCGCTGGGGCTGCGGGAGCAGTCGACCCGGCCCTACGAGCAGGTGCTGGCCGAATACCTGGCCGGGAAGCGGCTGCTGCTCGTCCTGGACACCTGCGAACACCTCGTCGGCGCCTGCGCCGCCCTCGTCGACGGCCTGCTCGACGTGGCGCCGGGGTTGCGGGTGCTGGCGACCAGCAGGGTTCCCCTGGACGTGCCGTCGGAGAAGATCCTGGAAGTCGCCCCGTTCGCCCGCCCCGAACCCGAGTCCGACGACCTGCTCGGCTACGACGCGGTGCGCCTCTTCGTCGAGCGGGCGACCGACCGGATCCCCGGCTGGCAGGCGGGCGACAGCGCGCTCATGGCCGTCGGGCGCCTGTGCCGCCGCCTCGACGGCATCCCCCTCGGCATCGAGCTGGCCGCGGGGCACCTGCACGCCCTGTCCGCCGAGGAGCTGGCCGACCGGCTCACCGACCCCTTCGACCTGCTCACCGCCGGATACCGGGGCGGCCCGGCCCGGCACCGGAGCTTCCGCACCGCCGTCGGCTGGAGCCACGAGTTGTGCACCCCGCGGGAACGGCTGCTCTGGGCCCGCCTGTCGGTGTTCGCGGGTTCGTTCGATGAGAAGACCGCCCAGGCCGTGTGCGCCGACGACCGGCTGCCCGACGTCGGGCGGGTGCTGGCCGAACTGGTCCGCAAGTCGATCGTCGTCCGGAAGGGCGACCGGCACCGGCTGCTCGACGGCATCCGCGAATACGGCCGCGAGTGGCTGCGCGAACTCGGCGAGGAGCGGGTGATGCGCACCGCCCACCTGGCCCACTACCGGATGATGGCCGCCCGCCTCGACCGCGAGTGGTACGGCCCCGACCAGCTCCAATGGGCCGACTGGGCGGAAGCCGAGCTGGCCGAGATCCGGCTGGCCCTCGACTACGGGATCAGCCACGGCGGCACCGCCTGCCTCGACCTGGTCTCGTCGTGCTGGATCATCTGGGGCGCGCTGGGCCAGATGCGCGAGGGCCGCTACTTCGTCGAACGGGCCCTCGCCGCCGGCCCCCGCGAGGGCTCGTCCTACGCGCGGACGTTGTGGGTGCTCGGCTGGATCTCCCTGTTCCAGGGCGACATGGGCCTGGCCGAACGCAGCTCCCGGCAGTCCCTGGCCGAGGCCCGCCGCATCGGCGACGTGGAGGCGATGGGCCACGCGCTGGTCCGGCTCGGGGGAGTGCGCCTGTTCAGCGGCGCCCCGCACAAGGTCGAGGAGCTCATGCAGGAGGCCCGCACCCACCTGACGGCGGCCGGCGCGACCGACACGATCGACGACCTGGTGATGGACGGCGGCCAGGCCATGGCCTTCATCTTCCTGGGCGACCTGACCCGCGCCTGGGGGGTGCTCCAGGACATGCACACGAAGTCGCGGAGCAGGGGCGAGATCTGGATGCGCGCCTTCGGCGACCTGTTCCGGTCGCAGCTCATGCTGGCCCGCGACGAGGTCCAGGGCGCCGACCGCGCCGGCCGCGAGTCACTGGCGGTGAAGTGGCGGCTGAACGACGTGCTGGGCGTCGCGATGGGCGCCGACCACCTCGCGACCGTGACCATGGCGCTGGGCGACGCCCGCTCGGCGGCCTGGATGCACGGCGCGGCCGAACGGTTGTGGTTGACGTTCGGGCTGACGGCGATGGGGTCGGACGAACTCGCGGCCCCCCGGGTGGCGACGGCGGAACGGGCCCGGCTGGTGCTGGGGGACGAGGGCTACGAGCGGGCGTTCGAGGAGGGGTTCGCGGCGTCGCTGGAGGAGGTGCGCGAACGCCTGTCCTGAGACGGACCCCTGGGACCGGACATGTGGGGTGTGTGGCTCTGTCCGTCCGTGGCCGAGGATAGCTGACTTCGCTCGCTGACCCGAGGTGGCAACAGAAGTCGGATATGGCCGAAACCCTGACCTCGGCCAGGAGATAATGCGGGTGCGGGTGAGCCGGTCGCCAGGTACCGGACGGGGAACGCGTCTCTCAAGCAGGCCGGCGGCAGGTGTTTCCCGCAGAAACTCCAGTTCACCGAGCGCCTCGCCGAAGTCGTCGCCGGCCTTGGGGACGGCCGAACGAAACGGTTCGGCATCAAAGGCGAGGAACGGGATCCCTATTTTGGGTCACGCCGCCGCTCCGCTTCGAATGCAATCTCGACGCAACTGGCTATCCTGCAATGGCAACGGGGAGATCAAGCGTCTCTCCGGCCCCACTCCACAACGCCGGGAAGGCGGCTGGATCGGCGTCGGCGCGGGTATGCTGAAGACGGGCCGCCTGCCAGATCGTCCTGGCCTGAGGAGCGTTTCATGGGAAACCCGTTGAAGGTTTTCGTGTCCTACAAATGGGACACGGAGGAAAGTGATTCCTGGGTCAAGACTTTCGCCGAGACCCTGCGAATGGCGGGAATCGACGCGAAACTCGACCGATGGGAGATCCGGGGCGGCGATTCCGTCATCGACTACATGGCGTCGCGAATCCGAGAGGCGGACATCGTCCTCTTCATCATCACCGACCGGTCGGTCAAGGCGGTCGAATCGGCTGATCCCGGTGGCCACGTCAAGTTCGAGATGCAAATGGCCACAGCCCGCCGGCTCGCTGGCGAGAACATGCGGCTCATCGGAATCTACCGCGAGGGCAGTGCCCCGCCCATCCACCTCCGCGACCACCTCTACGTCGACTTCCGGGACGACGCGCAGTTCCACGGTGCGATGACCGAACTCCTCGACGACCTGCTGGGCCGTATCGTCCCGCCGCCGGTCACCCGGCCGATCGACATCGAATGGGTCAGGGTCGAGGGCGGCGGCTTCGTCATGGGCACCCCGGCGGTCCCGGGCGCCGACCTGAGCGAATCGATGGAGAGCCCGTCCCGGCTGGTGACCATCTCCCGTCCGTTTCTCCTGTCGAAATATCCGATCACCCAGGGGCAGTATGAGGAACTTCTCGGCGTGGCCGCGAACATCTCCTACTTCCGGAACAACCCCAACCGCCCCGTGGAGAATGTCGACTACGAAGACACGCAGCGATACATCCGAGCGTTGAACCAAAATCATCTGGGAATGACTCATCGGCTGCCCACCTCGGCCGAGTGGGAATTCGCCTGCCGTGCGGGCACGACGGGCAGTTACCACTTCGGTGACGATGAGACGCTGCTCCCACGGTTTGCCTGGTACGAAGACAATTCAGGTGGGCAGACGCATCCCGTCGGATTACGCGAGGCCAACCCCCTGGGGCTGCATGACATGATGGGCAACGTATGGGAATGGGTCTCCGATTGGTTCGAACCCTACGCCGACCAGGCCGACGATCTGGTCGATCCGCAGGGCCCGAAAACCGGCAGGTGGAAAGTCATGCGCGGGGGCGGCTGGAACAACGACACGGAATGTTGTCGCTCCGCTTATCGAACCGCCAATGACCCTGGTGGGCGATACCGGGGCATCGGCTTCCGAGTGGTCCGGGAGATCCCATGACCGATGTCCGACTGCTGTTCATCGCCGAGGAGAACACCGAGACGCGGCGGATCCAGAAGCATTTTCCGGCCGGATCCTGGCTCCATGTCTCGCCCTTGTGGCTGGAGCAGGGGAATTCGTTCTGCTGGCGGGAGACGGGGACTGACTCCGTGCTCGAGTTCAACGAACTTCGCGTCGACGCCAGCGTTATTCGAAGTGCCTATTACAGCCCCGGTGCCCGATTGAACCCTTCGGGGCTGATCGAGCAGGGCCCCCTCAAGGTCTCCGGTCTTCTCGACGACGCCTACGCCGAATTCGGCCTCGAAGAGACGGTCAGCGGGTTCGTCGGCGGATTGCTGACCTTACCGGTTCGCTGGATGAACCATCCGTTGCACGGCAGAAACGCGGAATACAAGCTGCCGCAACTGGCCATGGCGCGGGCGCTGGGGCTGAGGGTCCCGCGTACCTGTGTTTCCAGTGACCCTGATCGGTTGCGTGACTTCTGGGCGGAGAACGACGGACGAGTGATCACCAAGAACGTGAGCTCCTACTCCGGCTGGAAGATCTCAGAGAGAATCGCGGCCATCACCAGACAGGTGCATCGCCACGACCTGGAGGGGCTCGTGCTGGCCCCCCGTATTCCCACCCTCTTCCAGGAGATGATCCCGGCCGCGGTGGACCTGCGCGTGACCGTGGTAGGCGAGGAGGTCTATGCCGCCGCCATCCATAGCCAGCAGGGCGCCAGCACCCTCGACTGGCGTTTCGACTACACCGTGCCGATGACGAAGTTCACGCTCGACGAGAGCGTCGAGAGTGCGCTGCGATCGATGATGCGCGACCTCGGCCTCACCTACGGAGCGGCCGACTTCAGGGTCACCCCCGAAGGTGAATACGTCTTTCTGGAGATCAATCCCGCCGGTATATTCGAGTTCGTTGAAGAGCTCGCCGGGCACCCGATTTCATCGTCCATCGCCGGCTGGCTACTGCAGAAATAGAAATGCCCGCACCGGGAAACGGTGCGAGCATTTCGCGGTGATCTCAGAGCCCGAGCATGTCCGCCTTCGTGCCGCTGAAGAGGATTTCCTCCCACTTCATCGTGCCCGACTTGCCGTGCTCCTGAATTTCACACATCTCCTGATAGGAGATCTCGCCCGCCTGGCCCGACGGGTGCATACGCTTGGGCAGCCGGAATTTCACCGGCTCCTTGGCCTGCAGGTTGAGGACGAACGGAATGCCCGCCCCCAGGATGCGTTCGTTCATTTCCCATCCTTGGCTTCCGCTGGATGCTTACATCTGAATTATCGTCTTTTCTGCGCCAGTGCCGCGTGACCCTTAGGTTACAACTCTCATACCTGGGTAAAGATCATTAATGTAGCTGACTACAGTCGAGCCGGCGGCGAGCGCAAGGTCCATGCCTGCCGCCCAGAGGACCGACCTCGCATACGCGTCTTCGAGCGACGGCCTCCCAGGGCCGGAGCTGAGGTCGATGCGGCCGGCGGGGAACCCGACGAGCCGGGGGGTCATCAGGTTCACCTGGTAGCCGCACCCGTCGAAGAAGGCGAACAGCGTGTACGCCCGCCCTACGCTCGTCTGAATCTTGTACATCCAGCCCTGGTCGACGAACACCGTGTTCCGAGGCATGTACGCAGCCACGTACCGCGCGTCGTCCCCCTCCCATACGCCGCCGATGCGGGAAAGAGGCTGGTCAGACGGAGGGTCGGAGGTGTAGATCTCTCCCTCCCGCCCTACGCGCACCTCGCTGAGATTCATCTGGCCACTCCTGCGGGCTTCTGTCACGCTTGATCTCAGTCTGCGGGACCGGCCCGGGACCCGCCGGGGTTGCCCGGTTGACTGCGGCGAACGGGCAACCCTGCAAAAGGGGGCGCGATGACCTTCGGCGAGAAACTCCGCGACTACCGCACCCACGCCGGGAAATCGCTGAACGTCCTGGCCAGGGAATCGAGCTGCTCCAAGTCCTACCTGAGCCGCCTCGAATCGGGTGAGCGCCGGCCCAGTCCCGAGGTCGCCGCACATCTGGATACGCTGCTCGACGCCAAGGGGGCGTTGCAGGCAGCGGCCAGAGACGATCGCGGGCGGCTGCACCCGAAGCTCGTACACGGAGCGGATGAGGCGGCCTACGGCGACGTACTGCTGACGTTGTGGGAACTCGGGCGCCGTCGCCCCGCGCGACTTGTGCTCAACATGGTGCGAGCCACGGTCGCCGACCTGGACGGCGCCCGCGCCGCCGACGTGGCCGGGGTGGCGGCTCATCTGACGGAGTATGCGAGCTGGATGGCCCAGGAGTCGGGTGACACCGCCGATGCGTTCACCTTGATCACCGCAACCGCCGATCTGGCCCGCCGTGGCAGTGCCCGCGACCTGGAGGCGTACGTGTGGGTGCGCCGCGCCGAACTCCTCATGGACGATCCCCGCCAAGCCGCCGAACTGGCCGCCGGCGTCAGAGGGCACCGGGGGGTGTCGCCGCGTATTCAGGGGCTGGCCGCGCTCACGCAGGCCAAGGCGCTCGCTCTCACCGGGCCCTCCCGCGCCGTGGAGGACGCCCTGGACGCGGGAGCCGCGCTGCTGACCCAGCCGGGTGAACTCGGTCCTTACCCGGTGGGGCCGTCCACGGTCGGCGACGAGGCCGCGGCGGCCGCCGGCTGGAGCCTGTTCGATCTCGGCCGTACTGCCGGCGCCGTCACACGCCTCACTACCGCGATCGACGGTTCCCCGCCCGACGGGCACCGCGCCCGCAGCCTCCTCGGGGCCCGCCTGGCCCGGGCCCACCTCGACCTCGGCGACCTGAAACAAGCCGCGGCGGTGGTGCGCACGGCTCTCGACATGGCTCGCCGCACCGGTTCGGCATCCGCTCGCGCCGAACTGCGACTCTTCGCCCGTGACCTGCGCCACTGGGCCGGTGACCCGCTCGCGCAGACCCTCCGCGCGGAGATCGCCGTCGGCCTCACCGGCTAGCGCCGCACCCGCTGTCACCAACGCCCCGCCAGTGACGCACAGACCGGCACCGGATTCAGAGCACGGCCTCAGCCGGGCCGCGGACGATGCGCAGGCCCGCCACCGCCAGCACCGCCGGAAGGGTGCGCAGCGTCGAGCGGTCCTTGTCGCGGGCGTCCTCGGTCAGCCGTTCCCACGGGACGAGGTCGGGGTGCCGCCGCGCCTCCGCGTCGTGGACCGGGCCGGGCCGCCAGCCCGCCGCCAGGCGGGCCAGCGTCCAGCGCACGTGTTCCATCCGGGCCAGGCGTTCGATCTCCACGTCGGTCAGCGCGGCGGGGGGCAGGTCGCTCCGCCGGGTCAGGCGGCAGCCGACGGCGGCGAGTTTGCGGGGGACGTCGCGGGCGTGGGCGCGGCTGTCGGCGCGCAGCAGGCGGGGCAGCCGGTCCCAGGTCACCAGGGACGCGTTGGTCGTCTCGTCGTCGCCGGCGGCGCGGCGGGTGCGCAGGTAGTGGTCATGGACGGCGCGGGCCAGGTCGTCGATGGCCGTCTCGCTCAGGGGGTCCGGCATCCGTCCATCTTGGCGGAGAGCTCACGCGGTCGCCCGCGCGACCCGTTGGGCTTCGGCGTGTTCGTCGGTGCGGGCGTCGTACCGGCGGAACTTCGGCAGGATCGCGGCCATGGCCAGCACGCCGCCCATGCACAGCAGGCCGCCCGCGCCCAGCGAGAAGCGGGTGCCGCCGAGTTCGGCCATGGCGCTGGCGCGGGCGTTGCCCAGCATCGGGCCGGTCGAGTACGACAGCAGTTCGATTCCGGCCAGGCGGCCCCGGTACTCGTCGGGGATGGTCTGGTTCCAGATCGTGCCGCGGAAGATGCCGCTGATCATGTCGGCGCCGCCCGCCAGGGTCAGGAAGACGACCATCAGCCAGATGTTCGGCATCACCGCCGCCACCGCGACGGCCGCGCCCCACAGCAGGGCCGCGACGATGACCGCCAGGCCGTGCCGGTGCACGTGGGCCGTCCACCCCGAGGTCACCGAGGCCAGCACCGAGCCGATGCCGGCCGAGGCGTAGAGCAGCCCGAGGGCGATCTGCTCGTGCTCGCCGCCGAACTGCTCGGCCATGAACGGGTAGAGCGCGTTCGACATGGCGAAGAACATGGCCGCGATGTCGACCACGTAGGTGCCCATCAGGTCGGGGCGGCGGACGGCGTACCTGACCCCCTCGACGAGCGAGGCCAGGGACGCCGGCTGGGTGACGGCCGCCCTGCGGGTCATCGGGGCCACCCGGAACAGCAGGACCAGCGAGATCAGGAACGTGACCACGTTGATCCCGTACGACAACGCGACGCCGAACGAGACGACGATCAGGCCGCCCAGGGCCGGGCCGGCGACGCCTCCGGCGCTTCTGACCAGGCCCTGGATGGCGAAGGCGGCGCCCATCTGGTCGAGCTTGAGCACCTGGTTGATCACGGCCTGCTCGCTGGGACCCCGCACGCTGTACAACCCGGCGGTGAGCGCGCCCACGACGTACAGAACCCAGACCTGGGGGTTCGGGAGGAGGGCGTTGACCATCAGCATCAGGGCGGCCAGGCAGAGGCCGATCTCCGTCGAGATGATGATCTTGCGGCGGTCCATCGAGTCGGCGATGGCGCCGCCCCACAGGCCGCAGACGACCATCGGGACGAACTCGGCCACGCTCACCAGGCCCACCGCGACGTAGGAGCCCGTGAGCTCCTTCATCTGGTAGGGCACCGCGACCAGCGTGATGAACGACCCGAACATGGTGATCGCGGCCGACCCCAGCAACAGCCGGAAGTCGCGGGACGCGCGGAGCGGGCTGACGTCCATCTTCAGGCGTCGCAGCAGAGCGAGGGAACTATTGGCCACGAACGGCCAGATTGGCCGATTCGGCGGGTGAGCCGCAACTCGATATTCAGTCGAAGAACCCGAGCTGCAGCACGATCCGGTCGCCGTCGAGGACGAGCACGTCATAGCCTCGCACGACCGGCTCGCCTCCCTCGGGACCGATCGTCCAGGTGAACCGCAGCGTGTCGTGGTGGCCGTCGAGGATCTCGCCCCGCGTCAGCGGCATGCCCGGGAACCGCTGGTGCACCTGCCCGATGAAGGCGCTGATCTGGTCGTGCCCGGTCACGTCGGCGAGGGGGTCGGCGAAGCGCGCGGTCTCGGTCCACGACGCGGCGACGGCCTTGGCGCGGGCCTCCGGGTCGGTCTCGTTCCAGGCCACGAGGCTGCGGTCGACGATGGCGGCGTAATCGGTCATGGGATGGTCCTTCCGGTACGAGGCGGGAACGACCCCAACGTCCCATCCGCCCGTGCGGGCGGTCGATTACGTCCCAGGTCACGCTCCTCGGACAGGCGGCTCCGCCGGCCCGGGCCGGCCCTCCAGGACCTGCCGCCGCAGCACCGTCTTGAGGATCTTCCCGCCTGGGTTGCGCGGCAGCTCCTCCTCGTGGAACCAGAACCGCACCGGGATCTTGAACTCGGCCAGCCGGGTCCGCAGGAACGCCCGCAGGTCCCCGGCGGTCACCGGGCTGGTGACCCGCACCACCGCGCCCACCTGCTCGCCGAGCTCGTCGTCGGGGATGCCGATGACGGCCGCGTCGTCGATCGCCGGATGCTCGAACAGGGCCGCCTCGACCTCGGCGCAGTAGACGTTCTCGCCGCCCCTGATCACCATGTCCTTGGCCCGGTCGACGATGTAGACGAAGCCCTCCTCGTCGACGCGGGCCAGGTCGCCGGTGTGCAGCCAGCCGTCCACGATCGCCTCGGCGGTCGCGTCGGGCCGGTTCCAGTAGCCCATGATCACCACGGGCCCGCGCATGCAGAGCTCGCCGACCTCGCCCCGGGGCAGTTCCCGGCCGCCGGGGTCGCAGATCCTGACGTCCATCACCGCGAGCGGGCGGCCGATGCTGTCGGGGTGCGCCGCGTACTCGCGGCCGCTGTTGTAGATCGCCAGGGCGGTGGTCTCGGTCATGCCGTAGCCGTTGGACGGGGTGCGGTCGGGCAGCAGCGCGGTGACCCGCTCCAGCAGCTTCGGGGGAGCGGGCGCGCCGCCGTAGGAGATCGCCGTCAGCGACGAGATGTCGTGCTTGCCGAGAGCGGGATGGGAGAGCAACTGCCAGGCGTTGGTGGGCACCCCGCTCATCACCGTCGCGCGCTCCCGCTCGATGAGCTCCAGGGCGCGTCCGGGGTCCCACTTGTACATGAGCACCAGCCCGCCGCCGGTGAACATCGTCGTCATCAGCACCGCGAAACACCCGGTCGCGTGGAACAGCGGCACGGTGAGCAGGGTGTTGCGGCGCTGACCGGCGCTCTCGGCCGGGTCCCTGCCGGCCATGGCGACGCCGCGCATCATCGCGTACGCCACCGTCATCGGCGCCTGCCCGAGGTTGCGGTGGCTGCCGAGGGCGCCCTTCGGACGGCCCGTGGTGCCGGAGGTGTAGAAGATGGTCGCCGGGTCGTCGGGGGAGAGCTCGACCGGGGGCAGCGTGGTCTTCTCGTCGGCCAGGACGTCGTCCCAGTCGCGCCCGCCCTCGAAGGAGCCCCGCCGCGTGACGATCAGCGGGACGCCGGCCACCCGGCCGGCGCGCTCGCCGTCGGTGACGACCAGGCGGGCGCCCGAGTCGCCGAGCGCGAAATCCAGCTCGGCCGCCGTCCACCACGCGTTCAGCGGCACCGCGATGGCCCCGATGGCCAGCACGGCCGAGAAGGAGACGATCCACTCCGGGTAGTTGCGCATCGCGATGGCCACCCGGTCGCCCTTGGCGATCCCCGAGTCGCGCAGCGCGTGGGCCAGCGTCGCGGTGGCGCGGAAGAACTCGGCGTAGGTGAGGCGCTCGTCCTCGTACACGACGAAGGTCTTGTCGCCGTGGAAGACGGTGGTCTCCAGCATGGCCCGGAACGTCGCCGGCGCGTGTTTCCAGATCCGGACCCCGCCGGGGGTCCGCGTCATCTCGAACAGTTGCCCCGGGGCGGTCAGCGCCGCCTGCGCCTGGTCATGCGAGATCGTCACGAGACGTCACGATACCGACCGGTAGGTACGGATCCAAGCGACCACCTCACAACGTTCGGCGGCCTTCAGTGTCATCTCGCACAATGAACCCCGGCTTGCATGATCATGTCGGCCGATGCATAATCTTCAGGAAGCAAGAAAATGTGAACCACTGCATGAACATGCAAAACCATCGGGGGGCGGGATGAAGGCGGCCATCGCCGGCGCCAGCGGATACGCCGGGGGCGAGCTGCTCCGGCTGCTGCTCGGGCATCCGGAGATCAAGATCGGCGCGGTCACCGCGGCGTCCAGCGCGGGCACCCGCCTGGGGGCCCACCAGCCCCATCTCGTGCCGCTGGCCGGGCGGGTCATCGAGCAGACCACCCGCGAGACCCTGGCCGGGCACGACGTCGTCTTCCTGGCCCTGCCCCACGGCGAGTCGGCCGCCCTGGCGGCCCAGCTCGGAGACGACACCCTGATCGTCGACTGCGGCGCCGACTTCCGGCTCGCCGACCCGCTGGCCTGGGGTGAATTCTACGGCGGCGTCCACGCCGGCACCTGGCCCTACGGCCTGCCCGAGCTGCCGGGACAGCGCGACCTGCTGGCCAAGGCCAAGCGGGTGGCCGTGCCCGGCTGCTATCCGACCACCGCCACGCTGGCCCTGTTCCCCGCCTTCGCGGCCGGGCTCGCCGGGCCCGACGTCGTCGTGGTCGCCGCCAGCGGCACCTCCGGCGCCGGGAAGTCCCCCAAGTCCCACCTGCTGGGCAGCGAGGTCATGGGCGCGGTCAGCGCCTACGGCGTCGGCGGCGTCCACCGGCACACCCCCGAGATCGAGCAGAACCTCTCGGCCGTCGCCGGGCAGCCGGTGACCGTCTCCTTCACGCCCACCCTCGCGCCCATGCCGCGCGGCATCCTGGCGACCTGCGTCGTCCCGGCCGCGCCGGGCGTCACGCCCGAGTCGCTGCGGGAGGCGTACGAGGAGGCCGTCAGGCACGAGCCGTTCCTGACGCTGCTGCCCGAGGGCGTCTGGCCCTCGACCGCGATGACCCTGGGCGCGAACACCGCCGCCCTCCAGGTCACGCTCGACCGGCGGGCCGGGAGGATCGTGGCGCTGGCGGCGATCGACAACCTCACGAAGGGCACCGCGGGCGGCGCGATCCAGAGCGCCAACCTCGCGCTCGGCCTGCCCGAAGAGCTCGGCCTCCCCGTCGCCGGGGTGAGCCCGTGATGTCCGGTTCTGGAGATGAGGAGACCTCGCCATGAGCGTGACCGCCCCCCTGGGCTTCCGGGCCACCGGGATCAACGCCGGGATCAAGCCCGGCGAGCACCGTGACCTCGCCCTGGTCGTCAACGACGGCCCCTCGCGCGCGGCGGCGGCCGTCTTCACCCGCAACCGCGTGAAGGCCGCCCCGGTCATCTGGTCGCAGCAGGTCGTCAGCGGCGGCCGGGTCAAGGCCGTGGTGCTCAACTCCGGCGGCGCCAACGCCTGCACCGGCCCCGCCGGGTTCCAGGACACCCACGCCACCGCCGAGAAGGTCGCCGAGGTCATCGGCGACTCGGCCGGCGAGATCGTGGTCTGCTCGACCGGCCTCATCGGCGAGCGGCTCCCCATGGACGAACTCCTCGCCGGCGTCGCCGACGCCGCCGGGCAGCTCTCCCGCGACGGCGGGGTGGCCGCGGCCGACGCGATCCGCACCACCGACACGGTCAGCAAGATCTCCTTCCGCCGGGGCGACGGCTACATGGTCGGCGGCATGGCCAAGGGCGCCGGCATGCTCGCCCCCGCCCTGGCCACGATGTTGTCGGTGCTGACCACCGACGCCGACCTGACCTCCGAGGAGTGCGACACCGCGCTGCGGGCCGCCACCGAGGTCACCTTCGACCGCCTCGACGCCGACGGCTGCATGTCGACCAACGACACCGTGCTGCTGCTGGCCAGCGGCGCCTCCGGCGTCCGGCCCGACCTGGCCGAGTTCACCAGGCGCCTCACCGAGGTCTGCGCCGACCTGGCCCGCCAGCTCCTCGTCGACGCCGAGGGCGCCTCCAAGGCCATCGCCATCGAGGTCGTCGGGGCCGCCTCCGTCGCCGACGCCGTCGAGGTCGGCCGCGCGATCTCCCGCAGCAACCTGTTCAAGTGCGCCATGCACGGCGAAGACCCCAACTGGGGGCGCGTCCTGTCGGCCATCGGCACCACCCAGGCCGAGTTCGAGCCCGACCGGCTCAACGTCGCGATCAACGGCATCTGGATCTGCCGGGGCGGTGCGGCCGGCGACGACCGCTCCAAGGTCGACCTGCGCCCGCGCGACATCCACGTCACCGCCGACCTGTCGGCCGGTCCCCACTCGGCGACCATCCACACGACCGACCTGACGGCCGAGTACGTGCACGAGAACTCGGCGTACAGCTCATGACCCCGTTGCAGAAGTCCGAGGCGCTGATCGAGGCGCTGCCGTGGCTGGCCCGCTTCCAGGGCGCGGTCGTCGTGATCAAGTACGGCGGCAACGCCATGACCGAGGAGCACCTGCGCGAGAAGTTCGCCGACGACGTCGTGTTCCTGCGCTACGCCGGGCTGCGCCCGGTGATCGTGCACGGCGGCGGCCCGCAGATCAACGCCGCCCTCGACCTCCACGGCATCGCCTCCCACTTCACCGCCGGGCTCCGGGTCACCACGCCCGAGGCCATGCAGGTCGTCCGGATGGTGCTCGTCGGCCAGGTCAACCGCGACGTGGTCGGGCTGGTCAACCGGCACGGCCCGTTCGCGGTCGGCCTGTCGGGGGAGGACGCCCACCTGTTCACCGCCGCCCGCAAGCACGCGGTCGTCGACGGCATCCCGGTCGACATCGGCCAGGTCGGCGAGATCGTCGAGGTCAACCCGGGCGCGGTGCGGGCCCTGCTGGCCGACGGGCGGGTGCCGGTGGTGTCCTCGATCGCCCGGGGTCACGACGGGCAGATCTACAATGTAAACGCCGACACCGCGGCCGCCGCGCTCGCGACCGCGCTCGGCGCGGCCAAGCTCGTGGTCCTCACCGACGTCGAGGGCCTGTACGCCGACTGGCCCGCCAGCGACAAGGTCATCCGCCGCATCACCGCGGGGGAGCTGGCACGAATGTTGCCGACGCTGTCGAGCGGCATGGTCCCGAAGATGGAGGCCTGCCTGCACGCCGTCCAGGGAGGAGTGCCGCAGGCCCACGTGGTCGACGGGCGGCAGCCCCACGTCCTGCTGAGCGAGATCTTCACCGACGAGGGCATCGGCACCATGGTCCTGCCCGACGAAGGAGACACCCCATGATCAGCCTGTTCGACCGCTTCGAGGCGGCGTTCATGCCGAACTACGGCGTGCCGCCGGTCGCCCTGGCGCGCGGCGAGGGCTCGGTGGTCCGGGGCATCGACGGGACCGAATACCTCGACATGTTCGGCGGCATCGCCGTCAGCTCCCTCGGCCACGCCCACCCGGCGCTCGTCGAGGCGGTGTCGAAGCAGGTCGCGACCCTTGCCCACACCTCGAACCTGCTCCTGCACGAGCGCGAGGTCGAACTCGCCGAGAAGCTGCTCTCGCTCCTGGGGGCTCCCGGCCGCGTCTTCCTGGCGAACTCGGGCACCGAGGCCAACGAGGCCGCGCTGAAGCTGGCCATCAAGTACGGGAAGTCCACCGGCCGCAGCTACTTCGTCGCCGCCGAGATGGGCTTCCACGGCCGCACGCTGGGCGCGCTCTCGCTGACCGGCAAGCCGTCGATCCGCGACCAGTTCGGCCCGTTCCCGCTCGACGTCCGCTTCGTCCCGTACGGCGACGCCGACGCCCTGGCCGCCGCCGCCGTCGACGGCGGCTGCGCGGCGGTCTTCCTGGAGCCGACCCAGGGGGAGGCCGGAGTGGTCCCGCCCCCCGACGGCTACATGGCCAGAGCCCGCGAGATCACCAGGGCCGCCGGCGCGCTGCTGGTCGCCGACGAGATCCAGTCGGCCATCGGCCGGACCGGCCACTGGTTCGCCCACCAGGCCGACGGCTACCTGCCCGACGTCCTCACCCTGGCCAAGGGCCTGGGCGGCGGCCTCCCGATCGGCGCGTGCGTCGGCTTCGGCCCGGCCGCCACCGTCTTCGAGAAGGGCGACCACGGCTCGACCTTCGGCGGCAACCCCGTGTCGTGCGCGGCCGCGCTGGCGGTGCTCGGCAACGTCGACCTCGCCCACGTCCGGGCCGTCGGCGCCGAACTCCGCGACGGCATCGAGGCGATCTCCCACCCCCTGCTGAAGGGGGTCAGGGGACGGGGCCTGTGGCTGGCCGCCGTCCTCACCGAAGACCGGGCCGCCCAGGTCCAGGCCGCCGCCCAGCGGGCCGGATTCCTGGTCAACGCCGTGCAACCCGACGCGATCCGGCTCGCACCGCCGCTGGTGATCACCTCGGCGCAGGTGCGGAGCTTCCTGACCGCGTTCCCGTCGATCCTGGATGAGGCCGCCGATGGCTAGACACTTCCTGCGCGACGACGACCTGTCGCCCGCCGAGCAGGCCGACGTCCTCGACCTCGCCGAGGCCATGAAGAAGGACCGCTACGGCTACCGGCCCTTCGAGGGCCCGCAGACGGTCGCGGTCCTGTTCGACAAGCCGTCCACCCGCACCCGCATCTCCTTCGCGGTCGGCGTCGCCGAACTCGGCGGCAACGCTCTGATCATGGACCTGGGCACCTCCCAGATGGGCCGGGGCGAACCGATCGAGGACACCGCCCGGGTGCTCGACCGGCAGTGCTCGGCGATCGTGTGGCGGACCGCGGGCCAGGAACGGGTCGAGGCGATGGCCTCGGCCAGCCGGGTGCCCGTCGTGAACGCGCTGACCGACGAGTTCCACCCGTGCCAGGTCCTCGCCGACCTGCTGACCGTCCGGGAGCGCCGGGGCGGCCTGCGCGGCGTCACGCTCGCCTACTTCGGCGACGGGGCCAACAACATGGCCCACTCCTACCTGCTGGGCGGGGCCACGGCCGGGATGCACGTGCGGATCGCCACGCCCGCCGCCTACGGTCCCGCGGCGGAGGTCGTCGAGAAGGCCGGGCGGATCGCCTCCGAGACCGGGGGATCGGTCGAGGTGCTCGCCGACCCGCACGCCGCCGCCTCGTCGGCCGACGTGCTGGCCACCGACACCTGGATCAGCATGGGCCAGGACGGCAAGGACGCCCGCGTCGCGGCTCTGTCGCCCTACCAGCTCAACGCCGATCTGCTCGCCCTCGCCGCGCCCGAGGCGATCGTGCTGCACTGCCTGCCCGCGTATCGTGGCCTGGAAATCTCGGCCGACGTCATCGACGGGCCCCGCAGCGCCGTCTGGGACGAGGCCGAGAACCGTCTGCACGCCCAGAAAGCGCTGCTCCACTGGCTGGTGAACCGATGACGATCCCGCTCACCAAGGCCGCCCGGCACGCCAAGATCGTCGAGCTGCTGACCCGCAACAAGGTCAGGTCGCAGCCCGAACTGGCCCGCCTGCTGGCCGAGAGCGGGGTCGAGGTGACCCAGGCGACCCTCTCGCGCGACCTCGACGAGCTGGGCGCCCTGAAGCTGCGCACCGACGACGGCACGCTCGTCTACGCGGTGCCCGGCGAAGGCGGGGAGCGGGTCCCGATCTACCGGACCGCCACCCCCGCCGAACAACCCGAGGTCCGGCTGCGCCGGCACGCCGAGGAACTCCTGGTGTCGGCCGAGGCGTCGGCCAACCTGGTGATCCTGCGGACGCCCCCCGGCGCGGCGCAGTTCCTCGCCTCCGCGATCGACCACGCCGGATGGCATTCCGTCCTCGGCACGGTCGCCGGAGACGACACGATCCTGGTGATCAGCCGGGATCCCCTGGGCGGGGACGCCCTGGCGGCGGCGTTCCTGCGCCTGACCGCCCGCAACAAGGACCAGTGACCATCTGCATCGGCTAAGGTCGCCGATTGGACACGAACGTATTCGAAGGGTGGGCGTTTGCGGTGAGCTCGGAACGGAAGCCGATGCGGCTGTGGGGTGGCCGTTTCGAAGGGGGGCCGGCCGACGCGCTGACCCGCCTGTCGGTGAGCGTTCACTTCGACTGGCGCTTGGTGCCCTATGACCTGATGGCGTCCCGCGCCCACGCCCGCGTGCTGAACCGGGCCGGTCTGCTCACCAACGACGAACTCGGCCGCATGCTGGCCGCGATCGACGACCTGGAGGCCGCCTGCAAGGCCGGCGAGTTCCGGCCCACGGTCGCCGACGAAGACGTCCACACGGCCCTCGAACGCGGCCTGCTCGAACGCCTCGGCACCCTCGGCGGCAAGCTGCGCGCCGGCCGGTCGCGCAACGACCAGATCGCCACCGACCTGCGCCTCTACCTGCGCGACCACGTCCGCACCATCGTGTCGCGCGTCGTCGACCTGGAGACCGCGCTGATGAGCCAGGCCGAGGAGCACGCCGACACAGCCGCCCCCGGCATGACCCACCTCCAGCACGCCCAGCCGGTCTCCTTCGGCCACCAGTTGCTGGCCCACGTCCACCCGCTGACCCGCGACATCGACCGGCTGCGCGACTGGGACAAACGCGCCGCCGTCTCGCCGCTGGGCTCGGGCGCGCTGGCCGGCTCCTCGCTGCCGCTCGACCCGGTCGCCGTCGCGGCGGAACTGGGCTTCGACTCGGCCGCCCCCAACTCGATGGACGCCGTCGCCGACCGCGACTTCGCCGCCGAGTTCCTCTTCGCCGCGGCGATGATCGGCATCCACCTGTCGCGGCTGGGCGAGGAGATCGTCCTGTGGGCCTCGCAGGAGTTCCGCTGGATCGAGATGGACGACGCCTACTCGACCGGCTCGTCGATCATGCCCCAGAAGAAGAACCCCGACGTCGCCGAGCTGGCGCGCGGCAAGTCGGGCCGCCTGATCGGCTCGCTGATGACGATGCTGACCACGCTGAAGGGCCTGCCGCTCACCTACAACCGGGATCTCCAGGAGGACAAGGAGCCCGTGTTCGACGCGGTCGACACCCTCAACCTGGTGCTGCCGGCGATGGCGGGCCTGGTCTCCACGATGCGGGTCAACACCTCGCGGCTGGAGTCGAGCGCGCCCGACGGCTTCGCCCTGGCGACCGACCTGGCCGAGCTGCTGGTCCGCAAGGGCGTGGCCTTCCGCGACGCCCACGAGGCCGTCGGCCACCTCGTCGTCTGGTGCCAGGTCAACGACAAGGACCTGGGCGACCTGACCGACGAGGAACTGCTGAAGGTCTCGCCGCACTTCACGCCCGATGTGCGCGACGTGCTCAGCGTCCCCGGCGCGCTCGCCGCCCGCAAGGCCCGCGGCGGCACCGCGCCCGACCGGGTCCGCGACCAGCTCGCCGACCTCCGCGACCTCGTCGACGCGCAGGCCGCATGGGCGACTGGGGCCTGAGCCTCGACCGGTCCTTCTTCGACCGGCCGGCCCATGAGGTGGCCCCTTCCCTGCTGGGGAAGGTGGTCGTCCATGGGCCGGTGGCGGTCCGCCTCACCGAGGTGGAGGCCTACGGCCTCCCCGGCCAGGATCCCGCCTCGCACACCTACCGGGGCCTGACCCCGCGCAACGCGGTCATGTTCGGGCCGCCGGGGCATCTCTACGTCTATTTCACGTACGGGATGCACTACTGCGCCAACGTCACCTGCCTGCCGCCGGGAACGGGCTCGGGGGTGCTGCTGCGGGCGGGCGAGATCGTCGACGGTGCCGACGTGGCGGCGGAGCGGCGGGGGCCGGCCGTGAAGGCGCGGGACCTGGCCCGGGGTCCGGCCCGGCTGGCGGTGGCCATGGCGTTCGGCCGGGATCACAATGGCGAAGACGTCATTGCCGGAAATATCCGCGTATATGAGGGTTCGCGAGTTCCGCCGGAAAAAGTGATGGAAGGGCCGCGGACCGGCGTGTCCAGCGGGAGAGAGGTGCCGTGGCGGTTCTGGCTCGACGGCGACCCCACGGTCTCGCCCTACCGGGCCCACACGCCGAGACGCTGACCTGCGCCGACGGGCCCCACGCGGCTTATCGTGGCGACGCGGCCCCGCACCGGCCGATAGGGTTTCTTGCGACTCCGTACCGGATATTCACCGAAAGCCAGGAATCGTGACCGACATCCTCGATGAGCTCGAATGGCGCGATGTGACCGCGCAGACCACCGACCTCGAAGCGCTGCGCAAGGCGCTGGCCGACGGTCCGGTCACGGTCTATTCGGGGTTCGACCCCACCGCGCCGTCGCTCCACGTCGGCAACCTGGCCACCCTGCTCATCCTGACCCGCTTCCAGCGGGCCGGCCACAAGCCGATCGGCCTGGTCGGCGGCGCCACCGGGCTCATCGGCGACCCGTCGGGCCGCAGCACCGAACGCTCGCTGAACAGCGAGGACGTCGTCGCCGACTGGGTCAGCCGGATCCGCGTCCAGTTGGAGCGGTTCCTGTCGTTCGAGGGCGCCAACGCCGCCCAGGTGGTCTCCAACCTCGACTGGACGTCCGAGATGTCGGCCATCCAGTTCCTGCGCGACATCGGCAAGCACTTCCCGGTCAACCGCATGCTCGGCCGCGAGTCGGTCTCCGCGCGGCTCGCCGGCGAGGGGCTCAGCTACACCGAGTTCAGCTACCAGATCCTCCAGGCCAACGACTACCTGGAGCTCTACCGCCGCAACGGCTGCACCCTCCAGGTCGGCGGCAGCGACCAGTGGGGCAACATCACCGCCGGCACCGACCTGATCCGGCGCGTCGAGGGCGCCCACACCCACGCCTACACCGGCAAGCTGATCACCAAGGCCGACGGCACCAAGTTCGGCAAGACCGCCGGCGGCGCGGTCTGGCTCGACCCCGCGCTGACCTCGCCCTACGCGTTCTACCAGTACTGGCTGAACGCCGACGACCGCGACGTGATCCGCTTCCTCAAGGTCTTCACCTTCCTGGAGCGCGGCCGCATCGAGGAACTGGAGCAGGCCGTCGCCGAGCGCCCGTTCGCCCGCGAGGCGCAGCGCGCCCTGGCCGAAGAGCTGACCACGATGGTCCACGGAGCCGACGAGGTCACCCGCGCCATCGACGCGTCCAAGGCCCTGTTCGGGCAGGGGTCGATCCAGGATCTCGACGCCCCGACGCTCGCCGCCGCGCTGGCCGAGGTCCCCAAGGCCACCGCCTCTCTCGGTACGACCTACGTCGACCTGCTGGCCGAGAGCGGCCTGGCCAAGTCGAAGTCGGAGGCCCGGCGCGCCATCAAGGAGGGCGGCGCCTACCTCAACAACGTCAAGGTCACCGACGAGGAGTACGTCCCGACCGCCGACGACCTCCTGCACGGCCGCTTCCTGGTGCTGCGGCGCGGCAAGAAGACGCTGGGGGGCGTCGAGATCGCCTAGTCCTGTGTGAATTCGTACACAGAACTTCTGAGTGCTCCGCCCTATCGTTGCCACACCCCTCCCACCAGCGACGATAGGTGAGCGCATGTTCGACCGTGATGTGACCGCGCTCGGCCCGGTGATGGCCGAACTCGTCGAATGCAACCGCCCGCTCGCCGGGGGCGACCCGTCCCCGGCGCTGCGGCTGCGGCGCGGCATCGCCTACGGAGCCGCCCGCGACCACCGCGCCGCGCTCGCCGAGCTCGCCGTGGCGGTGACGGGAGACCTCTCCGAGGAGGACCTGGCCGCCGCCCACCGCCGCCGCGCGGTCCTCCTCTGCCGCCTCGGCGAACACGCCCAGGCCGAGATCGCCGCCACGCGGTCGCTGGCGGTCCGCCTCACGGCGGCCGGGTACACCGCCCGCGCGATGCCCCGCTGCCTCGGCGGCGACCTTCAAGGCGCGTGGGCCGACACCGAACGCGCGCTGCTGCTCGACCCGTCCTACCCGGGCGGGCACGCCGTGCGCGGCCGGGTCTTCCTCGCGCTCGGCCGTCCCGCCGACGCGCTGGCCGACTTCGACGTCTCCACCAGGGCCGAGGCCTACGACGGCGACGCCCGGATCGACCGCGCCGAATGCCTGCTCATCCTGGGCGAACCGGCCCGCGCGGTGGCCGCCTGCGGGTCCACCCTCTGCGGGTGCACCTGCTGCGCGCCCGCGCCAACCTGGCTTCGGGCGACCCGATCGCCGCCCTGGCCGACTGCTTCCGCGCCGCCGCGTCGTCGCCGCATTCCCCCGAGGTGTACGAGGTCCGCGCGGAGGCCTACCAGGCGGCCGACTGCGCCGGCGACGCGTCCGCCGACCTGGCCCGAGCGGCCGAACTCCGCGCCGCATGAAATGTGACCCGGGTAACAGTCGTGTCGCCCAATAGTCATCGGAGCCTTTAATAGGTGCTCTGACCTGGGGAAACGCCGTGTGGACGCTGATTTGACGCAAGGTTCCGGGTTGCCTAATGTTCTCTTCGCCCCGGGAACACGGCAGCGCCGGAACCCAGGGACATCCCACCGAGCTCAACCCGCCGGAGACGGCGATTGGACACGGGCAAGATGATGAAGTAAGCTTGAAGGGTTGCGCCAGAAACGGCGCGGTCCGCTCCGGTCGGATCTGATCGGGAACTGCGGTAAAGTTGAATCACCGCCCAGCAAGTATCTGTGGGCAGACGTGTG
>NZ_BBXE01000047.1 GCF_001570565.1 Herbidospora yilanensis | reverse complement strand
GGGGGAACGCCCCGGACCTGACCTTCAGCAGGCTTCGAGCCGGGTGCGGTGGCCCTCCATGCGCAGTCTCAGCATGGGGGCCACCGTGCCGCCGAAGTGGGCCCGGTCGACCGGGCCCCGGTAGTCGAGGAAGCTCACCACCCGCAGGTCGTCGAGCACCATCCAGGCGTAGGCCTGGTCGGGCTGGGCCTGCGGGTTCCCGATGACGAGCCCGGAGCCGTTCAGGGGTTCGTAGGGTCCCTCCAGCGACGCCGAGACGAAGCCGTAGAGGCCGGTCGGGGCGGCGTCCGCCGGTTCGAACGACTGGCGGTGGGTGCAGAAGAACAGGTAGTACAGGCCACCGTGGACCACCACGTGAGGGCGTTCGATCTCGCGGTTGATCCCGTCGGCGACCAGGAGCGGCTGGTTCCCCGGCCCCCCGTCGGTGAGGGCGATGGCCCCCATGTATCGGTCGCCCCACGGGATCGAGGCGGCGATCAGCAGGCGGCCCCGGAACCAGGCCGGGTCGCGCCAGGCCAGGATCCGCCCCGGCCCGCCGTCGATCTCGTCGGCGGGCAGGAAGTACCGCGGGTCCGGCTGGGCGATCTCCCGGTGGACGCCGTCGCGGGCCTCGAACACCCGCTGCGTGAAGGTGGGCCGCTCCTCGCCGCGGAATCCGGTCGCCGTGTAGAAGACCGAGATCGTGCCGTCGGCGCGCCGGATCGTGGTGCCCGACCACTCGCGGCTTCCTGGAGACGCCCCGTCCGGGAAGACGTCGCCGAGGTCGATCCACTTGCCGTCGTCGTAGGCGAGCGAGCGGATGCGGGCCACGTCGTGGCGGTCCTCCGGATGGCCGGCCGCCGGGGCGGCCAGGCCCATCCAGAGTTCGCGGCCGTCGAAGAGGGCGGTGGCACCATCCTCTTCCTGGATCGGCCACATGTCCCACAGGTCGAAGCCGGGCAGCGCCGGTTCGACGGGGCCGGTGATCACCGGCGCGGTCGTCGCCGGGTCGTCGGTGATCAGGTCGAGGTGGCGCCTGGTCCACCGGGTGGTCGTCACGGTCATCCCTTCAACGAGCCCTGGAGGAGGGCCGTCACGAAACGGCGCTGGAAGATCAGGAACACCAGGAGTGTCGGCGTGAGGATGAGCAGCGACCCCGCGCACAGCAGCGGGATGTCGGTGCCCCACTGTCCCTGGAACGCCCCGAGGGCGCCCGACATCGTGCGCTGCAACGGGTCGTCGACCAGCACGATCGCCAGCAGGAACTGGTTCCACGTCCAGAGGAACAGCAGGATCGCCAGCGACGAGGTCGCCGGGGCGGCCAGCGGCACGTGGACCTTCCAGAAGAGCTGCCAGGTGCCCGCGCCGTCGATGCGGGCGCTCTCCGACAGTTCCTCGGGCATGTTCACGAAGTGGGCCCGCATCCAGAACACCGAGAACGGCATGAACAGGCCGATCAGCGGCAGGATGATCGCCCACCGCGTGTTCAGCACGCCCATGTCCCGGACCAGGTAGTAGAGCGGCGTGATGATGCCCTCGAAGGGCAGGGTCAGCCCGAGCACGAACGCCACGAAGACGAACCGCCGCCCGGGGATGCGCAGGTGCCCGATGGCGAACCCGGCCATGGTGGCCACCACCAGCGAGATCGGCACCACCCCGAGCACGATCAGCACACTCGACTTCAGCAACTCGGTCATCCGGGCGGCGGTGAACGCGGCGGCGAAGTTGCCCCACTGCGGGTCGTCGGGCCATTCGAGGCCCAGCGGGTAGCTGCCCGACGGGTGGAGCGCGGTGACGAAGAGGCTGACGAACGGCATAAGGGTGGCGGCCATCAGCACGAGCAGCAGCACCCGGCCGGTCAGGGCCTCACGACGAGCGGTTTTCATGATGAGCGGTCCCTGGTGAGCCACTGGATCGGCAGTGCGCACGCGATCACCAGCACGGTGAGGACCACCGCGAGGGCCGAGGCGACGCCGACCTGCCGTTCGGAGAAGGCCAGGTAGTAGATCTCCAGGCCGGGCACCATGCTGGCGTTGCCGGGCCCGCCCTGGGTCGAGATGTAGACGATGTCGAAGCTGGCCAGCGCGGCCACGACCGTGACGGTGACGCAGACCCCGATCTCCTGCCGCAGGCTGGGCAGGGTGATCGAGAAGAACTCGCGGAGCGGACCGGCGCCGTCGAGGCGGGCGGCCTCGTACAGAGCCGGATCGATCTTGCTCATGCCGGCCAGCAGCAGGAGCGTGCACAGGCCCAGGAGCACCCACGCGCCGATCACCCCGACCGACGGCAACGCGGTGGAGAAGTCGCCGAGCCACGCCCGGGTGATGCCCTCCAGCCCGACGGCGGTCAGGAGCTGGTTCACCAGCCCGGTCGACGACAACAACCAGCTCCAGGTGATTCCCGCCGCGACCAGCGGGATCACCTGCGGCAGGAAGATGACCGTGCGGGCCACCGTGGCGAGACGGGTCGTGGCGATGCGCCGGATCGTCGCCGCGATGGCGAGCCCGAGCGCGACCGGGACGGCGCTGAAGAACACGATGAGCTTCAGCGCGTTGAGGATCGCGGCGAACAGGTCGGGATCGGTGAAGACCCGCAGGTAGTTCTGGACGCCGTTCCAGGTGGCCACGCCGATGCCGTCCCAGGAGTAGAGGGAGTACTGCACCGTCATGGCCAGCGGCTGGATCACGAACACGACGTAGAACGCGGCCGCGGGCAGCACGAACAGCCAGCCGGCCCACTTCGACCCGCTCCGCCGCTTCACGGCCGCCTTCACGTCAGCCTCCCTTGACCTGGGACTGGTAGTCGGCCTGCACGCTCTTCAGCAGGCCGTCGGGCGTCTGCTCGCCGGCCACCAGCTTCTGCAGGTTCGGGGTCCAGCTCTTGGCGTAGATCGCGCCGGTGGCGTTGGCGATGAAGTCCATCGAGCCGTTGTCCTTCGCGATCTGGGCGCCCGCCGCGAGGGTGTTCTCGGTGACGCTGCCCGCCGCGACCGGGGGCATCGGCGCGTCGGCCGGGCCCATCGGGTGGGAGCCGCCGACCTCGACGCCGATCGTGCGCGCCTGGGCGTCGGTGGCCACCCAGTCGAGGAAGAAGGCGGCGCAGTCGGCGTTCTTGGCCTTTTCGCCGATGCCGAAGGTCAGCGGGGCCGACATGGCGGCGCGCTTGCCGCCGGCCTGGGCCGGGGGCATCAGGAAGAAGCCGATGTTCCCGGCCATCTGCTTGTCGAGGTTGCCCGACTCCCAGTCGCCGTTGAACATGAACAGGCCGTCGCCCTTGATGAAGCGGCTCATCATGGTGGCGTAGTCGACGGCGTTGACGTCCTTCCAGAAGTAACCGGCCTTGATCCACTTCTCCAGGTGCTGGGTGGCCTGGAGGTTCGACGGGGTGTCGATGGTCGCGCCGGGCTTCTGGTAGATCCACTCGTTGATCGGCGCCGACGGGCCGTAGGAGGCCATCAGGTCCTGGAGCGGGAAGGCCAGGCCGCCGGTCGCGCCGCCGTTGAACTGGGCGATCGGGGCCAGACCCGCGTCCTTGGCCTTGGCCATGGCGGCGTCGAGGTCGGCGAGCGTCTCGGGCGGGGTGGTCATGCCGATCTGCTCGGCCAGCTTCTTGTTGTAGAAGACGCCCGTCATGGAGAAGTTCAGGCCCATGGCGTAGAGGGAGCCCTCACCGCGCACGGCGCCGCCGGGGGCCAGCCTCATCTGCTCAAGCTGGGAGGCGGGCCACTGGTCCCAGCCGAAGACCTTGGCGTAGTCGTCGAGGTTCTTGAGCAGGTTGTTCTTGACCAGCTCGGAGACCTGGGGCAGGCGCATCAGGTCGGGCGGGTCGTCGGCCAGCACACGCGGGGCGTTCTGGGTGATCACCGCGAACTGGTCTTCGCGGATGTCCCAGGTGACGTTCGGGTGCTGCTTGGTGAACTCATCGGTGAGCGCCTTCGCGATCGGGAAGCCCGTCTCGAAGTAGCCCTTCAACGTGACGGCCTCGGTGCCGCAGGTGGGCGCGGACGACAGCGCCGGCGCCGACGAGGCGGCGGCCGTCGGTTGGGCGTTGCCACTGCCCGGCGCGGCGCACGCGGCGGCCAGGCTTCCCCCCAGGATGACCACCATCGCCACGCGGCTCCGGCGGGAGTGAACTCGACGAGACATGGTGCGTCTCCCTTTGCTAAATCGGATTAGCGATGCGATAGTCTCACCGTGCGTATCCGACCGTGTCAAGGCCCCGTAATGGGGTTGAAACCTGGAGGTCCCCCCGGTGAGCCGACGTCGGGTCACCTTGGCCGATCTGGCCGAGGCGGCCGGAGTGTCCCGTACGACCGCCTCTCTCGTGATGACGGGCAGGGGCCGTGAGCTGCGCATATCTCACGACGTGGAGCAGAGGGTACTGCGTGCCGCCGATGAGTTGGGCTATCGGCCGAACGCGGTGTCCGTCGGGCTGCGCACCGGCACGACCCGCACGATCGGCTTCGTCTCCGACACCGTCGCGACATCCCGCCTCGCCGGAGACATGATCAAGGGCGCCCTGGAGGCCGCCCGCGAACGCGGCGTGATGTTGTTCATCGGTGAGAGCGAAGGCGATCCCGAACTGGAGCGCGGCCTGCTGCACGCCATGCAGGACCGCCAGGTCGACGGCATCATCCTGGCCTCCATGTTCACCCGTACGATCAAGGTGCCGAAGGACATCGGCCCGGCCGTCCTGCTCAACGCGCTGCCCCGGCCGGCTTCGGGCCTGCCCTCGATCGTGCCCGACGAGATCGAGGCCGGGCGGTCGGCCGCCCGGGTGCTGCTCGACGCCGGGCACCACGACGAGGTCTACGTGATCGGCGCCGGGCCGACGCTACGCGACGTGCCCGCCGACAGCGTCGCGGCCGTCGAGCGCCTGATCGGCATCCAGGAGACCGGGCTGAAGATCGCCGGAGGGCGGGTCTGCCCCGACTGGCAGCCCGAACACGGCCTGGCCGCGACCCGCGCGCTGCTGGCCGAGCACCGCCCCCGGGCGCTGATCTGCCTCAACGACCGGGTGGCGCTCGGCGCCTACCAGGCGCTCGGCGAAGCCGGGCTATCGGTGCCCGGCGACGTCTCGGTGGTGTCGTTCGACGACCACCCGATCGCGTCGTGGATATGGCCCAAGCTGACGACCGTGGCGCTGCCCCACTACGAACTGGGCCGCAAGGCCGTGGAGGTGCTGTTCGCCCAGATGGCCGGGGAGGTGGAGCCCGGCCAGGTGTTCCGGGTCCCCATGCCGGTGCGGCACCGGGAGTCGGTCGCCCCGAGGTCGTGACGCGCCGTGTCAGCGCCGCAGGCGCACCGGCTCTCCCGGCCCGCCCCGGCGGACCAGCCAGGCCTCGGTGATGTGGGTGAACATCGCCTCGGAGGCGCCTTCGGGGTCGCCCAGGGCGACGCGCTCGTAGATGCGCCGGTGGCCGAGGTTGGAGGCCACGCACAACGCCCGTTCGGTGCGGCCCGTGTAGCGCGAGGTGTTGATCACCTGGCTCTCCAGTTGCCGCACGACCGCCCGCGCGATGCGGTTGCCGGACGCCCGCATGATCGTGTCGTGGAAGGCCCGGTCGTAGTCGGCGTAGGCGACGGGGTCGCCGACCAGTTCGTCCATGCGGTCGACGAGGGCGCGCAGGCGTTCGACGATCTCGCCGTCGGCGACGCGGGCGGCCACGTGGGCCATGTCCGACTCCAGCAGGCGCCGGGTGACGACCAGGTCGTCGAGCACGGTGATGCCGTCGTCCTGGGCGATGGTCGCGCCCAGGACGAGTTCGTCGAGCATGTTCCACTCGGAGGGCGGCGTGACGATCGTGCCGCTGCCCTGCCGGACCTGAACCAGCCCTTTCTCCTGGAGGACCTTCACCGCCTCGCGGACCACGGTCCGGCTGACGGAGAAGGACTCGCACAACGCCGGTTCGGGCGGCAGCGGGGTGCCGGGGGCGTGTACCCCCCGGACGATGCGGTCGACGAGTTCCCCCGTGAGCGCCTGGGCGAGGTTGGCCGGTCGTTTCGTCCAGTCCGGAGACGGCCCGGTGCCCGTGGACGCCCTCCCAGATGCCGCCATGTCCCCTCCAGCTACCCCCACCGCATGTGTGCGATGAGTCTAGACGTCATACGAATCACGTGGTGGACAGGCGGTACACGCGCTCGGCCGTCCCGCTGAAGACCGCACGCCGTTCTCCCTCCGACAATCCGGCCAGGAGGGTCCGCACGGTGTCGGTCCACCTGGGCAGCGACCCGGCGAGCAGGCAGACGGGCCAGTCGGAGCCGAACATCAGCCGGTCGGGGCCGAACGCCTCGATCGCGACCTCCACGTAGGGCCGCAGGCCGTCGGCGTCCCACCGCTCCCGGTCGGCCTCGGTGATGAGGCCCGAGAGCTTGGCGGTCACGTTGGGCTCGGCGGCCAGCCGCCTCAGCAAAACGGCCCACGACTCCAGCTCCCCGGCCGCGATCGCCGGTTTGGCCAGGTGGTCGAGCACGAAACCGAGGTGGGGCAGGGCCCGCACGGTCTCGATCGCGGCCGGGAGCTGGTGGGGCGCCACCAGCAGGTCGTAGGTGAGCCCGGCCGAGGCCACGTGGCGCAGGCCCGCGCGCACGTCGTCGCGCGCGAGCCAGGCCGGGTCGGGTTCGCCCTGCACGAGGTGGCGGATGCCGCGCAGCAGCCCGCCGCCGGGCGAGGCGGCCAGCGCGGCGAGTTCCTCCGGCAGGTCGGGCCGGGTCAGGTCGGCCCATCCCACCACGGCGGCGATGGTCTTCGACCCCGCCGCCGTGAGGAGGAACTCGCGCGTCTCGTCGGCGTCGGCCAGGACCTGCACCAGGACCGACCGGCTCACCCCCGCCTCGGCGGCGGTGGCGGCGTAGTCGGCCGGGGAGAAGTCGCGCAGCAGGATCTTCATCTCGGGGGAGGTCAGCCAGTCCTGGGGACGCCGGGACAGATCCCAGAGGTGGTGGTGCGCGTCGACGACGAAGTCGCTCATGCCTGCCTCACAGTGAAGTCGCTGAATCCGAACCAACCCGCGCGCGACGTGGCCGTCAGGCCCGCGTCCTGCCGGTGCGCGGCGCCCGTCAGGTCGGCGGTCGGGCCGACCTTGATCCACGTGGTGCCGCTGCGAGAGTAGTAGCCGCTGACCTGATCGCCCGAGCGCACCAGCCGCACCCAGACCGGCGCCCCGATGTCGGGGACCGACCCGGCCGTGTCGAGGCGGCCGTCGCCGTCGGCGTCCCAGCGGAAGACCACGCCGTCGCCGGGCGTGGCGACCATGGCCGCGTGCCCCGGCGAGCAGCCGGAGAGGTCGTCGCGGAGCACGACGCCGGCCTCGGCTCGTGGGTCGGTGGGGTCGAGGTGGGTGACCCGGGCCGTGATGACGGCCGAGGGCCCGGCCACGCCGTCGCGGTAGACGACGCCGTACTCGTCGGGTGATCCGGCTCCGGCGATCATGATGGCGTACCGGGAACCGGCCTCGGCGAAGCGGCTGGACACCGAGCCCTGCGACTTCAGCGACGTGAGCGGGTTCAATGTGGTCAGCGTGAGCGACCGGACCGCCTCCGCCCCGGCCAGGTCGGCCCATCCGGAGACGACCGCCTTCACCACCGCCGACCCCACGGGCACCCGGGCCGACGCGGGCGCGGTGACCTTCCAGGTCTCCGTGCCGGACGCCCCCGAGTCCAGCCCGCACCGGGCCGGCCGGCCCAGGCGTTCGGCCCGCCAGCCGTCGGGGACGACGAGCGCGACGGTCACCGCCGACGCCCGGCGATCACTGAGGTTCCGCACCGTCACCGTGACGACCGCCGTCTCCCCCGCGTCCAGCACGGGCGGGTCGGCCGTCACGGACACCCCGAAAGGGGGCCGCCCCGGGTCGGGCGGTCCGCGGTGGTCGCCGGTGGGACCGGCGTCGTAGATCACCCGGGTGGCCTCGACGGGGAGGGTCTCCGGCGTGACGGTCACGTTGCCGCGCACGACGTCGCCCCGGCGGCCGTCGGCGACCCCGGTGATGGCCGGGTTGGTGACGTGGTTGCCGGTCAGGGTCAGGTCGCCGGTGCGGTTGCCGTTGGCGGTGTTGGCGTGCGCCCACGGGCCGGCGGTGTGCACGAAGACGTTGCCGCGCACGGTCAGGTGGCGGGAGGCCTCGTCGAAGTAGATCCCGTACTGGCCGCTGTTCTCGCAGTAGTTCTCCTCGATGACCCCGCCGGGTATCGCCGAGAGGGTGTAGAGGGCGCCCCCGCCGGACATCGTCCGCACCACGTCGCGCACGTGGTTGCCGACGACGTGGACGTCCCTCATCGTCGTCGGGGTGTCGTAGACGGGGCGGAAGTCGTACAGGCCGCGGGCGAGGTAGTCGAGGCTGCCGCCCGGGTCGTTGGCGCCCCAGCCGTAACCGAGGGCGATTCCCGAGTAGGGCAGGTCGGCGACGTGATTGTGAGCGACGGTCAGCCGGGTGACGTAGCTGGCGAAGACGCCGGCGTGGTCGAGGTAGTCCACCGCCGTCGCGAAGACGCGGTTGTCGCGGATCACGATGTCGCCGTTGACCATGCGGGGGTCGGAGGGGTGGTGCGCGTCCGGCCGCACGCCGCCGATCGTGATGCCGCCTCCGGCGTTCGCGGTGAAGGTGCCGCCGCTGACCGTGATGCGACGCGCGCCCAGCCCGACGCCGGTGGCGTGGGCGTTCGCGTCGTTGCCGATGCCGAGGGCGACCGAGCCGAGGTTGACGAAGGCGCAGCCGGCGAACGTGACGTCCTCCGCCGCCGACACCTGGACCGCCCCGGGGACCTGGAACCAGCCGTCGCGGGAGGCCTCGAACCCCGCGCAGCCGACCGCGCACGAGGCGAACGCGTCGGCCGGTCGGTGCGGCTGCGGGCCGGCGATGAAGGCGCCGGTCTGCTGGTTGGCGTAGCCGTCGGAGGACGACGGGCGCAACCACGTGGTGCCGGTGAAGGCCAGGTTCTCGAACCGCAGGTTGCGGGCCGGTTCGTCGTAGGTGCCGCCGACCTCCAGCAGCGACTCCAGGCGCGGCAGTTCGACCCGCGCCGTGGCCAGGTCCTGCCCCGGGAGCGGCCGGTAGTAGAGCGTGCCCGACGTGGGGTCCAGGTACCACTCGCCGGGTTCGTTCAGGAAGCTCCGGGAGTTGACCAGGAAGTACTCCGGGACGCGCATCGGCGCCTGGAGGGTGTCGTAGCCGTAGGTGTTGTTGTCCCACGCCGGCTGCCGCATGACGACGGTCGCCCCGGTGATGCGCTCGACCGGGGCGAACCGGTTGGTGAAAGCCGACGTCGCCTGGAACTCGACGCGGCCCTGGTCGGGCAGGCCGGCCAGCCACGCCAGCGCGGGGTCGTCCAGGGTGAGGCCGGTGGCGGTGAGCGTGACGTGCTCGCGCGGCAGGCCGATCCGGGCCCGCCGCGCGAGCACGCCGTCGACGTAGAGCTGGCGGGTGTCGGGTCCGGCGTCCACCCGGGCCCGGTGGACGCCGGTCGCGGGGTCGTCGGGCTCCCAGCCGGTGACCGGGACGGCGCCGCTGATCACCGGCTCGGCGCCGCGGGCCGCCGTCCAGGTCACGGGGTGGCCGTCGCGGCCGGAGTCGGCCGCGTCCAGCCGCAGCGGCTCGGTCAGCCGGTGCACGCCGTCGAGGAGTTCCACGGTCACGTCGAGATGGCCCTGGGCGAGGGCGGCGCGCACCCGGCGCCGCGCCTCCCCCAGGGTCGCGAGCGGGCGGTTCCGCCTGCCGGGCCCGGCGTCGTCGGCGTTCCCGGCGCCGGTGGGGGCGACGGTGACGACCACGGGTGAGAGAGACACGGCAGATCCTTTCTTCCGGCGCGGACGCGCGGACGTCAGTGCACGCGGGGAGCCAGCAACCGCAGGCCGGCCAGCCCGGGGCGGACGGCCGGGCTGTCGTAGGCGCGGGTGACCGGGCCGTCGGTGATGGCCCCGATCGCGTCCTCGTCGAGCGTGACGCCCACCCCCGGCGTGTCGCCCAGGACGAACGCGCCGTCCTCGACGGACACGTCGAGGACCAGCCCGGTCGGCGGCCGGAGATCCTGCAATTCGGTGACCAGGTGGTTCGGCACCGACGTGGCGGCGTGCAGCAGCCCGAACGGGGTGGTGCCGATCGGGCTGACGGGCAGGTCGTAGGCGTGCGCCAGCGCCGACACGCGCAGGAAGTGGGTGACCCCCCAGACCGCCGCCGTCTGGACGACGTCGACGGCGCCGGCCGTGATCAGGGGCCGGAACTGCTCCAGCCCCGTGAGGTTCTCCCCCGTGGCGACCGCGGCGCGCACCCCCCGGCCCACCGCCGCGAGGCCGTCGGCGTCCCAGCGCCGGACGGGCTCCTCGACCCAGGTCAGGTCCAGGGTGCGCTCCAGTTCGGCCACGTGGCGGACCGCCTGCTTGCGTGACCAGGCCTCGTTGGCGTCGAGCATCAACCCCGGCCGGGCGCCGTTCCCCGCCTCGGTGAGCACGTCGCGCACGAGGGTCAGGCGGTCGCGGTCGCGGTCGACGTCCAGGCCGCCCTTGAGCTTGGCGGCGCGCAGGCCGCGTTCGGCGTACTCCTTGTACAGGCTGACGAGCCCGGCGTCGTCCAGGCCGATGTCCAGGCCGGAGGCGTAGGCGGGCACCCGCCGGTCGCGCCCGCCGAGCAGGCGCCACAACGGTTCGCCGGCCGCCTTGGCCTTGATGTCCCACAGGGCGGTGTCGAGCGCCCCGATGGTGCCGAACACGGTTCCCGCGTGGCCGGCCTTGAAGGTCCGCCGCAGCATGCGGTCGTAGAGCGCCGTCACGCCGCGTGGATCCTCTCCCTCCAGCGCGGAGAAGATCGAGTCGATCTCCACGTGCGGGCCCATGCCGACGCCCGTGATGCCCACGTCGGTCTCGACGACGACGATCGGGACCTGGACGACCCCGTCGGCGTAGAGACCGTTGGCGTCCCCGACGGGACGGCCCCAATCATGGACGGTGGTCAACGCGCGATACCCCGAGATGCGCATGTCAGCCCTTCGTGGAACCGGCGGTCACACCGTCGGCGATCTGACGCTGGAGGAACAGGTAGACGAGGAGAACGGGCACGGCGGCGATCAGCACTCCGGACGCGAAGGTGGGCACGTTGTCGGTGTACTGGCCGCGCAGGGAGGTGACCCCGACCATGAGGGTGCGGTGGTCGGCCGACGGCATCATCAGCAGCGCGATGATCACGTCGTTCCAGCAGAACAGGGCGTCCAGGATGCCGACCGACAACAACGCGGGCCGGCCGATGGGCACCATGATCCGGCGGTAGACGCCGTAGACGGTGTTGCCGTCGATGCGGGCCGCGTCCACGATCTCCTTGGGGACCGACCGGTAGTAGCTGGTCATCAGGAACACGGTGAACGGCAGGAACTGGGCCACGTAGGCGAGGATCAGTCCCGGATAGGTGTCGATGAGGCCGGTGTCGGCCATGACCCGCGACAGCGGCACCATGATCACCTGGAACGGGATGAACAGGGCGGCCAGGCAGCCGATGAACAGGGCCTTCGACCCGCGGAACGGCAACCTGCTCAGCGCGAATCCGGCCATCGAGCCCAGGAGCAGCAGCAGGAACACCGACGCCGCCACCACCAGCAGCGAGTTGGCGAAATAGCGCGCCATGCCGACGCTGCCCCACGCCGTGACGATGTTGTCCCAGTGGAGCGTGTCGGTCAGCGAGAACCGGTCCAGCACGTACTCGCGCCGGGTCTTCATGGCCACGTTGGCGGTGAAGACGAGCGGATAGATCGTGGCCAGGGCCAGGATCGCCATCGGAACGGCGACCACCCACTTGGCGAGGCGCCGCATCAGTCCTCCCGTCCCGCGCGGCGCAGCACGCTGATCTGCAGCAGCCCCACCACGAGCATGATGAGGAACAGGACCGTGGAGGCCGCCGAGGCGAGCGCGGGCCGGTTCATCTGCCCCTGCTGAATCCAGATGTAGTACTCCGGCAGGTAGGTCGACCCCTCGGGCCCGCCGCTGGTCATCACGTAGAGCAGGCCGAACATCGAGGTCAGCATGCCGATCATCGTCGTGACGAAGACGAACTGGATCGTCTGGCTCAGGCTCGGGATGATGACGTGCCAGATGCTCTGGCGCAGCGACGCGCCGTCGACGCGGGCGGCGTCGAGCAGCGAGGAGTCCAGCGTGGCGAAGCCGGCCAGGAACACCACCAGGGCCATGCCGAACGTCGCCCAGATCTGCACCCCGACGACGGCGAACTTCGCCACCCCCGGGTCGCCCAGCCAGTCGACCGGGCCCAGGCCGACCGCTCCGAGGAACTCGTTCAGCGGGCCGTCGAAGGCGAGCATGAGGTTGAAGATGGCCCCGACGATCACCGGCGACAACACGGCGGGGAAGAAGTAGACGCTGCGGAAGAACCGGTGGCCCGGCACCTTCAGGTAGATGAACGTCGCCAGCAGCCCCGGGATCGCGACGGCGACCGGCAGGAGCAGCACCAGCAGCCCCACGTTGGCCAGCGCGGTCTGGAACAGCGGGTCGTCGAGCAGCTCCAGGTAGTTGGCGAAGCCGACCGCCGTGCCGTTGGCGTCGCCGTCTCCGGTGAAGGAGAAGTTGACGCCCAGCGCGAGCGGGTAGAGCCGCAGCGCCACGATGATCAGCACCGCCGGGGCGATCAGCACATACGGCGCGAGGCGTTCGGAACGCCCTCTGCGGCGGGCCGCGCCGTGGCGGGCCCGTTCCTTCGTGCCTCCCTCGGCGGCCCGCCCGGGGTTACCCGGGCGGACCACCGGTGAGGTGTTCCTCGTCGGCACCGGCTCAGTTCTCCTGGTCGGAGGCGGCCAGTTCCTCCACCGCCTCGTCGACGGTCGCCGAGCCGCTCAGCAGCTTCTGGGACAACCGCCCCATCAGGTCGATGGTCTTGGAGTCCATCGCGACGTGCAGCGCCGGCTTGCCCGTCTTGAGGTGGAACACGATCACGCCGACGGCGGGAGCGTCCTGGGGCGCGGTGATGGTGGTGTCGGACGCGATCGCGCCCGCCTCGGCGGAGAAGGACGACAGGGCGTCGGTGGTGGTCAGCGACCGGACCAGATCGGCCGCGGCCTTCGGGTCCTTCGTCCACTTGGCCACCGCGTAGCCGATGCCGCCGTCGTAGGCCAGGCTCGGCGTGGCCCCCTGGGTGACGGTCGGGGCGAGCATGACGCCGACCTTGTCGGGGCCGATGAACTCGCCGAAGTCCTTCCAGTGGCCGATGTCGGACATCAGGCCGATGATGTGGGCCGCCTTGCCGGTGTTGAAGACGGAGAAGATGTCGGTGAACATCGCCGTGGAGTTGGCGCCCTCGTTGTTGAGGCCCTTGTCCCCCGCTTCCTTCCACATCTCGAAGATCTTCTTGACGTGGGGGGACTTCCAGTCGCGCTGGCCGGCGATCCAGGCGTCGTACTCGGCCGGTGTCAGGACGCCCGAGCCGAGGCCGGAAAGCCAGAACTGCGGCCCGATGCCCTCCTTGTTGCCGAGGGCGAAGCAGGCGGCGCCGGTCGCCTTCTTGATCTTGTCGCAGTTGGCGAGGAACTCGTCCCACGTCGTGGCGGGGGCGGCGAGACCGGCCTTCTCGTAGAGGGCCTTGTTGTAGTAGATCGGGTGGCCCTGGAGCGTCACCGGGGCGGCGTAGGTCTTGCCGTCCTTGGCGAAGGCCTCCCAGCCGGCCAGGCGCGAGCGGTCTTCGGCCACGTACTCGTCGATGGGCAGCAGCGAGTCGGCCCGGTCGCGGATCTGGCCGCCACCGTTGAAGAGCATGACGTCGGGCCCGGTTTTGGTCTGCATGGCGGCGCCGAGCAGGGTGTAGTACTGCTCGAACGGCTGGGGCACGAACTCGACGGTGACGTTCGGGTGCTTCTTGGCGAAGTCGGCCTTCGCCTTTTCGATGTACGAGGCGGCGTAGGGCTCACCGGACTTCCAGTCCCAGACCACGAGCTTGGTCGTGCCGGCCGCGGCCGATCCGGTCGGCGTGGACGCGGGACTCGTCGCACTGCCGCACCCGGCAACCGTTAACGCTAACACCACAACGCCCGCGCACAGGGTTCGCTTCATCGCTGTTCACTCTCCCGGCGGCGGCCGGTCGGCCCGGCCGCTCATGTGAACCGGAACGTAATTCGTATGACGTCTTACGTCAATACTTATTCGGTCGCCGAGAAGATCCGTTGCTGAATCTCTCTCCGATAGTCCGCCAGGGTGTTGTCGATGTGGGCGGCGGCGGCCTCCGCCGCGGCCTCGGCGTCGCCGACGCGGATCGCCTGGAAGATGGCCTCGTGCTCCTCGACCGCCTTGGCCGCGTGGCCGCCGATCGAGCCGCTCATGCCGATCAGGCTCGACTGCGCCTGGAGCCGCCGTGCCTCCCTGACGGCCACCTGAAGGAACATGTTGTGGGACGCCGTCGCGATGGCCGTGTGGAAGGCGTCGTCGCCCTCGTTGAACAGGTCTCCGCGGTCGGTGTCGAACCCATGCCGGCAGACGCCCGCGGCCTTCTCGATCTCGTGCAGCTCCGCGGGCGTGGCCCGGCGCGCGGCCAGGCGGCTGGTCTCCATCTCCTGGGTACGCCGGAACTCGAACAGCATGTAGACGTGGTCGAGGTCGGTCGGGAGGAAGAACGGCGCCCACCGGCCGGTCCCGAGCATGCCCTCGTCGTCGGCCACATAGAGGCCGCGCCCCTTGTGCGCCCGCACCCGGCCCAGGGCGGACAGGATCTTCACCGCCTCGCGGACCACCGTGCGGCTGGTGCCCAGCCGCTGCGCCAGGTCTATCTCCGTGGGCATGCGGTCACCCGGCCGCAGCCGCAGCCGGCTGATCAGCTCCAGCACCTGCTCCGCCGCCACCTCGTATCCGGGCCGATAAGGGGCCGCCGCCCGCTCCACGCCGCTCGTCTGCTCTGCCACACCTCCAAGAGTACGACTGATGGACCTCACCATGAGGCCGCACATCCACGCCGAAGGGGGGCCGGACGCCGAGACCGGCCCCCCTCGTTTCATCAGCCCCGCAGGGTCCAGCGCTGGTTCGCGCCGGCGTGGCAGGACCAGAGCTGCACGCGGCTGCCGTTGGCCGTGGCGTTGCCGGACACGTCCAGGCACAACCCCGACTGGACGCCGGAGATGGTGCCGTCGGCGTTGACGGTCCACCGCTGGTTGGCGCCGCCGTTGCAGTCCCAGATCACCACCGGGGTCCCGTTGGCGGTGCCCTGGCCCGAGGCGTCCAGGCACTTGTTCCCGAACACCGTGAACTGCCCGGACGACGTCCGCGTCCACCGCTGGGTGGACACCCCGGAGCAGTCCCAGATGTGCGTCGGCGATCCGTTGGCGTTGCTGTTGTTCTGCACGTCGACGCACCGGTTCGACTGCACGCCCACCAGCTCCACGGTCTGCGGGTTGGTGGTGCCGCCCTGCGGCCCGGCGGCGTTCATGACGGCCTGGGCGCCCGAGGGCCAGCTTCCGTTGGAGACGACGACGTTGTTGTTGACGACGTTGCCCCGGTCACCGTTGGTCACGTTGGTGGAACTGCTGCTGGTCCAGTTCCCGGTGACCGTCCAGTTGCCCATGTTCTCCCCGCCCCAGTAGTTGGCGGTGGCCCACACTCCGATGGAGGAGAAGACGTTGTTCCTGACGGTGTAGTACTTGGACCCCTCGTCGAAGTAGACGCCGAAGTGCCCGTTGGTGCGCAGGCAGTAGTTGTCGCTGATGACCGCGCCCGGGTTCCACGACAGGGTGTAGATGCAGCCGCCGTCGTTCATCTGCTGCATCACGTCGTGGACGTAGTTGCCGATGAGCCGGTTGTTCGAGGCGGTCGTCGGGGTCGTGTAGCGGGGCTGGTAGTTGTACAGGCCCCGGTTGGCGTACTGGGTGTTGCCGCCGGTGTCGTTGGCGCCCCAGCCGTAGCCGATCGACATGCCGGTGTAGGGCATGTTGTAGACCTCGTTGTACGACACCGTCGCGTCGCTGACGTAGGTGGTCAGCACCGACACGATGCCCCGGTAGTCCAGCCCCAGGTCGTGGATGCGGTTGTTGCTGATCGTGATGTTGCGGTTGACCATGCGCTGGTCGCTGGGGTGGTGGGCGTCGGCCCTGACCCCGCCGACCACGACGCCGCCGGCCGAGCTGCGGGCGATCTCCGACCGGGTGATCGTGATGTTGCTCGCCGCCAGGCCGACGCCGCTGGTGTTGGCGTTGGCGTCGTTGCCGATCCCGATGGCGGTCTGCCCGAGGTTGACGAACTGGGAGTCGCCGAAGGTGATGCTGTCGGCCGCCGAGATCTGCACGGCCGCGGGCATCTGGTTCCAGTTCGGCCGGGCGGCCTCGAACTGCGTGCATCCGTTGTGGCAGGTCGAGAAGCCGGGCCAGCTCCAGTTGCCGTAGATGTAGGAACCGGTCTGCTGGTCGACGAAGCCCTGGTTGCTGCTCGGGCCGAGCCACGTCGTGCCGGTGAAGGTGATGCCGGAGAACGTGATGTGGTGGGCGGGCGCGGACAGGGTGCCGCCCACCGACACCAGTGACTGCAGCACCGGCATCTCGACGCTGAGGCTGCTCATGTTCTGGCCGGAGGCCGGGATGTAGTAGAGGACCCCGGTGCCGGTGTTGAGGTACCACTCGCCCGCGGCGTCGAGGAACTCGTAGGCGTTGGCCAGGTAGAGCGGCCCGGCCCGGTGCGGCTGGGTGAAGGTGTCGTAGCCGAAGTTGTTGTTGTTCCAGGCCGGCTGCTGCATCGTGATCTGGCCGCCGCTGATGCTCTGCACCGGGGAGTACCGGTCGGTGAACGACCCGACGCTCTCCATCTCGACCCGGCTCTGGTTCGCCAGGTTGTTGAGGTAGTTCAGGGCGCTGTTGGTGAAGCGCATGCCGGTGCTGCTCGCGGTGAAGTCGGCCCGGTTGACCTGGGTGCGCGCCCGGATCGCGGCCGCGCCGTTGACGTAGAGCTGGCGGGTGTCGACGCCGGTGCCCACGTTGGCCCGCCAGATGTTCTTGGCGGAGTCGGCCAGCGTCCAGCCGGTGACGGCCCGGGCGCCGGTGATCACCGGCCGGGCGCCGGCGGCGGCCTGCCAGCGCACGGTGTAGCCGTTGTTGCCCGAGTCGGCGGCCGTCAGCCTGAGCGGCGTGGTCAGCCGGTAGGTGCCCGCGGCCAGTTCGACGACGATGTCACCGGACATGGCGGCGTTCAGCGACCGGACCGCCGTCTGGGCCGCCGAGATCGAGCACGGCTGCGCCGAGGTGCACGCGGTGCCAGAACCGGTGGCCGAGACGTACAGGGTCGTGGTCGCCGCGGCGGCCGGGGAGACCGGGGCCGCGACGGTGACCGCCACGGTGAGCCCGAGCGCGGTGGTCCCGGCGGACAACACCCTTCTCAGGGCGGATAAGGAGAACGGGAGCATGGAGCCTTCCTTGGGGGGAGCGTTCGGCCGGGGGCCGCTTTCTCAGGCGCGCGTCCAGCGCTGGTTGGTGCCGCCGTGGCAGGCCCAGATGTGGATCCGGGAGCCGTTGGCGGTGCCGTAGTTGGACACGTCGAGGCACTTGTTCGCGCCGACGGCGGTGATGCTGCCGTCGGAGTTGAGGCGCCACTTCTGGTTGTTCTGGCCGTTGCAGTCCCAGATGGTCACCGCGGTGCCGTCGGCGGTGCCCGCGCCGCTCACGTCGAGGCACTTGCCGCCGTAGACCCGCAGCTCACCGGCGGCGGTGGTGGTCCACTGCTGGTTGGCCTGCCCGTTGCAGTCCCAGAGCTGGATCACCGCGCCGTTGGCCTGGGAGGCGCCGCTGACGTCCAGGCAGCGGCCGGAGCCGACCCCGCGCAGCGGAGCGGTCGCGCCCGGAGACGTGGTGGGCGTGGGCGACGGCGAGGGGTTGGGGTTGGTGCCGCTGCCGAACTGGGAGAAGAACTTCCACACCTCGCCCTTGGTCCAGGTCGTGACACCGCTCTCCGCGTAGGTGCCGTCGACCGGGCCGGGCATGTGCCCGTTGTCGAAGGCGGCCCAGACGACCGGGTAACCGGAGCGGCAGCCCGAGTAGGTGGTGAGGGTGTGGCTGCGGCTGCCGGCGGCGGGCTCCGGCGGGTTCTGCGCGGTGCATCCGTTGTTGCGGACGAACCGGTCGCGCAGCGACCGTCCCTGGGAGATGTTCAGCACGTTGTCGCTGATCCCGTGCAGGCCCATGTACGCGATGGGCTGCGTGCCGCCCTCACACCCGCTGAGCTGGGCGCCGGCGAAGACGGCGACCGCGCGGAAGACCGTGGCCCGCGAGCACGCCAGGGAGTAGCTCATGCCGCCGCCGTAGCTGAACCCGGTGGCGAAGCGCTGGGTGGTGTCGACGCACAGGTCGCTCTCGATGCGCGCGATCATGTCGTCGACGAAGCGCACGTCCTCGCCGCCGGAGTTGGCCCAGCCGTTGCCGAAGCCCTGCGGCGCGACCAGGATCGCGCTGTTGTTCGACTGCTCCTGCTGCCCGTAGTAGGACCAGGCGGTCCCGCTGGTGCCGCCGGAGGAGACGTCGTTCATGGTGCCGCCCCGCCAGTGGAAGGCGAAGATCAGCCGGTACTGCCGGTTGTTGTCGTAGCCGTCGGGCACCCGCAGGATGAACTGCCGGCTCTTGCCGCTGCTCTGGATGGTGTGGGTGCCGCTGCGGAGCGTCGGCGCCTTCCCGCACCCGGCGGTCGCCGCGGCGCCGGCCGGTGTCGCCGTCAGCCCTGCGGCCAGCACCAGCCCGGCCGCCGCCACGACGGCCGTGAGAATCGATCTTAACCTTGACGTCATGCGACTTCCTCTGCGCTCGGTAGGACGATGAGGTCGCTCTCGACCGGCTTCAGGGCAGGCGAAGAACAGGGCCGGCGCGTCCGGCGTGCTGTCCAAGGGGAGACGAGGCGGCCCGGCCGGTGACCGGAGTGGCACAACCGGATACCAGCCGGGGCCGCCGTGACATCTGTGTGGCGCATATCGGTCTGATCAGGAGCTCGGGAGCAGGAAGAGCCTTCTCACCAGCGGCTCCTCATCGACGACCTCTGCGGAGGGATGCGGCGTCCATCCTCAGACGATGCGCAGTTCACCGACATGTGAGCGTTAACACGCACACATGTCGCCACAGCTCCTTTCTTCCTGTGAATCCACCCTGACAGGTCTTGCGTAGCAAACAACAGCCGACTGGGCAGCGTCAAGAGTATGAAACATTCCGAGAAACAGCGGGGCGTGTCGCGGCGCCAGAGGTCCTGGGGTTTCGGACCTCCCTGCGCCGTTCGCGTAGATCACGAGCCGCTGAAACCTTCATCTCGGCACGCCGAGCGCACGCAGTTCCAGTTTGCGGATCTTGCCGGAGCCCGTCTTCGGGAGGGCGTCGACGACGTCGAAATACACCGGGATCTTGTACTTCGCGAGCCGGTCGCGCAGGAAGCCGGTCAGTTCCCCGGCGCTCACCTCGGCGCCCGCCACGAGCACGAGGAAGGCACGGCCCACCTCACCCCATCGGGGGTCGGGCACGCCGACCACGGCCGCCTCCGCCACCGCCGGATGGGTGAACAACACGGCCTCGACCTCGGCCGGATAGACGTTCTCGCCGCCGGAGATGTACATGTCCTTGACGCGGTCGACGATGGTGAGGTGCCCCTCGTCGTCCATGACCCCGACGTCGCCGGAGTGGAACCAGCCGTCCTCGGTGAGGGCGGCGGCGGTCGCCTCGGGGTTGCGCCAGTAGCCGGGGGTGACGTTCGGCCCCTGGATGAGCACCTCGCCGGGGGTTCCGGCGGGGGCGTCCACCCGCACGTCGGCGAAGAAGACCGGCACCCCGGCCGAGCCCGCCCGGCGTTCGCTGTCGGCCGCCTCCAGGAAGGTGGCGCCGGGGGCCGTCTCGGTCAGCCCGTAGCCCTGGCAGAAGACCAGGCCGCGCTCCTGGTACGCCCGGATCAGCGCCACCGGGATCGGCGCCCCGCCGGACATGAGGGTGCGCAGTGACGACAGGTCGGCGTCGTGCCAGCGGGGCGACCGGGCGAAGTCGGCGAACATGGTGGTGACCCCGAACATCCACGTGACGCCGTGCTCCTCGATGAGGTCGTAGCAGCGGTCGGCGTGCCACGACGGCATGATCACCGAGGTGCCGCCCTTGAGGAAGGTCGGCAGGAGGGTCTGGTTCAGGGCCGCGACGTGGAAGAGCGGCGCGCTGATCAGCGTCACCTCGGTGCTCGTCAGGTCCACGCCGATCATCATGTTGACGCAGTTCCACACCAGGTTGGCGTGGGTCAGCATGGCGCCCTTCGGGCTGCCGGTGGTGCCCGAGGTGTAGAGGATCAGCGCCACGTCGCCCGGTGCGACCGCCACGTCGATCGGGGCGGGGTCGCCGGCCGCGATCCACGCCTCGATCCCGTCGAGGTCCACCGCCGGGATCTCCAGCTCCGTCGGGGCGTACGCGGGGTCGTGCACGAGGAGGGACGCGCCCGAGTCGCGCAGCATGTAAGCGATCTCGGGCGCGGCCAGGCGGAAGTTCAGCGGGACGAACACCCCGCCGAGCAGGTGGGTGGCGAACATGGTCTCGGCCAGCGCCACGTGGTTGGGGCCGAGATAGGCGACCCGGTCTCCCGGCCGGATGTCCAGCCGGGAGGCCAGGCGGGTGGTCCTTTCGTGGAACTCGGCGTAGGTCACCGGACGGCCGGCGTACACGAACGCGGTCCGGCCGGGGCTCATCCGGGCGCGGCGGGCGGGCCAGCCGCCGAGCCCGGCGTTACGCATCGGTGGCGGCGAGGTCTCGGGTGCTGGTCTCCCGCAGCGCCAGCACGCAGCCGACCGTCACCAGGCAGCACACGGCGATGACGATGGAGATCGCCGTCGTGCCGCCGCCGCCCGACGAGGCGTCGAGCTGGGCGAACAGCAGCGGTCCGAGGCCGGCGCCGAGCCCGGCGAACTGGTAGCCGAGCGAGGCGCCCGTGTACCGGTTCCTGGTGGGGAAGAGTTCGGCGTAGAGGGCGGCGAGCGGGCCGTACATCAGCGGGTGGATGATCGCCTGGCCGAGCACCAGCGCCAGGGTGAGCACCACGACGCTCCCGGTGTTCACCATCGGGAACAACACGAACGCGAAGGCGGCCATCAGCAGCGCGCCGGTCAGCACGACGGGCCGCCGGCCGGTCCGGTCGGAGAGCGCCGACCAGCCGATGATGCTCACCACGGCCAGCGCCGACGAGAGGGTCAGGCCGTTCAGCACGTCCTGGCGGGCGAAGCCGGTCCGCACCCCGTAGGCGATCAGGTAGGTGGTGAGCGTGCCCTGCGCCACGAAGGCCGACAGGCCGACGCCCACGCCGAGCAGCAGGGTCCTGGGGTGGTCGCGGAGCACCTCCAGCAGCGGCATCCGGGTGGTGCGCCCGGCCGCCGCGAACACCGGGGTCTCCTCGACCCGCAGCCGGACGAACAGCCCGACGGCCAGCAGGAGGATGCTCAGCAGGAACGGCACCCGCCAGCCCCAGCTCAGGAACGCCTGTTCGTCGAGGAGCGCGGCGGTGCCGCTCAGCGCGCCGGTCGAGAGCACCATGCCGAAGGGGGCGCCGGCGTTGGTGAAGCTCGCCCACAGACCGCGCCTGCTGGTGGCGTGCTCGGCCGACATCAGCACGGCCCCGCCCCACTCGCCGCCGATGGCGAGGCCCTGCACGATCCGCAGCGCGACCAGCGCGACGGGGGCGAGCACGCCGATCTGGTCGTAGGTGGGCAGCACGCCGATGAGGAAGCTCGCCAGACCCATCAGGGTCATGGTGAGGACCAGCATGCGCTTGCGGCCGAGCCGGTCGCCGAAGTGGCCGAAGATCACCCCGCCCAGGGGCCGGGCGAGATAGCCGGTGGCGAAGGTGCCGAAGCTGGCGACCGTGGCCGTGAGCGGGTCGAGGGTGGAGAAGAAGACCTTCCCGAACACCACCGCCGAAGCGGTGGCGTACAGCAGGAAGTCGTAGTACTCGATGACGCTGCCCAGGAAGCTTGAGGCCACCGCGCGGCGGAGCTGAACCTGGCTGTGGGGTAAGACCGACGGGTCCGACATGACAAGCTCCTCGATCAGGGAGTGAGCCGCTGCGCCTGCTGCCCGGAGGTTAGGCACATTCATGACGGACGTCAATCCTTTGCCCACTATCAACTCAGACCGAGCAGCCGGGCCGCGTTCTCCTTGAGGATCTTCGGCCGGACCTCGGGCTTGATGTCGAGCTTGTCGAAGTCGGCGAGCCACCGGTCGGGCGTGATCATCGGATAGTCGGAGCCGAACAGCACCTTGTCCTTGAGCAGCGTGTTGGCGTACCGGACGAGGATCGGCGGGAAGTACTTCGGCGACCAGCCCGACAGGTCGATGTAGACGTTGGGCTTGTGGGTGGCGACCGCCAGCGCCTCGTCCTGCCAGGGGAACGACGGATGGGCCAGGATGATCCGCAACTCGGGGAAGTCCACGGCGACGTCGTCGACCAGCATCGGGTTGGAGTACTTCAGCCGGATCCCGCCGCCGCCCGGCAGGCCCGCGCCGATGCCGGTCTGGCCCGTGTGGAACAGCGCCGGCACGCCCAGCTCCTCGATCGCCTCGTAGAGGGGGTAGGCCGCCCGGTCGTCGGGGGCCATGCCCTGGACGCTCGGGTGGAACTTGAAGCCGCGCACGCCGTACTCGCCCACCAGCCTGCGGGCCTCCCTGACCCCCGCCCTGCCCTTCCACGGATCGACGCTGGCGAACGGGATCAGCACGTCGGCATGGGCGGCGCAACTCTCCGCGACCTCCTCGTTGGAGATGCGCGGATGCCCGGTGGCGTGCTCGGCGTCGACGGTGAACACCACGGCCGCCATGCCGCGCTCGCGGTAGTGGGCGGCCATCTCGGGGATCGTCGGCCGGGCCCCCTCCTTGAAGTACTTCGCCGAGGCGGCGGCCAGGTCGTCGCTCAGCGAGGCGTGCCCGTCGGCGGAGACCTCGGCGTGCGTGTGGACGTCGATGGCGACGAGTTCGCCGACGTTCATGGGACCTCCTTGGGCACAAATCTGACTTTCGTCAATTATGTGCCTGACATCTGGCCCGTCTACGCTTTCGTTGTGACCATCGGCGGCGACGGACCGGCCGCGCCCTCCGCGCGCCCCCAATCCCTGATCTTCAGCTTCCTCGGCGTCTACGCCCTCGACCGCGGCACCGCCATCTCCTCCGGCAGCGTCATCGAGGTCTTCGCCCGACTCGGCGTCTCCGAGGAGGCCGTCCGGTCGACGCTCGCGCGCATGGTCAAACGCAACCTGCTGGTCCGCCACCGGCTCGGCCGGCGGGTCTATCTCGGGCTCACCCCCCACGCCGAGACGGTGCTGCGCGACGGCCGCCGCCGCGTCTGGGAGACCGGCGCGGTGAACCGCGACTGGGACGGCACCTGGACCGTCGTCGGCTTCTCGTTGCCCGACAGCCGCCGGAGCACCCGCCACGACCTGCGCTCACGCCTCGTCTGGGCCGGGTTCGGGCCGCTGCAGAGCGGGTTGTGGATCACCCCGGGCACCAAGGACGTCACCGGCGTCTTCGACGGGCTCGACGTCGACGACCACGTGACGGTGCTGACCGCGCGGGCCTACACCCCGACCGAGGCAGCCGACCTGGTCGCCAAGGCCTTCGACATCGAGCAGATCGCCCGCCGCTACCGCGCCTTCCTGGCCCGCTGGGACGTGCCCAACCCGCTCCCCGAGGCCCCCGACGACCTGGTCAGGCAACTCCTGCTGCACACCGACTGGCTGCAGCTCGTCCGGCAGGACCCGCACCTGCCGGCCGAGCATCTCCCCGACGACTGGCCGGCCATCCGGGCGGAGCAGGTCTTCCACGCGCGCGCGGAAGAATACGTGCGCCCCGCCCGGACGGTCGCCGACGGCGTCCTGGACGAACTCATCCCATGACGCAGGCCGTGCCGTTGAGCGCGAACCCGGCCGGGTTCCCGTTGGTGCCGCTGTGGGTGCCCTGGACGCCGAAGCCGGCCCGGCCCTGCGGCGCGATGGCGCCGTTGTAGGCGACGTTGCGCGCGGTGACCTGCGTGCCCGACTGGGTCACGGTGGCGTTCCACGCGTTGGTGACCCGCTGGTCGCCCGGCCACGACCAGGTGACGGTCCAGCCGTTGACGGGCGTCGTGCCGGTGTTCGTGACGCTGACCTCGGCGGTGAACCCGTTGTTCCACGTGTTCGGCACGTAGGTGACCCGGCACCCGGAACCGGGGTTCGGCGACGGGCTGGGCGACGGAGACGGACTGGGCGAAGGCGAAGGAGAGGGAGAAGGGGACGGAGACGGGGACGGGGACGGAGATGGGGACGGGCTCGGCTCACTGGTCAGGCCGAAGAACTGGATCGCGGCCGCGGCCATGCCGCTGCTCGGGAGGCTGTGCCCGGCGCCCTGGATGCTGTAGGCCTCGACCCGCACCGTGCCGGACGAGTCGGCGTAGCGGCGGCGGTTCCAGTTGGCCTGCGGGGTGTCGCTGCCGGTGGGCGTCTGGCTCAGCCCGAACACGTTCGTCCACTGGTCGATGGCCTGCTGGTGGGTGGCGTAGTAGACGAGGTTGTCGTTGGTGCCGTGCCAGAGCTGGACCCTCGGCCGAGGGCCGCTGTAGCCGGGGTAGGCGGCCCGGACCAGGTCACCCCACTGCTGCGGCGTCTTGTTGATGCGCCCGGAGGCGCAGTCGCTGACCCCCGGCGACGGGACGTAGTCGGCCTCGTTCGGGAAGCACGCGAACGGCACCCCCATGAACGCCGCTCCGGCCTTGAACACGTCGGGGTAGTTGCCGAGCATGATGTTGGTCTCCATGCCGCCGGCGGAGCTGCCGGTGACGAAGAGACGGTTGGCGTCGCCGTTGTGGCGCTGCCGCGTGTAGGTGACCATCGACATCAGCGACACGGGGTCGCTGCCGCCGTTGCGCACCTGCGAGGCCGCCGACCACGAGTCGAAGCAGTTGCCCTTCTTCGACGCCGACGGGTAGATGACGATGAAGCCGTACTGGTCGGCGAGCGACCGGAACTCCGAGCCGGAGTAGAACCCCGGTCCGGAACCTCCGCATCCGTGCATGGCGAGCACGATCGCCGGGCTGGGCCGTACGTTGTCCGGCACGTACAGGTGCATGCGCAGGTTGCCGGGGTTGCTGCCGAAGCTGGTCACCTCGGTCAGCGTCGCGGCGGCCGCGGGTTGTCCGGCCGCCAGGATCGTGGCGGCGTACACCACTCCGGCGGCGACGACGGCGGTCAATCGCTTCATCGGCCCTCCTCTGGTCGACGTCCTGACGACAGCCGGTATACGAGCGCCGCGGAACCCCGGTCAAGCGTCGCCCGTTCAGGATCACAATCGAGCGATCATGGAAATGCGCTGCTCACGCTGGTCATCGGGCCATTGCTTATCAAGTAGCTTGATATTCACGCCCGGAAACTTACATCGCCCGTTATGGTCATGCGGTGAACCCGCCCAGGCTGAGCTATCTGGTCTACCGGCTGGAGCGCCGCATCCGCGCCCGGCTCGACGAGGCCCTCGCGCTCCACGGCGTCACGACGACCGAATACATGGCGCTCAGCGAACTTCGTGTACGCGACGACCTGTCGTCGGCCGAACTGGCCCGGATCGCCTTCGTCACCCCGCAGGCGATGCACCTGGTCGTCCGCGACCTGGAGAAACGCGGTCTCATCCACCGCGACGCCCATCCTGACGGCGGGCGGATCCTGCGTGTCCGTCTGTCGCGCCAGGGCCGGGCGGCGCTGCGGAGGTGCGACCGGGCGCTCGACGGCATCGAAGACGACATGCTGGCCGGCCTCGACGACAGCACACGCGTCACGTTGCTGGAGGCCCTGACGTGGTGCACCCGTGCGCTGCACCCGCCCGGGCCTGGGTGATCGCCCGAAATCACCCAGACCCGGTGGTGGACTCAGGCGTTGCCGCCCCAGGTCCACCGCTGGTTGGTGCCGCCGTGGCACGAGTAGAGCTGGAGGCGGGTGCCGTTTCCGGTCCCGGCCGCGTCCAGGCACAACCCTGACTGAACGCCGGCGATCGTGCCGTCGGAGTTCAGCCGCCACTTCTGGTTGGCGCCGCCCCAGCAGGAGTAGGTCTGGATCCTGGCCCCGTTGCCGGTGCCGGCGGCGTCCAGACACTTGCCGCCGAGAACCCGCAGCTCCTGCGCCGAGGTGAGGGTCCACCTCTGGTTGGTGCCGCCGTGGCAGTCCCAGAGCTGGGTCTGGGTGCCGTCAGCGGTGCTGGAGTTCGGCACGTCCAGGCAGCGCCCGGACGCGACGCCCCTGACCTGCCCGTCGCCGCCCGGGGTGGGGGTCGGCGTGGGCGTCGGCGTGGGGCTGGGGGTCGGAGTCGTCCCGTCGAGGCCGAAGAACCGGATGGCGTGGGCGGCCATCCCGGAGTGCGGCAGGTTGTGCCCCGCTCCGCTGATCGTGTAGGCCTCGACCTGGCCCGAGCCGTAGACCCGCCGCGTCCAGCCCGACTGCGGGCTGGTCGTCGAGGCGGGCGTCTGGCTCACGCCGTGGACGTTGGTGAACTGGTCGACCTCCTTCTGCAACATGGTGAAGTTGAGCACGTCGTCCGCGGTTCCGTGCCAGGCCATCAGCCGGGGCCGGGGCCCGGTGTAACCGGGGAAGGCGTTGCGCACCAGGTCACCCCACTGCTGCGGGGTCCGGTCACCGCACCCCGGCGGGCCGAGGCAACCGAAGGGCACCCCGGCGAAGGGGGCCCCGGCCTTGAACACGTCGGGGTAGGTGGCGAGCAGGTTGACGGTCTCCATCGCGCCCGAGGAGAACCCGGTGGCGAACACCCGGGCGGGGTCGCCGTTGTGACGCTGCACCACGTAGTCGACCATCGACACGATGGAGACGGTGTCGCTGCCGCCACCGTGCCGGAGCGCCTCGTTCGACCACACGTCGAAGCAGTTCGACAGGCCGTTGGCGCTCTTGTTCGCCTGCGGGTAGATGACGACGAACCCGTACCGGTCGGACAGGGACCGGAACTCCGTCTGCTGGAAGAAATCGCTCGCCCGGCCGTTGCAGCCGTGCATCGCCACCAGGATCCCGGGGCGCGGGGTCACGGTGTCGGGGACGTACAGGTGCATCTGGATGTTGCCGGGGTTGTTCCCGAAGTTACCGATCTGCGTCAGCGACGCGGCCTTGGCCGTCGGCGCCTGGGCCACGAGACCGGCCAGCATGGCGATCAAGGCCGCGATCACCGCCGCGATCGGTAGCGAGGGGGACCGGGTCACGTCCGGGTCCACCTCTGGTTCGCGCCGTTCCAGCAGGAGTAGACCTGGATCAGGGCGCCGTTGCCGGTTCCGGCAGCGTCCAGGCACAGGCCCGACTGCACGTTCCTGATGCTGCCGTCGGAGTTGACGGTCCACTTCTGGTTGGCGCCGCCCCAGCAGGTGTAGATCTGCACCTTCGCGCCGTTGCCGGTCCCGGCGGCGTCGAGGCACTTGTTGCCGTAGACCCGCAATTCCTGCGCCGAGGTGTAGCTCCACTGCTGGTTGCTGTTGGAGTGACAGTCGTAGAGCTGGACCTGGACGCCGTCGGTCGTCGAGGCGTTCGGCACGTCGACGCACCGGTTGGACTGCTGCCCGCGGATCTGTCCCGAGCCGCCCGGGGTGGGCGTGGGGGTCGGCGAGGGCGAGGTGCCCGGCGTCGGCGAGGTGGTCGGCGAGGGCGACGGGTTCGGGGTCGCGGCGTTGAGGGCGTTCAGGACCGAGTTGTACGCGGCCTTCTTGTTGCCGCTGCTGTCGAAGAGCAGCGGGGTGGTGTTCGCGCCCAGCCAGGAGTCGCTGTCACGCACGCCCCAGACGGTGATGCCGGTGCAGCGCGGCACCGCGAGGCAGTCGTTGACGACGTTCTGATAGGTCTGGGCCGAGCCGCCCTGGATGTCCAGCTCGGTGATCTGCACGTCGACGCCGAGCGCGGCGAAGCTCTGGATGGTCGTGCGGTAGTTGCTGTTGTACGCGCTCTGGCTGTTGAAGTGGGACTGCAGGCCGACGCAGTCGATCGGCACGCCGCGCTGCTTGAAGTCGCGGACCATGTTGTAGACGCCCTGCGTCTTGGCCCAGCTCCAGTTGTCGATGTTGTAGTCGTTGTAGCAGAGCTTGGCCGACGGGTCGGCGGCCCGCGCGGTGCGGAAGGCCACCTCGATCCAGTCGTTGCCGGTGCTCTGGAGGTTCGAGCTGCGGCGTCCGCCGGAGTTGCCGTCGGCGAAGGCCTCGTTCACGACGTCCCAGGCGTAGATCTTGCCCCGGTAGTGGCTCATGACGCCGTTGATGTGGTCGATCATCGCCTGGCGCAGGCTGCTGCCGCCCAGCGACTGCATCCAGCCGGGCTGCTGGTTGTGCCAGGCCAGCGTGTGGCCGCGGACCCGCTTGCCGTTCTGCACGGCCCAGTTGTAGATCCGGTCGCCCGCGGTGAAGTTGAACTGCCCCCGGTTGGGTTCGGTGGCGTCGATCTTCATCTCGTTCTCGGCGGTGATCATGTCGAACTCGCGGTTCGCGATCGTCGTGTACTGCGAGTCACCCAGCTTGCCCTGGGCGATGGCGGTGCCGAAGTACCGTCCGCTCTGCTGCGCGGCGGCGGCCAGCGTGCTCCCGGCGGCGTCCGCCGGCACCGTCACCATCAGCGCCGCGCCCACGATTCCGACGACGCTCACGACACCGGCGCCGAAGACCCTGCGAAGGGAGGATGAGGGTAATGCGTTCATACCCATGCCTGACTCCATAACTGAAATCACCGAAAGAGGGATATGCGGGAACCCGGCGAACGACGCCGCACCCCAGACCGCTGGCGCGCACCACTGATGGCGTCATGACCGGCGGCCCTCTGATCACCACATCAGGCTGGGCCGACCGCCTCGGAGACTTAGTGTGGAAACCCAACCGAAACATGTCAACACCGGAGCGAAATTTTCGGCAGCCATGCATCCTGGCCTGATATCGCCCCCGTGCCCGCGGACAGGGATCGACGAGGCAGCGCGACGCAGGCGGGCGACGAAAATTTACCGGCACCGGAAAGCTGCAAGTTTCATGCTCACGCCGTAAATTACGGACACCGAAACGGCTTGTCAGCGGGTGACGCCGCGCCGGAACCGCCCCCGACGCCCCTTGACGCCGTCCCACCCGCTGTATTTACTCACCGCCAGCACCACCGACGCCGGGACGCCGAAGGGAGGTCGCACTACGATGTGATAGCGCTAACAGGGCCGAGCCTGTCCGGCGCGACGTCGTAGGGCCTGGGTGGCACCACACTCCTGGGTCCCCGTGTCCGTCGCTCTGCCCCCTTCCCGGAGGCAGGGCGACGCCCGGACGACGTCCACGAAAGGAACCGTCGGATGCGCCCGACTCTCCGCACGATCCTGATCATCGCCCTGATCGCCGTGCTCGACGTGGCCGTGATCGGCGGCATGTTCTGGCACCTCGACGAGGTGAAGCGCAACACGCTGTTCGGCGACGGCGACAGCGTCATCCGAGGGCTCGGCGACCCCACCCGCGAGCAGTACCTGGACGAGATGCGCAGGCGGCTGCTCGGGGCCTACCCCGCCTTCGCCCTGGCGGCGGTCCTCTTGGTCAATCTGCTGTTCCTGGCCAGACGGCAGGGGAAGTGGCCGGCGGTCGCGCAGGCGGTGCTCGTCGGTTACGTCGCCGTGACGGCGCTCTACTGGAACCCCACCTGGTACGACGATCACGACACCGGGTTCACCCCGCCCGTGATCAAGCTGTTCTCCGCGCCCGCCCCCTGACCGATCGGTCCGAGCAGCGCTGCGGACACCGAATCGTACGGCTCCAGTTCCACCGCTCGCCGGAGCAGGCCCGAGTGGTCTGGTCCACGCGCCGCGTCCAGCGCCCGGCGTGAAACTTTCACGCCGGACGGCAGCCCGTCACCGGTTCCGCGCCACGGCCGCCAGTCGCGCGGCGTCCCGGCCGGGGGAGGCGCCGAACGCCTTGCGGTATTCGCGGCCGAACTGCGACGGGCTCTCGTAACCGACGAAGTAACCGACCTCCGCGACGTTCCCCGATCTGGTCATGAGCAGGGTGCGGGCCGCCTGGAGCCGGATCTGCTTCTGGAACTGGACCGGCGTCATCGACGTCGCCGCGCGGAAGTGCCGGTGGAAGGACGACGCGCTCATCCCGCACAACCCGGCCAGGTCGGCGACGACGAGATGCTCCCGGTAGTGCTCGCGGATCCAGCGGATGCCCCGCGAGATGAGCGCGAGGTTGCCGTCGACGAGACCGATCTGCCGCACGAGCGCGCCCTGGTCGCCGCTGAGGAGCCACCAGAGGATCTCCCGCTGGTATCCGGGCGCGAGCACCCGCAGGTCGTCGGGCCGGTCGGCGACGCGCAGCAGGCGTACGACCGGATCCAGCAACTCCGGTGTCGCGTCGCTCACCGCCAGCCCGGTGAAGGCCGGGGGCGGCCCGGTCACGGCGACCTCCAGCAGCAGCGGCGCGACGACGGCCGGGCTCAGCGCCATGCTGAAGACCACGAACGGCTCGTCCGGGCTCGCCTCCAGCGCCTGGCCGATCACCGGGAGGTCGACCGACACGACGACGTACTGCCCGGCGCGATAGTCGTACGGGACGCCGTTGAGCACCGTGCGCTTGACGCCCTGCGCGACGATCGCGAGCGACGGCTCGGAGACCGTGGCGACCGGCGGGGTCGGACACGCCACGGACGCGATGGTGACCCCGCCCGTGATCGTCCTCTGACGGTCGCCGGCGGTGTGGCGGATGATCAGCCGCCGCATCTCGTCCAGGAGCTCCATGCGCGCCAGTCAACCACCCTCGTTGACAGGATCGGGCAAGGCGGCGGCAGGATCGGGCTCACGGCCCGACCGCCCGGCTTGGTGGACTGACCACATGAAACGCAGAACTCTCGGCGCGACCGGGATGTCCGTCAGCGAGTTGTCCCTCGGCGCGATGATGTTCGGCAGCATGGGCAACCGCGACCACGACGACGCGATCCACGTCATCCACCGCGCGCTCGACGCGGGCGTCAACGTGATCGACACCGCCGACGTCTACTCCCACGGCGAGTGTGAGGAGATCGTCGCCAAGGCCGTGAAGGGCCGCCGCGACGACGTGGTGATCGCCACCAAGTTCGGGCTGCCGATGGGCGAAGACCCCAACCGGCGGGGTGGTTCCCGCAGGTGGATCGTCAGGGCGGTCGACGACAGCCTGCGCCGCCTCGACGTCGACCACATCGACCTCTACCAGATGCACCGCCCCGACCACGAGACCGACGTCGGCGAGACGCTCTCGGCCCTGACCGACCTCGTCCGCGCCGGCAAGATCCGCGCCTTCGGCTCCTCCATGTTCCCCGCCGAGCTGATCACCGAGGCGCAGTGGGCCGCCCAGCGCACGGGCGGCCACCGGTTCCTGACCGAGCAGTCGATGTACTCCGTCTTCACCCGCAAGCCCGAGGCGGCCGTGTTCCCGACCGCCCACCGCCACGGCATGGGCGTCCTGACGTTCAGCCCGCTCAACGGCGGCTGGCTCTCCGGCCGCGCCGACCTGGCGACCGGCCACCGCGCCTCACTGCTGCCGGGCCGGTATGACCCGGCGACCCCGGCCGGCGCGCTCAAGGCCGCCGCGCTCGCCGAACTGACCGACCTCGCCGCCGAGGCCGGGCTGACCCTGCCGCAACTCGCGGTCGCCTTCGCGCGGGCACACCCGGCCGTCACGTCCGTGCTGATCGGCCCGCGCACCGCCGACCAGCTCGACGGGCTGCTGCCCGGCGCCGAGGTCGACCTGACCGGCGACATCCTCGACCGCGTCGACGCCATCGTCCCGCCGGGAACCGACCTCGACCCCAGGGACAACTACGAGACCACCCCGCCCGCCCTGCGGCACGCCCGCCTCCGCCGCCGCTGAACGCGCCTCAGAAGGTGAAGACGGCCCCCGTCGCCGCGATCATCTCGCATCGGTTCCCGAAGGTCCTGGCGTAGCGGATCGGCTTGCCCTCCCAGACGCCGACGGCCGTGACCCGGTGCGGGAGGTATTCCTTGGTGCAGATCTGGCCGGGTCCGTGCGTCAGCCTGCCGAGGTCGCCCCGCACCGGCCGGAGCAGGTCGCAGGCCTGCGTGGGAGTGGTGTGCGTGCCTCCGTCCGGATCGCAGAAGAGCTTGGCGGCCGTCGGCGCTCCGCCGTCGACGGTCATGGTGAGGATCAGGGCTCCGACGGGCGTTTCGGCCACGGCCGGGTGGGCGGCGAACAGCGGGACGGCCACGACGGCCGCGGCGAAGAAGGCACGCATGAGCACGAATCGTATTCACTTGATTCCGGAGAGTCACGTATCGGCGTACACCAAAGACCCGTGGCCGATCCGGCCACGGGCTGGTGACGCCTATGTCAGGTGGCGGTGCAGGTGACAGTGGCCCCCGCGCCGGTTCCGGTGCCCTGGAAACCGAGGGTGGCACTCTGCCCGGCTGCCAGTCGCCCGTTGTAGCTCTGGTTGGTGACGGTCACGGATCCGCTGGTGCCGGAGTTGACGCCGTTCCACAACGAGGTGATCGTCGCACCGGAGGGCAGGGTCAGGGCCAACCTCCAGCCGTTGATCGCGGCGCTGCCCGCGGTGACGTTGATGGACGAGACGAACCCGCCGCCCCACTGGTCCTGCACGGTGTAGGTCGCCGAACAACCCTGAGTCCCGGGTGACGGGCTGGGACTGGGGCTCGGGCTGGGCGAGGGACTGGGCGACGGGCTGGGCGACGGGGAAGGGGTGCCGTCGAGCGTGAGGTTCTTCCGCTGGATCTGCCACTGCGTGTTGCACAGACCGCAGTTGTCGCCGACGAAGGCGCCGCCGGCCGTCGTGTCGCCCTTCAGCCGCCACTTCAGCCACAACACCGCCACCCGGCCGAACTCGCCGCCGTTGGTCTGGCCGTAGGTGCCGCCGTGGCCGACGTTCAGGTTGCCCATGAACGCGGGCAGTCCCGAAGGCAGCTTGCCCCAGTCGTCGATGGCGTTCGGGTAGGCGATGTCGCTGGTCCCGCCGATGAAGTAGGCGATCGGCTTCGTCAGCCGCCGGAGCTGGTAGTCGTCGCCGTCGTTCAGCAACCCGCTGCTGAAGATGGTGGTCGTGGAGATGCGCGGGTCGTTGGAGACGGCGTAGGCCTCCAGCCCTCCGCAGGAGAACCCGCCGACCGCGATCTTGCCGGTGTCGAGCCTGTTGTAGAGGACGCTCCCCTGGCGGCCGTTCTCCGAGACCGCCCAGTCGATCGACTGGGTGAGCATCTGGGAGGTCGTCGAGCCGGAGCCGTTCGGGCTGCCGTTGGCGATGACCAGGAATCCGTGCGAGGCGATCTCACGCAGGAAGTTCGCCTGCGACAACCCGTTGGCGGAGCAACCGCCGTTGCCCCACACGTATATAGGGAGTCGCTGGGACGGGATGGTGACGGGCCGGTAGACGGTGTGGTTCTGCAGGCTGCCGTCCCAATCGGCGGGGTACGGGCCCGAACCGCCGACCGCCGCGGCGACCGGCGACACGGTGAGCGCCACTATTCCTGCCAATAACGGGACGACCGCGGCCAATCCCGCGCTGATGATCGTGCGTTTCCTCACTTCACCCTCCGAAGGCGTTCGCGACGTGCAGTTACTGTCACTGCGGTGATAAAAAGTGTCAAACAACTGCACTGGGCCGATTGACAGGTGCGGCGCGCAGACCGGGAACGCCCCTGGAACAGTGGGATCCGGGCCCGGCCCCGGTGCAGATCAGAGAGTGAAAGTTTCCTTCAGCGATCCCTGCGGGCCCGAACCGAAAGGGAGTCCTCCGACGCCTGGAAGTGCGTGATCCAGGACGCGGCGTCCGGCCAATGAGGGGTCGCGATCTCGATGAGTCGCGCCTCGGCGAGCGAGCCGAGAGCGGAATGCACCTCCAGCAGCAGGTCTCTGGCCGCCTGGCGTGGCCACGGCACGGGCAGCAGATGCTCGGGAAGGTCCGGGTCGACGTCCGGGAACTTCCGCCAGGAATCCATGACGGAGGTCCGGGCCACCAGCGCCCGGGTGGCGTCGACCTCGCCCTCGCGGACGGCCACCCGCAGGCCGGAGTACCGCGCGACGAACGCCTCGTACGCCGACGCGAGACCGGCCAGGTCATAGGCGGCGGCCGGACCGTGCGGCCCGGCCTCCTCGTCGAACCGGGTGTGCATCACCGACCATCGGCCCCCGTCGACGCCGTCCAGGATGTCGTGCATCACCTGTTTCACCGGGCCGGACTCGGAGCCGGGCCGGATCCACACGCTGTCGTACAGCCGGGCGAACCCGAGTGCCCCCAGCGCCTTGCGGATCGAGTGCCGCGGAGCCTGGCCCGACTGGGGAAGCGAGAAGGAGACGGTCACCCAGTCGCCGGTCCACCGGGGCGGTCGCGCGCCGAAGCTCAGGAAGTGGTCCATCCGGGAGCGATGCCGGGCGATCGCCTGCGGCGTGAGGTGATAGACCGGCGGCCGTCCCGTTCCCCGCACGGCGATCAGCCCACGCCTGGTCAACCGCGACAACGCGGCCCGCGCGCTCGACTCGCTGATGCCGAACTCCGCGAGCATCGCGACCACCGCCGCCGACGGCAGGTCGGCCTCCGAGGAGTCGAGGTATTCGCCGAGCAGCGTCGCCAGCAGGTGTTGCGGATTGGGGCCGGCCTGCGTCCGCGGGGCGCTGACGTCGTCCGCGGGGAGGGGGGCGTGCACGCCCCAAGCTTGCCGCACGACACCACCCCCGGCCACCCCGAAACACACGAATTCGCACTTTCCGCCATTAATCGCATATCGCGGACAAACGATTTCCCGCCTCATCTTTTGCCCTTCCCTTATGACGCCGCCAATGCAATCTCCGCGATGCCGGGAATGTAGAAGTCGATCACTGGTCCGGAAATGGACGACCACGACCCATTGAGCCGACGGGTCGGCCGGTCGGTCATTTCTCGCCCATCTGCCGTCAACGTCGACAGGGAAAGTCATGCCACATCACCGACGGAGCGTCGCGCCGGCCATCGCGATGAGCGTTATGGTCTGCGCCATGGGCGGCACGGCCGCGCATGCGGAAAGCTCCGCCCAGCCGATGAAGCCGCTGAACACCTCGGCGGCTTTGCGGCACCCGGCGCCGCCGCAGAAGATCGGAACGGTCTGCGGCGCGCCGTATGTGACCGGCGACCCCGACCTCGGACCGGTGCGACTGCCGCGGAAGGGCTATCTCGGCTCACTCATGCGCGGCTACGTGCCATTGGGCGGCCTCGCGCCCCAGCACTTCCTCTCGCGCTACTGGGCCGGGACCGACTATCGCTATCCGCCGAATTCCGGATTCGCCAATTCCGGCAATTACCCCAACGGCAGACTGCTCGTCAAAACGACGTTTCTCCAGGTCGGCATGTTGCTCGACCGTTTCGGCGGCAACGGGGGCGCGTTCCTCTCGCCGATGGGAGACCTTTTCATCAAGCGCGCGCTGCCGCCCCGGAATCTGAACACCAACCCGCAGTATCCCAGGAACCCGTGCAACTATCACGTGTTCAAGGTGACCAAGTCGTTCCAGGTCGACGTTGGCCCGGCCGCCCCCGCGTTCCAGCAGCCGGGCGGCGGCACGCAATACCACGTGCTCAGCAAGTACATTCCCGCCGCCCCGCAGACGAGCGAAGAGGTTCCGGTGAGCTGGCTGCTGGACCACGACTACCTGCGCGAACTCCCGCCACCTGACCAGCGGATCCACGCCCGGATGAGCGCACACCGGGAAGCCACCCGCCGAAGCCTCACCCACACGTCACACCACTGAGCGACCCACGGCTCGCGTCCCACGAGATGGAACGCGAGCCACGATATCTTGCCTAACAAGATATGCTGAGCCCCATGAACTCAAGAGGCATGACGGAGCAGGCGTTCCTCGTCCTCACCGCACTGGCAGACGAGTCCCGCCACGGCTATGGGATCGTCCAGGAGGTCGAGCGGCTCTCCGAGGGGCGCGTCCAGCTCAAGATCGGCACCCTGTACGGCGTGCTCGACCGGCTGGCCGCCGACGAACTCCTCTCACTCGACCGCGAAGAGGCCCATCAGGGACGACTGCGGCGGTACTACCGACTGACCGACCGGGGCGCCCACGCCCTGGAGGCGGAGGCCGCACGCCGCACCGAAACCGCCCGCTACGCGACCGAACGGCTGCGCGCCCGGCACGCGGCAGGCCCGGCGTGAACGCCCTGGAACATCGCTACCGGCGCATACTCCGGCTACTGCCGGCGGGCTACCGCGCCGAACGCGAAGAGGAGATGGTCTCGGCCTTCCTCGACGGCGCGGGACCGGCCGCCGACGACGCCACCGCCCGGCCACGCTGGCCGGAGATCGTCAGCGTGGCGGCGCTCGCGCTGCGCATCCGCCTCGACGGCTCGGGCGCCTGGGGCCGGACCGTACGGCTGACCGCCCTGATCGGCCTCGCCTTCCAGGCCACGATGAGCTGCGTCTACCTGGCGCAGACCCTGAACGTCCACGGCCTCCTCCCGCTGCCCTTCCCGACCGGCGAACCGCCGATCGGCGAACCCGCGTCGGCCGAGCGGCTGTGGCACCTGGCCGGGGACCTCTCGTCCCTTCTCTGGATCGTCGGCTACGTCGCACTGGTCCGCGCCCGCCCGCGCGTCGCGAAGACGGCGGCCACGCTCGGCCTCATCGGGTACGCCCTGTCCCCGGCGGACACGCCGGAGTCCCTCGTGCTCGTCGTCGCCACGCTCGCCCTGCTGGCCGGATATCACCGGGACGTCCCGGCGCACCGCCAGCCGAGGTGGCCGGCCGCGCTCCCCCTGGTCGCGGGAGCCGCGCTCTTCCTGATCGTCTCGACGGCGACCTGGGCCATGACGACGTCGAACCACTCGCCGCAGTGGCCCGGCCCGTGGGTCTGGGCCTGGTCGTGGTTGCCGCCCTCGGGCCTGTTCTGCCTGGCCCTCCTGGTGGCCGGCGCCGGATATGTCGTGGCACACCGGGCGGTCCCCCGGTGGCGCTCCGCCTCCGTGCCGCTGGCGCTGGCGATCCTCACCGTGCCCGTGGCCCTGGCCCGCCTCTCGTACCTGAACCCGGGCTCCGACCAGGTCACCGACACATTGAACGCCGTCACCGTCGCGCAGGCCCTCGCGCTGGTGTTGTGCGGCACGATCCTCGCGGTGCTCGGCGCCAGGATGTCGCCCACCCGGGACGCGCCCGCGGCGGTCATCGGAGCAGCGGAATGAGGCCGATGCCGTAGTCGTCGCGGCATCGCGGCAGGGTGTCGGCGATCTGCCGCGGCGAGCCGACCGCATTCGAGCCTGCGCAGCCCAACAGGGCAGGCCACGCCCGTCCCTGCTAACGCGATGCAGCCGGTGGCATGAAGCGGTCAGCCGGGCACCAGGGTGAAGGCGGTGACATGCGCGGGCCGCACCACGGAGAAGTCCCTGGTGTCCAGGGTGAACACCTCGGCGATGCGAAGACGCTCAGCGACGGCGACCACCGAGGCGTCCGCCGATCCGAGAGGACGGTCTGAATAGCGCTCCACCAAGTCGAAGATTCCGGATCTCAGCGAGCGCAGGAATCCGGCCTCCACTTTGGCTCCGCCGATCTTGCCGAGCATGTAGGAGACCTCACCTGCCACGAAAGCCGGACAATGAGTTCGCGTCGTTCTCTGCGGAACTGGTTGAACACCCCTGCACAGACATCGTGCCCGCGGTCATTTTCGGATGGCAGCGGCAACGATGGGGCCGGTGTCAACGATGATCACACTTCGTGACCATACCCCTGGCGCAGGAGATCCTCAGTGTGTTCGGCGATGTCGTCCCGCTCGGTGGTCACCGATCCGAACCAGGAAGGGGGCCACTCCTGGCCCGACTCACCCTCACCGGAGTGGACGAGACGCAAGGTATGCGCGCGTACCTCATGGAGCTGGTCCGGCGTCAGTTGATCGACCAGTCGATGCATGTCCTCGTACTCTTCAGGAGCAGCGGTCATAGCCGGAATCTACGCCAGCCCGGCCAGAAAGCACCGATCTACCAGCGCACTTGCCCCGAAGCGATACGGTCAGGTCCTGTCGCCTAAAGCAATCGGCTTCGGATCGACGAAAGGACGGCGCGAGCCGTACAAGCAGAACCCGGAGGGTTACTTTTCGGTGGGAGCCAGACCCGTCTGGCAGGCGGCCCGCTCGGAGGGGTCACCCAGCTTGACGTTGATCCCGGCCACTGTGCACTGCCAAGTGGCCGGTGGGCCTCAGATTCCGACGACCTTGACAGTTTTCCCACAGAGCCGGTACATGTCGTCCTCGTCGGAGGTGACGACTATCACCGGCCTGACCGCACGCAGTGCGGTAGCGGCCACCACGGCATCGATGGCGTATTTGTGGCCATGCAGCCGGGCATCACGCAGTAGCTCGATCGCCCGTGCGCAGATATCCTCCGTCACCGGCTCGACCTTCAGCCGGGACAGATGCCATCGGAGGCGATCACTCTTCACCCGGACGTCCTGAGCCTCGATCGGCGTCATCGCGCTGACAACGACCCGGAAGTCGTTGTCCTGAGCCTCCCGCACGATCGCGGTCACCCTCTGATCGGCCTGGCACCACCTGACGAGACCTTCGCAGTCGAGGACGACGGTGCCCGCGCTCAGCTTGCTTCGTGCGCGCGCCATCCGCCCTCTTCTTGCAGCTCGGGTGCCGACTTCACGCTCCGAAACAGCTCCGCCGCCTCATCGCGCAATCCCTGCGGAATCGGCCCACAGGCGGCCTCATTCGCCTGAAGCGCCTCCTCCAGGAGATCCCGTTCGATCTGACGTTCAACCGCGGCATCGACATAGGCGGAGAACCCGCGCGCTCCAACGCGTTCCCTGACCGCCCGGATGTTCCCCGCGCGCAGGGAGACACTGACCTTGGCCGCCGGACCGTCCCCCGGGGCGAACTCCCGCTCAGACCCACTCATGCGACCAGTTTACTACTCGAAGTGGCAAGTAGTTCCGAAGTTCCCCCACCGACAGACCGGAAGAGACACTGCTGGTGGTAACCGTTCACCCCAGGCAACAGGTCTGGCACGAGCCCAGACGGTCGATGACCAGGCCGGCTCGGCAGTCGGTGCCTAGACTGCCGGCATGGAGTTCGACGACTCGAACTCGGGCGCTCCATACGAGACGCCCGACGAGACAGCGCTTCCACGCCACCTCACCGCCCTAGTCGGAGCGCTACAAGGCCCAGCCGACCTCGGCGCCCATCACGATCATTATCTTTCTTATCCTCACGAGGAAGAAACCGACAGAGCGATTACCGTGTGATCCTTTGCGATACCGGTCCTCTCGTCGCAGCCTTCAACCGTGCCGACAAGGATCATGCACGTTGCGTGCGCTTCCTCACGGAAAACTGGATCAGGCTCGTAGCGCCGTCTCTGGCCGTGACGAGATCTGCCACCTGCTCTCTGATCCCATCCGACGTGGCAGCCCTCAGCGCGCCGCTCAATTTTGCGCCGCCATCGCCGACGATGAGCTCCGGGTGATTGAGGAAACGCCACGCTGATGACGGCATACGCGTCCCTGCGCCTTCAGGCTGTCGACGCATGTGTCATCGCGTTGGCTGAACGTTTCGACCTCCAGGAAGTCGCAACGTTGGATCGCCGTGATTATCTGGTCGTGGCCCCACGTCACCTGCGTAAGGGACAGCGGCTCACCATCTTGCCAGAGGACTAATCAAGAGGGTCGATCCGATGTTCACCGAACTGGTCGCCCAAGGAGCCATGTCAAAATGGCATGCCGTCGACGGCCTGACGCCCCTGCTCCCACCTCATCAAGATCTTCCCTCTTCGATCTTCAGTCGTACGAGCGGACGGGACCGCACGGACTCCAGGAACGGATCGCCGTTCGCGGAGTCCCAGTGGATTCGGCTCGTCCGGCGGATGTTCACCTCCCGGCCGAGGCGCCGCTCCGCCTCCCGGGCGACGCCGTAAAGGTCGTCCTCGTCCGCCTCACCGACGACGAGGACGTCGAGGTCTCTGGGGACCCTGCCGGGCTCGCCGCTGTAGCGCGCCGCCCAGGAACCGTAGATGTACGCCTCCTCCACCCCGGATACGCCGCCGAGCAGTTCGGGCAGAACCGCCACCGGCCCGTACGTCAGGGCCAACAGATCCGTCAACGACCGGGCCACCACCAAGTTCCATGTTTGGCGTGCCCGTTTCGCAGTGGCTTATCAAGCGCGGACAACCTCATTGGTGACGCATCGACCTGGTTGGGGTGCGGCGCGAAATGTCGGTCGGCGCCGCCATGCTCTGTCGCGAACGTGTTCGACGTCTCGAGGAGTCTTGCCATGCAGAAACCCGGATGGTCCGGTCTCAGGTGGAACGACTGGAAAGACCTCGAGCTGATCCGGGCCAGGCTCGACGCCGGCGCCGATCCTGACCTGCCCACCGACTTCCACGAGCCGCCGCTGACCGTCGCGGCCCAGGCCGGTTCCCCGGAAGTGATCGCCGAATTGGCCGCCTGTGTCCGTGACGTCGACGCAGAGTACGCCGGATGCACCCCGCTCTGGGACGCCGTCTACGCAGGCCGCCCCGACAACGCCCGCGCCCTGGCCGAGGCGGGCGCCGATCCCTGGCGCCCGATGATGGCCGGATGGTCCCCCGGCCGGCTCAGCCTGGCCAGCCCCACTCCCGATCTGTTCCCCGACCGCCCCGCTGGCGTGCGCCTGTCCGCCGCCGAGACCGCCGCCGTCGCGGAGGCTCGGCGGCTGAACGCGGCCGTGGGCCGCTACTCCCCCCACGAAGGGCTGGGCGTAGCATGCGTGTCCGGCATCGGCGCGGCCGAGGCGGTGCGGCGCCTGGAGGCCACCCCGCTCGGCGACGACGAAGACCCCCACGAGGTCGTGGCGCGGTACGCCGATGGCAAGGAGTCCATGGCCATCGTCGGTGTGAGCGACGTGCCCGGCGGATGCGTCGTCACCCAGCCGTGGGGATTTATGCCGTCCACTCCCAAAGTCGGTGAACTCCTGTCGAAAGGCACCGTCTGTTACGCCATGTACGCCAACGCGGCGAGCGGCAATCAGGGCAGGTTCCACCGCGACGGCGTCCAGATCTATTGGGACGACCGCGGTGACCCGAGCCCCGAGCATGCCACCGACGAACTCCTGGACTGCTATCTCTACAAGCGGCAGGCCGTGGCTTACTCCTGCGCCCGCGCGGGCCTGCGGCTCACCGACCGTCGCCCCATCGTCGGCCCGCCCGACCTGTGGGTCAGGCTCCCAGAACGGGACTACTGGCACTGAACGTCAGACCGTGGATCACAGATCTGCGGCAGGACGAGCCCGCGGGCGAAGAGATCACGGAGGTCGGGCTGGGTCAGAGGCGGCGGCGTGCGCGGATATCGGTTCTGGGTCGTCGGGGTCGCGTTTGTGATCAGATGGTGGCGAGGCCGGTCGGACAGGCTTTCACGTCGATCTGGGCGTGCTGAAATTCCTCGTCCGTGGCGGTCGCCAGGAAGGCCGCAATCCGTCAGGATCATCGCATGCGGTTACTCGTTCTTGGCGGCAGTTGGTTCCTTGGCCGGGCAATCGTGGAGCAGGCCCCTGCAACGTGGACACACAGTGACCACCTTCAATCGGGGCCGGTCGAATAGCGACGTACCCGGAGCGGAACCGATCCGTGGCGATCGCGGTCGGCCAACGGACCTCGCGGCGTTCGCCGCCCGCGGTAACTGGGAGGTTGCCGTCGACACCAGCGGAATGACACCTGAGCTGGTAGAGCGCGCCACCGCCGCACTGTCTGGCACCCTAGGCTGGAATTGCGGCCGTTCCACATCGAGGTGATCGTGGCTCCGGCGGGCAAGGTGAGGGCGAGCCTCCAGCCGGTGATCGCACGCTTGCCTCACGACTCAGGCACGGCCATCTCTCCGAGAAGTGACCAGTCGTCCTGCGGAAGCGTCGCGTTGACGATCCGGGGGGTCTCGGCGAGATGGCGGGGCAACGTCTGCTGCGCCTTCCTGAAGTGATCGGACTGGACGTGCGCACCTCCCGCATCGCCATCCCGAAATGCCTCGACGAGGACGTACTCCGTCGGGTCCTCGACACTGCGCGACCAGTCGAACCACAAGCAGCCAGGTTCACCGCGAGTGGCCTCGGTGAACTCGCGTACGATCTCCGGCCACTGGTCGGCATACTCGGGCAGCACGTGGAATTTCGCCGTGATGAAGATCATGGAATGTCTCGCAAGTCAGTGAGATGGCATGGTACGACCGGCATGACCGGCGCGTGATCCGTCGAGTCTAACCAGACGGCCGCCGCCCGACGGAGACCGCGACCCCCACCCGCCGACGCCGAGGGGTGCGCCCAGTCCCGTCCTCCATGGTGAGCACTACAGCTCGACTGGAGCTCGTGAAGAAACTCGTCGCCGAACACACATCTGGCCCGAGATCAGCTCCCCGCAGGGACCCGACCAAGGGCCAGTGGTTCAGGCCGAAGCCGCAGCTCTACGCCTCACCGGAAGTGAGCCCGACAGGACAAGCGACACCCGTCCCGCCGATCCCGCAGTACCCGTTGACGTTGCGGTGCAGGTACTGCTGGTGATAGTCCTCCGCGTAGTAGAACTCCGGCGCCTCCCGCACCTCAGTGGTGATCTCCCCGTACCCCGCCGCCGAAAGCACCTCCTGGTAAGCCGCCAGCGACGCCGCCGCCGACTTCTCCTGGGCCTCGGAGTGCGTGTAGATCGCCGACCGGTACTGCGTCCCGACGTCGTTCCCCTGTCGCATGCCCTGCGTGGGGTCGTGCGCCTCCCAGAACACGCGGAGCAGCTCCTCGTAGGAGACCTTGGCAGGGTCGAAGACGACGCGGACGACCTCGGTGTGCCCGGTCAGCCCGGAGCACACCTCCTCATAGGTCGGATTGGGGGTGAACCCGCCCTGATATCCCACCGCGGTCGACACGACTCCGGGGGTCTGCCAGAACTTGCGCTCCGCGCCCCAGAAACATCCGAGACCGAAGTCGGCGACCTCGGTTCCCTCGGGCCACGGCGGGGTCAGTGAGGCTCCCAGGACAAGGTGCCGGTCGGCCACCGGCATGGTGGCGGACCGTCCCGGGAGCGCGTCGCCGGCGCTCACCATGGTCGCCTTGTTCGTACCGAAGATCCAGCCCATGTCTACCTCCTGACCACCTCAACCAAGGTGCACCAAGCTTTGTTCCGTTAGAACCACTTAACTATCAAACCAACACCACTTATTTGTAATAAACAAGGTAAGCAGCCAAACTAGGGTTCATGCCTGATTTGCACCGAGGAGTCTGGTACGGCATCGCCGCATACGTCCTCTGGGGCCTGTTCCCTCTGTACTGGCCTCTCCTCAAGCCCAGCGGGGCCGTCGAGATTCTCGCCCACCGCATGCTCTGGTCGCTGGCCGCCGTGGTCGCCATCCTGGCGGTCCGGCGTCACTGGAAGTGGATCAGGCGGATGACCCGAAGGCAGCTTCTGCTGCTGACGGCCGCGGCGGTGCTCGTGTCCGGCAACTGGGGCGTCTACATATACGCGGTCAACACCGGGCACGTCGTGGAGAGCGCCCTCGGCTACTTCATCAACCCGCTGGTCAGCATCCTGTTCGGCGTGGTCATCCTCGGTGAGCGGCTGCGCAGGTGGCAGTGGGTCGCGGTCGGCCTGGGGGCCACCGCCGTCGTCATCCTCACCCTGGGCTACGGGCAACTGCCCTGGATCGCCCTCACGCTGGCCTTCAGTTTCGGCCTGTACGGCCTGGCCAAGAAGAAGGCCCAGGTCGGAGCGGCCGAGAGTCTCACGATCGAGACGCTGGTCATGCTGGTCCCGGCCGCGATCTACCTGTTCACCCTGGGCGGGGGCAACACCTTCGGCGACCACGGCGCGGGGCACGCCCTGCTGCTGATCAGCTCTGGCATCGTGACGGCGGTCCCGCTGTTGTTCTTCGCCGCCTCGGTCATCACCGTGCCGCTGACGATCGTGGGGCTGCTCCAGTACATCGCGCCCGTGCTGCAGTTCCTCTGCGGGGTGCTGATCGTGAAGGAGACCATGCCGGCCGAGCGCTGGCTCGGGTTCGGGGTGGTCTGGCTGGCCCTGGCGGTGTTCACGTGGGACAGCCTCCGGTACGGCCTCGCCAAGAAGCCCGTACCGGAGAAGGAACTGGCGACGGTCGGTTAGCCCGAGCGCTCCACCACGAAGTCGCACAACGACAGCAGCGCGGCGCGGGCCGGGATGTCGGGCAGTTCGGAGAGCTGCTCCTTCGCCCGCGCCGACCAGCGTTCCAGCTCGGCCCGCGCCAGCTTCAGCGACTCCGACGCGCGCAGCAGCTCCAGCGCCTCGTCGATGTCGGCCTCGGGCACCGGGCCGGCGACCAGCGAGCGCAGCCGGGGGTTCTCGTCGGAGCCGAGGGCGTAGAGGACGGGCAGGGTGCGGATGCCCTCACGCAGGTCGGTGCCGGGGGTCTTGCCGGAGGTGTCCGAGGCGACGTCGATGATGTCGTCGCCGAGCTGGAAGGCCACGCCGATGGCCTCGCAGGCCGCCGTCAGCCGCAGCACGACGTCCTGGGGCGCGCCGGCCAGCATCGCGCCCAGCCGGGCCGAGGTGGCGATCAGGGAACCGGTCTTGTCGGCCAGTACGTCGATGTAGTGCTCGACGGGGTCGACGCCCTCGGCGGGGCCGACGGTCTCGCGGATCTGGCCGCGGACCAGCCGGGCGAAGGTCTTGGCCTGGATGCGGACCGGCTCGGGTCCCAGGTCGGCCATGATGTCGGCGGCCCGCGCGAACACGTAGTCGCCCGTCAGGATCGCCAGCGTGTTGTTCCAGCGGGCGTTGGCCGACGGCTTGCCGCGCCGCTCGGACGCCTCGTCCATGACGTCGTCGTGGTAGAGCGTGGCCACATGGGTCAGTTCCATGACGACGGCGCCCGGGATGACCCCGGGCGCCGTGTGGTCGCCGAACTGGGCGGCGAGGAGGACGAGCATCGCGCGGAAGCGCTTGCCGCCCGCCTCTATCAGGTGTCTGGACACGTCCGTGACGAACGTGTCCTCGCTTTCCACCGCCGAACGGAGCTGCTTCTCCACAGCCGCGAGGCCGTTGGAGAGGTCCTCGGCCAGCCGCTCGTCGGCGACGGGCAGGTCAACAACGGGCGGCGCGGCCATAGCAAAGCTCCCTTATTGGACGAACAACGACTTCGCAGCCTTTTCCGCCAGATCGAGCACAGGCTGCGGGAAAACCCCCAGGGCTACCGTAGCGAATGCCGAGAAGCCGACCACAGTCGACGTGGCCCACGACGGCGTGACGACGGTCGGGCCGTCGGCCGAGGGGTCGCTGAAGAACATCAGCACGATCACGCGGACGTAGAAGAACGCCGCCGCCGCCGAGGCCACGACCGCGAGCACGACCAGGCCGGTCAGCCAGCCCTGGCCGAGCGCGACGGCCGACCTGAAGACGGCGTACTTGCCGAAGAAGCCGCTGGTGAGCGGGATTCCGGCGAAGGCCAGCAGGAAGAAGGCGAACACGCCCGCCAGCTTCGGCGAGCGCTTGCCCAGGCCCGCCCAGCGCGACAGGTGCCACGCCTCGCCGCCCGGGTCGCGAACCATCGTCACGACGGCGAACGCGCCCACCGTCGTGATGCCGTAGGTGACCAGGTAGAACAGCAGGCCCGACAGCGCCAGCGCGTTCTGGGCGGCCTCGCCGACGGCCATGACGCCGACGAGCAGGAAGCCCGCGTGGGCGATCGAGGAGTAGGCCAGCATGCGCTTGATGTCGGTCTGGGTGATCGCCAGGATCGAGCCGACCACCATCGTCAGGGCGGCGACGCCCCACATGATGGGCTGCCAGTTCCAGCTGTCGTTGCCCAGCGCGACCCAGAAGACCCGCAGCACGGCGCCGAAGGCGGCCACCAGGGTTCCGGAGGCCATCAGCGCGGTGATCGGGGTCGGGGCGCCCTGGTAGACGTCGGGCTTCCACGCCTGGAAGGGCGCGGCGCCGATCTTGAAGAGCAGGCCGACGCCCAGCATGGCCGTGCCGACGAGCAGCAGGGTCTCGGTCCCGCCCGCCGTGGCGAGCGCCTCGCGGATGCCGGCCAGGTCGACGGTGCCGGCGAAGCCGTACAGCAGCGCGGTGCCGTACAGGAAGAAGGCCGAGGAGAACGCGCCGAGCAGGAAGTACTTGACCGACGCCTCCTGCGACAGCAGGCGGCGGCGACGGGCCAGGCCGCACAGCAGGTAGAGCGGCAGCGACATGACCTCAAGCGCGACGAACATGATCAGCAGGTCGTTCGAGGCCGGGAAGAGCAGCATGCCGCCGATGGCGAACAGGGCCAGCGGGTAGACCTCGGTGTGCGCCGCACCCTCGGTGATCGCCTTCTCCTCCTCGGCGGAGCCGGGGACGGCCGCCGCGGAGGGCACGAACTGCTCCTCGTCGTTGATCAGCAGGACGCTGACGAACGAGAGCACCAGGATGGCGCCCCAGATGAACAGGGTCGGGCCGTCGACCGCGACCGAGCCCATCGCCGCCGGGGTCGTCGGGACGCCGCGGATCGTCTGCAGGATGACCAGCGCGAACGCGCCGACCAGCGACAGCAGCGTCAGCGGGACGTGGACCGCCCGCCGCAGATAGCGAGGCGCGAACGCCTCGACGAGCACCCCGATGATGGCCGCGCCGAAGATGATCAGCAGCGGGGCCAGTGCGAAGTACTCGATGGTGGGAGCCGTGATCACTGGCCCTCCTTAACAGCGACGACCGGAGCCGGGTCGGTGACCTTCACGTTGACGAGCGACTCCTTGACCGCGGGGTTGATCACGTCGAGAAGCGGCTTGGGGAAGAAGCCCAAGACGACGATCAGGGCGATCAGCGGCGCGACGACCCAGCGTTCGCGCCCGTTGAGGTCCTTCATCTCGGCGACCGACTCGGCGGTGGGGCCGTTCATGGTGCGCTGGTACATCCACAGGATGTAGATGGCGGCGAGGATGACGCCGGTCGTGCCGATGATGGCCGGTACGGCGTAGCGCTCGAAGGTGCCCAGGAGCACCATGAACTCGCTGACGAACGTGCTCAGACCGGGCAGCGACAGACCCGACAGACCCGCGATCAGGAACGCGCCCGCCAGCAGCGGGGCGACCTTCTGCACGCCGCCGTAGTCGGCGATGAACTGCGAGCCGCGACGGTAGATCAGGAAGCCCGCCACCAGGAACAACACACCGGTCGAGAACCCGTGGTTGACCATGTAGAGCGTCGCGCCCGAGGCCGCCGTGGTGGTCATCGCGAACACGCCCATCGTGATGAACCCGAAGTGCGAGATCGAGGTGTACGCGATGAGCCGCTTGATGTCGGTCTGGCCGATCGCCACGATGGCGCCGTAGACGATGCCGATCACCGACAACGCGATGACGACCGGGGTCGCCCACTTGGCCGCGTCGGGGAACAGCTCAAGACAGAACCGCAACATGCCGTAGGTGCCGACCTTGTCGAGCACGCCCACGAGCAGCACCGCGGCGCCGGCCGGGGCCTGCGCGGCGGCGTCGGGCAACCAGGTGTGCACCGGCCAGAGCGGCGCCTTGATCGCGAACGCGATGAAGAAGCCCAGGAAGAGCCACTTCTGCGTCGTCGGGTCGGTGACCGCGCCGATGAGCTCGGGGAACAGGAAGCTGTTCTTGTCGGCCACGTTGTAGAGCGCGATCACGGCCACCAGCATCAGCAGGCCGCCGAACAGCGAGTAGAGCAGGAACTTGACCGCCGCGTAGGACCGCTGCGCGCCGCCGTACGACCCGATCATGAAGTACATCGGGATCAGCATGGCCTCGAAGAACACGTAGAACAGGAAGACGTCGGTCGCCGCGAAGACGCCGATCATCATCGCTTCGAGGACGAGCAGCAGCGCGAAGTAGGTCCGGACCGAGCGCTTGCCCTGCTCGGCGTCGTGCCAGGAGGCCAGCACGACGATCGGCACCAGGACGGCCGACAACAGGATCAGCACCAGCGCCACACCGTCGACGGCCACCGCGTAGTGGACGCCGAAGGAGGGGATCCAGTCATACGTCTCGGCGTACTGGAACCGGTCGCCGTTGGGGCTGAAGCCGACCGTCATCACGACGGCCAGCACCAGCACGAGCAGCGAGACGCCGAGCGTCGCCTGCTTGGCGAGCTTGTCGTTCTTGAGGAACGACACGCCGAGCGCGCCCAGGACGGACACGCCCATCAGGATCGAAAGCCACGGGATGGCGGTCATCACAGGGTCCCAACCACGAACCAGGCGCCGGCCAGCACGGCGGCACCGACGAATATCGACAGGGCGTACGACCGGACGTAGCCGGTCTGGATCTTCCGCAGCCTGCCGGAGGATCCGCCGACGCCGGCCGCCAGGCCGTTGACCACACCGTCGATGCCCCGGTTGTCGAAGAAGACCGCCAGGCGGGTGAGCCACTGGCCGGGGCGCATGAACAGCGCCTCGTTGAGGGCGTCGCCGTAGAGGTCACGACGGGCGAAGACGGTGAGGAACGAGCCGCGCGGCGCCACGACCGGCACCTCGGCGCGGCCGTACTTGGCGATCGCGATCCCGGCGCCGACGGCGACCAGGGCCAGGGTCGCCAGGCCGGGGACGCTGATCGGGTGGAACCCGGGCAGCTCCGCGGGCAGGCCGACGGCCGGGCCGAGGAAGACCATCAGGCGGTTGCTGAGGATCAGGTAGGCGCCCAGGCCGACCGAGAAGATCGACAGGACGATCAGCGGCCAGGTCATCACGGCCGGCGACTCGTGCGGGTGGGCCTTCTCGTCCCAGCGCTTGGGGCCGAAGAAGGTCATCACGACCATGCGGGTCATGTAGAAGCCGGTGATGCCGGCGCCCACCACCGCAAGCCAGCCGAGGATCGCGTTGTGGTGAATGACCGTCTCGATGATGCCGTCCTTGGTGAAGTAGCCGGACAGCAGCGGGAAGCCGATGATCGCCAGGTAGCCGATGAAGAAGGTGACGAACGTGATCGGCAGCAGCTTGCGCAGGCCGCCGTAGCGCCGCATGTCGACCTCGTCGTTCATGGCGTGCATGACCGAACCGGCGCCGAGGAACAGGTCGGCCTTGAAGAAGCCGTGGGTGATGAGGTGGCCGATGGCGAAGGCGTAACCGGCCGGGCCGATGCCCGCGGCGAGCATCATGTAGCCGATCTGCGACATCGTCGAACCGGCCAGGCCCTTCTTGATGTCGTCCTTGGCCGTACCGATGATCGCACCGGCCAGCAGCGTGGCCACACCGACGATCGTCACGACCAGACCGGCCGTGCTGCCCTCGGGGAAGAACGCGGCGCCCGAGCGGACCACCAGGTAGACGCCGGCGGTGACCATCGTCGCGGCGTGGATGAGGGCCGAGACCGGGGTCGGGCCCTCCATCGCGTCGAGGAGCCACGACTGGAGCGGCAACTGCGCCGACTTGCCGCAGGCGCCGAGCAGGAGCAGCAGGCCGATCGCGGTCTGCACCCCCTGTGAGGCCTGGGCGGCGTTCGGGAAGACCTCCGCGTAGGACAGCGTGCCGAACTGGGCGAAGATCAGGAACATCGCGATCAGCAGGCCGAAGTCACCGACCCGGTTGACCACGAACGCCTTCTTCGCGGCCACTGCCGCCGACGGCTTGTACTGCCAGAACCCGATCAGCAGGTAGGACGCGAGACCCACGCCCTCCCAGCCGATGAACAGGGCGACGTAGTTGTCGGCCAGCACCAGCAGCAGCATCGCCGCGACGAACAGGTTCAGGTAGGCGAAGAACCGCCGCCTGTCCGGGTCGTGCGACATGTAGCCGATCGAGTAGATGTGGATCAGCGAGCCGACGAACGTGATCAGCAGGCAGAACGAGATCGACAAGGGGTCGATCAGGAGCCCGATGTTCGCGACGCCCGGGATGAACTCGTAGAGGTTCACCGACTGGCGGCGCTGCGCCGGGTCGAGCCCGATGAGCTGAAGGAACACGAGGGCCGCCACCACGAAGGCGCCGACCGACATGAGCACGCCAAGAAGGTGGCCCCACTTGTTCGTGGCGCGGCCACCGATGAGGAGAATCGCGGCACCGGCGAGTGGCAGCACGATCATCAGCCAGGCCAGGCTGATCGCACCGCCCCCGGTGTGCGACAGGATCTCTGCGGGTTCCACGGCCACCTCTTAGTACTTCAGCAGGCTGGCGTCGTCGACCGACGCGGACCTGCGGGTTCGGAAGATCGTCACGATGATGGCCAGGCCGATGACGACCTCGGCGGCGGCCACGATCATCACGAAGAAGGCGATGACCTGACCGTCGATGTTGCCGTTCTGGCGGGCGAAGGTGACGAACGCCAGGTTGCACGCGTTGAGCATGAGCTCCACGCACATGAACACCACGATGGCGTTGCGCCGGACGAGCACGCCGATCCCGCCGATCGCGAACAGCAGTGCGCTGAGCACGAGGTAGTGGGTGGTCACTTGTCCTCACCTTCCAGGATCTCGGCCACCTTCGGGTCGATGGTGCCTTCTTCGGCCTCGTACCTGGCGATGTAGCGGTTGACCGACAGCTTGGAGATCTTGCCGTCGGGCAGCAGCGCGGGCATGTCGATCGCGTTGGCGCGGGCGTAGGTGCCGGGGCCGGGCAGCGGCGAGGGGTCGATGCCCTCCTCGCCGTACTTGACGAAGCGCTCGCGCGACAGTTCCCGCTGGGTCGCCTTCTGCTCCAGGCGCTCGCGGTGGGCCAGCACCATCGCGCCCAGCGCCGCGGTGATCAGCAGCGCCGAGGTGACCTCGAAGGCGAACACGTAGCGCGTGAAGATCAGCTCGGCCAGCGACGGAACGTTGCCCGCCGCGTTCACCGCGCCGAGGCCGACGGCCGGGGCGAACACCACGTTGCCGACGCCCAGCGCCACCAGGGCGGCGAAGGCGAGCCCGGCGACGACCGCCCAGAAGCGCTGTCCCCTGATCGTCTCGACGAGCGAGTCGGACGAGTCGACGCCGACCAGCATCAGCACGAACAGGAACAACATCATCACGGCGCCGGTGTAGACGATGATCTGCACCGCCGCCAGGAACGGGGCGTCCTGGACCGCGTAGAGGATCGCCAGCGAGAGCATCACCACGCCGAGCATCAGGGCGCAGTAGACGGCCTTGCGGCTGAAGACGAGGCCGAGTGCCGCGCTGACCGAGACGACGGCGAGCACCCAGAACGTGATGGTCTCACCCATTGTCGCGTCCCAGTCGGTAGTAGTCCTCTTCGGTCTCCCCGAGGCGCATCGCGTGGGGCGGCTGCTCCATGCCCGCGGTCAGCGGGGCGAGCAGCATCTCCTTGGTGTAGATGAGCGCCTCGCGGCTGGAGTCGGCCAGCTCGTACTCGTTGGTCATCGTGAGCGCCCGCGTGGGGCACGCCTCGATGCACAACCCGCAGAGGATGCAGCGCGCGTAGTTGATCTGGTACGTCCGGCCGTAGCGCTCCCCGGGAGAGAAACGCTCCTCGTCGGTGTTGTCGGCGCCCTCCACGTAGATGGCGTCGGCGGGACAGGCCCACGCGCACAGTTCGCAGCCGACGCACTTCTCCAGGCCGTCGGGCCACCGGTTGAGCTGGTGCCGCCCGTGGAAACGCGGCGCCGTGGGCCGCTTCTCCTCCGGGTAGTTCACCGTCACCGGCTTCTTGAACATGTGGTGGAAGGTGACGCCGAACCCCTTGACGGGGTTCAGCCACTCGAACTTAGGCACTGGGGACCTCCTTGCGATTCGCCCCGTGATAGTGCGGCAGATCCAGCGGCGGGACCGGGAATCCACCGGCGGTGGGCTCCTCGCGGAGCTGCTCGAACTCCTCTTCGACCTGCTCGGCGCGGGCCTCGCGGCGGCGCTGCTGCACGGTGTCGAAGCGGAAGAAGACCGCGAGGGCGCCGATCACCACGATGGCCATCAGGATGAAGACCGGGGTGCTCTGTTCGACACGCAGCGCGCGGAAGGTGGCGACCAGCAGGATCCACGCCAGGTTCAGCGGGATCAGGACCTTCCAGCCGAAGGCCATGAGCTGGTCGTAGCGGACACGCGGCAGCGAGGCGCGGACCCAGACGAAGAAGCAGAAGATCAGCACGATCTTGGCGAAGAACCAGAGCAGCGGCAGCCAGCCGACGTTCGCGCCGTCCCAGAGCGAGATGGGCCAGGGGGCCCGCCAGCCGCCGAGGAACAGCGTGACCATCACACCGGAGACCACGAACACGTTGACGTATTCGGCGAGCTGGAACATCGCGAACTTCAGCGAGGAGCTGTATTCGGTGTGGTAACCCGCGACCAGCTCGCCCTCGCCCTCGGGGAGGTCGAAGGGCACCCGGTTGACCTCGCCGAACATCGTCATCGCGTAGATGAGGAACGACGGGATCAGCAGGATGGCGTACCAGCTCGGCAGCGGGACGTCGAGGCCGAAGATGGTCGCGGTGCCGCCGTCGGCCTGCTTGGCGACGATCTCCGAGGTGGAGAGCGTGCCGGCGTACAGGAAGACCGCCACGAACGACAGGCCCATCGCGATCTCGTAGGAGACCACCTGGGCCGACGAGCGCAGACCGCCGAGGATCGCGTAGGGCGACTTGGAGGCCCACCCGGCCAGCACGATGCCGTAGACGCCGATCGAGGCCATCGCGAGGATGAACAGGACCGCCACCGGCATGTCGGTGAGCTGGAGCGGGGTCTTGTGGCCGAACATCGAGACGACCGGGCCCATCGGGATGACCGAGTAGGCCAGGATCGCCGGCACCGAGATGATCACCGGTGCCAGGAAGAAGATGACCTTGTCGACCTTGCGCGGCATCAGGTCTTCCTTGAGGCCCATCTTCAGACCGTCGGCGACGGTCTGGAGCAGGCCGAACTTGCCCGCCCGGTTGGGGCCGTAGCGGTGCTGCATGCGCGAGATGAGCTTGCGCTCAAGCCACACGCCGAACAGCACGCCCAGCAGCAGGAAGACGAAGATGACCAGGCCCTTGATGATGCTGATCCACACGGGATCGTGGCCGAAGTCGGCCAGCCCGGGGCCGGGGCTGGCCGGGCTTGCCAATGTCAGGAGGCTCATGAGGCACTTCCGATCGTGACGACGTCGCCCGCCTCGGCCCGCAGGTCGCGGGCGACCGAGACTCCGCCGGAGTTGGCCGGCACCCAGACGACCCGGTCGGGCAGGTCGGCGATCCGCAGCGGCAGGATGGCGCCGTTGACGGAGACCTTGTCGACCGCGCCGATCTCGGCGGCGGTGGCCGGGGACAGCAGCGCGACCGCGTCGCGGGCGGTGCCCGCGAGGAACGGCTCACCGTCCTGCAGCTTGCCGTCGTCGAGCAGCAGGTGCCAGCTCGCCAGGACGGCCTGACCCTCACCGGGCTCGGCGACGGTGCCGCCGGTGACGCTCGGCGCGGCCGGGCGCCCGCCCTTGTAGGAGCCCAGGGCGCCGAGCTCGCGGCGGACCGCGGCGACGTCGGGCAGGCCCAGGTGGACGTCCATCGCGTCGGCGATGGAGGCGATGGCGCGCAGGTCGCTCATCAGGCCGGGCTGCGGGATCGACGCCTCGAAGGAACGGCCGCGGCCCTCCCAGTCGACGAACGTGCCGGCCTTCTCGGCGACCGCCGCGACCGGCAGCACCACGTCGGCGCGGTCGGTGACGGCGCTGGCCCGGATCTCCAGGCTGACGATGAACGGCGTGTTCTCCAGCGCCCGCAGGGCGAGCTCGGGGTCGGGCAGGTCGTAGGGGTCGACGCCCGCGATGACCAGCGCGTCGAGCCGCTCGTCGAGGGCGGCCCGCAGGATCTCGCCCGTGTCGAGGCCGACCTGGGCCGGCAGCGAGGCGACGTTCCAGACCCGGGCCACTTCGGCGCGGGCGGCCTCGTCGTCGACCGGGCGGCCGATCGGCAGCAGGTTGGGCAGCGCGCCCGCCTCGACGGCGCCGCGCTCACCTGCCCGGCGCGGCACCCAGGCCAGCCGGGCGCCGGTCGAGCCGGCCAGCCGGACCAGGGCCGACAACGCGCCCTTGGCCGAGGCCAGGCGCTCACCGGCCATGATGATCGTGCCCGCGGGCAGCTTGACGCCGTCGGAGATGAGCTCGCCGATCGACTCGGCCTCGGCGCCGGGGACGGTCCGGATCAGGGTGCCGCCCATCTTGGCCAGGCCCGGCGTGGCGAACGGCGCCAGCGAGTAGACCTTGAGCCCCTTCTTCTGGGCCGCCTTGCGCAGCCGCAGGAAGACGATGGGCGACTCCTCCTCGGGCTCGAACCCGGCCAGCAGCACGGCCGGGGCGTTCTCGAGGTCGGTGTAGGAGATCTCGATGCCCTTGCCGGCCACCGAGTGGGCCAGGAACTGGGCCTCCTCGGCGGAGTGGGCGCGGGCCCGCATGTCGATGTCGTTGGTGCCGAGGGCGACCCGCGCGAACTTGCTGTAGGCGTAGGCGTCCTCGACGGTCAGCCGGCCACCGGTGAGCACACCGGCCTTGCGGCCCGCGAGCCCGGCGGCGGCGGCCGCGAAGGCCTCCGGCCAGGAGGCCGGGACCAGCACGCCCTCTTCGTTGCGGACCAGCGGGGTGCGCAGGCGGTCGGGCTGGGTGGCGTAGGAGAACGCCCACCGGCCCTTGTCGCAGTTCCACTCCTCGTTGACCTGCGGGTCGTCGCCGGCGAGGCGGCGGGTGACCTTGCCGCGCCGGTGGTCGGTGCGCAGGGCGCAACCGGAGGCGCAGTGCTCGCACGCGCTCGGCTGCGAGACCAGGTCGAACGGGCGCGACTGGAAGCGGTAGGCCGAGCCGGTCAGCGCGCCCACCGGGCAGATCTGGATCGTGTTGCCGGAGAAGTAGGACTGGAACGGCTCGCCGTCGGCGACGCCCACCTGCTCCTTGGCCCCGCGCTCGAAGAACTCGATGAACGGGTCGCCCGCGATCTGGTCGGAGAAGCGCAGGCAGCGTGCGCACTGCACGCAGCGCTCACGGTCGAGCAGCACCTCGGTCGACAACGCGATCGGCTTCTCGAAGGTGCGCTTCTGCTCGACGAACCGCGACTCGCCCTGGCCGTTGGACATCGCCTGGTTCTGCAGGGGGCACTCGCCGCCCTTGTCGCAGACCGGGCAGTCGAGCGGGTGGTTGAGCAGCAGCATCTCCATCACGCCGCGCTGCGCCTTCTCGGCGACCGGCGAGGTGAGCTGGCTCTGCACGACCATGCCCTGCGCGACCTCGATCGCGCACGAGGGCTGCGGCTTGGGGAAGCCCCGGCCGTTGCCCGCGTCGGGGATGTCGACGAGACACTGACGGCAGTTGGCCGCCGGGTCGAGCAGCGGGTGGTCGCAGAAGCGGGGGATCTGGATCCCCAGCAGCTCGGCCGCCCGGATGATCATCGTGCCCTTCGGCACGCTGACCTGGAAGCCGTCGATGGTGAGCGTCACCATCTCGACGACCGCCCGCTCCTCGGGCTGGGTTGCTTGGATGGTCACTTGGCCCCCCACACAGTGGCGAGTGCGGGATCGAACGGGCAGCCGCCGATCTCGAAGTGCTTGAGGTATTCGTCGCGGAAGTGCTGCACCGAGGAGTAGATCGGGCTCGTCGCGCCGTCGCCCAGGGCGCAGAACGACCGGCCCAGGATGTTGTCGGCGATGTCGGTGATCGTGGTCAGGTCGTCTTCGGTGCCCTGACCCTTCTCCAGCCGCTTGAGCACCTGCTTGAGCCAGAAGGTGCCCTCACGGCAGGGGGTGCACTTGCCGCACGACTCGTGGGCGTAGAACTCGGTCCAGCGCAGCGTCGCCCGGACCACACAGGTGGTCTCGTCGAAGATCTGCAGCGCGCGGGTGCCGAGCATGGAGCCCTTGGCGCCGACCGACTCGAAGTCGAGCGGCACGTCGAGGTGCTCGTCGGTGAAGATCGGCGTCGAGGAGCCGCCCGGCGTCCAGAACTTCAGCCGGTGGCCCTCGCGGATGCCGCCCGCCATGTCGAGCAGCTCCCGCAGGGTGATGCCCAGCGGCGCTTCGTACTGGCCCGGCCGGGTGACGTGGCCGCTGAGCGAGAAGATGCCGAAGCCCTTCGACTTCTCGGTGCCCATGCCGGCGAACCACTCGGCGCCGTTGGCCACGATCGAGGGGACCGAGGCGATCGACTCGACGTTGTTCACGACCGTCGGCGCGGCGTAGAGGCCCGCGACGGCCGGGAACGGCGGCTTGAGCCGGGGCTGACCCCGGAAGCCCTCCAGCGAGTCGAGCAGCGCGGTCTCCTCACCGCAGATGTACGCCCCGGCGCCGCTGTGCACGACGATCTCCAGGTCGTAGCCGCTGCCGAAGATGCCGCGCCCGATGTAGCCCTTCTCGTAGGCCTCGCGCACCGCCGCCTGCACCCGCCGGATGACGTGGACGACCTCGCCGCGGATGTAGATGAAGGCGTAGTTGGCCCGGATGGCGAACGCCGTGATGATGACGCCCTCGATCAGCGAGTGCGGGTTGGCCATCATCAGCGGGATGTCCTTGCAGGTCCCCGGCTCCGACTCGTCGGCGTTGACGACGAGGTAGTGGGGCTTGCCGTCACCCTGCGGGATGAAGCCCCACTTCATGCCGGTCGGGAAGCCCGCGCCGCCGCGGCCGCGCAGACCGGAGTCCTTGACCGCCTGGATGATCGCGTCGGGGTCCATCGCCAGCGCGCTGCGGGCGGCGGAGTAGTCGCCGTAGCCCTCCAGCGTGAAGGAGTTGGGCAGGTCCCAGTTCTTGGTGAGGACCGGAGTCAGCGTGGTCACTTGGGAGCCTCCCAGCCGTTGGCCTTGGCGACGCGCAGGCCCTCAAGCGAGGGACCGGCGGCCGAGGGACCCTCGCCGGCGAGCTCGTCGGGCAGGCCCGAGAGCACCCGCGAGGTCTCCTTGAAGGTGCAGAGCCGGCCGGGGCCGCGGGTCGGCACGACGGGCTTGCCTGCCCGCAGGTCGTCGACGAGCTGCTTGGCCGACTCGGGCGTCTGGTTGTCGAAGAACTCCCAGTTCACCATCATCACCGGCGCGAAGTCGCAGGCCGCGTTGCACTCGATGCGCTCCAGCGACACCTTGCCGTCGGAGGTGGCCTCCTCGTGGCCGATGCCGGTGTGCTCGCTGAGCTCCTCCCAGATCTGGTCGCCGCCCATCACCGCGCAGAGGGTGTTGATGCAGACGCCGACGTGGTATTCACCGGCGGGCTTGCGCTTGTACATCGTGTAGAACGTCGAGACGCCGACGACCTCGGCCTTCGACAGGCCCAGCATCTCGGCGCAGAACTCCTGACCGGCGTCGGAGACGTAGCCGTCCTCCGACTGGACCAGGTGGAGCAGCGGGAGCAGCGCCGACCGGGCCTTGGGGTACTTGCCGATGATCTCCTTGGCGTCCAGTTCGAGACGCTCGCGGACCTCTGGGGAGTAGGTCATCGGTCCACACCTCCCATGACGGGGTCGAGCGAGGCCACCGCCGAGATGACGTCGGCGATGTAACCGCCTTCGCACATGGCCGGCACGGCCTGCAGGTTCGTGAAGGACGGGTCGCGGAAGTGGACCCGGAAGGGCCGGGTGCCGCCGTCGCTCACCACGTGGGCGCCCAGCTCGCCGCGGGGCGACTCGACCGGCACGTACGCCTGGCCGGCCGGCACCCGGAAGCCCTCGGTCACCAGCTTGAAGTGGTGGATCAGGGCCTCCATCGAGCTGCTCATGATGTGCGCGATGTGGGCGGGCGAGTTACCGAGGCCGTCGGGGCCGAGCGCGAGCTGCGCGGGCCAGCCGATCTTCTTGTCCTCGATCATGACGGGCTGGTTCTTCAGCGGCCCGGTGAGCCGGTCGAGCGCCTGCTCGATCAGCTTCAGCGACTCCTCCATCTCCGAGACCCGGACCTGGTAGCGCCCGTAGACGTCGCAGGTCTGCTCGGTGGCGATCTCGAAGTCGTAGGTCTCGTAGCCGCAGTAGGGCTGCGACTTGCGCAGGTCCCACGGCAGGCCGGCGGCCTTCAGCACCGGGCCGGTGATGCCCAGCGCCATGCAGCCGGTCAGGTCGAGGTAGGCGATGTCCTTGGTACGCCGGGTGTAGACCGGGTTGGCGTCCAGGATCTTGCGCATGTCCTTGATCCGCTCCGGCATGACCTTGAGCAGCTCGCCGATCTTGTCGACGGCGCCCGCCGGCAGGTCGACGCTGACGCCGCCCGGCCGGATGTAGGCCATGTTCATCCGGAGACCGGTGATGTACTCCATGATGTCGAGCACCATCTCGCGCTCGCGCAGGCCGTAGAGGAACGGGGTGGTGGCCCCAAGCTCCATGCCGTAGGTGCAGATCGCCATCAGGTGGGAGGAGATGCGGGTCAGCTCCATCGTGAGCACCCGGATCGCCTGCGCCCGGTCGGGGATGCGGTCCTCGATGCCGAGGAGGCGCTCCACGCCCAGGCAGTAGGTCGCCTCGTTGAAGATCGGCGACAGGTAGTCCATGCGCGTCACGAACGTGACGCCCTGGGTCCAGGTGCGGTATTCGAGGTTCTTCTCGATGCCGGTGTGCAGGTAGCCGATGACGGTCCGGGCCTCGGTCACCGTCTCACCGTCGAGGGTGAGCACCAGCCGGAGCACGCCGTGGGTCGACGGGTGCTGTGGGCCCATGTTGATGACCAGCCGCTCCTCGGACGACTCGGCCACCGCCTCGGTGAGCTTGTCCCAGTCCTGGCCCGCGACGTCGTAGACCTTGCCTTCGGTCGCTTCCTGGGTCATGCGTACGACCTCCTCTGGTCCGGCGCGGGGATCTCGGCGCCTCGGTATTCGACGGGGATGCCGCCCAGCGGGTAGTCCTTCCGCTGCGGGTGGCCCTCCCAGTCGTCGGGCATCTCGATGCGGGTGAGCCCCGGGTGCCCGTCGAAGATGATGCCGAAGAAGTCGTAGGTCTCCCGCTCGTGCCAGTTGTGCGTCGGGTAGACCGACACCGTCGAGGGCACGTGGCGGTCGTCGTCGGGCGTCGAGCACTCCACCCGCACGCGGCGGTTGTGGGTGATCGAGCACAGGTGGTAGACCGCGCGCAGCTCCGACCCGGTCTCGTGGGGGTAGTGCACCCCCGAGACACCCAGGGACAACTCGAACCGCAGGGCGGGGTCGTCGCGCAGCTTCTTCATGACCTCGACGAGGTGCTCGCGCGCCACATGGAGGGTGAGTTCGCCCCGGTCGACGACGACCCGCTCGACGCCCTCGTGGTCGAGGCCGTCGACGATCTCGTCGAAGTAGCTCCCGTAGGGGCGCGGGCTGGAGACCGGCGCCGGGCGGCGGACCACGAGGCCGCCGTAGCCGGAGGTGTCGCCGGTGCCGGAGGTCCCGAACATGCCGGTCCGGGCGATCGGCTGCTCCGGGACCTCAGGAAGGTTGTCGCTCATTTCTGCCCTCCCTGGTCGATGAGCGGCAGGGTGCGAAGCGCCTGGAGTTCGAGCTCCTGGACCTGCTTCTCCCTGTGGGCGCCGAACTTCATGTTCTGGATCTTGTCGTGCAGCTTGACGATCGCGTCGATGAGCATCTCGGGCCGCGGCGGGCAGCCGGGCAGGTAGATGTCGACGGGCACGACGTGGTCGACGCCCTGGACCACCGCGTAGTTGTTGAACATGCCGCCGGACGAGGCGCACACGCCCATGGAGATGACCCACTTGGGCTCGGCCATCTGGTCGTAGATCTGGCGCAGCACCGGCGCCATCTTCTGCGACAGGCGACCGGCCACGATCATCAGGTCGGCCTGGCGGGGCGACGCGGACGCGCGCTCCATGCCGAAGCGGGCCAGGTCGTGCTTGGGGCCACCGGTGGACATGAGCTCGATCGCGCAGCACGCGAGACCGAAGGTGGCCGGCCAGACGGAGTTCTTCCGCGCCCAGCCGGCGACCTGCTCGACGGTGGTCAGCGCGAAGCCGCTGGGCAGTTTCTCTTCAAGGCCCATTAGTCCCAGTCCAATCCGCGACGCCGCCACACGTAGGCGTACGCCACGAGCACGGTGACGATGAACAGCACCATCTCGACCAGACCGAAGACCCCGAGCTTGTCGAAGGCCACGGCCCACGGGTAGAGGAAGATGATCTCGATGTCGAAGACGATGAAGAGCATCGCCGTGATCATGTACTTCAGCGGGAACCGGCCGCCGCCGATCGGCTGCGGCGTGGGGTCGATACCGCACTCGTAGGCGTCGAGCTTGGCGCGGTTCCACCTCTTCGGCCCGGTGAACGGGGCGATGCTCACGGAGAAGACGGCGAATCCCGCCCCGAGGACCGCGAGCACCAGGATGGGGGCGTAGAGCTCCATCGCTTAAGGCGTCCTCTCGGTGAATGTGGTCATGATTCTTCGATCCAGTGGTGTCATGCCGACGGCGCGACCTTCGACAGGGCGTTGATGATCCGGTCTGACGCGTCGCCACCGTGGTCGGTCAGGTTGCCCAGGAGTTTCAGGCCGAACCTCATCAACCGGGGGTGGGGCAGCGCGTGCCGCGTCAGGAAGTTCATCACGCCTGGTTTGCCGATCGCCTCGACGAAGGCCCGGCCCAGGGTGAAATAGCCGCCGTACGCGTCTTTGAGTATCCGCGGGTAGGCCCGCAGGACCCGCTCGCGCGCGGCGGGGGTCGGCTGGGCGAGCGCGGTCACCACGGCGTCGGCCGCGATGCGGCCGGTCTCCATCGCGTACGCGATGCCCTCGCCGTTGAAGGGGTTGATCATCCCACCGGCGTCGCCGACGAGAACCAGGCCCCGGGTGTAGTGGGGCTGCCGGTTGAAGGCCATCGGCAGCGCGGCACCCCGGATCGGGCCGACCATGTTCTCTTCGACGAAACCCCACTCGGCCGGCATGTTCTTGGTCCAGCGCCGGAGCAGGTCGCGGTAGTCGATCTTCTTGAACGCCTCACTGGTGTTGAGCAGCCCGAGGCCCACGTTGGAGGTGCCGTCGCCGACGCCGAAGACCCAGCCGTAGCCGGGCAGCAGGCGCTCGCCGTCGTAGAGCTCCAGCCAGGTCTCAAGGTAGTCGTCGTCGTGGCGCGGGCTCGTGTAATAGGTGCGGACCGCGACCCCTATCGGGCGGTCTTCGCGTTTGTGCAGGCCCATGGCCAGGGAGATGCGGGTGGAGTTGCCGTCGGCCGCGATCACCAGGCGGGAGCGGTAGACGTCGCCCGAGGCGGTCTTCACGCCGACGACGTGGCCGCTGCGCTCGTCGATCACCGGGGCGGTCACGTTCACGCCCTGGAGCAGGGTGACGCCCTTCGACACGGCGTTGTCGGCCAGGATGACGTCGAAGTCCTTGCGGGTGCGGACCAGCCCGAAGTCGGGGAAGCTCGACAGCTCCGGCCAGTCGAGCTCGAACGACAGGCCGCCGCCGACGACGCGCAGGCCCTTGTTCCTGATCCAGCCGGGCGCGTCGACGTCGACGCCCATCGCGAGCAGTTCCTTGACCGCGCGGGGGGTCAGGCCGTCGCCGCAGACCTTCTCCCTGGGGAAGGTCGTCTTCTCCAGCAACAGGACCGACAGCCCGGACTGCGCCAGATAAAACGCGGTCGTCGATCCGGCGGGGCCGGCGCCGACGACGATCACGTCGGCATCGGTCTCGCTTCGCCGGGCCGCAAGGGCTGGCTCGCTCACGAGGGGACCTGTCCTGTCCTTTTGAGTTTCTTGGGGCCGCAGACCGTGTAGGCTGAGCCTTTCGTGCCTTTGTGAACTACTTCACAAACTTGTCGCGCCGCAGTCTAGTCCCTCTTCCGACACCTTCGTCAGGGGGTAGACACCTACCGGCGGGTAAACATGCACAGTCGTGACGAAAAGATCGCCCGGCCTGGCGTGGCGATGCAAATTTCATGACTTTTCCGGTCGGATCCCCCGGTGCAGCGCCACGATCCCCATGCTCAGGTCACGCCACGCCACCCGCTTCCAGCCGGCGCCCTGGATGACCGCCGCGAGGCTCTTCTGGTCGTGCCAGTCGCGGATGGACTCGGCGAGGTATTCGTAGGAGTCGGGGTTGGAGCTGACCGTCCGGGCCACCACCGGCAGCAGGCGCATCAGGTAGTGGGTGTAGACCAGATCGAACGCCTTCGGCTTCGGCCGGGAGAACTCGCACACCACGAGCCGCCCGCCGGGCCGGGTCACCCGCAGCATCTCCGCGAGCGCCTGCCCGGTGTCGGCGACGTTGCGCAGCCCGAACGAGATCGTGACCGCGTCGAACACCCCGTCGGCGAACGGCAGCCGCAGCGCGTCGCCTGCGACGAACGTCACACCCGCGACGCCGCCGGTCAGCCCCGACGAACCGCGCCGCCGCACCCCCGTCCGCAGCATGCCGATCGAGAAGTCGCAGGCGATGGCACGCGCTCCGAGCTGGGTGAACGCGTCGGTCGAGGTGCCGGTGCCGGCCGCCAGGTCGAGCACCAGCTCGCCGGGCCCGGCGTCGACCGCGGACGCGGTCGCCCGCCGCCACAGCCGGTCCTGGCCGAGCGACAACACGTCGTTGACCAGGTCGTAGCGCGCGGCCGTGCGGTCGAACATGGCCGCGACCTCATGGGGCTGTTTGTCCAGCGAAGCGCGCGTCATGGTGCCCAGCCTAGGACGACCTCACACACCGTCACGCCATGCCCGGTCGAATGTGCGCAACGTAGTGCGTTGATTACTCTGCGTCTGCTAGGACTTGGCCATGCGTGCCAGATTCATGATCACAGTAAGCGCTCTCGCGCTCATGGCCACTCCGGCCTGGGCGGGCGTCCGTCACCCCTCGGTCGTGTCGCCGAACCCGGTGAACCACACGCCCCACGTCTTAGACGGGATCGTCAACGCGTTCGCGCTGGTGGGGAACACCGTGGTCGTCGGCGGCGAGTTCTCTTCGGTGAAGTCGGGCACGTCCACCTTCCGCCGCGCCAACCTCTTCGCCTTCGACCTGACGACCGGCCAGGTCTCCCCCTTCGCCCCCTTCCTCGACGGCCCGGTCAACACGCTGGCCGCCGGGACGAACGGCACGGTCTACGCCGGCGGCTCGTTCTCCCGGGGCCTGGCCGCGTTCTCCGTCCCGTCGGGCGCCCCTGTCCCGTCGTTCGGGGCCACCGCCTACGGCGGTGAGATCACCTCTCTTGTACGCCGGGGCGCGCACCTCTACGTCGGCGGTGATTTCTCCCACATCGGCGGAGTCCAGCGCACCGCGCTGGCCCGGCTCGACGCCGCCACGGGAACGGTCGACCCGGCATTCGGCGTCGCCGTCGGCGGCGGCCGGTCCGAAGGCGATCCGAAGGTCCACGCGATGGCCGCGACGAAAGACCGGCTGATTCTCGACGGCTCGTTCACCACCCTCGGCGGACAACCGCGCGACCAACTCGGCCAGATCGATCTGAAGACCGGCAAGGTCGCCCGCTGGCGCACCAATGCCTACGCCCCCCATTGCCGCGACGGATTTCCCTCCTATGTACGCGGACTCGACGTCTCCCCCGACGGCTCCTATTTCGTCGTCGTCACCACCGGGGGCGCGGCGCCCAAGACGGGGAAACTCTGCGACACCGCGGCCCGCTTCGAGACGTACGCGAAAGGCGTGAACGTGAAGCCGACCTGGGTGAATCACACGGGCGGCGATTCGCTCTACAGCGTCGCCATCACCGGCGCGGCCGTTTACGTCGGAGGCCACCAACGCTGGATGGACAACCCGCTGGGAAAGGACTCCGCCGGGCCGGGGGCGGTCCCGCGAGAGGGCATCGCGGCGATCCATCCACGCACCGGAAAGGCGCTCGGGTTCAATCCCGGCCGCGAGCGAGGAATCGGGGTGAAGGCCTTTCTCGCGGTAAAGAAGGGGCTTTTGGTGGGAAGCGACACCACGAAGCTCGGGCACGAGTACCATGCCCGAGTCGGAATGTTCCCGATGCCCTGACTAGCCCTCGGGCTGGCGCCTCTTGTCGCTGATCTTCTCGCTGACCGCGTCCCGCTGCTTCGACAGCAGAACGTAACTGGCGAGCCCGCTCAGCACCACGGCCACTGCGAGCAACACGTAGGTCCGCAGACCCAGCAGATAGAGGACGCCCAGGGCGACGGCGAACAGGCCCAGGCGGGACAGGGTGTAGACGATTACCGGATGCACGCCGTAGAGGTTACGTCACTGTCCCGTATGGCGGACTCTCTTCGCATCCGGCACGAGCGCTGCTAGTGTGCCCATCACGGCGCTTTCGTAAAGAAACACCCATGAGCGCCCCAAAGAGGCTCTATCATATAACAATCGGGCACTGAGCCGGTAACATCCCGTGATCTTCTCTGAAAACCACGGATAAATCAGGCTTCGCTCGGCACACTGGTTACCTGTCCGCCCGCTGCATGACGCGGGATGCGAGGGGGAGAGATTGTGGAGAGTAGCAGCGAGCGACTGCTGACCCCTGGAGAGGTTGCCGCCCTCTTCCGGGTCGACCCGAAGACCGTGACTCGCTGGGCCGCGGCGGGGCGAATCAGCAGCATCCGTACCCCCGGAGGGCACCGGCGTTTCCGCGAGTCGGAAGTGCACGCCCTTCTCCGTGGAGAAGACGTCCTGACGGCCGACAAGCCGAACGGGTAGAGCTTCGCGGGAAGAAGCAGAGAGGCGCGGCGTACCCAGAAGCCGCGCCTTTTCTCTGTCTACGGCCGCGCCTTCGGCGCGGCGGTCCTCGCGCTTATACCCGGCGTCTTTCCTCGTCGCTTCGGGTCGCTTCGCTCCCCTGCGCTCCTCAGTCCAGACGCCGGCGCGCTGCGGCACTTCATGAATCTCGCCTGGATATTTCCGCCCCGTGGCCCAGTTGATTCAATGTTTGACCAATGGTGGCATGTGAAATTGCACCTTCGGCCCGGTGGCTACTTTTCCTGCTCGGCTTTGAAGGCTAGGAATTCTTGTTCTAGAGCGTCGTTCTCTTCTTGCCATCTTCTGCGGCGTTCGGCCTCTTCTTCCTCCGTGATGGACTCTTCCAGCCACTGGTCGTAGTCCGGCTCGCCGGGCGCTATCTCGACATACGCGTTGCCGATCAGGCGGCCGTCGTCGCTGGTCAACGACTGCGGGACCCGCAGCGTGCCGTCAGCGAGCCGGATCACGAACATCAGGGGACCTCTAGATTCCGTAGCGCCTGTTGAAGAAGAGCATGACGTTGAGTGCCGTGCGGGTGTCGCCGCCCAGCATGTCTATCAGGGCGGGACGCTGCCTCGACGCGATGGCGGCGAAGGCGTCGGCGAAGAACTCCTTGCGGCCGAGTTCTCCGGACTGCTTGTGGAAGGCGGAGGCCAGATGGGGGATGCACTCGTCGTAGAGCGCGGCGAACTCGGGTGAGTCCGAGACCCACTCTCCCGGACGGGAGTCCACGTCGTCCAGCGCATGACCGACTTCGTGCATCATCACATCGGGCGTGGGGCTCGGGCGGTCGCCGACGACGATCTTCCGGTCGCCGTACGCCCCCGCGCAGATGTCCCACGTCGCGCGGCCGCTGGGCAGCGGGGCGCCCCTCAGGTAGCCCATGTCGTCGAGGTCGGGCACGCCGCCCGGGCCGACGTAGATGCCGTCGAGGCCGACCGCCAGCATCTCCTTCAGGCGGTCGGGTAACCGGGCCAGGCTGTCGACCGCGCGGATGACGTCGGGGGGCGGCGGGCCGTCCATGGCGTCCCACTGCCGGTAGAGGATCGTCTCCAGCGCGCCGCAGTTGCGGCGGCCGTCGCGGTAGTCGGGGCTGTCGGGACGGTGCGGCTCGGCGCGGGCGGGCTGGTCGTCCAGCTCGAAGTCGCGCCAGGTGTACTGCGGGCGGTCGACGACCGGGGCGGTCACCGGTGTGTCGAACGGGGTCTCGGCGACCCTGGGGGCGTCGGCCCACCTGTCGGTGACCTTCGTCTCGATGCGTTCCTGTGTCGCCTCCGCCCCACGACGGGAGACGTAACTGGCCCCTGCGTGGCTCCGCTGCCACCACCGATTCCCTCGCCGGTGGCGGCCTCTGTCGCCCTGCTGCGCCATCGCACCTCTCTTTGGTCGGGAAGGTGCTGTACCGGTGCAGCGTACGATGCCCGTCTGGTCCGAGTCATCCCGCTTCGTCGGTCGCTATACAAGACGCAACACGATCAGCCCACGGGATGGCATACCGTGTTGGAATGGCGAACGTGGTTGTCGGCCTGGCGTTGCTGGCCTTCTGGCTCTACTGCCTCTTCGACGTCATCACCACTCCCCCGGAGATCGTGCGGACCCTCCCCAAGGCCGCGTGGGTTCTGGTCGTGATGATTCCGGCGATGGGCGGAGTGTTGTGGCTGCTCGCCGGGCGGCCGGTGCCCGAACCGATCACCCCCGGACAGAACCTGCTCCCCTCGCCGCCGCCCGAGGCGCCGAGGGGTCCCGACGACGACCCCGACTTCCTGCGCAGCCTGGAGCGCAAGCTGCGCGACGAGGACTAGCCGGCGGCTACTTCACATCCGCATAGGAGTGCAGGCCGCCGATGAAGATGTTCACCCCGACCAGGTTGAACATCAGGCACGCGAACGCGATCAGCGAGACGATCATCGCGGCCTTGCCCTTCCAGCCGGCGGTCGCGCGGGCGTGCAGGTAGGCGGCGTAGGCCACCCAGGTGATGAACGCCCAGACCTCCTTCGGGTCCCAGCCCCAGTAGCGACCCCACGCCTTGTCGGCCCACAGTGCGCCCGAGATGACGGCGAACGTCCAGATCGGGAACGCGATGACGATGACCCGGTGGGCGACCCGTTCGAGGTCGGCACGCGACGGCAGCCGCGACGGGCCCTCCTTGCGCACCAGGAACAGCGCCGCGGCGACGCCGCCGACGATGAACAGGCCGCTGGCCGCGACTGCGGCGGTGACGTGGATGGCCACCCAGTACGAGTCGAGCGCGGGCACGACCGGCCCCGCCTGCGTGTAGAGCACGCGGACCGCGAAGCCCAGGCCGATCGCGGCGACCACGCCGACGAACGCGCCGAGGAACCTCACCGGGTAGCGGATCTGCAGGAGCAGGAACACCGTCACGGCCGCGAGCAGCATGGCGACGACGAACTCGTACATGTTGCCCCACGGCCACCGGTCGACCGCGAGACCGCGCGTGAGCGTTCCGGCCGCGTTGGCGGCCCAGCCGAGCCACATGGCGGCGGTGCCGACGAGGCCCGCCTTGGGGGCCCACGAGGCGGGCTCGGGCGCGGGAGCGGGTTCGGGGAGGTCGTCGGACGGACCGCCGACCGTGACCAGACGGCGCTCCCTGACCGTCTCGGTGACCCGGCCGAAGGCCAGCTCCAGGGCGTAGCCGATCATCGCGGCCAGGTAGAGGAGAATGGCGGCCAGCACGAGCTGGTCGCTCAGCGTGGCCAAACGATCAGGAGACATCCTTCACCTCTGCGCGAGCGTGGTGTTCCAGGGCTTTCGTCAGCTCGGCGAACTCCTCGCCGAAGTCTCCGCCCTCGGTGCGGGTCAATCCTCCCACCGTGACCCCTCCGTCCCTTACCCGCACCCAGACGCGGCGGCGGTGGATGAGCAGGGACAGCAGCAGGCCGAGAATGGCGGCGCCGGAGGCGAGCAGGGCCGGGAAGCGGCCCGGGTCGTAGGTGGTCTGAAGGGTGATCCACTCCTTCACACCGGTGAACTCGATCTTCCCCGCCCCTTCGGGCAGGTCGACCACGTCGCCGACGGCCATCGGCTTCGGCGAGGCGGACATCTGGCCGAGCGGCTTGAGGTTCTGGTGGCCGCCCAGGTCGTACACCGACTGGGGGACCCCCGCGTCGAGCCCCAGGTCGCCCTTGAACGGCCAGATCTGCACGGTCGGGTTGGCCGCGCCCGGGAAGATCGACAACCACTCCGTGCCGCTGGGCACCGTGGAGGGCAGGAACCGGCCGAGGAACGCGAGCTGCTCGGGGGCCGCGTCGGGCACCTTGATGACACATTCCGATTCGTAGGTCGAGGTGTCGTTCACCAGGCACGGCACCGCGCCCTCGAAGGCGACCTTCCCGTCGCCGCCGGTGATGCGGAACGTGGGGGCGTAGCCGTGCCCGATCAGGTACGTCAGCGCGCCGTCGGCCTCAAGGGGTTCGTTGACCCGGAGGGTGAACTCGCGCTCGGGCGCGGTCGGCGAATCCTGCACGGCCAGCTTGGCGTAGTAGTCGAGCGGCTGGCCCTGCTTCTCGTGGCCGGGCCCGATGTAGGTCGCCTGGAAGTCCTTGAGCGTGAACGAGAACGGCTGGAGGTCCTCGGGCGACACCTGCGACCCGGGCAGGTAGCGGTCGTACGCCGCCACCGTGTTCGCGAACCCGTCGCCCTCCACCACGAGCACGTTGCCCCGGTAGCCGAACAGCCCGCCCACCCCGACGGCGACCAGCAGCACGAGCAGCGCGACGTGGAAGAGCAGGTTGCCGGTCTCGCGCAGGTGGCCCTTCTCGGCCGACACCCAGCCGTCGCCGGTCGTCACCCGCCAGCGCTTCGACCGCAGGTAGGCCTCGGCCGAGGCGAGGTCGCCCTCGATGTCGGCGTGGTGCGGCAGCCGGGAGAGGTTGCGGGGAGCGGGCGGCGGCGTGCGCCGCATCTCCTTCAGGTGCACCGTCGTGCGCGGCAACACGCAGCCGATCAGCGACAGGAATAGCAGCAGGTAGATCGCCGCGAACCAGGGCGAGGTGAAGACGTCGAACAGCGAGAACCGGTCGAGCCACTCGGCCTTGGTCGGGTCGTTCTGGAAGTAGCGGGCGACCGCGCCCGGATCGACCCCGCGCTGGGGGTAGAGCGACCCCGGCACGGAGGCCAGGGCCAGCAGGAACAGCAGGATGAGGGCGGTGCGCATCGAGGTGAGCACCCGCCAGCCCCAGCGCAGCCAGCCGACCACGCCCAGCCCCGCGGGGCCGCTGCCGGTCGTCTTCTCTTCGTCGGTCAGTGTCATATCACCGGCTCGAATCCGCCGATCCACACCTGGAGACCGGCGATGAGCTCGCCCCACAGACCGGTGACCAGCAGCAGCCCGACGGCGACCAGCATGGCTCCTCCGATCCGCGTGATGAGCTGGGTGTGTCGGCGCACCGCGCGGAACGTGTGGAGCGCCTTGCGGTAGGCGAGCCCGGCCGCCACGAACGGCAGCCCGAGCCCGAGGGCGTAGCCGAACGCGAGCAGCGCGCCCCTGGCGGCGCTGCCCTGGTCGACCGAGAGGGTCAGCACGACGGCCAGCGTCGGGCCGATGCACGGCGTCCAGCCGAGTCCGAACACGATACCCAGCAGCGGAGCCCCGGCGAGCCCGGCCGCCGGCACCCGGTGGATGCGGAAGTCACGCTGCAACCCGGGGATGATCCCGATGAAGGCCAGCCCCAGCACGATCGTGACCACGCCGAGGATGCGCGTGATCACCTCGGCGTTCCCGAGCATCGCCGCCCCGAGCCCGCCGAACAACGCCCCGCCCAGCACGAACACGAGGGCGAACCCGAGCACGAACAGCCCCGAGCCCAGCACCAGCCGCCCCCGCTTGGGGTCGGCGCTCATGCCGGTCACGTACGACAGATAGCCCGGCACCAGCGGCAGCACACAGGGTGACAGGAACGACACCAGGCCCGCGAGCAGCGCGATCGGCAGGGCGACCAGCAACGACCCGGAGGCGACCGTGTCAGCGAGATTCACTGGAGACCTTGGTCACGGCGTCGAGGAGAGCCTGGTATTTCACCGCGCCCAGGGCGCGGGCCGCGATCCGGCCCTCCCTGTCGATGATGAGCGTGGACGGGATGGCGGCGGGCGGGACCGTGCCGGAGAAACCGAGCAGGACCTTGCCGCTCTGGTCGTGGATGCTCGGGTAGCCCGGCGTGAGCTGGGCGTCGTAGGCGGTGGCGGCGGCCTTCTGGTCCTTGAAGTTGATGCCGAGGAACTCGACGCCGTCGGCCTTGGTGCGGGCGGCGACGTCCTTGAGCGTGGGCCCTTCGGCCCGGCACGGCGCACACCACGAGGCCCAGAAGTTGATCACCGTGACCTTGCCGGCGGCCATCTTCGTGGCCGCGCCTTCGAGGGTCTGCCCCTCGACGACGGGAGCCGGCTTCCGCTCCCCCACGTCGAAGACCTGGACCTTGCCGTCGCCGGCGACGAACCGGGTGTCGTCGGACTCCGGCTGCCCCGAACCCCCGACGTTTCCGGCGCACCCGGTCAGAACCAGCACCGAACACACGGCGACGAGAGCACGCGAAAAGGGGGACATGGAGGAGATCTCCTTGAACTACAACCGGTAGAGCAACTCATATTATCGGCCCACCCCTTGGGTGGGCCGTCCGGGCGCTCCTGTCTGATGGCCGCGCCTCCGGCGCGGCGGGTCCGGGCGCTTGTCTCCGGCGTCTTCCCTCGTCGGTGCTATGGCCTTCTTAGAGTTACCTTCGATGTTCGACCACGTCATTGCATCCCAGGTCGAAGGGGTTATCCGCCTCCCTGCTCCCCGGTGATGACCTGCCGGGAAGGGGACTGTAAGACGAACGGCTCTGTCTCTCTTTCAGTGGTGGCGGAGCGTTGAGCCAGGAGAATGGGGTGGCGGAGCAGCGCGAAGCCGGCCCGGCCGTGCATCTGACGCATGATGCGCTTGGTTTTGGTGCGGTGGTGATGCCGTCCAGCAGGCGTCGGTGCTCGTCGTTGAGGTTGCCGGGCCGGGTGAGCAGGAGCCTGGTCAGGCGGCGGGGTGAGATGGGCAGGCGGCCGGCTTCGACCCGGCCCTGGGTGATGTAGCGGTAGAGGAGGTTGAAGCTGCCCTGGTAGCCCAGGGCCTTGATCTCGGTGAACAGATGCGAGACGGAGACGGCGGGATCAGCGGATCGGCGGCGCCGCAGGTGGTCGCGGTAGGGGTCGACGAGGGTGGGTCGGTATTGCGGGGCGCATTGCAGGCGTTCGGATTCGCTCACGCGGGCGTAGCGTTTGACGGTGTTGAGGGAGACGTTCAGGCGGCGGGCGCATTCCAGCAGGCCGACGCCTTTGCCGAGCAGGTCGTGGACCTGATGCCAGCGCTCGCGGGTGGTGGTGGCGCGCCGGCCGTCCCGCGGGGGCGGTCCGGCCTTGGCCCAGCAGGAACTGTGTGCGGCCACTTCCTTTCCGGCGGCCTGGGCCGAGGTTGTGCCACAGGTGCCGGCGGTCGCTGATCTGGACGGCGTCCGGCAGCACGCGGCGCACGGTTTGGGCGTAGGCGCCTGAGCCGTCCCGGCACACGACCTGCACCCCGGGATGGGCACGAAGCCAGGCCTCCAGGACATCGGCGGTGCGGCCAGGCGAAACGTCGGCGCGCTGGCGTGTCTGCGCGTCGATGAGCACGGTGGCGTATCGGTGACGCCGACGCAGAGCGAAGTCATCGACGCCGAGCACACGGGGTACCCGAGGCGGGGGTGTGGGCAAGCGCAGCAGTAGGCGCAGCGCGGTGTGCCGGGACAGGGCGACGGCCAGCGCGGATGAGGCGCGCACGCCGGCTCGTCCGGCCAGTTCACGGACCACCGCGCCGATCTGCGCGGTCAGACGTGGTGTGCGCCGCTGGTAACGCTCCAGCACACCGGGCAGTTGTTCGCGGAAGGTCCGGCGGCAGCCGCGCGTCGGGCAGACCAGGCGGCGGATCCGCACCACCACATCGGCCCACGGTCTCCTGATGAAGACCAGCGGCCCGCAGAACGCCGCCCTCCCCTCGCCGGGCGTGCGGCCTCTGGGCCGGTCCCGGCGAGGAGCGGCAAGCCACCCCCGGACATCATGGCGGCAGGCCGTGAGGTTGATGACATTCCGCACATTGATCGTTACTGTACGCAGCGGGCGACATCGCCGCAGTAGTCATCACGACCGGGAGGTCTCTCATGAACAAGAAACGCATCGGCCTTATTGCCTCTAGCGGGCTCGCCACAGTGCTGCTTGCGGCGGCTCCCTGCGCCGCAGCCTCGGCCTCCGCCCCGCCCGCCTTGACCTGTCACGCGGTGGCCAAGGAGGGGGCCACCCGCTATGCCTACGACGACAAACTGAAATTCTGGATGCGCGACAGCGGGACCACATGGGAGACCGGGCAGACCCTCCCCCCGTCCCACAAGAACTGGGAAGGACAATGGATCGAGGCGATTATCCGCAAGAATTTCCGCAAGGTGCTTGGCGGGGTAGGTGCCTTCTATGACGCCTTCTACGAGACCCAAGACCCGATTCCCTCAGGACAGTACAAGGGAGATTGGTCGATCTTCCGGGACTCCGAGATCACTTGGACCGACTGCAAGTGATCATTGCGGCGGCCTGATCTCACATCAATTGTCATAAGGGGCAGTCCAAGTACGGCCGAGAGGGGCGACTGCCCTGCCGTACCGACAGGTAACGTGCGGGAACACCTTCCCCGGGGTCGGAGACCGTTCTTCCGATCAAGGCGCCGACCTTCGGACTGCCCCATTCCGGCCTACTTGATCTCCCTCGGCGCGCGTGCGGCCTCCGGCCGGGCGCGGCGAGCCGCCCATCACTGATCCCGACTCAGGCCGCCGCCGGCTGAACGGGAACGGCTCCAGATTCCTCAGGGTGTGCCGCTGGCCCAGACTGTACGACTGGCGCACGCCGAAGATGGCCGCATCGTGGAACTACTCGAATCGCTCCTACCGGCCGATGGCTACACCATCGAGTACGAGATCGACGTTCCGCCACCCAGCGCCTAAGGAGCCATGACTCCGCGCCGTGTTCTCGCCGTAACCCGTACCCGCCGCTTGATTCTCCGGGGCAGCCGGAACCCGTCAAGAACGGCTGTGCACGTAGGGCAACCAGTGCAGGCGGAAGGCCACCGGCGCGGGGACGGGGCAGGAGTGACCGTGGTTGCGGCAGCCAGGTGGCCGACGAGAGGCAGCCGACCAGCGCCGCGCAGACGTTGACCACCACCCGCACCGCATCACAGTTCGGACATCGACATCACCTTAAGAAGGCCCGTTTTTCCGGACGCCAGCGCGCCCGGACACGGCATGAAGCTTGA
>NZ_BBXE01000046.1 GCF_001570565.1 Herbidospora yilanensis | reverse complement strand
GCTGTTGCGGAACAGGACGTCGATGTCGAGCCCCGAGTCGGACACTGGGGGGCTTTCGGTCACGCCGTCAGCCCCCACCGGGGTCACCACGTAGCCGGGTGCGTAGACGATGGTGCCAGTCCGCGGGCTCAGCGGAGCTGAACGGTCGCGGCGGGTGTCCGGTCCGTGTGGGCCTGTCGGTGTCCGGATGAACCTGTCGGATGGGATGTCGGAGTTCTGGGGTAACCGTCGGGGCTGGTGGTGCGTTATGAGCGCCGTCCCGTTGCGAACCTGAACGCCCCGAACGCCCGAATCGGTCGCGCGCTCAGTCTGCGGTCTGGTTCGCATCACGACGGTGCTGAGCAGGTGGGATCGGGCGCCGATGAGAAATGGCGCCGGCAGTCGTCTAAGTAGGCGTCCGGTGAAAACGCGCTGCGCGCATCAAGGGAGAGCAACAAGATGAGACCACTTCGATACTCGATCAACGTCACGCTCGACGGCTGCTGCCATCACGAGGCAGGGCTCCCCCCGGACGAGGAGTCGATGCGTTACTGGACCGCTGAGATGGAGCGAGCCGATGCCCTGCTATTCGGCCGGGTGACCTACGAGATGATGGAGTCGGCGTGGCGGAAGCCGGCCACGGACACGTGGCCCGACTGGATGGATGAGTGGCAGATCCCGTTCGCCGAGACCATCGACCGGGCGAAGAAGTACGTTGTGTCGAGCACGCTGAGCACGGTCGATTGGAATGCCGAGCTGGTGCGAGGCGACTTCGGGCAAGCGGTTCAGCGGCTCAAGCAGGAGTCAGGCGAGGGCCTGTGGGTGGGTGGCGTGACGCTCCCCCTGGCGTTGGCAGATCGGGGACTGATCGACGAGTACGAGTTCCTTGTGCAGCCGGTCCTTGCCGGACACGGGCCGACGTTGCTCGCCGGTCTGCGCGAGCGCATCCAGCTCGAACCCGTGGACCGCCGTGAGTTCCGGTCGGGGGCGGTCGCCCTGCGATACCGGCCCACGCGAGTCGCCGAAGGCGGCACGCGGGGCTGACCGTATCTCGGTCGGCCCGCCGTGTGCCGGGGTATCCCAGAGGATGCCGCCTTCACGAACAGCCTCCACCGGCGTTGATCGCCCGAGAGATCGTCGACGATCTGCAGGCGGCGCTCAACGAGATCGCGGCTGGTTCCGAGTTGTCGCGGTCAACGTACCCGGAACAGAGGCCGGGCCCTACAAGGGCCCGGCCTTCTCCGTTATCGCAGGCTCTTGGGGCGCATGTCCGTCCAGGTCGCCTCGATGTGGTCGAGGCAGGCCTGCCGCGCCGCCGGGCCGAAGCTCACCGTCCAGCCCGCGGGCACGTCGGCGAACTCGGGCCACAGGCTGTGCTGGTCCTCCTCGTTCACCAGGACGACATAGACCCCGTCGGGGTTCTCGAACGGGTTGCTGCTCATGCGCGGGTTCCCTTCTCTAGCGCGTCGCGCCACCTGTCGGCCAGGTCGGGCGCCCCGGGGGCGCGCGTCCAGGTCGCGGTGAACACGCCGTCCATGGTGACGGCGTCGATGGTGTACGGGTGAATCAAGGGGGCGTCCGGGTGGTCGGGCGTCTCCTCGGCGGAGGGATCCACGGTCCAGTCGCCCTCCTCCGGGGAAGAGCGGCCCAGGTAGTTCAGCAGGACCTCCGGTTCGCCGTCGCCGTGGACGGTGATCTTCGTGAACCAGCCGACCGTACGCGACAGGTCGCGGTCGCCGTCGCGGCCGTGGCGCTCGACCTCGATCGTGATGTCGCGGCCGAACGCCTCCCGCAGCGTCGCGACGAGGAGATCGTCGGTCACGTCGAAGGCCGGGACCTCGGTCGCCGACGTGACCGCGTCGCGGACGAGGCCGTGCGTGCCGGTCTCCGGCAGGTCGTCGCCGGCCGTGGCCCACTGGTGGAACTGGACCGGAACGGGGGGCAGGTCCTCGCCGCGCCAGGCCGCCGCGAGGTCGTCGAGGATGACGCCCCACGAGACGGCGTCGACGGCCAGGTGGTGGATCCTCAACCGGACGCGGTCGCCGAGCCAGTCGACGGCGACCATCCGGCCGGCGCGCGGGTCGAGGTCGCCGACCGTGAACTCGCCGATGTGGAGGCCGTCGCCGGCGAGCCGGGAGCGGAGCATCGGATGCCGGTCGGCCACCGTGCGCAGGAGCTCCTCGAACCGCTCCGGGGTCAGGCCCGCGGGGACGCGGAGCACGGCCGACTGGCAGAACGACTCCATGTGGGGCCGCCGGACCAGGCGGCGCATGATCGGGGTCAGCGGGACGGCCACCCTCCGGGCCGCCTTCGCGAGGGCCTCGGCGGTGCGGGACTCGAAGATCTGGCGGGCGGTGACCGTCCAGCCCTCGGCGCGGGCGCGGGCGATGACGCGCATGGCCACCAGGCTGTCGCCGCCGAAGGCGAAGAAGTCGTCCTCGACGCCGATGCTCTCGGCCCCCAGAACCTCGGCGAAGACCGCCAGCAGCGCCTGTTCGGCCTCGCCGGCGGCTGGGCGGCTCTCCGACGAGGCGAAGGACACGGCCGGGAGCGCGGCGCGGTCGAGTTTGCCGTTGGGCAGCACCGGCAGCCGGTCGAGGGCGACGAAGGCGCTGGGGACCATGTAGTCGGGCAGTTCCGCCGCCGCGGACTCTCTCAGACCGGGCGGAGCCCCGACCGTGTAGGCGACCAGCCGGCCGTCGGCGACCTGCACGGTCACCTGCCTCGCCCAGCGGCTCAGCACCGCCTCGATCTCGCCGGGTTCGACCCGGTGGCCGCGCACCTTCACCTGGTCGTCGGCGCGGCCCCGGTAGTCGAGGCGGCCGTCTTCCGTCCAGCGGGCCAGGTCGCCGGTGCGGTACATGCGCTCGCCCGCCGCGAAGGGGTCGGCGACGAACCGCTCGGCGGTCAGGCCGGGGCGGTTCAGGTAGCCGCGGGCCAGGCCCGCGCCCGCCAGGTAGAGCTCGCCGGTGACGCCGGGGGCGACCGGGCGCAGGCCCGCGTCCAGGACGTAGGCCCGGGTGTTGGCGACCGGGCGGCCGACCAGCGGGGCCGCGCTGTCGCCGGTGTGCTGCACCAGCGCGTCGACCGTGGCCTCGGTGGGGCCGTAGAGGTTCACCCCGTTGCGCAGCCGCGTCCACAACGCGTCGGTGACGGCCTCGCCGCCGACGCCGACGAGCGCCAGCGGGCCGTCGTCGACCAGGCCGGGCATCTGGGCCAGGAACGACGGGGTGACCTCGATGAAGTCGAGCGCGTGCGCCCGCACGAACCGCTCCAGCAGGACCGGGTCTCGCCGGGTCTCGTCGTCGGCGACATAGAGGGTGTGGCCGTCGACCAGCCAGAGTTGCGGCTGCCAGGAGGCGTCGAAGGAGAACGACCAGGCGTGGCCGACCCGGAGGTGACGACGTCCCGTGGACGCCCGCACGCGGTCGTAGAGGTCGGCGCGGTGGTTGTGGAACAGGTTCGCCAGCGAACCGTGGGTGACCACGACGCCCTTCGGGCGGCCGGTCGAGCCGGAGGTGTAGATGACGTAGGCGGGGTGCCTCGGGTCGTACACCTCGGGCAGGTCGCCCGAGCCGTCGAGGCCCCGCAGCGACTCCAGCACCAGCACCGGCGCGGCGTCGGCGAGCATGTCGGCGACGCGGGCCGCCGGGAGGGCCGGGTCGATCGGCAGGTACGCCGCTCCCGACCGCAGCACCGCCAGGATGGCGATGACGTGGTCGGCCGTGCGCGGCAGCGCCAGGGCGACGATCCTCTCGGGACCGGCCCCGCGGGCGACCAGGGCTCTGGCGACGGCGTCGACCGACGAGGTCAGTTCGGCGAAGGTCCAGGTCCGGCCGTCGGCGACCAGCGCCACCGCGGAGGGGGTCGCCGCCGCCTGGGCCGCGAGCAGTTCGGGAATGGCGCCGCCGGTCTCGACGGCCGCGCCGGTGCCCTGGTCGAGCAGCCACCCGCGTTCGCCGGGGACGAGGCCGTCGAGCGTGCCCACGACCGGGTCGTCGGCGACCCGCCGCAGGATCGCCACGAGCGCGTCGGCGACGCGTTCGGCCCTGGCCCGGTCGCCGTGGAACTCGGCCGTCAGCACCAGCTCGTCGCCGGGCTCGACCGCCCAGGTCAGCGGGTAGTGCGTGGCGTCGTGGTGGGCGATCGGGGTGAACCGGTCGTGGCCGCCGGCGTCCGGGTAGGACTCGAAGACCATCAGGGTGTCGAACAGCTCGCCCGTCCCGGCGGCCTGCTGGATGCCGGCCAGGCCGAGGTGCTGGTGCTCGATCAGCGCCGCCTGCCGGTCCTGGAGGCGGGTCAGGTACGCCGTCATCCGCTCCCCCTCGCGCGGGACGGCCCGCACGGGCACGGTCGTGATGAACAGGCCGACCGACGACTCCGACCCCGGCAGGTCGCGGCCGGAGACGGTCGCGCCGAACACGACGTCGTCGCGGCCGGTGAGGCGGGCCAGCAGCAGGCCCCACGCGCCCTGGGCGACGGTGTTGAGCGTGAGGCCGTTGTCCCGCGCGTAGGCGGTGAGGCGGCCGGTCTCGGCCCGCGTCAACCGCACCTCGTGCAGCTCGGGCAGGGCCGGGCGGTGGCCGCCCTGGCCGAGCAGGGTCGGTTCGGCGCCGTCGAGCGCCTCGGCCCAGGCCCTCCGGGCGTCGGGAACGGACTGACGGGCCAGCCGTTCGAGGTGGTCGCGGAACGGGCGGGCCACCGGGTGCGGCCGGTCCTCGCAGAGGGCGGTGAACTCGGCCATCAGCGCGGGCAGCGACCAGCCGTCGAGCAGGACGTGGTGGTGGGAGAGCACGAGGCGGTTCCCGGCCAGCATCAGGCGCAGCAGCGGCGGCTCGTCCACGGGGAAGCGGCGGCGTTCGGCGGCCAGTTCCGCTTCGAGGTCCTCCGGGGCGACCTCCCGCCACGGCAGCTCGACGTGGGCGGGGATCACCGCCACCGGGCGGCCGGACGAGAGGTGGCCGAACCCGGCGCGCAGGTTCTCGTGGCGGTCGAGGAGGGCCTGGCCCGCCGCCCGCAGCCGGTCGGGGTGGATCTCGCCGCCGATCTCGTACACGACCTGGACGGTGTAGACGTCCTCGTCGTCGTAGGAGGCGTGGAAGAGCAGCCCGGCCTGGAGCGGGGTCACCGGGAGGATCGGGTCGGCGAACTCGGCGCGCTCCTCCGGGGTGAAGAAGGCGACCGTCCGCTCGTCGGCGGTGGCCTCGGAGGTGACGGCCGCGAGGCCGCGTACCGAACGGAACCGGAAGACGTCGCGCGGGGTCAGCGCGAGACCGGCCGCCCTGGCCCGGCTGACCAGGCGCATCGCGGCGATGCTGTCGCCGCCGAGGGCGAAGAAGTCGTCCTCCGCGCCGACCCGGTCGAGGCCGAGCACGCCGGCGAACACCCCGGCGAGGGTCTGCTCGCGGGGGGTCGCCGGGAGGGCGTCGCCCACCGCGATATCGGGCGCGGGGAGGGCGGCGCGGTCGAGCTTGCCGCTGGCGGTCAGCGGCAGCGCGTCGAGCCAGACGACGGCGGCGGGCAGCATGTACTCGGGCAGCACGCGGGCCAGGTCGAGGTCGCGCGGCTCGCCGACCACGTAGGCGACCAGGCGGTCGTCACGGGCGACGACGACGCTGGTCCCGCCGATGGCGGCCTCGATCTCGCCGGGCTCGACACGGAAGCCGCGGATCTTGACCTGGTGGTCGGTGCGGCCCAGGTAGGAGAGGGTGCCGTCGCGGTTCCAGCGGGCCAGGTCGCCGGTGCGGTACATGCGCTCCCCCGCCGCGAACGGGTCGGCGACGAACCGCTCGGCGGTCAGGCCGGGCCGGTCGAGGTAGCCGCGCGCGAGCTGCACGCCCGCGAGGTAGAGCTCCCCGGCGACGCCGGGCGGGACCGGCCGCAGCCACCGGTCGAGCACGTAGGCGCGGGTGTTCCAGATCGGGCGGCCGATGGTGACCCGGTCGCCGGTCACCTGGGCGGCGGTGACGTCGACCGACGCCTCGGTGGGGCCGTAGAGGTTGTGCAGCTCGGCGTCGATCCGCTCGTGGAACCGCGCCGCCAGATCGGCCGGCAGGGCCTCGCCGGAGCAGAGCACCCGCGTGAGGCCGCGCACCTCGACGTCGAGGAAGGCGCGCAACATCGACGGCACGAAGTGGACGGTCGTCACGCCCTCCCGCTCGATCAGCGAGGCCAGGTAGGCCGGGTCGCGGTGCCCGTCGGGCCGGGCCACGACGAGCGCCGCGCCGGTGATCAGCGGCCAGAAGAACTCCCACACCGACACGTCGAAGCTCGCCGGGGTCTTCTGCAGCACCCGATCCCCGGCGGTCAGCCCGTATTCGGCCTGCATCCACCGGAGGCGGTTCGCGATGCCCTCGTGCGGGACGACGACGCCCTTCGGCCGGCCGGTCGAGCCGGAGGTGTAGATCACGTAGGCCGGGCTCTCACCCGGGTAGGACGTGGGCAGGTCGCCGTGCGGGCCGGTGGGGAGCGGGCCGTCGACGACGAACACGGGCTTCGCCTCGGCCAGCATGTACGCCCTGCGCTCCGCCGGCAGGCCGGGGTCGAGAGGCAGGTAGGCCGCGCCGGCGCGCTGGACCGCGTACAGGGCCGTGACCAGCTCGATCGAGCGGGGCAGCGACACGGCGACGGTCGTCTCCGGGCCCGCGCCGAGACCGGCCAGCACCCGGGCCGTCTCCTCGACGCGGGCGTCGAACTCGGCGTAGGTGAGGCGGGTGTCCCCGAAGACGAGCGCGAGCGCGTCGGGGGTGCGGCGGACCTGCTCGCGGAACAGCTCGGGCAGGGTGGCCGCCGGGAGGGCGACGGTCGTGAACGCCGGGGGCTCCTCGACGTGGACGTCGAGGTCGCGTACCCGGACCGTGGGGTCGGCGGCCACCTGGCGCAGGAGCCGCACGAGGCGGGCGGCGAGCAGGTCGGCGGTGGCCTGGTCGAACAGGTCGGCGCTGTACTCGATCCAGCCCTCGATCCCGCCGTCGTGCTCGATGAGGTCGACGCTCAGGTCGAACTTCGCGGTGTCCTGGCCGGTCTCGATCTCGGTGACGGTGAGGCCGTCGAACGCGGGCGGGGCGGCCCGGCCGGTCAGGTAGACGACCATGACCTGGAACAGCGGGTGCCGGGCCAGCGAGCGCGGCGGGTCGAGCACCTCGACGAGCCGCTCGAACGGCACGTCCTGGTGCTCGTAGGCGGCCAGCGCCGTGCCCCGGACCCGGCCGAGCACGTCGGCGAAGGTCGGGTCGCCGCTCAGGTCGGTCCGCAGCACCAGCGTGTTGACGAAGAACCCGACGAGGTCTTCGAGGCTCTCGTCGGCGCGACCGGAGATCGGGGTGCCGAGGGGGATGTCCTCACCCGCGCCGAGCCGGTTGAGCAGGGCGGCGACGGCGGCCTGGGCCAGCATGAACATGCTGACGCCGTGCGCCCGCGCGACCTCCCGGAGGCCGCCCGACAGATCGGCGTCGAGGGTGAAGCCCGCCAGGCCGCCCCGGAACGAGCTCTCGGCCGGGCGCGGCCGGTCGGCCGGGAGGGCCAGCTCGGCGGGCAGGTCCCGCAGCGTCTCCGCCCAGTACCCGGTCTGCCCTTCGGGGGCCCAGAGGGTGTAGTCGGCGTACTGGACCGGGAGCGGCGTCCACTGCGGGGCCGCGCCGCGCAGGCGGGCGTTGTAGGCGGTCGCGAGGTCGCGCCGGAGCGGCGCGTCCGACCACTCGTCGGTGGCGATGTGGTGGACGACCAGCGTCAGCACGCCGCCGTCGAGATGCGCCCGGACGGGGATCTCGCGGTCGAGCGCGAACCCCGGCGTCACCGGGCCCTCGACCAGCGGGACCGTGACGTCCTGAAGGACGAGCTGGTAGGGCTCGCCGTCGCGGTCGGGGAAGACGGTCCGCAGCGCCTCGTGCCGTTCGGCGACGTCGTTCAGGGCGTGCCGGAGCGCGCCGACGTCCAGGGGGCCGTCGAGACGCCAGGCCGTGGTGGTCTCGTAGGCGCCCGCGCCGCCGATCCGGTCGAGCAGCCACATGCGGCGCTGGGCGTAGGAGAGCTGGAGGAACTCGGGCCGTTCCACCGGCACGGGACCCGGCCGGACCGCCTCGCCGAGCCGCAGGGCCAGCCGGGCCGGGGTCGGCGCGTCGAAGACCGCCCGGAGCGACACCTCCGCGCCCAGCGCCGCGCGGACGCGGCTGACCAGGCGCATGCCGAGCAGCGAGTGGCCGCCGAAGGCGAAGAAGTCGTCGTCGGGGCCGATCTCGGTGCCGAGCACGTCGGCGAAGACCGCGCACAGCACCTCCTCGCGGGCGTCCCGGGGGCGGCGCGGGGCGGCGGCCCTCCGCTCGGGGGCCGGGAGCGCGCGGCGGTCGAGCTTCCCGGCGACCGACCTCGGCAGCGTGTCCATCGGCACGAACGCGGCCGGGACCATGTGGTCGGGGACCCGCGCCGCGACGTGGGCGCGCAGCTCGTCCTCGGCCGCGGCCGAGACGACGTAGGCGACCAGCGTCTCCTCGCGCACGATCACCGCCGCCTGGGTGACGGCCGGGTGGGCGCGCAGCACCGCCTCGATCTCGCCGGGTTCGATCCGGAAGCCGCGCAGCTTCACCTGGTCGTCGGTGCGGCCCAGGAATTCGAGGCTGCCGTCGGGGCGGAAGCGGGCCAGGTCGCCGGTACGGTACATGCGCTCCCCCGCCGCGAACGGGTCGGCGGTGAAACGTTCGGCCGTCAGGCCCGGCCGGTTGAGGTAGCCGCGCGCCAGGCCCGGTCCGGCCAGGTAGAGCTCGCCCGGCACGTTGGCGGGCTGGGGGCGCAGGCGGGCGTCCAGGACGTACACGCGGATGTTGGCCACCGGGGCGGCCCAGCCGTCGTGCCAGCCGTAGGCGTCGACCGCGCACTCGGTCGGGCCGTAGAGGTCGTGCACGACGACCCCCGGCAGGCTCGTGAGCCGTTGCCACAACTCGGGCGGGGTGGCCTCGCCGCCGACCGAGAGCACCTTCGGCGCGTAGCCGTCGAGGAACCCGTGGTGCATGAGTTCCCGCAGGTAGGTCGGGGTGAGGTCGACGTAGTCGAGGCGCTCGCGCTCGATCAGGGCGAGCAGCGCCGCCGGGTCGGTCATGGTCTGCTCGTCGGCGACGTGCAGCGGGTGCCCGGCCAGCAGCCAGAGCAGCGGCTCCCACGAGCCGTCGAAGCCGAACGACGCGGCGTGCAGCGCCCTGGCCGGTTCGGCGGCGATGAGGTCGGCGGCGTGGGCCGCGAACAGGTTGGCCAGGCCCCGGTGGGTGCCGACGACGCCCTTGGGCGTGCCGGTCGACCCGGAGGTGTAGATGACGTAGGCCGCGCCGTCGGGCTCGACGTCGGCGACCTCGGCCGTGCCGGTCAGGCCGTCGAGCGAGGACAGCACGCAGACGGGCGCGGCGTCGGCGATCATGTACGCCAGCCGGTCGGCCGGATGGCCCGGGTCGATGGGCAGGTACGCGGCCCCGGAGGCCAGCACGCCCAGGATCGCCGGCACCATCTCGGCCCGGGAGAGCGCCAGGCCCACGACCTTCTCCGGTCCCGCGCCCTCGGCGATGACGTGCGCCGCGACCGCGCGGACCCGCTCGGCCAGCTCGGCGAAGGTGTAGGCGCGGTCGGCGGTGACCAGGGCGGTGTGGTGCGGCCTGGTCACCGCCAGCTCTTCGACGATCGACGGGATCGACCGGAACGGGAACGGCCGGGCCTCGCTCCGGGGAACGGCGTCGCCGTCGAGCAGGACCGGCAGCTCGCTGACCCGGGCGCCGAGCCGGAGCCCGGCCAGGAGCCGCAGCGTCCGGGCCGCGATGTCGGCGGCGGTCCGCTCGGTGAACCGGCCTTCGGCGTACTCCAGGAGCAGGGTCATGCGCGGGCCGTCGACGAAGGTGAAGTCGAGGTCGAACTTGGCCGTCTCGATCCGGGTGTCGATCCACTCGGTCTCCAGGCCGAGCACGTCGGGGTCGCCGCCGGGCCGGTGGTGGTAGCCCATCATGACCTGGAACAGCGGGTTGCGGCCGGGCACCCGCGGCGGGTTGAGGTCCTCGACGAGCCGCTCGAACGGCAGGTCCTGGTGGGAGAAGGCGGCCAGGTCGGCCTCCTTCACCCGGTCCAGCAGCTCCCCGAACGTCGGGTCGCCCGACAGGTCGGCCCGCAGGACGAGGGTGTTCACGAAGAACCCGACGAGGTCGTCGAGCCCTTCGTCGGTACGCCCCGCGATCGGCGCCCCGATCGGGATGTCGTCGCCCGCGCCCAGCCGGTGCAGCAGGGCGGCCACGGCGGCCTGGAGGACCATGAACACGCTGGTCCCGGTGGCGGCGGCCAGCGCCCTGACGGCCTCGGCATCGGGTATGTCGAGGGTGACCAGGCCCGACGCCCCGCCGGGCACACGCGGGCCGTCGTGCGGCAGGGCGATCTCGTCGGGCAGGCCGTCGAGGCGGTCGCGCCAGAAGGCGAGCTGGCGCTCGCCGTCCTGGGCCAGCAGGCGGTCCTGCCAGAGGGTGTAGTCCGCGTACTGGACCCGGAGCGGCTCCCAGTCGGGGGCCCGGCCGAGCAGCCGCGCCCGGTAGGCCGTCTCCAGGTCGCGCAGGAACGGGCGGTCGGACCACTCGTCGGTGGCGATGTGGTGCAGGATCATCGCCACGAGGTGCTCGCCGGGGGCGGTCTCCCGGACGGAGACCCTGATGGGCGGCTCGGCGGTCAGGTCGAACGGTGAACGGTCGTCGGCGGCGGTCACCCGGACCGTCAGGTCGGTGACGACCTGGTAGGGCTCGCCGTCGACCTCCTCGATGACGGTCCGCAGCACCTCGTGCCGCCGGACCACGTCGTTCACGGCCTGCTCGAAGGCGGCGGTGTCGAACGCGCCGCGCACCTTCACCACCAGCGGGAAGTGGTAGGCGTCGCCGCCCGAGAGGCGTTCGGCCAGCCACAACCGCCGCTGCGCGGCCGACGCGGGCACCCGCTCCGGCCTCGGCCCCGCCGTCAGCGCCGGGCGGGCCGGCGCGCCGCCGGCGACGCGTTCGGCCAGCAGCGCCGGGGTCGGGGCCTCGAACAGGTCCCTGATGGCGAGTTCGGCGCCGAGTTCGGCGCGGGCCCGGCTGACCACGCGGGTGGCCAGCAGCGAGTGGCCGCCGAGTTCGAAGAACACGTCCTCGGCCGTGACCTCCGCCAGGCCGAGGACCTCGGCGAAGATGCGGCAGAGGCTCTCCTCGGCGGGCGTGCGCGGCGCGCGTCCGCCGCCGCTCGCGACCGGCTCCGGCGACGGGAGGGCGGTGAGGTCGAGCTTGCCGTTGTCGTTCATCGGCAAACTCGGCAGCACGACGAACGCGCCCGGCACCATGTAGTCGGGCAGCTCGCGCCGGACGTCCTCCCGGACCGCCGCGACCAGCGCGCCCGACCGGCGGGCGTCGCCGGGGTCGTTGGCGAGGGGCACTCCGCCGGTCGGGCGGTAGACGCCGTCGAGGGCCCGCGGCACCTCGGGCAGGAACACCGCCTCGAAGCAGCCCGGTTCCGGCGACCAGGTGGTGACGGCCGCGCCGAACGAGTGGAGGAACTCCGGTTCGACGCCGCCCTCGACGATCCGGCCGTCGGGGATGCCGGTGACGCGGATCGGGCTTCCGCCGAACCCGGTGAAGTCGGGCCAGGCCACGCAGGGAACGTCCTGAACCGAAATTTCGGCATCCGTCTTGTGCAGCACCACGTCGTAGCGGTACCTGCTGAGCTCGTTGTGGTGGTGCCCGCGCTTGGTGCGCAGGTCGACGGGGTGGCCGAGGGTCGTGAAGTAGTCGGGGTCGACCAGGAGCTCCTTCTCCAGGGCGAGGCCGCGGTCGACGTCGCCGCCCTTCACCGCCTGGATCGCCTCGTGGAAGTGCCGGTTCAGCCGCAGGTTGCGGACGTCGCCGACGAACAGCGCGCCGCCCGGCTTGAGCAGCGCCATCGCGCCCTCGACGACCTCGGTCAGGTGGTCGAGGCTCGGGAGGTACTGGATGACGGAGTTGATGACGATCGTGTCGAAGAAGTCACCCGGCAGGCCGTCGGTGACGTGCGCCGCCTGGTGCCGCAGGGTGACCTTCGCGGCCAGCGCGGGATCCCGTCCGAGGTCCTCGCCGATCTTGCGGATGACGGGGGCGGCGAAGTCGGTCGCCCAGTAGCTCTCGGCCTCGGGGGCCAGCCTCGACAGCAGCAGGCCGGAGCCGACGCCGATCTCCAGGACGTTCCGGGGATTCAGCGAGCGGATGCGGTCGACCGTCGCCTCCCGCCATTCGCGCATGTGCTCCAGCGGGATCGGGGTTCCGTCGTAGGAGTTGTCCCAGCCGGCGAAGTCCTCGGTCCAGACGGCGGTGCCGATCTCCTCGTACTCGTCGGAGTAGATCTCCTGCCACTCGCCGATCAGGGCGCTCTCGGTTTCGCGGCGGTCCCCCGGGACGGGCACGAGGTAGGCCACCAGGCGGTCGTCGCGGACGACCACGGCGGCCTGGGCCACCTGCGGCAGCCGGGTGAGCGCGTTCTCGACCTCGCCCGGCTCGACGCGGTGGCCGCGGATCTTCACCTGGTCGTCGGTGCGGCCGAGGAAGTCGATGTTGCCGTCGGGACGCCGCCGCACCAGGTCGCCGGTGCGGTACATGCGCTCGCCGGGCAGCCCGAACGGGTCGGCGACGAACCGTTCGGCGGTCAGGCCGGGGCGGCGCAGGTAGCCGCGGGCCAGGCCGACGCCGGAGATGTAGAGCTCGCCCGCGACGCCCTCGGGCACCGGCCGCAACCAGCCGTCGAGGATGTGCGCCCGGGTGCCCCGGATGGGGGTGCCGACGGTCGGGGTGTCGCTGTCGTGGGTGCCGCCGCCGAGCGTGTTGATCGTGTACTCGGTCGGCCCGTAGAGGTTGTAGCCGTAGGTGCCCTCGGTGTCGCGCAGCACCGACCACACGTGGTCGGAGACGGCCTCGCCGCCGAGCAGCACCAGCGGCGGCCGGTGCCCGTCGAGCAGCCCCTCGTCGATCAGCACGTGGGCGTAGGTGGGGGTGACGTTGACGACGTCGATCCGGTTGGCCTCGCAGTAGGCGACCAGCGCGAGGGCGTCGCGGCGCAGCTCCTCGTCGCAGACGTGCACCTCGTGGCCCTCGACCAGCCACAGGAGTTCCTCCCACGACATGTCGAACGCGAACGACACCGTGTGCGCGATGCGCAGCCGCCGTCCGCCGGCCGAGGCGACCGCCGGGTCGAAGATCGCGCTCTGGTGGTTGACCTGCATGTTCGTCAGGCCCCGGTAGGGCGTGACGACGCCCTTCGGGCGGCCGGTCGACCCGGAGGTGTAGATGACGTAGGCGGGGTGGTCGAGGCTGAAGGAGAGCGTGACCGGGTCGGGCGCGTGGTCGTCCAGCCGGTCGAGGAAGACCCTCGGGGTGCCGGTGGCGATGCGGGCCGAGACCTCCGGCGTGGTGACCAGGACGACCGGGCGGGCGTCGTCGAGCATGGCGGCCAGGCGGTCGTCGGGGTGGTCGAGCTCCAGCGGCAGGTAGGCGGCGCCGGTCCTGAGCACGGCGAACAGCGCCGCGACCATGTCGATCGAACGCGGCAGGCCGAGGGCCACGACGGCCTCGGGCTCGGCGCCGTGGGCGATCAGCAGCCGGGCGATGCGGTTGATATTCGCGTCGAGTTCGGCGTAGGTGACCGTGACGTCGCCGAAGACCAGCGCGGTGGCGTCCGGGGTGCGTTCCGCCTGCCGGGCCAGCAGGTCGGCGACGGTCTCGGCCGGGTCGTCGACGCGGTTCTCCCAGGGGTCGACGGCCTCGGCCGGGAGCGAGAGGTCGAGGCGGCCCGCGGGGGCGTCGAGGTCGGCCGCCAGCCGGGTGACGGCCAGGGCGAACCGGTCGAGGAGGTCGGCGGCGTACCGCTCGGAGACGAGGTCCGGGCGGTAGGCCAGGGTGACCCTGGTCGGGTCGCCCGGGGTGACGATCAGGTTGACCGGGTAGTGGGTGGCGTCGACGTTGGCGACGGCGGTCGCGCCGTGGCGTTCGCGCAGGTCGGCGAGGCGTTCGCGGGTGTCGCCGTCGCGCATGACGAACAGCGTGTCGAACAGCCTGCGGTGGCCCGTCTCGGCCTGGACGACGCCCAGGCCCAGCCACTCGTGCGGCATCAGCGCGAGGCGTTCGTCCTGCACCCGGCGGAGCAGCGCGCCGACCGGCTCGGCCGGGTCGAAGGCGATGCGGGCCGGGACGGTGTTCAGGAACAGGCCGATGACGTTCTCGACGTCGGGGACCTCGGCCGGGCGGCCGGCGACCGTGGTGCCGAACACGACGTCGCTCCGGCCGGTCACCCCCGCCAGGGTGAGACCCCACGCCGTGGTGAACAGGGTGTTCAGGGTGAGGCCGTAGTTGCGGGCGACGTCGCGGAGGGTGCCGGGCAGGTCGCGGTCGAGCTGCTCGGGGATGACCGGGTCGTGGTCGCCGGGGGCGAGCAGGGTCGGCTCGTCGAGGCCCTTCAGCGCCGTGCGCCAGGCGGCGGTCGCGACGGCGGTGTCCTGGGCGTCGAGCCAGGTCAGGTAGTCGCGGTAGCCGCTCGCGCCCAGGGGGGCGGCGAGGTCCTCGTACAGGGCGAAGAGCCGGTCGAGGAACAACCACGCCGACCAGCCGTCCCAGAGCAGCAGGTGGCGGCCGATGACGAGGCGGTCGCGGTCGGGCAGGCGGATCAGCAGGACGCGGAACAGGATCGGCCGGTCGAGGTCGAACCGCCTGAGCCGCTCGGCCCGCATGAGGGCGTCGAGGTCGGCGGGGTCGTCGTGGACCTCCAGCGGGATCTCGTAGTCGGTCGCGATGAACTGGACCGGCTGGCGCAGGCCGTCGCTGGTGAACCCGGCCCGCAGTCCCGGGGTGGCGGCCAGCAGCGCGCCGATCGCGGCGCGCAGCCGCCCGGGGTCGAGCCGGCGGTCGAGGTCGAAGGTCTCGTGGACGGTGTAGACGTCGAGCTCGTTCGCGTCGAAGTTCGAGTGGAAGAACAGGCCCTCCTGGAGCGGCGCCAGCGGCCAGACCTCCAGGTCGCCTAGCCTGGCCCGCTCCTCGTCGGTGAGGCGGAACTCCGGCCGGGCCGCCGCCGTGCCGGTCACCGCCGTGCCGGTCACCGCCGTGCCGGTCACCGGTTCGGCGGTCGCGGCCAGGGCGGCCGGGGTGCGGTGGACGAAGACGTCGCGCGGGCTGACGGCCAGCCCGGCCGCGCGGGCCCGGCTGGAGACGCCGATCGAGCTGATGCTGTCGCCGCCGAGCAGGAAGAAGTCGTCGTCGGCGCCGACCTCGCCGAGCCTGAGCACCTCGGCGAAGATCGCGGTCAGCAGTTCCTCGCGCGGGTTCCCGGCCGCGCGGCCCGCCGCCCGCCGCGCCGTCGGCTCGGGCAGGGCGTCGCGGTCGAGCTTCCCGCTCGGGGTCAGCGGGAGGGCGTCCAGCACCACATAGGCCCCGGGCACCATCGCGGCCGGGAGCCGCTCGGCGACGGCCCCGCGGACCTGGTCTTCCGTGACGTCGCCGACCACGTAGGCGACCAGCGTGCCCGACCTGACGGTGACGGCCGCGCGGGCGACCCCGGCGACGGCGGCGAGCGCGGCCTCGACCTCGCCGAGCTCGACGCGGTTGCCCCGGAGCTTCACCTGGCGGTCGGTGCGCCCCAGGTAGTCGACCGTGCCGTCGGGGCGGCGCGCGACGAGGTCGCCGGTGCGGTACATGCGCCGGCCCGGCTCGAACGGGTCGGCGACGAACCGCTCGGCGGTCAGGCCGGGCCGTCCGTGGTAGCCGATGGCGAGCTGGACCCCGGTGAGGTAGAGCTCGCCGGGCACGCCGTCGGGCACCGGCCGCAGGCACGTGTCGAGCACCCGCAGGCCGGTGTTCCACACCGGCTTCCCGATGGGGACCGTGACGTCGTCCTGGTCGGTCGTGTACGGGTGATGGGTGACGTCGACGGCCGCCTCGGTCGGGCCGTAGAGGTTGTGCAGCGGGACGCCGGTCAGCTCGGTCCAGCGGCGGGCCGCCTGGCCGGGGAGGGCCTCGCCCGAGGAGAAGACCCGCCGCAGCGGGCCCGCCCACGACGGGTCGGCGGTGATCTCCGGGGCGGCGAGGAACGCCTCCAGCATCGACGGCACGAAGTGCGCCGTGGTGACGCGCTCGGCCGCGATGAGGCCGGCGAGGTAGGCCGGGTCGTGGTGGCCGTCGGGCCGGGCGAACACCACCGCCGCGCCCTCGCACAACGCCCAGAAGAACTCCCAGACCGACACGTCGAAACCGGCCGGGGTCTTCTGCAGGATCCTGTCGTCGGCGTGGAGGGGGTAGGCGCCCTGCATCCACTCCAGCCGGTTGACGATGGCCTCGTGGGAGACGAGCACGCCCTTGGGACGGCCGGTCGAGCCGGAGGTGTAGATCAGGTAGGCGGGGTCGCCGGGACGCGCCCCGGCCGGGTCGGGGTGATCGCCATCTGCGGAGCCGCCCGGACGTGCCCGGGCCGGGTCCGAGGGGTCGACGACTGCGGGGCCGACGTCACGGGCCGCGCTCGGGCGGCTTTCGCCGCCCGAAATTTCAACGTTCAGCTCCCGGCCCCGGATCACCGTCGTGGCGCCGCTGTCGGCCAGCATGTACACGATGCGGTCGGCCGGGTAGCCGGTGTCGATCGGCAGGTAGGCCGCGCCCGACTTCAGCACCGCCAGCAGCGCGATCATGAGCTGCTCGGAACGCGGCACCGCCACGGCGACGACGTCGCCGCGCCCGGCGTGCAGGCGGCCCGCGAGTTCGGTCGCGCGGGCGTCGAGTTCGGCGTAGGTGAGGCGGGTGTCCTCGTACACGACCGCGAGCGCGTGCGGGGTGCGGGCCACCTGCGCCGCGATGCGGCCGGTCAGGGTGCCCGGCTCGATCGCGACGGTCTCGCCCTGCTGGGGGCCGAGGTCCTCGGTCAGGTCGACGCTGGCGGCGCGCCGGCCGGGGTCGGCGGCGACGGCGGTGAGCAGGCGGGCCAGCCGGTCGGCGATCCCCTCGGCCTCGGCGCGCGGCACCCGTCCCTCGTGGAACTTGAGCCGCAGGTCGAGGCGGCGGCCCGGCTTGACGATCAGCGCGAGCGGATAGTGCACGGTGTCGTGGAACTCCGCGCCCGCGATCCGCAGCCCGCCCGCCGCGAGGCCGCCGCTCGACGGGTAGTTCTCGAACACGACCAGGGTGTCGAACAGTTCCTCGCCGCCCGCGCGCCCGGCGGCCCGCTGGACGGCGGCCAGGCCGAGGTGCTGGTGGTCGAGCAGGGCGGCCTGCTCGCCCTGAAGCGTGGTGAGCAGGTCGGCCAGCGTCGCCGACGGGCTCCACCGGAACCGGGTCGGCAGCGTGTTGATGAACAGGCCGACCATGTCCTCGATCCCGGCCACCTCGGCGTCGCGGCCGGAGACGGTGGTGCCGAAGACGACGTCGTCGCGCCCGGTGGTGCGGCCGACGAGCAGGCCCCAGGCTCCCTGGACGACCGTGCTCAGCGTCACGCCGAGCCGGCGGGCCCGCGCGGTGAGCCGTTCGGTGACGTCCTCGGCGAGCTCGACCCGCACGTGCGCCGGGACCACCGGGGCCGGTGGCGCGGCGACCATGCGGGCCGGCTCGTCGAACCCGGCCAGGGCCGTCGCCCAGGCCGCCCGCGCGCCCTCGCCGTCGCGCCCGGCCAGGCCGCGCAGGAACTCGCGGTACGGGGTGACCTCCGGCAGCGTCTCACCCGCGTAGAGCGCCAGCAGCTCACGGTGGAGCACCGGCAGCGACCACCCGTCGGCGACGATGTGGTGGAACGTGAGGACCAGCCGCCGGCCGCCGATCAGCACGAACCGCAGCAGCGGCGCGTCGGCCAGGTCGAACGGCCGCGCCCTCTCCTCGGCGGTGACGTCCTGGTCGGACTCCCGCCACGGCAGCGCCACCTCGCGCCGGACCACCTGCACGGGACGGCCGTCGTCACCGGGCCGGAAACAGGCCCGCAGCGGCGCGTGCCGGGCGACCAGCCGCTCCGCCGCCCGGCGCAGCCGCTCGGCGTCGACGTCGCCGTCGAGCTCGACGACCTGCTGGACCACGTAGGCGTCGTGGTCGTCGGCCAGCGAGTGGAAGTAGAACCCCTCCTGGAGGGGGCTGAGCGGCAGCAGCTCCTCGACGTCGAGCCCGGCGACGTCGGCGCCCCCGGGCACGTCGAGGGCGCCGGCCGTCCGAGTCTGGACGTCGGCCACGACGCCGCCCAGCGCGGCGACGGTCCGGTGCCGGAAGACGTCGCGCGAGGTCAGCCGCAGCCCGGCGGCGCGGGCGCCCGCGAGCACCCGGATCGCGGTGATGCTGTCGCCGCCCAGCACGAAGAAGTCGTCGTCGATCGTCACGCCGGACACCCCGAGCGCCTCGGCGAACAACGCGCAGAGCAGCTCCTCCCGGGGGTCGCGCGGGGCGCGGCCGGAACTGAGCGCGGCGTAGTCGGGCGCGGGCAGGGCGGCGGCGTCGATCTTGCCGCTGGCGGTGACGGGCAGCCGGTCGAGCGGGGTGAAGGCGGCCGGGACCATGTAGTCGGGCAGGAACTCGGCGGCGTGCGCCCGCAGCACGCGCATGAGCGCCGACACGTCCCGGAAGGGGGCGGGCCGGTTGGCGAGCGGGAACCCCCCGGAGGGGCGGTAGCCGGGGGGCGCGCCGGCGCCCGGCCGGGTGAAGACGGCCTCCAGCGAGCCGTCGTCGGCCTGGGCGTCCCAGGTGACGGTGGCCTCGAAGCCCTGCTCGGCGGCGAGGGCGTGCAGGTCCTCGGGGTCGACGCCCTCGGCCGCCGCCGGGCGGCTGGTGTCGTCGACGGCGTACAGGGCGGTGAGGTCGGCGGTCAGGCGGGCGTTGGGGATGCCGGTCACGCGCAGGCCGTCGGCGAGGGTGAGGCCGGGGCCCGTCCACCGGACGGCCGGCGCGTCGGCGGGCTCCCGGGTGCCGGGGCGGAGCACGACGTCGTAGCGGTAACGGGTGAGTTCGTTGTGGAACCGTCCCCGCTTGACCTGGATGTCGGCGGTGAAGCCGTCGAGGGTGGCGAAGAAGTCGGGGTCGAGGAGGAGTTCGCCCTCCCACGACACCGAACGGTCGGTCGCCGCCCGGATCGCCTGCTTGTCGTCGGGGTGGCGGCGCGTCTCCACGGCGGCCCGCAGCGTGCGCAGGAGCCGGAGGTTGCGCACGTCGCCGACGAAGACCGCCCCGCCGGGGGCCAGCAGCGTCGCCGCCTTCCGGATGACCCGCTCCAGGTAGGCGGCGTCGGGGAAGTACTGCGCGACCGAGTTCACCACGACGACGTCGAAGTGGCCCTCGGGCAGGCCGGTGACGTCGTCGGCGGGCTGGGCGCGCAGGCGCACCTTGGCGGCCAGCGCCGGGTCGAGCCGGTCGCCGAGCGCCCGCACGGCCTCCTCCGATAGGTCGGTGGCCCAGTAGGCCTCGGCCGCCGGGGCGATCCGGTCGAGGATCAGGCCGCTGCCCGCCCCGATCTCCAGGACCTTCGCCGGCCGCAGGGCCGCGATGCGCGCGACGGTGGCCTCGCGCCACTCGCGCATCTCCTCCAGGGGGATCGGGAGGCCGTCGTACATGCTGTTCCACCCGGCGAAGCCGTCACCGGCCGAGGCGGAGTAGAGCAGCTCGTGCAGGTCCTTCCACTCCCCGACGCTCGCTCCCCCGACGAGCGACGGCACGATGTAGGCCGCCAGCCTCCGGTCGCCCGGCCGGTCCTCGCGCACCACGACGGCGGCCTGCTCGACGGCCGGGTGGGCGCGCAGCACCGACTCGATCTCGCCGGGCTCGATGCGGTATCCCCGGATCTTGACCTGGGAGTCGACCCGGCCGAGGAACTCCAGGCGGCCGTCCGACCGCCATCTGACCAGGTCGCCGGTGCGGTAGAGGCGCTCCCCCGGCCCGCCGAACGGGTCGGCGACGAACCGTTCGGCGGTGAGCGCCGGGCGGCCGAGGTAGCCGCGCGCCAGGCCCTCGCCCGCCAGGTAGAGCTCGCCCGGCACACCCGCCGGGACCGGCCTGAGCCGGTCGTCGAGCACGTAGGCGCGGGTGCCCGGGTCGGGGACGCCGATCGGCACGATCGAGCCGGGCGCGATGTCGGGGTCGCACAGGCCGAGCGTGGAGTTGGTGGTCGCCTCGGTCGGGCCGTAGGCGTTGAACATCATCCGGCCGCGCGCGTAGCGGTTGACCAGCTCGGGCGAGACCCGCTCGGTGCCCGCGAGCAGCGTCGCCGGGGGCAGCACGACGTCGGCGGGCATCGCGTCGAGCAGCGCGGGCGGCAGGATCATGAAGGTGATGCCGTGGGCGTGCGCGTAGTCGGCCAGCGGCCGTCCGGGCACCCGCCGTTCCGACGGCACCACGACCAGGCGTCCGCCCGACAGCAGCCCGAGGCACAGGTCCCAGAACGCGACGTCGAACGACGGCGAGGCGAACTGGAGCACGCGGCTGTGCGGCCCGATCCCGAACCGCTCGACCTGGGTGGCGACCAGCTTGGCGACCCCGGCGTGCGACAACACCACGCCCTTGGGCCGGCCGGTGGAGCCGGAGGTGTAGATGACGTAGGCGGCGTCGCCGACCCGCAGATCGCTCACCGGGTCGGTGGCCGGCCTCGACTCCAGTTCCCGTACGGTCTCCGCCGCGTCCAGCACCAGGCTCCCGGGCTCGGCCGTCTCGGTGGTGGTCACCACGCAGACCGGCCGGGCGTCCTGGAGCATGTAGGCGACGCGGTCCGGCGGGTAGTCGGTGTCGACCGGCAGGTAGGCGGCGCCCGACTTGAGCACCGCGACCTCGGCGACGATCAGGTCGAGCGACCTCGGCACCGCGAGCGCGACGACCTTCTCCGGGCCCGCGCCGCGCGCGATGAGGGCGTGCGCGAGGCGGTTGGCCCGCGCGTCGAGCTCGGCGTAGGTGAGCGCCTGGTCCTCGAAGACGAGGGCGATCTCGCCGGGGCGGGCGGCGACCTGGTCGGCGAACATGGCCGGCCACGTGCGCAGTGGCACGGCGTGCGTGGTCGGGTTCCAGCCGTCGAGGATCAGGCTCCTCTCGTCGGCGGGGAGCAGGTCAAGGTCGGCGACGGGAGCCTCGGGGCGGGCGAGCGCGCCGGCCAGCAGGGTGGCGAGGTGGGCGGCGTCGCCGGGGCCGTCGAAGACGACGTGGCCGTCGTCGAAGGTCACCGTGAGGGCGACTTCGGCGGGCCACGGCCCCACTGCGACGGCGACCTCGGGGAGCTCCCCCGGGCGGCCGTGGGCGCGGGCCTCCTCCAGGGTGGCGGTGACGCTGCGTACAAGCTCGGAGAAGGAGGTCGCCCCCGTGACCGCCAGGCGGAGCGGGAGGCCGTCGTACCCGATCAGTAAGTCGGTCGCGCCGCTGTAGCGGTGCAGCAGGGCCGCGACGGCGGCCAGCCGGGTCGCCTCCGGGGCGGCGGGCACGGCCCGCCGGCCGCGCCGGGATCCGGGCGGGGTCGCCGTGTCCACCGGGAGAGTGAGCCGCTGAGGAAGAGGGGTCAGGCGCCGGCGCCAGAAAGCCGCCGACTGATCGATAGCGGACACGAAAGACCGAGCCTCCCAAACCATGAACGCCACTACTAAGGTAAGCATTACCTAAGTTCTCGGGAAAGGCTACCGAAACCCGGGCGCTAGAGTTAAGGGCTGCCTAACCTAAGATGAGGATTCGTGGCGATCGGTTCAGTTACTCCCAGTAAGTCACCCCCCGGGGTCCGGCCGACGTTGCTGCTGACCCTGCTGGTCGCCCTGCTCGTCCTCGTCTGCCTGCTCTCCCTGGCGCTGGGCGCCGTCGCGATCCCCCTCGGCCAGGTCGTCGCCGCCCTCACCGGAGACCCGGTGTCGTCGAACGTCGAGAACATCGTCTGGTCGGTCCGCGCCCCCCGCACCGCCATCGGCCTGACCACCGGCGTCGCGATGGGCCTGGGCGGCACCCTCATGCAGGCGCTCACCCGCAACCCGCTCGCCGACCCGGGCCTGCTCGGCGTCAGCGCGGGCGCGTCGTTCGGCATCGTCGTCTCGATCGTGGCCTTCGGCATCGGCACCCTGTACGGCTTCATCTGGTTCGCCCTCCTCGGCGCGGCGGCGGCCAGCGTCGTGGTGTTCGTGCTGGGCCGCATGGGCCGCTCGGGCCTCACCCCGGTGAAACTCGCCCTGGCCGGCATCGCCGTGACCGCGTTCCTCGGCTCGGTGACCAGCGCGATGGTCCTCATGGACGTCGAGGCGCTCGACCGCTACCGCTTCTGGTCGGCCGGCTCGCTGGCCGGGCTGAACGGCGACGTGGCCCTCCAGATCCTCCCGTTCGTGGTGGCCGGCGCGGTGCTCGCGCTCGCCTCGGCCCCCGCGCTCAACAGCCTCGCGCTCGGCGACGACGTGGCCACCTCGCTGGGGCGCAACCTGGCCCTGGTCCGCACGCAGGGGGTGGTCGCCGTCATGCTGCTGACCGGGGCGGCCGTCGCCGCGATCGGCCCGGTCGTCTTCATCGGCCTGGTCGTGCCCCACGTGGCCCGCGCCCTGGCCCAGTCGGCCGGCCTCGGCCCCGACCACCGCTGGCTGCTGCCGCTGTCGGCGCTGATCGCCCCGGCGCTGCTGCTCGTCGCCGACATCGCCGGCCGCCTGATCGCCGAACCGACGGAGGTGCAGGCGGGCGTGCTGATCGCGTTCCTGGGCGGGCCGTTCTTCATCATGCTGGTCCGCCGCCGCAAGCTGGCCGAGGTGTGACGTGGCGGCCAAGACCCTCTCCCCCAAGCCCGGCCCGCACTTCCGGATCGCCCTGCCGCCCCTCTCCGGGCGTCTCCGCCCCCGCCTGATCACCGTCTGCGCCGCGCTGGCCGCGGCCACGTTCCTCGTGGTCGCCTGGGCGGTGTCGATGGGCGACTTCCCCATCACCTTCACCGAGGCGATGCGGGCCGTCGTCGGCGTCGGCGACCCCGGCACGCTGCTGATCGTGCGGGAGCTGCGCCTGCCGCGCGCCGTCGTCGGCCTCCTGGTCGGCTTCGCGTTCGGCCTGTCGGGTGCGATCTTCCAGACGATGACCCGCAACGCGCTGGCCAGCCCCGACATGATCGGCTTCACCCAGGGCGCCGGCACGGCCGTCGTGGCCGGCATCGTCTTCGGCTGGACCGGCACCGTCAGCACGCAAGCGCTCGGCCTGCTCGGCACGTTCGTCATGGCCGCCCTCGTGTACGTGCTGGCCTGGCGGCGCGGCACCACCGGCTACCGCATCATCCTGGTCGGCATCGGCCTCCAGTGGATGGCCACCTCGGCCACCGACTACCTGGTGGCCCGCGGCATGCAGTTCCAGGCGCACGCCGCCCTCGGCTGGCTCACCGGCAACCTCAACGGCCGCGACTGGTCCCAGGCCCTGCCGCTGGCGCTCACCATGGCCGTGCTGGTCCCGGCGGCCCTGGCGCTCGGCCGCCTGACCCGCACCCTCCAGCTCGGCGACGACGTCGCCATCGGCCTCGGCACCCGCGTGCAGTTCGTCCGGCTCGCCCTGCTCGTGACGGGGGTCGGCCTGGTCGCCTTCGGCACGGCCGCCGGAGGGCCCATCGCGTTCGTCGCCCTGGCCGCGCCCCAGATCGCCCAGCGGCTGGCCGGCACCGCCTGGCCTCCCCCGCTCGCGGCGGGCCTGACCGGCGCGTTGTTCGTGGCCGGCTCGGACCTCGCCGCCGCCCGGCTGTTCCCGATGGAACTCCCGGTCGGCGTCGTCACCGGCGTCCTCGGCGCCCCGATTCTGCTCTGGCTGCTCATCCGCGCCAACCGCGCGGGCTCAGGAGGCTGAGATCCCATGACCCCCCGACTCCAGGCCGGTGGCCTCCAGCTCGCCTACGACCAGCGGGTCGTCGTCGACGACCTCGACGTGCAGGTCCCCCCGGGCCGCATCACGGCCATCGTCGGCGCGAACGCCTGCGGCAAGTCGACGCTCCTGCGCGCCCTGGCCCGGCTGCTGGCCCCGCGCAAGGGGGCGGTGGAACTCGACGGCCGAGCCCTGCACTCGATCCCGACCCGGGAACTGGCCCGGCGGCTCGGCATCCTGCCGCAGGGCCCGACCGCGCCCGAGGGCCTGACCGTGCTCGACCTGGTGACACGCGGCCGGTCGCCGCACCAGACGTGGTGGCGGCAGTGGTCGAAGGCCGACGAGTCGGCCGTCCACGGCGCCCTGGCCGCGACCGGCATCGCCGACCTGGCCGGCCGCGCCGTCGACGAGTTGTCGGGCGGCCAGCGCCAGCGGGCCTGGATCGCCATGGCGGTGGCGCAGGGCACCCCCGTCCTGCTGCTCGACGAGCCGACGACCTACCTCGACCTCGCGCACCAGATCGACGTCCTGGACCTGATCCACGACCTGAACCGCGACGAGGGCCGCACGATCGTGATGGTCCTGCACGACCTGAACCAGGCCTGCCGGTACGCCGACCACGTGATCGCCATGAAGGGCGGGCGCATCGTGGCGGAGGGCGACCCGGCCGACGTCATCACGGCGGAGACCGTCGCGGAGGTCTTCGACCTGCGTTGCCAGGTGACGACCGACCCGGTGAGCGGGACGCCTCTGGTCATCCCGATGGGGCGGCACCACACGTCGTAGCCGGCTCTTGTTAGAGTTCCTGCCAGGTGAGCCGGGAAGTCTGGTCGGCACTGTTTCCGCCATCCGCGAAGGGCCCGGCCGTGCGCGCTCGTGATCTGCTCACCGACTTCCCCACCGTCACCCTCGACACCCCGATCAGGCAGACCGCCCGGCTGATGGCCGAGCTCGGCCTCGCCGGGCTGATCGTGCTGGACGAGGACGGCCTTCCGCACAGCGTGCTGCCGGGCACCCAGGTCCTCGCGCTCGCGGTGCCCGGCTACTGCCAGGACGACCCGGCGCTGGCCCGGGTCGTCGACGAGGCGCACGCCGACCTCTTTCTCGCCGACGTCGGCGACCGGGCCGTGCGGGACGCGTTGCCGCCACGGCCGAGAGAGCTTCCCGTGACCGATCCCGAGGCCACGATCCTGGAGGTGGCCGCGCTGATGGCCCGCACCCGAAGTCCGCTGGTCGCCGTCGTCGACGACGGCCGCTACCTCGGCGCGATCACGCTGACGACCCTGTTCGACCGGCTCTCCGGCGCATGAGCGCGCTCGCCTGGTTGTCGCTGGCGGTCTTCCTGGGCGTCTACGCCCTGATCGCCTCCGAACGGGTCCACCGGGTCGCCGCCGCCCTCGGCGGGGCGGGGATCATGCTCGGCATCCACGCCACCGACGCCGGGGCGGCGTTCTTCTCCCAGGAGACGGGGATCGACTGGAACGTCGTGTTCCTGCTGCTCGGCATGATGGTCATCGTCGGGGTGCTGAAACAGACGGGCGTCTTCGAATACCTGGCCATCTGGGCGGCCAAACGCGCCAGGGGCCGCCCCTACCGGCTGATGGTGCTGCTGGTCCTGATCACCGCCGCGGCCTCGGCGCTGCTCGACAACGTGACCACGGTGCTGCTGATCGCGCCGGTCACGTTCCTGGTGTGCGCGCGGCTGGGGTTGTCGGCGGTGCCCTACCTGATCGCCGAGGCGCTGGCCTCCAACATCGGCGGCGCGGCCACGCTGGTGGGCGACCCGCCGAACATCATCATCGCCAGCCGGGCCGGCCTGTCGTTCAACGACTTCCTGGTGCACATGGCCCCGATGGTGGTGGTGCTGGTCGTCGTGTTCCTCGGCCTGTGCCGGGTGCTGTTCCGCAAGGCGTTCGTATACGACGAACGGCGCGCCGCCGAGATCATGCAACTCGACGAGCGGGAGGCGATCTCCGACCGGCGGCTGCTGTGGCAGAGCCTCGTGGTGCTCGGCCTGGTCCTGGTGGCGTTCGTACTGCATCCGGTGCTGCACTACGAACCCTCGATCGTCGCGATCCTGGGCGCCGGCATCCTGGTGGCCGCCACGAAGGTCACCACGGAGGAGGCCATCGCCGAGGTCGAATGGCCGACGCTCGTCTTCTTCGTCGGCCTGTTCGTCATGGTCGGCGCCCTGGTCGAGACCGGCGTCATCGGCCAGGTCTCCCGCCTGGCCGTCGAGGCCACCGAGGGGCGTCTCGGGCTGGCCACCATGGTCATGTTGTGGGGATCGGCCGTGATCTCCGCGATCGTCGACAACATCCCGTACGTCGCCACCATGAGCCCCATCGCCGCCGACCTGGTCCAGGCGGGCGGCGGCAACGAGCACGCCCAGGTGCTCTGGTGGGCGCTGGCCTTCGGCGCCGACCTGGGCGGCAACGCCACCGCCGTGGGCGCCGCCGCCAACGTGGTGGTGATCGGCATCGCCGCCCGCAACGGCCAGCCGATCAGCTTCTGGACGTTCACCAAGTACGGCCTGGTCGTCACCGTGGTCACCGTCGCCCTGGTCACCCCCTACCTGTGGCTGCGGTACCTGATGTAGGAGGTGGCGCGGCCTCACTCGTAGCAGTCGGGCACGCCGTCGCCGTCGGAGTCGCGGGTCTCGGCCTCGTGCAGCCGCCGGTAGACGCGGGCGCGCATGCGCAGGATCACCGTCGCGAGCAGGGCGGCGGCCAGCGACCCGGCCAGCACCGCGACCTTGACCCCGCTCTGCCCGTCGAAGGCCAGTTCACCGATGAGCAGGGAGACGGTGAAGCCGATCCCGGCCAGCACCGACAGGCCGGCCAGGTCGATCCAGGCCAGGCCGTCGTCCAGGCTGGCCCGGGTGAAGCGGGCCACCAGCCACGTCGCCAGCAGGATGCCGACCGGCTTGCCCACCACCAGGCCGGCGACCACGCCCAGGGCGATCGGGTCGCTCAGGGTGCCGGCCAGACCGCTGAGGCCGCCGAGGGTGACGCCGGCGGAGAAGAAGGCGAAGACCGGCACCGCGATCCCGGCGGAGACCGGCCGGAGCCGGTGCTCGAAGTGCTCGGCCAGTCCTGGGCCTTCGCCGCCGTCGCGGCGGGGCACCGGGACGGTCAGCGCGAGCAGCACCCCGGCCACCGTGGCGTGCACGCCCGAGGCGTGCACCAGCGCCCAGGTGGCGAACGCCAACGGCAGCAGCAGCCACCATGCGCGCACCTGCCGCCGTACCAGCGCGGCGAAGACCGCCAGCGGCGCCAGGGCCAGCAGCAGGGGCACGACCGACAGGTGGGCGGTGTAGAAGACGGCGATGATGACGATGGCGATCAGGTCGTCGACCACCGCCAGCGTCAGCAGGAACGTGCGCAGCCCGGCGGGCAGGTTCCGGCCGACGACGGCCAGCACGGCCAGGGCGAAGGCGATGTCGGTGGCGGTCGGGATCGCCCACCCCCGCGCCCCGGTCTCTCCCGCGATGGCCAGGTAGAGCAGGGCGGGCACGAGCACGCCGCCGAAGGCCGCCGCCACGGGCACGGCCGCGCGGCGGACGTCGCTCAGGTCACCGGCGACGAACTCGCGTTTGAGTTCCAGCCCGGCCACGAAGAAGAAGATCGCCAGCAGGCCGTCGGCCGCCCAGGCGGCCAGGTCGAGGTTCAGGTGCAGCGCGGCGGGGCCGACCTCGATCGCGCCGAGCTCCCGGTAGGCCTGCGCCCACGGGGAGTTGGCCCACACCATCGCGGCCAGCGCCGCCGCCAGCAGCAACGCGCCGCCGATGGTCTCCTTGCGCAGGATGTCGGCGATGCGCCTGGTCTCGGGCCAGGTGCTGCGGTCGAACAGTCGAGGGGCACGACGAATCTCGGTGCCGGGCATGGAACTCCGCTCTGGTAGCAGGAACGCGAACAACCTCCGCCGACCAGACTTCCCGGCACACCTCTACCGATCGTATCAATACGCCCATCGCGGGATGCTCGGCGCGTTCTCTACCCGGAAGTCCCGCGGGGTCGCCGGGTCAGCCGAGGTAGCCGCCCATCACGCGGAAGTGCTCCGTCGCCGGGAGTTCCGTGCCGTCGTCGAGCCGGACCTTGCTGATCACCAACCCGGGGAGCCGCCCCGACCGCGCGTTCGCCCCGGCCACGATCACGATCCCGTCGCCCTCGCGGATGAACACCCGCCCCGGCGTCCCCCCGTAACGGCCCTTCGAGACCGAGGCCTCCAGCACCCGGATCCGCTCGCCCCGGTGAAAGGTAAAGGCGTTCGGATAGGGGTCCGACTGCGCGCGTACCAGCCGCTCCAGGTCCTCCGCGGGCCACGTCCAGTCGATGCGGCTGTCCTCGACGGCCCGTTTGTGGAAGAAGGAGGCCTGCGACCGGTCCTGGGGGGTCCAGACCGCCCGGCCCGACTCGATGAGGTCGAGGCCCTCGTGCACGATCGGCGCGATGAGGTCGACGGTCGCGAGGAACAGGTCCGTCGCGGTCGAGGTGGGCGTCACCGGGACCGAGCGCTGGAGGAGGACGTCGCCCGCGTCCAGGTCCTCCGTCATCCGGTGGGCGGTCACGCCGACCTCCGGTTCGCCGTTGATGAGGGCCCAGATGATCGGTGAGAACCCGGCGTATTTCGGCAGCAGCGAGTCGTGCACGTTGAGGGTGCCGTGCGGGGGCAGGTCGTAGATCTCCGGCGGCAACCACGTGCGCCAGTTGTTGGCCACGATGACGTCGGGCCGCGCGTCCTTCACGGCCTGGAGTAACTCGGGGTCGGTCGGGCGGTTGCGCAGCAGGACGGGCACGTCGTGCCCGGCGGCCAGGTCGGCGACGCTGTCGTCCCAGATCCTCTCGTACGCGTGGTCGCTCTTCGGATGGGTCACCGCCAGCACGACCTCGTGCGACGACTCCAGCAGCGCCCGCAGGGTGCGGTGCCCCCAGGTCTGGTGTCCGAACATGACGACCCGCATGGTGGGGGTTCCCTCTCCGTCGGCCGATATTGCAAGGTAAGGCTAACCTTATTTACCATACGAGCGACAAGGGAGGCGATCGCGTGACCACGATGGTCTACGACGTTCTGGGGATCGGATTCGGGCCCTCGAACCTGGCACTGGCCATAGCCGTCGAGGAGCACAACGCGCGGGCCGCGCCGTCGGAGCGGATGACCGCCGCCTTCCTGGAGAAACAGCCGCGCTTCGGCTGGCACCGCGGCATGCTCATCGACGACGCGACGATGCAGGTCTCCTTTCCGAAGGACCTGGTCACGATGCGGAACCCGGCCAGCGAGTTCAGCTTCCTGTGCTACCTGCGGGACAAGGGCCGCCTGGTCGACTTCCTCAACCAGAAGACCCTGTTCCCGCTCCGCGCGGAGTTCCACGACTACTTCGAGTGGGCGGCGGCGCGCATGGCCCACACGGTGACCTACTCCTCCGAGGTGACCGCGGTGAAGGCCGTCAAGGAGGACGGCGAGATCCGCTACTTCGACGTCGTCACCGCCGACGGCCGGGTGCGCCGGGCCCGGAACCTGTCGGTCGCGGTGGGCCTGGAGCCGCATCTGCCGCCCGGGACGGTGTTGTCCGACCGGGTCTGGCACACCAGCGGGCTGGTCCCGAAGGTGGCGGAGAAGGTGGCCGGCGGCGACCGGATCGGGCGCGTGTTAGTGCTCGGGGCCGGGCAGAGCGCCGCCGAGGCGGTCGACTACCTGCACCGCACCTTCACCGACGCCGAGGTCTGCGCGATCTTCGCCAAGTACGGCTACACCCCCGCCGACGACAGCCCGTTCGCGAACCGCATCTTCGACCCCGACGCGGTCGACGTCTACTTCACCGCCCCCGCCGAGGTGAAGCGGTCGCTCGTCGACTACCACCGGGGCACCAACTACTCCGTGGTCGACATGGACCTCATCCAGGCCCTGTACGCCACCATGTACCGCGAGAAGGTGCACGGCCACCAGAGGCTGCGGATGCTCAACGTCTCCCGCATCCGCGACGTCGAGGAGGGTCCCGGCGGCCTGCGGGTGACGGTCGAATACCTCCCGACCGGCGAGCACGTCACGATCGAGGCCGACGTCCTGGTCCACGCGACGGGCTACCGCCCCCACGACGTGGCCGCGCTCCTTGGCGAGGCGGGCAAGCTCTGCCTGCGCGACGACGAGGACGCGCTGCGGGTGAGCCGCGACCACCGCGTCCAGTTCGCCGGCCCGGTGACCGCCGGCGTCTACCTCCAGGGAGGCACCGAGCACTCCCACGGCCTCACCTCGACCCTGTTGTCGACCACGGCGATCCGGGCGGGCGAGATCCGCGACTCAGTGCTCGCCCACCGCGCTCCGGTAGTCGCGGGGTGAGAGGCCGTAGGCGGCCTTGAACAGGCGGCTGAAGTGGGAGGCGTCCGGGAACCCCCACTGGGCGCCGATCGCGCTGACCGGACGGGCGGCCTGGAGGGGGTCGCGCAGGTCGCGGACGCAGCGCTCCAGGCGGCGGGTGCGGATCCAGGCGGCCACCGTCGTGCTCTCGGCGCTGAACAGCTTGTGCAGGTATCGGGTGGAGATGTGGTGCGCGGCCGCGATCCGGGCCGGGTCGAGGCCGGGGTCTCCCAGGTGCCCTTCTATGTACGACGTGATGCGCAGCAGCATCGCCCGGCGCGCGGCGTCGGGGTCGGCCGGGGGCAGGTCCAGCCGGTCGGCGAGCATGGTCGCGACCAGGTCGACGACGTTGCCGGCCAGCCGGGCGGAGTCGCGGACCTCGACGTCGTCGAGTTGCGCCGCGAGCCGGAGCAGGAAGGGCGCGACCAGGGCGCCGACGCCGCCGGCGCTGGGGATCGACCGCCCCGTCACCTCGTCGACCCGGTCGGGCGGCAGCCCGAGCATGGCGCGCGGGAACAGCAGCACGACCATGCGGGCCGGTTCGTCGAAGTCGAGCCAGTAGGGGCGGTCGGTGTCGTACACGGCCATCTCGCCGGTCTCGACGACGGCCTGGCGGCCGTCCTGCTCCAGCCGTCCGCGGCCCTTCACGAACAGGCCGAGCTTCAGGCTGTCGGACGGGGCGGCCGAGACCAGCCTGGGGGTCCGGCGGGCCTGGTGGGCCGTCGTGTCGACGTCGATCACGTCGAGCGGGCCCAGCGAGGTGGACCGGAGTCTTCCCTCGAACCGCTTTGTCGGAAAAACCGCTTCAAGTGGCACAAATGCCGAGGAAACCACGTCTTGCCAGAAATCCTGACGCTCCTCGACCGGGACGCCCGCGGTATGGGCGATATAGAGCATGTGTGCAGATTGGGACCCGGTGCGCTGAGCGTCAAGTCGTGTGCCGCCAGGTGCAAGACGAATGCGGCCTGAAATTTCCACAATTGATGGCAAATGAACGCCGTACTGGAAGTCACCGCACTGTCCGCCGGTTATGGCGCCACGCGCGCCATCCGCGCCGTCACGATGCGGGTTGAGCAGGGAGAACACCACGCCATCGTGGGCGGCCCCGGCTCGGGCAAGACGACGCTGCTGCGTACCGTCGTCGGCCTGCACCCCGCCGCGAACGGGACGATCCGTTTCAACGACTCCGACATCACCCGGGAACGCCCGGAATGGCGGAAAGCCCGTGGGCTATGCCTGATGCCGCAGAATCACCGTTTGTTCACGTCGCTGACCGTGGAGGAGAATCTCCTGGTCGGCGCACGCTGGGCGGCCCCGGGGCCGTGGACCCTCAACAAGGTCTACGACCTCTATCCGAACCTGCGGGAAAAACGCCGCGCCCATGCCGCCGCCCTTTCCCTCACCGAACACCAGGCCGCCGCCGTCGGCCGCGCCCTGATGGCCAACCCCCGGATCCTGCTCCTCGACGCGCCCGCCGACCTCTCGGCCCTCGACCGCCTCACCAAGGAGGGCCTGGCGGTCGTGGCGGCCACCCGCGAGGCCCCGGCCGGGGCCTGTCACGTCCACCGCCTGGTCGACGGGACGGTCACGACCACCCGGACGGAGGTCCGCTGCCGCCGCTGAGACGCGGGTGCGGGTGGGAGCGCCCCGGCCGCACGCCGGTGACGGTGTCGCCGGCGTGCGGTCTTCAGCCCCGGTCCGGGCGCCCTCGCCGGATCGGGTTCAGACCCGGCTCCAGCGCTGGTTGGCGGCGCCGTTGCAGGACCAGATCTGCAACGGCACCCCGTTGGCCGTCGAGTAGTTCGGGACGTCCAGGCATTTGCCCGCGCCGACGGCGGTGATGGTGCCGTCGGCGTTGAAACGCCACTTCTGGTTGTTCTGGCCGTTGCAGTCCCAGATGATCACCGCCGCGCCGTCGGCGGTGGAGCCGCCGTTCACGTCCAGGCACTTGTTGCCGTAGACCCGCAGCTCAGACGCGGACGTGGCGGTCCACCGCTGGTTGGCCTGCCCGTTGCAGTCCCAGATCTGCGCCCGCGCGCCGTTGGCCTGGGAGACGCCCGCCACGTCCACGCACCGGTTCGAACCGACACCGCGGATGGAACTGGTCGCCGACGGGGACGGCGACGGGGTCGGGCTGGGGGTGGTGTTCGGCTGGCCGATGCTTCCGGGGATCGACTGCAGGGCCGTGTACCAGGCGGCGGCCATCTTGTCGTAGCCGCCCGCCGTCGGGTGGACGCCGTCGATCAGGTCGGACGTGGTGAGCTTGCTGTACATGTCGACCAGGTGCACCCGCTTGCCGGCGGAGACCTTGTCCCAGACGATGCCCGGGATGGCCGCGTTGAAGGTGCGGGCCGCGGCTCCCTGGCTGGCCGACGACAGCGGGATGATGGTCGCGACGAGGACGTCGGCGTTCGGGACCGTCGCGGTGATGCGGTCGATCAGCGTGGACAGCCGCTGGGGCGCGGTGGACACGTTGTAGTTCTGCAGGATGTCGTTGGTGCCGATGTGGAGCAGCACGGTGCGCGGGTTGTGCGTCCGCAACCAGCCGGTGACGTTGGCGTCGATCTGGTCGATGCGCCAGCCGGGATGTCCCTCGTGGTCGTGGTCCCAGAGCGAGCTCGGCCCGTTGAACTGGGAGCCGACGAAATCGTTGGTGTACCGGGCGGCGGCCAGCCGCTGCCACAACCCGATGCGGTAACCGCCGGGCACCTGGGTGCCCTCGGTGATGGAGTCGCCCAGGGGCATGACGCGCACCCCGCCGTTGGACTCCGCCTGGGCGGCGGTCGCCCGGACGGCCACCAACATGGCGAGCACGGTAACCGCTCCGAGCACCAGGGTGAGTAATCGTTTCCCAGCGGACATGGCCAACCTCTCATCGTGCAGGTCAGGTTGATGTGAGCGTTAACATCTCCACCCGTGATCTACGGGGTGAATCATGCGAAGCAAACAGGAAACAATCGGCGACCGTCAAGAGTATGAAACATCGCGACCGGAGATCCGGCACGCCTTCCTGCGGGGGCGGAGGCCCCGGCCCGCCGGGGCACTGAAACTTTCCCGACCGGCTGCGACTCCAGGGGTGGAATACCTCCCCACCAGGCATGGTTTCCGCCGGTATGACGACAACCAGAGGCCGGGTCCGGCTGGAGCCGACGGCCAAGCGTTTGCGCGTTTATCTCGGCGGCCTGCCCGTGGCCGACACCACGTCGGCGCTCATGGTCTGGGAGGCGCCCTACTACCCGACCTACTACATCCCGATCAAGGACGTCGTGCCCGGGGTGCTCAAGGAGGCCGGTCCGGGGCCCCATTCGCCCTCCCGGGGCGACGCCACCCTCTACACCGTCACGTCCGGCGGCAGGCAGGCCCCGGCGATCGTCTACGCCGACTCGCCGATCGAGGAGATCCGCGACCACGTCCGGTTCGAGTGGGACGCCATGGACGCCTGGTTCGAGGAGGACGAGGAGGTCTTCGTCCACCCGCGTGACCCGTACACGCGGGTCGACATCCTGCCGTCGTCGCGGCACATCCGGATCGAGGTCGACGGGCAGACGGTCGCCGAGTCGCGGCACGCGCGCATCCTCTTCGAGACCGGGCTGCCGGCCCGGTACTACCTGCCCAAGACCGACGTGCGGTTCGACCTGATGGAGGCGACCGACACCGTCACGCACTGCCCCTACAAGGGGTCGGCCGAATACTGGACGGTCAACGGCGGCAAGGATCTCGCCTGGTCCTACCGGACGCCGCTGCCGGAGAGCCAGAAGATCGCCGGGCTGGTCGCGTTCTACAACGAGAAGGTCGACGTCTACGTCGACGGCGAGCTGGAGCAGCGGCCGAAGACGAAGTTCTCGAAGTGATCGAGATCCCGGGCGGGGTGATCCTGCTGCGCGACGAGGCGCGGAACACCGGGTGGACGGTCGAGGTCGAGCCGTTCCTGCTCGCCGCCCATCCGGTGACCCGGGAGGAGTTCCACGGCGTGGCCGGCGACCGGCGTCCGGTCACGGACGTGTCCTGGTACGACGCCCAGGAGTACTGCGCGCGGGCCGGGGGGCGGCTGCCGACCGAGGCCGAGTGGGAGCACGCCTGCCGCGCCGGTTCCCGGGGCGACCGCTACGGCGAGCTCGACGCGATCGCCTGGCACGGCGGCGAGGTGCGGGAGGTGGGCCTGAAGGAGCCCAACTCCTGGGGTCTGTACGACATGATCGGCAACGTCTGGGAGTGGACGGCCGACCTCTACGACCCCGAGGTCTACGGCGACTACCGGGTGTTCCGGGGCGGCGGCGCCCATGACCGGCCGGCGGCGCTGCGGGCGTCGTGCCGCCGCAAGAGCCACCCGGCGTTCGCGATCGACGATCTCGGCTTCCGGGTGGCCCGGACGATCTAGGCGGCGAACAGGAGCATCAGGCCCGTCACCGTGTAGACGACCATCAGGACCAGCAGGGGCACCTGCCCCGCCACGGCCGTCCGCCTCGGGAACAGCACCAGGGCCCGGTCGTGGGCCAGGGCCGTGCCGAGGACGTGGCCGATGACGATCAGGGTCACCTGGAGCATGGCCACGGCGGCGGGGGTCAGGAACGCCGACTGGATGGTCCAGCCGTCCGTCCCGAGCCAGTTGGCGCCGGTCATCAGGGGGTCGGAGAGCAGCGCGATCGTGCGCTGGCCCTCGTACAGGAGCAGGGTGAAGTAGTGGGCCACGACGTAGCCGATGGCGATCGGCACGATCGAGTGGGCGATCTCGCCCGCCGTCCGGTGCTGCTCCCCCATGCCGCGCCGGCCGGCCAGCCGGGTCGCCAGCAGGTAGGCCCCCAGCACGAGCAGGATCACCGACAGCAGGCCGAGGGTGCCCAGCACGGGTGACGGCAGGCTGTTCTCCTGGACGAACCTGACCCAGACCGGCGCGTTGGAGACGCTGTCGTACATGGTCGAGCCGAGCAGGACGATGACCAGCACGACCAGCCCAGGCGCGGGGCGCAGGGTGGTCATGCCGTCGAGCGGGTTGCGCCAGACCAGCACGCCGTCGTCGCGGCGGGCGACCGGGGAGAGCCGCCCGGCCAGGTCGCTGTAGACCTCGAAGGTGTCACCCTTGTCGAACCACCGCACGCCGTAGACGAACCCGCCGGCGAGCATCGCGAGGGCGTACAGGGAAAGCCACCCGCCGATGACCGGCAGGGTCACCCGCCCGGGGGCGACCAGCTCCAGCCAGACGAAGGCGAGCAGCCCGGCGGCGGCCGGCCAGTAGCCGAGGCGCTCGGGCAGCGGGCGGACCGAGCGCTCGCCCCGGACCAGCAGGACGACGGTCCGCAGCGGGTTGAACAACCGCCAGACGCCGCCGAAGACCAGCGACAGCGGCACCAGGCCGACCCAGAACAGGACGTAGACCACCCCGGCCGTCGGGTTGTCGGCGTCGTCGGGGCCGAAGAAGCCGATCAGGAAGTACGCCGTCGCGACCAGGCCGACCACCCGCCACACCCACTCCGGCACCCGCCACTGGAGGAAACCCGGCAGCGGGCGGGCGTCGTCGAGGCCGGGGCCGAGCCGGGGCTCGCGCCACAGGAACCCCAGCGCGGCGAACGACACCACGAGGCAGATGATCGCGCCGATCAGGGCGGCGGAGAACGGGATGGGCAGGTCCTGACGGCCGCCCACGCCGTGAGCCAGCAGCATCAGCTCACCACGAGCTGGAAGAGCTGGAGGCCCTGGTCGTGCGTCTCCACCTCGAACAACCCGGTCGTGTCGGCCAGGAACGAGATGACCGAGGGGTGGTTCGGCAGCAGCGTCGCGGCCTTGTCGTAGCCGTGGACGTGGGCCTCGTCGGCGACGTCGCTGGTCACGGTGATCTTGACGCCCTGGTTGAGGCGGACCTCGATCCGGCCCGGAGGCGGGGTGACCTTCTTGCCGGAGATCGTGATCGTGACCTCCTTGATCGGGCCGACCGCGGCGGCCGGTCCCCCGGTGGCGCAGCCCGTCAGGGCCATGACCGCCACGAGCAGAGCGGCGAGGTGTCTCATCGGTTCTCCAGTCAACGTCTCTTCGCGCCGGCCTTGGGCCGGTTGTTCTTCGCGGGGTTCCCCGACCTGCCCGTCTTCTTCGCCGGTGGACGTCGCATCGCCCGCGCCAGCAGGACCACCACGCCGAGGCCGAGCACGACCGGGATCAGCCAGACCAGCGGGCTGTCGTCACCCGTGTCGGGCGCGGCCACCGGCGACGGCACGACGCTCGGCGCGGCCGTCGTCACGGTCTGGGTGTCGGTGGTCGGCAGGGTCACCGGCCGGTTGTCCTGCGAGTGGGCCGCCTCGATCGCGGCGAGCAGGCCCGGGTCGGGGCCGTGCGTCGGCTCGGTCCAGTCGGCGGGGGCCTTGCCCGTCTTGCCCGCGTAGGTGAACTCCAGCTTGCCCTTGACCTCTTCGCCGTCGCTGGCCATCGACAGGTACTCGACCGTGTAGTCGCCGGTCTTGGGCCAATAGGCCACGGGGATCTCGACCGAGTAGCCCTCGTGGTAGAGGCGGGGCTCCCACTTGCCGTCGATCAGGAACAGCTCCGTGACCGGCTCGTCGAGGCGCTTGGTCGCGCCGGTGAGCCACTGCCGCTCGACGCGCTTGCCGTCGGGCCCGGTCACGGTGAAGTGGGCGTTGCCCGGCGGCGCCTCGGTGAACCAGAGCGTCAGGGTCTGGCGGGCCTCGGCGAGGGTGCCGCCCTTCTCCGGTGACGACTCGACGAGCTGGCCGTGGGCGAACGCCGGGCCCTCCAGGAGGACCGTCGTCGTGCCCAGGCAGAGCACCGCGATCAGCAACCGGGCCAGCCATCTCGTCATCGGGACACGTCCTCCAGTCCGAGCGCGACCAGGCGGTCGCGCGTCCAGGCGAGCTCGGCGGCGAGACCCGCCACCAGGCCCGCGTCTCCGTGCGGGCGGCGGTCCTCGGGGAGGACCTGCCAGGTGTAGGTCTCGACCTCCACGTGGTCGGTCACCGCCCGCTCTCCGCCGAAGAGGGCTTCGAGGGTGCTGTTCAGCACGCCGCTCGTGCTCGCCAGCGGCGGCTCGGGGTCGGCGTGCAGCGGCAGGTGGAAGTGCACCCGCCAGGCGTCGTCGCCGGGCAGCCCGGCGAGCGCCTCGTCGAGGTCGTCGCACGACCCGCCGCCGCGCTCCCGCGTCTGGTGCAGGAACCGCTCCTCGTGGAAGGCGGCCAGCTCCTCCTTCGCGGAGGCGGGGTCCTCGACGTGCAGGGCGCAGGAGGCCTGCGTCTTCACGACCGGCAGGCCCGCCGTCTCCAGCGCGGCCAGCGCCTCGGCCGGGTCCTCGAACTGCACGGCCAGGTGGCAGACGTCGAGGCAGACGCCGAGCCAGTCGTGGTCGAGCGCGGCGAACTCCTCGCACGCCTGCCCGATGGTCTCCACGACACAACCGGGCTCGGGTTCGAGGGCCACCCGGATCGTCCGGCCGCTGGAGGCCGCCAGCTTGGACAGTCCTTCGGCCAGCTCGGTGAGCCGCGACCGGGCCTGGGCGGCCATGCCCGCGTCCCACGGGGTGCGCCAGGCCAGCGGCAGGGTCGAGACGCTGCCGCGCGCGGCGTCGTCGGGCAGCAGCCCGGCCAGCACCGAGGCGCAGTCGAGGGTGTAGCGCAGCCGGTCGCGGGTGGTCCAGTCGGGGACGTACACCTTCCGCTTCACCACCGGGTCGTGGAAGCCCCGGTAGGGGAACGCGTTGAGCGTCACCACCTCCAGGCCGCGCGCGGCGAGCTCGCGGCGCAGCCGCACCACCTGGACGGGGTCCTCCACCAGGGCGGTCGCGACGTCGCGCGCCAGCCACAGGCCGAGGCCAAGGCGGTCGACGCCGAGGGCCTCCCTGACCGGCTCGCCGAAGCGGGCGAGCTGGCCCAGGACACCCTCCAGGCTTTCGGCGGGGTGGACGTTGGTGCAGTAGGCGACGTGCACCGTCGACCCGTCGGGATGCCGGAGCCGCATGTCAGGCGTCCTTGCGCACGCCGCGCAGCACCGAGTTGCCCTCGAAGGTCTCGTCGGTCTTCAGGTCCTCCAGGTCGAGGCGGCCCGACTGGCCGTAGAACTCGACCGGGTTGCGCCACAGGACCTTGTCGACGTCGTCGGCGCCGAACCCGGCGGCCAGCATCGCGTCGCCGGTCTTGCGGGTCTTCAGCGGGTCGCTGCGGCCCCAGTCGGCGGCCGAGTTGACCAGCATCCGGTCGGTGCCGAACTCCTGGAGGATGCGGACCATGCGGTCCTCGTCCATCTTGGTGTCGGGGTAGATCGAGAAGGCGGCCCAGCTCCCCGACTCGACGACCATCTTCACGGTCATCTCGTTGAGGTGGTCGACCACGACCATGCCCGGGTCGATGCCCGACTCGCGCACGACGTCCAGGGTCCGCCGGGTGCCGGCGGCCTTGTCGCGGTGGGGGGTGTGGACCATGATCGGCAGCTCGTGCTCCTTCGCCAAGTCGAGCTGACGCGTGAAGGCCTCGTCCTCCTCCTTGGTCATCGAGTCGTAGCCGACCTCGCCGACCGCGACCACGCCGTCCTTGGCGAGGTAGCGCGGCAGCTCGTCGAGGACGTCCACGCAGCGGGGGTCGTTGGCCTCTTTCGGGTTCAGCGCGATCGTGCAGTGGTGGCGGATGCCGAACTGCGCGGCCCGGAAGGGCTCCCAGCCCACGAGGGAGTCGAAGTAGTCGAGGAACGAGCGCACCCCGGTGCGCGGCTGGCCCAGCCAGAAGGCGGGCTCGACCAGGGCGCGGACGCCGGCCTCGTACATGGCCTCGTAGTCGTTCGTGGTCCGCGACGTCATGTGGATGTGCGGGTCGAAGATACGCATGTTCAGGACTCCTGGTCGGCGAGTTGGAGCACGAGGTGCACGTCGTCGGGCACCACGCGGCCGGCCGCTTCGCGCTCCTTGGCGAAGTCGGCCAGCATGCGGGCCAGCTCGGCGTCGGCGCGGTCGGCCAGGCCCGCGACCGCGGCCACGGGAACGCCCACGAAAACGCACTTGAGCACGCCGTGCCGCCAGCCCTCGTCGTCGAGGTGGGCGGCGGCGTAGGGGCCCATGGCGGCGGCCACGAGCCGGGTGTCGTTGGTGCGCAGGGCGTCGCGGACCAGCGGCAGCCCCTCGTCACCGAGGTCGAGGAGCGGCAGCGCCCGCAGCACGGCCCGCTTCTCGGCGTTGTCCCCCTCGGTGTACGCCCGCGACACCGCCGCCGCCCTGGGCCGCGGCAGCGCGTCGAGCAGCAGGGCGCGGGCGGCGTCGTCGGCCGTCCAGCCGGCCGGGTGCTCCAGGGCGCCCCGGCCGACCTTCCGCCCGGCCGCCGGGAACAGGACGGCCAGCTTGGCGGGGTCGCCGGCGACCTTCTCCCGGGAGGCCTCCAGCCAGGCCGCCGCCTCGGGGGTGAGGTCGAGGGCGGCGCGCAGGTCGTCGGGCGTCATCGGGCCGCCCACTCTCGCAACGCGTCGTACTGGGCGAGCAACCGGTGCTCGTCGGTGCCGACGGGGTCCTTGAAGAAGAAGCCGAGCGAGGTCAGCGCGCCCGACTCGCCCTGCGCGTGCGCCCACGACGTGAACCGCGCCAGGTCGAGCACGAGCGGCGCGGCCAGCGCCGAGTCGCAGCCCTGCCAGGTGAACTGCATCGTCATCCGGACGCCGAGGAATCCCTCGAACAGGATGTGGTCCCAGGCGGTCTTCCAGTCGCCCAGGTCAGGAACGTAGTCAATGTGGACGTCGCCCCCGGCGGAGTACCCGAGCATCTTGGCCATGCCCCGCTGCTTGGAGGCCGTCTTGCTGGCCGCGGCGGCCGGGTCGGCCAGGGTCGCCCCGTCGCCGCCGCCGAGCAGGTTGGTGCCCGACCACGACAGGACACGCAGCGCCCGGGTGGTGAACATGGGCGCCAGCGCCGACCGCATCAGCGTCTCACCGGTCTTGCCGTCGCTGCCGGCGTACGGGACGCCGCGCGACTTGGCCAGCTCGTCGAGCGCCGGCAGGCGGGCGCCGGTCGACGGGGTGAAGTCGACGAAGGCGCAGCCGGCCTCGAAGGCGGCGTAGGCGTACACGGAACTGGGCGGCAGCACGTAGGCGTCGGTCTCCATCGCCTTCGTGAGCGCCGTGAGGTCGTCGTGCTCGGGACGGTAGGCGCTCGGCGGCTCCGTCGACGAGACGTTGATCACGACGACCCGGTCGAGCCCGTGCCGCTCGCGGAAACCCGCGATGTCGGCGGCCAGCCGCGCCACGACCTGGAGCTGCGGCACCGCGTCCTCGACGTGCACGCCGTCGCGGATCTCCGCCTCGACCGCCGTCACCTCCGGCAGCACCGCCGCCGCGATGTCGCGCGGGACCACCCCCGAGGTGGTCAACTGCTCCACGCGCTTGGCCAGCGGCGTGGCCACGATGTCGTGACCACCGAAGACGAGGTCCCCGAATCCGGCCAACGGAAGCTGTGCGAAGTCCGGCAGTTCCGAGACCAGGCCCGCCGGGGCGGCCAGCCCCAGCCGCACCGCGGTGGCACCCGCCATCGCGGTGGTCGCCACCGACCCACGAACTCCAACGAACCAGACGCCCGTCCGACTCTGCTTCACCATCACCGGCTTCCCTTTCGATATATCTCCGAAGGGACGGCTTGGTGAGGTCGGATGTAGCCGGCCTATGGCACGCTGAGTCCCCGGTCGGAGGACGCGCACGCCGAACGCGTCTACGGTTCAAAAAACCCTGCTTGACCTATGACGTGCCACCGCCGCCAAGCCCGAGACGTCCATATTGTTACGGTGCGGTACAGGTCGGGTCAATGCCGCCTACAGGTTGGGAGGCGGCGCGGACCCGTTGTAAAACGGGTTCTGACTGAGCCGCCGTTCAGTCACCAGCAGCCGCACCACCCCCTCGCGGACCTGCCAGGCGTTCCAGACGGTCCACCGGTCGCCGGGGGTGACGTCGGCGAACGAGAGCCCTCCGCCGGGCCCGATGTCGATCCTCTGGTACGTCACCCGCAGGCCCCGCCGCTCCGCCTCGGCCCTGACGTCCCTCACGGGCGCGCCGTGCCGCAGCCGCACCCCGTGGAGCGGCCCGCCGGGCGCGAGGGCCTTGTCGAAGTCGGCGTAGTCCTCTCCCGGCCGGGCGGGCCGGCCGAGCCGGATGTCGACCGACCCGGGAAAACCCTCGGGCACCCGGACGATCAGCGAGCAGCCCGGCTGGGCGGGTGCGCACCCCTTCGGCTCGGGATTGGCGCTCAGCACGACCCCGTCGTAGGCGAACTCGCCGCCGATCTCGCCGGGGCGGTCGAACGTCCCGCCGATCATCATGCCGAGCGACGTGCCGGCCGACAGCGGCGAGACCGGCAGCGGCCGGATCCGCACGTCGAGCCCCACGGCGCGGAACGCCTCGGTGAACCGCTCGTGCTCGGCGAGGGGATCGAGGATCCGGGCGACGTACTGCCTCCCCTCCAGGTGGATCTCGACGGCCGCGTTGGCGTAGGACGTCACGATCTGGGGCGGGGTCAGCGTCACGACGAGCCCGGTGGCGACGGCCACCAGCGCGGGCCGCAGGAAGCGGCGCCGCCGGACCGGCGCGGGCTCGCTCATCACGTGGGCCAGCAGCGCGCGGGCGCCCGGCGCGTCCGGGTCGCCGCCTCGGGCGGACGGGTCGAGGGTCGTCAGCAGATCGGTCATCGGATTTCTCCCAGGGGTGCCAGGGCGAACGAGGTGGGCACGCCGTTGGCGGCCAGCGCCTTCGCGAACCGGCGGCGGGCGCGGTGGAGGCGGACGCGGACGTTGTTGCGGGTGATGCCGAGCGTCACGGCGATCTCGTCGTGGCCGAGCCCTTCCCAGGCCACCAGGGCGAGCAGTTCGCGGTCGCCGTCGGGCAGCGCCCGGAAGGTCTGCCCGATCACGCTCATCTCGACGCCGGGCGTCTCGGCGTACAGGTCGGCCATCTCGGCGTCGAGCAGCGCGTCGCGGCGGCCGCTCCTGCGGTGTTCGGACAGGACGCGGCGGGCGACGGCGTAGAGCCAGAGAATCGCCTCGTCGCCGCGTGGGATCTTCTCGCGTTTGCGCCAGGCCACGGCGTAGGTGTCCGCGACGACGTCGGCGGCGTCCTGCGGCGACGCGCAACGGCGCACCGCGTAACGAGTCAGCCGTTCGTAGGTGTCGCGGAAGACGGCCTCGAAGGTTTCGGGGGTCACGTCCCCCTTATGACGTTGAGAGCCCCGGCATTACCCGAGGAGGCGGGAGAATTCCTCGAAGGAGTAGCGGCCGTCGCCGTCGGCGTCGAGACCGGTCGCGTAGGCCCCCAGGGCCTCGGCGGGCAACTGGGGGAAGTGGGCGACGATCTCGGCCTCGGTGACGTATCCGTCGCTGTCGGCGTCGATGGCGTCGAACGTAGCCTTGAGGTCCACCTGGTCTCCTTATCCTCGGGCCACACCATAGTGCACGGTCCGGGCGACTTGGGTGAACCCCATCGAACGGTACAGACGCGCCGGAATCGGCCAGGCGTCGTCGCCCCGGGGGCTGACCGTGGCGATCTCGGCCCCGAGGTCCTTCGCGGCGTGGAGGGCGGCCAGGCAGACGTCCCGGGCCAGCCCTCTGCCCCGGTGGTCGGGGACGGTGCCGACGGGCTCGATCAGCACGGCCTTCCGGGCGTCGTCGAGCCAGGCCAGGCAGTAGGCGGCCGTCTCGCCGTCCACGTCGGCGACGACGTCGAGCTCTCTCCGGTACGGCCAGGTGTCCTGGACGTTCCGGTAGCTCTCCTCGGTGACGCGCGAGGGGTAGAAGGCCTCCCGGTGGGCCCTGACCCGGCCCGCGACGTCGATGACGGGACGGCAGGCGGCCCGCGGCCGGGGCAGCCCTTCGAGGTCGCGTACCAGATGCAGGAAGAACGGCCCGTCCACCTGGACGAACCCGCGCGCCTCGACGGCGCGCACCAGGTGCGGCTCGGCACTGGAGACCACGACGCCCGCCGGCTCGGTGATCTCCTCGAACCAGGCGAGGACCTCATCGGCCCAGTGCTCGTCGACGGCCTGGAGGTTGAGGTGGCCGGGCAACTCGGCCCATCCCCACGCGACGACCCGGCCGTCCGAGCGCCAGACCTTCGTGGGCCACTCGTGCTCGCGGCCGGTGTGCTGGCGCAGACCCCAGGCGAGGTCGCCGACGTGCCAGCGGGCACCCGGGAACCACAGGCGGGAGGTGAGCTCCTGCATGGCCTCGATGCTCATCGCTCGATCCTGCCGCAGAGAGATCAGTGCACGCCCAACACCCCGGGCATGCGGATCAGCCGGTCGAGGAGGGCGGGGTCGGGTGTGCCGGGCGGGTCCACCACGAACATCTCGCCGTAGTGGGCCTCGGTGACCTCGCTGGAGGGCGGGTCGAGCGGCTTTCCGAACGACTCCCGCACATCGCCCCGGCTTTCGATCCAGAGCGTGAAGGCCCGGCTCACCGGATACACCACTCCACCGTCGATCCCCCTGAGCACCTTCTCGACGGCCGCGAGCTCGGCCGCCGTGGCCGCGCCCCGGCCTCCGGCGCACGTGTACGACGAGTACTCCACGCGCTCGCCGCACATCCTGACGACGACCTCGCCCTTGTCCGCCCAGTACGGCTTGGGGGTGACCGACGCCCCCCATGATCCGACGAGCTCCGGGCTGTCCGGGTAGCCCGGATAGTCCGCCTCCACCGCCGCGAGGTCCGCCGTGCGGGCGATGGTGGCGGTGAACATTCCCCCCATTCCCGCCTCCTCGGGCTTCAGGTCGTCTTCCGTCAGGCCCATCTCCGCCAGTTCCGCCTGGTCGTAGAGAGGTTCGGCGTTCGACCTGTTCTCCTCCATCAGCCGTGTGGCGTCCGCCACCATGTCCGCGGGGCTGGAGTACGTCAGATCGGCGAGGCGGGGATCGGCCTCCAGCACCCTGCGGACGGCACGGACCATCTCGGGCGTCGCCGCGCCCCCATCGCAGCCGTCCACGACGGAGTCCTGCGGGCACATGTAGACGCCGAGGCGGCCACCCTCAGGCCACGGGTCCTTCGCGGCCGCTCCTCCGGCGGCCGAGGCGCCGGCGTACACGAGGGCCACGGAGATCAACAAGCGGAGCATCGTCGGATTATGGCGTAAGAAAAGGGCCATCCCGGGACCCGGGCGAAATGCCGGGGGTGCGGGTCCCGGGATGGCGGTCCGGCCGGATCGGGTGACTAGCGGGGCAGCGCCTGGAAGGCGCGGCCGACCGCGGTCGGGGTGCCGTTGTCGCGGAAGAGGCCGCTGTTGACGCCGCCGGCCCCCGCGCCGATGCCGAACCACGCGTAGCGCTCGACGAACGGAAGCGACTGGAGCATCTTGGCCGATTCGGTCACGAACGCGGCCTGCTGGGCCTCGGTCGGGTAGCGGACGCCGTTGCTGAAGTCGATCAGGGCGAACTCGGTCAGCCAGATGGGCTTCCTGTAACGGTCGTACACGGCCTGGAGGTAGCCCTTGAGCTGCTGGACGGCGCGCTCGGTGACGAAGTCGCCGCCGTACCAGTGCAGCGGGATGAAGTCGACGCGGTAGCCGCGCTGCTTCGCGCCGGTCATGAAGCGGTCGAGCCAGCCGCCCGCGCGGTCGCCGCCCCACGCCACGGCGGGGGCGCCGAGGATCTTGCCAGCGTCCTGGAGCCTCGGCCAGAGGTCGAGTGCCTTCTCGACCGTCATGTTGGCCTGGTCGGCGAAGTCGGGCTCGTTGAAGCCGAGCAGGTAGGGGCCGGCCGCCTTGGCCTTGGCCAGGTTGGCGTCGGTGACGCTGTTGGCGCCCCAGATCATCGGGACGAACTGGCTGTCGGCCGGGGTGGTGATGTTGGCGTGGTCGACGGCCCAGGTGTAGTACCAGCTCGCCTGGGCGTTGGCCACGGCGGCGTTGACGCCGGGGATCTGCCAGACGGCGATGCCCTTCTTGCCCTTCGCGGTCGCCGGGGGCGTGCTCGGGCTCGACGACGGGCTCGGCTTGGGGGTCGTGGCAGGCGTGGTGGTCGGGGTCGTCCCGGGGGTGCCGTTGCCGAAGACCTGGAACTCCCAGAGGGAGACGCCGTACTGGCTGGACCGCTTGGTGGCGTGGAGGCGCACGTAGCGGGCGCTGGCCGAGGCGTTGATCGTCTGCACGCCGCCCCTGCCGGCGGTGGTGGTGTGGATGGTCCGCCACGTCGCGGCGTCGTTCGAGGTCTGGATCTGGAAGGCGGTCGCGTACGCGCGCTCCCAGTTGAGCACGATCCGGCTGATCGGCGTGACCTTGCCCAGGTCGAGGCGGATCCACTGCGGGTCGGCGAACTTGCTGGACCAGCGGGTGCTCGTCCTGCCGTCGAAGGCCGCTGCCGCCGACAGGTCGCCCCGCTCGACCGACGAGGCCACCGCGGGACGACCCTGCGAGACCAGCGTGTCGGCGGCCTCGGCGGGCCCGGCACCGGTGATCAGGGACGCGCTCAGGGCGGCCACGAGGGCGCCCCCGAGCGCGGCGCGCCGGCGGGGAACTGTCGTCTGAGTCATGGTTGTCCTTCGTAGGGGATGTCTGAACCGGAGACCCCGCGACGACCTGCGGATAACAGAAATCGGGAAGACGGCGGCGGGTTTTTCCGGCCACACTCGAAGACCATGGACGAACGGCGCATGGTGCGCATCTCCAAATACCTGGCCAAGCACCTGCGGCACGAGCCGGAACGCATCGGCCTGGTCCTCGACGCGCGGGGCTGGACCTCCGTCGACGACCTGATCGCGGCCGCCGCCGCGCACGGCTTCCCCTTCGACCGGGCCGAGCTCGACCACGTGGTCGAGGCCAACGACAAGAGGCGGTACGTCATCGAGGGCGGCCTCATCAGAGCCAGCCAGGGCCACTCGATCGAGGTCGAGCTCGACCTGCCCGTGGTCGAGCCGCCCGAGGTGCTCTACCACGGGACCGCCCCGGCGGCGCTGGCCGCGATCCGGGCCGAGGGGCTGGTGCGGATGGCGCGGCACCACGTGCACCTGTCTCCCGACGTGGCGACGGCCGAGCGGGTGGGGGCGCGGAGGGGGCGTCCGGTCGTGCTGACCGTGCGGGCTGGGCGCATGCACGCCGAGGGGCACGCGTTCCGGATCAGCGCCAACGGGGTGTGGCTGACCGACCGGGTGCCGCCGGGTTTCATCGACTTCCCGTAGATATACCGGCTATAAGATCGCCCGGCGAAGCGCGTTGACAAACCCTGGTACGCCGCGTTTTGCTCATAAGCAAAACGTTTTGCAGGAGGTGATCGAATGGCCGACACACCCCGCCGGGTGCTGGTCACGGGGGCCGCGGGCAGGCTGGGCAGGGCCACGCTCGCGCTGCTGGCCGAGCTGGGGGTCGAGGCGACCGCGCTCGATCGGGAGCCGTCGGGCGCGGAACGGGTCGTGGTGGGCGACGCGGGCGATCCCGCGACGGTCCGGCGGGCGCTGGCCGGGGTCGACGCGGTGCTGCACTTCGCGGCCATCCCCGCGCCGACGCTGGGCACCCCCGAGGAGGTCTACTGCGGCAACACCCGGGCGACGTTCGTCGTGCTGGAGGAGGCCGGGCGGCTCGGGGTGCCCCGGGCGGCGCTGGCCAGTAGCCTCTCGGTGACCGGGATGCCGTGGGCCGCCAAGCCGCTGCACCCCGCCTACCTGCCGCTCGACGAGCGGCTCCCGCTCCAGAACGAGGACCCCTACGGCCTGTCCAAGCAGGCCGACGAGGCGACCGGCGAGATGATGGCCCGGCGGTTCGGGACGGGCGTGGTGGCGCTGCGCTATCCGCTGCTCGGCGGGCCCGGCGACAAGTTCGACGACACCGCCGCCCGCTACGCCGACGACCCCGGCTTGGGGGCGTCGGAACTCTGGACCTACCTCGACGACCGCGATGCCGCCCGAGCGGCCTGGCTGGCCGTCACGGTCCCCCTCACCGGCTACCACGCGGTCTTCGTGACGGCCCCCGACACCCTCGCCCCCCAGCCGACCGAGGAACTGCTCGACCGCTTCCATCCCGATGTGGAACGCCGGAAAAGGTTCGAGGGCCGCGAGGCGCCGATCGACCTGACGGCGGCCGAGACCCTGCTCGGGTTCCGTGCCCGGCACCTCTTCCCGGCAGCGACTAGATGATCCGCCGCACCCGAACACCACTGCCCGCGAGCCATCGCGCCGTATGCCTACTCCCGATGGCGGACCGCTCCGGAAGACACCCGGCCATCGCCCTTTCGATCGCCGACAGCTCAGGAGTGGCCACATGATTCCCGAGACCCAGGCCCCCTGGCAGCCGCGCGACAACCTGAGGATCACCCGGGTCCGGTCGATCGTGACCGCGCCCGGGGGGCCGCCACTGGTGGTCGTCCGGGTCGACACCTCCGATCCGGGCCTGTACGGCCTCGGCTGCGCCACCTTCACCCAGCGGTTCCACGCCGTGGCCGCCGCCGTCGACGCGCACGTCGGGCCGATGCTCGTGGGCCGCCATCCGGCCGACATCGAGGACATCGTGCGGATGGTGCACTACTCGTCGTACTGGCGCGGCGGGCCGGTGCTGAACAGCGCGTTGTCCGGGGTCGACCAGGCCCTCTGGGACATCATGGGCAAACGCGCCGGCATGCCCGTCTACGAGCTGCTCGGCGGCAGGGTGCGGGCCGCCGCCGACACCTACCTTCACGCCGAGGGCGCGACCGTCGAGGCGACCCTCGACCACGCCCGGCGGCTGCTGGCGGCGGGCTACCGCAACGTCCGGCTGCAGACCGGCGCGCCCGGCCTGGGCCACTACGGCGCTCCCGGCTCGCCGGGCGGCTACCCGGAGGCGCCCTATCCCGACGGCTGGGACGTGCAGCGCTACCTCCGCGACACCCCGAGGCTCTTCGAACGGGCCCGGGAGGAGCTCGGCGAGGAGCCGGGGCTGCTGCACGACGTCCATTCGCGGCTCACCGTGAAGCAGGCGGTCGGGCTCGCGCGGGCGCTGGCCCCCTATCGGCTGTTCTTCCTGGAGGACCCGATCGCCCCCGAGCACTACGACCGGCTCCCCGAGGTCAGGGCGGCGGCGCCGATGCCGATCGCGGCCGGGGAGCAGCTCGGTTCGGTCGCCGACGCGGCGCGGCTGGTCATGAACGGCGGGGTCGACCTGCTGCGGCTGCACGTCTCCGCCGTCGGCGGGCTGACCCCGGTCCGGAAACTGGTCGCGCTCTGCGAGCTGAACGGGGTCGGCACCGCCTGGCACTCCCCCGCCGACGTCTCCCCCGTGGGCTCGGCGGCCAACATCGCCCTCGACGTCACCACGCACGCGTTCCAGATCCAGGAGGGCCACGTCTACCCCGATCCGGTCGTCGAGGTCTTCCCCGGCACGATCAACCCGGTCGGCGGCTACCTGTTCCCCCACGACGCCCCCGGCTGGGGCGTCGACCTCGACGAGAGCGCCGCCGCGAGGTTCCCGCCCGAGACGCACCTGCACGAACGGTGGGCGGGCCGGGTCCGCCGCCCGGACGGGGGGATCGAGCCGCCGTAGAACTTACACCCGATGCAAGGTGCGTGTGGATATACGATCCCTCCATGGATCGGCGGGAGCGGAAGAAGGCCGAGACGCGCCGGGCGATCACCGGGGCCGCGCTGCGGCTGTTCGGCGAACGCGGGTTCGCCGCCGTCACGGTCGCCGACGTCGCCGCCGAGGCCGACGTCGCGGTCAAGACGGTGTTCAACTACTTCCCGGCGAAGGAGCAGCTCTTCTTCGACGCCGACCCGCCGCTGCTGCCGCGCGGGCCGCTGCCCGAGGAGCCGGTGCCGCAGGTCGTGGCCGGGTGGGTGGCGGCGACCGGCGTCATCGACCGGGAGCGGGCGCGGGTCTACCGCGACGACGCCGACCTGCGCGCGCACGCCCGGGAGGCGTTCGCGGCGCGGGAGGAGGAGCTCGGCGCGGGGGTGACCGGCACGCTGATCGCGGCGGCGGCCCGGCGGGTGTGGGAGTCGGCGATCCTGCGGGTCGCCGACGGCGTGCCCGCGCCCACCGCCGCCGAGGAGGCCCGCGACCGGCTCGAAGAGGCCCTGGCCTCGTTCGCCGCGCCCCCGGTCCGGCGTGCCCCCGCCCCGCGCGCCGACCCGCGGCGGCCGAGCATCCTGCTGGTCGCGCGGGCCGCCGGGGTCAGCGCGACCACGGTGTCCCACACGCTCAACGGGCGCCGCCCGGTCGCGGCGGAGACCCGGCGGCGGGTGCTGGAGGCCATCGACCGGCTCGGCTACCGGCCCAACGTGCTGGCCAGGGGGCTGCGCACCAACCGCAGCCAGACGATCGGGCTGGTCATCCCCGACATCACCAACCCGTTCTATCCGGCGCTGGCCCGGGGGTTGCAGGACGTGCTGCGGCCGGCCGGCTACGACGAGATCATCAGCAACACCGACGGCGACCGCGACATGGAACGTGCCGCGATCGACCAGATGATCGCCCGGCAGGTCGACGGGCTGGCCTTCGCCGTCTTCCACACCCACGCCGAAGACCTGCTGCCGGTGATCGAGGCCGGGCTGCCGGTGGTCCGGCTGGGCGGCGTGCAGGTCCAGGACGGCGTCGACCTGGTGCACAGCGACGACGAGGGCGGCGCCGCCGAGGCGACCCGCTACCTGCTGGAAACGGGCTACCGGCGCATCGGCTTCGTCTGCGGGCCACGCGCCGAGGGGCCCGCCGCCGAACGGGTCTCCGGCTACCGGCTGGCCCTGGCCTCGGCCGGGATCGAGGCCGATCCCGGGCTGGTCGTGCACACCAGCTTCAGCCGCTCGGGCGGCGCGGGCGGCACGTCGTGGCTGCTCGGCCTGGCCGATCCGCCCGACGCGGTGTTGTGCGCCAACGACATCATGGCCCTGGGCGCCATCGACGCCGCGATGGCCCGCGGCCTGCGCATCCCCGGCGACCTGGCGGTGATGGGCTTCGACGACATCGAGGCCGCGAGCCTGGTCTCACCCCGGCTGACCACGATGGCCAACCCGGCGCGCGAGATCGGCCGCGCCTGCGGCGAACGCCTGCTGGCCCGGTTGTCGGGCACGGTCGCCGAGAGCTCGACCGAGACGATCATCCCGGCCCGGCTGGTCCGCCGCGAATCGGCCTGACCCTTGACACCCTGACCCTTGACACAGAATGTCCCGCGTGTAAATTCCAGGGACAGTCTTAACGATTTGCGTCCCACCCCCAGGGGGCCGACATGGCATCTATGAAAGCGCGAATCCTGTCCTTGGCCGCCGTCGCCACCTTGGTGGCCGCCGGTTGCTCGTCAGGCGGCGGGCAACCGGGCGAACCGGCCGCGTCCGGTCAGTCGCTGACGATGTGGACCTTCAAGCAGTCGCACGCGACCGCGCTCCAGAAGGCCGCCGAGCGGTTCACCGCGCAGACCGGCATCAGCGTTAAGGTCGAGGCCGTCACGCCCGACGACGTCTTCAAGAGCAAGATCCAGAGCGCCGCCCAGACGGGCGACCTGCCCGACGTCCTGGAGGCCCACGCCGCGGGTGAGGACCTGGAGCTCGGCGCCTCCGGCCTGCTCGCCGACATCGGCGGCGACGTGAACGACGCCTGGAGGGCGCGGTTCCTGCCGTCCACGCGGAACGCGGGCGTGCTCGACCAGGGCCGGATCGACCGCGCGGCGTCCGACTCGCCGTTCAAGCAGGCCAAGGCCGGGTCGATGTACGCCGTCCCGTTCACCGCGGGAGCGTTCGGCATCGTCTACGCCAACAAGGAGAAACTCCAGGCCGCCGGGCTCAGCCCCGACACTCCCCCGGCGAGCTGGGAGGAGTTCGTGGCGGCGCTCAAGACGTCCACGGAGAAGGACCCGCGGGCGGGCGGCCTCTCGCTCGGCCTGAAGGTCAGCCAGGTCGGCTACAACTGGATCTACCAGCCGCTCGCCCACGCCTACCTGGGCAGGGAGAAGTTCCAGGGGCTGTTCGCCAAGGGCACCACGGCCGGGTTCGGGTCCCCCGGCGGGGTCAAGACCCTCGACCTGTACGGGCAGCTCACGCCCTACTGGATGCCCGGCGCGACCACCCTCGGCATCGACGAGGCCGACATCGCCTTCGCCCAGGGCAAGTCGGCCTACAACGTCGGCGGCACGTTCACCCTGGCGTTCCTGGCCCAGAACGGCATGTCGCCCGACAAGGTGCTCGCCTTCCCGATCCCGCCCTCGGAGTCGGGCGCCCACAAGGACATCGTGATGGCCCCGTTGGCTCTGACCTCCCTCGGTGTCACCTCGACGTCCGAGAACCGGGCCGCCGCGCTGAAGTGGATCGACTACGTCACCTCGCCGGCCGGGGCGGGCGTGGTGGCCAAGGAGTCGCTCGACCTCCCGGCCACCGATCTGGGCGCCGAGGCGGCCACGCTGATGGGCCCGGAGCTGGCCGCGCTGCAGAAGTACTTCACCGGCGCCCCGGAGAGCACCTACGACGCCGGCGACACGACGTTCTTCCCGGGCGGCTACGACCAGGTCAAACCGGGAGAGGTGTTCGTGCGGCTGTCACCGCTGAAGGAGCTCGACCCGGCGCGGGCCGGCCGGGAGCTCGACGCCGTCTTCGGCGCGATGTGGAAGTCCGCCGAGTAGCCATGGCGACCCGGTGGAAGGAGTGGCTCACCGGCTGGGCGTTCGTGTTCCCGGCCGTGGCGCTCTTCGCGGTGATGGGCGTCTACACGATCGGCAGCGGCCTCGCGCTGAGCTTCGCGTCGTGGAACGGGTTCACCCCGAACTGGATCTGGGTGGGCCTGGAGAACTACGCCGACCTGCTGTGGGCCGACCCGTCGCTGGCCCCGGCGGTGCGCCGGGCCGCGTGGAACACCCTCCACGTGTGCGTGGCGGTGCCGCTGCTGACCGTGCTGATCTCGCTGCCGCTGGCGGTGACGCTCAACTCCGTGCGCCGCCTGCGGGGACTGCTGCGCTCGGTCTACTTCCTCCCGTACGTCACCACCGGAATCGCCACCTACTACGCCTGGCGCTACCTGCTCGAACCCGAGGGCTCGATCAACCTGATGCTGCGCTCGGCCGGCCTCGGCTCGCTGGCCCGGCCGCAGGGCTGGCTGGCCGATCCGTCGACGGCGCTCTGGACGCTGATCCTGATCCTGGTCTGGTCGGCGGTGCCGACCGCGACGCTGCTCTACCTCACCGGGCTCCAGGCGATCGACCCGAGCATGGTCGAGGCGGCCCGCATCGACGGCGCGGCCCCCCGCCAGGTGCTTCGGCGGATCATCGTGCCGCTGCTGACGCCGATGACGGCCGGGATCGTGCTGCTGGGCGTGCGCGACTCGCTGCACGGGTTCCAGATCTTCCTGATCATGACGAACGGCGGGCCCGGCGGGCACACCAGCGTGCTCGCCCTGGAGACCTACGAACTGGCCTTCTTCAAGGGGCTGGCGCCGACGCTCGGGTTGTCGAGCGCGCTGGGCTGGTTGTTGTTCGCGGGGGCCGTGCTGCTGACGCTGGCCAACGCCCGGCTGCTGAGGAGGGTGCGGTGACCGCCGCCCGCGTCGCGAAGACGGCCGCCTACGCGGCGTTGACGATCTACGCCGTGCTGAGCCTCTATCCGTTCCTGTGGATGGTGTCGGGGGCGTTCAAGACGCGGGAGGAGATCCTCGACGGCGGACACCTGATCCCGCGCGAGCCGACCTTCGACACGATCGTCACCACGTGGAACCAGCTCGCGTTCGTCGACTACTTCCGCAACAGCCTGATCGTGACCGGGCTGACGGTGCTGGGCGTGCTGGTGGTCTACAGCCTGGCCTCCTACGCGTTCGCGGTGCTCAGGTTCCCGGGCGCGAAGGCGCTCTACTGGTTGTTCGTGGCGCTGCTGTTCGTGCCGGGGATCACGGTGCTGCTGCCGGTGGTGATCCTGGAGAACCGGCTGGGCCTGCTCGGCACCCACATGGGGCTGGTGCTGCCCTTCGTCAACGGCACGGCCCCGCTGACGGTGCTGCTGCTGACGGCGGCGTACCGGAGCGTCCCCAAGGAGTTGCGCGAGGCCGCGCGGGCCGACGGCGCGAGCGAGGCGCGGATCTTCCTGCGCGTCCACCTGCCGCTGACCCGGCCCGCGCACGTCACGATCGCGGTGCTGACGGCCGTGCCGACCTGGAACGAGTACGTGCTGAGCCGGGTCTCCCTCAACGACGAGTCGCTCTACACGCTGCCCCTGGGCCTGGAGTCCCTGATTTCCGGTACCGTCGTCCGCTACAACGAGGTGCTCGCGGCATCATTGATCATGGTGCTGCCGGTGATCGCGCTGTTCGCCTTCCTGCAGCGCTACTTCGTCAACGGGCTGGTCGGTGCGGTGAAAGGGTGACGATGACGGTTTCCGAGACGGACCTGCGGCATCTGCGGCGCTGCGTCGAGCTGGCCCACGAGGCGTTCGAGGCGGGCGAGGAGCCGTTCGGCTCGGTGCTCGCCGGGGCCGACGGGACCGTCCTGGCCGAAGACCACAACCGGACCGCCGCCGGCGACCAGACCCGCCACCCCGAGTTCGAACTGGCCCGCTGGGCCGCGACCAACCTGACGCCGGAGGAGCGGGCGGGCGCGACCGTCTACACCTCCGGCGAACACTGCCCGATGTGCTCGGCCGCCCACGCGTGGGTGGGCCTCGGCCGCATCGTGTACGCCGTCTCGGCCGCTCAGCTGTCCGAATGGCGCGAGGGGTGGGGCGCGCCGTCGGCGCCGGTGCGCCCCCTCCCGATCCAGGAGGTGGCGCCCGGCGTGGCCGTCGGGGGCCCGGCGCCGGAGTTCGAGGCCGAGATGAAGGCCCTCCACCGGCGCACGATCACTTCGTGATGAACGTCAGCAGGTCGGCGTTGAACGCCTTCTCGTAGTCGCCCCTGATCCCGTGGGGCGCCCCCGGGTAGACCTGGAGGGTCGCGTCGGGGATCAGCCGGGCGGTCTTCGGGGCCGACGCCTCGAACGGCACGATCTGGTCGTCGTCGCCGTGGGCGACCAGGGTCGGCACGTCGATCCGCGGCAGATCCCCGGTGAAGTCGGTCTCCGAGAACGCCCGTACACACTCGAAGGCGCTCTTGACCCCGACCTGCATGCTCCACATCCAGAACGCGTCGATCGCCCCCTGGCTGATCTCGGCGTCGGGCCGGTTGAAGCCGTAGAAGGGCAGCGCGAGCTCCCGGTAGTACTGCGACCGGTCGCCGGCGACGCCGTCGCGGATCTCGTCGAAGACCTCGATCGGCATCGAGGCGGCCATGTGCGGCGGGACGGCGCTCGCCAGCACCACCTTGTCGACCCGGGAGGTGCCGTGGCGGCCGATGTAGCGGGCGACCTCGCCGCCGCCGGTCGAGTGGCCGACCAGCACGACGCCGCGCAGGTCGAGCGTGTCGAGCAGCGCGGCCAGGTCGTCGGCGTAGGTGTCCATGTCGTTGCCGTTCCACGGCTGGTCGGACCGCCCGCCGCCGCGCCGGTCGTGGGCCAGGCCCCGGAAGCCGTGCTCGGCGACGAGGCGCAACTGGTTGTCCCAGACGTCGGCGGTGAGCGGCCAGCCGTGGCTGAAGACGACGGGCTGCCCGGTCCCCCAGTCCTTGTAGAAGATCCTGACCCCGTCGTTCGTGGTGATGTACGGCATTTCGAAATCCCCCGTTCCGGAATATGCACATTACCCAGCGAAATGGCGTCAATACTAATGGCCGAGATTTCACCCTTTCATGACCGGCGACAGAACGGCGAAAGGGCCGTGAAACGCGAAATGGGCAGGGTGTACGACATGGACACCAAGAAGCTCGAAGACTTCGCGATGAAGATCACCCTGGAGAGCCTGGGTTCCGGCCTCACCCTCCAGACCCACCTGGGCGACCGGCTCGGCCTCTTCCGCGCCATGGCCGGGGCGGGCCCGCTCACCAGCACCGACCTCGCCGCCAAGACCGGCCTGTCGGAGCGGTACGTCCGCGAGTGGCTGCGGGTGCAGGCCGTCGCCGAGCACGTCGACTACGACCCCGCCGGAGAAACCTACGAACTGCCCGACGAGCACGCCCTGGTGCTGGCCGACGACACCACGATCGCCGCCCGCGCCTCGGCCTCGCAGATCCAGGCCGCCTCCTGGAAGGCCGCCGACCACCTGACCGAGGCGTTCCGCACCGGCGAGGGCTTCGCCTGGGGCCGCCACGACGAGAACCTGTTCGGCGGCGTGTCGCGGTTCTTCGCCCCGCTCTACCGGTTCAGCCTGGTCGACCACTGGCTGCCCGCCCTCGACGGCGTCACCGGGCGGCTGACCGCCGGGGCCCGCGTGCTCGACGTCGGCTGCGGCATGGGGACGTCCTCGATCCTGATGGCCGAGGCCTTCCCGAACTCCCGCTTCGTGGGCGTCGACGCCCATGAGCCCTCGATCGAGGCCGCCCGCCTGGCCGCCGAGGACGCCGGGGTCGAGGACCGGGTGCGCTTCCACGTCGCCGACTCGGGCGAGGAGCAGTCCGGCGCCTGGGACCTGATCTGCTTCTTCGACGCCCTCCACGACATGGGCGACCCGCCGGCGGCGGCGGCCCGGGCCCGCGCGGCGCTGGCCGAGGGCGGCACCGTCCTGGTCGTCGAGCCCTTCGCGGCCGACCGGCTGGAGGACACCATCGGCAACCCGATCGCGGCGACCTACGCGGCGTCCTCGGTCATGCTCTGCCTGCCGCACGGCCTGTCGGAGGGCGCCAGGCTCGGGCTGGGCAACCAGGCGGGCCCCTCCCGCATCGAGGCGCTGCTGCGCGAGGCCGGTTTCGGCCGGGTGCGGACCGCCCTGACGACCGACTTCAACCTGGTCATCGAGGCCCGCGCCTGACCGCGCTCAGCACGACGAACTTGGGATCGCCCGCCACCACGGTCACGTCGCCGAACAGGCGCTTCAGCTTGACGTGATAGCCGAGGTGGCGGTTGCCGACGATCCGCAGCTCGCCACCGGGCCGCAGGGCCCGCTTCGCCTGCGTGAACATGCGCCACGCCGTCGCGTCGGTGACGGCCTGGTGGGTGTGGAACGGCGGGTTGCACAACACCAGGTCGGCCGATTCCGGCTCGGCTCCGGCCAGCCCGTCGCCGACCCGGAACTCCGCCGGACCCCGCACGTTGGCGCGGGCCGACGCGACGGCGGCGTAGGACTCGTCGACGAACAGCACCTCGGCGTCGGGGTTGCCGCGCAGCACGAACGCCCCGACGATCCCGTTGCCGCAGCCGAGGTCGACGACCCGCTGCCCCTTGACGGTCGCGGGCAGGTGCTTCAGAAAGAACCGGGTGCCGATGTCGAGCCGGTCGGCGCAGAACACGCCGGCGTGGTTGACCAGGTCGAGACCCTCATGGGTGTACGTCACCGGGAAGCGGCTCGTCCTCGGCGTGGGGCGCGGCTCGGTGAAGATCAGCCGGGCCTTCTTGACCGCGAGGGACGTGCGGGTGGGGCCGAGGATGTTCTCGAACAGGGCCAGCGTGGAGGTGTGGATCTCCTTGACCATGCCCGCGCCGATGATCCTGGTGCCCTCGTGGACCGCCGGCGCGAGCCGGATGAGCTGGTCTTCCAGCAGGGCGAGGCTCTTGGGGACGCGGACCAGCAGCGTGTCGATCCGGCCGGGCGGGGCGTCCTGGGTCGACAGCAGGGTCGCCTCGGGCAGCCCGAGCCGGGCCAGGTTGGCCCGGGTCGCCTGCTGGGTCAGGTAGGAGTCGGTGATCTGGACCGGCCGGTGCGCCGCCAGCGCGGTGACCAGCGCGCCCCAGCGGTCGCCGAACACCACGACCGCGCCCCGCGGCTCGCCGAGTTCGTCGAGGAGGTATTCGTCGGCGGCGTCCCAGGCCCGGAACGGGTCGCGCGGGTCGTCGGGGTGGCGGCGCAGGCCGAGGTCAGAGAGCGGCGACATAGACCCAGCGGCCGTTTTCACGGGAGAACGTGCTGTGCTCCTCCAGCACCCCGGCCCGGCCGCGCTCGGCGTAGTGGGCCCGGAACCGGACGGTCCCCTCGGTGTGGATCGCCGACCCGCCGGAGGTCTCCAGGATCTCTAGCTCCGTCCACCGGGTCTTCCGGTCGAGGTCGAGGCGCGGCGGCCGGGTCGTGGAGTGCCAGGTGGTCAGCAGATAGGCCGTGTCACCCTTGGCGTAGGCGGAGAACCGCGACCGCATCAGCGCCTCGGCGGTCGGCGCCGCCGCCTCGCCGGCGTGGAACCGCCCGCAACACTCCCCGTATGCCTTGCCGGACCCGCAAGGACACCCCTTCTCGGCCACCCGGCCATTCTTCCCTAGTCGAGGACCTCGACCGTCCCGGCCGAGCCGTCGACCCGGACCCGGGCCCCGTCGCGGATCCGGGTGGTCGCGTCGCCCGTGCCGACGACGGCGGGGATGCCCAGCTCGCGGGCGACGATCGCGGCGTGCGACAGGGGGGCGCCGACGTCGGTGACCACGGCGGCGGCGCGTGGGAACAGCGGGGTCCAGCCGACGTTCGTCACGTTCGTCACCAGGATCTCCCCGGCGCCCAGGTGCTGCGCCTCGGTCATCGACGGGATGACGCGGGCGATGCCCTCCACCACCCCGGCCGCGCCGGGGAAGCCGTTGATCGACCCGTCCCGCGCGGAGGGCCCCCTCGCGGCGTCGGCGTAGTCGGAGCGCCGGTCGGGGTCGGCCGCCCACCGTTCGGGGTCGAACGCGCCCCGGATCACCCCCGGGTAGGGCGGCAGCGACCGGTAGTGCTCGTAGGCCGCCCGCCGCACGTCCGTCAGGCCGAGCACCCCCCGATCGCCCCGGAGCAGCCGCAGGATCTCGCCGATCCGCAGGAAGAACACGTCGTCGCCGGCCCCGGTGACCGACCCGGCCCGGCGCACCCAGTCGCGCAGCACCCAGAACGCCCGGACCGCCTCCGACCGGGCCTCCTCCCGGGCCCGGACGATCTGGCCCCACCGCCGGATCAGGCCCCAGTAGCGGTAGGCGTCGCGCGGGTCGTGCTCCTTGAACCGCCGCCACGCCGCCCGCGACACCTCCTCCTGCCGGCTCAGCAGGAGGATCGGGTCCTCCGACAGGCCGGCGAGCTCCCGGTCGACCCACTCCGGATCCTCGCCCGGCCGGGCGGCCGACAGTTCGAGCTCGTCGGGGCAGCGGTGCCCCCAGCGGTGGGCGTACTCCTGCCGGGGCAACCGGCCGCGCTTCACCTCGCCCAGGCCGAGGAGCGGCCCCATGCTCTCCAGGTGGGCGCCGAACCCGCTGGTCAGCGCGTTGGCGTCGGCCGCCCCGACGAGGTTCTCCAGGCGGTTGCGCAGGAAGATCAGGCTGCCGGCGTCCTGCCGTCCGGCGGCGGCCAGGAGGCGGTTGCACTCGCGGAAGTAGGGCTCGACCGCGCCCCGCCACAGGCCGGCCAGGTCGTTGCTGACGGCGATCAGGGTCCGCAGGTCGTCGGCCCGGCGCCGCAGGCGCGGCAACATGCGGTCGAGCCGCCGGGCATAGGGGATGAGGGCGAGCCGGCCCCGCAGCAGCGGGAGCGTGCCGCGCACCGACCGGGCTCTGGTCAGCGGCAGCAGCGGGACCTCGGCGCCCTCGGGCAGCCGGCCGAAGACCGGCTCCAGGGTGTCTCTGATCATCCGGCTGAGGCCGAGCGAGTCGCCGATGGTCAGCAGGACCGACAGGTTCAGGTAGAAACGCCCGCCGATGTTCCCGCACACCGGGTGTCCCGCGAACGACCCGGCGATCATCGCGTCGGCCATGAACCGCTGGACCACCGACCAGGTCACCGGCGTCATCACACTGGGGATGGCCTCCGCGAGGTTGCCGTTGGTCCACAGGTAGTCGCCGCGCAGCGAGTCGTTCCACACCTCCCGCCGCCCGGTGATCGGCCGGGCCTGCAGGATGTACGGCTTCGCCGCGGCGATCCCCCATTCGACGTCCATGGGCATCCCGTACAGGATCTCGATCCGCCGCCCGAGCCCGGCCAGCGCCATCACCTGCTCGCGCGTCAGCGTGGGCACCGACCGCAGGTCGGGCGGCACCGGCACGAGCCCCGAGGTGCCCGCCATGACGGCCTTGTCGGAGATCGTCTCGTCGATGTGGCCGTCGCGGTCGACGGCGTAGACGTCGGGCGTGACCGTGCCGCCCGCGACGGTCTCCCCCCAGCCCCAGGCCGCGTTGATCACCAGCTTCCCGTCGAGCTCGGTGAACATCACCCCGGACACCGACGCGTCCACGAGCTCCTGGACGACCACCGCCATCCCCGGCCGGGCGATGCCCTCCCGCTCCCGGTAGGCCCGCGCCCGGTCGTTGTCGAGCGACCGCCAGCACCGCTCGACCGCGTCGATCACCGCCGCGACCCCCCGGACCCCGAGGTAGGTGTCGTGCTGCCCGGCGAACGACACGTCGGGCCGGTCTTCCGCCGTGGCCGACGACCGCACGGCGACCGGCACGTCGTCTCCCATCGCCCGGTAGGCCGCCGAGATCTCGGCGGTCACCTCGCGGTTCATCCCGGCCTCGCGGGCGGCGGTGGTGACGTGGAAACCGTCCGGCACCGGCAGCCCCGCCGACGCCAGCCGCGCGAGGGAGGCGCCTTTCCCGCCGGCGGTGCCGGCGTCGGCCGATTCGCTGGTCAACGGCAGGGTGTACGGGCTCATTTCGGGATGATGCCGGAAACTCGGTCATACGAAACCCGTCACTCAGCGCCCACATTCCGTTCACCCTGTGTAAACATTACGAGGCTTACAGTCCCGGTCAAGGAGGTAAGAAATCATGGAAAGACGCAATTTCCTTCGTGCTTCCGTCCTGGGCGCGAGCACGGTGGCCTTCTCCGGATCGCTCTGGCAGGGCGCCGCGCTGGCGGCCCCGGCCCAGCCGGCGACCAGCCCCTACGGCGCCCTCCAGGCGGCCGACGCCAACGGGATCCGGCTGCCCGCCGGCTTCACCAGCCGGGTGGTGGCCCGATCGCGGCAGGTGGTCTCCGGCACCTCGTACACCTGGCACGACGCCCCCGACGGCGGCGCCTGCTTCGCCGACGGATCGGGCTGGATCTACGTCTCCAACTCCGAGATCAACCCCGGCGGCGGGGCCTCGGCGATCCGCTTCGACTCGGCCGGCAACGTCGTTTCGGCCAACCGCATCCTGTCGAACACCCGGCAGAACTGCGCGGGCGGCAAGACCCCGTGGAACACGTGGTTGTCGTGCGAAGAGGTGAGCAGGGGCTTCGTGTACGAGACCTACCCCTTCGGCGGCGCGGCGGTCCAGCGTCCGGCGATGGGCCGGTTCACCCACGAGGCCGCGGCGGCCGACCCGGTCCGGCGCGTGATCTACCTCACCGAAGACGAGTCCAACGGCCGTTTCTACCGCTTCGTGCCCACCACGTGGGGCGACCTGTCGTCGGGCACCCTCCAGGTCATGGTGGCGGGCTCGGCCACCAGCGGCTCGTTCACCTGGGCGAACGTCCCCGACCCCGACGGCGACCCGACGGCGACCCGCAACCAGGTGTCCGGCTCGAAGTCCTTCAACGGCGGCGAGGGTTGCTACTACGCCGACGACACCGTCTGGTTCACCACCAAGGGCGACAACCGCGTCTGGCAGGTCAACCTGACGAACAACACCTACGAACTGGCCTACGACGACAGCCTGGTCACCTCGGGCACGCCCCCGCTGACCGGCGTCGACAACGTGACGGGCTCGACCGCGGGCGACCTCTACGTCGCCGAGGACGGCGGCAACATGGAGATCTGCATGATCACCCCCGACGACAAGATCTCGACGTTCCTGCGCATCAACAACCAGAGCTCGTCGGAGATCACCGGCCCGGCCTTCAACCCGGCGGGTGACCGCCTCTACTTCTCCTCGCAGCGGGGCACGTCGGGTTCGTCCTCGGGCGGCATCACCTACTGCGTGACGGGCCCGTTCCGCCGCTGAGTCCCCCTTCCGTCACGGCTCCGCCCACCATCGCACCGCCCGCCGACCCGGGCGGAGCCGTAGTCCGGCGGTCCGCACCCGATCGGCCAGGCGCCGCGACGGACTGCGCGTCTCAGGCGGGAGGTTCGCCGACGGGGAGTTCGAAGACGGCCAGCCACGTGGTCAGGATCGTTTCGAGGCGGTCGGCGTCGTCGGGAGCCAGCGCGTCGAGGAGGCGGCGTTCGTTGGCCATGTGCTCGGTGAACGCCGCGTCGATCAGTTCCAGGCCCGCCGTCGTCAGGGCGACCACGCGGCCCCGGCCGTCCGACTCGCTGGGGCGGCGGGTGACGAGCCCGGCCTGTTCCAGGCGGTCGACGCGCTTGGTCATCGCGCCCGTGGTGACCATGGTGTGGGCGGCCAGTTCGCCGGGCGCGCGTTCGTACGGGGCCCCGGCGCGGCGCAGGGCGGCCAGCACGTCGAACTCGCCTTCGGCCAGCCCGAACCGCCGGTAGACGAGGCAGAGCCGTTCGGTCAGATGCCCGGCGACGCGGTGGAGGCGGCCGATCACCCCGGCCGGTCCGACGTCGACGTCGGGCCGCTCGCGGGCCCACTCCTGCTGGATGCGCGCGACGTGATCCATCACGCGGGTCAGGATATATCTTCCCTGGAAGCTATATTCTCTTCCATGGAAGCTACTTGGCGGTGGGCGCCGGTCACGGCGATCGCCCCCATCGCGTGGGGCACGACCTACTACGTCACCCACGAATACCTCCCCGCCACCCACCCCCTCTACGGCGCCGTGTTCCGGGCCCTCCCCGCCGGTCTGCTTCTGCTGCTCCTGACCCGGAGACTGCCGCGCGGTTCGTGGTGGTGGCGCTCGCTCGTCCTCGGCACGCTGAACATGAGCGTCTTCTTCGCCCTGATCTACCTGGCCGCGCAGCTCCTCCCGTCGAGTGTCGCGTCCACCGTCATGGCGACCTCCCCGATGGTGATGATGTTGCTGGCCTGGGGCCTGGTCTCCGAGCGCCCCGCCGTCACCCACCTGGCCGGCGCGGGCGTCGGCGTGGCCGGCGTGGCGCTGACCGTCCTCACCGGCGCCGAGGCGGTGAACGGATGGGGCGTGCTGGCGTCGGTCGCCGCGATGGTCCTGTCGTCGGTGGGCTTCATTCTGGCCAAACGATGGGGCAAGGGGGCCGGCGTCCTGCCGTCGACGGCCTGGCAGCTCACGGCGGGCGGGCTGGTCCTCCTCCCGATCGCCGTCGTCGCCGAGGGCGCTCCCCCGGCCGTGGACGTCCCCGCGATCGGCGCGTACGCCTACGTCTCGGTGATCGCCACCGCGCTGGCCTTCGCCGCGTGGTTCACCGGCCTGCGCCACCTCCCGGCCGGCACGGTCGGCCTGATCGGCCTGCTCAACCCGGTGACCGGCGTGGTGGTCGGCACCCTGGTCGCCGCCGAGACCCTGACCCCGGTCCAGTTCGGCGGCCTGGCCCTGACGCTCGCCGGCATCCTGCTGGGCCGCCCGGTCACCCGGAGGAAGGCCGTGCCAGCGACCGGCGAACGGGCCCGCGAGCCGGTGCCGGACCACGCGGCACGCTGACCGTCCGTCAGCCGGGGCGCTCCACCGCGACGTCGTGCCCGCGCAGCGCCGCCCCGCAGGTTCCGCACGCCAGCCGGGGCAGGAACGCCTGCCCGCACCCCTGGTGCCGGTAGACCAGCGCCGGCCCCTCGGGCGCCCGGAACCACCGCTGCCCCCACGCGATGGCCGTCACCACGACGGGGAAGAACGCCCGGCCCTTGTCGGTCAGGTGGTAGGTCGTCCAGCCGGCCCGGTCGGCCGAGGGCGCCTGCTCGAAGATGCCCAGGTCGCGGAGGACGCGCAGCCGGTCGGCCACGATCGCGGGCGGCGCGCCGAGGCGCCGCTCGAAGTCGCGGAAACGGTCCAGCCCCTGGAAGGCCCCGCCGAGGATGGCCGCCGACCAGCGGTTCCCGATCAGCGTCATCGTCTGCGGGAACAGACCGGCCGAAGCGGACGCCACGCGCCGCCGGGTGGCGCCGGACGGCACCGAGCGTTCCCACGTGCCCGACGGGCCGAAGGTCCCGGCGACGTCGCGGGGCAGCACCGCCTCGCCGCACGCCTGGCAGGTCAGGACGGGCGCGAACGCCGACCCGCAGCCCCGGTGGGCCATGACCGGCAGCGACTCGGCGTGGTCGGGCACCCAGGCCGACTCCCAGGCCCAGACGGTGAGGAGCACCGGCCACAGGTCGCGGCCGCGTTTGGTGAGCCGGTATTCCGGCCGTTTCGACTCGCCGGACGTCTTCTCGAAGACGCCCGACTCGGTGAGGTGGGCCAGCCGCCCGGTCAGCACGGCGTGGGAGATCGGGAGCGTGTTCCGCCATTCCCCGTAGCGCCGAACGCCCATCATGGCGTACCGGAGAATGAGCAGGTTCCACTCGTCGCCGACCAGGCCGAGCGTCATGCCGACCGCGTTGGTGCCCCCCGCGGCCAGAACGGTGGGGCGCGTCCCCGGCTCAGCCAAGCCCGACGGCCCGTTCGGGCGACTCCGCGGTGCGCCAGCCGGGGATGGAGTCCCCGGGGGCCCAGGTGGCGTGGGTGCCGCTGGAGACGCGTTCGGGGAGGCGGACGCGGGCCAGCGGGCCGTCGGCGGGCCGGGCCGCGTCGAAGATCAGGCACTCCGACCGGTCGTCGTTCATGTCGGTCGTCAGCGTGATCAGGTATCCGTCGTCCTCGGCGGCCGAGCCGAGCCGGGGGGCCATGGCGGGCTCGCTGCCGTAGACGTTCGGCGGCAGCTTGTACGTCTCCTCCTCGCCGGTCACCAGGTCGTGTCTGGTCACCCCGTCGAAGAGGAACCAGCCCTCGACCCCGGTCGCCGCGTAGGCGTAGCGGTAGCCGACACCCCCGTACCGGGAGTTGAGCACGCCGAACTCGGTGACGGAGTCGGTGAGGCGCTCCTCCCGGCACCGCCCGGTCTTCAGGTTCAGCCGCCAGCGGTGCAACTTGGTCTTCATCCGGTCGAGCGCCAGGAATCGGAACATGCGCTGGTAGTGGCCGCCGTCGCCGACGTCCTTGGGCTCCGGGTCCTCCTGGAAGAAGCCGTCGAGCACGATCTCGTCGCCCTCCTCGTAGGCGTTCACCCAGTGCAGGACGTAGGTCGGCGCGGCCTCGAACCACTGGACCTTCGAGCCCGTGCGGGGGATGACGCCGATCCGCAGCGGAATGTCGGGATGGAAACGGGCGGCGTGCCGGCCCCTTTTCAGCAGTTCCGGGTCCCAGAACATCGGGCAGTCGTTGAGGATCGCGTAGTTCTCGGTGAACGCCATGTCGTGCGGCAGCCGGGGGCCGGGCAGCGGGACGTCGACGTAGTGGGTCAGCCGGTCGTCGGCGGAGACGACGCCGTAGTGCATGTAGGGCTCGTCGGTGCCGTAGTTGAAGAACAGCAGTTCGCCGGTGCGCGGGTCGACCTTCGTGTGCGCGGAGACGCCGCAGGCGTAGGGGAAGTCGCCGTGCCACTCGGCCTTCCCGAGCGTCTCCAGGGTCAGCGGGTCGAGCCGGTAGAGGTCGCCGCACTGGTAGAAGCTCGTCAGCGCCACCCCGGCGTGCACGACGACGTCGGTCGACGAGGAGTCCTTCAGGCCGCCGCGCGCGCCCCAGCCATCGCGCAGCGAGAGCGAGGGGCGTTCGGCCAGGCCCGCCCACAACGGTTTCCTAGCCTCGGCCTCGGCGAGGAAGCCGTCGGTGCGGATGAAGCGGTTGCGGTAGAACGCCCGGCCGTCGCGGAAGCCGATCACGTGGACCATCCCGTCGCCGTCGAACGGGTGGTAGCGCTCGATGGCCGGGTGGACGGGGTTCTCGGTGTTGCGCAGGTAGACGCCGTCGAGGTCGGCGGGGATCTCGCCGGCCACGTCGAGGTCGTCGGCCCGCCACTCGGTGGTCTGCGGACGCCACGGGCCGGTCCGGTAGGGGTGGTCGTCGTCTTCCGGAAGGGTCGACAGGACCCGTGCGACGACGTCGACGTCCATTGCTACTCCCCTGTTCCGATCACGAAGCCGACGGTCGTGGTCGTGCTGCCGCCGATGTTCAGCGTGCCGAAGCGGCGGGCCCCCTCGACCTGGTAGGCCCCGGCCCGCCCCGCCACCTGCCGGCACGCGTCGAGCACCATCCGCACCCCGGTCGCGCCGACCGGGTGGCCCCCGCCGATCAGGCCCCCGCTGGGGTTGACCGGGATCCGTCCGCCGATTTCCAGGTCGCCGTTCTCGACGGCCTTCCAGCTCTCCCCGGGGGCGGTGATGCCGAAGTGGTCGATCGCGGCGTACTCCGACATGGTGAAGCAGTCGTGCGTCTCTATGCCGTCGATTTCCGCCAAAGACAGCCCGGCGCGGGTGAAGGCGTCGGTGATCGCGCGGCGGACGTGGGGGAGCACGTAGGGCTGGCCGGCGCTGCGGGCGAGCTTCCGGTCGAGCGGCAGGCCGACCGTGCGGTGGCCCCAGCCGAGGATCCGCGCCATGGGGGTGGACCGCCGCCGCTCCAGGAAACGGCGGCCGACCACGACGAGGCCCGCGCCGCCGTCGGTGATCTGGGAGCAGTCGGTGCGGCGGACGCGGCCCTCCACGACCGGGTTGGCGGCGTCGTCGGCGGCGAAGCTCGCGCCGGTGAAGGTCCACTTGCGGGTCTGGGCGTTGGGGTTGGCCGCGGCGTTGGAGAAGTTCAGCCGGGCGATGGCGCGAAGGTGGGCCTCGTCGATCCCGTAGCGGCGGTCGTACTCGTCGGTGAGGGCGCTGAACATGTGGGGCCACATGAACGTGGCGTCCCGGCCCTCGTGGCCGACCCAGGCGGCGGCGCCCAGGTGGCGGGCCGCGTCGTCGCCGGGGACGGTGCGTTCCAGTTCCAGGCCGAGGACCAGGGCGCAGTCGTAGCGGCCCGACTCGATGTCGGCCATCGCCGCGAGCAGGGCCACACCGCCGGAGGCGCAGGCGGCCTCGTGCCGGGTGGCGGGCACGTCCCAGAGCTCGGGCACGACCGTGGCGGGCATGCCGCCGAGCTGGCCCTGGCCGGTGAAGAGCTGGCCGAAGGCGTTGCCGACGTGGATGACGTCGACGTCGGCGGCGGAGACGCCCGCGTCGTCGAGGGTCTCGCGCACCACCTCGGCGGTGAGGTCGGCGAAGTCGAGGCCCTCGCGGGACCAGTTGCGGGCGAAGTCGGTCTGGTGGCCGCCCAGGACCCATACGGCTTCCGGCATGCTTTCGTACTACAACAAACAGAGTTACAGTGCAACCGTGTCTGACGTCTACGTGCTCGACTACGTGCGCACCCCCCGGGCCAAGGGCTCCCCGAAGGGCTCGCTGCACCACCGGAGCCCCGTCGACCTGGTGGCCGGGCTGCAACGGGCGCTCGTCGGCCGGGGGCTCGACCCGGCCGCCGTCGGCGACGTGATCGTCGGGTCGGCCTCGCAGGTCGGCGAGCAGGGCGGCAACCTCGCCCGGGTGGCCACCCTGCTGGCCGGATGGGGCGACGCCGTCCCCGGCGGGACGGTCAACCGGTTCTGCGCCAGTGGGATCGACGCCGTGGCGCAGGTGGCGGCGCGCATCCGCGCCGGGGAGATGGACCTCGCGGTCGCCGGGGGCGTCGAGAGCGTGTCCCGGGTGGCCATGTTCAGCGATCGCGCGCCCCTCTGGACCGACCCGGCGACGATCGAGCGGGTCGGGTCGATCCACATGGGGGTGGCCGCCGACCTGAACGCCACGATCGACGGCTGGACCCGCGAGCAGCTCGACGAATACGCCGTCGAGACCCACACGAAGGCCGCGGCGGCCTGGGACCGGGGCGACTTCGCCGGCTCGGTGATCCCGGTGGCCCGCGCCGACGGGTCGGTCTTCGGCCGCGACGAGCTGATCCGGCCGGGCACCTCGATGGAGTCGCTGGCCGCGCTGGCCCCCGCCTTCGCCGACCCGGCGCAGGACGCCATCGTGCTGAAGGCCCGTCCGGAGGTCGGCGAGATCGTCCACCACCACACGGTCGGCTCCTCCCCCGCGCTCGCCGACGGGGCGGCGCTGCTGGTCCTCGGCACCACCGAGAGCCCGATCAGGGTCGTGGGCGCCGCGACCGCCGCCGTCGACCCGGTGATCATGCTGACCGCCGGGCAGGCCGCCGTCGAGAAGGTGATCGCCAGGGCCGGCCTGACACCCGCCGACGTCGACGTCTACGAGTTCGCCGAGGCCTTCTCCGCCCTGTGCCTGCGGCTGCGGCGCGACCTCGGGCCGGGGCCCGACCGGCTCAACCCCGGCGGCGGCACGATCGCGATGGGGCACGCGTTCGGCGCGACCGGCGCGATCATGGTCGGGCAGTGCGCCGAGAACCTGACCCGCCTGGGCGGCCGTTACGGCGTCGCGGCCGTCAGCGGCGCGGCCGGGCTCGGGGTGGCGGTGCTCATCGAGCGGGTAGACGGTTGACGTGATCTGGATGAATCTGGCGGTGACCCTCGTGGCCGTCGCTCTGACGATGGCCGCGACGATGGCCTACGCGCTGCGCACGAACAACCAGTCGATCGTCGACTCGGTCTGGGGCATGGGGTTCGTCGTCGTCGCGATCGTGTCGTTCGTGCTCTCGCTCGCCTCCGGCGAGGGCAACCTGGCGCGGTCGCTGCTCGCGCTGGTGCTCACCGCGATCTGGGGGCTGCGGCTGGGGGCCTACATCCACCACCGCAACCGGGGCAGGGGCGAGGATCCCCGGTACGCCGCCATGCTGCGCCGCAACACCGGCCCGGTGGTCCCCTTCGTGCTCAGGAAGATCTACCTGCCGCAGGGCGCGGTCATGTGGTTCGTGTCGCTGCCGGTGCAGATCGCCATGTACCAGCCCCAGCCGCTCAACGTCTTCACCTGGCTGGGCGTGGCGTTCTGGGTCGTCGGGTTCGCGTTCGAGGCGATCGGCGACGCGCAACTGGCCCGGTTCAAGGCCGACCCCGCCAACGAGGGCCGGGTCATGGACCGGGGATTGTGGGCGTGGACGCGGCACCCCAACTACTTCGGCGACGCCGCCGTGTGGTGGGGCCTGTTCCTCATCGCCCTGGGCACCCCGTGGGCGGTCGTCACGATCGTGTGCCCCTGGCTGATGACCTACCTGCTGATCTCCAAGAGCGGCAAGGCCCTCACCGAGAAGCGCATGGCCAAGAGCAAGGGCCAGGAGTTCGTCGACTACGTCAACCGCACCAGCGGGTTCTTCCCGCTGCCGCCGCGTCAGCGCTCGTAGGCCCACATGTGGAACCGGCTCAGCTCCCGGAACCCCATCTTCCGGTAGACGGGCAGGCCGAGATCGCTGGCCAGCAGCATGGCCGGGGCGGCGGGGTCGGCACACGCGGCGGCGAAGGTGACGGCCGCGGCGAACCCCCTGCCGCGCGCCTCCGGAGCCACCGAGACGTAGTTGACCTCGGTGAGCCCGTCATGGGTGTACGCCGCCGCCGTCGCCACCGGCAGCCCGTCGAGCCGGCCGAGGAACAACCGCCAGCCGGTGCGATGGATGTCGGGGCCGAACAGGCGGCCCGGCCGCCAGCCCGCCCGGTCGAGCGGGTAGGCCCGCGCCACCGTCGCCTCGAACTCGGCGGGGTCGCCGGTGACCTCCTCGACGTGGTGGGGCAGCCTCGGCGGTGCGCCGGGCTCGCGGATCATCAGCGGCGGCTGCCCGTCGGGACGCCAGGGCGCGACCGGCTCGGGCAGCGGCCAGGCGTTCCAGAAGTAGAACAGGCCGGGACCCTCGTGCAGGCCGGCGAAGTCGAGCGCCTCGCCGACCAGCTTCTCCAGGTTCTCCGGCTCCCGCACCGGCGTGGCCCCGTTGGCGAACCCGGCCGCTCCCCCGAAGTCGGCCAGCCACAGGTCGTCGCTCCGCGACACCTTGCCGCCCTGGAGGGCGACGTGGGCGTCGGCGGAGGCGGCGAGGAGGCGGGCGTACCGGGTGAGCATGTCGGCCATAAAGGACATTTTGCTCTAAGCAGACCGTTGCTCCGCAATCGCCCGCCGCATGGCCGACACGTCCGTGCCGTACGGCAACGCCTCCAGGATGTCGCAGCACCGGTCGGCCGCGTTCAGCCACACCAGCGAGAACTCGGCCACGAACCGGTCGTAGAAGAGCACCAGCCCCGCCCCGGCCAGCAGGAACATCTCCCGGTCGTCGGGCCGGGAGCGTTCGACGGCCTTGCGCAGGTGGCGGGCGGCCTCGGTCAGGTGTCCCGGCTCGCGCTCGACCCGGGACCGGCAGGCCGCCGCGCAGGCCAGGGTGAGGTCGTCGCGGGCGCCCCAGGGCAGCGCCGCGGCGAGGCGGCCGAAGTCGGCGGGGAACTCGACGGTGAGGTGGCGGCACATCGCCGCCAGGACCAGGATCACGGCGTGCTCGAACTCGGGGTCGCCCGGCTCGGCCTGCTCCATCAGCTCGACCAGGGCGTCGACCCCCTCGGCCAGGTCCTGCGGCGCCTCCGACCTGGTGGTCAGCAGGGTGCCCAGGGCCAGCAGCGCGGGCGGCCGCATCAGGCTGGGCGGGGCCCCCAGGGCGGCGCGCAGGATCGAGAGCCTGCGGCCCTCGGGGGTGCCGGGGTCGTAGGCCGCGAGGCAGGCGTACAGGGTGCCGAGCATCGCGGCGTGCTCGGGCTCGGCCGGGCGGCCCGCCCCGACCGCCGTGCGCGCGGCCTCGTGGTCGCCGGTCGCCAGCGCGACCGAGCCGAGCAGCAGGAGGGTGTGGGCGTCGTGCGGGTCGTGGCGGGCCGCCGCGAGCAGGTGCCGCGCCGCCTCGGTGAGATCCGGGGAGGTCCGCCGCGCCATGACGGCGGCGTCGACGAACGAGATGCCCAGCCCCGGAACGGCCCGCTCCAGGAGGAGTTCCCCGGCGCGGGAGTGCGCGGTGGCGGCGGCCTGGACGAGGGCGAGGGTGGGCCCCGCCGTCCGCAGGCGCCGGTCGACGGCCTGGGCGGCCTCGATCGCGGCGGCGGGGGTGGGGTCGTGCTTCAACGCGCGGAGGGCTCGTTCGACGTCCTCGTCCGGTGAAGTCATACGAGCATATTGCCGATATTTCGACGTTCGTTGCGCGGATTCAGCCGAGAAGTCTGGACTTCAGGCGCAAGTAGGACATATTTCGCCAATTACCACGTATTCAAATGACCGCCATTGTCCCGATAAGGTGCCATCGTGGCTGCGGCTTTGGAACTCGACGGACTCGGCAAACGCTTCGGCCCGAAAATAGCGGTCGACCATGTGAGCCTTTCGGTCCCGCCCGGATCCTTCTACGGGCTGGTCGGCCCCAACGGCGCGGGGAAGACGACGTCGTTGTCCATGGCCGTGGGCCTGTTGCGCCCCGACACCGGCCACGCCCGCGTCTTCGGCGTGGACGTGTGGGCCGATCCCGTCGGCGCGCGGGCGCGGGTGGGCGTGCTCCCCGACGGCCTGGCCCTGCCCGAGCGGCTGACGGGCCGCGAGCTCCTCACCTTCCTGGGCCGGCTGCGCGGGCTCGACCGCGCGACGGCGGGCACGCGGGCCGGTGAACTGCTGGAGATCCTGGAGCTCGACCAGGCCGAGCGCACCCTGGTGATCGACTACTCGACGGGCATGCGCAAGAAGATCGGCCTGGCCGCCGCGATGCTGCACGGCCCCCGCCTGCTGGTGCTCGACGAGCCGTTCGAGGCGGTCGACCCGGTCTCCGCGCTGACGATCCGGGGCATGCTGCGCGGTTTCGTCGCCGGGGGTGGTTCCGTCGTGTTGTCGAGCCACGTCATGGCGCTGGTCGAGCAGCTCTGCGACCACGTCGCGGTGATCGACAAGGGCCGCGTCGCCGCCGCCGGGCCCCTCGACGAGGTGCGCGCCGGCCGCTCCCTCGAAGACCGGTTCGTCGAACTGGTCGGGGCCGACGTCGACGACGTGAAGGGCCCGTCGTGGTTGGCGTCCTGATCGCGATGAAGATACGGGTGCTGCGGCACTCGATCGGCGGGTCCCGCGCGGCCGGCATGGTCATGGGCGGCCTGGCCGGCCTGGCCCTGGCCGTCGGCACGATCGTGGTGGCCGGGATCGACGGCGACCTGCTGGCGGCCGTCTTCGCGGTCTGGCTGTTCGGCTGGATGCTCGGCCCCGTCTACACCGGCGGCGGCGACGAGAGCGTCCGGCCCGAGCACTTCTCGCTGCTGCCGGTCGACCCCCGCAAACTGGCCCTCGGTCTTCTCGGCACCGCCTTCGTCGGCGTCCCCCCGCTGGTCAGCCTGGTCGCGTTCAGCGCCCTCGTGGTCTACGCGGGCTCGTTCGGCCTGGCCGGGTTCACGGTCGCGCTGGTGACGGTCCCGCTGATGGTGGCACTGGTCGTGGTGCTGTCGCGGCTGATGATCGGGGTGCTCGCCGTGGCCGTCAGGTCGCGGACGGGCGCGGTCCTGGCGGCGCTGGTCAACGCGTCGATGAATGTCGTGCTGAACCAGTCGTGGGTGCTGATCTGGGCGGCGATCCAGTTCGACCTGCTGTCGTCGGGCTTCCCGCCGTCCTTCTCCGCCGTGGTGCGCCGGCTGCCGTCGGGCTGGGGCGTCGCGGCCGTGGAGGCGGCCGGGCGGGGCGACTGGCTCATGGTGGCGGCGGCCCTCCTCGGGATCTGCGCGCTCATCGTGCTGGCGCTGCTCGTGTGGTCACGTCTGCTGGTCGAGCGGACCACGACCAGGCCCCTGCACCGGGTCCCCCAGGGCGCCGGAGGGGACCTCGCCGCCCGCGGCCCGGTGGGCGCGGTGACGGCGAAGGAGCTGCGGACGTGGTCGCGTGACCTGATGCGCATCCACCTGCTGTGGTTCGCCGTCTTCTTCGGCCTGCTCTACACCCTCGTCCCCCTGATCATCGGCTGGTCCGGCATGCTGCCGTGGGCCGGGGTCCTGGTGGTCGTGATGGCCGCCGCGACCTCGGCCAACCTGTTCGGCCTCGACGGCACCGCCCTGTGGCTGAACCTGGTCAACCCGGGCACCGAGCGGGCGGAGGTGCGGGGCCGCCAGCTCGCCTGGCTGCTGCGGGTCGCCCCGATCGCGATCGTCCTCACCGTCGCCGGGACGCTCGCCGGCGGCGAGGGCTGGACGTGGCCGTGGACGTTGTCGATCCTGGCGGCGGTCCTGGGCGGCGGGGCGGGGCTGATCGCCCTGGTGTCGGTGACCATGCTGGTGCCAGTGACCGAGCCGGGCAGGCGCGGCGGCAACCCGCTGGAGGCGGGCGCCGTCTTCGGCCAGGTCGTGCTGATGCTGCTGCTGGTGACGCTGACGGCGCTCCCGGCGGGCGGCGTCGCCTACCTCGGTGACGCGCTCGACCTGCCGGTCGTGTCGTGGTCGGCCGTGGTGGTCGGGGTGGGCACGGGGGCGCTGCTGGCAGGATGGTTCGGGCGGCTGGCCCATCGGCGGCTGGCGTCGAAGGGGCCGGAACTGCTGAGCCTGATGCGCTCGGGCGGAACCGTGTCGCCCGGCTCCCGGGACGTGACCGCGGGGCGGCCCCGGACCAGACTGCCCGCGCGCAAGCAGGCGCTGGTCACGTTCCTGTGGATCTTCTGCTGGATCCCGCTGTTCCCGCAGGGGCTGGTGCCGCTGTGGACGATCTGGACCGGCGGCGAGTCGCGGCTCTGGTTCCTGGCGCTGCACCTGGACGATCCGTGGCGGATCCCGGTGGCGGTCGCCTTCGTGGTCGTCGGAGCGGTGATGATCTACTACGGCACGGTCATCCCGAACCGGCACGACCGGGCGGCACGCCGCCTGGAGAATGCCGGCTGATCGGCCGACGGCGGATGTGTCACGCGACACCGGGTGCCGCGGAGAGTGCGGACTGCCCGCACGACATGTCGTCCACACTCTCCGCGCATCATTGACCCGCAGCGATGAAGGCGTTGCGTGTTCATCACATTACGCTCCGTTGCGCCACCAGGCCGGAGCGACATGCCGCACCCCCGACATGTACGTAGAGTCATGATTGATAACTTCTAGTGATGATGTCGGCTGAAGACCACACGGACGGGCGGAGATGGACCGCGGGGCGCCCTCGCGGCCTCCTTCGCCGCTGGAGTGACACGTGAAGTCGCCCCGGCAGTGGTCGGTACGGCTGCGGCTGACGATCTGGGCGACGGCGGCCGCGGCGGTGGCGTGTGCGGTGACGATGGGATTCGTCTTCGACAGCAACCACAAGTCCATGCTGTCCGAGCAGCTCAGCGAGGTGTACGCCGCCGACCTGCGGGTGCTGCACCAGTTGACCGGCACGTCGGTGGTGCCGCCCGTGCTGCCCGACGAGGGTTTGACCGCCATGCAGGTGGTGGACGCCGGTGGAAGAGTCGTGTCGGCGAACCCCCGGATGATCGGCCAGCCGCGAATGGCCTTCCTCGTGCCGCCTCGGCGCCCCGGAGCGATGGACCAGGTGGTCTGCGACGTGCCCAGCTTTCCCCGCCAATGCCTGACCGTCGCGGCGATGTGGATCACGACCCCCGGCGGCGCCCTGATCGTCTACGGAGGGGAGCCGGCCCCTCCCTGGCACGGCGGCGACGGCGCGTTCGCGGCCGTGCTCATCGCCGGAGCCCTGATCTGGCTGATCCTGGTGGCGGTGGGAACCGATTTCCTCGTCGGCCGCGCGCTGCGCCCCGTCGTGGACATCACTTCCGAACTGTCCGAGATCACCGAGAAACACCCTGGTCGCCGGGTGCCCATCCCCCCTCACTACGACGAGATCCGCTATCTGGCCATTACCGCGAACCGCACCCTGCGACTCCTGGAAGGGGCCATCGAGCGGGAGCGGCGTTTCACCTCCGACGTCTCCCACGACCTGCGAAGCCCCATCACGGGAGCCCGGCTCAGGCTGGAGGAGGCGTTGACGGATCCCGAGGTGGACTGGCCGACGACCGCCCGGGAGCTCCTCAACGACCTGGAACGCCAGCAGGTGCTCGCCGAGGACATCCTCACCCTGGCCCGCATGGACAACGATCGGCTGCCGCCGCACGCACCGGCCGATCTGGGCCGGCTGGCCCGGCACGAGATCGAGCGCCGCCCCCACGGCCGGGTGCCGATCGAGACGGACCTGGAGCCGGACGTGATCGTCCCGTGCGACCGGCTGCTGATCTCCCGGCTGCTGGCCAATCTGCTGGACAACGCCCAGCGGCACGCCGCCACCCGCATCACCGTCACGGTCGGGACCGAGGACGGCACCGGGGTGCTGGTGGTCGCCGACGACGGCGCCGGCATCGCCCCCGAATATCGGGAACTCGTCTTCGAGAGATTCGCCCGGCTGGCGGAGTCTCGCCACCTGGACCCCTCGGGCACCGGACTCGGCCTCGCCATCTGCCGCGAGATCGCCGAGGCCCACCGGGGTTCTCTCACCATCGGCGACTCGGACCGGGGAACGCGCATGATCCTTCGCCTGCCGCTCCAGGACTGATGCATCCGCCGAACGCCGCGCGCCCATCGCCGGTGAGAGGTCCGATCTTTTCGAGTAAATCGAAGGGTTCTTTACAGAACTCGGCAACCTGGACCGATCCACGATGAGACCCTGACCTGCACACTCTTACCGATCATTAATCCGGAAGTTTCCAGAAGGCGGCCGAATGTTGCGTTTGTGTGTCGGTCGCTGTCAAGATGACGCCGAGCCGTCCGATGTTACGCGGCGATAACACCGCGACGTGCCCTTCCCTCCGCCTGACCGAAGGAGTCCCACGTGGCCGTCTCCCGCCGGGGGTTCATGACCTCCGCCATGACCGGCTCCGCCCTCGCCGCGGTGTCCTCGACCGGTGTGCTGTCCGCGCTCTCCAGCCCGGCAC
>NZ_BBXE01000045.1 GCF_001570565.1 Herbidospora yilanensis | reverse complement strand
GCTCTTGAGCAACGCCGCGGCGGGTTCGCTGTAGCCGACGCTGATGAGGCGGTCGCCGTCGAAGGTGAAGGAGGTCAGGCTGGCCAGGCTGGCCTGGCGGCGGCGGGGGTCGTGCCAGAGGCGTTTGCTCTCGGCGGCCAGGCGGATGATCCAGATCGGCAGCTGGTGGGAGACCAGCAGGGCCTCGTGGCCCCGGGACTCGGCGCGGGCGTCGTCGATCACCGACTTCATGCGGGCCACGACGTCGCGGTAGGCCTCGCCCCACGAGGGGCGGCGGGGGTCGCGGAAGTGCCAGAAGTTGCGGGGATCGCGGAAGAAGGCGCGGTTGTCGTTGGCCACCTGCTTGCCCTCGAAGACGTTCATGGCCTCGGTCAGCCGCTCGTCGAGGAGCACGGAGAGCTTGAGCACCTCGGCGGCGGGGGCGGCGGTCTCCTGGGCGCGCTCCATCGGCGAGCTCCACAGGGTCACGATGTCGCGGTTGGCGATCGACTTGGCCACCATGTCGGCCATCGCCCGGCCGTTGTCCGACAGGTGGAAGCCGGGCAGTCTGCCGTAGAGGACCCCGGTCGGGTTGTAGACCTCACCATGGCGCAACAGGTGAACGACGGTCGTCTCAGTCATGGTGGCGCCAGCCTACTCGCGGGAAACGACGAGACGGCGTCAGGCCAGCCGAAGAGTCGGATCGGAATGCCTCAGACGAGCTCGAGTGTGGTCTCCAAGTGGCCGCAGACCGTGCGCAGCGCGTCGACGGCGGCCCGGATGGCCGGCCGCCGGGCCGCGTCGGTACGCCACAGGGCGTAGATGCGGCGGGTCGGCCGGGGCAGGATCGGGATCGCCCGGACCCCTTCCGGCAGGACGCCGCGCCCGAGCCGCGGGATCAGCGCGTGGCCGTGGCCGCCCGCGACCAGCGCGAGCTGGGTCGGATATTCGTCGGCCATGCACACGATGTCGGGCTCCTTGCCCGCCGACCGCACCAGGAACAGCAGGAAGTCGTGGCAGACCGTGCCCGGCACCGAGGTGATCCACCGGTCGTCGGGCAGCTCCGAGAGCGAGATCTCGCGCCGGTCGGCCAGCGGGTGGTCGGCCGGCACGGCGATGTCGGCGACGTCGTCGAGCAGGGTGGCCCGCGACAGGCCCTCGGGGATGGCCATCGGGCGGTTCAGCCAGTCCTGCACCACCGCCAGGTCGATCTCGCCGCGGGTGACCTCGCGGATCTGCCGCTCGGGCTCGCGCTCCCAGAACAACATGCCCAGGTCGGGATGCTGCTCGTTGAGCAGCTTGAGCGCGGCGGGGAAGATGCCGCGCGCGGCCGTCGGGAAGGCCGCGATCGACAACCGCCCGACCACCGCGCCACGCAGCGCCTCGAAGTCGGCCTCGGCCGTCTCGACCAGGGCGAGGATCTTCTCGGCGTGCTCGGCGAGCAGGCCGGCGGCGTCGGTGAGCTTCACGCCGCGGCCGTTGCGCTCGACGAGCACCGCGCCGGTCTCCTTCTCCAGCTTCGCGAGCTGCTGCGAGATCGCCGAGGGCGTGACCATCAGCGCCTCGGCCGCCGCGCCGACCGAGCCGTAGGTGGCGACCGCGTGCAGGGCCTTCAACCGATGCAAGTCCAACATGTAGCCAGTCTAAAGGGTCCACCTAAGAAAATCTCGCTTGTCCTCAACTATTAAGCGTTGCATGATGAAGACATGCGAATCATCAACAACCTCTTCACGAAGCAGTCCACCGCCGCCCGCGTCTCCTACCTGGAGACGCTGGCCGCCAACGCTCGCCAGTCGCGCGCCAAGAGCCGCGCCCGGGGCGCCTAACCAGCAGCCTGGGCCGCGGCCTTGGCCGCGACCGGAAGAGCGTCGACCACCTTCGACAGTGCTCCGTCGTCATGGGAGGACGACAGGAACCAGGCTTCGAAGGCCGACGGGGGAAGATAGACGCCCTGGTCGAGCATCGCGTGGAAGAACGCGGTGAACACGGCCGTGTTCTGGGTCTTCGCCGACGCGAAGTCGGTCACCGGGCCCTCGGTGAAGAAGACCGAGAACAGGTTCCCGGCCCGCTGCAGCCGATGGGCGACACCCTCGGCCGCGAGCGCGCCGGAGGCGGCGTCGCCGACGGCCAGAGCGGCGGCGTCGACCCGCGCGTAGACGTCGGCGTCACAGTTCCGCAGCGTCGCCAGACCGGCCGCGCACGCCAGCGGGTTACCCGACAGGGTGCCCGCCTGGTAGACCGGCCCTTCGGGGGCCAGCCGGGCCATCACGTCGGCCCGTCCGCCGAACGCGGCGGCGGGCAACCCGCCGCCCATGACCTTGCCGAAGGTCATCAGGTCGGCGTCCACCGGGTCGAGGCCGTACCACCCCTCGGCCGAGACCCGGAAACCGGTCAGCACCTCGTCGACGACGAGCAGCGCTCCGTTGGCCGCGCAGAGTTCCTTGAGCCGCCGGTTGAACCCCTCGACGGGCGGCACTACGCCCATGTTCGCCGGGCACGCCTCGGTGATCACCGCGGCGATCTCGTGGAGCGTGAACGCCTCTTCGACCGCCGCCAGGTCGTTGTAGGGCAGCACCAGCGTGTCGGCCGCCGCCGCGCCCGTCACGCCCGGGGTGTCGGGCAGGCCGAACGTCACCACGCCCGACCCGGCCGAGGCCAGCAGGGCGTCGACGTGGCCGTGGTAGCAGCCGGCGAACTTGACGATCTTCGAGCGGCCGGTGAAGCCGCGTGCCAGCCGTACCGCGCTCATGGTGGCCTCGGTGCCCGAGCTGACCAGGCGCACCTTCTCGACCGGCGCCACCCGGGAGACGATCTCCTCGGCCAGCAGCACCTCGCCCTCGGTCGCCGTGCCGAAGGAGAACCCGCCCGACATCGCCGCGGTGACCGCCTCGACCACCGCGGGGTGGCGGTGGCCCAGGATCATCGGCCCCCACGAGCAGACCAGGTCGACGTAGGTGTTCCCGTCGGCGTCGGTGATGTAGGGCCCCTGCCCGGACGCCATGAAGCGGGGCGTGCCCCCCACCGAGTTGAACGCCCGGACCGGCGAGTTGACCCCACCCGGCACGATCTCCTTGGCCCGCGCGAACAGGGCCGCTGATTCATCGGTACGACTCACGGCCACCGAGCCTAGTCGGCGAGCACGTCCAGCACGCGCAGCGGATCGGGCAGCGGGCGCCCGTCCGGCGGCCGGAGCCACCGAACCGTCCCCCCGCCGACCAGCGACGACGGCGGTGCCAGGACGTAGGAGTCACGGCAGTGCCAGCGCAGCCCCGGATTGGATTCGATCGTCTCCGGAGCGTGGTCGATCGACGACGTCCACCACTCGTCCTCGTCGTCGGGGTTGCCACGCGTGGCCACGAAAAAAAGAACCCGGTCGCCGCTTGCGGCAACCGGGCCTGGAGACTCCAGCGAGGTCAGGGCGGACATTCCGAGGTCCGCCGGGACGTCGAACACGTCGAACACCCGTCCGGTGGGCAGGATGACGTTCGCCTCCGGCTCCTGCTCCCACCACCGGGTGAGCTGCGCCGTGTCGGTCGTGGCCTGCATACGCCAGGCCGGCGACAGCGGATGGGCGCCCGGATCCGGACAGCCCACACGGTCACACGAGCACGCCCGCTGCCCCTCGCGCAGCGGATGAGCTCCCAGACAACTCGCCCAGCCCAGCCGGGCATAGTCGACCACCGCTTCGAGCCGGTGCGGTATTCGGTGCGCGCGGCGTTTCGAACGGCGAGCGAGCGGGACCCCGACCATCAGATGCTGTTCCTCCCCCACAGAGAAAAAACGGGCTGTTGCCCCCGATAATGCCCGGACCGACCGGATCTTCGCAGGGCGACCCCGGGAAAACCCCCGCCTAGCCGAGCCGCCGTGCCACTTCCGTGGCCCAGTAGGTGAGGATGAGGTCGGCTCCGGCGCGGCGGATCGCGATCAGCGACTCCATGATCACGCGGTCGCGGTCGATCCAGCCGTTGGCGGCGGCGGCCTCGACCATGGCGTATTCACCCGATACCTGATAGGCGGCCACCGGGACGTCGACCAGGTCTCTGACCTGGCGCAGGATGTCGAGGTAGGCCAGCGCGGGCTTGACCATGACGGCGTCGGCGCCCTCGGCGAGGTCGAGCCGCACCTCGCGCAGCGCCTCGCCGACCGGGCCCGCCGGGTCTTGCTGGTAGGCGCTGCGGTCGCCGAACTGGGGGGCGCATTCGGCGGCGTCGCGGAAGGGGCCGTAGAACGCCGAGGCGTACTTGACCGAGTAGCCCAGGATCGGGATCTCGGCGTGGCCGTCGGCGTCGAGGGCGGCCCTGATCGCGCCGACCTGGCCGTCCATCATGCCGCTGGGCGCGATCACCTGGGAGCCGGCGCGGGCCTGGGCGACCGCGGCGGCGGCGTAGCGCTCCAGGGTCAGGTCGTTGTCGACCTCGCCGGTCTCGGTCAGGATGCCGCAGTGGCCGTGGTCGGTGTATTCGTCGAGGCAGGTGTCGGACATCACCACCAGCGCGTCGCCGACCTCGCTCCGCAGATCGTTCAGGGCGAGCTGGACGATCCCCTCGGGGTCGTCGGCGCCGGAGCCCCGGCCGTCCTTGACGGCCGGGATGCCGAACAGGATGACACCGCCCACGCCGGCCTCGGCGGCGTCGTGGGCGGCCTTGCGGAGGCTCTCGCGGGTGTGCTGGACGACCCCGGGCATCGACCCCACCGGAGCCGGCTCGGCGATGCCCTCCTTGACGAACATCGGCAGGATCAGCTCGGCCGGGTGAAGCCGGGTCCCGGCCACCATCCGGCGCAGCGGAGCGTTGCGGCGCAGCCGTCGCGGGCGGGCGACCGGGAACTCGGCACTCATGCGAAAACCACCTTCTGAGGTCACTTGGGACGTCGCCGGGCACCCCTTCGGGTCTGTGAGGGGCGGCGCGGGATCTCGCCGGCGGAGACGGCCGCCTGGCGCTGCTTGGCACCATACTCCGCCAGTGCGGCGGCCAGCGCCGAGGCGGAGGGTTTGTCGGCCATCACGTCGACGCGCAGGTTGAACTCCTCGGCCGTCTTGGCGGTCTGCGGCCCGATGACCGCGATCACCGTGACGTTGTGCGGCTTGCCGGCGATGCCGACGAGGTTGCGCACCGTCGAGGACGAGGTGAACAGGACGGCGTCGAAGCCGCCGCTCTTGATGGCGTTGCGGATCTCCTCGGGCGGCGGCGCGGCCCGCACGGTCCGGTAGGCCGTCACGTCGTCGCACTCCCAGCCGAGCTCGGTCAGGCCCGCCACCAGGGTGTCGGTGGCGATGTCGGCCCTCGGGAGCAGCACCCGGTTGATCGGGTCGAGCATCGAGTCGTAGGGCGGCCACTCCTCCAGCAGGCCCTCGGACGACTGCTCGCCCGTCGGCAGCAGGTCGGGCTTGACCCCGAACTCGACCAGGGCCCTCGCGGTCGCCTCGCCGACGGCGGCCACCTTCAGCCCGGCGAAGGCACGGGCGTCGAGGCCGTATTCGTCGAACTTCTCGCGTACGGCCTTGACCGCGTTGGCGCTGGTGAAGGCCACCCACTCGTAGCGGCCGGTGACCAGGCCCTTGATGGCGCGGTCCATCTGCTGAGGTGTGCGCGGCGGCTCGACGGAGATCGTCGGCACCTCTTCCGGCACCGCGCCGTAGCTCCGCAACTGCTCGGACAGGCCCGCGGCCTGTTCTTTGGTACGCGGCACGAGGACACGCCAGCCGAACAGCGGCTTGGTCTCGAACCACGAGTGCTTCTCACGCTGGCCCACGGCGTCGCCGACCACGACGAGCGCCGGTTCGGTCATGCCGGCGTGCTTCAGGTCGGGGCCGAGACGGCCCAGCGAGGAGACCACGGTGTACTGCTCGGTGGTGGTGCCGTCGCTGGTCACCGCGACCGGGGTGTAGTCGGGCAGGCCCGCGGCGATCAGCGCCTTGCCGATCGCGGGCGCCTCGGCGACCCCGTTGTAGATCACCAGCGTGCCCTCGACCGAGGCGTGCTTGGACCAGTCGTCGACCTGGCTCGCGTCGACGATCCGGAACTCGGGCCCCGACGATGCCGGCGGGATGCCGGCGTAGGTCAGCACCGCCGTGGCCGGCGGCACGCCGGGCACGATCTCGAAGTCGACCTCGTCCTGCGAACACGCCGCGACCTCCTCGGACACCGAGGAGAAGAACGACGGGTCACCCGGGCACACCCGCACGACCAGCTTCCCGGCCTTGGCCGCGCCGACCGCGCCGGCCAGCGCGTCGGGGTCGGCCACGACGTCACGCACGTCGACCCCGGCCCGGCAGTGCCGCAGCAGCGGGCCGTACGACTCGCGGTCGACGACCACGACGTCGGCCTTGGACAGCAGATCGGCGCCCCGGAGCGTCAGCAGGTTCTCGTCACCGGGACCAGCTCCTACGAAGGCGACGAAGCCCCCGATGCCATGCTCATGATGCTCTGATGTGGTCAATGGGCCTGCTCTCCCATCAATTGCCCGGCCCCCTCCGCGATCATGGTGGCCGCGAGCTCGCGCCCGAGTTCCATGGCCGAGGAGACGGGTCCGGTGGTGGACTTCCGCACCGCCGCGGCGCCGTCGATGGACACCACGGTGGCGGTCAGGGTGAGCGTGTGGCCGTCATCGACGGCATAGGCGCCGACGGGGGCCGAACAGCCCGCCTCCAGCGCCGCGAGTACGGCACGCTCGGCGATGACGGCGTCGCGGGTGCGCGCGTCGTCGAGCGTGCTCAGCAGCTTGATCAGCTCGGGCCGGTCGGCCCGGCACTCCACCGCGAGCGCGCCCTGGCCGGGGGCGGGCAGCATCTCGTCGGTGTCGAAGAAGTTGGCGATCTCGTCGTCGCGCCGGAGCCGCGCCAGACCGGCGGCGGCCAGCACGACCCCGTCGAGCTCGCCGGAGGTCACCTTGCCGATCCGGGTGTCGGCGTTGCCGCGGATCGGGACGTAGTCGAGGTCGGGGCGCAGCAGCCGGAGCTGGGCGATGCGGCGGGGCGAACCGGTGCCGACGCGGGAGCCGGGCGCCAGATCGGCGAGCTTGCGGGAGCCGACGAGCGCGTCGCGGGGGTCGTCGCGCAGCGGGATCGCGGCCAGGACGAGCCGGGGGTCGGGGGTGGTCGGCAGGTCCTTGAGCGAGTGGACCGCGAAGTCGATCTCGTCGGCGGCCAGCTTCTCGCGCAGCTCGCTGACGAACACGCCGGTGCCGCCGAGCTGGGAGAGCTGCGCCTTGGTGACGTCGCCGAAGGTGGTGATCCCGACGAGGTCGACGCCGCGGCCGGTGAGCTCGGTCAGCCGGTCCGCCACCTGCTGCGACTGCGTCGTCGCCATCAGGCTCTTGCGGGTGCCCAGCCTCAGGTTCACTGCTCGATCTCCATCCGGGAAACGGCGTCGGGCGCCTTCGGGTCCAGGTTGAACAGCTCGCGCAGCGCCTCCGCATAATGATCGCCTGCCGGAGACGCAGCGAGCTGCTTGACACGCACAGTCGGCTCGTGGAGCAGTTTGTCTACCACCCGCCGGACCGCCTGCGCCACTTCGTCGCGCTGACGTTCGTCGAGGTCGGGCATGCGGGAGTGGAGCCGGCCGAGTTCGGCCTCGACCACCTGGGCCGCGCGACTGCGCAGCGCCACCACAGTAGGCGTCACCTTGGCCGCGCGTGCGGAGTTGAGGTAAGCGGTGACCTCGTCGGCCACGATCCGGCGTACGGCCGCGATGTCGGCGGCCCGGCCGCCGTCGGACCCGGCGCCCGACTGCTGCATGTCTTCGAGGTCGACCAGGGTGACGTGGGGCAACCCCCGGACGGCGGTGTCGATGTCGTGGGGCAGCGCGAGGTCGAGCAGGAACAGGGGGACCTGCCGGGCGGGGATCATGTCGGGGGTGATCACGCGGGTGCCCGCGCCGACGCAGGTGACGACCAGGTCGGCGGTGGCCAGCTCGGCGGTGATCTCCGACAGGGGGACGGCCCGGCCGCCGACGGTCTCGGCCAGCCGCTCGGCGCGTTCGAAGGTCCGGTTGGCGATGACGATCTCGGTCACCCCGGCCCGCGCGAGGGTCGCGGCGGTCAGCGCGCTCATCGAGCCCGCGCCGACGACCAGCGCCCGGCGGCCCTCGATGGGCCCGATCACGGTCTCGGCCAGGGTGATGCCGACACCGATGAGGGAGGCGCCCGCGCGGTCGATGCCAGTCTCGTTGTGGGACCGCTTGCCGACTCGCAGGGCCTGCTGGACCAGCTCGTTGAGGATCGAGCCGACCGCGTCCTCCTGCTGGGCCAGCCGCAGCGCGGCCCTGATCTGCCCGAGGATCTGCCCCTCGCCGACCACCATCGAGTCGAGCCCGGAGGCCACCGACATCAGGTGGTGCACGGCCTGGTCTTCGTAGTGGACGTAGAGATGAGGAGCCAGGTCGGCCCCCGCGTGGCGGTCGAGCAGGGTGGTGATCGCCGACACCCCGCCGTGGAACCGGTCGACCTCGGCGTAGACCTCGACCCGGTTGCACGTGGAGACCACCATCGCCTCCGCGACGTGGGCGTCCTGCCGCACGTCGTGGAGGAGCTTCACCAGGGCCTCGCCGGAGATCGTCACCTGTTCGAGCACCGAGACCGGTGCGCTCCGGTGGCTCAGCCCCACGATCAGCAGACTCATGAGACCTCCCCCGCCCATTCTTCGCCCATTACGGGCCCCCCATTCACCTTGCGCTGCTCGTGGAACGCGAGGATCTGCAGTTCGATGGACAGATCGACCTTGCGGACGTCGACGCCCGCAGGAACCGTGAGCACGACGGGGGCGAAGTTCAAGATACTCGTCACTCCGGACGCGATGACCCGGTCGCAGACCGCCTGGGCGGCGGTCGCCGGAGTCGCGATGACCACGATCGACACCCCCCGTTTGGCGATCACCGATTCCAGTTCGTCGCTGTGTTCCACGACGAGCCCGGCGATGTGGTCGCCCACGACCTCCGGGTCGGCGTCGAGCAGCCCGGCCACCCGGAACCCCCGGGAGACGAACCCGCCGTAGTTGGCGAGGGCCCGGCCGAGGTTTCCGACTCCGACGATCGCGACCGCCCAGTCCTGGGTCAGGCCGAGTTCGCGGGAGATCTGGTAGATGAGGTACTGAACGTCATAGCCGACGCCCCGTGTTCCATAAGATCCCAAATGCGATAGATCTTTGCGGAGTTTGGCGGAATTGACCCCCGCCGCGACCGCGAGATCCTCGGAACTGACCGTGGCCACGGCCCGCTCGGCCAAACCGTTCAACGCACGCAGGTAGAGCGGCAGCCGGGCGACGGTCGCGTCGGGGATGCCACGTTCACGCGGTTGTTGCGGGGTTCGGCGGATCACAGGCCGGCACTCCTGAGGGGGAATCGGTTTCGGGGCCGCTTTCCAGGTTAGTGCCTTTGTGAAGTGATGCACAAAGTCGAGCGACCCCCTTGTCGTGCTCACTTCCAGGGTGTCAGGACCGGCCGCCGGTCCCGAATCCGCCCCATACGGTAGGCATATGGCTCACCGCATCACCCTGCTCGGCAAGCCCGGCTGCCACCTGTGCGACGACGCCCGCGCCGTCATCGAGCGCGTCGCGGCCGAACTCGGCGTCGAATGGGACGAGCGCGACATCACACAGAACCCCGCCGACCTGGCGAAATACTGGGAGATGATTCCCGTCACACTGGTCGACGGCGTGCAGCACGACTACTGGCGGGTCGACGAGAACCGGCTGCGGCAGGCGCTCAGATCTTGAACGTCGTGGGCAGCGGCACGACCTTGGCGGCGTTGACCGTGAGTTCGATCACATTCGTGGCCAGCACCAGCGGCTGACGCTCGGTGGCGAACCGCTCCATGTGGGCCTGCCGCTGGTGGTCGTGGAAGGCGGTCTGGTCGCGGTAGAGCTCGTAGACCAGCCGCTGGAGCGGCGCCGACTTCACGCCGTGGCAGACGAACAGGAGCGTGTCGGGCTCGTTGCGGAGCACCTGCTCGACGGTCTCTTCCGCCAGCCTGTCGAAGGCCTCGCCGGCGCCGTCCATCAGGGTGAAGACGGTCAGCATGCCGTAGATGGTGGGCGAGGGCCGGACCGAGCCGGTCGCCGTCGCGGGGGCCGGGACCTGCGCCGCGGCCATCGACTGGGCGGCCTGCACCTGGCCCGGGTAGAGCACCCCGGTGTTCGGCATCTGGAACTCGGTGGAGGCCGTCGGGGGCGGCACCGGCATGCCATATTCGTGGGCCTGGGGGTTGTAGGCGTCGGCGGCCATGAGGGTGCCGGTCGCCGGGCCGCCGAAGTCGGGGGGCAGCGGCGGCTGGGGCGGCGGCTGCTGCGGCGGCGGGGGCTGCATGCGGGAGGCGTAGTCGAACCCGCCGCCCTGCTGTTCGCCGGCGCGGTATTCGGCGACCAGGTCGCCGAGGCCCGAGCGGGGGGCGGGCGGAACCACGGGCTGCGGGCCGGTGGTGGGCATCGGCGGCCCGCCCATGGGAGCGCTCATCGGCCCGCTCATGGACCCCGTCATGGGACTGGCCATCGGCTGCTGCGGCGCCTGCAGGCCGGCCACGCGGCGGCCGAGGCTCTGCTCCTGCCAGACCGGCTGCTGGGGCTGCACCGGCATCGGGCCGCTCGGCGGGCCCTGGTGCTGGGGCTGCGGCGCCGGTTCCTCCTCGTCGTCGTAGGGGGCGAGGGGGCGGTTGACGGCGTACCAGATGCCGCCGGGGATGGCGGCCAGGAGCGCCACGACGAATATGCCCTGCACCAGGAAGAGCTGGGAGCCGATCGCGGCCATGCCGATGGGGGCCAGCACGACGGTGGCGTTCATGTTGTCGGCGTCGTAGTCGTCGCCCGAACGCATCCGGATCAGCGCGACGACCAGCGCGACGAACAGGATCAGCAGAGCGAGCACGTGGACGCCGCGCAGCAGCCACTCGGGCGGGATGTCCCACTTGTCGGTGGCGATCGGCAGCGTCTTGTTGAAGCCGTTCTGCACGGGGTCGAGGGCCATGATGACCACGCCGACGAAGCTCAGGCCGCCGGCCAGGAGCCAGCCGCCGAGCCGGGCGGACCGTGACTCCGCGAGCAACTGGATCAGTCCACCGGCCAGCCACAACGGCGCCAGCAGCGCGCCGCCGATCTGGAACACGCGGAAGGTCAGCGGGCCGAACCCGAGGAGGCCGCCGATGGCGATCGCGCCGAGCCCGAGGCACACCGCGACCGTGGTGATCGCCCACGCCACGAGCCAGCCGGAGGACTCCTCACGGATCCGCCCGACCAGGACGCCTGTGGTGACCGCGGCGAGGATCGCCCCCGCGAACGCGATGACTGCGACAACGAGTTCCATGACGGACCAACTCTATGGCCTGTCCCTGTCCACACGCCCAGCCAGCGAGACTCGTCGGAAGCATCCGTTACGGAAGGGATTACAGAGAGAGCCCTCATTGTGTAATTTATGGGAGATTTCTAGAGTGGCGAGCACGCCGACTTCCCCTATCCCATGGGATATCCGGATGCTGAACAGTTGGTCGTTAGCCGGGCTGGCCCCTTCGGTCGGCTCTGGAGCGTTGCAGTCCGCGCCCGAGGCGGTCTCGCCCGAGTTCGACGAGATGCGCACGCTGGTGCTGCGCGCCAAGACGGGCGACACCGAGGCCTTCGGGCAGCTCTACGACCGGTACGTCGACCTCGTCTACCGGTACGTCTTCTTCCGCGTGGGCTCCCACCCCCTCGCCGAAGACCTGACGAGCGACACGTTCCTGCGCGCGCTGCGCAACATCTCCGACTTCACCTGGCAGGGCCGCGACTTCGGCGCCTGGCTCGTGACGATCGCCCGCAACCTGATCACCGACCACTACAAGTCGGGCCGCAGCCGCCTTGAGGTCTCCACCGCCGAGGTCCTCGACACCCCGCTCGACGGCCCCCACATCCCCGAGAACGCCGCGATCACCAACATGGTGAACGAGCACGTCATGCGCGCCGTCCAGCAGCTCGGCCCCGAGCAGCAGGAGTGCGTGATCATGCGGTTCCTGTACGGCATGTCGCTCGCCGAGACCGCCGCCGCGATGGGCAAGAAGAGCGGTGCGATCAAGGCCCTCCAGTTCCGCGCCATCAAGGCGCTGGCCAGGTCGCTGCCGAAAGATCTCAGTTGAGACACACCCCGTAACCCCTCCGACGCGTTGTCGTTGGTCTATTCGCAGGGGTGGGTGGATCTTCGAGCGGGAGCTCTGGCGATGGGGTGGTGGCGTCTTCCGCGTGCGCGGCGTGCCGCGCGTATCGCCGCCCGGCTGGAGGAACTCGGCCGCCGTGAGGCCGCCGGGCCCCGGGCGGAGTTCCGCGAAGGGCTGCGGGCCGAGTTACTGCGTACACACCAGGAAGAACGTGCCGCGCCGCCGCGCCCCGGGCCGGCCCACGCGCGGCCGCGCATCCGGCGTGTTCCCCTATTGGTGCGGCTGCGCCCGTGGCTGGCGCTCGGCGCGATGGTCACGGCGACCATGTCGGTCGCCGCGGTGACCTACTCGGCCGGGCCGGGCGAGGTGCTCTACCCGCTGAAGCGGGCGGCCGAGTCGACGCTGCTGACCCTCACCCGCAGCGAGGCCGAGCGCGCCGACCGGCAGATGACGGTGGCCCGCTCGCGCGCCGCCGAGGCGGCCGAACTGCTGAAGGCCGCCACGCCCGACCGCGAGGAACTGATCGGGCAGACGCTCGAAGACATGGACAGCACCACGCGGCTCGCGCTGGAGAAGGTGAAACAGCCGACCAAGCCGCCCGCGAAGGTCCGCCGGTTCGCCCGGGAGCAGAAGAAGGTCGTCGAGAAGATGGTGCCGAAACTCGACGCCGAGAACCGCGAGATCGCGACCGAATATCTCAGCCTCATCGACGGCTACGCCGGGCCCGCGGGCAACTAGCGCTGTTCACGCGCGGGCAACCGGTCGAAGGGACCCCAGCGGTTAAGCTCGGAGGTTATGAAGCGGCTACTGAGACGGCGCGAAGCGGCGGAACTCGCGGGTGAGGTGGCGGCCGCGGCCGCGTTGCCGGCCCCGAGCGCCGAGCCCGATCCGACCGCCGCCGCATTCTTCGACGTCGACAACACCATGGTCCGCGGCGCGTCGATCTACCACTTCGCCCGGGGCCTGGCGGCCCGGGGCCTGTTCACCACCGGCGACCTGGTCAAGTTCGCCGTCGGGCAGGCGATGTTCCGGGTCCGCGGCAACGAGAACCCCGACCACGTCGCCAAGGCCAAGGAGATGGCGCTGGCGTTCGTCGCCGGGCTGAAGGTCGACGAGGTCGTGCTGCTGGGCGAGGAGATCTACGACGAGGTGATGGCCGACCGCATCTGGTCGGGCACCCGCGCGCTGGCCCAGGCCCACCTCGACGCCGGCCAGCGGGTGTGGCTGGTCACCGCGACGCCGGTGGAGCTCGCCCACGTCATCGCCCGTCGGCTCGGCCTGACCGGCGCGCTCGGCACCGTCTCGGAGACCAAGGACGGCGCCTACACCGGCCATCTGGTGGGCGATTTACTGCACGGCCCGGCCAAGGCCGAGGCCGTCAGGGCGCTGGCCCGGCGTGAGGGGCTCGACCTGACCCGCTGCTCGGCCTACAGCGACTCGGCCAACGACCTGCCCATGTTGTCGCTGGTCGGCCACCCCTACGCGATCAACCCCGACACGGAGCTGCGCGAACACGCCCGCGAGCGGGGCTGGCAGGTGCGCGACTTCCGCACCACCCGCAAGGCGACGATGATCGGGTTGCCCATCGCGGCGACGGCGGGCGCGATCGCGGGCGGCGTGGCGGCGGGGCTGGCCCTGCGACGCCACTACAGGAAGCACTAGAGGAAGAAGGCCGGTCCGCGGCGCAGCCGCAGCGCGTTGAGCGAGCGCTGGATCGTCTCGCGGACCTGGTCGGTCAGCTCGAAGACCACCATCGGGTCGTCGGCCTCGGCGGGGTCGACCTCGTCAGACCTGATCGGCTCGCCGAACTCGATCAGCCATTTCGACGGCAGCGGCACCAGCCCGAGCGGGCCGAACCACGGGAACAGCGGCGTGATAGGCAGGTAGGGCAGGCCGAGCAGGCGGGCCGGCAGGCGCAGTTCGCCGATCTTCGGGTAGATCTCCTCGGCCCCGACGATCGAGCACGGCACGATCGGCACCCCGGCTCTGATCGCGGAGGCGACGAACCCGCCCCGGCCGAACCGCTGGAGCTTGTAGCGCTGGGACCAGGGCTTGCCGATGCCCTTGAAACCTTCGGGGAAGACCCCGACGAGTTCGCCCTTGCGCAGCAGCCGGTCGGCGTCTTCCTTGCAGGCCAGGGTGTGGCCGGTCTTGCGGGACAGGTGGCCGAGCAGCGGCAGCCGGTGGACGAGGTCGGCCCCCAGCAGCCGGACCGCCCGCCCGGCCTCGTCGTGGAGGGCGACCTGGAGCATCAGGGCGTCGACCGGGAGGGTGCCCGAGTGGTTGGCGACGACGAGCGCGCCGTCGGGCGGCAGGTTGTGCAGGCCGATGGTCTCGACGCGGAACCAGTGGCGGTAGAGCGGGCGGAGCAGTTCGAGGATGACCTTGTCGTTGAGCTCGGCGTCGTAGCCGAACTCGTCGACCTCGTAGCGGCCCGAGATGCGGCGTGCGGCGAAGGTGAGGAGTTCTTCGGCGTTCACCGCGTGCTCCGGGTCTGCAGGAAGTCGTCGAACGCCGACGCGGTGGTGAATTTGGGCACCCAGCCGAACTCGTCGGCCAGCTTGCCCGAGTCGACCACCCGGCCGTGGCTCATCAGGGCCAGTTGGTCGGGCGTGAAATCCATGCGCCCGAGCGCGCGGGCGCCCTCGCCCAGGAACCGGAACGCCGGGGCCGGCACCGGGATCCAGAACCGCCGGGCCCGGCGCAGGCACTGCGAGAGCAGCAGCACGCCGTCACCGGCGACGTTGAAGACACCGGGATGATCGTCGAGCGCGGCCCGCCGGAGCACCTCGACCCCGTCGTCCTCGTGGACGAACTGGAGCCGCGGATCGAAGCCGAGCACGGTCGGCAGGATCGGCGCCCGGAAGTAGCGGGTCAGCGGGGAGTCGACCTTGGGCCCGATGAAGTTCGCGAACCGCAGGGTCGTCGTCACCACGTCGGGCCGCCGCCGCGCGTAGCCGCGGACGTAGCCCTCGACCTCGAACGCGTCCTTGCCGTAGCCGGTGTGGGGAACCTCCACCGGCTCGCTGTCCTCGGTGAAGACGGCGGGATCGGTGGGCGAGGAGCCGTAGACGGCCGTGGTGGAGCGGACGACGACCCGGCGCACCGTCTCGGAGCGCTGGCAGGCCGCGAGCAACTGCATCGTGCCGATGACGTTGTGCTCTTTCATCGCCGGACGACTTCCGGCCGGCCCGCTCATCAGGCTCATGTGGACGACCGTGTCGATGTCGGCCGCCGCGATGACCTGGGCGATGTCGGCGCTGCGCAGGTCGACGCGGACGAACTCGACGCGGCCCAGGGGATTGAGTTGGGCGCCGCCATCACGCGTAAGCGACGTCGGCGGCACCGTGTCGACTCCGATGACCCGGCTGATGGCCGGGTCGGCTGCGAGGACGCTCGCCAGCCGAGCGCCGATGTGCCGGGATATCCCGGTGACCAGGACTGTCCGGGTCACGGGACTCATAGACTCTTCCTCGCAGGGACCGCGCTGGGCTACTTCTTGTTACGCCGCTGGATGCGGGTCTTCTTGAGCAGCTTGCGGTGCTTCTTCTTGGCCATGCGCTTGCGGCGCTTCTTGATCACAGAGCCCACGGGACCCCCAGGTGAAGATAGACGTCGTACCGGTGCGCGAGCGCACACCGGCACAACAGCCTACCGGCGATCCATGGTTGATCGTTCCCCTGGGGGAACCCGTGTTGCCCTTGGTATCGCTAGTCGCTACAGGTCACTTCATCCAGCCTCGATGAAAGCGTCCCTCAGATAGTCGTGCACCGCCTGTTCGGGCACTCTGAAGGACCGGCCTACCCTGATGGCCGGCAACTCGCCCGAGTGCACGAGCCGGTACACCGTCATCTTGGACACCCGCATGACGGTGGCCACTTCTGCCACCGTCAGGAACTTCACCTCGCTGAGAGGTCTTTCGCCTGCACCCATCGGACGCCTCTTCCGCACGTGTTTCCGGGTTATCCCCACTGGTGCCATTGCTCACGCACGTGTACTGCTGTCAGCGTAAGTCGGGACTTCACGGAGGCAAACCCCCCATTTCATCAGCCATCGGGGGATCTTGCCCGAGAAACACCGAAAAACGCTGGCCAGCAGCCGGACCGTGCCCCTCGCCTTGATCTTGGAACGGACCAACTTCTCTCACATTAGAGTCGCCCAGGATCACCAAAAAGTTGGCAACCGGTCGACACACCAGTGCAAAAGCGGGCGTGAAACCCCAGAAAAGGGACGCCCCTAAAGGCCGGCCGCCGCACGTCGGAGCAGGTAGTCGGTCAACGGTCCGTAATAGCGGGGCAGCACGTTGTCATCCAGGGGCACGGTCACCGCGATCTTCCCCTCGGCTTCTCCCACGAAAAGGGCCGGATCGTTGCAGTCGGCGAACCCGACCGTCTCGACGCCGGCCTCCCCCGCCGCGCCCGCCCAGCCGTGGTCGGCGATGACGAAATCCGGTCTCTGCTCGGCCAGCATCTGCCGCATCGGAGCGGAGTCGTGCGTGTGCACAAGGGCACCGCCGTCGTCGAGGAGGGCGACGTCGTCGATGTAGCGGATCGAGCGCCGGCGGCCGAACGAACCGGGAAGGTACGTCCACCCTTCCGCCGGGGTAAGCAGAGTCGCCCCCTGAGTCACGACGAAACGAGCGATGGCCATGTGAACGACCATCAGCCCGGTCGGATGCCCGGTGGCGATGATCATCTTGGGGTCGGGCCGCCGTAGCGCCGCCGCGATCCGGTCGCCCATCGCGTCGAGCGCCGCGACGGTCCGCTCGGGGTCGATCGTGTCCTGGCCCGACCGGTGGCCGGGATCGGCCACCACGCCCGCCGACTTGGCCATCAGATCGAGGACGTCGCGGTAGGTCCAGGCGCCCTCGAAGGTCAGCCCGAACATGTAGTGGGGGTCGCGCACCGCGAGCGACCGGTAGTGGTCGAGGTTGTTCTCACGGCTCGTCGCGACGTCACCGGCGATGCGGGTGCGGACGAGGTGGTCGATGAGCTCTGCTCGCGTCATGGCAGGGGATCCAGACCGTGGTAGGGGAAGACCGCGTTCCGGGTGGCCATAATCGCGCGGTCGATCGGATCGGCCGGGTCGTAACCCTCGGAGATGGGCCGATATTCGGGGGTGCGGCCGTCGGTCATCGTGAGCGGCGGCAACTCGCCGGTCCGCGCGCGGACGAACTCGCGCCACGCCTCGGGGGTGGCGGTGTCGGGCTCGACGGGAGCGCCCGCCGCCTCGGCGATCAAGTGGGTCCAGGCCCTCGGCACCACCTGGACCAGCTCGTATCCCCCGCCGCCGGTGGCGAGCCACCGCCCACCGGCCGTCTCGTGGGCCAGCTTGTGCAGTTCCCGGTACGCCGTCCGCTGGCCGTCGAGCGACAACATCAGGTGGGCCAGCGGGTCGAGGGCGTGGGAGTCGCAGCCGTGCTGGGTGACCAGGAAGCCGGGGGCGAACTCGCGCAGCAGCGGCGGCACCACCGCGTGGAAAGCGCGCAGCCAGCCCGCGTCGCCGCAGCCGGCCGGGAGCGGCACGTTCACGGCCGTCCCCTCGGCCCCGGTCTCCTCGGCGAAGCCGGTGCCCGGGAAGAGCGTGCGCGGCGACTCGTGGAGGCTGATCGTCAGCACCCGTGGGTCGTCGAAGAACATGGCCTGCACGCCGTCGCCGTGGTGGACGTCGACGTCGACGTAGGCGACCTTCTCGACCCCCTGGCCGAGCAGCCAGGCGATGGCGACCGCCGGGTCGTTGTAGACGCAGAAACCGCTGGCCGTGGCGGGCATGGCGTGGTGGAGGCCCCCGGCGACGTTCAGCGCGTGCGTCGCGCCGCCCTGGTGGACCTGCTTCACGGCCTCCAGCGTCGCCCCGGCGATCAGGGCCGAGGCCTCGTGGACGCCGGCGAAGGCCGGGTTGTCGCTGGTGCCCAGCCCTGCCCGCAGGTCGGGCCGCCCCGCCTCGGAGACCCGCTTGACCGCCTCGATGTAGTCGCGCTTGTGCACACTCGCGAGATCGTCGTCGGTGGCCGGGGCACAGGGCACGATCTCGACCGTGTCGAGCACGCCGAGCTCCCGCGCCAGCGCCATGGTCAACTCGACCCGCACCGGCGCGAGCGGGTGATGGGGACCGAAGTCGTACGACGTCAGGGCGTCGTCCCAGACGACCCGCACGGGTCCGCAGGCGCCACGCGCGAAGTCGCTCATAGCCAGCAAATTACCGCACGGTCATTCGGCCCGGAGCGCCACCACCGGGTCGAGCCGCCCGGCGCGGCGGGCCGGGGCGACCCCGAAGAAGACCCCTACGACGGCCGAGACGCCGAAGGCCAGCAGGATCGACCAGAGGGTGATCGAGGCGGGCACGGGAGAGAGCGCCTCGATCAGCAGTGAGCCGCCGACGCCGAGCGCGATGCCGATGGTGCCGCCGATCGTGGTGAGCAGCACGGCCTCGATGAGGAACTGGCCCAGCACGTCGCGCTGGCGGGCGCCGAGGGCCTTGCGCAGGCCGATCTCCTTGGTGCGTTCGCGCACGCTGACCAGCATGATGTTCGAGACCCCGACCCCGCCGACCAGCAGTGAGATGCCGGCGATGGCGGCCAGCACGCCGGTCAGCATGCCGAGGACGGTGCCGATCGTGCCGAGGAGCTGGGTCTGGGTGACGGCGGAGAACTTCTCGTCGGGGTAGCGGGTGGTCAGGGCGTCCACGACCTTCTGGCCGAGGGAGTCGATCACGTCGGGGCCCGAGGCGCCGATGGCGATGCCGTTGACGCGCTGGACGCCGAGCAGCCGCTGGGCCGTGGTGACCGGGATGTGGGTCTCCCGGTCGCGCGCGACCCCGAAGGTGGCGCCGACCTTCTCGTACACGCCGACGACCCGGAAGCGCACCCCGGCGATCGTGGCCTGTCTCCCGACCGGGTCGAGGTCGCCGAAGAGCTGCTCCGATACCTCGGAGCCCAGAACGGCGACGCGGCGGCGGGTGTCGATGTCGGTCTCGGTGAGGTAGCGGCCTCTCTTCAGGGGGCGTTCGAAGACGTTGGGGATGTTCTCGTCGGTGCCGACGACGGTGACGAACGCCTCGTTGCGGCCGACGCGGACGTTCTCGCCCGACTGGACCGACACGGTCACCCGGCCCGGGTCGCCGACGACCCTCCGCACGTAGTTGACGTCGGACAGGTCGAGGCGGCTCTGGGTGGGGGCGGCCTGGAAGTTCAGCTGGCCGGGCACGACCAGGATGATGTTGGAGCCGAGCCCGGAGATCTCGTCTTCGATGGCGTCCTTCGCGCCGGTGCCGATGGCGACCAGGATCACCACGGCCGACACGCCGATGATCACGCCGAGCATGGTCAGGGCGCTGCGCAGCCGGTTGACCCGGAGCGCTTCGAGGGCCATCCGGAAGGCCTCGGCGCTCCTCACGCGACGTCCCGCTCGATCAGGCCGTCTCTGACGTGGATCTGCCTGCGGGCCCGGTCGGCGACCTCGGGTTCGTGGGTGACCAGCACGATCGCCACGCCCTGGTCGGCGTTGAGGCGTTCGAGCAGGGCCATGACCTCGTCGCCGTTGCGGGTGTCGAGGTTGCCGGTCGGCTCGTCGGCCAAGACCACCTGGGGGTCGCCGACGAGCGCGCGGGCGATGGCGACCCGCTGCTGCTCGCCGCCCGACATCTGCGACGGGCGGTGGTCGAGCCGGTGGGCCAGGCCCACCGCTTCCAGAGCGGCCCTCGCCCGCTTGCGCCGGTCGGCCCTGGCGACCCCTCGGTAGACGAGCGGCAACGCCACGTTGTCCAGGGCGGAGGTGCGGGCGAGCAGGTGGAACGACTGGAAGACGAAGCCGATCATCCGGTTGCGCAGCTCGGCGAGCTTGGTGTCGTCGAGGGTCGATACGTCGACGCCGCCCACCCTCAGCACCCCCGAGGTCGGCCGGTCGAGGCAGCCGAGCAGGTGCATCAGGGTCGATTTTCCGGACCCAGAAGGCCCGAGGATCGCGGCGAACTCGCCGTCGCCGATGGTCAGGTCGACGCCGCGCAGCGCGTCCACGGTCACGCCTTCGAGCTGGTACGACCTCGTCAACCCTGCGGCCTCGAAGGCGGTCACGAGATCTCCTGCCCCTGACGCACGCCGTCGGCCCCTCGCGTGATGACCCGGTCGCCGACCCGCACCCCGCTGACGACCTCCACGAAGGCGTCCCCTTCCGCGCCGAGCGTGACGGTCCGGCGTTCGGCCCGGCCGCCGACGACGGCCCAGACGACGGTGTCGCGCCCGCTGGTGACCACGGCGGCGGCCGGGACCGCGACGGCCGCGGGCGACTCCTTGACGATCATCCGGACGACGGCGCTCATGCCGGGTTTGGGGTCGGGCGCCTCGGAGCCGTCGTCGAACCGGCCTTCGGCGAGCGAGAGGCGTACCGGATAACTGACGCCGCCCGTCGCGCCCTCCTGGGGCGTGACCCCGACGCCGGTGACCTCGGCCGTGTAGACCGCGCCGGGCACGGCGTCGAACTCGACCTCGGCCCGGGTGCCGTTCTCGACGAGCAGCACGTCGGTCTCGTCGACGTCGGCCCGCAGGTTCAGCTCGGAGACGTCGGTGACGGTCAGCAGCGCCTCCCCCTGGCCCACCGGGACACCCTCGGCGATCGTGCCCGCCGAACTGCCGGCCGCCTGGGCCGGGACACCGCCGCCGGAGACGAGCTCGGCCAGATCGGGCAGGGCAGGCGTGGCCGACCCGCCACCGCCGCCGAGGGTGACGACCCCGCCGAACGGCGCCTTGACCGTGAGCCCTTCGACGGTCTCCTCCGCGGCCTTCACGGCCGCCCGGGTCTGGCTGCGCGAGGCCGCCTGGAGGGAGCTCATCGACGACGAGAGCCCGCTCATGCCCGCGCCGAGTTGCCCGGTGAACGAGGCGAGCATGCGGTTGAGGCCGCCGACGATCCCGTTCAGCGCCTTCTGCTGGGATCGGTGCTGCTTCTCGGCGAGGTCGATGGCCGACAGCAGGTGCCTGCGGATGGCCTTGTCCTCGACCTTGCGGGCCGCCTGCCGGGCCTGCGCGAACGATTTCCGGACGTGGGGGTCGATCCCGTTCGGCAGCCGCAGCGACGGCACACTCGGCGCGCCCCCGAACGAGACCGGCCTCGCCGCCTGCCGGTCGGCCTTCTTGGCCTCTTTCAGCCGGTCGCGGGCCTGCGGCGCGCTGATGCGGGCGAGGATCTCACCCTTCTTCACGGTGTCGCCGTCGGAGACGTAGAGCTTGGCGACCGTCCCGGCCGCGGGAGAGGTGAGGCTCGCGGTGGCCCGCGCCCCCACGGTCGCCGGGGCCTCCACCACCTCGCTGACGGGCGCCCGCGCCACGGTCGCGGTCTGCACGACGGGCGCCTCCTCCGCCGTGCAGGCGGATAACACGAGAAGGAGCGCCAACAGGGGGATACCACGCCGGATCACCACAACTGCTCATCGTAGATCCCGGCCGTGCCGGTCCCCGAGTCAGCGGCCCACCGCGCGCAGGTTCCTGACCGGGCGGATCGACAGGAGCACGCCGATGCCGGCCAGGCCCGCGAAGAAGCCGGCCCAGATGACCGTCCGGGCGCCGATCGCCTCACCGACGATCGGGCCCAGGGACTGGCCGATGGGGATGCTCAGCACCGAACCCGCCACCTCGTAGGCGGTGACGCGGTTGAGCACCTCGCCCGGAACCTGGGTCTGGACGCTGGTCGCCCACATCACCGACCAGAAGGCCCAGGCCGCGCCCGCGAGGGTGTAACCGGTGACGATCACCGGGACCGGGGCGGCCAGGGCGACGACCAGGGGCATGGCCATGAAGGCGACCATCGCCACCGCGCCGGAGAAGAGGGGCCTGGCCGGGCGGTAGCGCATGGCCACCAGGCCGCCGAGGATGCTGCCGAGGCCTTCGCCGGTGATGGCCATGACGTAGGCGGCGTCGCCGTCGGCCTCGGAGATGACCTGGGCGCCGACCGGCCACATCGGGCCGAACAGGACGATCCCGTAGACCGCCCAGACGAGGATGACCGACCACATCCACGTGCGGGACCGGAACTCGGCCCAGCCCTCCCGCAGGTCGCCGATCAGGGAGGTCGCCTCGGTCTTGGTCGGCCTCACCCGCATCGCGAGCAGGCACAGAGCGCTGACCAGGAACGTTCCGGCGTTGATGGCGTACACGACACCGGGGCCGCCGAACAGGACGATCGCTCCCGCGACGCCGGGGCCGATGAGGCGGGCCACCGCGTCGGCCACGCGGAGGGTCGCGTTGGCGCGCTGGGGGTCGGCGGCGATCTGCGGGATCATGCTGTTCACGCCGGGCTGGAAGAGCGCCGCCCCGAGGCCGCTCAGGAACGACATCGTGATCAGGAGCCAGAGCGGGGGCTGCCCGGCGAAGAAGGTCACCGCGATGGTGAGCTGGGTGGCGACGCGCAGGACGTCCGCGAAGATCATCATGCGCCGGGCGGTGAACCAGTCGGCGAGCACCCCGCCGAACAGCACCAGGCCCCCGAAGGCCGCCATCCACGCCGCCAGGACGACGCCGACCCCCACCGGGCCGTAGATGCCGAGGACGCCGAGCGTCACCGCCACCGGCAACATCGCGTCGCCCATGAGGGCGACCGCCCGGCCGACGAAGTAGAGGGAGAAGTCACGCGTCCACAGGCGCGCCGGGGAGAGTACGACCACTCGCCTCAGCCTATAAGGAAAGCTTCCTAACTAATAAACCCTTTTCGCCTGGTCACCGCGGGTAGCGAGGGCTACTTGTTCGTGCCGCCCAGCTCGCGGCTGCGGTCGCGGGCCGCCTCGATCGCATCGAGGAAGGCGGCGCGCACGCGGTGGCGCTCCAGTTCGGCGATGGCGGCGATGGTGGTGCCGCCGGGCGAGGTGACGGCCTCGCGGAGGATCACCGGGTGCTCCCCCGAGTCGCGCAGCATGATCGCCGCGCCCACGATCGACTGCTTGACCATGTCGAGGGCCGCCGCCCGCGGCATGCCGAGCAGGATGCCCGCGTCGACCATGGCCTCGACCAGATAGAAGAAGTAGGCGGGGCCCGAGCCGCTGAGCGCGGTCGCGCCGTCTTGCTGGGACTCGGGGATGCGCAGCACCTTGCCGACCGGCCTGAGCAGGTCTTCGGTCAGCTTGAGGTGCTCCTCTTTCGCGTGGGCGCCGGCCGAGATCACGCTCATCGCCTCGTCGACCAGCACCGGCGTGTTCGACATGACCCGGACGACCGGGATCGGCCCGCCCAGCCTGGCCTGCACGAAGTCGGTGGTGATGCCCGCCGCGACCGAGATGACCAGCCGGTCTGACGGCACCACGGGGGCGATCTCGCGAAGCAGGGTGCCCATGTCCTGGGGCTTGACCGCCAGGATCAGCGCGTCGGCCTGCTCGGCCGCCTCCAGGTTGGTGACCACCTTGACGCCGTAGGTCTCCGCCAACTGCTTGGCCCGGTCGGGCCGGCGGGTGGTGACCATGATCTGGTCAGCCGCCCGCCCCGCCCGGACCAGGCCGGAGAGCAGAGCCTCACCCATCTTGCCGGTGCCCAGGATCGCGATCACGGGGGCAGTTTACGGGGTGCGCCTCTTCAGCGTCGCGGCGCCCAGAACCAGGGCCAGCAGAACCGATCCGGCCACCACCGCGATGTCGCGCCAGAAGTCGGAGCCCAGGTCGCCGCTCATGACGGCCAGCTTCATGGCCTCCAGGGCGTAGGACATCGGCAGCACGTTGGAGATCCACTCCAGCACGGTCGCCATCTGGTCGCGCGGCACGATGATCCCGCCGAGGAGGAGCTGCGGGATCATCACCAGCGGCATGAACTGGACCGCCTGGAACTCCGAGCGGGCGAACGCGCTGCAGAACAGGCCGAGCGCGGTGCCCAGGAGCGAGTTGAGCAGGGCGACCAGGACCAGCGCCCAGAGGTCTCCCCGCAGGTCGAGGCCGAGCCAGGTCAGCGAGACCGTCAGTGCCAGGGCCACCTGGAGTACGGCGGCGGCGCCGAACGCGAGGCCGTAGCCGAGGAGGAGGTCGAGCTGGCGCAGCGGGGAGGCCATCAGCCGCTCCAGCGTGCCGGAGGTGCGCTCGCGGAGGGTGGCGATGGAGGTGACCAGGAACATCACCAGGAAAGGGAAGATCGACAGCAGTGCCGGCGCCCACTGGGCGAAGACGAGCCCGTTGTCGATCACGTAGTAGAGCAGGATCATGATCAGGCTCGGGACCAGCACCATGAGGGCGACCGTGCGGTGGTCGTTGCGGAGCTGGGCCAGGATCCGGCGGGCCGTGGCGAGCGTGATCACGCCGGCTGCCTCTCTTCGATGAGGCGCAGGAAGGCCTGCTCCAGGTCGGCGGTGCCGGTGCGGGCGCGCAGACCCTCCGGGCTGTCGTCGGCGAGGATGTCGCCCTCGCGCAGCATGATCAGGCGCTGGCAGCGGGCGGCCTCGTCCATGACGTGGCTGGAGATCAGGATCGTCACGCCCCGCTCGGCCAGGCCGCCGAACAGTTCCCACAACTCCTTGCGCAACACCGGGTCGAGCCCGACGGTCGGCTCGTCGAGCACGAGGAGCCGCGGCGACCCCAGCAGCGAGACCGCCAGGCTGGCCCGGCTGAGCTGACCACCCGACAGGGTGCCGCCGAGCTGGTCGGCGTGCCCTTCGAGGCCGACCTCCTGGAGGACCCGGGCGGGGTCGGTCTTCGGCGCGCCGAGCACGGCGGCGAAGTAGCGGAGGTTCTCCACGACCGACAGATCACGGTAGATCGCCGGGTTCTGGGTGGAGTAACCGATGAGCCGGCGCAACTCGGCCGAGCCCGCCGGACGCCCCAGCACGGTCACCTCGCCCCCGGCGACGACCTGCACGCCCACGATCGACCGGATCAGCGTGGTCTTGCCGCAGCCGCTCGGGCCCAGCAACCCGGTGATCTGGCCCTTCGGCACCTCGAACGACAACCCGTGGAGCACCTCGCGGGCTCCACGGACGACCCGCAGCCCGGTGACGGCTATCGCGGGTTCAGCAGAACTCATCATGTGATGAAATTAAACCGGGGCCCATACCGGAGTCAACGGGTTGCTGAACCCCTTCCGAGTGAGACCCGTCATACGGGCATGAGAAGGATCTGGCTCGCCACCGCGACCATGCTCACAGCCGTGATCATGACCGCGGCCTGCGGAAAGGGAGACGCCGTGGACAGCGGTTCGCCGATCGGCCCCGACCAGCCCGCCACCCCGCCGGCCTCGGCCATGCCGAGCCCCGGGCCCGAGCTGGTGCAGCCCAAGGGCGGCACGGTGGAACCACGGAAGGTGCCCTGGACCCGCGCCACCCCCGCGGGAGACGGCGTGATGATCTCCTGGAGTTCGGGGGTCGAGCCCTGCTACACCCTCGACCGCGTCGACGTGAAGGAGTCCGGCACCGAGGTGACGGTGACCCTCTGGGAGGGCACCACCGACCCCGAGGCGGCCTGCATCGAGATCGCGATCGAGAAGGAGACGTTCGTCAAGCTGGCCGAGCCCCTGGCCGGCCGGAAAGTCGTGGATGGTGCCAAGTGAGACTCTTAGTCGTCGCCGCGGCCGTCGCCGCGCTGCTCGTTCCAGCCACCCCCACGCAGGCCGCTCCCGGGCCGAAGGTGGTGAAGGTCCAGAAGGGCGCCCTCTCGCCGAAGAAGGTGCGGTGGCTGAGCGCCAAGCCCCACATGCGCGGGGTGCGCGTCGTGTGGTGGTCGGGCGTCGAGCCGTGCACCGTGCTGACCAGGGTCACGGTGAAGGAGACCAGGAAGACGGTCCGGATCACCCTGTACGAGGGCTCGGTCAAGGACGCCGGCATGTGCGTGGCCATGGCGATCAAGAAGGCCACGTACGTGAGGCTCAAGAACCCCGTGGGGAAGCGGGTGATCCTCGACGGCGCCAGGTAACCCCTAAGGGTCGAATCAGGGATATCCCGGGAACATTCCGCTCGCGCTGAGAGTTGAGCCCACTAGACTCAAGACCGTTGACAGGACAGCGTTTGACAAGGGCTGTCGTACTCACCGAGACTTGAGTCACCACGACTCAACTTTGACTACAAGGACGTACTCATGGCACGTGCGGTAGGTATCGACCTGGGGACGACCAACTCCGTCGTCTCGATCCTCGAAGGCGGTGAGCCCACCGTCATCGCCAACGCGCAGGGCTCCCGCACCACCCCCTCGGTGGTCGCCTTCGCGAAGAACGGAGAGGTCCTCGTCGGCGAGGTCGCCAAGCGTCAGGCCGTGACCAACGTCGACCGGACCATCCGCTCTGTCAAGCGTGAGATGGGCACGAACTGGACCGTCGAGATCGACGGCAAGAAGTTCACGCCCCAGCAGATCAGCGCCTTCGTCCTCCAGAAGCTGAAGCAGGACGCCGAGGCCTACCTCGGTGAGAAGATCACCGACGCGGTCATCACCGTCCCGGCCTACTTCAACGACGCGCAGCGCCAGGCCACCAAGGAGGCCGGCCAGATCGCGGGCCTCAACGTGCTCCGCATCATCAACGAGCCGACCTCCGCGGCGCTGGCCTACGGGCTCGACAAGGACAAGGACCAGACCATCCTGGTCTTCGACCTCGGTGGCGGCACCTTCGACGTGTCGCTGCTCGACGTCGGCCAGGAAGACGGTCACGGTTTCGTCGAGGTCAAGGCCACCAGCGGTGACAACCACCTGGGCGGCGACGACTGGGACCAGCGCGTCGTCGACGAGCTGGTGACCCGCTTCAAGAACGCCCACGGGGTCGACCTGTCCAAGGACAAGATGGCCCTCCAGCGTCTTCGCGAGGCGGCCGAGAAGGCCAAGATCGAGCTCTCGGCGCAGACCGAGACCACGATCAACCTGCCCTACATCACCGCCTCGGCCGAGGGCCCGCTCCACCTCGAAGAGAAGCTGACCCGCGCCGAGTTCCAGCGCATCACGGCCGACCTGCTCGACCGCTGCAAGGGCCCGTTCCACCAGGTCATCAAGGACGCCGGCATCAAGGTCTCCGACATCGCCCACGTGGTGCTCGTCGGCGGCTCGACCCGCATGCCCGCCGTCACCGACCTGGTCAAGGAGCTCACCGGCGGCCAGGAGCCCAACAAGGGCGTCAACCCCGACGAGGTCGTGGCCATCGGCGCCGCGCTCCAGGCGGGTGTGCTCAAGGGTGAGGTCAAGGACGTCCTGCTGCTCGACGTGACCCCGCTGTCGCTGGGCATCGAGACCAAGGGCGGCATCTTCACCAAGATCATCGAGCGCAACACGACGATCCCGACCAAGCGCTCCGAGGTCTTCACGACCGCCGAGGACAACCAGCCGTCGGTGCAGATCCAGGTCTACCAGGGCGAGCGCGAGATCGCCGCGCGCAACAAGAAGCTGGCGACCTTCGAGCTCACCGGCATCGCCCCGGCGCCCCGCGGCATCCCGCAGATCGAGGTCACCTTCGACATCGACGCCAACGGCATCGTCAACGTCGGCGCGAAGGACCTGGGCACCGGCAAGGAGCAGTCGATGACCATCACCGGCGGCTCCGCGCTGAACAAGGACGACATCGACCGCATGGTCCGCGAGGCCGAGTCCTACGCCGAAGAGGACAAGCAGCGTCGCGAGGAGGCCGAGGTCCGCAACAACGCCGACTCGCTGGCCTACCAGACCGACAAGTTCCTCCGCGAGAACGACGACAAGGTCCCGGCCGACATCAAGACCGAGGTCACCGAGTCGCTCGCCGAGCTGAAGAAGGCTCTGGAGGGCACCGACGTCCCGGCCATCCGGGCCGCCGCCGACAAGCTCGCCACCGTCAGCCAGAAGATGGGTTCGGCGATCTACGCCGGCTCCCAGGCCCAGGCCGGCGAAGGCGGCCCCGGCGCCGAGCAGGGCGACGCGGGCAAGGCCGACGACGACGTCGTCGAGGCCGAGATCGTCGACGACGAGCCGAAGCGGGAGGGCGGCGCCAAGTGACCCCGCGTGAGAACGGTTCCGAGCAGGAGCCGGTGATCCGCGACAACCGCAAGATCGACCCCGAGACGCTGGCGGCCCGCGAGAACGCACCGGCCCCCGACGAGACCGTGGCCGACGCCTCCGCCCTCGGCGGGGTGGCCGCGGAACTCCTGGCCGAGCGCACCGCCGATCTCCAGCGTCTCCAGGCGGAGTTCTCCAACTACCGCAAGCGGGTCGAGCGCGACCGGATCACGGTCCGGGAGCAGGCCGTCGCGGGTGTCATCAACGAACTGCTGCCGGTTCTCGACGACATCGGCCGGGCGCGTGACCACGGGGAGCTGACCGGTGGTTTCGCCAAGGTGAGCGAGTCGCTCGAAGCGGCCGTCGGCAAGCTGGGCCTGACCTCGTTCGGCACGAAGGGCGACCCCTTCGACCCGACGGTCCACGAGGCCCTGATGCACAGTTACTCGGCCGAGGTCACCGAGGCGACCTGCGTCGAGATCCTGCAGCCCGGCTACCGGCTCGGCGAGCGCGTCCTGCGCCCCGCCCGGGTCGCGGTGGCCGAGCCGGAGACCGGTGGTGGCGACGTCCTCGACGACGAGCCCGCCGGCGCCTGATTCTCCAGGGGAGCCCCCTCCCGTCCCGGACGCGGGAGGGGCACCCCATCACATATGTGTCTTTCACGCGGAGGAAGCGTTAGATGAGCACCAAGGACTACCTGGAGAAGGACTACTACGGCGTCCTCGGTGTGCCCAAGACCGCGACCCCCGAAGAGATCAAGAAGGCCTACCGCAAGCTCGCCCGGCAGTACCACCCCGACGCGAACAAGGGCAACAAGGAGACCGAGGAGAAGTTCAAAGAGGTCTCCGAGGCCTACGACATCCTGAGCGACACCAAGCGCCGCAAGGAGTACGACGAGGCCAGGAGCCTGTTCGGCAGCGGCCTCGGCGGGTTCAACCGGGGCGGCCGGCCCGGCCAGGGCCAGCAGGGCTTCGACTTCGGCGACCTGTTCGGCGGCACCGCCCAGGCGGGCGACCGGATCGGCGACATCTTCGGCGGCCTGTTCAACCGCGGCGGCGGCCCGAAGGCCAGCACCGCCGGGCGGGCCCGCCGCGGCCAGGACATCGAGTCCGAGGTCACCCTGTCGTTCGCCGAGTCGATCGACGGCGCGACCGTCTCGCTGCGGCTGACCAGTTCGTCGGCCTGCCCGGCCTGTTCCGGCACGGGCGCCAAGGCCGGCACCACACCCCGCGTCTGCCCGACCTGTGACGGCACCGGCGCGGCCAGCCGCAACCTGGGCAACTTCGCCTTCTCCGAGCCCTGCCGCGACTGCCGGGGCCGCGGCCTGCTGGTCGACGACCCGTGCCCGGTCTGCGAGGGCAGCGGCCGCGGCCGCAGCACCCGCACCATCCAGGCCCGCATCCCGGCGGGCGTCAGCGACGGCGGCCGGGTCAAGCTGAAGGGCAAGGGCGCCCCCGGCGAGAACGGCGGGCCCGCGGGTGACCTCTACGTGCTGGTGCACGTCCAGCCCCATCCCGTCTTCGGCCGCAGCGGCGAGAACCTGACGGTCAACGTGCCGGTCACCTTCCCCGAGGCCGCGCTGGGCGCCGAGATCAAGGTGCCCATCCTGCGCGGCATGCCGGTCACGCTGCGCATCCCCGAGGGCACCCCCAACGGCCGCACCTTCCGGGTGCGCGGCCGGGGCGCCCCGCGCAAGGACGGCACGAAGGGCGACCTGCTCGCGACCGTCCAGGTGGCCGTGCCCGACCACCTCGACGAGAAGGCCCGGGCCGCCCTGGAGCAGTTCCGCGACGCGACCGACGGCCACGACCTTCGTGAGGAATTGATCAAGCAGGCCAGAAGCGAGTAGCGCATGGACGCCAATTTCTTCGACCTGTCCGACGAGACGCCCGTCTATGTGATCTCGGTGGCGGCCCAGCTGTCCGGCCTCCACCCCCAGACCCTGCGTCAATACGACCGCCTGGGCCTGGTCAGCCCCGGCCGCACGGCAGGCCGCGGCCGCCTCTATTCGACCCGCGACATCGTCCTGTTGCGCGAGGTCCAGCGCCTGTCCCAGGAAGAGGGCATAAACCTGGCAGGCATCAAACGAATCTTGGAGCTGGAGACCGAGAACCTCCGCCTGAGAGACGAACTAGCCCGTGTGGCCACGGAGTTGAAGCTGATCCGGGCTTTGGTCAGATACGAACTACCGCCGTCATAGATCAGAAATTCAGTCGTATGGGGGAAGTGCCCGACCGCGCCGATGTCTGGACTGAGGAGCGCAGGGGAGCGCAGCGACCCGGAGCGACGAGGGAAGACATCGGCTGAAGGCGGTCGGGCCGCCGAGCGAAGCGAGGCCATCGAATATGGACTACAAGCTGACCCAGAAGAGCCAGGAGGCGCTCGCGGGGGCGGTGCGCCGGGCGGCGGCCGAGGGGAATCCCGAGGTGGCGCCGGCTCATCTGCTGACCACGTTGCTGGCGCAGACCGGGGGCACGGCCGTGCCGCTGCTCGAAGCCGTCGGAACCGACTGGAAGAGCCTGCGCACCCGCGCCGAGGAGATGCTGGCCGCGCTCCCGAAGGCACAGGGCGCCACGGTGAGCGCGCCGTCGACCTCCCGCCAGTTGCTGACCGTGTTGCACACCGCCGCCCAGCGGGCCGCGCAGCTCGAAGACGACTACGTCTCGACCGAGCATCTGCTGGTCGGTCTCGCCACCGACGGCGGGCCGATCGCCGACCTGCTGAAAGGCCAGGGCGCGACCGCGCAGGCGCTGCTCGACGCGTTCGAGAAGGTGCGCGGCCACACGCGGGTGACCAGCGAGAACCCCGAAGACACCTACCGGGCGCTGGAGAAGTACGGCGTCGACCTGACCGAGCGGGCCCGTCACGGCAAGCTCGACCCGGTGATCGGCCGTGACTCGGAGATCCGCCGGGTGGTGCAGGTGTTGTCGCGGCGGACCAAGAACAACCCGGTCCTCATCGGCGAGCCGGGCGTCGGCAAGACCGCCGTGGTCGAGGGCCTGGCCCAGCGGGTGGTCGCGGGCGACGTGCCGGAGAGCCTGCGGAACAAGCGCCTCGTGGCGCTCGACCTCGGCGCTATGGTCGCCGGGGCCAAATACCGGGGCGAGTTCGAGGAGCGCCTGAAGGCCGTGCTCAACGAGATCAAGGAGAGCGACGGCCAGGTCATCACGTTCATCGACGAGCTCCACACGATGGTCGGCGCGGGCGCGGCCGAGGGCGCGATGGACGCGGGCAACATGCTCAAGCCCATGCTGGCCCGCGGCGAGCTGCGCATGATCGGCGCGACCACGCTCGACGAATACCGCGAGCGCATCGAGAAGGACCCGGCGCTGGAGCGCCGGTTCCAGCAGGTGTACGTCGGCGAGCCCACCGTGGAAGACACGATCGCCATCCTGCGTGGCCTGAAGGGCCGCTACGAGGCCCACCACCAGGTCCAGATCGCCGACGGCGCGCTGGTGGCCGCCGCGACTTTGTCCGACCGCTACATCACCGCCCGGTTCCTGCCCGACAAGGCGATCGACCTGGTCGACGAGGCCGCCTCGCGGCTGCGCATGGAGATCGACTCGCGTCCGGTGCAGATCGACGAGCTCCAGCGCATCGTCGACCGGCTCAAGATGGAGGAGCTGGCCCTGGCCAAGGAGACCGACGAGGCGAGCGTGGCCCGCCTCGAACGGCTCCGCGAGGAGCTGGCCAACCGCCAGGAGGAGCTCAACGGCCTGGTCGGCCGCTGGGAGGCCGAGAAGGCCGGCCTCAACCGGGTCGGCGACCTGAAGATGCGCCTCGACGAGACCCGCAGCCAGGCCGAGCGGGCCCAGCGCGACGGCGACTTCGAAGAGGCCGCCCGGCTCATGTACGGCGAGGTGCCGCGCCTGGAGAAGGAGCTCGCCGACGCCATCCAGGCCTCCCAGCGCGAGCAGACCATGGTCAAGGAGGAGGTCGGCCCCGACGACATCGCCGAGGTCATCTCCGCCTGGACGGGCATCCCGTCGGGCCGCCTGATGGAGGGCGAGACGGCCAAGCTGCTCCGCATGGAAGAGGAGCTGGGCCGCCGTCTCATCGGCCAGAAGGCCGCCGTCCAGGCCGTCAGCGACGCCGTCCGGCGGGCGCGGGCGGGCGTGGCCGACCCCGACCGGCCGACGGGCTCGTTCCTGTTCCTCGGCCCGACCGGTGTCGGCAAGACCGAGCTGGCCAAGGCGCTGGCCGACTTCCTGTTCGACGACGAGCGGGCGATGACCCGCATCGACATGAGCGAATACAGCGAGAAGCACAGCGTGGCCCGGCTGGTCGGCGCCCCGCCCGGCTACGTCGGCTACGAGGAGGGCGGCCAGCTCACCGAGGCGGTGCGGCGGCGTCCCTACACGGTCGTGCTGCTCGACGAGGTCGAGAAGGCCCATCCGGAGGTCTTCGACATCCTGCTCCAGGTGCTCGACGACGGGCGGCTGACCGACGGGCAGGGGCGTACCGTCGACTTCCGGAACACGATCCTGATCCTGACGTCCAACATCGGTTCGCAGTTCCTGGTCGACCCGGCGCTTGAGCCGGGGGCCAAGCGCGACGCGGTGATGGCGGCGGTGCGGGGGTCGTTCAAGCCCGAGTTCCTCAACCGGCTCGACGACGTGATCCTGTTCGACGCGCTCGGCTCCGAGGAGCTGTCGCAGATCGTCGACCTGCAGGTGAACCACCTGGCGCGGCGGTTGTCCGACCGGCGGCTGACGCTGACGGTCACCCCGGCGGCCCGCGAGTGGCTGACCCTGACCGGCTACGACCCGCTCTACGGCGCCCGGCCGCTGCGCCGCCTGGTGCAGTCGGCCATCGGCGACAAGCTGGCCCGCGCGCTGCTGAGCGGGGAGATCCGCGACGGTGACGAGGTGATCGTCGACCTCGACGGGGCCGGCGACACGCTGAGCGTTCGGCGCGGCGTGTAATCAGTTCGCCAGGACTGGGACAAGCGGCTCCCGGCTGCGAAAACCCCGCTGCTACGTTCGGCACTCACCGAACTACCGCAAGCAACAGGGGGACGTCGATGTCGACGACATCACGTAGCATCCGGGGGCGGCTCGTCGCCCTGGCGGTCGTCACCGCCGGGGTGAGCTGGTTGTCCGCCGCCGGCCACCAGGCCCACGCAGACGACGGCCTGTGCGTGACCGGTTACCGGGCCGCCGCCAAGACGGGCGCGGTCGCCGCCTCGGTCGTGAAGGGCGCCGCCGACGTGGCGCGGTCGGCGGGCGCGGCGGGCCAGACGGTCCGCGACCTGACCCGCACGGGCGGTTCCACGGCGATGACCATGGCCCAGGCCGGCCGCCTGGCCGGGGTGCCGTGCGGGCGGGTGGCCCCCCAGGACGAGGTGGCCCGGACCGTCCAGCGCGCCGCCTCCCTGCTCGGCCTGGCGGGCCTGGCGCGGGCCGACGGGGTGCTCGGCATCGCGTCGGGGTCGGCGCTGCCGGGGCTGCCCAACGTGGTGCCCGGTCTCTCGCTGCTGCCCGACCTGCCGGGTGTGCCGCCGATGCCCCGGGTGTCGAAGGCGCTGCCGAAGGTCCCGAAGGTCGCCGTGGTGCCGCGCGGGATCACCGACTCGGTGGGCGGGGTCGTCGACGGCGTCCAGCCGCACCAGGCCCCCGCGCCGAAGAAGGGCGGCGACCTGGGCGTCGGCGGCCTCTCCGGCCTCACCAGGCTCACCGGCGGGCTCCTCGGCGGAGCCCTCCTCCACTGATCTTCTTCCCCGTAGTTCCCTTTCGCCTCCGGCCAGCGCTCCCCGCGAGCGGGCGGGCCGTCGACATAAAAGCGGGCCGCGAGTGTACGTACACTCGCGGCCCGTTCTGTTTCGTCAGGAGGCCAGGGCGTCGAGCTCGTCTTCCGGGAGGCCCAGGTCGATGCGGATGCGGTAGCGGGTGCGGAGCAGGGACTGGCGGAGCGAGTTGCCCGGGGGGCAGGCGGTGACGCCCTCGGTGGCCCATTCGTGGGCCCCCGCCAGGTCTCCGTACGCCGCCAGGGTCTCGGCCACGTTCAGCACGGTCGCCGGGGTGCAGGGGGCGGCGCGCAGGGCCTCGATCACGTCGCGGGCCTCGTCGGGCCGGTCGAGTTCGAAGAGGGTGTCGGCGATGCCCGCCCGGGGGTCGACGTTGACGTCTCCCCCGTCGTCTTCGGCCGCCATCCGGTAGCGGTCGAGCGCAGCGTCGGGATGACCCGCCTGACGCCATTCCTCGGCGGCCAGGGCCAGGATGTAGGCCCGCGATACTTCGCCTGATTCGTACCCTTGCGCGAGGTCGTCGAGGCGCCTCGCGAGGGCACCGTGGTCGTCGAGCAGCAGAGCCTGTTCGAGCAGACGATCAAGCTGCTCCCGCGTCACATGTGCCACAAGGATGAGGCTAGCGAGCGCGAAGGTTCTTTGCCCGGACAACGGCAGGCATTCCTCCGGCAACGATTCGCGCCAGATCACCTACAGAGCGTGTGTCGTTCCAGCTCATGGGCATTATTGACGGGACCTGAGCTTCATCAGGAGGTGACGGGACTGCGATGGGCCTTTCCAAGCAGACGACCTTCACAGTGGCCTGCGCGCTCATGGCGGCTGCGATTCTGCCCGGTTTGGCGGGTTATGTCGCGGCGCGTTTCGAGGCCCACGAACAAGCCGTCAAAGAGGTGCTCCGGCTGAGGGCACAGTTGCACGACATCCGGACCGCGAGGGGCGCCGACATGCGCACCCTCGAACTGCGCGACGCCGAACTGCGGGCCGCGCAGATCCGCTACGAGAAGGCGCAGCGGCAGCCGTGCCGGTCGCAGCCCGAACACATCACGCTGGCCGTGCCGCGCACGCCGATGCCCGACCCGGCCGCCGTCGAGGCGCTCATCAGGACCCGGATCGAGCTCCAGGCGCCACCCGGGTGGCCGACGCGTTGAAGTCGCGCAGTTGCCGCGACAGATAGCTGCGCACCAGGGTCTTGGCCTCCGCGATGATCTCGGGGTCACCGTCGGGATCACGCCGGAAGGCCAGTTTCAGTACGGCGTCGCCGCCCTCGACGGCGACGAGTATCGCGGTGTCGAGGCGTTCGCTGTCGGCCATCCCGAACTCCTTCAGCAGGAGCCCGCGCAGGCGGCCGGCGATGACGGTGTTGTTGTCGGTGCCCGCGTCGAGCAGGTTGAGGTCGACCGCGTCGCCGAACCGCAGCGACTTGAAGCCGGGCACCGAGCGGTGCATCTCGACGTACTCGTCGATGATCGCGTCGACCGCGTCCCACCAGCCGCCGTATTCCTCGCTGATGAAGCGGCGGCCCACCCGGGCCACGAAGAGCTCGACGTTACGCCTGGTCAGAGCCTGGCTGATGGCACGTTTGTCGGGGAAGAACTGGTAGACCGAGCCGATCGCCACATCGGCGCGCTCGGCGATCCGGGTCGTCGACAGGCCGTCGTAGCCGACCTCGTCCAGCAGCTCGGCGCAGGCGTCGAGCATGCGCTCGACCCGGCGCGCGCTGCGGCGCTGCGTCGGCCGGCGGCGAAGCGAAGAGTTTGCGGAATCGTCGGAACAGTCAAGGGGCTGGCTGGACACTCTCCCTATCTTGCCCGGGAATCTACAGACCGGGGAATCGGCCGTTGCGGAACAGATCCACAAAAAGCTGATGATCGTGCCGGGCGCGGGCGCCGTATGCGTGGGCGAACTCGACGAGCAGCGTGGTGAACTCGGCCTCGTCGCCGTCGATCACGGCGACGATCGCCTCTTCGGTGGAGAAGTCGACCAGGTCGTGGCTCGACTCGTCGTCGGCGACCGAGTGCATGCGGGCCACCGCGCGGCCCAGGTCGGTGATCACCGAGGCGAGCTCGGCGGGCTCGTTGACGTCGCTCCAGTCGAGGTCTGCCGAGTAGGGCGAGACCTCGGCGACGAGCTGGCCGACGCCGTTCAGGTCGGCGTACCCGAGCCAGGAGTCGGCGTAGGCCTGGAGGGCGCGCTGCGACTCGGCGGTGCGGTGGCCCTGGTGCTTGAAGTAGCCGTGCACCTTCTCGTCGTCGATGTAGCGGGCCACGGCCGGGACCTGGGCCTGCTTCATGTAGAGGATGACGTCGTTCTCCAGCGCCTGGGTGTGCCCTTCGAGCAGCAGGTTGTAGGACGGCAGCCCCGCCGACCCGATCCCGATGCCCTGCCGCAGGACGACGTCCTTGACGTGGTGCTCCACCGGGTTGAGCGGCTGCGGCAGCGTGGCCAGGTAGCCCTCGTAAGCGGCCAGCACGGCGTCGCGGGTGGCGTCGTCGACCGGGTGGCGGTTGTCGGCGACCGCGAAGCGGCGCTCGAAGTTCTCGATCGTGGTCTCCTCGTCGAGCAGCGCCACCCGCGTGTTCAGCCGCGCGGTCTGCAGCACCCGGTGGAGGACCCCGCTGGTGGTCTCCAGCGTGAGCGACCCGATGGCGTCGTCGCCGCCGTGGGCGATGGCGGCGAGCTCGTGGAGGTAGGAGCCGGCGAACTCGCGTACCAGCTCGGTGATGACCTCGTCGGACAGCGCCTTGGCGTAGCCGATGAGCGCGACGCTGGCCACGAACCGCTTCAGGTCCCAGATGTAGGGCCCGACGTAGGCCTCGTCGAAGTCGTTCACGTTGAAGACCAGGCGGCCCGAGGAGTTCATGTAGGTGCCGAAGTTCTCGGCGTGCAGGTCGCCGTGGATCCAGACGCGGCGGGTCAGGTCGTCGAGGAACGAGTCGTCGGCCAGGTCTCCCGACAGGTCGGCGTAGAACAGGCACGCGCTGCCCCGGTAGAAGGCGAACGGGGAGGCCGCCATCTTGCGGAACTTGGCCCGGAACGCCCCCGGCTCGCGGCCGATGGACTCACCGAACTCGGCCAGCAGGACGTCGAGAATGAACTGGGACCGCTGCGTCATGAGGAGACGGTAGTGCCGCCGGGGCTTACCGCGCCATGACCAGCCGATCAACAGATTCAGGGCTTGGCAGAAAGACCCGTGCACTCGCGCAGCGACCGCCAGTACGCGATCTCCTGCCTGCCCGCCGACCCGGTGACCGGGACCGGCACGCCGCCGTTGATGCGGGCCGGGGTCCAGGTGTCCTTCATCACCTTGCGGCCGTTGATCGTCAGGGTCAGCACGCCGGTACGGCCGGTGTCGGGCCCCCAGTTGTAGAAGACGAAGTTGCCCAGGCCGTAGCTGACGTAGGCGTTGTCGAGGTAGCCGGCGCCGAGCAGGATGTGGGCGTGGCCGCCGACCACGACGTCGGCGCCCGCCGCGACCAGCTTGGGGGCCAGCGAGAGCTGCGCCTCGTTGGGGCACTTCTGCAGCTCGGTCCCCCAGTGCAGGTGGACGATCACCGTGTCGTTGTTCCTGCGGGCGTTCTTGACCGCCTGGATCAGCCGCGCCTCCTCCTTGGCCGAGGCGAGGCCGCCCTGGGAGCCGGTGGCCGTCCAGGAGGAGATGAACTCGGCGTCGAGCACCTGCGTCGCGCCGATGATGGCGACCTTGTTGCCGTTCACGACGGTCCGCCAGGGCCGGTAGGCCTCGGTCGCGTTGCGCCCGATGCCCACGATGGGGAACTTCGACTTCCTGATGGCGGCGAGGGAGTCGTCCAGGCCGCTCTGCATGTAGTCCATGCCGTGGTTGTTGGCCATCGACGCGACGTCGACCCCGGCGGCCTTCAGCGCGGTCAGCGCGGTGGCCGGAGCGCGGAAGGTGTACTGCTTGCCGGGGGCCGGGGTGCCCGCCTCGGTGATGGCGGTCTCCAGGTTGACCATCGCGATGTCGGCCCTGGACAGCACCTTGGCGATCGGCCCGAGCGCGGTCTTCGGGTTGGCGTTCAGCCGGGTCCGCAGGATGCCCTCGAAGTGCACGTCGCCGCCGAACGCGATGGTGAACGGCTTCTTCGCCGGCGACGGCTTCGGAGACGGGCTCGTGCGGGTGGCCTGCTCAGGGGCCTTGACGCGCTGGACGCCCGGTTCGCCCTCGGCGGCGGCGCATCCGGCACTCAGGGCAGCGGCGGCGATCATCGCAATTGCACGTCTCACGGTCCAGAGCATGCCATCTCATGAAGGTTCGCGCCTTACGGAGACTTCTTATGGACAAAGTGGGGAAATTCGCTTACTTGAACAGTTCAAGTTAAGCGACGTAGCGTGGGGAAGGTGGTGAGAACCAGACCGCTCTGGAGGACACCCGATGACTGACCGAAACAATGGCAGGCCACGTACCACGACGGATTCCGGCACTCCGGCCCCGAGCGACGAGTTCTCGCTCTCCGTCGGCCCCGAGGGGCCGCTTCTGCTGCAGGACCACTATCTGATCCAGAAGATGGCCCAGTTCAACCGGGAGAGGGTGCCGGAGCGGGTCGTCCACGCCAAGGGCGGCGGCGCCCACGGGTTCATGGAGATCACCGAGGACGTCAGCCAGTTCACCAAGGCCGGGCTCTTCCAGAAGGGCGCCCGCACCGAACTGTTCCTGCGCTTCTCGACGGTCGCCGGCGAACTCGGCAGCGCCGACACCCAGCGCGACCCGCGCGGCTTCGCGATCAAGTTCTACACCGACGAGGGCAACTACGACCTCGTCGGCAACAACACCCCCATCTTCTTCGTCCGGGACCCCCAGAAGTTCCAGGACTTCATCCACAGCCAGAAGCGCCGCGCCGACAACCACATGCGCGACCACAACATGCAGTGGGACTTCTGGACGTTGTCCCCCGAGTCGGCGCACCAGGTGACGTTCCTGATGAGCGACCGAGGCACCCCGGCGTCGTGGCGGCACATGCACGGCTTCGGCTCGCACACGTTCCTCTGGTACAACGCGGCCGGCGAGAAGTTCTGGATCAAGTACCACCTGCGCACCGAGCAGGGCATCAAGAACTTCACCGACGCCGAGGCGACCGCCATGATCGCCCAGGACGCCGACTTCCACATCCGGGACCTGTACGACGCCATCAAGCGCGGCGACCACCCGTCATGGACGGTGAACGTGCAGATCATGCCCTTCGAGGAGGCCGCCGACTACCGGTTCAACCCCTTCGACCTGACCAAGGTGTGGCCGCACGGCGACTACCCGGAGATCACGATCGGCCGGTTCACCCTTGACCGGAACCCCGCGAACTACTTCGCCGAGGTCGAACAGGCCGGGTTCGAGCCGTCGAACTTCGTGCCCGGGATCGGACCGTCGCCGGACAAGATGTTGCAGGGGCGGCTGTTCTCGTACCCGGACACCCACCGCTACCGGATCGGGCCCAACTACCAGCAGCTCCCGATCAACGCCCCGCGGGTGCCGGTTCACAGCTACAACCGGGACGGCGCGATGCGCTACGCCAACATGCCCGACCCGGTGTACGCGCCCAACAGCATGGGCGGCCCGGCGGCCTTCGAGGACCTGTACGCCGGCGACACCTACCACGTGACCGGCGAGATCATGCGCTCCGCCTACCGGCCGCACGCCGAAGACGACGACTTCGTGCAGCCTCGGGCGTTGTGGGAGAACGTGCTCAGCGACGAGGACCGGGCGAACCTGACGAGCAACATCGTCGGGCACGCCTCGGCGCCGGAGATGACGCCCGAGGTGCAGAAGCGGGTGGTCGAGTACTGGACCAACGTGCACAAGGACCTGGGGCAGGGCGTGGCCAGGGGCCTGGGCCTCGACTAGCCATCCGACCAAAGAGAACGGCCCGTGTCCTCTGGAGAGGATGCGGGCCGTTCTGGTTTCGGTCAGTAGTCGAACTCGCCGTCCCTCACTCCCTGCTGAAAGGCGTCCCATTCGGGACGGGTGAAGATCAAAGCGGGACCGGACTGGTTCTTGCTGTCACGCACGGCAATCCCGTGGAGACCCAGATCCGCCACCTCGACACAGTTGCCGGCGCAGCTGTAAGAGCTCTTCTTCCAGACTGGCGTGATCGTTTCCACTGGCTCAGCCCCCAATCTAGGCGACCGGTTCCCGGAACCGCGTCGCAGACCAGCGCCGCCCCTGCCTCGTCTTTGGAACAGTGGAAAGCGCGCTTGCGAACTGAGTCGTTCCTCGCGGGCTTTCACCACGGGCATCATCAAGATCATTCTCATGCCCGCTTCGGAAGACCGAACGAGTCATGGGCAACGCGTTTCAGGTGGGAAATCCAGCAGATCCGCCATTTGCCGAATCCAGGTCATGGAAAGAAGCGCCGACTTATGACGGTGACCCGTGGGGCATACATCACCTCAGGTATCGATCTGGATTACCCCTACATCCAGCGTAACAGCGACACTTGACGGTTTGTAGTGATATTTACCTAACCCCAATGGGGCTTACGGCCCGCCGCAAAAAGAACGGCCCGCTTCCTCCCCACCGAGGATGCGGGCCGCTTCACGTCAGCCTCAGTCGAACTCTCCAACCGCCAAACCCTGGAGGAAGGCGTTCCACTCGGCTTCGGTGAACACCAGTACAGGCCCGTCAGGGTCCCGACTGTTTCTGACGGCGGTGTAACTCCCTGCCAGCCGAGCCACTTCAACACAGTTGGACTGACCGCTAAAGCTGCTCTTCTGCCAGACGGCATCGGACATGTCGACACTCGACACGGCCCACCCCTTTTCGTCTTGGTCACCCCAAGAATGACGAAAAGGGGATGGGCCGCTCAATGCCTCAAACGTCACTATGTAGTCCAGCAATACCTCATTCGGCACAACCGGAACATAGATAACTTACAGGTCAAACTCGCCGTTCTTGACGCCCCCGACGAAGGCGCGCCACTCCTGCGGCGTGAAGATGAGCGCAGGGCCCGACTCATTCTTGCTGTCACGCACGCCCACGTGTTGTTCATCGAGCCGCGCCACCTCCACGCACTGCGCGGTCCCGCTGAACGAACTCTTACGCCAGACAGCCCTGCTCATGTCCATGTAGACCGACATCCATTTCCGCGCCTGACACCCTAACCATGCCAGAACGCCGCTGCGTCCTTGATCGCCCGCCTGGAAGCGGCGGCGTCTAGGGCCACTCCCATCAGATGATCGAAAGCTCGCTCGTATCTGAAGACCTCTTCCGCGTCCTCCAGGAAGCGTGATCCTTCGAGATCTTCGAGGTACACGATGTCCGGGAAGTCGGGGAACGTGAAGTGAACGAACGGGCCGGTGGTCACCGGCAGCGGCGTTGACGTGGAAATGACCCTGATCTCGATGTGATCGAATTCGGAGACGTCGACCAGCTTCTCCAGCTGCTCGCCCATCACCTCGGCTCCGCCGACATCTCGGCGGAGCAGCGATTCTTCGAAGACGACCCGCAGCCGCAGCGGTTTGGGACCGTGCAGGAGGATCTCCTGCCGGCGTTCTCGCACCTCGACTCGGTCGTTCAGCCACGTCTTGGGGATCGGTGCGATGGGCTGCATGTGCTGCCCCATCAACGTTCGGGCGTAGGCCGAGGTCTGCAGCAGGCCGGGCAGCACCATCGGCTCCCAGTTCCGCATCTCCTCGGCGTCGGCCTCAAGTCCCAGATAGGAGACGAATCCCTGTGGCATGGATTCGCTGTATGGCTCCCACCAGCCCTTTTGGGCGGCATCCTGCCGGAGCTTGAGAGCATGCACGAGTGCGGCGTCATCGGCACCATACGCAGATACAAGTGCGGTGATGTCAGCCTCGCTCGGCATGGTCTGTGCGGTCTCGATACGGCTTACCTTCGCGGCGGACCAGCCCAGAGGGCCTGCCACTTGCGCGCCGGTTTTGCCGGTCGCCTCTCTGAGGCGGCGAAGTTGCTGACCGAGGCGGCGGCGACGAGGTGCGGCGGTGTCCTTCTCTGCCATTTCGTCCCCTCCGTCCCTCAACTGCTGGACTGGGAGCCCTCATAGGGAGAGCCACTCGCATCGTATGCAAATTGCACTGCACATGCAGTGTAAGCCGAGAATTTTCTTACGGCACGTCTTGCCGACAAATCTCTTCTGATAGACCATCGAGACAGAAAGGTCCATAGAAGATCATCAACCGGACAGATGCGGTCTCCTCAGGACCTTCCGGCAATGAAAAAAGGCCGGGCCGAAGGCTGCCACCGACGACCCGACCCGAGAGCTCCACTCGAAGCCACCGATAAGGAGTCTCCTATGCCCTTCCACCGTACCAACGCCCTCTTGCTATGCAAGGCCCGACTCATACTGCTCCGTGATGGAGCCGACCGTCGGTTGTGCTCCGCGCAGGATCGTTGGGCCTACGAGCTGGAGTGGACCACCACACGCAGAGGTTTCGGGAGTCGCGTCTACCGCGATCCCCGTTTCGACGTCGTTCGTGAGGTCGAGGAGGCCGGGCGGCTCGTGCCGACCGGCTGACCCATGGAGCTGGGCCGTGCCCACCGGGCGCCGGGCACGGCTCAGTAGGAGGCCCGGACGGTCCGCGGGGGCGTCTGGGCGACGGCGGGGGCCGCAGAATTTTATTCCGTTCTGGGGCTTCCGCCCCTCCTGCTCGCGGGCGCACGATGAGATCCATGACGACCGTCCACCGAACCTGTCCCCTCTGTGAGGCCGTCTGCGGCCTCACGATCACCCTTGAGGGTGGCCACGTCACCAAGGTCACCGGCGACCGTGACGATCCCTTCTCCAAGGGTTTCATCTGCCCCAAGGGGGCCTCGCTCGGGCGGCTCGACGAAGACCTCGACCGGCTGTCGGCACCATTGGTTCGCGAGGGTGACCAGTGGCGCGAGGTGAGCTGGGAGGAGGCCTTCGCGGCCGTCGCCAAGGGCCTGAAGGACATCTCGGGACCCGAGCGGGCCGTCTACCTGGGCAATCCCAGCGCCCACAGCATGGCCGGGGCCCTCTACGGAGGGGCGCTGGTCAGGGCGCTGGGCACCCGGAACGTCTTCTCGGCGAGCACGGCCGACCAGATGCCCAAGCACGTCGCCTCGGGGTTGATGTTCGGGCATCCCATGACGATCGCGGTGCCCGATCTCGACCGGACCGACTTCCTGCTGATGCTGGGGGCCAATCCGCTGGAGTCGAACGGGTCGCTCTGCACCGCGCCCGACTTCCCCGGGCGTCTCAAGGCCCTCCGGAAGCGGGGCGGGACCCTCGTCGTGGTCGACCCCCGGCGGACGCGGACCGCCGACCTGGCCGACGAGCACGTCTTCGTCCGGCCCGGCACCGACGCGTTCCTGCTGGCGGGGATCGTGCACACGCTCTTCGCCGAGAACCTGGTGAAGGTCGTGCTGCCGGTCGAAGGGCTCGCAGAGGTGGAGGCGGCCGTCAAGGACTTCCCGCCGCTGGTGGTGGAGGCCGCCTGCGGCGTCCCGGCCGAGGTGACGGTACGGCTCGCGCGCGCCCTCGCGGCCGCCCCCACCGCCGCCGTCTACGCCCGCATCGGGACCTGCACCGCCGAGTTCGGCACCGTGACGCAGTGGCTCGTGGACGTCCTCAACGTCCTGACCGGCAATCTCGACCGTCCGGGCGGGGCCATGTTCCCGACGCCCGCGACCGAGGGGGCACGCCGGCGCAAGCCGTACCGGACCGGACGGTGGACCAGCCGGGTCCGCGGCCTGAAGGAGACCAACGGCGAGTTGCCCGTCGCGACCCTGGCCGACGAGATCGAGACGCCCGGCGAGGGGCGGATCAGGGCCCTGGTGACCGTGGCCGGGAACCCGGCCTCGTCGGCGCCCAACGCGAGACGGCTGGCCGGCGCCCTGACCAAGCTCGACTTCATGGTCAGCGTCGACATCTACCTCAACGAGACCACCCGCCACGCGAACGTGATCCTGCCGCCGCCCCGGCTGCTGGCCACCGGCCACTACGACTTCGCGCTGCTGAACTTCGCGGTGCGCGACTACGCCCGCTACTCCCCGCCCGTCATGGCGGCCGGCGGGCCGTCGGAGGCCGAGATCCTCACCCGGCTCATCACGATCGCCTCCGGCGTCACGGGGATCGACGACCTGATCATCGCCCAGCTCGTCGGCGACCACGATCCGGCCGAACTCGACGGGGACACCGGGGCCGAACGGCGTCTGGACGCCATGTTGCGGCTGGGGCCGTACGGGAAATGGAACGGCGGCGATCTCACGCTGCGCAAGCTCCGCGACGAGCATCCCCACGGCCTGGACCTGGGGCCGCTGAAGCCGCGCCTGCCGGAGATCCTCACCACGGCCTCGGGGCGGATCGAGCTCGCGCCGCCGGAGATCGTCGCGGACGTCGCCCGGCTCCGCGACCGGCTCGACCGGGAGGCGCCCGAGTTCGTCCTCATCGGACGCCGTCACCTGCGGTCGAACAACTCGTGGTTGCACAACGTCGAGCCGCTCGTCGGCGGCACCAACCGGTGCACGCTCCAGATCAACCCGGCCGACGTGGCCCGCCTCGGGCTCGGCGGCCACGCCCTGATCCGATCGGAGGCGGGCGAACTGACCGTCCCGCTCGAACCGACCGACAAGATCATGCCGGGCGTCGTGAGCCTGCCGCACGGCTGGGGGCACGACGGGTTGCCGCAACAGGTGGCCGCCGGCAACGCGGGCGTGAACGTCAACGTGCTGACGGATGAAAAGGTCATCGATCCGCTGTCCGGGAATGCCGTGTTCAACGGTGTTCCGGTGATCCTGTGCCGCGTTTGATCACCACCGAATAAGGTGGCGCGGTGACCATCGCGCAGCACCGGGATCGCCTCGACGCTCAGCTCGCCTTCGTGGTGGAGATCGACAAGCTCAAGCGTGTCATCCGCCGCAACACCCTCATCGACGGATCGCGCCGCGAGAACGACGCCGAGCACTCCTGGCAGCTCGGCGTCTGGGCGCTGGTGATGGCCGAGCACGCCCCGGCGGGCACCGACATCGACCGGGTGGTGCGCATGCTGCTCGTCCACGACATCGTCGAGATCGACGCCGGCGACACCTTCATCTACGACCGGGTGGCCGTCGAGGCCCAGGAGGCCGCCGAGCGGGCCGCCGCCGACCGGATCTTCGGGCTGCTGCCGAGTGACCAGGCGGGGCCGCTGCGGGAGTTGTGGGACGAGTTCGAGGCCCGGCAGACCCCCGAGGCCCGCTACGCCAAGGCCCTCGACCGGCTCGCGCCGATCATGGCCAACCACCACAACGACGGCGGCACCTGGGCCCTCTACAAGGTCACCGCCTCCCAGGTGCTCGCCAACGTGGCGATCATCGAGGAGGGCTCCCCCACCCTGGGGGCATACGCCCACGATCTGGTGGAGACGTCGGTGCTCAGAGGTCACCTCGCCCGATGATGTTCGTCTCCTGACAGTCCGGGTACGTCGTGTCAGGGGGTGACATCGATGGACAGATCAACCGAGAAGTCCGCGAAGCCACGCAAAATCGGCAATGGCGGCGGCGATCTCCTGGACCGGCTCGAACACGCGACGACGCTCGACCGGCCGATCAGGGGGCTCGCGAAGGCGGTCAGGGCGCGGATCGGGCCCGGCTGGGTGCGCGACGCGCTCCACGGCGTGCCGATCGGCCACCCGGTGCACCCGCCGCTGGCGACTGTGGCCGTGGGCTGTTTCGCGGCCACCGCCATCCTCGACGCCACCAAGGCCGACCCCATGGCCGCCCGGACCGTCCTGGCCGCCGGCCTGGCGACCGCGCTGCCGACCGCCGCGGCGGGGGTCACCGACTGGTCGGCTCTGCACCGCGAGCAGCAGCGGGTGGGTTTCGTGCACGCCCTGGCCAACGTCGCCGCCGTGGGCCTCTACGCGGGCTCGCTGGCGTTCCGGATCGCCGGGCGCGAGAAGGCCGGGCGGTTCTTCGCGACGGCGGGCCTGATGGCCGCGAGCGCCGGCGCCTATCTGGGCGGCCACCTGGCCTACCGGCTCGCCGCGGGGGCCAACCACGCCGAGCAGGTCAGCCATCTGGTGCCGACCGGCTGGCACGACCTCGGCCCGATCAGCGACCTGCCCAACGGGCGGCCCGTCGCCCGCCGCCTGGGCTACATCGACCTGTTCGTGCTGCGGCTGGGCGAGGGCGTGACGGTGCTGGCCGACGGGTGTTCCCATCTGGCCGGGCCGCTGCACCAGGGCCGCGTGACGGTCGAGAACGGCGAGCCGTGCGTGGTGTGCCCGTGGCACGGCAGCGTGTTCCGGATCGCCGACGGCGCGGTGATGCACGGCCCGGCGACGGCGAAGCAGCCCTCGTTCGAGACGAGGGTGCGCCGCGACGGCGTGGTTCAGGTCAGGCCGGCTCGTTAGCGTCGATCGGGTGCTCCACCAGTGCGAGCACCCGGCTCTGCATGAACCGGGCGGTGCGGACCGGAGTTCCGTTCCTGGTCACCTCGGAGACCTCGACGACGCCCCGGCCGGTGGTCACCTCGACCCGGCGGCCGGCCTTCGTCGCGATGACCTCGTAGGTGCGGGGGGTTCCTCCGGCGTCGATGACGATTTCTACGCGATCGCCTTTCACATGGGGTTTCATACCCGTTTTCGATAATTTGTACGCATAAATCAAGTCAACAACTTCACGATCGCCGCGATCCCCACCACAACGATCACCCCCCGCAGGACGGGTGCCGGGATGCGCCGCCCGACCCGGGCGCCCACGAACCCGCCGATCGCCGAACCGACCGCGATCAGCGCGACCACGGTCCAGTCGACCTCGGCGATCACGATGAACAACACCGCCGCGGTGAAGTTGACCAGCAGCGACAGCAGGTTCTTGGCCGCGTTGAGGCGCTGGAGCTCCTCGTCGAGGAACACCCCCATCAACCCGATCAGCACGACCCCCTGGGCGGCGCCGAAGTAGCCCCCGTACATGCCGGCCCCGAAGACCCCCAGCCAGAGCCACGGCCCGCCGTGCTCCGAGCGGCGGCGATGGGAGATCCAGCCGGCCACCCGGGGCTGGATGACCACCAGCACGCACGCGATGGCGATCAGGATCGGCACGATCACGTTGAAGGCCTGTGGCGGGAGCCGGAGCAACAGGAACCCGCCGACCAGCGATCCCAGGACCGACGCGACGGCGAGCCTGGTCAGCCGGGCCCGCTGGCCCTGGAGCTCGGCGCGGTAGCCGAGCACGCCGGTGACACCGCCGGGCACCAGCCCGATGTTGTTGGACACGTTCGCGACGATCGGCGGATAGCCCACCGCGAGCAGCGTCGGGAACGTGATCAGCGAACCGGAGCCCACGACGGCGTTGATGCCGCCCGCCCCGACCCCGGCCGCGAACACCGCGACCGCTTCCCACGGTGTCAACACGGTGTCACGGATCCTCATCTCGTACCGGCTGACGGAATCCTAGGCGGCAGCGGTCCGAGCTCAGGACACGGGGGCGGAAATTCCGGTCAGGTCACAAGGGCTTCCCGGGGAGGTCCTTGTCGGGTTTGTTCTGCGGCTGGAAAAGGCCGCCGAGCGACTCCAGCGCCTTGCCCATTTCGGACGGCACGATCCACAACTTGTTCGCGTCGCCCTTGGCGATCTGCGGCAACGTCGTGAGGTATTGGTAGGCCAGCAGCCGCTCGTCGGGGTTGCCGTCGTGGATGGCCTTGAAGACCATGCCGATCGCGTCGGCCTCGCCCTTGGCCCGCATCGCGCGGGCCTCCGCCTCGGCCTGCGCCCGCAGCACGACGGCCTCGGCCTCGCCGCGCGCCTTCAGCACGGCCGCCTCGCGCTCGCCCTGGGCGGTGAGGATGGCCGACTGCTTGTTGCCCTCGGCGGTGAGGATCGCGGCGCGCTTGTCGCGGTCGGCACGCATCTGCTTCTCCATCGAGTCCTGGATGGAGGCGGGCGGGTCGATGGCCTTCAGCTCGACCCGGTTGACCCGGATGCCCCAGCGGCCGGTCGCGTCGTCGAGCACCCCGCGCAGCTCGGTGTTGATCTCCTCGCGGGAGGTCAGCGTGCGTTCGAGGTCCATTCCGCCGACCACGTTGCGCAGGGTCGTCACGGTCAACTGCTCGACCGCGACGATGAAACTCGCGATCTCGTACGTCGCCGCCTTCGGATCGGTCACCTGGAAATAGATGACCGTGTCGATGGAGACGACCAGGTTGTCGGACGTGATGACCGGCTGGGGAGGGAACGTCACCACCTGTTCGCGCAGGTCGACCTCGACCTTGATGCGGTCGATGAACGGCACGACGATGTTCAGCCCCGCGTTCAGAGTGCGGTGATATCGACCGAATCGTTCGACGATTCTCGCCGTCGCCTGCGGCACGATCCGAATCGTCCGGGCCAGCGCGAACGCGGCGAGGAAGACCACGACGAGGGTGATGACGAGCTGGGTCATGGGTCCACTCCAGTCTGTGACGACTGGAGTAAATGATATTTGGGCGACGCTTTACAAGAGGAAAAAGAACGAAATATCAGAATGGCCGGGCGTACCAACGACCGGACGCGTTCCTCTCCAGCCCCAAGGGCACCCCGAACGTCTTCGACAGGTTGTCGCCGGTCATCACGTAGTCGATCGGGCCCTGGGCGACGATCGAACCATGCCGGAGCATCAGCGCGTGGGTGAACCCGGCCGGAATCTCCTCGACGTGGTGGGTGACGAGCACCATCGTGGGCGCCTTCGGGTCTTGCGCGAGCTGGGAAAGGCGCCTCACCAGGTCTTCGCGGGCGCCGACGTCGAGCCCGGCGGCCGGCTCGTCGAGCAGCAGCAGCTCGGGGTCGGGCATCAGGGCGCGGGCGATCTGGACACGCTTGCGCTCGCCCTCCGACAGGGTGCCGAACCGGCGGCGGATCAGGTGGGCGCAGCCGAGCTGGTCGATCAGCTCGACGGCGCGGGTGACGTCGTGGGAGTCGTACTCCTCGGTCCAGCGGCCGAGGATGGCGTAGGAGGCGGTCAGCACGAGGTCGATGACCTTCTCCTCCGGCGGGACCTTCTCGGCCAGCGCCGAGCTGGCCAGGCCGATGCGGGGACGCAGCTCGAACACGTCGGTCTGACCCAGGCGCTCGCCCAGGATGTCGACGTGGCCGTCGGTGGGGAACAGCAGCGCGGCGGCGATCTGCAGCAGCGTGGTCTTGCCGGCGCCGTTGGGGCCGATCACCACCCAGCGTTCGTCTTCGGCCACCGCCCAGTCGATGTCGCGCACCAGGATCGCGCCGTCGCGCCGGATGGCGACGCCACGCATGTTGAGCACCTGACCGCCCACGACGATCCCCCTCACGTCCGAATCCGTCCGCGTAAAATCTATTGCCTTATCGTGGTTGGGGTGCGCACCGATTCACCGATCTCCGCGGCCCTCGTCTCCTGGGGGAACGCCTGGCTGACCGGCCACGCCGGTCTCGACGACGCCGTCGACGCCCTTGAGCGGTCGGCCGGTCCACAGATCGTGACGGATATCACTGGCGAGTCGCCGCTGCGCGTCTTCCTCGCGGAGCTGCGGGCGACGGGCTTGTCGTCGTTCCGGCTGGCGCTGCCCATCCCCGGCGACCTTCTCGGCCTCACCGGGCCGCCGGTCTTCAACGGCGCCGCGCTCGAAGCGGGGCAGGCGGTCATCGCGGTGCTCGGCGCCCGGCGGTTCGGGCTGGTGCCCTCCCCCGACCGGCGCGGCTCGTCCTACTCGGGCATCCGGTGGACCGTCCACGACGCCCACGTCGCCGACGCCGACGTGCCGCAGCTCGCCGACGCCGAGCGCGCCCTGTCGGCCGCGATGCGGTCGGCGACCGACGCGCTGACCTCGGTCGACGGGCCCATGCAGGGCTTCCCGGCGCTCGACCACGTCGACGGCGCGCTGGCGCCCGGCTATCCCGGCCGCGCCCACCGCGTCGGCCACCTCGCGGCCCGCCTCGCGCTCGCGCTGCGGCTGGCCGAGGAGCGCGGGCTGACCTCCGGCCAGGTCGCCGCGCGCCGCGAGGCGCTGAAGGCCCTCGACCACGCGGTACGCCGGGCGCGGGTCGCCGCCCACCACGCGATCCTCGAACAACTTCGCGCCTAGCTCTCCAGCTTCCAGAACCTGACCCGCTTGTCCTCCCCGGCCGAGACGACGACCGTCCGGCCGTCGACCTCGGCGAACCCGACCGAGTAGACGTTCTTGCCGTCGTGGGCCTTCACCGGCTTGCCGACCTCCTCCGACTTCTCCAGGTCCCACATCCGGAGCGTGCCGTCGGTGGAGCCGGAGACCGCCATCGGGTGGCCGCCGATCTCGCGGTAGGCCAGCGAGTAGACGTTGTCCTTGTGGCCGGTGAGGCTCTCGCCGATCTGCTTGCCGGTCTTCAGGTCCCAGACGCGGACCTTCTTGTCCTCGCCGCCCGAGATGGCCACCGCCTTGCCGTCGACCTCGCCGGTGGTGACGGAGTAGACGGGCTTGCCGTGGCCCCTGAAGGTCTTGCCGTACTGCTTGCCGGACGAGGCGTCCCAGACCTTGAGACTCTTGTCCTCGCTGGCCGAGACGATGACCGTCTTGTCGCCGACCTTGCCGAAGGCCAGCCAGTTGATGACGTCCTTGTGTGCCCTGATGCCGCCGCCGATGGGCTGGCGGGTCTTCAGGTCCCACAACCGGATCCGGCCGTCGGCGCCGGCGGAGGCGGCCACCCACTTGCTGCCGACCTTGCCCATGGCGACCGTGTAGACGGAGTTGCCGTGCCCCCACAGTCCGCCGCCGACGGCCTTGCGCTTCTCGACGTCCCAGACGCGGACCGAGCCGTCGCGGCTGCCGGTGACGGCGAGCGGACGGCCGTTGACCTCGGCGGTGGCGACGGCGTAGACCCAGTCGCCGTGGGCGTAGATCGGCTTGCCGAGCGCCTTGTGCGACTCGGCGCTCCACATCCGGACCGACCGGTCGACGCTGGCGGTGACGACGATCGGGTTGTCCGCGTCGCCTCCCACGGCGACGGAGTAGATCGAGCTCCGGTGCCCGGTCAGGGAACCGCCGTCCTGCTTGCCGAGCGCGGGGACCGGGGCCGCGGTCGGCGGCGGGCTGGGCGACGGTGACAAGGACGGTGACGGCGCGGTGGTCGGGGACAACGAGGCCGCCGCCGGCGACGGGACCGAGGCCGAGGCGGTCGTCGTCGGCAACCGGGTCACCGGCGCGCCGGTGACGCCGCCCTGGGCGGCCACGGGGATCTTCCCGGGGTCGTCCTCGTCGCCGTCGAAGAGGTTCGGCACGAGGAACAGCGCGGTCGCCGCCACCGCGAGCACACCGACGAGAACCCCGGTGACCAGACCCGCCCTGCTCTTCGTGGGCGGCGCCTCGCCGAGCCAGCCGCCGGTCGGGTCGGGACGGGGGTGGTAGGTGGTCGCGTCGGCATCGGCGGGCGGCGGCGGGGTGTCCTTGGCCTTCGCCTTGCCCTTGGCCTTGGACTTCGCCTTCCGCTCGGCCGGTGGCGCCGGATCACCGCCGTTGGGCGGCTGGTACCCGGGCGGCGGGAAACTCTGACCCGGCTGCTGGTGGTAGGGCGGCGGGTACCCCTGAGCGGGACCCGGCTGCGGCGGGCCCTGCGGGTATCCAGGGCCCTGCGGGTAGCCCGGCGGCGGAAAGCTCTGACCGGGACTCTGCGGGTGACCCGGCTGACCCTGATAGCCCGGAGGCGGAAAGCTCTGACCCGGACCCTGCGGATGACCCGGCTGACCCTGATAGCCCGGAGGCGGGAAACTCTGTCCCGGACTTTGCGGATGACCCGGCTGGCCCTGGTAACCGGGGGGCGGGAAACTCTGACCGGGACCCTGCGGATGACCCGGCTGACCCTGATAGCCCGGGGGCGGAAAGCTCTGACCGGGACCCTGCGGATGACCCGGCTGGCCCTGATGGCCCGGAGGCGGGAAGCTCTGGGCCGGTGGCCGCAGGTGGGGCGCCTGCGGGTCGGGCGGCGCGAAACCCGGGCCGGCCGGATCCGCGGGCTTCTCCGCCGCCTCCTTCTTCTTCGACGCGGCGTTGAGGCCGGCCAGGAGGGACTTGTCGAGGTCGTCGTCGACCTGGTGGTCGAGGAGGGCGAAGAGGGCCTCGCTCGCGGTGGGGCGGTTCTCGGCCTGCTTGTCGAGGCTGGCCTCGACGATGGGGCGCAGCAGGTCGGGCAGCGTCGAGACGTCGGGGGTGTCGTTCATGACGCGGTAGAGCACGGCGGGCAGGCTGTCGTGGCCGAAGGCGGGCCGGCCGGTCGACGCGTAGAACATCGTCACGGCCCAGCTGAACATGTCGGACGGCGGCCCGACGCGCTTGGCCTCGATCTGCTCGGGCGACATGTACGCCGGTGTCCCGACCACCCCGCTCGACAGGGTCGACGACGAGTCGAGCGCCCGCGCGATGCCGAAGTCGATCACGCGCGGCCCGTCCTGGGCCAGCAGCACGTTCGACGGCTTGAAGTCGCGGTGGACGATCCCGGCCCGGTGGATGGCCGCCAGGGCGGTGATGGTGCCGACGGCCAGCCGGTGGAGGTTGCCGCCGGTGCGGGGGCCCTCCTGCTGGACGACCCGCTGCAACGAGACGCCGTCGACGAGCTCGGACACGATGTAGGGCCGGTCGCCGTCCATGTGGGCGCCGAGGACCTGGGCGGTGCAGAACTGCGCGACCCGCCGCGCGGCGGACACCTCGCGGAGAAACGAGTCTGCGTCGATCGCGTCCGTGACTCGCAACAGTTTTATCGCGACCGGGCTCCCGTCGGGTGCGGTCCCGGCGTACACGACACCCTGCGCGCCCTCCCCAAGGCGCGCATCGATGCGGTAAACCCCCAGCTCAGTTGGGTCGCCAGGCCGTAATGGCGAAGTCTGCGACACGACGGTGCTCCCCCGTACAAACGATCAACTCTACGCGAAGTGTAGTAGTGCTCAACCGTTCCAAAGTGATAATGGTCTAGACATACGGGGATTGCCATGTCTTGTCCAACGGAGAACTCCATGCGCCCAACTTCCGGCATCGTCGCCGGACTCGTGCTCTTAGCGCCGCTCGCGGTGAGCGTTCCGGCGAGCGCCGCGCCCGCCTTGGCGAGCGCCGCCAAGGGCGTCACCGCGAAGAAGGCTCCTTACGCCACCTTCAAGGTGCACAACGTCGTCTATCCGAAGAAGGTGAAGGCCGGGGCCAAGATCACCTACTACTTCGAGATCACCAACCTCGGCCCGTACAGCGCCGACTACTACTACATCGGGGGCATCCTGCCGAAGGGCATCATCAGCACCCTGAAGTGGAACGGCCCGAAGAACACCACGTGCACGTGGGAGGGCAACGAGTTCTGGTGCTGGCCGCCGCCCATCCTCTACCCCGACCCCGAAGAGGACTGGCAGACCGACACCACGTGGCTGACGATCCAGGTCACCCTGAACAAGAAGACCCGCGGCACCGCCACCGCCAAGCTCGGCGGCATGACCTTCGACGTGCCCTCGGGCGCCGGCGACCTCGACGAGAAGCGCCTTCGCGACCTGGGCATCAAGGGCTGGATCTACACCAAGACCGTGAAGACCCAGATCGTCGCCCCCTCGGTCAAGAAGAAGAGCACCAAGCAGGTCTACGTGCCGCCGCCCCCGCCCCCGCCGAAGCCCGACCGGGCTCCCACGCGCAACCGCAAGAAGGGCACCTGACGGCTTAGGCCAATCCGTGCCGCACGGCGTACAGGGCCGCTTGAGTCCGGTCCTGTACGCCCAGCTTCATCAGCACGTTGGACACATGCGTCTTGACGGTCTTCTCGGCCACGTCGAGCGCCCGCGCGATCTCCCGGTTCGACCGCCCGCCGGCGATCAGCGCCAGCACCTCGCGTTCCCGGTCGGTCAGCGCCACCGCCTCGGACGACGGCGCGAGCATCGCCTCGGCCGCCTCGGGCGCCAGCGCGACCTGCCCGCCGTGGACGGCCCTGATGGCCGACACGAGCGCCGCCGGGTCGACGTCCTTGTAGAGGAAGCCCGCCGCCCCGGCCCGCATCGCGGGCGCGACGTCGCCGCGTTCGGTCATCGAGGTCAGCACGATCACCCGCGCGGCCCCGTCGAGCTCGGCCAGCGCGCCCAGCCCGCCGAGGACGGGCATCTTCAGGTCGAGCAGCACCACGTCGGGAGTGAGCGCGCGGGCCAGTTCGACGGCCTCGGCGCCGTCACCGGCCTCGGCCACGACCTCGATGTCGCCCTGGACCTCAAGGAACGTACGCAGGCCCTGGCGCACGATCGGATGGTCGTCGGCGATCAGCACCCGGATCATGTCGGCACCACCATCCTCACCGTCGTCCCGGCCCCCGGCCGGGAGATCACGTCAAGCCTGCCACCGACTCCGGCCGCGCGGTCGCGCATCGATTCGAGCCCGAGGCCCCGGGTGGGCTCGCCGTCGAAGCCGTCGCCGTCGTCGACGACTTCGAGCACGAGGTCGGCGCGGTCGCGCCGCAGCCGTACCCGCAACGAGGCGCACCCCGAGTGGCGCAGCGCGTTGTGCTGGGCCTCCTGGGCGACGCGCAGCACCGCGACCTCGGTCTCGGCCGGGAGTTCGCCCTCGAAGTGCCCCTCGAAGGTGACCGTCGCGGAGTGGAGCCGGTCGAGCAGCCCGACGTTCTTGCGCAGCGTCTCGACCAGCCCGTGGCTGTCGAGCTCGGCCGGCCGCAGCTCGACGATGACCTCCCTGAGCTCGGCCAGCGCCTCGCCGGCCATCCGCTGGACGGTGTCGAGCTCCCGCGCGGCCCGTTCGGGGTCGGTGACCAGCAGCGCCCTGGCCGCCTGGGCCGTCAGCCGCAGTGAGAAGAGTTTCTGCGTGACGGCGTCGTGGAGCTCGCGGGCCATGCGCTGGCGCTCCTCGATGACCGTCAGCTCGCGCCCCCGTTCGTAGAGGCGGGCGTTGGTCAGCGCGATGGCGGCGTGGGCGGCGAAGAGGGTCAGCACGTCCTGGTCGTCGGTGGTGAACGGACCGCAGGCCTTGTTGGCCAGGAAGATGATGCCGAGCACCTGGTCGCCGTCTTGGATGGGGACGCCGAGGAAGTCTTTCAGCACGGGATGGGCCTTGGGCCAGCCGTCGAACCGGGGATCGCGGCGCACGTCGCCGAGCCGGACCGGGGTGCCCTCCCGCAACATCGCGCCCAGCAGGCCGTGCTGGCGCGGGGTGGGCCCGATGGCCTCCCACTGCTCGGGCGTGATGCCGTCGGCGACGAACTCGGCGAACGACCCGTCGTCGTCGGGCACGCCGAGTGCGGCATAGCGGGCGTCGAGGAGCTCCCTGGCCGAGCGCACGATGACCTGCAACACCTCCCGTGGGGAGAGGTGCCGGGTGACCGCGAGGACGGCGGCGCTGACGGCGTTCAGCAGGGCGTCCTGACTTTCCCGCATGCCGCAACCCTAAGTCCTAGCCCGGAAGGCCTAGGACCGGCCGGTCTCGGGCCCGATGTGGTCGAACGCCGGAATTCCTAGCGTTGAGCCATGAAGAACGCACTGATCACCGGCGCCTCCCGGGGGCTCGGGCTGGCGCTGGCCACCGAGCTCGCCAAGGACGGGTGGCGGCTGACCCTGACCGCCCGCGGCGCCGACGACCTCGCCGAGGCGGCCGAGCGCCTGGGCGCGACCGCGATCGCGGGGGACGTGGCCGATCCCGCGCACCGGGAGAGGCTGGCGGAGGCCGTACCGGACCTGGATCTGCTGGTGAACAACGCCAGTGGGCTGGGGGCCGTGCCCCTGCCGGCGCTGGGCGACTATCCCGTCCCGGTCCTGCGGCGGTTGCTGGAGACCAACGTGCTGGCGCCGCTGGCGCTGACGCAGGCGGTGCTGCCCGCGCTGCGCCGGCGCAAGGGGGCGGTGCTCAACGTCTCCTCCGACGCCGCCGTCGAGGCCTACGAGGGATGGGGCGGGTACGGCGCCTCCAAGGCCGCCCTGGAGCAGATCTCCAACGTGCTGGCCGTCGAGGAGCCCGACGTGGCGGTCTGGTGGCTCGACCCGGGCGAGATGCGGACCCGGATGCTGGCCGACGCGATCGGGCCGCAGGAGGCGGGCGAGGCGCCGCTCCCCGACGAGGTCGCACCGCTGATCGTCAAGCTGGTCGGCGAGCGCCGGCCCAGCGGACGCCACACCCGGGGGAGCCTGGCATGAGCATCGACTTCGCCCTGCCCTCGGTCAACGAGGCCCACCGGCCGCCCGAGGCCCGCGACTCGGTCAAGCTCATGGTCTCCGACCGGCGGACCGGTGCGATCACCCATCACACCTTCACCGACCTGCCCGAACTGCTCGACCCCGGGGATCTGGTCGTGGTGAACAACTCGCGCACCCTCCCGGCCGCCGTGAAGCTCGACCGGCTCTGGGTGCACTTCTCGACCGAGTTGCCCTGGGGGGAGTGGCTGGTCGAGCTCCGGTGCCCGGGGGGCACCACCTACAAGGGAGGCGCACCGGGCGAGTGGCTGCCGCTCCCGGGCGGGGCCACGCTGCGGCTGGTCGAACGCTTCACCCCGCGGTTGTGGAAGGCGCGGCTCGACACCGACGTCATCGGCTACCTGCAGCGGCACGGCACGCCGATCCGCTACTCCTACGTCGACCGCGACTGGCCCATCGACGACTACCAGACCGTGTTCGGCCGGATCCCCGGCAGCGCCGAGATGCCGAGCGCCGGGCGGCCGTTCACCACCCGCCTGGTCACCGACCTGGTCGCCCGGGGGATCACGATCGCGCCGGTCACCCTGCACACGGGGGTGGCCTCGCCGGAGAAGGACGAACCGCCCTACGCCGAGCGGTTCGACGTCCCGGCCGCCACCCGGCGGCTCGTCGCGATGACCAGGGAGAACGGGGGCCGGGTCATCGCGGTCGGCACGACGGTGGTCCGGGCGCTGGAGACCGCCCACGACGAGGGCTGGACGTCGCGGATCGTGTCGCCGGAGCACCCGCCCGAGGTCGTCGACGGGCTGCTGACCGGGCTGCACGAGCCGAGATCCACCCATCTCATGATGTTGTCGGCCATCGGGGGCGCCGATCTCGTCATGAAGTCGTACGAGGCCGCGCTCGACAACGGCTACCTGTGGCACGAGTTCGGCGATGTCCACCTCATCCTTGGAACGCACCGAATCGACACATAAAAGATCTTTCGCGGTTCAGCCGCGGAATGGTAAGAAATCCCTTCGAGTATCACGGGGGTTCCTTCTCTCTCCCCGTCTGTTCATTGGGAGACAAAAACACATGCGCACTGTCACGCGCGCGATCGCGGGGGTCGCCCTGCTGGCCGCGGCGGCCTTAGTCGCCCCGGCCTCCGCATCGGCCACCACCGCCGACGACCCGTGGTCGCTGTTCAAGATCACGAAGCTGTCGTACACCAAGAAGGCCAAGCCGGGTGGCTACGTCACCTACACCTTCGAGGTGACCAACAAGGGCCCGCACGCGGCCGACTACTTCGACATCGGCGGCGTCCTGCCCAAGTACGTCGACCTCAAGAAGAAGATCTCCTACGGTTCCGGCGACGAGCTCAAGTGCTACCTCGACGGACGCAACTTCTTCTGCCCCAACGACTTCATCCTCGACGTGGGCGACTCCACCTGGGTGAGTCTGCGGTTCCAGCTCAAGAAGACCGCCAAGGGCACCCAGACCGGCAAGGTCGGCGCCTGGGTCTACGACATCCCCGCCGGCGCGGAGAACCTCGACCGGGCCCGGCTGCGCGAGCAGAACCTCAAGGGCTGGGAGATGATGCGGACCGTCAAGACCGCGGTGGTCAAGAAGAAGTAGCAGCACCCCAAGGCACCCCCACAACCCGCCGTCGTGGCCGCGACGGCGGGTTCCCGTTTTCCTAGACGGTGTCCCAGCGGAACACCTTCATCGCGATCAGGCTGATGGCCAGCCCGAACGCCAGCACGATGCCCAGTTCGGGCAGCACCGACAACGGCCCCTGGCCGCGCACCATCACGTCGAGCAGGCCCTGGTTGAGGTGCTTGAGCGGGAAGACGTTCGACAACGTCTGGAGCCAGCCGGGCGCGGCGTCCAGCGGGATGAACGAGCCCGACAGGAACGCCATCGGCAACACGATCAGGTTCGAGATGCCCGCCGCGGCCTCCGCCGACTTGGCCAGCCCGCCCGCGACCAGGCCGATCGCCATGAACGTCAGGGTGCCCGCGATGATCAGCGGGATCGACATCCACCAGTAGGCCGACAACTGGAGCCCGAAGAACGGCAACGAGGCGACCACCAGGAAGATCGCGGTCTGGATCAGGGCGATGGCGACGCTGACGCCGACCCGCGCGCCCACGACCGACCCGAGCGCGACCGGGGCCAGCCGCAACCGGCGCAGGATGCGCTTCTCCCGCCAGGTGACCAGCGTCGCCGCCGCGCCGAACGCGGCGCCCATGGCGACCGCCCAGCTCAGCAGGCCGGGGGTGACGTACTGGATCGCCTTCAGCGAGTCGTCCTCGACCTGCTGGGCGGTCATCGTGAAGCGCTGCGGCACCCCGGCGGCGTTGGCCTGGCTGACGACCTGCCGCAGCACACCCTGGACGGTGCCCGACCGCACCTGGTCGGCGGCCGAGTAGGAGACCTGGAGGGTGTCGCCCTGCTGGCTGATCGCCGCGACGACGTCGCCCTCCTTGACCTTCTCCCGCGCGGCGGCCGGGTCGTCGCTCTTCTGGATCTCCAGTACCTCGCCCAACCCGGCCGCGCCCTGCTCCAGCAGCGGCACCTGGCCGACCTGGATCACCGCCAGCCTGGAGGTGCCCATGTCGCCGAAGACGCCGCCGAACAGGACCAGGAACATCAGCGGGAACAGGATGGAGAAGAACAGGGCCGACCGGTCGCGGAACCATCCGAGCAACATCGCCCGCGACAGGGACGTGAACGCGGTCACGCGCGGTACTCCCGTCCGGTGAGGTTGAGGAAGACGTCTTCGAGGGTGGCACCGCGCACCTGGATGCCGGTGAGCAGGTTGCGTTCGGCCAGCGCGGTCAGCACCCGCGCGGGGTCGTCGGTGCCGATGGTGACCGACACGCCGTCGTCGTCGACGGAGGCGCCGGGGCCGGCGATCTCGGCGGCCGACTCGACGCTCAGCGTGCCGGTCTCCAGGCTGATCCTGGTGACCGACTCCAGGCCCCTGACCAGGGAGGCCGGCGGGCCGAGTTCGAGGATGCGGCCGTCGTCCATGATGGCGACGCGGTCGCAGAGCGACTCGGCCTCGTCCATGTAGTGGGTGGTCAGCACGACCGTGCGGCCGTTGTCGTTGATCTGGCGCAGCAGGTCCCACAGGTTGCGCCGGGCCTGCGGGTCGAGGGCGGCGCTCGGCTCGTCGAGGAAGACGATGTCGGGGTCGTGGACGAGGGCGCAGGCGATGGAGAGCCGCTGCCCCTGGCCGCCCGACAACCGTTCGGCCGGAGTGTCGGCCTTGTCCTCCAGCCCGACCTGGGCGAGCATCTCGTCGGCCTTCTTGGCGGCGACGCCGTACAGGGAGGCGAAGGTCCTGATCTGCTCGCGGGCGGTGAGCCGCTCGAAGAACGAGGTCGCCTGGAGTTGTACGCCGATGCGCGTCAGCAGCTTGGGGTTGCGGGGCCAGGGGCGCATGCCCAGGATCTCGACGGTGCCGGAGTCGGCCTCGCGGAGCCCTTCGACGATCTCCAGGGTGGTGGTCTTCCCGGCGCCGTTCGGGCCCAGGATGCCGAAGAACTCGCCCTGTTCGACGGAGAAGGAGACGCCGTCGACGGCGCGCACCTGACCATAGTGTTTGCGCAGATCATTGACGATGATCGTGGACCCCATGGGGCGAAGACTACCCAGGCGTGAAGGTCGGCGGGCGATTCGCCCCGAGCTGCCACAAAAGCCTCTTCCAGCCCCGGCGTATTGATTTTGCACTATCAGTAACCGCTGTCTCAGGATTCACACGCGTTCACGGGTATTTCTGATCTTGCGCCCCTGCGGGGCCGAACGTGTGGGGCGCTTCTCTCAGACAACCCAGGAGAAACACAGTGATTCACCGATTCAGGATCGGGTCTTCGTGCCCGCCGGCCAAGGGGTCGCTCGCGACCGCCGTGGCGACGGCGGCGCTGATGACCGGCGGTCTCCTCTCCATGGCGACGCCGGCCCAGGCGAGCGAGGCCCAGGCGGTCACGCCGCAGTACGTGGCCGAGGCGCAGACGTCCAGCTGCAACCACTGGAACTGCGACCGGTGGCACCACCACCACAAGCCCAAGCCGCCGTGCGTGATCTGCAAGGGCCGTCCCGGCCCTCCCGGCCCTCCCGGACCTCCCGGCCCGCCCGGAATGCAGGGCCCTCCCGGCCCGCCCGGAATGCAGGGGGAGCCCGGACCTCCTGGAACGCAGGGCCCTCCCGGCCCGCCCGGAATGCAGGGCCCGCCCGGAGTCCAGGGCCCGCCCGGAGTCCAGGGCCCTCCCGGCCCGCCCGGAATGCAGGGCCCGCCCGGTGAGCAGGGCCCGCCCGGACGCTCGGGCACCTCGATCGACACCGCCTTCCAGGGCAACAACAAGTTCATCGGGTACGCCCCCGGTGACGGCTCCACGCTGATCCGCGACCCGCGGACCAACCCGTTCTGGAACAACATCAGCGCGGTTCCCGGGTACCCGGGCGACGTGACCGGGGTCTCCCTGGCCGTCATGGGTAACGACCTGCACGTCACCGTCGTCAGCGCCACCGGCCAGATCCGGCAGACGTCGTGCACGGTCAACCCGACGCCGGGCACCGGCATGAACCCGGCGTGGCCCGGCAACTGCTCGCCGTTCGTCAACCACACGCCGCCGCTGCGAATGGCGACGCTCAGCCGTTGACGGTGAAGTACGAATACGGGCGATCAGGCCTCACGGCCTGGTCGCTTGTTCGTTTCACGAGTGCAAGCCGGTGAAGGACGTGCCGAGGGCGGTCCTGACCTGCGCCTCGGCCACTCCGGCCAGCGACCGCCGCGTCTGGCCGGCGCCGGCGACCGGCGGGAACATCGTCACCTCGACGGTCATGTGCCTGGTCGAGGCCACCCGGGTGATCGACCCGATCAGGGAGTCGCCGCCGACGTAACTGGGCCTGGCGGAGGTGGCGTCGTCCTCCAGGTAGCGGATCGTCGCCGGGCGGACGGCCGCGCCCGCGTCGATGGCGGCCTGGAACAGGGCCGGGCGGAAGCCGCCCATGCTCTGGCCGCACCAGGTGGTGCCCTCGGGGAAGGCGACCACGGTGTCGCCGGCGCGCAGGGCCCCGGTGACCTCGCCGACGGTCCGGGGAAGCCGGCTGAGCCGTTCGCGGTCGATGAAGATGGCGCCGGAGCCCGCGACGAGCGTGTTGATGAGCGGCCAGCGGGCGATCTCGCTCTTGGCGAGCAGGCGTGAGGGCAGGACGGCCGCCATCACGAGCGGGTCGAGCCAGGAGATGTGATTGGCCACGATGAGGGCGCCGGCCTCGCCGGAGATGGCCTTGACGGCCAGGGCCGCGCCGCCGACGAAGGCGAACCCCCGGGTCACGGTGACCTTGATGCCGAGGGCCCGCAGCAGCAGCCGCGACCAGGCCATGGTCACCCGGGCCAGGGTCTCGGCCGACAACCGCCGCGCGAACACCGCGAAGACCAGCCCGGCCGCGAGCACGACGACGGCACCGGTCAGCCGTGCCGCCTGCCGCACCGGTCCGGCCGGGTGGCGCGCGGGCGCCACGCAGGTGTCCGGCTCGCAGGGCGCCAGCGGCAACCAGGGCGTGAGCGCCCGGACCGGTGCCGTGATGGTCATGCCGCCTCTCCCAGGAAGTGCCGCAGGTAGCGGGTGTCGACGTTGGCCAGCGAGAGCAGCACGAAGAAGTCGGCCGTGCCGAAGTCGGCGTCGTGGGCGGGCGCGCCGCAGATCCACGAGCCGAGCCGCAGGTAGCCGCGCAGCAGCGGCGGGATCACGAACCGCTCCGGCGGGGTGCCGCCCGTCCACGGCCGGCGCGGGGTGACGCGGTACTCCTCCGGCCCGAGGTCGATGTTGGCGACCACACCGGCGGCGGCCGTGCCGTTGTCGTCGAGGGGAACCGAGCAGCAGCCGGCGAGCCAGGAGTGGCCGCCGCCGACCATGTAGTGGGCGATGGCGGCCCACATCAGGCCCATCACCGCGCCGCCCCGGTGGTCGGCGCGCACGCAGGTGCGGCCCACCTCCACCAGGCCGTCCCGGACCCCCGCCAGCCGGCCGGTGTCGAAGTAGCCGTCGGAGTACATCCGGTCGGTCCGCCCCGGGGGCAGCAACCGGTAGGTGCCGACGACCTCGGTGCCCGAGCGCACGACGAGGTGGTCGCAGTAGGCGTCGAACCGGTCGACGTCCAGCCCGGTCACCGGGGAGTCGAGCCGCGCGCCCATCTCCCCGGCGAACACCTCGTGGCGCAGCCGCTGGGCCGCCTGGACGTCCGCCGCGCTGGTGGCGAGGCTGACGGAGTACCGTCCGCGGGCGTCCGTGAGGTGGAGTTCCCTTTCAGTCTTCATGACTGAAATGACGACATGAGGAAGTGACGAAGATCTCTCACTTTTCGGGCGTGTCGGCGTCCGCATGGTGAACCTGGTGTACGGCTCCGGGATCAGGCCCAGTAGCGTTGAGACGACGGAACCGTCCTACGCCCAGAGATCCGGGATGAAACAGCGCACTCTTCTGATCACGCTCACCGGTCCTGACCGCCCTGGGGTCACCTCCCGACTCTTCTCCGTACTCTCCGGTTTCCCCGTGACCGTCGCCGACGTCGAGCAGGTGGTCATCCGCGGCCGCCTGACGCTGGGCGTCCTGGTGGCCTACGCGGGAGGCAAACCGAAGGGCACCGGTGAGACCATCGGCGGCCTGTGGACCGCAATCGAGCAGGTCGCCGCCGACCTGGACATGGACCTCGAACTGACCACCGGGACGGCCTCCAAGGAGGCCCGCAGGCGAGGGCGCCTGCACATCTCGGTCCTCGGCAACCCGCTCACCCCGGCCGCGATGGCCGGGATCACCGGCCGGATCGCCGCGAGCGGGGCCAACATCGACCGCATCGAACGCCTGTCGGCCTACCCGGTCACCTGCATCGAGATGGCCGTCTCCGGCGCCGACCCGAAGACCCTGAGGGCCGAGCTGGCGATCGAGGCCAGCCACCAGCAGGTCGACGTGGCGGTGCAGCGCACCGGCATCCTCCGCCGGGCCAAGCGCCTGGTGGTCATGGACGTCGACTCGACCCTCATCCAGGGCGAGGTCATCGAACTGCTGGCCCGCCACGCGGGCAACCTCGACGAGGTGGCCCGGGTGACCGAGGCGGCGATGCGCGGCGAACTCGACTTCGCCGAGTCGCTGATCCGCCGGGTCGCGCTGCTGGAGGGCCTGCCCGAGGAGGTCTTCGAGAAGGTCGCCAAGGAGGTCGTGCTCACTCCCGGCGCCCGCACCCTGGTCCGCACGCTGAAGCGGCTCGACTACAAGTTCGCGATCGTCAGCGGCGGGTTCACCCAGATCACCGACACGCTGGTGGCCGACCTGGGCATCGACTACTCCGCCGCCAACACCCTCGAAGTGGTCGACGGCCGGCTGACCGGGAAGGTCGTCGGCGAGATCGTCGACCGGCCCGGCAAGGCCCGCGCCCTGGAACGGTTCGCCGCCCAGGCCGGGATCGCGGTCACCCAGACGGTCGCGGTCGGCGACGGCGCCAACGACCTCGACATGCTGGAGGTCGCCGGGCTCGGCATCGCCTTCAACGCCAAGCCGGTGGTCCGGGCCAAGGCCGACACCGCGCTGAACGTGCCCTACCTCGACTCGATCCTCTACCTGCTCGGGATCTCCCGCGAAGAAGTAGAGGCGGCCGACGCCGAAGACGGCCTCACCGGTCTCCGGTAGCCAGGCTCACCACCCGCGCCGAGTCGTCGGCGAGGGCCTTGAGCGCGTGGTCGGCGGCGGCCGCGTGCAGCAGGGCCCTCCTGACCTCGGTGCGGGAGTCGGCCGGGTCGGCCTTCAGCTCGTCGAGTCTCCTCAGCGCCAGCTTTCCGAGCCATTTCCGCAGGTCGGAGAGCTTCTGGTCGACGTCACCCCGCGCCTGGTAAGGCGTTCCCTCCTGGACGGCCACCGCCCCGCCCTCCAGCCGGTCGGCCACCGCGTGCAGCACGGCCGGAGCCGGGCCGACGTCGTTGCCCGGGTCCTCCCGCAACACCGAGGTCAGCGTGATGAGCCCGTCGCGGACCCTGGTCACCTCTTCGAGCAACTCGGCGACGTGGCCCGTCTCGCCCGCGCCGGGTTCGTGGGCCATCGCCGCGATGCCCTGCCCGACCGCCTCGGCCATGTCGGCGGCCCGCCGGATGGCCAGCTCGGCCGCCCCTTCGGGCCGCCGTCCCCGGGTCGTCTCGGCCAGCGTCCTGGCCGCCAGGGCGTGCGCCCTGAGCAGCTCGGCCAGCCGCCCCTGGAGCCGCACCGCCTCGCCGCGCGGCCACAACAGCCGCACACAGGCCAGCGCGATGGCCCCGCCGAGCACGTTCAGCCCGATCCGGAACCCGGCGATCTCCCATGTCTGGACCGCCTGGAAGTCGATCAGCAGCAGCACGCACATGGTCATGAACGTGGCCCAGTAGGCGTAGTGGACGGCGTACAGGCCGAAGCCCAGGCCGGCGCTGACCACGATCAGGGCGGCGAGCCAGCCGTACCCGGGGGCGATCAGCAGCACCACGGCGGCGACCAGCGCCCCGGCGATGCTGCCGCCGACGCGGGCGCCGGCCTTGTCGAGCGTCTCGCCGTAGGTGGGCTGGATGGTCAGCAGCACACCGAGCGCGAGCCACTGCGCGTGCTCCGGCGTGAAGATCGCGATGATCACGCACGCCATGGCGGTGCCGAGCATGGCCCGCAGCAGATGCCGGAATCCGGGATCGTCCCTGGTCAGTCGCATGCCCGGGGATCTCGGAACCACCATGATGGCGTCGGTGACCGGGCTCTCCACGGGCAGCCGCGGGATCGGGATCAGCCCCGACTTCAGCTTCATCGCGGGCCTTCTCGCCTGGTCGAGCGTGGCCCTGATCCGGGTGGCGGCGTGGTCGACCTGCCGCAGCAGCACCAGCCTCAGCAGGTCCCGTTCGCCGTCGGGCCGCTCGCCCCGCAGATCGTCGATGCGGGCGGCGAAGTCGACCTCGGCGACCTCGACCTCCTGCTGGAACAGGGCCCGGGTGCGCGCGGCCAGCTCGGCCGTGAGCGGCTCGATCTCCGCGCGCAGGCCCGCCGCCTCGGCGAGCTCGCGCAGCGTGATGGCCTCGTAGAAGACCCTGCGCAGGGCCGTGGTGACCCGTTCGGCGTCACGGGACCGGCGTTCCCACCGGTGCCGGGCGCAGGCGGTGCGGGCGCTCTGGAGGGCGTCGGCGACCTCGTCGCGCAGTTCCTCGCGGCGCTCGCCGTCGAAGGTCGCGTCGAGCAGGTCGGCCAGCAGGCCGGCGGTCTCCGCCAGGGTCGCGGCCAGCGGCCGGGTGCGCCGCCACGCCCACGGCAACGTCAGCAGGAAGGCCGCCAGCAGCCCTCCGACGATCTGGAGGACCAGGTGCGGGATCGGATCGACCGGCAGTGGGTTGGCCGCCGTCAGCAGCAGCGCCAGCGGCGCGGTGAAGCCCACCACGGGGAACCGGATGGCCAGGGCCGCCGCCAGCGTCGCCACGGGCGCCAGCAGCCAGTCGTGCCCGATGAGTAACACACCGAGGACCGACCCCACGGCCAGCACGAGCACGCCGGCGAGCATGAAGGACAGGCGTACACCCGGCGGATCGGGGTTGGCCCTGATGGTCACCAGGAAGGCGCCGAGCGCCACCACGCCGCCCATGGCGGGCCGCCCGATCGCCAGCCCGACGAGGAGCGGGATGAGCAGGCCGGCCGCGCCGACGACCCCGTAGCCGACGGCGAGGCCGCGGTCTCTAAGGCTGGTGGCCATCGACCAGGGTGCCGGTGCCCGGGTCGAGCTCCTCCCACGGCCCCGGCAGCTCGATCACCGCGAACGCCCCCGGCTTGAACGTCTCGGTCCGCGGCCCCGACAACTGCACGACCAGGTCGTGGACCGACGGGTTGTGCCCCACCAGCACCAGCGTGTCGACCTCGGGATCGGTCCGCCGGACGATCTCGATCAGCTCGTCGGTGTACGCCTCGTAGACGTCGCGCTCGAACTCGATGGGCACCCCTTCGAGGCCGAGGAGCTCGGCCGTCAGCCGGGTGCGGGCCGAGGGCGACGCCACGATCAGGTCGGGCGTCAGCCGGGCGATCAGCTCACCGGCCTCGCGGGAGTTGCGCTCGCCGCGTTTGGTCAGCACCCGCTCGAAGTCGAGGACCCCGGGCGTGTGCTCGGCTTTGGCGTGCCGCAACACGATCAGCGTCTTCACGCGGTCAACTCCCCTTTCAGGGCATCGCCCACATGGCGAGGGCCACGATCACGGCGAACATCAGAGCCATGCCGAGCAGAATGACTGCCAGGCCGCGGCCACCCTTGTCGTTCATGAACATCGAGTCTATGGACGTGCGGCGGCCCCCCGGCACGTGGGTGCCGGGGGGCCGCCACCGGCCGACGGTCTAGTTGACCACCGGCTCCAGCTTCTTCTCGTTGTCGCTGTTCGGCTTGTCGATCGTCACCGAGCGCCGCTTCGACGCGACGATCGCGCCGATCACGACGACCACGGCCACGACCGTCACGCCGACCCGCAGGGCGACGTTGTCGAAGTAGGTCACCACGGCCGGGGCGATCAGCAGCGCGACCAGGTTCATGACCTTGATCAGCGGGTTGATGGCCGGACCGGCGGTGTCCTTGAACGGGTCGCCGACGGTGTCGCCGATGACCGTCGCGGCGTGGGCCTCGGAGCCCTTGCCGCCGTGGTGGCCGTCTTCGACGAGCTTCTTGGCGTTGTCCCAGGCGCCGCCCGAGTTCGACAGGAAGACCGCCATCAGCGTGCCGGCCGCGATGGCGCCCGCGAGGAAGGCGCCCAGCGGCGCGTATCCCAGCGCGAAACCGACCGCGATCGGCGTCATGACGGCCAGCAGACCCGGCGTCGCCAGCTCACGCAGCGAGTCCTTGGTGCAGATGTCGACCACGCGGGAGTAGTCGGGCAGTTCGGTGCCCGCCATGATCCCCGGCTTGCTGCGGAACTGGTCGCGTACCTCGAAGACCACCCGCATCGCCGCGCGCCCGACGGCCATGATCGCCAGACCGGAGAACAGGAACACCACGGCCGCGCCGATGATCAGGCCGACGAGCACGTTCGGCGAGTCGACGCTCAGCGAGAAGTTCGAGAACCCGCCGAGCATGTCTCTCACCGCCGGTGACGCGCCCGCCAGCGCCCCTTCGACCGCGGTCCGGAACGAGCCGAACAGCGCCGTCGCCGCGAGCACGGCGGTCGCGATCGCGATGCCCTTGGTGATCGCCTTCGTCGTGTTGCCCACGGCGTCGAGCGAGGTCAGCACCTGGGCGCCCTCGCCCTCGACGTCGCCCGACATCTCGGCGATGCCCTGGGCGTTGTCGGAGACCGGGCCGAAGGTGTCCATCGACACGATCACGCCGACCGTGGTCAGCAGACCGGTTCCGGCCAGGGCCACCGCGAACAGCGCCACGGTGACGTTGCCGAAGCCGAGCAGGAACGCGCCGTAGACGGCGCCACCGATCAGCAGGGCGGAGTAGACCGCCGACTCCAGGCCGACCGAGATGCCCGACAGGATGACGGTCGCGGGGCCGGTCAGCGAGCTCTCGCCGATCTCCTTCACCGGACGGCGGTTCGTCTCGGTGAAGTAGCCGGTGAGGATCTGGATCGCGCTGGCCAGCACCAGGCCGACGAGCACCGCGCCGATGGCGATCCAGCGCGGGTCGGCGTCGAGGTTCTGCACGCCGCCGTTCAGCTCCGAGAAGCTGCCCGGCAGGTAGAGGAACGCCGCCACCGCCACGAAGATCGCCGAGATGATCGCGCTGATGAAGAAGCCGCGGTTGATGGCGGCCATCGCGTTGCGGTCACCCGCCCGGGGCGCGGTGATGAAGATGCCGATGATCGCGGTGATGACACCGATCATCGGGACGATCAGCGGGAACACCAGGCCTTCTGTGCCGAACGCCGCCTTGCCCAGGATCAGCGAGGCGACCAGCATGACCGCGTACGACTCGAACAGGTCGGCCGCCATGCCGGCGCAGTCGCCGACGTTGTCGCCCACGTTGTCGGCGATGGTCGCCGGGTTGCGCGGGTCGTCTTCCGGGATGCCCTGCTCGACCTTGCCGACCAGGTCGGCGCCGACGTCGGCGGCCTTGGTGAAGATGCCGCCGCCGACTCGCATGAACATCGCGAGGAGCGCGGCGCCGAAACCGAACCCTTCGAGGACGCTCGGCGCGTCCCCCTTGTAGGCGAAGACCACGATCGCCGCGCCCAGCAGGCCCAGCCCCACGGTGAACATGCCCGCCACACCACCGGTGCGGAAGGCGATGCGCATCGCCGTCTTCTCACCGGACTCACGGGCCGCCGCGGCGACGCGGACGTTGCCGCGCACCGCCAGCCACATGCCGATGAAACCGGTCAGCGCCGAGAACAGCGCGCCGATCACGAAGAAGACGCTGCGCCCGATACGCACCCCCGTCGTCTCCGCCGGCAGCAACAGAAGCACCAACGGGATCAACACGACAAAGATGGCAAGCGTCTTGAACTGCCGGGTGAGATAGGCGGCGGCGCCCTGCTGAACGGCTTTCGCGATGTTCTGCATGCGCTCGGTGCCCTGACCCGCCGCGAGCACCTCGCGTACGAGCCCGCCCGCGACAGCGAGGGCGAGAAGGGCCACGGCCGCCACCACGACCACGAGAGTGAGGTGACCACCGCTCAGGGAAACCGCCGCGCCGTCATCCACGGCTAGAAAATGTGCAGGAACAGACAATCCGTCCTCCTCGGCCAGACGGGTAGGTCCTGCCCGGGAGTGGCTGCCCCAAAATGTTACGGCTGCCCCGTAGGAGGAGAGCTCCGGCGGCGCACTTCCGGGTCATTGGCAGTGCCGCTTCCGGTTGCGTTCCGCAATACCTTGGCCGGTGCCGGGTACTCTACGCAGCGCTTCGCCATATATGAACCCCCTGCGCCCCGCAAATTGGTGAACAGATCGGCTGAAGATTGGGCATCGCCGTATGTCGAGGGGATTGCGCACAGGTAAAAAAGGGCTCCCGCATGACCGGGAGCCCTGACTAGACGGCAGCCAGCCCGTTAGGGGTGGGGGCGGCCGGCCAGCTCATTCTGATCTTCACACCGGTCGGACCCGGTGACACTTCGACGTCGTCGGCCAGGCCCGCGATCACCGCGATCCCGAGGCCGGGCATCTCGGGCACTATCCCGAGCATCGCGTCGACCAGCCGGTAGCCGTCAGAGGAGTCGACGGCCTTCAGGTCGTCGCTGGGGGCGGCGTCGGTCACGGTGACCTCGAACCGCCCCGAGTCGTCTTTGAGCTCGATCCGGATCGGCTCTCCCGGACAGTGGAGACGATGTGCCTCCACGGCCCGGGAGCACGCTTCTCCGACGGCGAGCCGTACTTCGTCCAGCAGCGCCTCGGCCACCCCGGTGCGCCGGGCGATGGCCGTCGCGACCAACCGAGCGGTGCGCACGTGGGCCGGGAGCGCGCTGAACGTCAGCTCGACGGTGGCCATGACTACTTGTCTCGGCCGTGGGCTTCCTTGGCCTCCTCCACAGAGGCGTAGATCCCGAAGACCTTCGTCAGTCCGGTGATCCGGAAGATCTTCAGAATCCGCTCCTGAGTGCAGACGAGTTCCAGGGAGCCATCGTGCGCCCGCACCCGCTTGAGCCCGCCGACCAGCACGCCGAGGCCGGTCGAGTCGAGGAAGTCGACCTTCTCCATGTTCACGAGAAGGTGGAAGTTCCCCTTGTTCACCAAATCGATGAGCAGCTCACGCAATCTGGGCGCGGTGTAGACGTCGATCTCACCCTCAACCTCGACGATGGTGAGTCGGTCCTCGGTACGGTGGTCCAACTTCAGATCCACAGATCCTCCAGCGCCTTGCCTGCGTAGGTCCCGATGCGGATCGTGCATCCTAAGAAAGCACGACCCCGACGCGCGGCATTCAACCACGCCACGCCCCTGTGTCTATACGAAATCACGACTCCGGGCGACTCTCCCCCGAGATGCCAGGATGGAAACCCATGACTTCGCCGACATCCCCAGCTCTTCCCCGAGAGCGTACGCCAAACCGGGGCCGCCCCCTTCTCGACCGTCTGGTCACGGTCCCGGGCCGCCACGGGCGGGTCACTCATGTGGAGCATGTTCCGGCACGTCAGGCAGGTCAAGCCCAGTGGCCCTCCTGGGTCCCGCCGCTGGTGCGCGAGGGGTTCGAGGGGCTCGGGATACAGGGGTTGTGGAGTCACCAGTCAGAGGCCGCCGACCTGGTGCACCGTGGCCAAAACGTGATCATCGCCACAGGCACCGCGTCGGGGAAATCGCTGGCCTATCTGGTGCCGGCGGTGACCGAGGCGCTGTCGGGCGGGACCGTCCTCTACCTGACCCCGACCAAGGCCCTGGCGGCCGACCAGCTCCGCTCGGTGAGCGCGCTGGGCGTGCAAGGTCTGCGCGCCGCGACCTTCGACGGCGACACGCCCCATGAGGAACGGGCCTGGGTCAGGCGCAACGCCAACTACGTGCTGACCAACCCCGACATGCTGCACCGCTCGATCCTGCCGAGGCATTCGGCCTGGACGTCGTTCTGGCGCCGCCTGCGCCTGGTGATCGTCGACGAGTGCCACGGCTACCGGGGCGTCTTCGGCTCCCACGTGGCCCAGATCCTGCGCCGCCTGCGGCGGGTCTCCGCGAAATACGGCGCCTCCCCCGTCTTCTTCCTGGCCTCGGCCACGGCGAGCGACCCGGCGACGACCGGCATGCGCCTGACGGGCCTCCAGATGGCCGAGGTGACCCGCGACGCCTCCCCGAGAGGCACGACGACGGTCGCGCTGTGGGAACCGCCCCTGACCGATCTACGCGGCGAAGGTGGAGCTCCAATTCGCCGGGCCGCCACCGCCGAGGCGGCCGACCTGCTGGCCGACCTCGTGGTCGACGGGGTGCGGACGCTGGCGTTCGTCCGCTCCCGCCGGTCCGCCGAGACGGTGGCGCTCACCGCCCGCGGACACCTGGAGGACGCGGGCGTCCCCCTGGCCGACAAGATCGCCGCCTACCGGGCCGGCTATCTGGCCGAAGACCGCCGCCTGCTGGAGAAGGCCCTGCGGTCGGGCGACCTGCTCGGCGTGGCCACGACCAACGCCCTGGAACTCGGCGTCGACGTGTCGGGCCTCGACGCCGTCCTGATCGCGGGCTGGCCCGGCACCCGCGCCAGCCTGTGGCAGCAGGCCGGCCGCGCCGGACGCGACGGCCAGGACGCGCTGGCGGTTCTGATCGCCCGCGACGACCCGCTCGACACGTATGTCGTCCACCACCCGGAGGCCCTTTTCGGCCGCCCGGTCGAGGCGACGGTCCTCGACCCCGACAACCCCTACGTGCTGGCCCCCCACCTGTGCGCCGCCGCGGCCGAGGTGCCGCTGACCGAGGCCGACCTGGAGATCTTCGGCCCCTCGGCGGCCTCGGTGCTCGACGACCTGGTGGCCGACGGCCTCCTGCGCCGCCGCCCGACGGGCTGGTTCTGGACCAGCCGCGAGCTCGCCGCCGGGCTGGCCGACATCCGTGGCTCGGGCGGCTCGCCGGTGCAGATCGTGGAGACCGACACCGGACGGCTGCTGGGCACCTGCGACGAAGCCTCGTCGCACACGTCGGTGCACACCGGGGCGGTGCACATCCACCAGGGGGAGACGTTCGTGGTCGACGAACTCGACCTGGAGATGGGCGTCGCCCTGGTCACCCCCGGCACCCCCGACTACTCGACCTTCGCCCGCGACGTGACCGACATCGCCGTGATCGAGTCGCTGCGCTCCCATCCCCTCGGCCCGGGAGAACTGCACTTCGGGTCGGTCGAGGTGACGCGGCAGGTGGTGTCCTATCTGAAGCGGCGCATGTCCACCGGCGAGATGCTCGGCGACGAACCCCTCGACCTGCCGCCGCGCAGCCTGCGGACCAAGGCGGTGTGGTGGACGCTGCCGCCCGAATCGCTGCCCGCCGGAATCGGCGACCTCGGCGGAGCCGCCCACGCGGCGGAACACGCGTCGATCGGCCTGCTGCCCCTGTTCGCGACGTGTGACCGGTGGGACATCGGAGGGGTATCGACCGAACTGCATCCCGACACGGGCCGGCTGACGGTCTTCGTCTACGACGGCCACGCCGGCGGGGCCGGGTTCGCCGAACGGGGGTTCGGCAACGCGGTGGCCTGGCTGACGGCGACCCGGGACGCCATCGCGTCGTGCGAGTGCGGGCACGGGTGCCCGAGTTGCATCCAGTCGCCGAAGTGCGGAAACGGGAACGAGCCGCTGAGCAAGCGCGGAGCGCTGGAACTGCTCGACGTCCTCCTTTCTCAGCGTTCCGTGTTCAGATAGACGGGCCCGGCACGGGACGTGGCCGACGCCTCCCGTTCGGTCAACCCCGGGAACCGAAGCCGGACCCGCGCCGTCACCTCCGACACCCCTCCCTCGACCTCACACGACACGATCCGGGCGTCGTTGGCGGCGACCACCTCCGCCGCCCGCCCACAGGCCTCACCGGGGGCCGCGACAGCCAGTTCGGCGGCGGCCAGAGCGCCCAGGTCGGCGGCGGCCAGAGCCGTGTGCACGGCCACTCTCGCCATCCCGACCTGGACGAGCACATAAGCCGCCGCCCACACCACGGCCATCACCGCGACGACCCAGACGGTCGCCGACCCCCGATCACGTCTTCCGCCCACATCACTCACCATCGCCTCCCGCTCACCGACCGACCGTCACGGCAGCACACCCTTCTCGGTCGCCGAACTCGCCGACGCGGACACCGCCACCTCGGGCAGCACCACCGCCCAGGCGGGACGGACCCGAGCCCGCACCGTCACCTCCGTGAGCGCCGCCCCCACGGTCACCTCGACCGTGGCCCCGGTGGGCGCCACCGCCAGGGCACCCTCGCGCACGGCGGAGACCCCGTCACCCCGGGCCGCGGCCCGCGCACCCGCCCGAGCGGCGTCGACGCACTCCAGCCGGGCCCCGACCACACTCACCGCCCACAGGGCGGCCCCGAGCACGACCACGAGCGCGGGCAGCGCAGCGGCCGTCTCGGCGGTGACGGAGCCGCGCTCGCGCCGGCTCACCCGGCCAGCGCCAACGCCTTCTGCACGAGCGAGGCGAGCATCTGCTGGACGTCGGGCGAGGTCACCACCTTGAACAGCAGCCCCGCGAACCCACACGCGGCGATGGTGCCGACGGCGTATTCGGCGGTCGACATCCCCGCGTCCGCACGCCGCCTCCCGCCCTGCTCGGACAAGACCCGAGCCGCCCGAGCGGCCGCCTCCCGCAACCGCTCGGCCGCCCGAGCCCGCTTGGCCTCCCGCGTCCACGAAATGCCTTCGGTCTTGACGTTCACGCGTCCTCCTGACACCGGCCCGGACCTTCCGTTCCGGCGCTGCCAGCCTGCCGACCGAGACGGCCTTTCCACCGACGCAGACCGCGGTCTGTGGAAAACGAATGGCCTGTGGATAACTCAAAAGACCTGTGTGCACAGGGGAATCGAGCCCAAAATCCACATGGAGACTCCGCGTTATCCACACCTGTGGACAACTTCCGTCCACACCCTGTGCAGTACCGCCGACGGGTGTGGAAAACCCCGCGCCAAGATCATGACAGAACCTGGGCGGCCAGCCCCGCGACGACCGGAACGATGCCCAGAAAACAGAACGCCGGCAGAAAGCACAGACCCAACGGCGCCACCGCCCGCACCCCCACCCGCCGCGCGGCCGCCGAAGAGGCGGCCCGCCCGGCCTGCCGGGCGTCCTCAGCGACCCGGGTGAGCACATCGGCCACGGGCGCCCCCGACTCGACCGCCCGCGCGATGGCCCTGGCCAGCAGAGCGAGCGCGTCTTCGGCGGCGAGCCCCCGCCACACCTCGACGGGATCGGCCCCCAGCCGCATCTGCCCACCCGCCCACCGCAACCGCTCCCCCAACGGACCGTCCACAACCCGGGCGACGATCTCGACGGCGCCCACGAGCGGCTGGCCGGCCCGCAGACACTCGGCCATGAGATCGGCGGCGAACGGCAGATCGGCCCGGACGAGCTCCCTACGACGGCGCTCCTGCGGAGCCTCCTTCCGCCTGAGGTGCACGACCACGAGCCCGGCCAGAATCACCCCCAGCACGACCCCGGCCACCCCGCCGACCACGAGCACCACCAGCACGAGCACCGGCCCCGCGACCAGGGCGATCCGGCCCGCCGGATTCTCGGCCGCAGGGGCCTGAACCTCGGGAGGCTCGACCACGGCCTTGAGCCGCTCAGCCGCGGTACGGCGAACCGGCCAGCACATGACGGCAAGCGCCACACACAGACCGGAAAGAATCCCGACCACCACACCCTCGTTCCTCAACCAACGGGATCGAAGACTCGACCGCCTGACCCGACGCCCGCGCCGGCCCCTGGCGAGCCGCCGGGCTACTGGCACGACAATCCGCTCTGCCGCCCCGAACCGACCGAGCCCGACCATCAACGGACACCGTCTTCGGCCTTCCGCACCATCCGATCCGTCCACCGCAGCCCCGCCGCATTGAGCAGCAGCCCAACGACGAGACATCCGATCCCCGGCAGAGTCGTGAAGAGGAACGGAAGGGGCTGCATGCCCAACCCGGCCGCCATCAACAACCCCAGCACGGGCAAGCCCGCGAGCAGCCGAGCGGTGGCCCGGGGCCCGGCGAGTTGCGCCGAGATCTCCTGCCGATGGTTCTCCATGTCCCGCAACGCCCCGCCCACCCGCTCGACGAGAGGCGCGAGCCCACCCCCGACGCTGACCCCCACCGCCCAGCAGGACGCCAGCCGCCGCAACCCCTCACCTCCGACGGGAGGCGCCGCGTCGATCAACGCCGCCGCGACATCGCCGCCATCGCGAGCCACCCGGGCGACCGGCCGAAGCGCTCCGACGATCTCCGGCGGCCCTTCGATGGACCCGATGGCCCTGGAAAGCGCCTCACCAGGCGTCCGCCCGGCCGCGAGCTCGGCCACGATCGCCTGACACAACTCGACGGTTCCGCCACGCCAGGCCCGCGCCGACCCCTTACGTGACCGCCTGACCTTCAGCAGGGCGGGCCAGGAGAAGCCTGGTCTCGCTTCGCGCGTCAAGTGCGCCAGCCGCACCACGGGAACCGAAGGCCCGAGCCAGACCCAAACCGCCAGCCCGGCACATGACCCGACGAGCAGGGTGATCATTCAAAACTCCAAATCGCCAAGCGCCTCACACGCCGCACAAACCAGGCCGCGCCGCACAGACCAACGCCGCACAGACCAACGCCACATAGATCGCACTTCGCCCGTAGCGGGGCAGCTCCGAAGCGCCCGGTTGCCGCCGTTCGAGGGAGAGCTCTGGAGGCGGCGGGCGGTGCGGGCCAGGCGGAGCCGTAACGGAGAAAAGACAGAAGCCCCGTTCACCTCCTCAGGCACCGTTCCCGCAGCGCCCCGTTCACCTCCCCAGGCACCGTTCCCGCAGTGCCCCGAACGCCGCCCCCTCCCGCACCCCGCCCCGCCCGTCGAACGAAACCGCCGGCACCGCCTCCACGAACCCGTCCGCCCCGCGCCGCAACAGGCAGATCTCCGCCACCCGCCGCACCCCCGTGCCGGAGTCCCGCACCACGTGGATCACCGCGTCGAGCGCCGCCGAGAGCTGGCTGTGCACCGCCTCCCGGCTCAACCCGGCGGCACACGCCAACGCCTCAAGCCGAGGTGGCACGTCAGCCGCCGTGTTGGCGTGCAAGGTCCCGCACCCGCCCTCGTGCCCGGTGTTCAAGGCGGCGAGGAGGTCGACCACCTCGGCCCCGCGCACCTCCCCGACGACCACCCGGTCGGGCCGCATTCGCAACGCCTGCCGAACCAGGTCCCGGAGCGTCACCCCGCCGACACCTTCGAGGTTCGGCGGCCGAGTCTCCAGCCGCACCACGTGGGGATGGGCCGGCCGCAGCTCCGCCGAGTCCTCGACCAGCAGCAGCCGCTCACCCGGGTCGGCGAGCGACAGCAGCGCCGACAACAAGGTCGTCTTCCCGGTCCCGGTGCCGCCCGACACGACGAACGCCAGCCGGGCCCGCAGCACCGACCGCAGCACCTGCGCCCCGACGCCCGTCACCAGGTCGTCGAGCCCGTAGGTGTGCCGGGGCGGCAACCGCAACGACAAACAGGTGCCTTCCGCCGACACCGGCGGCAACACGGCGTGCAGCCGCACCCCGCCGGCCAGCCGGGCGTCGACGTAGGGGCAGGCGTCGTCCAGGCGTCTGCCGGCGGCGGCCGCCAGCCGTTGCGCCAGACGCCGCACGTCGTCGTCGGACCGGAAGGCCACGGACGTCTTCCGTAGCCCGCCCCCGTCGTCGACCCACACCTCCCGGGGGCCGTTGACCAGCACATCGGTCACCCCGGGCTCGGCGAGCAGGCCTTCGAGCGGGCCCGCCCCGATCAGTTCGGCGCGGAGCACCCGGGCGACCGCCAGTACCTCGGCGTCACCGAGGACCGCCCGCTCGGCCCGCAGGGCGGCGGCCACCTGGGCGGGTGAAGGGTCGAGCCCGTCGCGTGCCAGCCGGACGCGGACCGCTTCCAGTAGTTCCCCGGACACCGCGCTCACGACACCGACAACCCCGCCAGCAGTTCCCCGCAGAACCGCCCCAGCGGCGTCCGTTTCAGCGGCGGGGCGTCTCCACGGTCGAGTGCCTCGGACAGGCCCCGCTGCTCGGGCACCACCCCCGCCAGCGGCACCCCCAGCGACCGAGCCACCACGCCAGGTTCCAGGCTGCCGCCGCGCACGACCGCCCGTACGTCCCCGGCCCGTTCCCGAACCCCGGCCAGCGCCTGCCCGGCGGCGAGCACCCCCCGCACATCAGCCGAGACCACCAGCAAAGTCACTCCGGACCGCGATAATGCCTCTTCGGCCCCGGCGTCGACGAACCGGGGCAGATCGACCACCACAAGATCACATCCCCGCCGCGCCGCCTCCAGCACGGCCCGCATCGCCTCGCGGGGGATCCGCATCGGTTCGCCCCGGTGCCATGACAGGACGGTCAACTCGCCGAAGGTCGGCAGGGCCCCTTGGAGCGCCGCGTAGCTCACCCGGCCCTCCCGCCCGACGATGTCGGGCCAGCGGGCGCCCGTCGCCTCTTCCTGCCCGAGCACCACGTCGATGCCGCCGCCGAGCGGATCGGCGTCGACGAGCAGGGTTCGCGAGCCCGATCGGGCCGCCGTCAGGGCCAGTGAAGCGGCCAGCACCGTCGCGCCCACGCCGCCGCGCCCGCCGGCCACGCAGACCACCGCCCCGGCGCGGGAGGAGGGTTCGGCGGCCTCGGCGAACTCGTCGACGAGCAGCCGTTCGGCGTCGGGCAGTTCCAGGACGGCGGACGCGCCGACCGCCACGCAGCGCCGCCACATCGACGGGTCGGCCGGGTCGGCCGTCACCAGCAGCACGCCCTGGCGGGGCGGCGGGCCGGTGGCCGCGAGGGCGTCGGCCAGGTCAGCCCCTACGACGACAAGCGGAGCGGTCCGCCAGCGCGGGCGGGCCTGGGCGGCCTCGTGGGCGACGTCGAGTTCGACTCCGGCGGCCGCGGCCACCCGCAGCAGGTCGTCGAGCAGGTCGCGGTCGGCGGTGACGGCCAGCGGGCGGTGCATGGGCGGAGGCTCCTCGGTCGACGGTCGGAAGCCTCACGGTGCCGACCGGCCGAAGATCGGAAACGCCCGAACCGGGATCTGTGGATAAGGATCGCCCTGTGGAAAAGGGGCGACCCCCGCCGGGGGGGAGAGCGGGGGTCGCCGATCGGTCCGGCTCCGGGGGGGTAGAGCCGGTCCCGTGTGATGAAAGCTTTCATCAGTGGGCCAGGGCATGGCAAGAGACTTGCAAAGGTGCCCTGTGCACAGTCACTCCCACACTGGGAGATAACACCGTATGCTGCCCGATCCGCCCGAGTTTCGTCGAGGAGCAATCTGCATTTTGCGGCAGTTTTTTTGGGCTTCGCGCAAGTAGAGGGAATGCGGCCACGCGGTCACGGTCAGTGATCACTGTCAGAGGGGACGTGATGTATCGATCCATTGCCCCACATGGCCACAAACCACACCAGAAGCCGTAATCGGCCGGTTCCGGGCTCAGTAAAGGTCTTGCTCGGAGGGGTTCCCAAGTGCGCAGTTCCGACGTACAAAGGGCGTACGGACCGAGTGTCCGGGTACGGCCGCCGGGTACCCACGTGCGACCAGCCGCGGGAGGCGTGTCGTTGCGGGCTTGTCCCGTTTCGACAAAATCAGGTGCACGCTTGGTAACCCGGTTCGACGTACTGGCGACGGCGTCCCATTCCAGGGACGCCGTCCGCTTGTGTCCGCAATTGTTTACCGCGACAGCGCTTCACAAATGGCCGTCGTCTCCCTGACGCCCAGCACCACCGCCCGCGCGCAGTGGATCACCCACGTCGCGACACCGTCGGGAGTGCCGGTCAGATAGGCCTTCAGAGCCTCCGTGTACGACCCCATCGACTCCCGGTGCCCCACCTCCACCGCCACGAGCGACTTGGGGTCGAGGCCGTATTCGACCAGGCTGAGCCGCTCGGCCGCCCGCGCCACCAGCCCGTCGGCCACGCCGAACGGCCGCAGCGTCACGATCTCGGCGTGCACGATCGCGCCCAGCACCAGCGCCGGGGCCTTCGTCGAGGTCAGCCCGGCCAGAGCGGCCATCCGCGCGGACACGTCGACCGGAGCCGGCCCGATCCCGAAAGGATCGGCCGCCGTGGCCCCCGTACGCGGACGCCCCGGATCGGCGAGCAGCCCCGCGGCCGCGAGCGTGTGGAGACGGGCCAGCACCTGCGGCGGCGCCGACCGCCACAGCGGCCCGAGCCGCCCCAGCGCGGCGGAGACCCGCAGCGCCCCCTGCGCCACCGGATCGTCGGCCTCACCGGCCCGCAACGTGCCCAGCGGAACGTCGACACCCTCCAGTTCGGCGGAGGCCCGAGCCCCGCGCAATGCGGACTCGGCCGACACTTCGGGCTGCCGTCTGCGCAGGATGCGATGCCGATAGAGGACGTCGACGGCCTCCCGGGCCTCCGAGACGGCCTCCGGCACCCCGGGCAGTTCAGCCACCACGACCAGCGGATCACTCATCCGCCCGACCCTATCGACAGCCGAAGATCCTTTCCGTTACGGCTCCGCCCGGCCGGCCCCGCCCGCCGCCCCCCGGCC
>NZ_BBXE01000044.1 GCF_001570565.1 Herbidospora yilanensis | reverse complement strand
ACCGCGGCCGGCGACACCTGGGGCCTGGGCCGCCGGTGGGCCCGCCTGCCCCTCGTCCGAAAGTACCCGGTCCTCAAGTAGCGGCCGGCCGCCTCGGCGTCCCGGTCGTCACGCTCGTGGGATGACCGGGAGCAGGGCCGGGCGTTTGGCCGTCCGGCCGTCGCCACTCGATCGGCCCCGGATGCGGCGGATCACCCACGGGCCGAGGAAGGCGGCGGCCCAGCGCACCTCGGCGCCGGTGCGGAGCAGGGTGTTCGGGCGGCGGATCGGCCGCAGTTCGCCGGTCCAGGTGAGGTCGCTGCCGGGCAGGCCCAGGGCGTGGGCGGCCGCGGCGGCGATGCGTTCGTGGCCCAAGGGGGCGGCGTGGAGGCGATCGCGGCTCCACAACCTGGCGTCGGTGGAGACGGGGTAGGGGAAGGTGTCCACCAGGACGGCGCCGTGCCGGCGGGAGGCCTCACGGAGCCGGTCGTTGAAGTCGAGGACCTTGGGCAGGAACCGCCGGGCGATCGGGGCGATCTCGGCGATGTTCGGGAACGTGAAGGTCAGCACCGTCGCGCCGGTCGCGGTGAAGGCGCGGACCATCTCCTCCACCTCCCCGGCGACGACGGCCGGATCGCTCCCCGGCCGCGGGATGTCGTTCATGCCGGCCATCACCGACACCAGGTCGGGCTTGAGCGCCAGCGCGGGTCCCACCTGCTCGGCGCGGATCCGGGCGGCGAGACGGCCCCTGACCGCCAGATTGGCGTAGAGCACGTCGGGACTGCCCGCCGCCAGGTGCTCGGCCAGGCGGTCGGCCCAGCCCCGATAACCGGACGACTCGTCGCCGTCGTTGAGCCCCTCGGTCTGGCTGTCGCCGATGGCGACGTAACGCAGGTAGGTCATCCGGCCGCCTCCGGCCTCGTTCGGGTGGTGATCCTCCGGTCGAGCGCCGTCAGCGCCCACTGGCACCAGTGACGGTTCTCGCGTTCGAAGGCCAGTCCGCGGGTGACCGTGAGGTAGGGGCCGATGCGGTCGGCGTGGTCGAGGAACTCCTCCTCGGTGCGGCCGTCGAGGATGCGGGTCCGGAGGCGGTCGTACCGGGCGATCTTGGCTTCCGCCCAGGAGAGGCGCTCCTCGATCGCCGCGCGCACGGCGGCGGCGTCGCCCGCGTCGACGGCCTGGACCTGCACGAACAGATCCTCCCTGATCGCGCCGGGACGGGTCGGTTCCCTGGTGAAGGCGTGGAGGTCGCGGCGGCCCTCGTCGGTGAGGGAGAACAGGCGTTTGCTGGGGCGACGGTCCTGGTGCACCAGACGGGCGTGGACGAGGCCCTCTTCGTGCATGCGGTCGAGCTCTCGGTAGAGCTGCTGGGGGGTGGCCATCCAGAAGTTGGCGACCGAGGCGTCGAAGCCCTTGGCCAGGTCGTAACCGCTGGCCTCGCCCTCCAGCAGGGCGGCCATGACGGCGTGGCGCAGAGACATGCTCAACACCATACCTATTCAACTAATTGACCATCGAGTGGGATGTGATCGCCGACTGCTCCTCCCCGGACCGACGACCAGCGACTCCCCGCGCGGAGTTTCGTCGAGCCGCTGGAGGAACGTGTCGGGCTCGTGGCGGGCGCGGTCCTGCGGCTTCACTCCGTGTTCGCATGGGCCCGGCGGGCCTGGTCGTCCGTGATGTCGTGGCGGCGAGCCAGTTCCAGGCAAAGGCGGTCGAGTACGACGTGTGTGCACTGGTCGAAGAGGCTGGACAGTGGCTGGATCGTGGCCGCCTCTCCGGGGCGGCGGTGTTTGGTGGCCGCGGGGATGGGCAGGACGTGGCGGGCGGTGGAGGCGAGGGGTGAGGTGGCCGCGGTGGTGACCGCGAGTACGGTGCCGCCGCCTTCGGTCACCGCTTGCGCGGCGCGCACGACGGACGACGTGGTTCCGGACCCGGAGACGGCGACGAGGAGATCGCCACGGCCGGTGGACGGTGTGCAGGTGTCGCCGACGAAGAAGGCCGTGCGGCCCAGATGCACCAGGCGCATGGCGAATGCTCTGGCCATGTACCCCGATCTGCCTTCCCCGGCCACGAAGATCCGTGGCGTGCCGTCCAGCAGGTCCACGGCCGCCCCGAGCGAGGAGGGGTCGATCCGGGCCAGCACACCGGCGATCTCGGACAGGACCACGTCGAGAAGGTGGTCGGAGCTCATGGCTTTCCTTCCGCGGGCCGCATGGCGGCCTTCATCTGGGCGACGGCGGCAAGCGGATCCGGCGCAGAGGTGATCGCCCCGCCCACGACGAACCGCAGGCGTGGCCATTCGGGGGTCAGGGCCGCCACGTCGGCCGCGGTGAGCCCGCCGGCGACGGCGATCCGCAGACCACTCGCCCAGGGGCCGAGGGCCTCGGCCATCCGGGTTGCCGCGATCTCCTGGCGGGCGTCCCTGCCCACGTGCGGCGTCCAGAGTACGTGATGAGCCTGTTCGATCACGGCGAGGAGGTGCGTGCGCCGCGGTGGCGGCACGGCCAGGAGGTCGATGAGGAGTTCGGCGTCCTGGTCCGCCGTGATCGCGACACAGGCTTCTATGGTGGCGTCCGTGGTCATGCCGAGTACCGTCACGGCCTGGGCGCCCGCGGTGAAGCACATGCCGAGTTCGGTCGCGGCGTCGTCGGCGGTCTTGGTGTCGGCGACCACGGGGACGTGACCGGCCGCGTCCACGACCGCGCTGATCGCCGCCGTGCCGTATCGCTTGATCAGGGAGGTGCCCACCTCGATCCAGTCGGCGTACGGGGCGACGAGCCCGGCCAGGTCCACGGCACGGTCGAGGGTCATCCGGTCAAGGGCTACTTGCAGTTCCATTCATCCGTCCGCGAGGAGTGCGTCCAGTTCCGAGCGGCTGGGCATGCCGTCGCAGTCGCCTTCGTTGCCGGTGGCCAGGGCGCCCACCGCGCAGGCGCGCTCAAGGCGCTGCCGGTCGCCGAGACCGTCGAGCAGAGCGCTGATGAACCCCGCCGCGAATCCGTCACCCGCCCCGATGGTGTCGACGGTCCGCACCGGGAAGGGCGGTTGCGTCCACGACGCGTCCGGTGTGAACAGGCAGGCGCCGCGGGCGCCCAGTTTGACGGCGACCCCGCGCGCACCCCGCGACAGGTAGTAGTCGGCGATGGCCTGCGGCTCGCGCCTTCCGGTCAGCGTCTCGCCTTCCGCGATTCCCGGCAGCACCCAGTCCGCGCGGACGGCCAGTTCGCCCACCACCCGTACCATTTCGTCCTGGTCCGGCCACAGGGTGGGACGCAGGTTCGGGTCGAAGGACACGCCGACGCCGGCGTCCCTGGCCGCTTCGACGGCCTCGACCGCGAACCGCCGCGCCGTGTCCGACAGCGCGGGCGGGATGCCGGTCGCGTGCAGGTGCCTGGCCGACGCCACGTAGCCGAGCGCCTCCGAAGAGGGCGTGAGCAGCGAACCGGCGCTGCCGCGCCGGTAGTACACGTAACGGGGGTCTTCCGTGACTGCCCGCTCCTTCAGCTGGATACCGGTGACCTCGTGTTCCTCGACCTGCACGTGCGTACCGTCGATGCCCTCCTCGCGCAGGCGGGCGCGGGCGGCCTCCCCCAGCGGATCGCCGCCGACGCGGCCGACGAAACCGACACGGTGACCGAGGCGGGAGAGCGCGACCGCGACATTCAGTTCGGCTCCGGCCAGCCGCCGCCGGAACAGTTCGGCCTTCTCCAGCGGCCCTGCTGTGGTTGCCACGAAGTTGCCCATGATCTCGCCGTAGGTCACGACGTCGGGTGCGCTCATGGCCGTGGTTCCCGGGCGAGGAAGCGTCCCGCGCCCTTCTCTCCGGTGAAGCGCCTGTCCTCGACGACAGTGCGGCCTGCGGCGATGACGTGGCGGGGAAGGCCGGTGCCGTGGGCCCGGTCGTACAGGGAGAAGGTCGCGGGCGAGACGGGCCGCAGGTCGTCGCCGGTCCACGGGTGGGCGGGGTCCCACAGGACGAGGTCGGCGTCGGCGCCCACCGCGATGCGGCCCTTGCGCGGGTACAGTCCGAGCGTTCTGGCGGCGCGTTCCGCCGAGACCTGGACGAACAGGCAGGGGTCGAGTCCGCGTACGCCGACGGCCTGGTTCCACAGCACCGGCGTGCGGGCTTCGATACCGGGGGCCCCTGCGGGGATCCTGCGGTGGTCGTGCTCCCATGCCTGTTTCAGCGCGGTGTCGTACGCGCAGTGGTCGGAGCCGACGGAGACTACCGTGCCCTCGCACACCCCGGACCAGAGATCGAGCTGGTCCCCGGCGGTGCGGATCGGCGGCGAGATGACGAAGCGCCACGCGTCCTGACCATGGAACACGCTCTCGTCGTGGGCGAGGTAGTGCGTACAGGTCTCGGCGTGGATCGCGGTCCCGGCCCGGCGGGCGGCGCGTACGGCGTCGAGGGCGTCGGACCCGGACACGTGGAAGATGTAGACGGGCGTGTTCAGCCGCCGCGCGTACATCGACACCATCTGGATGGTCTCGGCCTCGGCGAGCCCGGGACGGCTGTGCGGGTAGTCGGCGAGGCTCAGCCTGCCGGAGCGGACCTGGTCGTCCAGGGCGCAGGCGAGGATCTCGTGGTTCTCCGCGTGGAAGCCCGGCAGGCCACCGTGGGCGGCGATGGCCCGCATCAGCGTCCAGGCGTTGCCGTCGTCGACGCGCCGGTCCTCGTACGTCGTGTACATCTTGAACGACGTGAACCCCTCGGCGACGACCTGGCCGATCTCGTCGAGGGCCCGGGCGTCGGCCGGGGTGAGGATCGGGTGGAACCCGAAGTCGACGGTCGCGCCGGCGGCGGCCTCCTCGACCCGGGCCCGGCAGCGATCGGTCAGGCCGCCGCCCCCGGGCGGGACGAAGTCGATGATCGTGGTGGTCCCGCCGAGCGCCGCGGCCCTGGTCGCGCTGTACCAGTCGTCCACCGTGACGGTCCCGTCGAAAGGCCAGGCGACGTGGGTGTGGGTGTCAATGCCGCCGGGCATGACGAGCAGCCCGGTGGCGTCGATCTCCCGTTCGGCGGTGGCCGCCGAGCCGGGGGCGAGCAGCGCGGTGACCCGTTCGCCGGTCACGCCGACGTCCAGCACCGCCCTGCCGTCCCCGTTGACGACCTCGCCGCCCCGGATGAGCACATCGAAGCCCGGCATCATGCCGTTTCCTCGGGCTTGACGGCCCAGGCCTCGATCTCGAACAGCAGATCACCCGCCAGAGCGACGCCCACCGTGCTGCGGGCGGGGAACGGATCGGCGAAGTGGCGCCGGTAGACGGCGTCGAACTCCGCGAAGTCCTCGATCCTGGTGAGGAAGCAGGTCGTCTTCACCACGTGCGACAGGTCGAGACCCGCGGCCGCGAGCACGGCCTTGAGGTTGGCGATCGACAGTTCGACCTGACCGGCCAGCGTCGTCGCCAGCTCACCGTTACGGGGATCGCGGCCGACCTGCCCGGCCGTCGCCACGATCCGCCCGGCCACGAGGCCCTGGGAGTAGGAGGCGGTCGGGGCCGCCGCCGCGTCGGTGATGATCGGAATGATGGGGGTCACAGATTTCTCCAAGTTCACGTGCCGCCGATGACGGGGCCGTGGTTGTTCAGCAACAGTTCGATCGCCAGGCGCGCGGAAGGGGTGACTGCGGCACTGGCGTCGTCGATCAGGCGGTTGATGTGGCGGACCATTGCCGCTTCGGCCGCGTCCGGGTCGCCGGCCCGGATCGCCTGCATGATCTCCTCATGCTCGTGTACGGAGTGCATGGTGGTGCCGCGACCGGCGGTGACCATGTCGAGGACGTGTTCCAGCATGTCGAACCGGTGGTCGAAGACCACCATGGCCACGGCGCGGAGCATCGAGTTCTCCACCGTCGAGGCGAGCGCCTTGTGGAAGTTGATGGACACGTCCCGGCGCTGCTCGTCGGCGTGCACGGATCGCTCGTACTCCTCGATGACGAGCTGGAGCTGTCCGAGGTCCTCCTCCGAGACCGATGCCGCCACCTCCCTGACGATCTCGCGTTCCACGCCTCGCCGGGTGATCAGCAGGTCGCGGACGTCCTGGAGGGTCCTGATCTCCATGGCGCCGAGCTGCTGGTGCCAGGTGTGCTCGGCAGCCGCGCGCTGGGCGAGCGCCCGGCCGGCCTCGGACACGACCCTGCCCCTGCCGTCCATCGACCGGGTCAGCCCCTGCTCGTCCAGCCACCGGAGCAGCCGGTTCACGGTGGACTCGCTCAGCGGCCGGTCGCCCGCCTTGATGCGGCGGCCGAGCTCTCGCGCGCCGAGCGGTTCCGGTGAGTTCGCGATCACCTGCAACAGTTCCAGGGCCCGGGGCTCCAGCGAGGCGTGCACGGAGCTCACCTGAGGGTCAGTGCGCCGTGTAGCCACCGTCTACCGTCCATGCCGTGCCGGTCACGAAAGCGGCCTGGTCCGACAGGAGGAAGCAGATCGTGCCGCTGATCTCCTCGGGCTTCGCGACCCGGCCGAGCGGCACCCGTGAGGCCGCCAATTCGTAGCTCTCCCCGGTCTGGGCGAACCCTTCGCGCAGCATCGGGGTGTCGACGGGTCCGGGGCAGACCGCGACCGCTCGGACGCCGCTCCCGCGTTCGTCCACCGCTATCGCACGCACCAGATTGATCACCCCTGCCTTGGCCGCGCAGTAGGCGACGTTCTCGGGATAGCCCACCAGCCCCACCTGGGAGGCGACGGCGACCAGGGCGCCGCCGCCCGCCCGGCGGAACGCGGGGAGGCACGCCTTGGCGAGCAGGAAGACCGAGGTCAGGTTCACCCGCAGCACCTCGTTCCAGGTGTCCATGTCCATCGAGTCGACGGTCCCGGCACGGGTGATCCCCGCGGCCGCGACGGCCCCGTTCACCCGCGCGAACCCGTCCTCCCCCGCTCGTACGGCGGCCAGCACCTGCCGCTCGTCGGCGGCGTCGCCGACCACGGGCATCACCCGCTCCCCCGCCAGCGCCATGACGTCCCGCGAAAGGTCCATGGCGACCACGCGCCCGCCGCAGGCCAGCACGTCATGGACGGTCGCGGCCCCCAGACCGGAGGCCGCTCCCGTCACCAGCACCACCTTTCCCTCAAGGTCGGCGCTCATCTCGATCCCCTCGTCGTCCTCGGTTGATGATGTTCGTCGGTGAGAATGTCACGCTCACGAACAGGTTGTCGGGTAGAGCAGCTTCTTTGTTTCCGGCGAATCGACGTTGTCGGAGGTGACGATCGTGTTCGCCACCACGTTGTCGAAGGCGGCTCCCTGCGGCACCTGACCGCGGATCTCCTGGACCAGCCGGGTCAGCGCGTCGTACCCCTGGGTGTAGGAGCCCTGCGCCACCAGCGCGTCCAGCGTCCCGGCCCGCAGCGCGGTGACCAGCGTCGGGCCCGCGTCGTACGCGATGACGGTCATCTTGTCGTTGTCGACCTTGGCGCCCTGGAGCCCGGAGACGGCGCCCATCGCGCCGGACTCGGAGGTCGCGAAGATCCCCACGATGTCCGGGTTGGCGCCCAGCGAACTCTGCACGATGGTCGCCGCCTTGGTCGGGTCGTCCTCGTAGTACTGGGTGTCCAGGAGTTGCAGGCCGGTGCCGGACTCCTGGAGCGCCTTGATGAATCCCTCGGCGCGCTGGTTGGTCACCGGCAGGCCGGGACGGTTGTCCAGGACCAGTACCTTGCCCCGCTGCCCCTGGGCACGCTTGACCATCTCCTGCGCGGCCAGCGCTCCGCCCGCGTTGTTGTCGCCGCGGAACTGCGCCTTGGCCACCTGCTCGTTCAGCGTCGCGTCCGTGGTGACGACCTTGATCCCGGCGTCGACGGCCAGCTTGATGGGGGCGACCATGGCGGCGGGGTCGGCGGGGACGAAGATCATGCCATCGGGGCGCCGGTTGACCACCCCTTCGAGTACGGGGGTCTGGTCGGCGGCGTTCATGCCCCGGGCCGGCCCGTCCGCGGTCACCGTGATGTCGCCGAGTTCCTTGGCGGCGTCCTGGGCGCCGCACTGCATGGCGGTGTAGAAGGGCAGGCCGTTGTACGTGGTGAGGAGCGAGATCTCCAGAGCACCCGAGTTCTGCCCGGCGGGGCTGCTGCCTGAGGAGGCGGGGGTGTCCGAGGAGCCGCAGGCCGTGAGGGCGGTCAGGGTGACCATCGCCAGCGTGGCGGCCACTGCTCTGGTGCGTACTTTCATGGTGTTTCTCCGAGTTCCAGCGGGGGGTGTTACTTGCCGCGCATCTGGTCGAGCCAGACAGCGATGATCAGAACGACGCCGATGGCGATGTTCTGGTAGAAGGACGAGACGCCGACCATGACGAACCCGGCCAGGAGCACGGTCGGGATGAAGGTCGCGATGACCGACCCCGGCACCGATGCCCGGCCGCCGAACAGGCTCGTGCCGCCGATGATCACGGCGGACAGCGCCTGCAGCATGGTCGTGGAGTGCCCGGAGATGGCCGTCGTGCCGAACCGGGAGATGTCGAGGAAGCCGGCCAGGCCCGCCATGAGCCCCGCGATGACGAACACCACGATCGTGCTGCGCTGGACGTTCACTCCGGCGCGCATCGCTCCGTCGGCGGAGGAACCGATCGCGAGGGCGTGCCTGCCCGCGCTGGTCTGGGTCAGTACGACACCGGCCAGCAGGCTGACCACAACCGCCAGCACCAAGGGGAGGGGGATCCCGGCGACGGTGTTGAGACCGAAGGACGTCTGAACGGCGGGCGGGATCCCGGCGACGTTCGCGCCGTTGGTGAGGACCTGCGCGGCGCCGGTGGCCACGCCCATCGTGCCCAGGGTGACGACGAACGAGTTGACTTTCAACCTGGTCACCAGAACCCCGTTGATCAGGCCCGCGACGCCGCCCACCACGACGGCCGCCAGTGCCGCGATCACGATGGCGAGGCCCGCGTTCGGGAACGTTCCCGACGCCGACGGCTCTCCGGCCAGTCGTACGGCCACGGTGCCCGCGACCACTGACGACAGGACCAGGGTGGCGCCGACGCTGAGGTCGATGTGACCGGCGCCGAGCACGAAGGTCAGGCCGACGGCCAGCAGGACGAGCCCCGCGCTGTTGCGCCCGATCGCCTGCAGGTTCGTCGCGTCCAGGAAGCGCCATTCGGGTGAGATGAGCGAGAAGATCACGACGAGCGCCACCAGCGCCACCGTGATGTAGGCAGGAGTGGACCTCGCCAGCCCGCCGAGGCGTGATCTGGCCGGAATCCGCAGCGTGGTCATGCCGGCAGGCCCTCCTCACGGTCGTTGTCCCGCTCGCCCAGCATCAGCGCGACGATCTGCCCGATCTTCAGTCCGGACGCGGCGAGGTCGGCCACCACGCGGCCCAGCCGCATGATCACGATCCGGTCGGCGACCTCCAGCACTCTGGGCAGGTCGTGCGAGATGAGCACCACGCCGAGACCGCGATCGCGGGTCGCCTTGATGGTCTCGATCACCATCTGCGACTGCCGGGCGCCGAGCGCCGCCGTCGGCTCATCCATGATCACCAGGCGTCCGGCGCGGGAAACGGCGCGGGCGACCGCGACCACCTGGCGCTGTCCACCGGACAGGTCGCCGACGGGCAGCGTCACGTCCTGGAGTGTGGTGATGCCGAGACCGTCCATGAGCTGCCAGGCACGCTCGCGCATCGCCTTCTTGTCCAGCAGGCCGAGCCGTCCCAGCAGGCCGGGGCGGCGCAGCTCGCAGGAGAGGAACAGGTTCTCGGCCACCGACAGGTCGGGCGCCATCGCCAGGCCCTGGTACACCGTGGCGATGCCGTGCTCCATCGCGGCTCTGATGGATCCGAGCGGCATCGGCCTGCCGTCCACGCTGACCTCGCCGGCGTCCGGCAGCAGGGCCCCGGAGACGCAGGAGATCAGCGTGCTCTTGCCCGCGCCGTTGTCCCCGACGAGCGCGACCACCTCGCCGGCGTGAACGGTGAGCTCCCCCTGGCGCAGCGCCTGGACGTGGCCGAAGGACTTGGCGAGCCCACTGGCCCGCAGCGCCGGAGTCCGCCGATCGGTCATCGGTCATTCCTCCGCGGCCGGCAGCGACCGCAGGTGCGTCAGCACGTCCGCCTCGGACAGCACGTCACCGTAGCGGGCGTCGATGTCGAAGAGGTTCGCGGCATGCGCGGAGGCGCAACGGTCGCCGACCGCCTCGCGGGGGACGATCACGTGGAAGCCCCGGTTGAACGCGCTTTCCGCAGTGGCTCTGATGCAGCCGCTCGTGCTGCACCCCACCACGATCACCGTGTCGGCCTTGGCGGAGATCAGCATGGCGTCCACGTAGGTGCCGAAGAAGGCCGAGGCGCGCGGCTTCACCACGAGGGGCTCGTGCGGGCGGCGGTCCATCTCCGGCCGGAGCCGGACACGCTCGGTGCCGTGCAGCATCTGCTCGCTGTGCGGTGTCTTGCGGCGGACCACCTCGCCGATCTCTGCCAGGCTCGGGTCCCATGCCATCGTGGTGAAGATGATCGGCAGGCCTGCCCGGCGCCCCTCCGCCAGGATGCGGACGATGCTGCCGGAAACCGCCGACAGGTCCGAGCCGAGCTGCTCAGCGGGGTCGGCCCAGGCTCCCGCCATGTCGATGACGAGAATCGCCGGCCGCTCACCCCATCCGACGCGTCCCGCGAACCCGGCGGCCTCATAGCGGGCCCGCAGTTCCTCGTTGTCCAGGCTGTGCGCGTACGCGGTGTTGACAGTAGTCACTCCAACCTCCTCGCGGGCGGCCCTCGCCCGTGGGTCCAGACCCTGCCAGTCCCGGCATCCGTGTGTCAATATCGACACATCAAATGGATTGTCCTGCGACTTCTTTGTTAGATGCTTGAACATGTGTCACAATCGACACACTCAGGCTGTGAGGGGGGTGGTGGTTCCGCCGCGACTTGAGGCCGACCTGCCGCGGACCTTCACCACGCCGTCCCCCGGCCGCGTCTCGATCAGGATCCGGTTGAGGGCTCGGATAGCCGCCGGTCGTTCCGATGTGGGTGGCGCGGTCAGGGTCGCCACACAGGGAGCGAACAGAGAGCACCTAAGCCAGACGGATGCTGCTCTGGTCGTCGCTCCTGTGGTCGCGGATCGCTACGTAGCCTGGCCCATTCGTTGCGGTGCAGTACGGGCCGTGGGCATCGATGCTGCCGAGGTCTGCGGGAAAGGCAGCGCTGGACGGGAGGTTGTCGCCGTCGATGGTGAAGGTGAGACGAGTCCCGCTTCCCGGCTGCGGATCGAACCTCTGCACAGGGTCGATGGGACGAAGGCTGGCGAGTTCTTGGCTGAAGCCTCGGCCGTCGCTCCACATTTCGACGGTTGTCGTCGAGCAGTGCGTCGCGATCGCTGCCAGGAGCCACTACTCGGGGCCGAGCAGGGAGTCGAAGTAACCGGAGGGCGGGGAGTCCGACCAAGTGTGCTGCTGGTTGATCGTCACGTTGAAACACAGGTCGCCGAGGACGACGACCTCCGAGATGAGCGAGTGCTCTTCAGCGACTCGCGTCGCCGGGTGCAGTGCGTGCCGAGCCACAGCTGACAACAACATGGCCGGCAGCCCTGGGTCGTCCAGTCCTGCCCCGCAGTACAGCGCCGTCGAACTCGATCACGGTGATGTCGGCCGCGCTGTACCGACGCGCTTCCGGAGGGGCGCTCGGATGATCAGAGGTCACGGTCGTCCTTGCGGGCGCGATGCCAGGCCGCCTCGAATGCCTCTCTGCTGATCTCCAGGTCCTTCAATTCCGGGTCGAAGAGGTCGACGACGGGCGGGTTGAACGGCCAGTCATCTGGGTCGCTCTTGAAGGCGTCTCCGTTGTCGGTCAGCTCCACCTGCCTCAGTCGGCGTCCGTCGGATCCGATCTCCATCAGGTAGTCGGCCGGTTCGACGCCGTCGTCTCCGTCCCAGCGGCGCTGAAGGTAGACGAGGGTTCGATCAGCCAGCGCCCCGAAGCCGGGCAGGTGCCGGTGCGCCAGCCGCTGCGCACGCAGGACGTCCAAGCCCGCCGGCATGGACTGGGCGTCGACATCGGTCTCTTCCAGGTTCCATCCCTCAGCCTGCTCGATCGTTTCGGGGGTCTCGATCACCTCGATCGCCGCGAAGGTTTCCAGCACCTCGCGAGCCGAACGTGCGCGGACCCACCACCACGAACCGTCCATGCCGTAGTCATGCAAGATCAGAAACCGCTGCTTCGTCGCGCCCTCACCGGTCACGAACTCCATCTCCTTGAGAGTCGACGGCCGGGTCGAGCCCGGCTGGGGGGTTGTCGACGACGGGAGCCACCGCGGCGCCTCGTTCGCCACGGCTTTCCCGACCTCGTCGGCCAAATGACGACAGACCTGAGATTCACATTTGCGGCGCGGCGCTCAGGTCGTTCAGCACCGCGTCGGCCGCGCGCCGCCCCGACACCAGCGCCCCCTGAATGGACCCCGTGTCCCGGTGGTCGCCACACACGTAAAGCCCCTCCCCCAGGCTGACGCGACGGCGCAGCGGCATGGGCGGTGGCATCGACGGCAACGCCTCGGTGATCGTATAGGTCGCGAGGTGACGCCATCCCCGCACGCCCGAACCGTAGATCTCCTCCAGGCGGTCGCGTACGCGCGGCTCGTCGTCGTCACCGGCCGTGCCCAGCACCGAAGTGGAGATGAGCGCCTCGCCCGTGGCGCTGTATTCGGGCGCCGCGTCGGTCATGACCAGGGTGTCGGCGATGACGCCGTCGGCGTCGATCACCTGGGTGGCCTCTCCGAGCGGAGACTCGGGCGCGGCGTGGTAGAAGGTCGTGACGGCCCGCATGGCGGGGACGCGCAGGCCGGGCAGCAACGCCGCGGCGGCGCTGGGGTCGGTGGCCACCACCACGGCGGCGGCCGGCGGTTCCCCGCCGTCGTCCAGGATCACTCCCGTGCCGCTGACCGCCCGGACCGGGGTCCGCAGGCGCACGGCGTCCGCGGGCAGATGGCCGGCGAGCTGCGCCGGGACCTCGCCCATGCCGAGCGCTGGCACGCCGATGGTGCCGCGGGCGAACGAGCGCCAGATCAGGTGGAAGACCCGGCTGGAGGTCTCCAGTTCCCGTTCGAGCAGTACGCCGGCCAGGAACGGGCGTATCAGCCGCTCGACCATCACCGGTGACATGCCCCAGTGGCGGAGTTCGTCGAGGACGGTGCGATCGGCGCCCGCACGCAGCATCCTCGCGGGAAAGGCCAGGTCGCGCGCGGTCAGGGCGGCCAGGACCGCCTTGTCGACCGGTGTGCCGAGATCGGCGGTCAGGCCGGTGAAGGCGTGACGCGGGTGCTTCCACGGCAGCATGACCCTTTCCCGGCCGCCGTCCGCGCGGAAGACCAGCATGCCGGAGTTGAAGGCGCGCAGCCGCAGCGCCGCGACGTCCAGCACACGCGGCACCTCGGGATAGCCGGTGTTCAGCACCTGGAAGCCGCGGTCGAGCCGGAAGCCGTCGACCACGTCGGTGCGCATCCTGCCGCCCACCCCGTCGGAGGCCTCCAGCACCGTGACGGGCACGCCCGACCGGCGCAGCCGCACCGCGCAGGCCAGTCCGGCCAGGCCCGCGCCCACCACGATCACCGGTTGGTGTGCCATGAGCTGTTCCTACCCGAGAGGCCGGGGTCGTTCTCACACGAGATGAAAAAAGACGTGACATTAGTTTCGCCCAACCTCTTGACCTACGGGAGAGCGCTCTCAAAGATCAGTGGTGCCCCCCATGGAAGGAACGAACCATGACGACCACCCGCCGGCCGTACCTCGGCAGGCTGTTCGCGTTAGGGCTGTTGCTGGCGGCCTCTGTCGTGTCGACGGGCCCGGCCGCCACCGCGGCGGCGCCGGCGGCCGACCTCGGCTCCAACGTCACCGTCTTCGACCCCGGCATGCCCCTCAGCACGATCCAGGCGACCCTGGACGCGGCGCACGCCGCCCAGGTCGACAACGAGATGGGCACCACCCGGCACGCCTACCTCTTCAAGCCGGGCACCTACGGGACCGCCGAGCAGCCGCTGCACTTCAAGGTCGGCTACTACACCGAGATCGCCGGTCTGGGCGCCTCGCCCACCGACGTCGTCATCAACGGCAAGGTCGAGGTCTACAACCGCTGCCTGACCCCCACCAACTGCATCGCCCTGACCAACTTCTGGCGCACCATCTCCAACCTGTCGATCAACATCACCGGCAAGGGCTCCGAAGGCTGCCGTACCGGAACGAACTTCTGGGCGGTCTCCCAGGCGGTGTCCATGCGCCGCCTCAACGTCAGCGGCGGCACCCTGTCGCTGATGGACTACTGCACCGCCGGCCCGCAGTACGCCAGCGGCGGCTTCATCGCCGACTCCAAGCTGCCGGCCGTCGTCAACGGATCGCAGCAGCAGTGGCTGACCCGCAACAGCGAGGTCGCGAGCTGGTCGAACGCCGTGTGGAACCAGGTCTTCGCGGGCACCGTCGGCGCGCCCGACGACGCCGCGTTCCCGAGCCCGCCGTACACCACGCTCGACACCAACCCCGTCAGCCGGGAGAAGCCCTACCTGTTCGTGGACGCCCAGGGCGAGTACAACGTCCGCGTGCCCGCCGTCCAGAAGGGCTCCCGCGGCATCACCTGGGCCGACGGCCTGACCCCGGGTTACACCCTGCCGCTCAGCGACTTCTTCATCGCGAAGCCGTCGGATTCGGTCAAGGAGATCAACAAGGCGCTCGCGAGCGGCAAGCACCTGCTGCTCACGCCCGGCGTGTACGACGTCGAGCGGAGCATCGACATCAAGCGCGCCAACACGGTCGTCCTCGGCATCGGGCACGCCACCCTCACCGCCGTCGACGCCGCCACCCCGGTCGAGATCGCCGACGTCCCCAGCGTGATCTTCGCCGGCGTGACCATCGACGCGGGACTCAAGAAGTCCCAGGTCCTGCTGAAGGTGGGCAAGAAGGACAAGAGGAGCAACAACCCGGCGGACAACCCGACGACCCTGTCCGACATCTACTTCCGCGTGGGCGGACCCCACGTCGGCAGGACCAACACCGCGCTTGAGGTCAACACCGACAACGTGCTCATCGACCACACCTGGGTGTGGCGCGCCGACCACGGCGTCGAAGGCTTCACCGACACCGAGCGGTGGAACACCAACGACGGCCGCAACGGCGCCATCATCAACGGCGACAACGTGACCGCCACCGGCCTGTTCGTCGAGCACTTCCAGCGCTACAACACGATCTGGAACGGCGAGAACGGCACCACGATCCTCTACCAGAACGAGCTGCCCTACGACCCGCCGACCCAGGCCGACTGGATGAACGGCGACGTCGAGGGCTACGCCGGCTACAAGGTCGGCAACGGCGTCCAGAAGCACCAGCTGTACGGCGGCGGCGTCTACGTCTTCAACCAGAACAACCCGTCGATCCACACCGAGAACGGCTTCGAGGTGCCGGACCGGCCGGGCGTGAAACTGCACCACATCATGACCGTCAACCTCAGCGCCGGCATCATCGACCACGTCGTCAACGGCGTGGGCGACCCGGCCGACATGACGCGGGTCGGTTCGCCGGTGTACATCACCGACTACCCGGCCCCGTAGCCGACCCCTCGGGTGGGCCGGACGGCCCACCCGAGGCTCAGGGGCTGTCCGCATCGGCCTCTGTCGATCACCACGACGGTTCCGCCGCCCCGATGGCGGTGGACGCGACAGCAACACGAGCGCGGCCCGTGCCACGGTGAGCGGGTCGACGAAGGCCTCGCCGGCAAGCCGCAGGGTGACGCCGGCCATCAGGGCCAGCGCGGTGGCGTTGACGCCGTCCAGGAAGACTGCGATGACCTCGCCGAGCGCGTGCACCGGCCGGGTCCCGCGCTTGCGAGGGTGGTCGTTGTCGGATTGCTTCATCGACGGAGGTGGTCGCGGATGGCGCGGGCGGTGCGTTCGGCGTCGGCGGGGTCGCTGCGCTGGGGGGCGTTGAGGAACGCGGTCCCGCGCAGGAGATGGGAGGCGGGGCGCGGATACAGCCAGGCGTGAAAGTGCTGGACGCGGTCGCGGGTGGAGACCAGGTGGACGCGTTCGGCGTCGGTGCCGGCGCGCATTGCCGTGTCGAGCCGGGTGAGCAGCGGGCCGAAGGAGGCCGACTCGGCCGCGGTCATCTCGGCGAAGTCGATGAAGTGTCGCCGTGAAGTGATCTTCAAGGCTCCGGGCATGGTGGTGTCCGCGGGCCCCTGGCCGACCAGCCAGTGCTCGTCTCGGTGAATCCACCCGCCGAGCGGGTCCCGGTCGGTCTCTTCCAGGTGGCAGTAGGGGCACTCAAGGTTCTCGGTCATGAAGGTCCGATGCTTTCGTTGATCTCAGCGCGCAGCGGGTTCGAACAGTTCGACGAGGTTGCCGGCCGGGTCGGTGAGCAGGATCTGGCGTCCGCCGGGACCGGCGACGACATCCCCGCAAAAGGACAGCCCGGCGGTGCGCAGCCGGTCGATCTCGGAGTCGAGGTCGGCGACGATGAGATGGACACGGTTGCGGCCCGGCGCGGTGGAGTCGCCGGGTGTGGCCCGGGCGCCGGAACTCGCCGGCCCCGACAGCAGCAGTCGCAGCGGTCCACGGACCACGTCGGCGAAGGCGGGCGCGGGGCCGGTGCGCACGGTGAAGCCGAGGTGGGTGGTGTAGAAGTGGACGGCGGCGGCCACGTCATCGACGATGTAGCGAACGCTCGCGAGCTCGTCGGGTGGTGTTGTCACAACTGGACCTCCGGGTCCGTGGCGCGGGCAAGGACGGGCCGGCCTGCCTGGTCTGTCACCGGCGGAGTGTCGGTCCCCCTGGGCGGCGGCGCGGGGGCGCGGGTCAGCGGTACCAGCCGGTCGATGCGGTCGGTGAGCTGGTCCAGGAGGTCGTCGAAGATCTCGTCGGTGTCGATCGGCCCGGGGTCGGGAACCGACCAGTGCACGCGCCGGGGGTCGGGGCCCAGTTCCTCGTAAGCCTTGTCACAGACGGCGACGACCAGGTCGGCGGGCTCGACCACGTCGCGGATGTGGACGGTGTGAGAGCGGCCCAGGTGCAGGCCGTGGCGGCGGGCGGTGCTGACGGCCCGCGGGTTGAGGCGGGGGCCGGGATGGGTTCCGGCGGAGGTGACCGGGATCCGGCTCCGGGCCGCCCAGAGCGCGGCGGCCAGCGGTGAGCGGGCGCCGTTGCGGGTGCACACGAACACCACCCGGGGCGCCGCGATGGTCGTGGTGACGCTGAGAGCCTCAAGCGTCGCGGGGATCAGCCGCAGGTAGGCGCGGCGGCGATCAGCGTGGGAGCGGGTGCGGGTGACCAGGCCCGCTTCCTGCAGCACGCGCAGGTGGTGGGCCAGCAGGTTGGAAGGCAGGCCCAGGGTGCCGCCCAGTTCTCCGGGCGACAGGTCGCCGACCAGCAACGCGTCCACGATCGCCAGCCGGGCGGGGTCGGCCAGGGCGTGGTGCAGGGCGGCCCGCCCTCGTCGCTCATTTGTCTCAATTTCCATTGAGTCAATAGTGGCTGCGATATTTCCATGAGTCAACGCCCCGAGACAGCCACAAGGTCCGCCGCCCGGCCGGCGTGCGGCCGGTCCGCTGAGGCGGGTCGTTCGTCAGCCTTGGCCGGCAGGCCCCTCGTGCGGCAGGCGGGAGGAGCGGGTCCCGGTGGCGTCCGCGGCGGCGTCGAGGGTGGCGGCCCAGCTGGCCAGCAGCCGCAACGCGTCGTGCGCGGGGGTGTCCGGGGCGGCGGTGTAGACGGTGAGGTTGAGGCCGGGGTCGGCGTGCAGGTCCATCGACTCGTAGTCGAGCGTGAGGTCGCCGACGGCCGGGTGGTGGAAGGTCTTGCTGCCCATGTGGTGCAGGCGGACGTCGTGGCGGGCCCAGCGGGTGCGGAAGTCGTCGCTGCGGGTGGACAACTCGCCGATGAGCTGGGCGAGGTCGGCGTTGAACGGGTCGCGTCCGGCCTCGGTGCGCAGTAGCGCGACGGTGGTGTCGGCGGCGAGGTCCCAGTTCGGGTAGAAGGCGGGTCCGGCCGGGTCGAGGAACTGGAAACGCGCGATGTTGACCGGACCGCTCGTGCCCTGACGCTGGTAGACGGGCCAGTACATGGCGCGGCCGAGCCGGTTGACGGCCAGCAGGTCCATGCGGCCGTTGCGGATGAGCGCCGGAGCGTCGGTCATCGCGTCGAGCATCCGCTGCAGACCGGGCCGGACCTGCACCACCCGGCGGCCGGTGCGCGGCCGGGAGCTCGCGGCGCGGGCCAGGTCGAACAGGTGCGCCCGTTCGGCCTCGTCGAGTTGCAGGGCGCGGGCGACCGCGTCCAGGACGTCCTCGGACACGCCGCTGATATGGCCCTTCTCCAGGCGGGTGTACCAATCGGTGCTCACCCCGGCCAGCACCGCGACCTCCTCCCGGCGCAACCCCGGCACCCGGCGCCGCACCCCGGGCGCGAGCCCGGCCTGCTGCGGCGTGATCCTGGCGCGGCGGGTGGCGAGGAAGTCGCGGATCTCGTCTCGGTTGTCCACCTTCCCCACTGTAAGGAGCCGCCTGCCGGTGAGGGGGGTCGAGGTCGTCCCCCCGATAAGCGCGACCTCCCACCCGCGCGAACACGACGGTTGGCTGGGAGGTGTCCGGGGACGCTCCGTCTTCTGCGTGGACACGCAGTTCGCGCTCCGGCCAGACCTGAAACCACGAAGGAGATCATTATGCGTGGCGTAGTCCTGCACGCCCCCGGCGACGTCCGCGTCGAGCAGCGGCCCGACCCGGTGATCGTGGAGCCCACCGATGCGATCATCCGCGTGACCGCCGCGTGCGTGTGCGGCTCGGACCTGTGGCCCTACCGCGGCGTCGAGAAGCCCGACGGCCCCATCCCAATGGGCCACGAGTACGTCGGAATCGTCGAGCGGGTCGGCAGCGAGGTCCGCACCGTCAAGCCGGGCCAGTTCGTGGTCGGCTCGTTCTGGGCCTCCGACAACACCTGCGAGATCTGCCGGTCGGGTTACCAGAGCGGCTGCGTCGACCGTGTCCTCATGGGCACCATCGGCACCCAGGCCGAGTACGCCCGGATCCCGCTGGCCGACGGCACCCTGGTCGCGACGCCCGGCATCCCGGACGCCACCCTGGTCCCGAGCCTGCTGGCCGCCTCCGACGTGCTCGGCACCGGCTGGTTCGCCGCCATCGCCGCCCAGGCGGGACCCGGCAAGACCGTCGCCGTCGTCGGCGACGGAGCCGTCGGCCTGTGCGCGGTGCTGGCCGCCAGGCGACTCGGCGCCGAGCGCGTCATCGCGATGAGCCGGCACGCCGCACGCCAGGACCTGGCCCGCCGCTTCGGCGCCACCGACATCGTCACCGAGCGCGGCGACGAGGGCGTGGCCCGCGTCAAAGAGCTCACCGGCGGCCTCGGCGCGCACGGCGTCATCGAGGCGGTCGGCACCCAGGAGTCCATGACCCAGGCCCTCCGTGCCACCCGGCCCGGCGGGCACATGGGCTTCGTCGGCGTCTCCCACGACGTCTCCCTGCCCGGCGACGAGTTGTTCTCCTCCCTGGCCCACCTGCACGGCGGCCCCGCCCCCGTCCGCCAGTACCTGCCCGAGCTGATCGACCTCATCTGGAACCGGCAGATCGACCCTGGCCAGGTCTTCGACCTCACCCTCCCGCTCGATCAGGCGGCCGGGGCCTACCGCGCCATGGACGAACGCCGCGCCGTCAAGGCCCTGCTCACCCTTTGAAGGGCCACCGCCAGGCCCCCGGCCGCCGCACCCGTATGTGATCAAGGAGGCAGCTTCTCATGAACCCCACCTACGACTTCACCGGCCAGGTCGCCTTCGTCACCGGAGCCGGCTCCGGGATGGGCCTGGCCACCGCCCGCGCCTTCGCCGAGTCCGGCGCCGCGGTCGCTCTCACCGACATCGACGAGACCGCCCTGAACGCCGCCGCCAAGGACCTCGCGGACGCCGGTCATCACGTCCTCGCGATCGGGTGCGACGTCAGCGACGAGAACGGGGTCGCCGCCGCCGTCGACCGGACGGTCGCGACCTTCGGCCGCCTCGACATGGCCTACAACAACGCGGGCATCCAGATCCCGCCCAGCGACGCCGCCGACGAGCCGGTCGAGGTGTTCGACCGGGTCAACGCCATCAACCTGCGCGGCGTCTGGGCGAGCATGAAGCACGAACTGCGGCACATGCGCGCCCAGGGCAGCGGCGCCATCGTCAACTGCTCGTCCCTCGGCGGCCTGGTCGGCATCCCCGGGCGGGCCTCCTACCACGCCTCCAAGCACGGCGTCATCGGCCTCACCACCAGCGCCGCCTTGGAGTACGCGCCGCGCGGCGTCCGCATCAACGCCGTCTGCCCCGGCACCATCGACACCCCGATGGTCACCGACATGATCGCCAAGGGCGAGCTCGACCTCGCCGAAGCCGAGGCGAACCAGCCCGTCAACCGCCTCGGCACCGCCGAGGAGGTCGCCCAGGCCGTCCTGTGGTTGTGCAGCCCGGGAGCCGGCTTCGTGATCGGCGTCGCCCTGCCCGTCGACGGCGGCTACGTCGCCCGCTGACCCCAGCGCCCTGTCGGCGTTGCTGGTCTCGATGCCACCCCGCCGCCCCCACGCCCCAGAAAGGATCTATCTATGTCGAGCCTGGACGGCACCACGCTCCTGACCCGCGCGAGAGCCCGTCTCCTGCGGCTGGCGACCGCGTCGCTCGCCTTCGCGATGGTGCTCGTGGTGTTCCCCGTGCGTGCCGCGCACGCGCATCACGGGTGGGACGACTTCGACACCGATCGCCTCTACTACATCGCGGGTACCGTCTCGGAGGTTCGCTGGGGCGAACCGCACTCCTTCTTCACGGTGACTCTGGACAACGATCTGCCCGGTGAAACGCCCGAACTGGCTCTGCCTGAGCAGTTGCAAGCCCCCGAAGACAGCGGCCCGATCAAGGTCGCCCCGTCCTACCGCGGCTCCCATGAGGCGCTGGAGGTCGTCATCGCGCCGCCGACCTACACCGGAATGTGGGGTCTGGACCGTCCCCTCGCCGACGGTGAGCAGGTCGAATTGGTCGGCTACATCAATAAGAGTCACGATGACGAATTTCGTCCGGTCGTGTTCTGGTTCGAAACTGGGAAGCCGGTCAACCAGGTGCTCGGCAGCGAACTGCCGGCCAAGCCGCTGCCGGTTCCGTATCCCGTCAGCGCCGCGCCAGATCATGCGCCGGCTGCCGCGGAGGATTCCGAGGGCACGTCTGCGATCGTGGTGTGGATCGTGCTCGCCGCCGGGCTGATCGTTGTCGTCGCGGGTGGGGCCGTCTACCTGCGAGCCCGGTCACGCCGAGACGTGTGAGCGTGCTTTCGTGGACGACTTCCTCTCCTGGCTTCAGGGCGGCCCGCTCACCGAGGCCATCCGTGGCACGCCCTACCTCTATCCAGTGCTCGAGAGCATCCACATCCTCGGCATCGCCCTCCTTGTCGGCCCCGCGGCGGTCTTCGATCTCCGGCTGCTGGGGCTGGGGCGGCAGAAGCTGCGGGTCATGACCGCGGCCGAACATCTCCTACCTCTGTCCCGCCTCGGGTTCGTGATCGCGGCGGTCACCGGCGTCCTGATGTTCCTGCCCGGCGCGAGCCTGATCGCCGACCGCGGCAGCGCTCCGTGGAAGCTCGGGCTCATCGTGATCGCCTTGCTGAACATCCTGATCTTCCACCGGCGCACCTACCGCAACGTGACCGCCTGGGACACGGACAGGCCGACGCCTGCCGCCGCCCGCATCGCCGCGGTCATCTCCCTCACCTCGTGGTCGGGAGTCACGATCGCAGGCAGGCTGCTGGCCTACACCTGATGTCCCGGCGTACCGCGTTCGGAGTGAAAGGTTCACCGCTGACCTGGGGTTCTGCCGTGCCGGGTTGCCGGGATCGGGCCTTCCGGGGTGACGATCGAGGGTCGGTCCTCGCGTCCGGGGGGGTGCCATGAGGCTCCTGCGTGTGCTTGTCGGGATTGTGCTCGTGTTCGTCGTCCTGCCCGGGGTGGCCTGGGCCGCTCCGGGATGCGTGGTGACGTACGGGGCGGATTCCTGGCCGGGCGGGTTCACCGGGACGGTCGCCATCAAGAACACCGGCGATCGGGTCGACGGCTGGACGCTGCGGTTCGACTTCACCGCCGGGCAGACGATCACGTATGGCTGGTCGGCGCGGTGGAGCCAGTCCGGGGCGCGGGTGCAGGCCGTGAACGAGCCGTACAACCGGGTGCTCGCGCCGGGCGCGACGGTGACCATCGGCTTCAACGGCCGCTGGACCGGCGGCAACCCCCCTCCCGGCGGCTTCACCTTGAACGGCGCCACCTGCGGCGGGCCTCCCTCGCCTGGGCGGGTGGACAATCCCTATCTCGGGGCGCGCGGCTACCTGAATCCCGACTACGTCGCGCAGGTCGACGCCGCGGCCACCGCCACGGGCGGTGAGGTGGGGGCCGCGATGCGGAAGGTGGCGTTCCAGCCGACCGCCCTGTGGCTCGATTCCGTGGCCTCGATCGGCTCCGTGAGAGGCGGCCTCGGGTTGCGGCAGCACCTTGATCGGGCGCTCGTGCAGGCCCTGTCGCAGGGGAACGCCGATCCCGTCGTCGTGACGCTCGTGCTGAGCGACCTGCCGGGCAAGGACTGCTCGTCGATGGTGTCCACGGCGGAGTTCGACATGACGGCCGAGGGGGTGGCGGCGTACCGGAGCCGGTTCGTGGAGCCCGTCGCGGCCATCCTCGCCGATCCCCGCTACGCCCCGCTCAGGATCGTCACCCTCGTCGAGCCGGAGACGCTGGGCAGCATGGTCAACTCGACCCAGGAGCCCCGATGCGTGGAAGCGCGCACGTCAGGGGCTTATGTCCAGGGCATCCGGCACGCCGTCGCGACCCTCGGGGCGGTTCCCAACGTCTACGTCTACCTCGACGCGGCCCGGTCGTCGGTCGCCGGCTGGACGGAGGTGTCCGCGCCCCTGATCGACCTGTTCGCGGAGGTCGTCGAAGGAACCCGGGGCGTGGACGGGTTCGTCACCAACGTCGCCGGCTACGTCCCGGTGGAGGAGATCTTCCTCCCGGACGCCACCAAGACGATCGCCGGAGCGCCGCTGTACCTGAGCCGGTGGATCGACTGGAACCCCCACATCGACGAGGACGACTACACCCGCTTCCTCCGGGCCGCCCTCATCGAGGCCGGCTTCCCCGAGCACATCGGCATGCTGATCGACACCTCGCGCAACGGCTGGGGCGGGCCGGGCCGGCCGACGGCCGTCAGCGTCTCCACCGACGTCAACACCTACGTCGACCAGTCCAGGCTCGACCGGCGCGTCAACCGCTTCAACTGGTGCAACCAGCTCAACGCGGGCATCGGCGAACGTCCGGCCGCCGCTCCCAGACCGGGGGTGGACGCCTACATCTGGGCCCGGCCTCCCGGTGAGTCGGACGGGGCGAGCGACGGCCCCAACCGCTGGTGCGACCCCGCCTACGCCCCTCCGATCGGGTCGTGGCGGCCGTCCGGAGCGGCCCCGGGTGCGCCGGGCTACGGGGTCTTCTGGCCGTCCTATTTCCGGGATCTGGTGCGGAACGCCCATCCGCCGCTCTGACGGGAGAAGGCGGGGCGTCGTTTCACCGGGCGTTGGTCCCGTCTCTCCGGCGGCTTGAACCAACGGCCATGCCCTCTTTATCCGTCCACGCGGAACTTTGCCTTTTCGCGGGAAGTTTTGGCTGGTCATCGGGGTTCCTTGCCCATAGAGACAATTGCCGGCGAGGGGAGGTTCCATGGGCAGGCGGCGGCCGTCGTTCCGGACACGCAGGACAATCGCCACCGGTGTGCTCATGGTGCTCATGTGCCTGGGGCTGAGTTTCCTCTTCCTCAAGTACGTCGGCGGCAAAGAAGGCGACAACGCGCTGCAACATGGCCTGTCGACCTGGAACAGCGTCGAGTCCCTGATCCAGCAGGGGCGGTTGCCGTCGGTGCTGCCGGACACCAACGGTGAGGCGGTCCAGGTCTTGGACGCCCACGACAAGGTGGTCTCGGCCAGCGGTCAACTGGTCGGCCAACCGCCCATGGCGACCTTCCACCCCAGCGACAACAAGCTGAGCACCACCCGGGTCCTGTGCCCGCCCGCCGGGTTGGCGGATTGCCGGACCGTGACGTCGATCAACGTCTACCAGCCGGACGGGATCTGGTCGCTGCTCGTGGCGACCCCCACGATCCCCTGGTACGGCAGCTCCACCGCGGTGTTCCTGGCGATCGGCACGTCCCTGCTGATGACGATCGCGGTCACCGGCTGGGTGTTCCGGGACATCACCAAGGCCGTGAAGCCGGTCGTCGCGATCCAGCGGCAACTGGCCGACATCACCGCCGCCCAGCTCGAACACCGGGTCCCGGTGCCGGGCACCTACGACACCTACGAAGAGGTGCAGGTCCTGGCCGAGACGGTGAACGGCACCCTCGACCGCCTGGAGGGCGCCTACGAGCGGCTGCGCCGCTTCACCTCCGACGCCTCCCACGACCTGCGCAGCCCGATCACCTCCATGCGCCTGCAACTGGACGAGGCGCTGGCCTACCCCGACGAGGTCGACTGGCCGACGGTGGCCACCACCGTGCTGACGGGGGTGGACCGGCTCCAGGCGATCGTGACCGACCTCCTGGCCCTGGCCAAGCTGGACGCGGGCGCGCCCCTCAGCGGCGAGCCGACCGACCTGGGCAGACTGGCCGAGGCCGAACTCGACCAGCGCCCTCATCGCGCGAAGATCGTCCGGCGCCTCCAGCCGGGCGTCTGCGTCGACATCGACCGGCTGCGCATCTCCCGGGTCCTGGTCAACCTGCTCGACAACGCCGAACGGCACACGGCGTCCCAGATCACCGTCACCGTCCGCGCCGAGGAGGGCACTGCCGTCCTGGAGGTCCTGGACGACGGCGCGGGCATCGCCGCCGAGGATCGTGAACGGGTCTTCGAGCGCTTCACCCGCCTGGAGGCGGGCCGCGACCGGGACGCCGGAGGAACCGGGCTGGGCCTGGCCATCGCCAGGGAGATCGCCCACGCGCACCAGGGCACCCTGACCGTCGAGGACAGCGACCGGGGCGCGCGGTTCGTGCTGCGTCTCCCCCATCTCGGGAGCGCCCCGGCGGTCGCCCCCGCGCCCGAGGTGTCCCGCCAGGTCATCGACGGCGCGGCGCACCCCGCCGCGAGGCCGACGTCGATCGGCCGGCTGGGCCGGGCGGCGGCGACCGTCATCCGGGATCCTCGGCGGGTACTGGCCGGAGGAACGGGGCGGGGAACCGGGAGCTAGACCGTTTCGTCCTTCGGACGTGCTCAGTCCGGGGGTGGCGAGGCGGGCAGGCGCAACACGAACCGCGCGCCGCGGTCGCCGTCTTCGACGGTCAGGGCGCCGCCGTGGGACTGGGCGAGCTGGCGGGCGATCGGCAACCCGAGGCCGGTGCCGCCGGGGTCCCTGGTGCGGGAGGCCTCCAGGCGGGTGAACCGCTGGAAGACGGCCTCCCGCTGCTCGGGGGCGATGCCTTCGCCGTCGTCGGCCACCTCCAGCACCGCCTCGTCGTCGTTCCGCGTCAACGTGAGGGTGACGGTGGAGGTGGCGTGGCGTTCGGCGTTGTCCAGGAGGTTGTTGAGCAGTCTGGCCAGTTCGATCCGCGAGCCCTCCACCGTCACGCCCGGCGCGAGGCACGCGCACACCTCGGTCTTGGCCTGGCGGTGGTTCAGTTCGCCGGTCACCAGGTCGGCCAGGTCGATCGGCTCACGGCGGCGGCAGACGCCGGCGTCCAGGCGGGCGACCTGCAGGAGGTCGCCGATCAGGGCCTGCATGCGGTCGACGCTGTCGAGCAGCGCCTCGCCGGTCTGGGCCCAGTCGGCCTCCTGCGGGTCCATCATGGCCTCTTCGAGCCGGGTCTGGATGGCGGTCAGGGGGCTGCGCAGGTCGTGGGAGGCGTCGGAGGCGAAGCGGAGTTGCTTCTCGACCGCCGATTGGGTGCGGTCGAGGGTGCGGTTGGCGGTCTCGGCCAGGTCCCGCAGTTCGTCGTGGTACTTCGGCACGGGCACCCGGTGCCGCAGGTCGCTTGAGGTGATCTTGGCGAGGGTGGCGGTGATGGCGCTCACCGGCTGCAGGGTCTTGCCCACGATCCGGTAGCTGCCGACGGCGGCGGCCGCGGGCAGCAGGATCCAGGTGACGGCGATCGGGATGATCAACTGCGGGCCGACGTACCAGGGGAGGGCGGGGGCGGCCACGTTGAGCTGCCAGACGCCGTCTTCCCGGTGGACGGGGTAGGCGAGCACGATCATGCACCCGCCGGGGAACACCCTGGTGTCGCAGGTGGTGGTGGTGGCGTAGGCGTCGGGATCGGGGTGCAGCCTCGTCATCGGCGGGTTGTCCGCGACCGTGGGGGTGGCCGCGACCATGGTTCCGTGCGGGTCGAACACCTGGACCGGCTGCCCGGGGTTCCTCTCGCTCAGGTCGGGCACCTGCCGGCGCAGTTGGGCGCCGATGTTCACGGCGCTGGCGAAGAGCTGTTCGGTCCGGTGGTCGATCGCCGTCTGCCGGACCATGACCACGATGAAGGCGGCCATGGCGGTGCACAGCAGCGCCATGACGGCACCCGCCACCGCGGCCAGGCGGATGCGGATCGAGCGGCGATGCCACCAGCCCATGCTGATCACCCCCGTGACCAGACACCTCCCCTTATCGGTCCTTACCGATTGACGGGCCAGAAAACGGACATTCGGCTATGAATCATCACCTCTGGAGGGCGCCCCAGGCGAGCGCGGCGAAGGTGAGGGCGTTCATCGTGCAATGGACCAGGATCGGCACCACGACCCCGCCCCTGGTCCGGGCCCAGGCGAGCGGCAGGGCCACCACGAACACGGTCAGCCACGCGTACGGCTGCCAGAGGTGGTACACCGCGAACAGCGCGCACGAGACGACCGGCCCGCCCGGCGTGCGGGGCTGCAACCAGCCGCGGAAGTAGATCTCCTCCGCGATCGGCCCGGCCAGCACCGGCCCCGCGACCCACAACGCCACGGTGACGGCGTCGAGGTGGCCGGGGGCCGCCGCGAGCGACCATGCGAAGCCGGTCTCGCGCAGGAGCGGCTCCAGCCACGACACCGCCGCGCCCCCGACGAGCGAGGCCGCGAGGGAGATCGCGAAGATCCGGCCGGCCTGGCGCGGTGCGCGGATCCGGGGGAGGCCGCGGCGGAAGGCGTACAGAACCAGACCGAGCTCGACGGGCACCACGATCAGCAGGACACCGGCCGGCAGCGCCCGCACGGGACGGTCGAGCAGCGGACCGGCCAGAGCGGCGAAGGCGAAGAGCAGAGCACCGGGGAACAGGTGCAGGAAGATCGCCATGGGGAGGCGGAATCGGGTCATGGGCGGACCTTCGCTGCTAACCTCCTCGAAATGGAACCTGGGCCGTCGAGTAGCTCCCGGCAGACCCTGACCACCGCCGCGGCCGCCCACATCCTGCTGCGCCCCGACGAACGCCGCTTCCTGGAGCCCTTCATGGGCCGCGAGCGCGGCACCGCCGAAGCGGCCCGCGAACTGGGCGTCACGGTGGAGCAGATGGCCTATCGTGTACGCGCCCTGTCGGCGAAGGGCCTGCTGGAGGCGGTGGGCCGGCAGCCCCGCAAGGGCAGGGCGATCGTCGTCTACCGCGCGGCGGCCGAGATCCGGGCCCCGCTGGGCCTGCTCCCCCAGGCCGACCTCCACCACCTGTTCGACCTGGTCGACGAGGGCGCCCGGACCGCCTTCCTGGCCGCGCTGGCCCGCCAGGCCGGGCGGGCCGGGCTGCTCGACTGGGTGGTGCGCTGCCGCCGCGAGGGTGACCAGGTGCGGCTCGACATGACGCCGGCCGACGGCGACTGGAACCCGACGACGTTGCTGAACGAGGCCGCCCCGGCCGTCCTGTTCAACTGGGCGCCCCTGGCGCTGGACGCGCAGCAGGCGAAGGTGCTGCAGCGGGAGTTGCTGGAGGTGCTGTCGCGGCTGCCGGTGAGCACCTCGGCCCCCACCCACCTCCTCGGTCTGTTCCTGACCCCTGTCGAGCTTTGACCTGTAGTGCGCTACAGGCGGGGAACGCCGGAGCCCCGTCCGGCTCGGTCCGGCTGCGCGAGAGGGTCGGGATAGGGGGGCCGGCCGGGTCGCACGCTCACGCGGCTCATCGTCGTACTTCTTCGGTGCGGGCATTGCTGGTGTTCCTCCCCGGTTTCGACATCTCCATCAATCCCGGTTCAGGACATGCTTGACGGCATGCACACGCTCCTGGGCGACGACTGACCGTCTCCTCTGGCGGCGAGCGGGCCGGGTGTGCCCACTGCGGACGCGCGGCGCCTTCACGCCGGCGGCGTGGTGATGGTCCTGCGGCCGGCGCAAGGCGGCGGGCCCCGCACGAACGCCGCCGACGACGACACCGGCCAGGAGGGAGTGACAAGCCCTGCCGCGACACGGCGAACAGCATGCGTCGATCAAGCAACGCGCCCCGTCCTGATCACATTTTCGATTGACACCCTGTCGTCCTAAATGCAGAATAAATTGACCAGACAGACTGTTCGCTGAAAATAGGACACTCATCATGACTCCTGCCTCATCCCCCGGCGAGGGCGGGCACGGGCAAGCCGTCGTCGGCGACTCCCGGCCAGTCGGCCGGACATCTCTGCCCGCGCCGCCCACGTACCCGCCGCACGACCGGTATGACACCCGCCTGCGACGGTTCGGACTCGCTGCGGCGGCATTCCTCGCTCCGTGGTTCATCGTCGCCTGCAACACTGGATGGGCGCTGGCGCAGGCGGCCGGCGCCGGCGACCAGACCGGCGCCGACGCGCTGGCCGCAGCCGCGGCGCACCCCGCCCTGCTGCACAACGTGGTCTTGTTCGGCATGCTCGGCGCGCTGTTGATGATCCCCGCCACGCTCGGCGCCGCCCGGGTAGCCGGCCGGGGTGCGGCGAAGCTGTCGTTCATCGGCGGCACGCTGGGGGCCGCCGGATACGCCTGCTACCTCGCCGTCCTGCTCACCGATCTCACCACCATCGCGATGGTGCGGGTCGGCGGGCCGATGGCCGACTTCGCCGGCGTGATCGACGCCCGCCAGGAGGATGCGGCCGGGATCTGGGTTTTCCTGCTGTTCGTTCTCGGCAACCTCGTCGGAACGTTCCTGATCGGCCTCGCCCTATGGCGGTCCCGGTCGATCGCCCGCTGGGCCGCCGCCGCGATCATGATCTGGCCGCCGACGCACATCGTCGGCCTCGCCTCCGGTGTCGAGTGGTTCGAGGTCGCCGGCGCCGCTGCACAGGGCCTCGGCTTCGCCGCGGTCGGGGCCCGCCTGCTTCGCCGCGACGGCTCGCCGACGCTCCAAGAGTCCCCGCAACGTAAGGAATCGTCATGACCGACATTCGCAGCGCCCTGACCAAGACGCTGATCGAGGGCGCCGAGATCGTATACACCGACACCGGCGGAGACGGTGAGCCGCTCCTGCTGATGCACGGCGCCCTCCTCGCGGACTGGATGACACCGCTGGCCTCCGAGCTGCGCGGCCACCGCGTAGTGCGGTTGGTCCGCGCGGGCTACACCGGCGGCCCCGTCCCGGACGACCTCACCATCGCCGATCACGCCCGGCACGCGGCGACACTGCTGCACCGGCTGGGCGGTGCGCCCGCGCACGTGGTGGCGCACTCATCCGCCGCGGCGATCGCGCTCCAGCTCGCGGTGGACGCCCCTTCCTGCGTGCGTACCCTCTGCCTGCTGGAACCGCCGCTGGTGGACGCGCTGGCAGATCCGTCTGACGTGGACGATCTCCGCGCGGCCTTCGGTCCCGCGATCGGTGCGGCGATGGCCGCGACCGCACGCGGGGACCACGCGGCGGCGTTCGACGCCTTCATGCCCCTGGTGTGCGGGCCCCGCTACCGCGAAATCATGGAGGACGTCCTGGGCGCGGACGTCGTCGCCGACGCGGCGAGCCGCAGCGGACCGGTCTTCACCAGAGAGGTTCCCGCGCTCGCCGCGTGGACGTTCGACCCCGCGGTCGCCCAGCCGGTCGTGCTGGTCCAGGGCGCGGACAGTCCGCCTCCGGTGCACCGGCTGGTCGCGCACCTCGCCGGGCTGCTGCCACAGGCAACCATCGAGACCGTCGAGAACGCCGACCACCTGATGCCGCTCACCGCGCCGGCCGCGCTCGCCGCCTTGATCTCGCGCGTAACGGCTCCGTGACAGCAGGTAGTGGCGTCGATGACGGGCGTCAGGGCATGTCTCAGAAGTGTTCCGGCGCTGGCGGCGTGCCGGCATCCGGCAGCGGATCCTGACCGCCCTGCGGGCTCGGGCGGACGCGGACGGGCTGATCGGCTGGGATGTGCGTGTCGACTCCACCGTCTGCCGGGCCCATCAGCACGCCGCCCGCGCCCGGGGCGCGGAAAAGGGGGATCTGCAGATCGAGTCGCCGGGCGGTGCGCAGGAAGAGCCGGCCGATCACGAACTGGAGCGCTCCCGCGGCGGCCTGAGCACCAAGCCGCAGAGCACTGTCGATCGTGCTGACGGCCGGGCAGCGGGGTGACAGCCCGCAGTTCACGGCGGCGGTCTTGGAAGGCATCCGGGTGCCACACCTGGGCGGGGCCGCCCCCGTAGCCGGCCTGACCGGGTGCCGGCCGACAAGGCCCACAGCTCGCGCGACGACCGCCGCTACCTGACCGCGTCGACGGTGAACCCGCACCATCCCTCCTCTCCATGCCGACGGGTCTTGGGGGGTATCGACCGCCCGGACCCGCCAGACGCGAGTTGAGTAGACTGCTTGTCGGATGAATATGACATGATGGGGGAATGGCACCCCGCAAGTACGAGCAGGTCCTCCGCGCCGAGGCCGCGGAGGAGACGAGGCGCCGGATCCTGGACGCGGTCGGCCAGTGCCTGCGCGAGACGCCGACGGAGCAGCCCAGCCTGGGGCGGGTGGCCGAACTGGCCAAGGTGTCGAGGTCGACGATCTATACCGACTTCGGCTCACGGTCGGGCCTGTTCGACGCGTTCGTGGTCGATCTCTGGGAGCGCACCGGTCTGGGCGAGCTCAGCGGGGCGGTGAGCGCCGCCGACGCGCGCGACCACCTGCGTGAGGGCATCCGGGCGGCCAGCCGGATGAAGGGCCAGGAGCTGGTGGTCTACCGCGTGCTCCACGCCATGGACCGGCTGGACCCCGAGTCCGCCGGCGGCGCCGTACGCCACATGGAGACCGACCGGCGGGCCGGCATGCAGAGCCTCGCCGAGCACCTCGAACGGGAGGGTGAGCTGCGCGAAGGGCTCACCGTCGACAAGGCGGTCGACGCACTGTGGGTGCTGACGAGCTTCGAGAGCCTCGACCTGCTGGTGACCGGCCGCAGCCACACAGTCGACGAGGCGATCGACATCCTGGTGGACATGGCCGAGCACGCCGTGTGCCGGACGCCTGACATCCAGTCGGCCGGGGTCCGCAGAGCACCACAAGGCTGAACGGCAGCGGGGCAGGTGTGCTGTCGCCGTCCGTGGTCCCCGCCCGATGAACCAGGCGTCTGTGGCCCTCAGTCGAGCGGATGCGCATCGAGGGTCCGGTGCGCCACGGCATCGCGCTGGGTGGTAGCGCCGCGGCCGAGCATCGCTCGGATCAGGGTCGGCATGAACGGGATGGTCGAAGCGGCGGCCACTGACGGCGCCGGTCGGGCCGCAGCCCGGCGGGGTGCGGCCGAGGACTGCCACGGCCACGCCTGCGGCGGTACGGCGGGCGCAAGGGCGAGTATGGCGGCGGCCGGCGAGGCCGCCATCCATTTGACGATCACAGCGGGATCTCCGGATTCTGTTGCGGCGGCCGGTGTAGCCGGCCGGTATGCGGGTGGGCAGGTGGTCGGGGCTGGACGTGTGCGGTCACGGCGCGAACGGGTCGGTGTCGTCGCGGCAGGTAGCGCCCACGGGTGGCAGGGTCGTGCCGTCGGTCAGGTAGGCCAGGGCGGGGATGACCAGGCACGGGTTGCCGGACGTGAGGCTCGCGTGGCCGTCGGCCTGGTAGGTGAGCAGCCGGGCGTTGCCGAGGTCGGCGACGAGCTGCCGCGCGCCGGCGTACGGCGTCGCCGGGTCGTGGGTGTTGCTGATGACGAGGATCGGCGCGGCCTGGCCGGGATAGTGGAAACGGCCGCGGAACGTGTCGTCGTCCTCGACCGGCCATAGCGCGAGGTTGAGGTTGACCAGCCCGTTCACCCACCAGAAGTGCGGGAACATCCGGTACGCGTGGACGCTGTCGTGGACGTGGCCGGCCACGGGTCCGCGGGCGAATCGCTGGTCGGCCGCGAGCACCGCGAACCGCTGGTCGTCGGAGCCGAAGTCATCCCCGCCGGCCAGCAGGTCGAGCATGGTCGCCGGCTGTCCGGCCGTGGTGGCGGTGAGTGCGGCGGCGAAGCCGCGCCACCGCCGCGGGCTGTACATGGCGGTCAGCGCCGCCTCGCGGACGTCGTCCCCGGTGAGCCGCGGGTGTGCCGGGTCGCCGGTGGGCAGCGGCCGGCGGTCCAACCGCGCCAGCAGTTCGTCGAAGGCGTCCTCTGGATCGGTGCCGCCGAAGCCGCAGCGGGTTCCGGCGGCGGCGCAGCGGGCGAAGAAGCGGTCGAGTTCGTCCTCGAACGCCGCCGACTGCTCCTCGCCGTCGTCGACCGGATGGTCGCGACCGGTTCGCACGTCGACGGCGCTGGCGAGCACCATCGCCCGGACGCGGCCGGGAAACATGCTGGCGTATGTGGCGCCGATGGCCGTGCCGTACGAGGCGCCGATGGCGGTGAGCTTGCGGTCGCCGACAGCCTGCCGCAGCAGATCGACGTCACGGGCGACGTTCGCGGTGCTCATGTGCGGCAGAATTTCCGGGTTGTGGCGCAGGCAGGACTGCCCGTAGGCGCGGGCCGCGGCGGCATACGCGTCGGCGTCGACCGCGTCAGGGCGGGCGAAGAACGACGGCGGTGTCGCACCGCAGTCGACGGCGGGCCGGCTCGCGCCGGTGCCCCGCTGGTCGAAGCCGATCACGTCGAAGCGCGACAACAACGCCAACAGTTGCGGCGGCGAGTCGCGCAGCACCCGTACACCGGACTGTGCGGGACCACCGGGCAGTTCGAACAGCGAGCCGACGCGCTGCGCGGGATCGGCGGCCGGCTTGCGGATCAGGGCGATGGTGATCGTCGCTCCGCGCGGGTCGTCGTAGTCCAGCGGCACGCGAGCGTCCGCGCATTGAAAACCGTCGCCGCAGTCGATCCAGCGCAGCACCGGAACCGGCGGCTCGGGACCCGCCGCCACGGCGGGCGCGCCCGCAGCGAGCAGGCCGAGCAGTGCCGCGCAGCCGGCAGCCACGCGACGTAACAGTGGTTTCACCGCAGTTCCTTTCTCAGTGGTTGTCGGCTCAGCCCCGCCGGCGACGAACGACTTCACGAGCGCGACGTTCGGCGGCGCCGTTCGTGCCTGGGCCGATGACCGGCCCGGTGGTGAGGAGAGCTCGCACCGGGAGCTCCGCGAGGCGTCCACGACCCGCTACCGGGCCGGCATCGCGACGCCTGCCAGGGCCGTGGTGGGCGACGGGGTGCTGCTCATGCTCTCTCCTCGGGAGCCGGTACGGGCGTGACGGGACGTCGCGCCGTCGGCGAGTCGCCGGCCAGCAACGGCTGCCGCTGGTAGACGACCGGGACGGAGGTGATGGGGTCATCGAGCTCGACGTCGTGGCGTCGCCGCGCGATGACGCGGACGTAGCCGAGGTAGCGCCCCCGGTCGGCCTCGAGCGCCTGGATCTCCGGCTCGTTGCCGGGGGCCACGGCGTGTTGCCACTGCAGCCAGAGCCGCCAGCCCTCGTCCATGGCGTCGGCCCGCTCGACGTCGACGATGCCGCTGCGCGACCAGTGGTGGTGCCACCACTGGGGTGAGTGCAGGCAGGCGAGGCTCGGCTCCCACCAGCGCCGCAGGTGCGGGGGCGGGTCGACCGGGGTCTCCTGCACCACGCCGGCGCCGACGATCCCGATCTGCCCGCCGGGCTTCACCAGGCGGGCCAGGTAGCCGAGGTAGAGGTCGTCGGTGCCGTAGTAGACGTAGGAGTCGACGCTGACGACGACGTCGAAGAAGTCGCGGGCGAACGGCAGGGCGCGCGCGTCGGCGTAGATCGGGAAGACGCCGTCCTCGACGCCGGCGTCCCGGATCCGCTGGGCGCGGTCGTCGACGCTGAACCACAGGTCGGTCGACCACACCTGGACGCCGAACTCGCGGCGGAGGAACACCGAAGACGCGCCGCGCCCGCAGCCGAGGTCGAGCACCCGCAGGCCCGGCCGCAGGTCGACGACCTCGGACAGCCACTCGGTGAGCCAGAGCGAGTGGGCTCCGCCGCTGACGTTCGACCGTATCCAGTCGGGGTGGTAGCACGAGGAGCGCGGGAACCGCGGCGAGTCGAGCGAGCCGGGACGGGTCGTCATGCCGCACCCGCCACCGTCGCGGCCCGCTGGTCGAGGACGTCGAGGACGTCGTCGATCGCGCGCTCGAGCTCGGCCACCGCCCGAGGCACGTCGGTCACGCGGTACCACCTGGCGATCGGGACGGCGTCCGGCCGCACCAGCAGAGCGCCGCCGGCGTGGAGGCCGAGCGCGTGAGCGGTGGCCGGGGGCAGCGTCGCGACGTCGACCGGCACGCCGCGCTCGAGGCGGGCGGCGGCTGCCGGCCAGGCGGAGTCGTCGTCGCCGGCGAAGAGGGTCAGCCCGTCGCCGACCAGGTCCAGCGTCGAGACCGGTGACCGGCCGGGCGCACCCGGCGCGACCCAGGCGTGCTGGAGGCGCCCGCCGAGGTCGTGGAGGAGCTCGGTGAGGACGGCGTGGCAGCGTCCCTGCGGGTCGGCGGCGCGGGCGACGTCGCGGGCCGCCAGCGGCCGCATCTCCGCCTCGTAGGTGTCGAGGAAGTGGGCCGGCGCCCAGCCTCGGAGAACCCACGCCAGGCGCCATCCGATCGCGATCCCGTCGCGCACCGCCATGGCCAGGCCGTTGCCGCCCCGCGGCGTGACCCGGTGTGCGGCGTCGCCGGCCAGGAACACGCGGCCGGAGGAGAAGGCCGTCGACAGCTTGGCGTCGGCCGTGAAGGCGCTTTGCCGCACGATCTCGACGGCCAGATCGGGCACACCCGAAGCGAGCCGGATCCGACCCGCGAGGGCCTCGGGCTGCGCGAGCGCTTCCACGTCGTCGTCCGGCCCGAGGACCACGCCGAACTGCCACCGGGTACCGCCGCCGGAAGGGATGAGCACGCCGGCGCCCTCCGGAAGGCTGATCGAGTAGAGCGCGTAGCGGTGCGGGCCGAGGACGGGCCACAGCGGGGCACGGAACTCGGCGCTGATTCCGCGCATCAGCCCATCCGCCCCCACGGACTCGATGCCCAGACGCTCGCGGGTCGGGCTGTGGGCGCCGTCCGCCGCGACGACGTACGCCGCGCTGAGCTCTTCGACCACCTCGCTGCCGCGGCTGCCGGCGCCCCGGACCGAGAGCCGCACGCCCCCCTCGTCCTGGCCGATCCCGACGACCTCAGCGCCCCGGCGGACCGGACGTCCGCTCACCCGGGCCAAGTAGTCGGCGAGCACCTGCTCAAGGTGGTCCTGCGGCACCCGGGCAGAGGCCGTCGGGCTGACCACGGAGCTCTGCGCCAGGTCGGGCACGTTGATCGGCACCCGGGTGCCGTCCCCGGCCTCGGCGACGGTGCGGGTCTGCAGCAGGGCGAAGTCGACCTCGTCGGTCCCGGCCCGCAACTCCTCCTCCAACCCCCAGCCGCGGAAGATCTCCATCTGCCGGACGGTCACCCCCACAGCCCGGGGCAGCGCGGACACCCCGGCCCGCTTGTCCAGTACGAGCACGTCCAGGCCGTAGCGGGCCAGTTGCGCGGCGGCCACCAGGCCGGCCGGTCCGGCGCCAACGACCACGACGTCGTGGTCGTGCGACCGGGTGGTGCGGTGAGCCATGTCGGTGACCCCTTTTCGAAAGACACTGTGTACTGTGAAAAGAGTACAAGTTTCACCAGACGCACTGTCAAGCGAATTTGGGCGATAGCTAGTGCCGCGTCAGGCCACGTTTGCCCTGTTGACGATCTTTCGCAGGCGGGGGTCGCCGGTGTCGCGGTTGCGCCAGGTGATGTAGCGGCGGATCAGGCTGCACTAACTCGCCGCGTCGCTTGCGCTTCCTGATGTGCCCATTCATCTTGTCCTTGCCCGAGTCCGGGGCGGCGAACAAGTGCCGCATCCCCTGCATGGCACACAGCCGGGCCGGGGTTCACGATCGGGGTCCTTACCCTTGCCTCCGACGTCGGCGGACGCCCCGTGGTTCAGCGCGGCCGGCGGGGCGGCCTTCCGTATTGACTTGACAGCATGTCCGGCCAACCTCCAGGCTATTTAACCGTACACAATGTCCTATGAAAGGGTTCACCGACATGGTCGGCCTGCCAGTAGTACAACGTCTTCTCACCGCGCTGGCGATCATCGTCGCCGGGCTCGCGACCGCGGCCCCGGCGAACGCCGCTTCGGCCGCATCCGTCCATGTCAGCGGCAGAACGCTGTTCATCGTCGGGACGTCCGCCGGAGAGACCGTCAGGATCGAGTTCCAGTTCGGGCTGCTCACGGTCGACTCCGACTCGGGGATCACCCCGGGCGCCGGGTGCATCCCCCAGGGGGCGACCGTGGCCTCGTGCTCGACGAACGTCCAGTTCATCGACGCGACCATGCTCGGGGGCAATGACACGGTCACCAACAAGACATCGTTGCAGTCGTCCGTTCTGGGCGGCGCCGGGAGAGACACCCTGAACGGGGGGTCAGGCCGGGACGGGCTCAACGGCGGCACCGGAAACGACACCCTGATCGGTAACGGCGGGGTGGACGTCGCCAACGGGGTGGGCGGGTTCGACACCTGCAGCGCCGAGACAGAAAGCGGCTGCGAAGCCTGAGAAGGTGCCGGCTGGGGCGGATCGTCTGCTCCAGCCGGTTTCCCGGGCACGGACAGGCGGCTTGCGGTGACCTCGGGCGGGGGTATGCCTGTAGCCCCGTGACCCGCACCGTCGTCTTCAAGCTCCGCTCGGGTCCGTGAGATCCCAGACGGCCCAGATGTCCACTGCGGAGCGCCCCTGCGGCCATCGGGAAGAGCTGACGATCATCCGGTAGATCTTTCCACCGCCGGCACAGCCCCAGTGAATACCGGCCGATGAAGCAGGTCACGCAGCAGGCCGCCACGCGGGTGAAGCACAAGACGTCCCCCGGCCGGCGCAGATGAAGACGCATGTCCCGACCGTCTAGCAACCGCCCCCCTTTCTGCTCGGCTGAACGGCACAGGCAGAAGGATTCGAAGAGTTCGCCAGAAACCGCGATCACTGTACGGCTGAGGCACGGCTGAAAGAACGGCCGATGTTCTCGATCCATCGGCCGTTCGGTTCCCGTCGAGATCCACCTCGCTCATGGGGTGGATGAGGATCCATCAACCTCCTGGTGGAGTGGGCTCCGGCAGAGCGGAGGTCGGCGCGCTGTATGTGGCCGCAGCAGCGCTCTTGGGCACCGACGTCTGCCGGATCAGCACGGCTACCGCAAGGCCGACGAACGCCATCAGCGCCGCTGTCTGGGTGGGATCGACCTGCCAGCCGAACGTCACTGCCAGCGAGATCGCCGCCTGCGTGAGTCCGAGGATGGCTCCCTTAATGGAGCCTCCGTTGTCCGTCGACCTCGTCGCCAACGCCACGTACACGCCCGCACCGGCAAGGACAGCCGCGTTGATGACAGCCACCTGTGCCTCCGTCAATGGCAACCAGAAGGCGGCCAGGAGCTGCAGGCCGCTGCTGATGAGCGAGGCCCACAGCGCAGGTTCGCCGGTCAATTCGTTGGTATGCACTGTGCCTCCTGACGATGACGTGAGACGGGACCGTGTCGAATCTGATTCATCCGGACGGGGACTTGCCGAGTCTCTTCACGAGCGTCTTCTCCCTGTAGTCGCCGATTTCGAGGGTCACCACCGTGCTCGCGGCGACCATGGACTTGGCCGGCGGATCCATGCCGACGATGCTGCCGACGAGAACCTGACCGTTCTGTGTGATCTCGGTCGGCGCCGAGTATTGGGACTGCAGCCCTCTTTGCGCGAGCAGTGCGCGCGCCGTGGCGAACGACTTACCGACCATGTCGGGGAGTTCGATCTGCCGTTCCCGGGGAGTCCCAGGCTTCGGCTGCGGCAGCGCCACCACTGCCGCCGACGGATAGACCTTCGAGCGGCTCGCGGCGAACTCGGCCGGCATGGTGGCCCCGCCGGGATCGTCGATCGCCGCACTTGCGCACTGCGCCACCAGGTCGAGATCGACCTGAGCGGCCTGAGAGACTTGACGCAACTGGTCCTGGGTGATTCCGCCCGTCCAGTCGTACCGGTCGGCGTGATCGTTCACCCACTCGCACGCGTTGAGCCTGTCGAGCAGATCGGTTCGCTCGCGCGCGCAGAACTGCAGCACATCTTGCGCCTGCTGGAGTTGCGCCGCGTTCAGGGGCATCGGGCCCTCCGCGATGGTGAGCGCCGATAGCGTCCACTCATAGGGAACACTGCAGTTCGGATCGTCCTGCATGCCCTTCTGCCAGAGATTCGCCAACTCCAGCAGTTCGGCCGGGTCGAACGGATTGCGGATGTTCAGTTGTGGTCCTCCCTCGGTGTAGAGCCTGTAGAACGACTGCGCCTGATGCTTGGCAAGGGTCTCGTTGAAGCTGACCTTGGCTTCGGAGGAGAACAGCCCGTACGAACCTGACAACTCGGCTGAGAGCGTTGTCGCCTCGGAGCTGTCCCGCGTGTCGATTCGCAACACCCCGACGAAGATGCCGCCCCGGGCGCAGGCCCGGCAGAACATATCGCCGTATCGGGCGCGGAACACGTCCGGGCGGGCTGTCGCCGCGGCAGCCTCAGAGGTGAGGGTCGGCTGGTCGATGCTCAGATCGGCCAAGCGGACGACGCTGGTGATGGTCATGAAAAGACAGGATGAATGAACCTTGCTGTCCTTCATGAAACTGAAGCGTGCCGACGCTCCCGCGCCGAAGGAAGCGCATCCGGCCGACGCCTCGATATCGATCCCGAGCTTCCTTTCCAGTTCCTCGCTCGACTCGATCCGGGTGACCTCAAAAGACATCGTGCGGCCGGCCGAGGCTTCGGGCGGCGTCTGCGTCGCGGTCACTGCCCGGGTCATCGGTGCTCCCGACAGCCGGTCCACCCCGACGCCGAAATCGTAAGCGCGAATGTTTGGAACGGTGATGTTAAGCAGGCCCATCGAACCACCCCTTTCCCCTCGGTCGAATTATTCGACCGAGTAGGTGACGTAGTAATAGGAGCTTTCGACTTCCGACTTGGCGAGTTTGGCGATGTCTCCCGTGCCCTGCTCTGATTCGAAGATGGTGATCGACCCCAGCAGGTCGTTGTCGGAGAAGTCGTGATCCCAGAGCGAGATGTTTTGCGAGAAGTCCACCGGCACCACGATTCCAGGTGCCTGGGTCTGATCGGCCTGCATGTCCACGGTCTCATTTCCGGGCGGCCAGATGGAGTCGTTCAGATCACCCGAAGTGGAGGTGGTGACGAAGAGGTTGTCGGGATCTGATCGGGCGCCGTCGATGGCCGCCACCACATTTGGAAGGCCCTTGATGAAGCCCGCCAGCGTTTCGCCGTTCAGATCGCTCAGCAGCTTCTCCGGCACCAGGCCGGTCAGGCTCTCGACGACGCCGAAGTCCGTACCGGTGGCATGACGCAGACACCAGATCTGCCGAATGGTCGCGTTCGCGGTCACAATATCCTCCCGCAGGTCGGTTGACTGCGATTGGCGAATGGCTCCGAAGTGATGAGATACACGACGGAAAAAGCGCTACCTTAGCTCAAACGTATCGACCGCCCGGCGGACGATGGCAACCATGCGCCCCTAAAGTCGCCTCAAACCATGACCAAAATGGGAGTTCCGGTAGTCGTTGAAACTATTGTCCCGAGGACCACTCCCCGGCAAAAGTTTCTTTTTCCCTCTCCCTCAGTGAGGCGGGAAACGGCGCACAGAGGTCACTTCTCGGGTTCGTTAGTGCCGCTGGGCGTCGGCAGATCCGAGGTGGCCAAGGGCGATGCCTGGGTTGCCGTTCGCGACCCGGGCGGCGCTTTCATCCGGAGTCTCCACGGCGGATGGGCGCACGCCGGTGATGACGAAGCCGCTGCGCGGGAGGGTCGGGATACGGCGCAGGGGGATGCGGAGGTCCTGCGGGGGCACCGAGTAGCGCAGCCGCGCCAGCCGGACGGACAACTCGCGCAGCAGCCCGACCGTGACCGCCTCCCCGGGGCAGCGGTGGCCGGTGTGGGGGTCGCCGCCTCCCTGGGGGATCAGGTCGTCGCGGCCGACGCCCGCGTCGAGGAAACGGCCGGGGCGGAAGGAGTAGGGGCGCTCCCACCGGGCCTCGTCGTGATGCTGGCCGTAGACGTCCAGGAGGATCATCGCGCCCTCCGGGATGGGCTCGCCGCGCCAGGTCAGATCCCCCACGGCCCGGCCGCCGACGTAGGGCGCGAACGGGTAGAAACGCCGCACCTCCTGCGCGAACGCCTCGGCGAACGCGGGGTCGCCGTCGCGCAGCCGGGCCCGGTTCTCCGGCCAGCGGTGCAGCGCGTGCGCGGCGAAGGTCACGTACCAGGCGACCGCGACGGTCGGGCGGATGACGTTGAGCATCTCGACGGCGGCGGCCCTCGGGTTCAAGGGCTCGCCGTCGGCGTCGCGATGGCCGGTGACGTGGCGGGCGAGCAGACCCGCCGACGCGCCGTCGTCGTGGGCCAGGAGATCGGCCAGCCACGCCTCACGACGGAGACGGACCCGCCGGGCCTTCCAGTGGCGGGCGCCGGCCGAGCCGAACCCGTCGACCAGCGCCACCATGTCGGCGGCGAGGTCGTCGACCTCCTTGACGGGGAGCCCCGCCCAGGCGCACACACCCGCCGTGAGGGCGCGGCTCGCCTCGTCGAACAGCACGACACGTGGTCGGGCCGGCCAGCCGGCGGCTCGTTCGTCCCAGCTCTCGGCCGCCTGCCGCACCAGGTCGGCGACGTGGCCGGGGTCGGCCAGCAGCGACAGGAACATCGCCTTGCGGGCACGATGGGCGGGGCCGTCGAGGCTGTGCACGGTGCCCTTGCCGGTCAGCGTGGCCCGGATCGGCTCCGGGAGGGCTCCGGCGCGCTTGACGTGGCGTTCGTCGTAGAAGAACCGCGCGGCCTCCGGGCCGCGGAGGGCGACGGCGGGCCGCCCCATCACCCGGGTGTGCGCCGGGGCGCCGCTCGCGCGGCGGAGCATGGCCGGCAACCAGGCGTAGCCCCCGGCCAGCATGGCCAGGGTGTCGTCAAGGATGGGAAACCGTCGAATGGGCATCTGCCACGGCTGCCCGCCGGTCCGTGGCCGAAACGAATGGGCCGGTTGCCCTATTTCCGGTCTTCACGGGTGTCGTACGCCGTCTGGCTGCGTTCGATGTCCGGGTTGTGCTCCACCGCCCACTCGGCGAGGGTGATCGCCGGGACGATGAGGGTCCGGCCCATCGGCGTGAGTTCGTACTCCACCCGGGGTGGCACCTCGGCGTGGGCGGTGCGGGAGATGAGCCCGTCGCGTTCCAGGTGGCGCAGGCTCAGCGACAACATGCGTTGCGATATGCCGGGGATGTGCTGCTGCAACTCGGTGAAGCGCATCCGGCTCCCGTGGAGGGTCGCGACGATCAGCAGGGTCCACTTGTTGCCGATGCGGTCGAGAATCGCGCGGATCGTCCTGCCGGCGTCTCCCCTGATCAGACACGTCTTCTCGTTCTGCGACACGGCCACTCCTGTTACCCACGCACACTGATGTTCCTTTTGTACGGCATCCGGCGGTCCCCCATCATGGGCGGGCGCAACCATTGAGAGGAACGCCATGACCGTCGCCTACTGGATCATCGCCGGACTGCTGGGCCTGTTCTACCTCTATGCCGGCGGCAAGAAGATCGTCCAGAGTAAGGAGCGGCTCCAGCCCATGATGGGCTGGGTGGACACCGTGCCGATGCCGATGGTCCGGATGATCGGCGTCCTGGAGGTGCTGGGGGCCGCCGGGCTCGTCCTTCCCCCGGTCACCGGGATCCTGCCGGGCCTGGCGCTGGCCGCCGCGGTGGGGTTCGCGGTGCTCCAGGTGCTGGCCACCGGGCTGCATCTGTCGCGGGGTGAGGTCAGGGAGACCGGTCTGAACATCACGTTGATCGTGCTGGCGGCGGCCGAGATCTGGCTCGCGACGATCTGGCTGTGATCAGCGGCCCGCCACCGAGGTGGTCGGCGTTCGGCAAGTGCACGACGTCGTGGTCGGCGTCGCTCTCGTCGATGGCCAGGGGGACCATCAGCCGGTTGGGGGCGGCGCCGCGCCAGTGCTCCTCGTCGGCCTCGGACAGGACGCGGTCTCCGGGCCGGATGACCTCGACCGGCCCGCCCCGGCGCTGGCACAGGCCGATCCCTTCGGTCGGGTGCGCGGGTCAGGGCTTCAGGAGGGTCTTGATGGCGCGGCGTTCGTCCATGGCCTTGTAGCCTTCGGCGACCTGGTCCAGGGGAAGGGTGAGGTCGAAGACCTTGCCCGGGTCGATGGCGCCGGTCAGCACCCGCTCGATCAGGTCGGGAAGGTAACGGCGCACGGGGGCGGGGCCGCCGCGCAGGCCGACGTGGGAGAAGAACAGCTCCTGCCCGTCGATAGCGACGTCGTGCGGGACGCCGACGAAGCCGACGTTGCCGCCCGGCCGCGCCGAGCGCAGGGCCTGCCGCATCGCCTCGGGGGTGCCGACGCACTCCAGCACACTGTCGGCGCCGATCCCGGCGGTCAGCTCCTTGATCTGGGCCGCGCCCTGCTCGCCGCGCTCGGTGACGATGTCGGTCGCGCCGAACTCGCGGGCCAGTGCCTGCCGCGGCTCGTGCCGGGACATGGCGATGATCCGCTCGGCGCCCATCTGCTTGGCCGCGATCACCGCGCACAGGCCGACCGCGCCGTCACCGACGACCACGGCGGTGGAGCCGGGCTTGACCTCGGCGGCGTCGGCGGCCCACCAGCCGGTGCCCATCACGTCCGAGACGGCCAGCAGCCCCGGCCAGAACTCCTCACCGGGTACGCCGTCGGTGGCCACCAGCGTGCCCTGGGCGTTGGGGATGCGGACGTAATCGGCCTGGCAGGTGCTCATGAACTCGCGGTTCAGGCAGTTGGACGGGAAGCCGTTGCGGCAGTTGGCGCAGGTGTTGTCCGAGGTGGCGAACGACCCGATGACGAACTGCCCCGGCTTCACCGCGGTCACCTGCGATCCGACCTCCTCCACGAAGCCGACGTACTCGTGGCCCATCGGATGCGGCGCGTCGGTCGGCTCGGCGCCGCGGTAGGGCCACAGGTCCGAGCCGCACACGCAGGTCACCGCGGTGCGGATGATCGCGTCGGTGGGATGAAGGATCCTGGGATCGTCCAGGGTCTCGAAACGGATGTCGCCGGGGGCGTGGATCACTGCTCCGCGCATGAGGAGATTCCTTTACTCGATAAGGGGCGGACCGCCACGTCATCTACGTAACCGCTGGTCAGCGCACGTAACCAGGCACGGGCGAAGGGTGTACCGGAGCACGTGGCGTCGAGTTCCCGACCTCGCGGCGCACGAAGATCACCCCCGGGGAGTTTCGCGGCGCCGGGTGCCGGGACTGCGCCGCAGGGAGGTCGCCGCCTTGGGCGACATGAGCGTGGAGTACTACGCCGAACTCGAACGTGGAAACCTCCCCGGCGTCTCCCCCGCCGTCATGGAGCCCTCGCCCGCGCCCTCCGGCTGGACGACGCCGAACCTGCCCACCTGCTGAACCCGGCCTCACCCTCACCGTCGACACCGCCGAACCTGGGCCTCGATCAGGCGCTCTTTCCGTGGACGTCGAAAGTCATCGGCGGAAAGAGGCCGGCCAGCCGCTCCGCGCCCAGAAAGGTGACGATGTCGGCGATCCCGCCGTCGGCCACGTCGAGCACGATCAGCGCGAACGGGTGGTGGCCGCCGTCGTGGGCGGGGCGGGTCTGCCAGAAGGCCGGTGATCCGTTCGCCGCGACCGGCCACAACCGCGCCCCCGCGCACGACGCCGCCGGGTCGCTCATGGCCAGGCGGATCTGCTCGCGGCCGCGCAGCCACCAGGCGAACGGCGGCATCGACATCGTGACGTCCTCGTGCAGGAGGGAGACCAGGGTGTCGATGTCGTGGCGTTCGAACGCCGCGCAGTAGCGGTCGAGCAGGTCGCGCCGGGCGGCATCGTCGGGCCGGTGGCCCGCGTCGAGGGCGGGGGCGTTGGCCCTGAGCGTCGCCCTGGCCCGCTGCAGCGCGCTGTTGACCGAGGCCACGGTGGTGTCGAGCAGGTCGGCGGTCTCCCTGGCCGTCCAGCACAGGACGTCGCGGAGGATCAGCGCCGCGCGCTGCCGGGCCGGGAGGTGCTGGAGGGCGGCGACGAACGCCAGGCGGATCGTCTCGCGCCGCACGGCCAGGTCTTCGGGCAGGGCGCGGGCGTCGGCGATCGGGTGGATCCACCGTTCGTCGGCGACCGGCGGGCCCAGAGCGGCGCCGGCCTGCGAGGCGGGGCCGAGGTCGATGGCGAGGGCGCGGCGCTGGGCGCTGCGGAGCATGTCGACGCAGACGTTGGTGGCGATGCGGTAGAGCCAGACGCGCAACGTTCCGCGCCGTTCGTCGTAACTCTCGTAGGCCCGCCAGGCCCGGACGAGCGTCTCCTGCACCGCGTCCTCGGCCTCGAAGCCGGAACCCAGCATCCGGTAGCAGTAGCCGGTGAGCTCGGTCCGGTGCCGTTCCAGACGATCCACGACCTCGACCTTACGGCCGGCCGATGAGTTCTCGGCCTCCGGTCCGTATGTCGTGGGAGACCCCAACATACGGAGGCGACGTGACGTACGGAGAAGTGACCGACGAGGCCGCGCGGGCGGCGGTGCGGGCGGAGCGCGGCGAGCTGGCCGACCTGCTCGCCGGGCTCACACCCGAGCAGTGGGACGCGCCGACGCTCTGCGACGGGTGGCGGGTCCGGGAGGTCGTGGCCCACACGACGGCGCCGTTCCGGCGGTCGGCCGGGCGGACGGTCGTGGAACTGGTCAGAGCCGGTGGGAACGTCAACCGGATGGCCGACCGGCTCGCCCGCCGCGACGCGGGCCGGATGAGCGGCGCGGAGCTCCTGGCGGTGCTGCGCGCCAACGTCGCGCATCCGTGGCGGCCACCCGGCGGCGGGGCGGTCGGCGCGTTGTCGCACGACGTCATCCACGGCCTGGACGTCACGGTCGCCCTCGGGCTGGGCAGGGTGGTGCCGCCGGATCGGATCGCGATGGTCTTCGCCGGGATGGCGCCGAGGAACATCGCCTTCTTCGGCGCGGATCTCACCGGCGTCCGGTTGCGGGCCGACGACCTCGACTGGACGCTCGGCAGCGGATCGCCGGTCACCGGCCGCGCCCAGGACCTGCTGCTGGTGGTCTGCGGGCGTCGCCTGCCCCCGGGTCACCTCGAAGGAGAGGCCGCCGGCCGGTTCACCGCGCCGCCGGGCCGGTGACGGCCGCTCACGCGGCCGAGCCGGGCCCCGGCAGCAGGTCGACGTCGCCGGCGTGCATCGGCTCGCCGCAGTGGGCGCAGCGCAGGTCGACGCCGCTGATCTCGCCGCACGCGTGATGGCGGTAGAGCACCGGCGGGCCCGCCTCGCCGGCCAGCCACTTGTCGCCCCACGCGGTCATGACCATGAGCAGGTCGACCAGCTCGGCGCCCTTGGCCGTGAGGCGGTATTCGTAGCGCGGCCGGTTGTCGTAGGGGTGGCGTTCGAGCACGCCCTGTTCGACGAGGTGGCCGAGCCGTTCTGTCAGCACTTTGCGGGAGATCCCGAGGTCGGCCTGGAGCTGGTCGAAGCGGTTCAGGCCGACCCAGACGTCGCGCAGGATCAGCGGCGACCAGGGCTCTCCGATGACGTCGAGGGTGCGCGCGATGGAGCAGGCCATCTCCCCGAACTGGGTGCGTTGCATGGGCTCATTCTAGCCTTCGGGGTTCCCTCAAGGAACTTCAGGTGTTACGGTAATGGAGTCTCCTCAAGGAACCCCGAAAGGATCCCCCCAGATGAGCAAGGTCATCACGGCCCACGCCGTGTCGGTCGACGGATACATCACCGGACGCGACCCGGGCGCCGGGCGCGGGCTGGGCGACGGCACGTCGCTGTTCGACTGGTACTTCGACGGCGACACGCCCAGCCGGGTGTTCGGCGGCTTCAAGCTCAGCGGGCCCAGCGCCCGCGTCTTCGACGCCCTCGCCGGGCGGGTGGGCGCGGCCGTGGTGGGCCGCAACACCTACGAGGACTCCGAGCACTTCGGCGGCGGCAGCCCCCACCCGACGGCCGCGCTGGTCCTGCTGAGCCACCGGGCCGCGCCGGAGATCACCGACCGGCAGACCCTCGTCACCACCGGCGTCCACGACGCGGTCGCCGCCGCCCGCCGGGCCGCCGCGGGAAAGGACGTCTTCGTCATGGGCGGCGGCGCGGCGACCGAGGCGCTGAAGGCGGGGCTGGTCGACGAGGTGGTCCTGCACCAGGTGCCGATCCTGCTCGGCGGCGGCCGCCGGTTCTTCCGGGAACTCCCGGAACACGTACGGCTGAACCTGCTGGAAGCCGTTCCGGCGCCCGGCGTGACCCACCTGCGTTACGAGGTGACCCGATGACCGCCCTCGACCCCGGCGTGCGCCGCGTCCTCGACGGCGCCTCGATCGCGCACCTCGCCACCGTCCTGCCGGACGGCGCGCCGCACAACGTGCCCCTCTTCGTCGGCGCCCACGGCGACCGCGTCGTCTTCTTCACCGGCCCCCACTCGCGCAAGGCGCGCAACCTGCGCCGCGATCCCCGGGTCGCGTTGTCGATCGCGCCCGCCGACAACCCCTTCGAGCCGGTCGTCATCCGGGGGCGGGTCGTCGAGTGGATCGACGGCGACGCGGGCTGGGAGATCATCGATCGGCTGGCCGAGAAGTACACCGGCCGGCCCTACGGCCGGGAGCAGGAACGTGTCGTGGCCGTGATCGAGCCAGAACACCAGATGATCGGTGTCGGCTGATCGTCACACTGGCGTCACAGGGCGCGGAGGAGTCCGGGCGTGATCGTGCCGTTGAGGTCCTCCAGGTTCCACTTCCCTTCCAGGTACGCCTGGTTGGTGATCCAGAACACCATCACGCCCTTGTCGAGGAACCGGGCGAAGTCGCCGTACGACCAGTCGTTGCCGCCGTCGTGTTCGACGACCCGGCCGTACTCGGTGCGCGGGAACACGCCCCAGCCATAGCCGTAGTGGAGCTTCGCCTTCCGGTCGACGAGCACACGCGGGGCGAACATCTCCGCCTTGGCCCGGCGGGACAGGATCCGGTTCCCCTCCAGCGCCCGGTGCCAGCGGTACATGTCGCGGGCGGTGGAGAGCATGCCGCCGTTCCCCCTCAGGTACCAGTGGGGGCCGTCCGCCGCCCAGGGGTGCTCGGTCGGCCGTCCCCGTCTGTTGCCCCGCCGGTCGTACTCGATCGCGATCTGGCCGGCCGCCCAGCGGGGCAGCACGTATCCGGTGCTCGTCATGCCGGCGGGGGCGAACAGGTGCTCGGCCAGGAAACGTTCGTACGAACGGCCCGACGCCCGCTCGACGACGGCGGCCAGCAGGCTGTAGCCCACGTTGGAGTAGTGGAACTCGGCCCCCGGCGCCGACCGCAGCCGCGACGCCAGCGCGCGCCGCGTCATGGTGTCGCGGGAGACCGGCTCGTAGTCGTCGCCGAGGTCGCCCAGCCCGGAGGTGTGCGTCAGCAGGTGGCGTACCGTGATCCGGCGTTTGTCGGCCGGCACCGGTCCGAGGTGGACGGAGATCCGGTCGGTCGTCCGCAGCCTGCCCGTCATCTGCAGCTTCATGATCGCGGCCGCGGTGAACTGCTTGGTGATCGACATGACGTCGTAGGCGGTGTCGCATCCGGCCGGGGTCCCGTTCTCCCGATCGGCCAGGCCGAACCCGGCGCAGTGGACGAGCTCGCCGTGGCGGGCCACCGCCACGGTGCCGCCGGGCCCCGGCGGCACCGTCCGGTCGAGGAAGGACTCGATCCGTGGATGGACCGGGGCGGAGGACAACAGCACGCCGGCCAGAGCGGCGTGGAACCAGGTGGAGATCATGTGATCGACGCTGGCCGCTCCCCCGGCCCGTGAGCAAGGAATGTGCCGTTCCGGCTTGTGCGGATCCGTGCGGCTCCGTTGTACTGCCAGGTTATGAGCATCAGCCCGGAAGGCCTGCCGGCCCGTCCCGACCCCGCCGACGCCCGCTCCGACGCCGAGTTCGTGGCCATGCTGCGGCGGCTCAAAGCCTGGTCTGGACGCAGTTACCGCGACATCCAGCTCCACGCGCAGCGGGCCGGCCACCATCTGCCCTACTCGACCGCGGCCGGGATGCTCAAACGCGGCACGCTGCCCCGGCGGGAGGCGGTCACCGCGTTCGTCCTCGGTTGCGGCCTGGACGAACAGGCGGCCACGGCGTGGAACACCGCCCGCACCCGATTGGACCTGAACCTGCCACCCGAGCCGGAGCGGGAACCGGAACCGGTGCCCGCCCCGCCGCGACGCCGCCTGCGGACGGCCCTCGTCGCGGCGGTGGCCATGATGGCGGCCACTCTGGTGGTCGCGGCCGGCGTCCACCAGACCGAAGACGAGACCGCCCTGTCAGACGTGCCGGCGCGGCACGGGCAGGTGCTCGACTGACCCGCGCCTCATCGGGCGAGTTGCTGGAACTGCCCTTCGTGCACGTCGCTCACCCACTCCCAGCCGGGCTTGGCCGAGGGGCCGATCCGCGGGTCGGCGGGCACGCGGCCGTTCCGCACCGCGTCCAGGTACGCCCGGTCCAGCTCGATCCGGGCCCGCGCCCGGCCGGGTCCGCCGACCGAACCGTGGCCCGGGACGACGACGCCGGCGTCGCCCGCCACGTCTTCGAGCAGCCGCAGCGCGCCGAGGTAGTCGCCGACCGGGTCGGCGGTGTCGTGTTCGAGCATCGGGATCAGGACGTCGGAGAGCATGTCCCCGGCGACGAGCACGCCGCGTTCCTCGATCAGCAGCGCCGCGTGGCCGGGGGCGTGTGCCTGGTGCTCGATGATCCGGACCTTGGGGCCGTCCCAGGGAACCCGCGTGGTGCCGGCGGGCAGGCCGGTGATGAGACCGAGGAGGTCGAGCGGCACCTGTCCGGCGATCTCCGTCTCGATCAGGTGGTCGGCGATGCGGGTCTTCGCGTGCGGGTCGGAGAGCTCGTCGCGGATGGCCGCCGCGCAGCGTGCCGTGCCGTAGCGGGGAACTTCGCCGAACCCGGCGTGCCAGAGCACGTGATCCCAGTGCGGGTGCGTCGAGAAGCCCGCCACCACGGTCCGCCCCAGGTCCGCCAGGTCGTTCACGAGGCAGTCGAGCTCGGAGGCGGTCACCCCGGGGTCGATGAGCAGCACCCCGGCCCGGCCCTCCACCACGACGGCGTTGCTCTGCACGAACGTGCTCTCGTGGACCAGCACGCCGTCGGCCACCTGCCTCAGCACGGGCCCGCCTCCTTCGCGCCGAGCACGGCGTAGTGATGCATGGTGACACCCTGCTCGAACGATCGCCGCTCGATCAGGTCGAGGTCGATCGGCCGGTCGTAGTCGTCGAACAGCGGCCGGCCGAAGCCGAGGATCGAGGGATGGGTGAAGAGCACCAGCTCGTCGAGGAGCCCGGCCCGGAGGAGCTGGGTCGCGAGCGCCGCCCCGCCCACCCCGATGCCGCCGCCGGTTTCGGCGCGCAGGCCGGCGAGTCGCTCGATCGTGTCGTCCCCGCCGATGATCCGGGTGTTGTGGCCGGCGTCGCTCCGGGTGCGGGAGACGAGGACCTTGGGCTTGGACGTCCAGATCTCGCCGTATTCACGCAGGTAGTCGGGCAGTGACGGGTCTCCGGACGCGTGCGGCCAGAATTCCTCCATGACCTCGTAGTAGACGCGGCCGTGGACCAGGAGGTCGAGTGCCCTGGTCAGCTCGTTGCACTCGCGGTGCAGCTTCTCGTGGAGGCGCAGCCACTCGCCGGCGCCGTTGTCTCCGGGAACTTGCTCGATCCGCAGGTCGAGGGACACCTGCATCGCGTAGACGAAGCGGCCCATCAGCCCCCTCCTTCCAAGTGGTTGTATTTTGCAACTACTATCGGCAGAGCGAAATGCCTGTCAAGGAGGGAATCGTGGAACCACGGTCAGGGTGTCCGATCAACGCCGCCGTCGAGGTGCTCGGAGACCGGTGGTCGCTGCTCGTGCTGCGCGACGTCATCTTCGGCGACCGCCGCCACTTCCGGGCGCTGCTCACCGGATCGATCGAGGGCATCGCCTCGAACATCCTCGCCGACCGCCTGGTGCGGCTCGTCGAGGCGGGCGTGCTCACCCGCGGCACCGCCGCACGGGGGCAGCGTGCCCGCTACAGCCTGACCGAAGCGGGCATCCAGACGCTTCCGGTCATGTACGCCCTCGGCAACTGGGGCCTCGACTGGCTCCCGGGCAGCGAGGAGTTGCGGGCCCGGCAGCGGTTCATGCGCGACGAGGGGCCGGCGTTCGTCGAGGAGCTCATGGACGAGCTCCGTGTCCGGCACCTCGGCGCCCCGCCGAAGCACCATGACGGCCCGGGCCCGTTCGAACGTCTCGAAGCCGCCCTGGCCGGACGGCGGTGAGGGCCAGGGGTTCTCACACGTCGGCGGGCTGGTCGACCGGCAGGGCCTTGCCCGCCTCCTGGAGTGCGCTGATCCGGCGCACGATCACGATCGCCAGCACGCCGCACACCACCACCAGCGGATACGTCGCCACGTCCAGCAGCGACCCGGTGCGGACCGCCATCGCGTCCTCCTCGTCGGAGGACGCGATCCGTGCGGCGGTGTTGCCGAGGAAGACCGTCACGAGCCAGAGGATCCACCAGATCATCATCAGCACGCCGGGCCTGCGGCCCTCGGGAGAGGAGGCCCGCCAGATGTCGTCCAGGATCTGCTTGGGGAACCAGAACGACACGATCGGCACGAACCAGCCGAAGAACAACCACGGCGTCGCCCGCCGCTGCGGCAGGGTGGACATCTGCTCGGCGTTGTCCCGCACCCGGTAGAGCCAGACCACGAACATGACGCCCGCCAGCACGAACGTCGCGTTCACGCCGAGGTCGGCGAGCAGGACCAGGAGCTCGTTGTCGGCGATCGCCTCGAAGTCGATGTCCTCCAGGTCGGACAGGTCGTCGAGGGCGATGTCGAACGCGGCGTCGATCAGCGTGACGCGCTGGTAGTGCGCGACGGCCGCCAGGGTCTCGGCCAGCAGGTTGGCGACGAGGAAGCCGACGGTCGCCTTGGCCAGGCCGCGGACCGGCCAGAGTTGCGTTGAGGGGTACATGTGCACCTTCGGAGGGGACGAAGATCCACAAAATACCGTGCCGGTGTGGCCGGGGCCACGCACCTGCGGGTGCGCGGCCCGGCTCGCCCCTCCGGGCTACGCGTAGAGGAACCAGAAGCCGTGCTCGGGCACGCACTGGTAGGACGTCCACCAGCCCTCGGTGATGCCGAGGTTGCCCACCCGGTTGCAGTCCCAGTTGTAGTAGTAGACGTTGCGGAGAGTGGCCGCCTGCGCGGGCGCGGCGCCCACGGACAGCACGAAGCCGAATGCGAGCAGTGCGGAGACCATCAGTTTGCGCATGGCGCGAGAGTCGCACCCGGGCGGGCGTCCGGCCAGCGTGCCGATCTCGCGTCCACGATGACCTGGACCGGTCCGGCGGCACGGCTGAAAGATTCACGGTCGCCCGCGGATTGCTAGCCTGGCCGGACATACCGCTCGGCGGGACACCGGGAGACGCGATGCGAGCAGCGAGCACCCTGACCTGTCTGGCGCTGCTCGCGGCCACGACGGCCTGCGGCCCGGAGCAGGCGGTCGCTCCGCCACCCGTCACCGCGACCCCGTCGGCGCGGAGCACCGAAGAAGCGACCGCGTTCCAGGAGGAAGTGACACTCGCCGACGGCCGCCGGGTGGCGATGCGGTACGAGAGCGGCCGGGGACTCTTCGAGCGCCACTACGACCCGGAGGCCGGAGAGTGGTCGCACCCGCGCCTCGTCTACGGCACCAAGGCCGACCCCTGCCAGAGCATCAAGCTTCAGGCCGGGAGCGGCACGGTCACGGCCATCGCGAACTTCGGCCGCTACTGCGCGGACGGCGAGCCGCCCACCGAGTCCATCGCGGCGGTGGCCACGGGGACCCTCGACGCGTGGGACCACCACCTCACGAGAAAGTTCGACGGCTGGGCACGGGCCACCGTCACCGACGACGGGCGGAAGGTCACCTTCGTCCGCAACGCCACCCATGTCAGGGCGAAGCTCGTCTGGACCTCGGCCGACGGCTTCTCCGACGCCATGTTCACCTACGCGGAGTGATCGCCATGAGGTCGTGGACGACGGCGCTGGCCGCCTGCCTGATCGTGTCGGGCTGCACCCACCAGTCCCCCGCGCAACCCGCCGCGCAGCCTATCGCCAAGCCCACGCCGGCCCCGTCCGCCCCCCAGATGTGGGTGCGTGTTCCCGGCCTGCCCACCGACGACGGCTGGGAGCGGGGCCTGGACGACGTGAGCGCGGCCGGCCCCGGCCTCGCGTGGGCGGTCGGATACACCGGCTGGGAGGACAGCGTGGCCACGTCGCTGCGCACCTGGAACGGGTCGCGGTGGCGGGCGGTGCCGCTGAAGGACGCCACGGGCGGCCTGGCGAGCGTCGACTCCGACGGGCCGCGCAACGCCTGGATGCTCGGCGGCGGCTTCCACGAGGACGAGTCGTTCGCCCAGCGCTGGGACGGAAGGACGTGGCGGCGGCACCCGCTCCCCACCTTCGGTCGGGACGTGGCGGTGGACGGCCGCCGGGTGGCCGTGGTCATCGACGACGCGGTGCTGACCTGGAACGGCGCCGCCTTCGTCACGGAAGCCAAGCTCGGCGGCGGGCGGACCCGGCTCACGCGGGTGGACACCGGCGGCGGCCACACCTGGGTCGCCGGCTCCCGGGAACCGGACCAGCCCGTCGTCTGGCACGGACACGACGGCCGATACGAGGCGACCCCCGCACTGCCGAAGGGCCACCTCAACGGGATCCTCCAGATCGCCCCCGACGACGTCTGGGCGGTCGGCGGCACCGGCGAGAGGCCGCTGCTGCTGCACTGGGACGGCCGGTCGTGGCGGCAACCGGCCGTCCCGCAGGCGAGCGGCGAGGTGACCGGCGTGACCGCGTTCGGCCCCGACGACGTCTGGTTCTCGGGCCGCGATCCCAGCCGGCCGGGCGAGATCTCCGTCCTGCACTGGGACGGCCGGACCTGGACCCGCGAGTCGCCCCCGAACGCGGGAGCGGGCCTCTCCGCGAAGATCGAGCGCATCCCCGGCACCCGTCAGTTGTGGCTGGTGGTCAACGTGGCCAACGGGGACTCCGAGTCGATCGTCACCTTCCGCCGGACTTGAGGTCCTTCTCGTCGATCACCGCTTCGGCGCGGGGCGGTACGACGGAGACCTTGGCACCCCAGTTGTAGAGACGGGTGTCGGAGGTGTAGTCGACGACCTTCCCGCCGCCGACGGGCATGCGCATCTTGACGCTGAGGCGGGTGATCAGCCCTTCGGAGTTGAGGGAGAACGTGTACTTGATCGTGGAGATCTGCCCGCTCCCGCTCTTGCCGCCGGCGCCGAACCGCTTGCGGAACACCGGTGAGAGCGCCGCCATCTTCGCGCTGGTGGTCGAGCCCTTCACCACGCCGCCGCGGACCGACTCGGCCTTGGCGATCAGGGTCTCGACCGTGTTCGGTTCGAACACGTTGATGATGATCCCGCCGGGCACCGGGGGAAGGGGGCGCTTGCGCACCCAGTACTTGCCCTCCGGCAGCCCCTGCCCGGCGCGGGGTCCCTGCACGTACGTCGCCTTCGGCAGGGAGATCACCCGGCCGGGGGCCTCGAAGCTCTTGCGCACGTCGCGTTCGTCCTTGTCCGCGTCGGCGAAGTAGCCCTTGTCGTAGCGCGTCTTCTCGTTGAGGTCGGAGGCGGTCGCCCCCTTCGGGCCGAACTGGATCGTTCCCATCTCCTGGGTGACGCTCCCCTTGCCGCCCTTCACCCGCACCTGCTGGACCGTCTTGAGCTTGACGCCCGTCCCGGCGACGAACTGCGCCTTCAGCGCCCTGATCGGATCGACTTTCGCCGCCGCCGCCGGCTGCGCGGGCACCACCAGGGCGCTCGCGATCACCATCGTCACGGCCATCACTCTTTTCACCTGGGAAAGTCTCACCATGCCAGGTCACGGCCTGATCACATGCCCCTCCTTGCTGTTGTGCGCGCCGATGTTCGATACCATCGAACAGATCCGTCGTGAGTCATGGGGAGATCAGGTGGCCAGGAGTGACCGGCGTGCCGACGACGGCGACGGCCAGCAGGTGCTGGTCGGCGCCCGGGTGCGGCAGTTCCGCACCGAGCGGGGTCTGACCCTGCGCGGGCTGTCCGCCCAGTCGGGGTTGTCGATCGGGTTCCTCTCCCAGGTCGAGCGGGGTGTCTCCTCCATCGGGCTGACCGCGCTCAACAGCCTCGCCAAGGCGCTCGACCGGCCGGTGCCCGAGTTCTTCAGCGCCGACGAGCCCGAGCCGCGCTCCGAGCCCGCCGCCGCGCCCCTCCACTTCACGCTGACCCGCCGCGACGACGGCGCGACCCAGTACGTCTCGGGGCAGACCACCTACCGCATGCTCTCCGACCGGGGGCCTGACCTGGTGCTGGAGCCGATGCTGGTGCACATCGCGCCGGGCGGCCGGCGGGAGGAGTCCTACGGCCACCGGGGGGAGGAGTTCGCCTACGTCGTGCACGGCGAGTTGCTCTACGAGGTCGACGGGGTCGAACACCGGCTGCTGCCGGGTGACAGTGTGCACCTGCGGTCGAGCGTGCCGCACCGGCTCTACAACGACACCGACGAAGTGACCACGGTGGTGTCCGTGGTCACTCCCCGGCTGTTCTGACGAGGGCTCTGTTCACTCCCACGTAACATCGCGGACGAGTTCCGCGTGATGGTGCACGATCGCCCAGCCCCCCGTCGCCGAACGGCGCAGCACGTCGGTGACCCGGGTGTGCTCCGGTTGCCCGCCCGGCGCGACCGCGACCAGCACGTAACGGGCCACGGCGGTGTCGCCCCACACGTCGACGCGCATCTCGGCGGCGCTCAGCGAGGCGAGCGACGGCCGCGCCCCGGCGGCGTCCCGCTGGGCGCGGTAGGCGTCGAGCTCGGCCCGGGTGCGCAGCGGGCCGGGCAGGTGGGTCTCCCAGGTGGTCACCTCGGGGTGGAGGTGGCTGTCGAAGCGGGTGCGGTCGCCGGCCAGGAAGGCGTCGTACATGTCGTCGATGGCGGCCGCCACGTCGGCGGCGGAGGTGCCGCGGGTGAGGTCGAAGGCGGTCACAGGGCGGCCCGGCCGTTCCGGTCGTCGCGGACGACCCGGCCGCCGGACATCACCCAGCGCACGCCCCGGAACGCCGACGCCGACTCCAGCGGGTCGGCGTCCATGGCGACGAGGTCGGCGTACTTGCCGGTCTCGACGGTGCCGAGGTCGGCGTCCGCGCCGAGCCAGCGGATCGGGCCGAGGGTGCCGGCGTAGAGGGCGCGGGCGGGGCCGAGGCCGGCCTCCGACATGTGCTCCAGCTCGCGGACGGTGGCGTTGGTGCCCTCGAAGTCCCAGAACGGGGGCATGTCGCTGCCGAGCAGCACCTCCACGCCCGCCTCCAGGGCCAGGGCGTAGCTCTCCAGGTGGCGGGGGCCCGCGCCCAGTGAGCGTTGCTGCATCCACTCGGGGACGCCGAGTTCGTCGAAGAAGGCCTTGCAGCGGGTGACCAGCAGGGTCGGCACCAGCGCGGTGCCCCGGGCGGCCATCGCGCCGACCACCTCGGGGGTGAGCTGGTAGCCGTGCTCGACGCAGTCGAGGCCGAGTTCGACCGCCTCGGCGATGACCGGGGCGGGGCCCGCGTGGGCGGTGACCTTGCGGCCCCAGGCGTGCGCGGTCTCGATGACGGCGGTCAGCTCGTCGGTGAAGAGCTGGCGGGTGTCGATGTCCTCGTGCTCGCCGGCGATGCCGCCGGAGATCATCACCTTGATCAGGTCGGCGCCGGCCTTGACCTGGCTGCGCACCCCCTGGCGGAAACCGTCGGCGCCGTCGCACTCCAGGGTGTCGGTGCCCTCGTGTCCGTGGCCGCCGGTGGAGACCAGGGCGCGGCCCGCCGTGAAGACGCGCGGGCCGGTCGCGCGGCCGGAGGCGATGGCGCGGCGCAGCGCGAAGTCGGCGTGGTCCTTCTCGGCGACGCAGCGCACGGTGGTGACCCCGCAGAGCAGGGTGCGGCGGGCGCCGTCGGCCATGTAGAAGGCCAGGTCGTGCGGGCTCAGGCCCTTGACCGTGTCGCCGCCCTGGCCGGGCAGCGACAGGGACAGGTGGGTGTGCATGTTGGCCAGGCCGGGCGTCAGGAACGCGCCGCCCAGGTCGACGCGCCGGTGGTCTCGCCCGGCCTCGGCCAGGACCTCGTCGGCGGGGCCGACGGCGGCGATGCGGTCGCCGCGCACCCACACCGCCGCGTCGCGCAGGGGGCCGACGCCGTCGAGGACGCGGGCGTCGACCACCGTGCAGCCGGTCAGCACGGTCGAGTTCATGAAGGGTTCTTCCTTTCGTACCGGGAGCGGGCCGCCTCGGCGGAGACGTAGCCCTCGGCGACGTCGTCGCGGACGGCCGCCGGGTCGCGGTCGCGGGGGTCGCCGTGGCCGCCGCCGCCGGCCGTGAGCAGAGTGACGCGGTCGCCCGGCGCGACGGCGGTGCGACGGGTGCTGACCCGGTGTTCGCGGTCGGTGCCGGGGAAGACGATCACCTGGTTGGGTTCGGGTTCGCAGCCGCCGTCGAGGGCCCAGGGGCGGGACCGGGTCTTCTTGATCACCGACAGGAACTCGCCCCCGGAGACGAACCGGATGTCCCGCCGGAGGCCGGGGCCGCCCCGGTGCCTTCCCGCGCCGCCGGAGTCGGTGCGGATCTCCAGCCGCTCGAAGAACATCCCGGTCCTGGCCTCCAGGACCTCGATCGGGGTGATGCGGGCCTGGGTCTGGGCCAGGTGGTTGGCCGGGCCGATGCCGTCGTGGTGCGGGGTCGCGCCCCAGCCGACCGGCTCGTTGTTGCTGACCGCGAACAACTTCCCGGTGTCGGGGTGGACGCCGACCATCATGAAGCCCGGCACGTCACCGCCGGACGAGGCGGGCAGCCGATCCGGCATGCCCTGCGCGAGGGCCTTGTAGACGAGTTCGAGCGCCACCGTGCCGGTCCACTGGGTGAAGGTCGCCGCCGGGTAGACGGCGTGGAAGAGCGTGCCGGGCTCGGCCCGGACGGTCAGGGCGGTGAAGTGCCCGGCGTTGGTCGCCTCGCCGGGCGTGGTGATCGCCTTGAACGCGACCCGCGCGGTCGCGATGGTCGCCCCGAGGGGCAGGTTCACCGGGCCGGCCACGGCGGGCGAGGAACCGGCGAAGTCGACGACGCAGGTCCCGTCGGCGATGGTGACGGTGACCCGCATCTTCACGGGGTCGTCGGTGATCCCGTCGTCGTCGAGCCAGTCCTCGGCCGTCCACGACCCCTGCGGCAACGCCGCGAGCGCGTCGGCGGTGGACGCCTCGGCCACCGCGATCACGGTGTCGATCACCTCGGCGACGGTGTCGCGGCCGTACCGCCTGCTCAGTTCGACCAGGCGGCGCTCCCCGGTGCGCAGGGCGGCGATCTGGGCGTGCAGGTCGCCGAGCACTTCATCGGGCATGCGCGAGTTGAAGCGGATCAGCTCGTGGATCTCGTGCACCGGCTCGCCCCGGGAGACGACCTTCGTGCCGGGGAAGATGACGCCTTCCTGGTGCATGTCGGTCGAGTCGAGCACGTAGCCCGGGTCCTTCGCGCCCAGGTCCATCCAGTGGGCGCGCACGCAGACGAAGCCGATCAGCTCGTCGTCGAAGACCGGGGCGAACAGGGTCGCGTCGTAGGAGTGGGCGGCGTTCCAGTACGGATAGTTCAGCAGGACCACGTCGCCGGGGTGCAGGTTCTCGACGCCGACGTACTCCACGCCCTTGCGGATGGAGTAGTCGTTGGCGCCCAGGAACCGGCTCAGGCCGGTCGACTCGGCGACCAGGCGCAGCCGGGGGTCGTAGACCGAGATGCCGAAGTCGTGCACCTCGTAGACGACCGGGTTGAAGGAGGTGCGCACCAGCGTGGCCCGCATCTCCTCGGCCACCGAGACCAGGTGGCTGCGCACGACCTCGACGGTGGTGCCGTCAGTCATCGACGTCCACTCCGTACTGGTCGCGGGCCGCCTGCGGGGAGACGTAGCCCTCGGCGACGTCGTCGCGGACGGCCGCCGGGTCGCGGTCGCGGGGGTCGCCGTGGCCGCCGCCGCCCGCGGTGAGCAGGGTGACGCGGTCGCCCGGCGTGACGGCGGTGCGACGGGTGCTGACCCGTTCCTCCCGGTCGGTGCCGGGGAACACGATGACCTGGTTGGCCTCGGGCTCGTGGCCGCCGTCGAGGGCCCAGGGGCGGGACCGGGTCTTCTTGATCACCGACAGGAACTCGCCCTCGGTGACGAACCGGATGTCCCGCCGCAGGCCCGCGCCGCCCCGGTGCCTCCCCGCGCCGCCCGAGTCGGTGCGGATCTCGACCCGCTCGAAGAACATGCCCGTCTTGGCCTCCAGGACCTCGATCGGGGTGGTGCGGCCGGTGCTGCCGGAGACGTGCGTGGCGGCGTGCATGCCGTCGTGGTGGGGGGTCGCGCCCCAGCCGACCGGGTCGTTGTTGCTGACCGCGAACAACTTCCCGGTGTCGGGGTGGACGCCGACCATCATGAAGCCGGGCACGTCACCGCCGGACGAGGCCGCCAGCCGGTCGGGCATGCCCTGGGCCAGGGCCTTGAGGATCAGCTCCACCGCGACGATGCCGGTCCACAGGGTGAAGGTCGGTTGCGGGTAGACGGCGTGGAACAACGTGCCCGGCTCGGCCTTCACCATCAGCGGCGCGACGATGCCCTCGTTGGAGGGCTGGTCGGCCGAGGTGAGCGACTTGAGCACGACCTTGCAGATCGCCTCGGTCGCGCCGTAGGGCATGTTGATCGGCCCGGCCGTCGCCGGGGCCGAACCGGCGAAGTCGACGGTGAATCCGCCGTCGTCGATCGTGACCGTGACCTGCATCTTCACCGGGTCGTCGGTGATGCCGTCGTCGTCGACCCAGTCGACCGCCGTCCACGAGCCCTGTGGCAGGGCGGCCAGGGCCGCGCGGGTGCGCGCCTCGCCGTCGGCGATGATGCGCTCGACGGCGGCCTCGACGGTGGGGCGGCCGAACTTGGCGAGGATCTCCAGGAACCGGCGTTCCCCCGTGCGCAGGGCGGCGATCTGGGCGTGCAGGTCGCCGAGCACCTCGCCCGGCATGCGCGAGTTGAAGCGGATCAGCTCGTGGATCTCCCTGACGGGTTCGCCCCGGGAGACGACCTTCGTGCCGGGGAAGATGAGGCCTTCCTGGTGCATGTCGGTCGAGTCGAGCACGTAGCCCGGGTCCTTGGCCCCCAGGTCCATCCAGTGGGCCCGCACGCACAGGAAGCCCACCAGGTCGGCGCCCTCGAAGACCGGCGCGAACAGGGTCGCGTCGTAGGCGTGGGCGGAGTTCCAGTACGGATAGTTCATCAGCACCACGTCGCCCGGGTGCAGGTTCTCGCGCCCGACGTACTCCACCCCCTTGCGCAGGGCGAAGTCGTTGGCCCCGAGGAAGAAGGTCAGGCCGGTGGCCTCGGCGATCAGGCGCAGGTCGGCGTCGTACATCGACATCCCGAAGTCGTGCACCTCGTAGATGACCGGGTTGAACGAGGTGCGCACCAGCGTGGCGCGCATCTCCTCGGCCGCCGACAGCAGGTAGCTGCGCACGACCTCCACGGTCGCGCCGTCGAGCTCCGTCATCACGCCTCCTCGTCGAGGGTCACCAGCAGGTGGCCGAATTCGTCGACCTCGACCCGCTGGCCGCTGGGCACCACGGTGGTGGAGGTGCCCTCGTCGACCAGCGCGGGGCCGGCGAAGGCGTCGCCGGGGGCGAGGTCGGCCCGGTCGTAGACCGCGAAGGAGGTCAGCGCGCGGACGCCGAAGTCGTAGGCCTGGCGGCGTCTCGGCGCGAGCTCCCCCTCACGGCGGGGCGGGCGCACCAGTTCCGGCCGGTCGGCCCGGCCGATGCCGCGGACCCGCAGGTTGAGGATCTGGAGCCGGTTGTCCATGGCGTGGCCGTAGCGGGCGCGGTGCAGCTCCTCGAAGGTGACCCGGACGGTCTCCGCGTCGAGCTCACGGCCGACCGGGACGGTCAATGTGTGCTCCTGCCCCAGGTAGCGCAGTTCGAGCTGCCGCTCCAGGATCGCCAGGTCGGCGGGCACGCCCTGCTCCTTCAGCGAGGCCACCGCCTCGGCCTCCACCTCGCCGAAGCGTTCGTCGAGTTCGGCGAGGTCGATGTCGTCGAGGGTGGCCATGACGGTCCGGGAGAAGTCGCCGACGATGTCGGCCGACAACATGCCCCAGGCCGAGAAGCCCGAGGGCGCGAACGGCACGACCACCTCGCGGATGCCCATCTCCCTGGCCAGCAGCGGGGCCAGCAGCGGCCCGGCCCCGCCGAAGGCGAGCAGCGAGAAGACCCGGGGGTCGTGGCCGCGCTCCACCGTGATCTGCCGGACCGCGCCGACCGTCTTGGCCAGCAGCACGTCGAACACCCCGGCGGCGGCCGACTCCACGGGCAGCCCGAGCGGCCCGGCGATCTGCTCCTCCAGCGCGGTGCGGGCGGCCCCGGCGTGCAGGCCCATCTCGCCGCCGAGGAACCGGTCGGGGTCGACGTAGCCGAGGACGACGGCGGCGTCGGTGACCGTGGGGCGGGTGCCGCCCCGGCCGTAGGAGACCGGGCCCGGATCGGCTCCGGCGCTCTCCGGGCCGACCTTGAGCAGGCCCCGGTCGAGCCAGGCGATGGAGCCGCCGCCCGCGCCGATGGTGCGGATGTCGTACGTCGGGATGAGCAGCGGGAAGTGTTCGAGCTGGGCCTCGTAGGCGGCCACCGCCGAGCCGCGCTCGATGACGCAGGCGTCCAGGGAGGTGCCGCCGATGTCGAAGGTGAGCAGGTAGTCGCGCTTGAGCGCGTCGGCCAGGTAGGCGGCGCCGACGATGCCGCCGGCCGGGCCGGACAACACCGTGTGGGTGGGCGAGGTCTTGGCCACCGAGGAGGTCATCGAGCCGCCGCCCGAGCGCATGATGAGGAACCGGCCGCCGAAGCCCCGCGCGGCCAGCCCGGCCTCCAGTTCGTCGACGTAGCTCTCGAAGATGGGCCGGATGTAGGCCTCCAGCACCGTCGTGCTGGTGCGTTCGTACTCGCGGTACTCGCGCACGATGTCGGTGGAGAGCGACAGGCTGACCTGCGGGTACGCCTCGCGGATGATGGCCGCCGCGGCCCGCTCGTGGGCCGGGTCGAGGTAGGAGTGCAGGAAGCAGACGGCGATGCCGTGCACGCCGTGCTCCTCGACGAGGGTGCGGGCCGCCGCGCGCACGCTGTCGGGGTCGAGGTCCTCCACCACGCGGCCCCGGTAGTCGAGCCGCCCCTTCACGCCCGCCGTGTGGCGGCGGCGGACCAGGCTCTCGGGGCGTTCGTACTGGAAGTCGTACATGTGGTCGGGCGGCACGTTGCCGCGGCCGATGAGGAAGACGTCCCGGAAGCCCTCGTTGGTGATGATGCCGGTCGGGCCGCCCCGGCGCTCCAGCACGGCGTTCAGGCCGAGGGTGGTGCCGTGGATGAACAGCTCCACCCGGGACAGGTCGGTGCCCAGGGCCTCGATCGCGTTGAGCACGCCCTCCCACGGCCGGGCCGGCGTCGTGGAGGCCTTGCGGAACCTGACCCGGTTGGTGCGCGAGTCCAGCTCCATCGCGTCGACGAAGGTGCCCCCGATGTCGACGGCCAGCCGGATGGTGCGTTCAGACACGGATGTCACTACCTTTCAGCAGATCGGGGATCTCGGGCACCCGCCGGCAGGCCGCCCGGGTGTTCCCGTAGGGCCGGAGCTCCTGCTCCTCGGTGCGGCAGCGGTCGTCCGCGAACGGGCAGCGCGCGGCCAGCGGGCAGCCCGGCGCGGCGGCGTCGGTGTCGTCCAGGTCCTCGGTGAGCGTCACCTTCGGGCCGGAGAAGCCGTCGCCGAGGCTGGGCGCGCTCGACAACAACGCCCGGGTGTAGGGGTGGCGGGGGTTGCCGAAGACCTCGTCGACCGGGCCCTCCTCGACGATCCGGCCGAGGTAGAGCACGATCACCCGGTCGGCGAAGCCGCGCACGGTGGCCAGGTCGTGGGAGATGAAGACCGAGCCCCGGGCCGGGTCGCGCACCACGTCGGCGATCACTTCGAGGATCTGCGCCTGCACCGTGACGTCGAGCGCCGAGGTGGGTTCGTCGAAGACGAGCACGTCGGGTTCGCCGGCGAGCGCGCGGGCGACGCAGACCCGCTGCGCCTGCCCGCCGGACAGTTCGTGGGGGCGGCGGGCCAGCATCGAGCGGTCGATCTTCAGCCGGTCGGCCACGGCCTCGACCCGCTCGGCCCGCCGCGCGGCCGGCAGGCCGAGCGCCCGGAGCGGTTCGGCGATGGCGTCGGCGACGGTGCGGCGCGGGCTGAGCGACCCGATCGGATCCTGGAACACCATCTGGACGCGGGTGCGCAACCGGCGCAGCTCACCTCCACGCAGGTCCGACATGCGCGAACCGGCCACCCGCACGTCGCCTCGCGCCGGAGACACCAGTCCGAGCAGCAGCTTGGCGAGGGTGCTCTTGCCGCAGCCGCTCTCCCCCACCACGCCGAGCGTCTCGCCCGCCGCCACCCGCAGGCTGACCCCGCGCAGCGCGGCGTGGCCGCCCTTGCCGAACCGGCTGCGGTAGACCACGTGGGCGTCGTCGACCTCCAGCACGGCCCGCTCCGCCGCCGTCGCACGCCCGGGGGTCTCGGCGGGTTCGGCGAAGGCCAGCTCGTCGGTACGGGGGTGGAAACAGGCCAGCGTCCAGTCGTCGGCGGCGCCCGGCACCCGGGAGACCGGTGGCCGCTCCGCCGTGCACTCGGCGGTGGCGTGCGCGCAGCGCGGCGCGAACGGGCAGTCGTGCGGGGCCGCCTTCAGCAGGGGCATCGCGCCGGGCGTGGCGACGACCGCGCGCCCGTCGACGTCGGGGACCGACCGCAACAACGCCCGCGTGTACGGGTGGGCGGGCCGCCCCAGCACCCGTGCGGCCGGGCCGCTCTCCACCACGGTGCCCGCGTAGAGCACCACGACGCGGTCGCACACGTCGGCGATGGAGGCGAGGTCGTGCGAGATGAGCAGCACGCCCCGGCCGTCGGTGTCGGCGGCGTGCCGGAAGCGGCGCAGGATCTCCCTGGTCAGGGTCACGTCGAGGCCGGTGGTCGGCTCGTCGGCGATGAGCAGGCCGGGGGCGCAGCCGGTGGCCAGCGAGATCATCACCCGCTGGGCCATGCCGCCCGACAACTCGTGCGGGTAGGCCCCCAGCCGCCGCCGCGGCGAGCGGATGCCGACCGCCGCGAACTGCTCCTCGGCGGCCCGCCTGGCCTCGGCCTCGGTGAGCCGCTGGTGGGTGGTCAGCCGGTCGGTGAGCTGGCGGCCCACGGTCCTGGTCGGGCTCAGCGCGCCGCGCGGGTTCTGGAAGCAGATGGCCGCGCCGTGCCCCCGATGGCGGCGCAGCGCGTCGTCGTCCATGCGCAGCACGTCGTCCCCCTCGAAGCGGACCGCGCCGGTGGCGTGCGACCCGCCCGGGAGCAGCCCGACGATCGAGCGGGCGACCATGCTCTTGCCGCCGCCGCTCTCCCCCACCAGGCCGACCACCTCGCCCCGGCCGACCCGCAGCGAGACGTCGCTGAGCGCGGCCACCTCGCGGCCGGGACGCCGGATGACGACCGACAGGTGCTCGATCGAGAGCAGGTCAGGGTCCACGGGGCTCACCGCCGCTTCGCTTCGGCGCGCTCCTGGAGGCCCTCGCCGAGCAGGCTGAAGCCGAGCACGCAAATGAGCAGGACAAGGCCGGGCGGGACCGAGGTCCACCAGCGTCCGGCCACCACGTCGGGGCTGCCGAGGCTGATCATCGCGCCCCACTCGGCCGCCGGGACGGTCACGCCCAGCCCGAGGAACGAGAGCCCGGCCAGGGTGAGCATCGCCCACCCGGCGTTCAGGGGCGCGATCACCCGGACGGGGGTCAGGCTGTTGGGCAGCACGTGCCGCCACAACACCCCGGACGTGGACGCGCCCGAGGTGACCGACGCGGCCACGAACGCCGACTCGCGCACGGTGCGCACCTCGGCGCGGACCAGCCGGGCGTACGCGGGCGCGTTCACCGCCGCGATCACCGCGATCAGGTTGCCGGTGCCGTTGCCGACCAGCGCGGCCACCGCCAGGGCCAGGATGAAGGTGGGGAACGCCTGGAAGATGTCGACCACGCGCATCAGCACGTCGTCGACCCAGCCGCCGAGATAGCCGGCCACCAGGCCGAGCGCGGTGCCGGCGACGACGGCCACGGCCACCCCGGCGACCGCGATGCCGAGGTCGAGGCGGCCGGCGTACAGGAGCCTGCTCCAGACGTCCATGCCGTTGGCGTCGGTGCCGAGCGGGTGGCCGGGGCCGGGCGGCACCAGCGTGCCGAGAGGGTCGATCTCGGTCGGTCCCCAGCCGGTGAACAGCGGGGCGAAGATCGCGGCCAGCGCGACGACGGCCAGGATCGCCGAGCCGGTGACGATGAGGACGGTGGCGAACCGGCCCACGCGGGCCGCGCCGACGACGACGGTTTCTGACATGACGCGGCTCCTAGATCTGCACGCGCGGGTCGAGGACGGCCTGCGCCACGTCGGCGATGAGGAACACCACGACGTAGCAGAACGCGATCACCAGCACCGACGCCTGGACGACCGGGTAGTCCCGGTAGAGCAGCCCGCGCAGCGCCCACTGGCCGAAGCCCTGCCACGAGAACACGTACTCGACCAGCACGGTCGAGCCGATCGAGGTGCCGAAGACCAGCGCGGCCAGGGACGGCAGCCGGGCCAGCGTGGCCCGCAGCAGGTAGCCGCGCAGCAGCGTGCGCCCGCGCAGGCCGTGGGCGGTGGCCGCGACGTAGGGCTCGGAGTGCAGCACCTCCAGCGCCGATGCCCGCACGCTGCGCAGCAACGGCGCGACGACCACGATCGACAACGTCGCCACCGGCAGGATCAGGTGCGCCAGCGCCGACCCGAACGCCGGGCCGTTGAGCGTCAGCGCGGCGTCGAGCAGGTCGGCCCCGGTGAGCGGGGTCAGGTTCGTGTCCGGGTCGACCCGGCCGCTGGGCGCGGGGAACCAGCCGAGCACGCTGTAGCCGACGAGGATCAGCACCAGCCCGAGCCAGAACTCCGGCATCGAGTTGCCGACCAGGGCCGTCAGCCGCACCCCGTGGTCGCCGGCCCGGTCGGCGTGCCGCGCCGACCAGACGCCGAGCAGCACGGCGACCACCAGCGCCACCGCGAGCGCCAGCACGACCAGTTCGAAGGTGGGGCCGATGCGCAGCCCGATCTCCGCGCCGACCGAGGTGCCGCTCTGGATGGAGGTGCCGAGGTCGCCGGTGACCAACCCGCCGAGGTAGTCGAGGAACTGCTTCACGATGGGCTGGTCGAGGCCGTAGCGGGCCCGCGCCGCGGCGGCGTCCTCGGGGGTGGCGTTCGGGCCGAGGATGGTCCGGATCGGGTCACCGGGCAGCACCCGGACCAGCAGGAAGGTCAGGACGACCACTCCGAGCAGCACCGGGATGAGCTGGAGCAGCCGCCTGACGACGAAACGGACGATCCTCATGTCACGCCGAGGGCATGAGGTGACGGAGCCGGGCCAGGCCGTCCATGGGCTGCACCCACCCGGCCACGTTCTCCCGCACGGGCAGGTTGAAGTTGGGCTGGCAGACGACCACCCACGGCACGTCGGCGGCGAGGATCTCCTGCACCTTCGCCCACAACTCGCCGCGCGCGGCGGCGTCGACCGTGGTGTGCGACTCCTCGTAGATCTTCTCGATCTCCGGGTTGGAGTAGTTGGAGTAGTTGAGGTTCGCGCCCTTCACCAGGCTGGTGGCGAGCATGTACTCGACGTCGTTGACCCAGAGCTGGCCCGAGGTGATCTGGAGCGGCACGCTGCGCTTCTGGCGGCGTTCGGCGAGCGTGGCCGGGTCGAGCGGGGCGAGCGTGAGCTCGATGCCGGCCTTGCGGGCCTCGCTCTGCACGAGCACGGCGAGTTGCTGCTGTTCCTCGTTGTCGGCCTCGAAGACCAGCTCGGAGGTGACCGACGTCTTGCCGGCGGCGGCCAGCGCCGCCTTGGCCTTCTCCAGGTCGTAGGTGTAGGGGTAGCCGCGCTCGTCGTAGCCGGGCATGTCGAGCGGCACGGGGCTCTTGGCGGGGCGCGCGTCGCCGCCGTAGATGTTGGCGATGATCTGCTCGTACGGCACCGCGTACGCCAGCGCCTTGCGGACGTTTACGTCGTCGAACGGGGCGGTGGTCACCGACATCTGAAGGGTGACCTGCTGGTTGCTCGGCGCGGAGATGACCTTGACGCCGGGGGCCTTCTTCAGGTCGGCGATGTCCCGCTTGCTCACGCCGAGGGCGATGTCGATGTCGCCGTTCTGGAGCTGGAGCCGCTGGTTGGAGGCGGCGGGCACGACCGAGATCCGGATGGTCGGGGTCTTGGCCGGGTCGGGGCCGGGGTAGCCGGTGTTGGCGGCCAGCACGATCTCCTGGCCCTGGGTGGCCTTCTCGACGTTGAAGTAGCCGCCGGTGGGCGGGTTCTTGGCGAACCACTCCTTGGCCCACGGGTCGGCGTCGGTGGCGTGCTTCCTGGCCTCGACGGAGTCGAAGACGTACAGGGAGATGGCCTGGATCTGCGGGGTGAGCGCGCTCGGGAAGGCCTGGGTGAACTCGACGGTGTAGTCGTCGACGACCTTGACCTGGTCGGGCTCGGTGAGGCCGATGACGCGGTAGACGCCGGCGACGTTGGCCTGGGCGGCGAAGGCGCGGTCCTTCGACCACTTGACGTCGGCGGCCTTCATCTCGTTGCCGCTGGCGAACTTCACGCCCTTGCGCAGCTTGAGCGTCCAGACCTTCTGGTCGGCGCTCGGGGTGAAGGACTCGGCGAAGGTGGGCGTGATGTTCGTGGTGTCGAGGATCTGCGCCCCGTCCACGTCGGTCACGCCGTAGTCGATCAGGTAGGGATAGACGTTCTTGTAGAGCATGAGCGCGGTGAGGTCGAAACCGACGAAGTCCTGGTCCCAGCTGCTGAGGTAGCTGGAGACGGCGATCCGCAGGGACGACGCGGCGGCGGGGGCGGTGCCGGAAGGGGCGTTCGCACCCTGGGGCTTGGAGCCGGCGGCGCAGCCGGTGGCCAGCAGCAGGGCGACGCCGCCGCCGAGCTGGAGCACCGACCGACGAGAGAAAGCGGGTGAACCAGCCATAGCTCGCCTTCCACGAACAGGTGTGTGCGGGCTGGGGATCGCCCGCACTAGCACCGTTCTACCAAGGCGAAACTTCGGTGAACAAGAGGGGAAGCTGTTTCATCTGGGTAAACATGTCAGCGCTGACCTGCGGAAGTGCGTTCACCGCTGTTCAGTTAACGCGAAATTGCGGGCAGAACCTCGCTGCCGAGCTTCTCCACGGCCTCCCGCAGGTCCGGGCCCAGCGGGGGCCCGAACGACAGATGGGTGGCCCCCGCCGCCCGCAACGACCGGCAGCGCTCGACCACGTCGGCCGTGCCGCCGGTGATGCCGAGCGACAACATGCGGTCGTCGACCAGCCGCGCGGCGGCGTCCAGCCCGTCCCGCTCCAGCACGGCCGTGATCGGGGCGAAGTCCTCGACCACGAGCCCGGCCCGGCCGAGCAGGTACGGCGCGAACGACGGCCCGTAATAGGCGATCTTGGCGGCCATGGCGAGCCGGGCCCGTTCCTCGTCGTCCCCGGTCGACACCCAGAAGCAGGCCGGGATGTCGAGCTCGCCGACCGACCGGCCGGCCTCCTCGGCCCCCTTCGCCACCTCGGCCCGCGCGGTGGTGAAGTGTTCCGGCGGGTAGAGCAGCGGCAACACGCCGTCGGCCAGCCGCCCGGCCATCTGGAGCATCTTGGGGCTCATCGCGCCGACGTACACCGGCACCGGATCGCCCGGCGGCAGGCGCAGCTCCGACAGCGGGCCGAACCACGCGGGCAGCTCGCCCCCGACCTCCTCCGCGCCGAGCAGGGCCCGCAGCACCGTGACCGCCTCGGCGGTCTTCGACAGCGGTCGTGGACGTTCGATCCCGGCCCAGCCGAGGAACTCGGCCGACCCGGCGGCGACCCCGAGCAGGAACCGGCCGCCGGTCGCCTCCCGCATGGTGGCGGCCATCATCGCGATCTCCGACACGTGCACGGAGTAGGGGTTCATGATGCCGACGCCGAGCTTGATGCGCTCGGTCTTGGCGGCCAGCACGCCGAGCAGCACCGGGGCCGAGCGCAGGAACAGGTCGTTGGACACCCAGAGCTGGTCGAAGCCGTGCTTCTCGGCCCGTCGCGCCAGGTCGACCAGGGTCGGGATGTCGAGGTCGTTGTTGACCCGCAGGGAGTACGTCACGTGCCGACCGCCTTCGCGTCGATCTCGACTTCGACCAGGAAACCGTCGCCGATGAGGCCGGCGACCACATACGTGCTGTTGGCGGGGGCCACGTCGCCGAACACCTCGGCGTGGGCGCGGGCCGCCTCCGCCCAGTCGGCGGCGGGGGTGAGCAGCAGGCGGGTGCGGAACACGGTGGTGCGCGAACCGCCCAGGGCCTCCACCGCCGCCACGCCGCGGCGCAGGGCCTCAAGGGTCTGGACGTAGGCGTCCGGGCCGTCGGCCGTCGTGCCGCTCACGGCGATGAGGTCGCCCTCGCGGGCGGCGCGGGAGTAGCCCGCCTGCTCCTCCCAGCCCGAGCCGTCCTTGAACCGGGTGACCGAGGGCACCGAGCCCTGGGCCGGGTCGGTGTACTCCTCGATCCGGGTCACCCGGCCGTTCCGCACCTCGACGCGCATCATCGCGTCGACCGCCATCTCGGCGCCCTCGTCGCGGTCGCGGCCCCGGTAGACGCAGCGCTGCACGTAGCCGCCCGGCACCGGGTCGACGCGCACGTCGGTGGCGTGGAAGCCCTCGATGCCCGCGTCGATGAGGCGGATCGCGTCGAGGCTCTCGGCCTTGTCCCGGTCGACGCCGTCGTAGTTGTGCCAGACGCGGATGTCGTCGGCGTACAGGCGGTCGAGCCGGGCGACGTCGCCGGAGGTGATGGCGTCGAGGAGCTCGGCCGCGAAGGCGCGCACGTCACCCGCCAGGGCGTCGGCCTGCTCCAGTTCGCTCGCGTCGCCCAGCAGTTGCAGGCGCTGCACCGCCAGCGGGATGTTGCCGTCGGACCAGAGGGCGTCGTGGAAGGCGCGCAGGTCGAAGCCGTCGCGGTCGCGCCGGGCGGCGTCGGCCAGCAGGCGGGTCACCTGGACCTTCCCGACCTGGTACGACAGGCCCTGCCCCGGGGTCGCGGCGAAGAAGGCGGCCTCCTCCCGGGCGGTTTGGAGGTCGACCGGCACGAGTTCGTGCAGCATGCGGGCCGCGCCGTCGATGTCGATCTCACCGAGCGCCAGGCGGACGTCCACCTCGACCCGGATCGCGCGCAGCCGCATGAAGTTGTAGACGATGGCCCGGGAGAGCGGCGCGTCCGCGAAGAGGCCGGTCTGGAGCATCATCTCCTCGTTGTAGAAGGCGATGCCCTCGTTGGGCACGGAGTCGTAGAAGCGCCGGTGGGCCGGATCGGGGTGCCGCCAGGTCAGCGCGAGCTGCTGGTAGTGCACGCCCTCGTGGATGATCCCGGCCCGGGGGTCGGCGGCGTTGGCCCGGTAGAAGTAGGGCAGGTCCGGGCCCGGCGCCGGGACGTAGCTGACGCCGTCCTGGTCGAGCCGGTGCTCGTCGGTGAGGTCGTCGCTGACGCCCAGCCAGCGCAGCGGCTCCAGGTAGTCGGGCCGGGGCAGGTTCCGGTAGTGCCGCAGCTCCGGCGGCTGCGACAGCAGGCCGCGCGTCTCGTAGAAGGCGCGCACCTCCAGCTCGGCGGCCCGTTCGGCGGCGCTCTGCTCCGCCGCGCTCGCCGGGGGCGGCGGCCACTCGGGCGGGCCCGATCTGGCCCGCTCGAACAGCTCGAACGCCTCGGCCCGGTCGCGTTCCTGGGCGGCCAGGGCGAGGATCTCGGCGGTCGACCAGGGCAGCAGGGCGACCCGGTGCAGGAAGAAGCCGAACGCCTCCGCGCCGACCGGCCGGTGCGGGGCGAGATCCGGCAGCCGCTCGGTCAGCCAGGCCCGCCAGCCGGCCAGCGCGTCCGCCGCCTCCGCCGCCGCCGCGACGGCGGCCTCGCGCGCGGCCGGGTCGAGGTGCGGCAGCAGCAGGCCGACCGCGGTCCGGAGCTGGTCGGGCACGTCGGCGCTGTCGGCCAGGGCGAGTTCGGCGAACTCGCGGGTCGCGGCGCCGTCGAGGTTCTCCCTGGCGGTGTCGAGGGTGCCGGGGATCCAGCGCAGCCGTTCGACCACGTCGGCGCTGCGCGCCGCGTCGAAGGGGCCCGGCGGGAGCAGCGCGTCGTAGACGTGGCCGACCGTCTGGTCGAGGTAGAACCAGGGGTCGCGCCGCCAGCTCTGGACGACGTCGAGCTCCCAGCGCACCCGCGCGGTCGCCGAGCCGAGCAGCCGGCGCGGCACCTCGACCGCCGGATCGGCCGACGGCGCGACGGCCGCCAGGTCGCTCTCGATCGCGGCCAGGAACCGCCGGTCCTCCTCGACCGTGAGGGCGTCCCACTCCGGACGCCACCCCGAGGGCCGGACCACCCGGGGGATGTCGTCGCGGCTACGCGGGGTGGTGGCCAGCCGCCAGGCCCAGAACCGCTCGGTCAGCTCCGCGAGCACGGGATGTCCTTCCATTGGTCACTTCGCCAGGACGCAGGCGGCCGACCGGCCGTCCCGCAGGATCGTGAGCGGCGGGTCGTTCTCCGCGCACGACGGCAGGGCCACCGGGCAGCGCGGATGGAACCGGCACCCGCCGGGGGGCCGCGAGGGGTCGGGCACGTCTCCCGGCAGCTCGACCGGCAACACGCCGCCGCCGTCGGCCCGGGGCACCGCCGAGATCAGCGCCTTCGTGTACGGGTGGGCGGGCTCCGACCACACCTGCCGGGTCGGGCCGACCTCGACGACGCGCCCCAGGTACATGACCGCCGTGCGGTCGGCGATCTGCCGCACCACCGACAGGTCGTGCGAGATGAACACCATGCCCATGTCGAGCTCGCGGACCAGTTCCACCAGCAGGTTGGCGACCGACGCCTGCGCCGAGGCGTCGAGCGCGCTGATCGGCTCGTCGGCGATGATGCAGCTCGGCTCGGCGGCGAGGGTCCGGGCGATCGCGATGCGCTGGCGCTGGCCGCCGCTGAACTCGTGCGGGTAACGCCTGACCGCGTCCGCCGGGAGGCCGACGCGTTCGAGCAGCTCCCCGGCCCGGCGGCGGGCCTCCGCCTTGGTCGTGCCGCCGAGCAGGTACCCGTCGCCGACCTGGTCGCCGACCAGGCGGCGGGGGTTGAGGGAGGCGTACGGATCCTGGAAGACCATCTGCAGCCCGCGCATGCCGGCCGGGCGGCGGCGCAGCCCCAGCGGCGCGACCGGGCGGCCGTCGAAGCGGATCTCCCCGGCGGCGGTGCGCTGGAGCCCGACGACGGCGCGGCCCAGCGTCGACTTGCCGCACCCGGACTCGCCGACCAGCCCGAGGATCTCGCCCCGGGCCAGGGTCAGGTCGGCGTGGTCGACGGCGCGCAGCGGCGCCGCGCCCTGCCGGTGGTATTCGACGGCGACCCCGGTCGCCTCCAGCAACACGCTCACGCGGTTCCTCCCAGCGGGTCGGGCGGGCAGGCCACCCGGTGACCGGATCCGACGGGCGCCGGGTCGGGGCGCTCCGCCCGGCAGGAGTCGACGGCGAACGCGCACCGCGGATGGAACGGGCATCCTTCGGGCACCCCGCCGAGCGAGGGCGGGCTGCCCGGGATCGGCCGCAGCGTCGCCGCCCCGCCCTCCGGGTGCGGCAGCGCGTCGAGCAGGCCCCGGGTGTAGGGGTGGCGGGGGTGGGTCAGCACGGTCTCGCGCGGGCCGATCTCGGCGGTGCGGCCGCCGTACATGACGCAGATGCGGTCGGCCACGGCCGACATCACGCCCAGGTCGTGGGTGATCACCACGACGGCCAGGTCGCGCTCCCGCCGCAGCCGGTCCAGCAGCCGCAGGATGCCCGCCTGCACGGTGACGTCGAGTGCGGTCGTCGGCTCGTCGGCCAGCAGCAGCCGGGGCTCGCAGGCCAGCGCGACGGCGATGGCGATGCGCTGGCGCATGCCGCCGGAGAACTGCGCCGGATGTGCCTTCAGCGCCCGCTCCGGATCGGGGATGCGCACGGTCGACAGCAGCTCGACCGCCCGGCCGCGCGCCTCCGACCTGCCGATCCCCAGGTGGTGACGCATGTGCTCGGTCACCTGGGTCTCGATGCTGAGCATCGGGTGCAGGCTCGTCGACGGGTCCTGCGACACCATCGCGATGCTGCGCCCGCGCACGTCGCGCAGCTCGCGGGGCCGCATGGCCAGCAGGTCGCGGCCCTCGAAGACGGCCCGGCCGCCGGTGCGGGCGGCGTGCGGGAGCAGGCCCAGCAGCGCCATCGCGGTCATCGTCTTGCCGCTGCCGCTCTCCCCCGCGATGCCGAAGACCTCGCCGGCGTCGACCCGGAACGACAGGCCGTCGACGGCCTTGCGCGGGCCGTTCCTGGTGGCGAGCCACACGGTGAGGTCCTCGACCTCCAGTAGCGTTCCCACGGTCATCCCCTGATCGCACGCGCGGTGCGCGGATCGAGCGCGTCCCGCAGCGTGTCTCCGACGAAGTTGAAGGCGAGCACGACGGTCAGGATGGACAGGCCCGGATACAGCCACAACCACCACAGGTCGAAGTAGTCCATGCCGGACACCACCATGGAGCCCCATTCGGCCATGGGCGGCTGCGCGCCCAGCCCGAGGAACGACAGGCCCGACAGCAGCAGCACGGCGTTGCCCACGTCGAGCGCCGCCATGACCAGCACCGGCCCGGCGACGTTCGGCCGCAGGTCCACGATCATCGTGCGGACGGACGAGGAGCCGAGCAGCCGCCCGGCCGCGACGTATTCGGAGTTCCGGGCCGACATGACCAGGCCGCGCACCAATCGCGCGTACGACGGCCACGACACCACGACGACCGCCAGCACGGCGTTGCGCAGCTCGGGGCCGAGCGCGGCGGCGACCGCCATGGCCAGGATGATGCCGGGGAAGGCGAACACCAGGTCGGCCAGCCGCATGAGCGTGCCGTCGACCCAGCCGCCGAAGAACCCGGCCACCGCGCCGACGACCGACCCGATCACGGCCGAGAGGGCGACGAGCAGGAACGCCAGCGGCAGCGAGACCTGCGCGCCGTAGATGACGCGGCTGAGCACGTCGCGGCCGAGCTGGTCGGTGCCGAACAGGTGCTGGGCCGAGGGTTCGAGCAGCTTGTCGGCGATCTGGTCGAGCGGGCCGTAGGGGGCCAGCACGGGCGCGAGCACCGCCACCAGCACCCACAGGACGACGAAGGCGGCGCCGACCAGGGCGAGGGGCTGCCGCCACGGGGTGCGGGATCCAGTCGTCATGTCAGCCTGATCCTCGGGTCGATGACCCCGTACAGCAGGTCCACGAGCAGGTTGATGAGGATGTACACGGCGGCGACGACGATGCTGACGCCCATGATGCCGGGCAGGTCGAGGTTGACCGCGCTGCGGTAGGCGTACTGGCCGACGCCGGGCCAGGAGAAGATCTTCTCCACCAGCACGGCGCCCGACAGCAGGCTGCCGAAGGCGACGCCGGCCACGGTGATGATCGCGACCATCGCGGGGCGCAGCACGTGCCGCACGATGACCACCCGCTCGGGCAGGCCCTTGGCCCTCGCCGCGCGCACGTAGTCGTTGCCGAGGATCTCCAGCACCGAGGCCCGGCTGAAGCGCATCAGCATGCCGACCGTGTAGACGGCCAGCACGAGCGACGGCAGCACCAGGTGCCCGAGCGCCGACCACATCACGTCCCACTGCCCGGCCAGCGCCGCGTCCACCGAGTAGAAGCCCGTCGTGTACGGCGGCGGGCTCATCACCGGATCGAGACGCCCGGTGCCCGGCAGCAGGTCGAACTTGAACGACAGCAGGTAGAAGGCGACGAGCGCGACCCAGAAGGTGGGCATGGACACCCCGCCCAGGCTCACCACCCGCAGCACCTGGTCGGGCCAGCGGTCGCGGTTGACCGCCGCCACGACGCCGAGGGCGACGCCGACCAGCAGCGACAACACGATCGCGAACAGCGCCAGCTCGATCGTGGCGGGCACGAACTCGGCCAGGTCCTCGGCCACCGGCCGGTGGCTCTGCTGCGACATGCCCAGGTTCCCCTGGAACACGTTGCCGATGTACGTCAGGTACTGCACCGGGAGGGGCTGGTCGAGCCCGTACTTGGCGCGGAACGCGGCCACCGCGGCCGGGTCGCCGATCGCCTGCTGCCCCAGGTTGGCGGCGGCGGGATCGCCCGGGACCAATTGGGTCAGGGTGAAGGCCACGAGGGTGATGCCGACGCACAGCAGCAGGGCGGCCGCCAGCCGCCGGGCCAGGAACCGCAGCAGCACCCCGCCGGGACGGGCCGACGTGCGACCCGTCCCGGGGGTACCGCTTTTCGGCTTAGCCGAGCTCACGGACGTTGACCAGCCAGAGGGCGTTCGACTGCAGGTTGGTCACCGACTTGGCGGCGACCAGGATCTGCGCCGGCTGGATCAGCGGCATGATCGGGCCGCCCTCGTTCATCTTGTGCTGGATGTCGACGTACAGCGCCGAGCGGGCGGCGTCGTCGACGGTGGTGCGGGCCTTGGCGCCCAGTTCCTCCAGGTCGGGGGCGGCGCCCTCGGCCCATCCGGCGCGCAGGCCGACGAGCTGGCCCGGCAGGAAGTTGAGGTAGTTGCTGGGGTCGGGGAAGTCGGGGCCCCACTGCCACAGGCCCAGTTCCTCGGTGCCGCCCCGGTAGGACTCCAGCGCGGTCTGCACCGACGCGGGGGCCAGTTCGACGTTGATGCCGACCTCCTTGAGGTTGGCCTGCACGCGGGCGGCGAGGTCGCCGAAGTTGAGCCCGTTGACCTGCACGTCGCTCGGGTAGTTCAGCTTGACGGTCGGGTTCCGCAGGCCCGACTCGGCCAGCGCGGCCTTCGCCTTGGCGACGTCGCGCTTGATGCCGTCGGCGGCCGGGAGCGCGCCGAGGAAGACCGACGGCACGATGCCGGGGGCCTGCACGGCTCCCTCGCCGGCCAGGTCGGCCAGTCCCTGGTAGTCGATGCCGTAGCGCACCGCCTCCTGGAACTTCGGGTTGGAAGAGATCTTGGAGATCTCCGGGTTGTTGTTGGTGAACAGGAAGAACACGTTCGGCGAGGCGCCGTTGACGACCTGGAGGGAGCCCATGCCCCTGGCCTGCTCGGGCGACAGGTCCACCGCGATCTGCGTCTCGCCCTTCTGGACGTTGAGCCGCTGCACGTTGGCCTGCGTGTTGCGCACGACGACCCTGGAGTAGGCGGGCTTGGCGCCCCAGTACTTCTCGTTCACCTTCAGCACGACCTGCGAGGTGGTGCTGTAGCTCTCCAGGACGTACGGGCCGCTGCCCTGCGACTCCTTGTTGAGGAACGCCTCGGCGGTGTCGGTCTTGTCGGCGTCCTCGGCGTCGCTGGCCCCGTTCTTCTTGGCCACGGCCGAGTTGACGATGCCCAGGGCGGGGTTGGGCAGGATGAACGGGATGGCGGTGTTCGGCTCCTCGCTGGCGACCACGACGGTCGACTGGTCGGGCGCGGTGACCGTCAGGCCCGCCATCAGGAACGACGGGTTGCCCTTGACGTTCTTCACGCGGTTGAGCGAGAAGACGACGTCGGCCGAGGTGACCGGAGTGCCGTCGGAGAACTTCGCGTCGGGGCGCAGCTTGAACGTGAAGGTCTTGGCGTCGTCGGAGGCGGTGAACGACTCGGCGAGCGCCGGGATCGGCTTGGTCACGTCGCCACCCTTGAAGGTGAGCAGCGTGTCGTAGACCGCCTGGTCGATCAGCAGACCGGTCGGCTCGAACATGCGGGCCGGGTCGGTGGTCTTGAGCTGGAACGCGGTGTCGATGACGAGGGTCTTCCCGCCCTGCCCGCCGGGCGAGGACGGAGCGGCGGCGTTGCCACCGCCGCAGGCGGTGAGCAGGCTCAGCGCCACAGCGGCGGTGAGCGCACCGGCAGACCGGCGGATCTTCATGAGGGACTCCAAGGCCGGGCTACGGGGGCCCGCTCAGACATATGGGGCGATGTCATGACTCTCCTGTGCGGCAGCGGCACGAGGCCGCGACCCGACGTGCAGCCTTACTGCACGTTGACCGCGCACGCTAGGCCGTCGGCATGGACCCCGTCAAGAGGGGTCACCGCTGATCACCTGCTCACGACTGTCTGTTGACGGCCAAGGCCCGCACCCCTACGGTGCTGCCCACGCGTGTAGTTAACCTGCACGTGACAGTGCGATGGTAGGAAGGACGGCGCGGGTGATCGGAGATCGCTTGCACGAACTGCGCACCGAACGGGGGATGAGCCTGCGCGCCCTCGCCGAGCAGGCCGGCGTCTCCCCGACGTTGCTCAGCCAGATCGAGCGGGGCGTCACCGAGCCCAGCCTGTCGACCCTGCGCCGCCTGGCCGGGGTGTTCGGCGCGTCCATCGCCTCGTTGTTCGAAGACCCCGCCGCGCCCGCGGTGTGGATCAGCCGGCCCGGTGAGCGCACCACCCTCGGTGCGCCCAACGGCCAGATCCGCTACGAGCGGCTGACCCCCGGCAACGGGCAGCTCGAGGTGCTGCACGCGGTGCTCGCACCCGGCGAGGTCTCCAGCGACGAGTTGTGGAGCCACCCGTCGATGGAGTGCGTGTACGTCGTGTCCGGCACGCTGACCGTCCAGGTCGAGCGGTCGTCCTACACCGTCGCCGCGGGCGAGAGCCTGACCCTCGACTCCAACCGCCCGCACCGCTACCTGAACACCTCCGACACCGAGACGGAGATCGTTCTGGCCATAAACCCCCCGTCCCCCTGAAGGAGACCGGCCCGATGGACGAAACAGATATGGAGATCTACGACCTCCGGGTCACCGTCGAACGCATCGAAGGCCGGTCGGTCTGCGGTATGAACGTCGGCGACCACTTCGACCTGACGAACAGCGCCCACCTGAAGCTGCCCGACGGTCAGCACTTCTGCGTGTACGCCCTCGCCTCCGTGTTGCCCTTCCTGGCGGCCAAGCAGCGCGACCTGGCGGCGGGCGACTGGCTGGCGCAGGACACCCAGTTCGCCTGCCCCGACCCGGAGGAACGCCTGATCATGCAGGTCTCCCGCACCTGCCGGCGGCGGATGAACTCGGCGGACCTGACGTGACGACCGTGGAGATCGGCCTCGGCCTCCAGAGCGACAAGGGCGCGGGCGACTACGCGGCCCTGGCCCGCAGCGCCGAGGCGCACGGCTTCGACGTGCTGACCGTCTTCGGCGACCTCATGTACCAGCCGCCCGTCTTCCCGCTGCTGGAGATGGCCGCCGCCACCGAGCGGGTGCGCCTGGGCGTGGCCTGCCTCAACCCCTACTCCCTGGCCCCCTACGAGATCGCGGGGCAGATCGCCGCGCTCGACCTGGCCTCGCGCGGCCGGGCCTACCTGGGCCTGGCCAGAGGCACCTGGCTGGGCGCGGTCGGCATCGACCAGCCGCGCCCGCTGACCACCCTGGAGGAGTCGGCGCAGGTCGTCTACCGGCTGCTGCGCGGCGACGCCGGCGGCTACGAGGGCCGGGTGTTCCGGCTGGCCCCGGGCACCACGCTGCGTTACCCGGTGCACCGCCCCGATCCGCCGCTGCTGCTCGGCGCGTGGGGCGCCAAGGGCGCGGCGCTGGCCGGGCGCATCGCCGACGAGATCAAGGTGGGCGGCAGCGCCAACCCGGCGATGGTGAAGGTGATCCGCGAGCGGCTGCGGCCGGGCGCGGAGGCCGCCGGACGCGACGCCGAGGACGTCGGGATCGTGCTCGGCGCGGTCACCGTCGTCGACACCGACGGCAGGGCGGCGCGGGCGCGGGCGCGGGCCGAGGTGGCCATGTACCTCGCGGTCGTGGCCGAGCTCGACCCCACCCTGGAGATCCCGGCCGACCTGGTCGCCCGGGTGAAGGAACTGGTCGACGCCGACCGGCACGAGGAGGCCGGCCGGCTCATCCCCGGCGACCTGCTCGACCTGTTCGCGTTCGCGGGCACCCCCGACCAGGTCGCCGCCCAGGCGCAGGCGCTCATCGACGCGGGGGTGCGCCGGGTCGAGTTCGGCACCCCCCACGGGCTGAGCGACCGGCGCGGCGTGGAGCTCCTGGGCTCGGCGGTGCTGCCGTCGCTGCGCCGGTCCTAGGCGGGCCGGATCCGCGGCGGGGTGACGGAGTTCCACGGGAGCGGGGTCGACAACACCATCGTGCTCGACGGCTGGCCGTAGGGCGCGAGCCGGTCGATGACGTGCTCGAAGGCGTCCATCGTCTCGGCGGCGACCTTGAGGATGCAGCAGGCGTCGCCGGTGATGCGGTGGATCTCCAGCACCTCGGGCCACTCGGCCACCGACGGGTCGCGCAACATGCAGCGGGGGCCGTAGCAGGACATCCGGATGATCGCCATCACCGGCCAGCCGGTCCGGGTCAGGTCGACCCGGGCGTGGTAGCCGGAGATGACGCCGGTCTCCTCCAGCCGCCGCACCCGCTCGGCCACGGCGGGCGGCGACAGGTGCACCCGGCGGGACAACTCGCTGAAGGACAACCGCGCGTCGACCTGCAACTCGCGCAGGAGCGCCCAATCCATATCGTCCATGGGGACCTTCGATTCATTAAGCGGTTGAGCGATTTGGCCGTGAAACAACAGGCCAGGGGCGCATCGTACCTTTAAGTGCTCCTTCTCGGTATATGACCGTTTGGTGGAGCATGAGGTCTTGTGGAGAGCACGAACAGCACGCGCGCGGCCAGGGCCGCCGCCAACGGCGGGAACCCCACTCTTGAGTTCGCCGACGGCCTGCCGTACGAGGTCTACGTGCACGCCGAGACCCTGCACTCGCTGCAGCAGACCATCAGCAAAGACCCCGGCGAGATGTCCTTCCTCATGGTCAGCCAGATCATGGAGTTGTACTTCGGCCTGACCTGCTTCGAACTGCGCCAGGCCCAGCGGCTGCTGCGCGACGACGACGTCTGGGGCACGCTCGCCCCGCTGAAGCGCGCCGCCCTGGACATCCAGGGCCTCAACGCGGCCTGGCGCGGGCTCGACTGGATGACCCCGGCCGACTTCAACCGCTTCCGCGACCTGCTGGGCGAGGCGTCGGGCTTCCAGTCCGCCATGTACCGGCAACTGGAGTTCCTGCTGGGCCTGCGCAGCGCGAGCCTGCTGCGCCCCTTCCACCGCCAGCCCGACGTGTACGCCGCCCTCCAGGAGACCATGCGCGCGCCCAGCCTGTGGGACGACGTCGTCGCGACGCTCGCCCGGCAGGGCTTCGACATCCCCCGCGACCTGCTCGACCGCGACGTGACCGTGGAGCACGAGGGCCACCCCGCCGTCGAGGCCGCCTGGGTGGAGATCTACCGGGAGAACACCCCCGGCAACCACCTCTGGGCGCTCGGCGAGGCGCTCACCGAACTCGCCGACGGCTTCGGCGACTGGCGCTGGCAGCACCTCAAGGCGGTGCAGCGCACCATGGGCGAGAAGTCCGGCAGCGGCGGCTCGGCCGGGGCGAACTGGCTGCGCCGCAGCATGGCCCGCGTGGTCTTCCCCGAAATCTGGTCCGCCAGGACCCTCGTCTGAGCGGAGCACGACGACGATGTTCACCGAGGCCGACGCCCTCGAACGCGACCTGGCCGACCCCGGTCACCGCGACCTCTTCCACGTCCCCCCGGCGGAGGGCGGCAGGTACGCCGAGACCGCCTACCTGGCCGGCAACTCGCTGGGGCTGCAGCCCAGGGCGACCAGAGGCGACCTGCTCGACGACCTGGACGCCTGGGCGCGCCTCGGCGTCGAGGGCCATCTCGACGCGGCCCGCCCGTGGTTGCCCTACCACGAGTTCCTGACCGGCACCGCGGCCCGGCTGGTCGGCGCGCTGCCTCGGGAGACCGTGGTGATGAACTCGCTGACGGTCAACCTGCACCTGCTGATGGTGTCCTTCTACCGGCCTGCCGGCACCCGGACGAAGATCGTCATCGAGGACACCGCCTTCCCCTCCGACAGCTACGCGGTCCGCAGCCAGGCCCGCTTCCACGGCCTCGACCCCGACGCGACGGTGGTCAGGCTCGACCCCGCCGACGTACTCGGCTACCTCGCCCGTGAGGGCCACGAGGTCGCGCTGGTGCTGCTCGGCGGGGTCAACTACCTCACCGGCGAGCTCATGGACATCCCCGCCGTCACGCGGGCGGGTCACGAGTGCGGGGCGATCGTCGGCTGGGATCTGGCGCACGCCGCCGGGAACGTCCCACTGGAGCTGCACGAATGGGGCCCCGACTTCGCGGCCTGGTGCTCCTACAAGTACCTGAACGCCGGACCGGGCGCGCTCGGCGGCGTGTTCGTGCACGAGCGGCACCTCGGCGACCCGGCCGTGCGGCGGTTCGAGGGCTGGTGGAGCACCGAACCGGCCACCCGCTTCGAGATGACCCCGGTCTCCCGTCCCCCGGCCACGGCCGACGCGTGGCAGATCTCCAACCCGCCGATCTACGCCATGGGCCCGGTCCGCACCTCGCTGGAGATCTTCGACCGCGTCGGCATGGCCGACCTGCGCGCCCGGAGCCGTCGCCTCACCGGCTACCTGGAGACGCTGCTCGACGAGCTCCCGGTCACCGTGGTCACCCCGCGCGACCCCGAGCGGAGGGGCAGCCAGCTCTCCCTGCGGATCAGCGGCGGCAGCGCCCACGAGCTGGCCAAACGGCTGCGTTTCGAGTTCGGCGTCATCACCGACGCCCGGGAGCCCGACATCGTCCGGGCCGCGCCGGTGCCCCTCTACTGCACCTACCACGACTGCTGGCGTCTGGCCGACGCCCTCGCGCACGTCATCGAGGAGGT
>NZ_BBXE01000043.1 GCF_001570565.1 Herbidospora yilanensis | reverse complement strand
GCCGCGGCCGGCGACACCTGGGGCCTGGGCCGCCGGTGGGCCCGCCTGCCCCTCGTCCAGAAGCACCCGATCCTCAAGTAGCGACCGACGGGACCTTGGTCCCTGGGAGGGTCACGGCGCAGAAAGGACGATGGAAGCATGGACACGCTGGAGAAGGTCGACGCCTTCTGGCGGGCCGCCAACTACCTCTCGGTCGGCCAGATCTACCTGCTGGACAACCCGCTGCTGGCCGAACCCCTCACGGCCGCGCACATCAAGCCGCGCCTGCTCGGGCACTGGGGCACCACGCCGGGCCTCAACTTCGTCTTCGCCCACCTGAACCGGATCATCACCGAACGCGGCCAAGACATGATCTACATCGCCGGGCCGGGCCACGGCGGGCCCGCGGCCGTCGCACACGCCTGGCTGGAGGGCTCCTACAGCGAGCTCTACCCCGACGTCTCCCAGGACGCCGCCGGCATGCGCCGCCTGTTCCGCCAGTTCTCCTTCCCCGGCGGCATCCCGAGCCACGTGGCGCCGGAGACCCCCGGCTCCATCCACGAGGGCGGCGAGCTCGGCTACTCGCTCGCGCACGCCTACGGCGCCGCCTTCGACAACCCCGGCCTCGTGGTCGCCTGCGTGATCGGCGACGGCGAGGCCGAGACCGGGCCGCTGGCCGGAAGCTGGCACTCGAACAAGTTCACCGACCCCGAGCGCGACGGCACGGTCCTGCCGATCCTCCACCTGAACGGCTACAAGATCGCCAACCCGACGGTCCTGTCCCGGATCCCCGCCGAAGAGCTGACCAAGCTCATGGAGGGCTACGGCTACCGCCCGTACACCGTCGAGGGCGACGACCCGGCGGCCACGCACAAGCTGATGGCCGACACCCTGGACGCCGTCTTCGACGACATCGCGGCCGGCCTCCAGCCGATGATCATCCTGCGCACCCCCAAGGGCTGGACCGGCCCCAAGGAGGTCGACGGCCTCCCGGTCGAGGGAACCTGGCGCTCCCACCAGGTGCCGCTGGCCTCCGTCCGGGAGAACCCCGCCCACCTCGCGATGCTGGAGCAGTGGATGCGCTCCTACCGCCCGGAGGAACTGTTCGGCGCCGACGGCCGTCCCGTCCCGGAGATCCTCGGCACGGTGCCCTCCGGCGACCTGCGCATGAGCGCCAGCCCGCACGCCAACGGCGGGAAGCTGCTCCGCCCGCTCGTCCTGCCCGACTTCCGCGACTACGCCGTGGACGTGCCCGCCCCCGGCGCGGCGGTCACCGAACCGACCCGCGTCCTCGGTCGTTTCCTCCGCGACGTGACCGCCGCCAACAAGAGCAACTTCCGCATCATGGGACCCGACGAGACCGACTCCAACCGCCTGTCGGCCGTCTTCGAGGTCACCGACCGCGCGTGGAACGCCCGGACGCTCCCCACCGACCGGCACCTGGCCCCGGGCGGGCGGGTCATGGAGGTGTTGTCGGAGCACCTGTGCCAGGGCTGGCTGGAGGGCTATCTGCTGACCGGCCGGCACGGCCTGTTCAACTGCTACGAGGCGTTCATCCACATCGTCGACGCGATGTTCAACCAGCACGCCAAGTGGTTGTCGACCACCCGGAAGATCCCCTGGCGCCGCCCCGTCGCCTCGTTCAACTACCTGCTGTCCTCCCACGTCTGGCGGCAGGACCACAACGGCTTCAGCCACCAGGACCCCGGATTCCTCGACGTCGTCGTCAACAAGAAGGCGGAAGTCGTACGCGTGTACCTGCCACCGGACGCCAACACCCTGCTGTCGGTCGCCGACCACTGCCTCCGCTCGCGCGACTACGTCAACGTGATCGTCGCCGGGAAGCAGCCCGTCCTCGACCTGTTCGGCCCCGGCGAGGCCGTCACCCACTGCACCCGCGGCCTCGGCATCATCGACTGGGCCTCCAACGACGCCGGACATGAGCCCGACGTGGTGCTCGCCTGCGCCGGCGACGTGCCCACCCTGGAGACCCTCGCCGCCGCCGCGATCCTGCGGGAACACCTGCCCGCGCTGAAGGTGCGGGTCGTGAACGTCGTCGATTTGATGCGCCTCCAGCCGCCGGCCGAGCACCCGCACGGCCTGCCCGACGCCGAGTTCGACGCCCTGTTCACCACCGACCGGCCGGTGATCTTCGACTTCCACGGCTACCCCTGGCTGATCCACCGCCTCACCTACCGGCGCGCCGGCCACCCCAACCTCCACGTGCGCGGCTACAAAGAGGAGGGCACCACGACCACTCCCTTCGACATGGCCATGCTCAACGACATCGACCGCTACCACCTCGTCATGGACGTCATCGACCGCGTCCCCGGCCTGGGCGCCACACAGGCGCACCTGCGCCAGCGGATGAGCGACGCCCGGCTGCGCGCCCGCGCGTACACCCGCGAACACGGCGAGGACCTTCCGGAGATCCAGACCTGGACCTGGACGCAGGACAGGGCGCCCGGCTGATGCCCGTCGAGTCGATGCCCGTGGCGCGCCTGCCGGCCGCGCTGACGACGGCGACGCGGATGGGAACGCACGGTGTCCGCCGCCCGATCGGGGACATCCGCGTGCGGGAACCGAGTCCGGGAGTCCGAGGATGACGACACGAAGTTTCGAACGCCGCGGGCTCTCCACCGATGAGGCGACGGCCCTGCTGGAGCGGCACGGCCCCAACCTGCCGCCGAGGCGGCCGCCGACGCCGTTGTGGCGACGGATCGCCGGACAAATGCGGGATCCGCTCATCGTCGTCCTGCTGGTGGCCGCCGCCCTGACCGCGATCACCGGAGACTGGGCCGACATGAGCGTGATCCTGCTGGTGGTCGTGGTCAACACCACGGTCGGGGTGGTTCAGGAGGTACGCGCCGACCGGGCCATCACCGCCCTTTCACGACTCACCGCCCCGTCCGCCCGGGTGGTCAGAGACGGCGTCCAGAAGCCGGTGCCGGCGGCCGAAGTGGTGCTCGGCGACCTGCTGGTAGTGGCCGAGGGGGACGTGATCCCCGCCGACGCCGTGGTGGTGGAGCAGGCCGCGCTGCTCGTGGACGAGTCGGCCCTGACCGGTGAGTCCGTGTCGATCGACAAGGGCGACGGCGACCGCCTGTCCGCGGGGACCACGGTGGTACGGGGGCGCGGCAAGGCCGAGGTGACGGCGGTCGGGGCCGCGAGCGCCGTCGGCCGCATCGCCTCGATGATGGACGAGAAGGCGGCGCTGCCCCCGCTCCAACGCCGGCTGGCGGGAGTGGGCCGCGTACTGGCCGCGGTCGCGGTGGCACTCTGCGCGCTGGTGCTGGCCCTGGGCCTGCTCCAGGGGGAACCGGTGGAGCTGATGGTGGTGACCGCGATCAGCCTCGTCGTCGCCGCCGTGCCCGAATCCCTGCCGGCCGTGGTCACGCTGAGCCTCGCGCTGGGTGCGCGGCGGATGACCCTGCGGTCGGCCCTGATACGCCGCCTGCACGCGGTCGAGACCCTGGGCTCGGTGACCGTGCTGGCCACGGACAAGACGGGCACCCTCACCGAGGGCCGCATGGTCGTCCGCGAGATGTGGGTCCCCGCCGGAACAGCGGTGCTCACCGGCTCCGGCTACGCGCCGGAGGGGGAGATCCACTTCTCGCCCGGCACGGACGCCGACGACTTCACCGGCCTGGCGACCGCCGCGGCACTGTGCAACGACGCCTCGCTCGTCCGCGACGCCGAGGGCCGGTGGGAGGCGCTGGGCGACCCGACCGAGGCCGCCCTGCTGGCCGCCGCCGCCAAGCTCGGCCAGGACCAGGCCGAACTGCGGCACCGGTTCCCGAGAGTCGGCGAACTGCCCTTCGACAGCGACCGCAAGCGCATGACCACCGCCCACCTGCTGCCCGCCGGCCGCACCCGTGTCATCTGCAAGGGCGCCCCAGAGTCCCTGCTCAACCCTTCGCTGCTCGGCGACGTACCGGAGTCGCTGGAACACGCGGCCGGGGAGGCCGACCGGCTCGCCTGCGCGGGCTACCGGGTGCTGGCCGTCGCCCAGGCCGACCTCGACGGAACGCGGGAGCACGTCGAAGAACGCGGCCTGCACCTGATCGGCCTGGTCGCGATGTCCGACCCCCCGAGACGCGAGGCCGCCGCCGCCGTGACCGCGTGCCGCAAGGCCGGCATCCGCCCCCTGCTGATCACCGGCGATCACCCCGAGACCGCCCGCGCCGTCGCCGCGGAACTCGGCATCGTCGAGCCGGGCGACCTGGTCGCCGACTGCCGCGAGCAGGACGCCCATCGGCAGGACACCACCGTCTACGCCCGTGCCACCCCCGCCCAGAAACTGGACATCATCCGGCGCCTGCGCGACCAGGGCGAGGTGCTGGCGATGACCGGCGACGGCGTCAACGACGGCCCCGCCCTGCGGCACGCCGACATCGGGGTCGCGATGGGCCGCCGGGGAACCGAGGTCGCGCGCCAAGCCGCCGACCTGGTGCTCGCCGACGACAACCTGACCACCGTGGTCGCCGCCGTCCAGGAGGGCAGGCGGGTCTACGCCAACATCCGCCGCTTCCTCGTGTACGGCCTGTCCGGCGGCGCCGCCGAGATCGCCGTGATGCTGCTGGGCCCGTTCCTCGGCCTGCCGCTCCCGCTGCTACCGGCCCAGATCCTGTGGATCAACCTGCTGACCCACGGACTACCCGGCGTGGCCCTGGGCGGTGAACCCGCCACGCCCGGATCCATGGACGTCCCGCCGCGTCCCGCGAGGGAGAGCATCCTCGGAGCGGGCCTGTGGCAGCGTGTGGCCCGCATCGCCGCGGTGCTCACCGCCGTGACCCTCGGCGTCGCGGTCTGGGCCGCCCACACCGGCCGCCCATGGCAGAGCATGGCCTTCTTCGCCCTGGGCGCCACCCAGCTCGGCGTCGCCCTCGGCTCACGCGCCCGGCCCGGCACCCGCGCCAACCCGCTGCTGCCGATCGCCGTCGCGGGCGCACTCGCCCTCCAACTGGCCGGACTGTACCTGCCGCCCCTGCGCGACCTCCTGGGAACCCGGCCACTGGCCGCCGGTGACCTGATGATCGTGGCAGCGGTATCGGTGCTGGGCTACGCGGCGGTACGCCTCGACCGGATCATCTATCCCAAGCGCCGGCAGAGATCGGCTCTCCCGTAGCTGTGCTTGGGCACACCTTGATGGTTGAACTTCTCGGTGACCGTGTACGTCCGGCCGTGCGGCATGAGGTCGGTGGCGCCAAAGTGCTCGAATGGTTTCTAAGAGTAGTCAATCGCTCAGTCGCCGCCGACCTGGCTCTTAGCCTTTCTTCAGACCGACCGCGTAGAAATCGACTATGGACGCCCAAGTGCTGGTGGTCGACGACGAGCCGAGCATCCGTGACCTGCTCGCCGAGGCACTGGAACTCAACGGGTTCGGCGTCCGGGCCGTCTCCTGCGGTCGGGCCGCTCTCCAGGAGGTAGCGGCCGACCGGCCCGACATCGTGATCCTCGACGTCATGCTCCCGGACATCGACGGCTTCACTGTGGCGCGGCGGCTGGGCGACGACGGCCCGCCGGTGCTGTTCCTGACCGCGAAGGACGAGGTCGACGACCGCATCAGAGGCCTCACGGCGGGCGGCGACGACTATGTCACCAAGCCCTTCAGTCTCGAAGAAGTGGTGCTGCGACTCCGGGCGATCCTGCGGCGCATGCGGCCGCCGGAGTTCGACGGCGTCATTCGCTACGCCGACCTCGAACTCGACGAGGAGGCTTATGCGGTACGCCGGTCGGGTCGTCCGATCCACTTGTCGCCGACGGAGTTCGCCCTGCTCCGCTATCTGATGATCAATGCCGGGCGGGTGGTCAGCAAGGCGCAGATCCTCGAACGCGTCTGGGACCACGGGTTCGACACCGACAGCCGGATCGTGGAGTCGTACATCAGCTATCTGCGCAGGAAGATCGACACGGGCGGGCCGCCGCTGATCCACACCCTTCGGGGTGTCGGCTATCGGCTGTCGAGCGCACCATGACCCGCCCGTGGCCGCTCCGGCTGCGGCTGCTGGCCGCATTGCTCACCCTTTCGGCCATCGGGCTGGCGGTGTTCGCGGTGTCGGGAGTGCTGGTGCTGGAGCGGTCGCTGCTGGCGCGCTCCGACAGCCAGCTGAGCGACTTCGCCCTGAGCGTCGCCCGCCGCCCACCGCCCTCGGACGTCCAGCTACCGCCACCGCGCGGGAGCCTGGAGCTGCCGAGCCAGTTCCGGGTCACCTTCTATACCCCCTCCGGGCAGCTCGAACGGCAGCTGCCCGCCACCTCTGACGACGGGCCGACACTGACCGCCGACCTCGTCACCGGGGCGACCCGCCGACCGTTCACTGTGGGCGACTGGCGGGTGATCGTCGAGCAGTCGCCCGATGGGCGGCGGGTCGCCGTGGCGATGTCGCTGGAGTCGAACCAGGCGACCGTGCGGGAATTGCTGATCATCGAGATCGTCGCCGGTGTGGTCGTGCTGGTCCTTCTCGGAGCGCTCGCCTGGGTTCTGGTACGACTGGGGCTGCGTCCCCTGACCAGGATGGAGACCACCGCCGAGGCCATCACGGCGGGAGACCTCGACCGCCGGGTGGCCGATGCCGACCCGCGCACCGAACCCGGCAGACTCGGTACCGCCCTCAACACGATGCTGGAACGCCTGGCCTCCGCGCTGAAGGCCCGCGAGCAGTCGGAGCAGCGGCTGCGTCACTTCGTCGCGGACGCCTCCCACGAGCTGCGCACCCCGCTGACCTCGATCCGCGGCTTCGCCGAACTCTACGAACACGGGCGGCAGACCCGGGATCCGGTGGCCGTGCGGCTACTGGGCCGGATTGAGAACGAGGCCAGGCGCATGGGCGTGCTGGTGGAGGACATGCTGCTGCTGGCCCGGCTCGACCGCGAGCCGATGCTCGACCTCAGCACGGTCGACCTGCGGGTGCTGGCCGGCGACGTCGTGCACGCCGCCCGTGCCCGGGAACCCGGGCGGCCGATCACCTTGGAGCTGCCGGGTGATCCCGTCTGCGTACACGGGGACGAACACCGGCTCCACCAGGTGATCGCGAACCTGGTCGGGAACGCGGTCACCCACACCGGCGACCGCGTCTTCGTCACCGTCGCGCGCCATGATGAGAAGACCGCTCTGGTCTCGGTACGAGATCAGGGCCCCGGCATCGATGCCGAGCATCTGCCGCATGTCTTCGACCGCTTCTACCGGGCCGATCCGTCCAGGTCACGGGCTCACGGCGGGACTGGTCTGGGCTTGGCGATCGCGGCGGCGCTGGTCGAGGCGCACCACGGCCGGATCGAGGTGGAGAGCGTCGCGGGCGAGGGCGCCACGTTCCGGGTGACGCTGCCGTTCATCTCCGGTTCGGTCTAGGTTCACACATTGTTCCAAGGTTCGTCAGGTCGTATATGCGCTGACCCGAATGGAGGAACATGCACGGTGACCGATTGCGCGCGCCGAGCAGGCTGCACGCCTTCAACCGCTACGAGATCAAGTACCTGATCGACGTCGACCAGGTCGACCGGCTACGCGAAGAGATGGAACGGCGCCTCGACCGCGACCGGCACTGCCCTGACGAGGGCTACAGCATTTGGAGCACCTACTACGACACCCGGCGGCTCCGCTTCTACTGGGAGAAGATCGAGGGCTTGAAGTTCCGCCGCAAGCTGCGCATCCGCCACTACGGCGACCGTTTCGCGGCCACCGCGGAGACCCCCGTGTACGTCGAGATCAAACAGCGGGTGAACAAGGTCACCCAGAAGCGTCGGGTCCGGCTCCCCTACGCGGAAGCGCTCGCCCTGTGCGACCGGCGGCAGATGGTCGAGAGCGACTCGCAGCCTTTCGTCGAGGAAGTCCTCGACCTGGTGTCCCGCCTCGACCTGGGCGCCACCGCGATGACCGGCTACACCCGCCACGCCTACGTGGGCCGCGACGCCGACCTGGGCCTGCGCGTCACCTTCGACCGCCGCATCCGGGGTCGCGACCGCGACTTCGACCTCGCCGCCAAGGCGGAGAACCGGCTGATCGTGCCGCCCCGCAAAGCGATCGTCGAGGTCAAGGCCAACGAGCGGGTGCCCTACTGGTTCACCGACCTGGCCGCCGCGCAGAACCTCCAGGTAGTCCGGGTCTCCAAGTACTGCCAGAGCGTGGAGGCCTACGGGCTGGTGCCGCGCTCGATCTTCCACATCTCCGACGACCACCACGCCGACGCGCACCGTCCGGCCTACCTGAAGGTCTGATCCCCTATGGACTTCACTTTCCAGGACCTGTCCGGCACGTTCAGCGTGACCGACATCGCCGTCGCGATGGCCCTGTCGTTCGTGCTGAGCGCGATGATCGGCTGGGTCTACCGGGCGACGCACCGCAACGTGTCGTACAGCCAGTCGTACGTGCAGACGCTCGTCATCCTCGGCATGCTCATCTCGCTGATCATGCTGGTCGTCGGGTCGAACATCGCCCGCGCGTTCGCCCTGGTCGGAGCCCTGTCGGTGGTGCGGTTCCGCAATGCCATCAAGGAGACGCGCGACGTCGGGTTCATCTTCCTCGTGATGGCCGTCGGCATGGCGGTCGGCACCCGCTTCTACGTGCTGGCCATCGTCGCGGCCGTGGCGATCTGCCTGATCGTCGTGATCATGAACCGGTTCGACTGGTTCGCGCTCAACACGCAGCGCCAGGTCGTGAAGGTGCAGGTGCCCTCCGACGAGGACTACACGCACGCCATCCAGGACATCCTGATCCAGCACACCGACGAGTTCGAGCTGGTCAGCATGGAGTCGATCCGCGCCGGTGCGCTCATGGAGCTGATGTACACCGTGAAGATCAAGAAGGGCCACGAACCCGCCGACCTGATCAGCGCCCTGCGCGACCGCAACCACGGCCAGTCGGTCACCGTCCTGACCGGCTACGACCAGACCGACCTCTGATGGCCCTCAAACACCGCATCCCCGTCTCCCTGCGGATGAACTGGAAACCGGTCGCCGCCTCGGGGGTCTTCCTGGCGGTGTGCGCCGGGGTCTTCGGAACGGGAACCATCCGCCCGTACGTGACCAGCACCGCCTCCGCCTCCGGGGCGACCGTGATCACCGACCTGAAGGGTTCGGCGGAGCTCTTCGACCCCTCGAAGCCCCACGAGGTGAAACTGACCTTCACCGACGCGGCCTACGAAGACATGCTGACCGAGTACTTCAAGAGCGGCGAGAAGAACTACGTCGAAGCCGACCTGGTCATCGACGGGACGACGATCCCCAGCGTGGGCGTGCGTCTGAAGGGCAACTCGACCCTGGGCAGCCTGACCTGGAACGGCGAGGGCCGCCAAGGCGGCCGGGGTCCGGAAGGTGGATTCCAGCCGCCCGAGGGCTTCGAGCGGCCGGCCGGTGGCGAGGTGCCGGGTGGCGGGTTCGCTGGAACGGGTGGGATGTCCCTCAAGGCGGAGGAGCCGGAGAACCTGCCCTGGCTGATCAGCTTCGACGAGTTCGTCGAGGGCCGCCGCTACCAGGGCCACAGCCAGATCGCCGTACGCCCGACCTCGATGGGTTCGTCGACCCTGCTCAAGGAGTCGCTGGCGATCTCGATGGTCGACGCGTCGGGTGAACCGTCACAGGGCTACGCCTACAGCGCCTTCTCCGTGAACGGCCGCTCCTCGGGCCCTCGATTGCTGGTCGAGTACCTCGATGAGGGCTACGCGGAGGAACTGGGCGACGGCGTGCTCTACAAGTCGCTGGCGACGTCGAGTTTCACCTACAAAGGTGAGGACCAGACCTCGTACACCGCAGACTTCAAGCAGATCAACGCCAAGGGCGAGCAGGACCTCCAGCCCGTGATCGACCTGGTCAGATGGGTCGAGCAATCCTCCGACGAGGAGTTCGCCGAAGGCCTGGCCGCGAAGCTCGACGTGGAGTCCTTCGCCCGCTACCTGGCCCTGCAGAACATGCTCCTGAACTTCGACGACATGTCCGGCCCAGGCCGCAACTACTACTTGTGGTACGACCTGACGACGAAGAAGTTCAAGGTCATCACCTGGGACCTGAACCTCGCCTTCAGCGGCGACGCGACCGCCGGCCCCAACGATGCGATGAGCATGGGCGGCTTCGGCCGCATGCGCCAAGGCAACCAGCGAACCGCGGACCAGACCGGTGAACAGGATGCGGCCGCAGGCCGGGCCGTCCCATCTGGTGGGCAAAACCAAGCACCCGACCAGGCGGGGCAGCCCGACGGGCAAGGAGCCCCTGCGGATCAGGCCCGGCGGCGGCCAGGCGGTGGCGGAATGCGCATGGGACACACGCTGAAGGACCGCTTCCTCAAAACGCCCGCGTTCAAGAAGATCTACGAGGAGCAGTACCAGAAGCTCTACCAGGACCTCCTCTCCAGCGGAAAGGCGGCCACCCTCCTCGACCGGGCGGTCGCGTCGTACCAGGCCAACGAGGGCGCCGACGCGACCGAGGCTCAGAAGGAACTCGCCTCCCTGCGCGAGACCCTCACCACCCGCACGAAGTCCCTGGGTGAGGCCTTCGCCAAGCAGTGACCAGGACCGCGCGATGGCTGAAGGCGCGCGAAACACGCATCTGTGCGGCAGCTCGGGAGGCGGCTCCGGCCGCCATCCGAGCGGCACGAATTTCGGCGCCGGAGCCGCTCGAACTGGTGTCGGCCGGCTGTCGAGAGCGGTGATAGACCGTCGAAGACGGGTCATACCGTTCCTTTCTGTCGAGGAACGGGGGAACGGGCATTGACCTCACTCCTCCGGAGGGGCCGCAGACGCCATCGAAAAGCGCATCTCCCTTTGTTAGAGGCGTGAAGTGATCGTCCTTCGAAAGGATCACAGGCGCTGACCAGATCACAGCGGCTTGGAGACGGCGCAGTCTTTCGGCTTCCGGCAACTGCAACCGGACACGACGAAGGGCGTCCTTCGCGAGGAAGAACGCCCTGGTCACAACGGAGCCGCCTTGGGGAATCGAACCCCAGACCTACGCATTACGAGTGCGTCGCTCTGGCCGACTGAGCTAAGGCGGCATGCTGGCAATCAGCAGTCCTACTGTACAGCCTCCGCCCCCCACTCCGCGCCCACGATCAACACCGAGTGCCCTCCTTGGGCACCACAAGATCCACCAGGTACCCGTCCACAGCCCCGTCCACGCACGACGACCCCGTCTGATAAGCCGTGTGCCCATCCCCGTCAAATGACAACAAGACCCCCGACTCCAGCTCGGAGGCCAACGCCTCGGCCCATTCATAGGGTGTAGCCGGATCCCGCGTGGTCCCCACGACCAGGATCGGCGCCGCCCCGGCCCCGTTGATCTTCAGATCGGCCTCGTCAGCACGGGCAGGCCAGTAGGCGCAGGCCAGACTGTCCCACATCACGAACTTCCCGAACCGTGGCGCCACCTCCGCCGCGTCCCGAGCAGCCGACTCGTAGTCGGCCACCTCACCCGGATAGGCGTGATCAACGCAGTTGACCGCCTTGTTGGCCTCCGTCTGGTTCGTCCACGACCCGTCGATCCGCCGCCCCAGCAGCACGTCGGCCATGCGCAGCAGTTGGGTGCCGTCCCCGGCGAAGGCCTCGCGGAGCGCCCCCCGCAGCACCTCCCACGATCCGCGGTCGTAGAGCGGGGTGATCACGCCGAAGGCGGCCCACGTGTCGTTGATCACGCGGGAGTCGCTCTGGTTCCGCAGCGGCAACAGGTCGGCCCGCTGGAGCAGCCGGGAGATCTCGTCGAGCGCTCCGTCGACCGTTCGGGACGAGAACGGGCAGTCGTCGACGGTGAAGCAGTCTTCCACAAAGGCCCGCATCGCCACCTCGAACCCCTTGGCCTGCACCTCGTTCAGTTCGAGCGCCGAGATCCGGGGGTCGACCGCCCCGTCGAGGACCAGCGCGCGCACCCGGTCGGGGAACAGTTGCGCGTAGACCGCGCCGAGGTAGGTCCCGTAGGACTTCCCGAGGTAGGTCAGCTTCTCGTCGCCCAGAGCCTCGCGCAGGCTGTCCATGTCGCGGGCCGCGTCGGCCGTTCCCACGTGGGCCAGGAGTGGGCCGGCGTTCTTCTGGCATCCGGCGGCGAACTTCTTCGCCCCGGCCACCATGGCCGCCTCCTCCTCGGGTGTGTCGGGGGTCATGTCGAGCGACAGGTAGGACTCCACGTCGGCCTCCGACAGGCACCGCAGGGGTGTGGACTCGCCCACGCCCCGGGGGTCGAAGCCGACCAGGTCGAACCGCTGGCGGAGCTTCTGGGAGACCGGCGAGTCGCGTACGTAATCGATGCCCGACCCTCCCGGGCCGCCCGGGTTGATCAGCAGCGAACCGATGGGGTCGCCGGTGGCGGGCAGCTTCGCGACGGCGATCTCGATCTTCTCGCCGTCGGGACGGTCATAATCGAGCGGTACGGCCAGAGTCGCGCACTCCAGGCCCTCATGGCAGGGCGTCCACGACAACGCCTGGTCGCGGAGCGGCTGCGACGCCTCCGGCGCCGAACACGCGGTCGCCAGCAGCGCCAACGCCAGCAGCAGCCGCCTCACGACGATTCGTAGGTTTCTTCGTACGCCTTCCGCGGCCCGCACACACTCGCCTTGGAGCACGCGCACCGCCGGCCGCCGTCGTTGAGCCGCACGATCACCGAGTCGGACGGCACGTTGTGGCCGACGACGACCCCGGCGCCCTCGGGGGTGTCGACGGTCAGGCCGACCCTGGGCGCTCCGGCGCGGAACTCCTGGTAGAGCGGGTGCTCGAACTTCAGGCAGCACATCAGGCGGCCGCACGCCCCCGCGATCCGCAGCGGGTTGACCGGGAGGTCCTGGTCTTTCGCCATGCGTACGGAGACGGGTTCGAAGTCTTTCAGGAACGTGGCGCAGCACAGATCGCGCCCGCACGGGCCGATCCCGCCCTGCAGCCGGGCCTCGTCGCGGGGGCCGATCTGGCGGAGCTCGACACGGGCCCGCAGGTTGCGGGCGAGGTCGCGGACCAGCGCGCGGAAGTCGACCCGGTGGGGGGCCGAGAAGTAGACCGTGTAGACGTTGTCGGCGTCGAGGTAGTCGACGCCGACCACCTTCATCGGCAGGTCGTGACGCTTGATCAGGCGCTTGGACACGCTCCGGGCCTCGGCGCGGCGGCGCTTGTTGGTCTCGTCGCGGGTCAGGTGTTCCTCACCGGCGATGCCGCCGCAGACGGGCAGGCCGTCGACGTCTTCGGAGACCCACTGGGGAGCCCAGATCGTCTCGGCGACCTCGAAACCGGCGTCGGTCGGCACGAGGACACGATCGCCCACCTTCGGAGAGTGGCCACCCGGATCGAGGTAGTACAACCGCCCGTATCGGGTGAAGCTCACGGCCATCATCATGCCCAAGGGAGCCCGGCCTCCTCGTGTGGTTGCGCCTCACGCCACCCTACGCGCCCTCTTTACCAGGCAACCACTCCGTCCATGACACGGCCGGGAATGTCCATCACCTTCCGGTACGTCCCCTCGGAGACCTCGCCGATCTCATGTTCGCTCTGAACGAGAACGCGAGTCCCCCCGGCCAGGTCGAGCACCCGCAACCAGGAACGGCCCCGGTAGAGCACCTCGGCCGGTTCCCCGCCGGCCGGGTCGAACGCCATGACGGCGGCCTGGGGGTCGTCCAGCCGGGCCATCCCGGTGCTCACTCCGGCGATCAGCCGGGTGCCGTCGGGAGACATCCGCACGCCGTAGAACTGCACCTTCGCCCCGTCGAGCTCCCCTGACAACAGCACGCGGCGCGGCGGGGTAGCGGGCTGATCGGCGTCGAGGACGTAGACCTCCGGCGAGTCGGCGCAGTCGATCACGCGCAGTCGATCGGCCGGAACCTGGCCGTTCCCCCGAACGGCGAAGAAGCGGCACGAACTGACCCCTTCCAGGGTGCCCAGGGTGGGCGGCACGGCCGTGGGCGCGGTATAGACGACGATCTCGCCACTCGGCGAAGGCTCGGCAGACGGGACGACGACCACCACGTCGCCGGACGGCCCCGTCGAGGGCGTGGGCATCGGGACGATCACCGCATTCTCCCGCGCCCCACCGGAAGGCGCGACCACATCGGCCGGTGACACGGAGATGAACGCCGTCGGCACCCCCGGAGGCACGGACACGATGGCCCTCGGCGCGACACTCGAACTCGGTGTAGGCACGCCCGGAGGCGCGGACCCGACGGCCCTCGGCGCGACACTCGAACTCGGTGTCGGCGCTCCCGGAGGCGCGGCCGAGAGCTCGGCCGGTTGTGAGACCGGTGGTGAGGCCACGACCACCGCTGGTTCCGAGACGACCACCGTCGGGCCCGCGGACATGGTCGTGTACGCGATCTTGGACCCGTCGTCGCTCGCGGAGATCGACGCGAACCCGGATCCCGCCCTGACCTCGACTCGCCGGCCCTCCCCCGACCGCGCGTCGGCGACCACGAGGTGGCCGCGGCCGTCGGCGTCCGGCGCGCAGGGGACCGTCCCGAAGACCACCTTCGTCCCGTCCCCGCTCACCGTGAAGGAGCTGATCCGAGTCTGCGCCCCTGGCCGGACCGGCACCTCGGCGGGCGTCCCGGCCCGCCCGGCGTCGTCCACGGTGAATCGCACGATCCTGCTGGAGCAGAAGCCCGGCCCGTTCATCAGGGCGTAGAAGGTCCGGTTGTCCAGGGCGGCCTGGACACGCTGGTAGAGCCATCCCGTCGTCGCCTCGACCCGGTCGAGCTCGGCTCCGTCGGCCGCTCCCCGGACGATCAGCTCCGACTGCTCCCTGGCCTCCACGATGAACCGGGGGGCCGCCGTGCTCGCCACCGTCTGGTTCAGCCCGCCCCGCGTCATGACCACGCTGCCCACGATCGCCAGCCCCACCGCCAGCGCCGCCGCCAGGGGCACCAGGAAGCCCTTCCTGGCCTCTTCCAGACGTAGCGGAGGCGCTTCGGAGATCGTGTCGCCGACGGCGGTCGTCGCGTCCTTCAGGCGGAAAATGACGTCGTTCATGCGTTCTCTCCAAGAATGCGACCCAGCGCGTCGAGCGCCCGGGAGGTCGTGGACTTGACGGTCCCCCTGCTGACCCCCATCGCCTGGGCGGTCTCCTCCTCCGACAGTTCGGCGTAGTACCGCAGCAGCAGCGCCTCCCGTTGTCGTTGCGGCAGCCGATGCAGGGCCTCCAGGACCTCCCGGCGTTCGGCCCCGAGTAAGGCCGCCGACTCGGCCGACCAGACGGGTGGGTCGTAGGCCCCCGCGAACCACGACGGCAACCGTCTTCGCCGCAGCACGCTGCGCGCGTTGTTCAGCACCGAACTCCGCAGGTAGGGCACGGCGGCGGCCGGGTCGCGGAGCAGCCGCCACCGACGGTGCAGCCCCAGAAACGCGTCCTGTACGGCGTCCTCGGCGCTCTCCCGATCGCCGACCATGATCAGGGCCAGCCTGGTCAGCCCGAGCGCGTGCTCCTCGTAGAGGCGGCTGATCGCCTCATCCCGGTCACCGGAGGAGAGTGCGATGTCCACCGTTTCGGCCTGCATGCTTCAGAGACGTGCGGAGCCCCCCGAGGTTGCTCGTCTCAGCCGACCGGTTTCCACAGAGCCAGGGTGAGCGCCTCGACCGCGATCTGCGGGTTGACGTTGGCCGCCAGCCGTTCGCGGCAGCGCATGATCGCCTGGGTGCGCTTCAGCGTCTCCTCGGGCCGGGACGCGCGCGCCACGGCCTCCAGTTCGGCCCGCCGATCGCCGTTGGCCAGCTCGACCGGCGCCCCGAACTGCACCGCCAGCACGTCGCGGTAAAAGGCCATCAGGTCGAGCAGCGCCGTGTCGAGCGACTCGCGCTTGATCCGGGTCGCCCGGGACTTCTGCGCCGTCTCCAGTTCCTTCAGCGCGCCCGCGCCACCCCTGACCAGGCCCTTGTTCAGGCCCTTCCCCGTCGATCCCTCGCCGTAGATGGCCCGCAGTTCGGCGATCTCGGTCTCGTTGAGCTCGACGGTGGCCGCCGCGGCGTCCTCGTCGGCGGTCTTCACGAGTTTCTCGGCCGCGGCGATGCACTCACCGAGGTTGGTCAGGCTCTTGGGGATCGACAGTACGGCCTCGCGCCGCCCCCTGGCCGACTCGTCGAGCGCCAGCCGCCTGGCCCGGGCCAGGTCGCCCTGGGCCGCCCGCGCCACCGACTCGGCCACTCCGGGGGGCACGTTGTCTCTGGTCACGAGGGCATGGGCCACCGCCTGGCTCGACGGCGTCACCAGGGTCACCACGCGGCAGCGCGACCGGATGGTGATGATCATGTCGTCGGGGGCCGGCGCGCAGAGCAGCCAGACCGTGCGGGGCGGGGGCTCCTCGATGGCCTTCAGGAGGGCGTTGGCCGCCTGCTCGGTCGCCCGGTCGGCGTCGTCGAACAGCACCACCCGCCAGCGGCCCATCGTCGACCGCCCGGCGGCCCGGAGGATGAGCTCGCGGGTCTGCTTGACGCCGTATGAGAGCCCCTGGGGCCGGACCGACTCCAGGTCGGGATGGGAGCCGATCATCACCTGGTGGCACGCGTCGCAGTAGCCGCACCCCCGGTCGGGGCAGAGCAGGGCGGCGGCGAAGGCCTTGGCGGCGTCGAAGCGCCCGGAACCGGGTGGCCCGGTGAAGAGCCACGCGTGGGTCATGCCCGCGCCGCGGCCCCCGGCGAGCACCTCGGCGGCAGCGGCGGCGGCCCGGCGCAGGACCGTCGCGGCCTGTTCCTGGCCGACGAGGTCATCGAACACGTCCACCCGGAAAGGCTAGTCCCTGATCGCGGGCATCGTTCCGGTGCTGGCCTCAGTCTCCCGGGGCACCGGGTCGGGCAGCACCTCACGGACCCGATCCTGGATCAACCGCGACACCTCGGGCTGGCTGAGCGTGCCGTCGACGACGAAGTAGCGCTCGGGGTCGCGGGCGGCCAGGGCGCGGAACTCCGAGCGGACCCGCTCGTGGAAGTCGAGCGGCTCCGACTCGATCCGGTCGGCGGGGTGGGCGTGCCGCCGCAGCCCCACCGACGGCGGCACGTCGACCAGCACGGTCAGATGGGGCACCAGCCCGCCGGTGGCCCACTGGTTGACCTGGGCGACCTCGTCGGCCCCCAGGACGCGCCCGGCCCCCTGGTAGGCCAGCGACGAGTCGACGTAGCGGTCGCAGACCACCATCGACCCGCGCTCCAGTGCCGGCCTGATGACCTTCTCGACGTGTTCGGCCCGGTCGGCGGCGTACAGAAGGGTCTCGGCGTGGGCCGACAGGCCCTGGTGGGTGGAGTCGAGCAGGATGGCCCGCAGCCGCATGCCGACCTTGGTCGACCCCGGCTCCCGCGTCTGGACGACGTCGAAGCCCTGGTCGCGCAGCCAGATCGCGAGCAGCCGCGACTGGGTGGTCTTGCCCGACCCCTCACCGCCCTCGAAGGCGATGAACATGCCCGGCGCCTCTTCCGGGGGCTCGGGCGCCAACCGCTCGCCGCGCAGCGCGGCCAGCAGGTCGACCCGCAGCGGCACCTCCGGCCGGTCGTCGAGCCGCCGCAGCGACAGGACGCCGATCACCACGGCCGCCACGGCCCCGACGAGCAGCACCAGGTTGGCCCCGTCGAACGTGTAGGCCAGCCCGTTGACGGCCAGTTCGTGTTCGCCGAAGAAGCCGCCCACGAGCGCCGCCACGGCGACCACGCCGAGGAACACGACCCGGGCGGCGGCGTGGAGGAAGTCGACCGGCCGCCGTCCCTCGGACTCGGCCTCGATCGTGGTGAAGCCGATGATCCAGGCGATGCCGGCGAACACCCCGGAGACGAAGGTCAGCACCGCCACGAGCACCAAATTGTGGATCAGCCCGATGGCGGCGACCGTCAGCCCGGCCATGATGATCGAGAGCCCGAAGAACCGCCGGCGCGACAGCTCCTTCAGCCACCGCAGCCCGAAGAACGAGCCCACGGCCGCACCCACGAACACGGCGCAGAAGACCGTGGCGTATCCGGCGTCGCCGCCGCCGAGCACCCCGACGTAGGCCCGCCCGACGGCCACCACGACGGAGACCGCGGCGAACACGCCGATCATGCCGACGTAGAGCCGTTTGACGGCCCGGTTCGCCGTCGCGAGCCGCCATCCGTCGGCGAGCTGGGTCAGCACCGACGGCTTGGGGGCCCCGCCCGCGTTGCGCAGATCGAGGGTGAACACCAGCGCGGCGGTGGCGAGGTAGCAGATCCCGGCCACCACGATCATGATCTTCCCGGCCCCCAGCCCGAAGCCGGGGACGATCGCCGTGATCACGTTGACCAGGCCCGCCACCAGGGCGAACAGGAAGGCGGCGAGGGGCGCCATGGCGTACCAGGCGAGCAGGCCCACCCGCTCGGCGTCGGCCCGCCGGTCGGCGGGCACCAGCCCGGAGACGGCGGCGTCGCGGCCCGCGCCCCACACCAGGGACGCGCATTCGATCAGGAACATCGCCAGGATGAGCCACTGGTGGCCGCCGATGATCAACGCCAGCAGGACCACCACGAACCGCACCGCGTCGGCCGCGGCCATGGCGAGCCGCCAGTCGACCTTGGAGACCAGCAGCCCGGCCAGCGGCCCCAGCAGGACGGCCGGGAGCAGCTTGGCGAGGAAGACCCCGCCGATCACCAGGCTCTGCGTCGGGTAGCCGTCTCCTTGCGTGAGCGTCCCGGCCAGGGCGGTCAGGGTGATCAGGGCGAGCCAGTCGCCCAGCCCGCCGACGGACATCGCGGTCCACAGACGGCGGAACGGAGCGATGGCCAGCACGTGGGACGGCTTGCGGGCCCGGCCAGGGGTGCTCATGGTGTCAGCGTATCCAGGTGCTCGCTGCGGGTGGGGGGCTGGAGCGGGCCGGTTTGCCCCGGCTGCTCATCGCCTGAGGGTATTACGAACCGGGTATCGCCGCAGTATTCATGCGTGTTCCCCCCGACTTGGGCGGGAGCGCCAACCAAGCGCCCGAGCTTCACGTCAGCTCGATCAGAGTGATCTCCGGCGGCGCCCCCACACGGACCGGCGGCCCCCAGAAACCGGCTCCCCGGGTGACGTAGATCGGCATGTCGCCGATCCTGCCGAGCCCCCGGACCACCGGCTGCTGGAGCGGCACGATGCGGTCGAACGGCACCATCTGCCCGCCGTGGGTGTGGCCGGAGAGCTGGAGGTCGACCCCGGCCTTCGCCGCCTCCAGGCCGACGACGGGCTGGTGGGCCAGCAGGATCGTCGGCAGCCCCTCGGGCCGCCCGTGGAGCGCGAGCTCCACGTCGGGACCGTCGCGCACGGTGTCGCCCGTGACGTCGTTGACCCCGGCCAGCGTGAGGTTGCCGTGCCGGCCGTAGATCGTCACCCGCTCGTTGGCGAGGGTCTTGATGCCGTGTTCGCCGAGGAGGTCGATCCACGGCTCGGGCCCGTCGGCCAGGTAGTACTCGTGGTTGCCGGTCACGAAGTAGGCCGGCGGCGCGATGTGCTGGAGCGGGGCGGCCAGCGGGCCGAGCTCGCCGACCGGCCCGTCGACCAGGTCGCCGACGATGGCCACGAAGTCGGCCTTCAGCGTGTTGATCAGCTCGACGATGCGCTCGGTGTGACCGATGCCCGTCAGCGGCCCGAGGTGGATGTCGCTGACCAGGGCGACCCGCATGCCGCCGGCGAAGTCGGGCAGCGAGATCCGCACCTTCTCGATGACCGGTGCGCCCAGCCCCGTCTTCAGGCCGAACCCGACGATCGTGCCCGCGCCGACCCCTGCCGCGACGGCGGTCGCACGGTTGATGAACAACCGCCGGTCGGGCCGTTCGGGCGGCTCGACGACGTCTTCGACCTGGATCTCGATCTTCTTCAGCCCGGACGCCGACCCCACCGTGGCCGGGATGACCTTGGCCGGCGGCGCCTCCTTGACCGGGTCGCCCTTGAAGCGGCGGTTCAGGATCAGCCGGGGGATCTCCAGCACGAGGCAGATCAGCGTCAGGTAGAACATGATCGCGACCCAGATGAACCCGGGCCAGGCCAGCACGTGGACGATCCACGACGACGACACGCGACTGCCCACCAGCGCCACCAGCAGCAGCCCGAGCAGCACGACCAACCCGCCGGTCAGGGCCCTCCTGGCCCGCCCCGGCAACGTCGTCGACCGGATCAGCCGCCGGTAGAGGTAGTAGTGGACGGCGAAGACCACGCCGAACACGACGACGAGAAAACCCACGGGTACCCCCTATCGGACCGCGCTCATGCTACGAGCAAAGAACCCGTGCGGCGCAGCCGGGAGAGCCGCCTGTGGACAACCTGCCGCCTGTGGACAACCGCCGCCTGCGCGGGGGACCGCGCAGGCCGGCAAGTTGTGAAACGGCTACTTCGCCTTGGTGTTCGCCCGAGCCGTCGGCTTCGAGGTCGTCGACTTCGCCGCCGCCGTCTTGGTCTTCGTGGCGGTGGTCTTGGCCGTGGTGGTCTTGGCCGTGGTGGTCTTCTTCGCCGGAGCCTTCTTGGCGGGCGCCTTCTTCACCGGGGCCTTCTCACGCCGGTCGGCGAGCAGCTCGGCCGCCCGCTCGATGGTGATGTCTTCGACCGTGTCGCCCTTGCGCAGCGAGGCGTTCGTCTCGCCGTCGGTCACATAGGGCCCGAACCGGCCTTCCTTCACCACGACCGGCTTCTTCGACACCGGGTCTTCGCCCAGCTCGCGCAGCGGCGCGGCGGCGGCCCTGCGGCCCCGCTGCTTCGGCTGCGCGAACACCTCCTTGGCCTGCTCGATCGTCATCGTGAGCAGCTCCTCCTCGGCCGTCAGCGACCGGGAGTCGGTGCCCTTCTTGATGTAGGGACCGAACTTGCCGTTGTGGGCGACGACCTCCTCGCCGTCGATCTCCCCGATCACGCGGGGGATCGTCAGCAGCCGCAGCGCGTCGTCGAGGGTGATCGTCTCGGGGTCCATCGACTTGAACAGCGAGCTGATGCGCGGCTTCGGCTGGTCGGCCTTCTTCACCCGCTTCTTCGGGGCGTCGGCGGCCGGCGCCTCCTCGGGGAGCACCTCGGTCACGTAGTGGCCGTAGGGCCCGTTGCGCACCCAGATCGCGTGCCCGGTCACCGGGTCGGTGCCCAGCTCGCGGGCGCTGGACGGCTGGGCGAACAGCTCCTCGGCCTTCTCGGCGGTCAGTTCGTCGGGCGTGACGTCGCTGGGCACGTTGACCTTGGCACCCTCGCGGTCGAGGTAGGTGCCGTAGCGGCCCACCCGGATCACGATGTCGGTTCCCTTGATCGGGAACGAGCTGATCTCCTTGGCGTCGATGTTGCCCAGGTCGCTGACCAGGTCTTTCAGGCCCTCGTCACCGTCGCCGCCGTCGCCGAAGTAGAAGCGCCGCAGTTCGGGCACCCGCTCGGCGCGGTCGTTGGCGATGTCGTCGAGGACCTTCTCCATCTCGGCCGTGAAGTCGTAGTCGACCAGGTTGCCGAAGTGTTGCTCCAGCAGGTTGACCACGGCGAACGCCAGGAACGACGGCACCAGCGCGGTGCCCTTCTTGAACACGTATCCGCGTTCCAAAATCGTCCCGATGATCGACGCGTAGGTCGACGGCCGTCCGATCTCGCGGTCTTCCAGCTCCTTGACCAGAGACGCCTCGGTGTAGCGGGCGGGCGGCTTGGTCGCGTGGCCGGCCGGGGCGAGCTCCAGGACGTTGACCGCCTGCCCCTCGGCGAGGTTCGGCAGCCGCTTCTCGGAGTCGTCACGGTCGGTCGACGGGTCGTCGGCGCCTTCGACGTAGGCCTTCAGGAAGCCGTAGAAGGTGATGGTGCGGCCGGTCGCGCTGAACTCGGCCTGCTCGCGGTCGGCCAGGACACGGACCGACACCGACTCGCCCTCGGCGTCTTTCATCTGGGAGGCGACGGTGCGCTGCCAGATGAGCTCGTAGAGGCGGAACATGTCGCCGGAGAGCCCGGTCTCGCCGGGGGTGCGGAACTCCTCGCCCGACGGGCGGATCGCCTCGTGGGCCTCCTGCGCGTTCTTGACCTTGCTGGCGTACACCCTCGGCTTGTCGGGCACGTAGGCCGACCCGTAGAGCTTGATCGCCTGGGCCCGCGCCGCCGCGACGGCGGTCTCCGACAGCGTGATGCTGTCGGTACGCATGTAGGTGATGAACCCGTTCTCGTAGAGCTTCTGGGCCACCTGCATGGTGAACTTGGCCGAGAACCCCAGCTTCCGGCTCGCCTCCTGCTGGAGGGTGGTCGTCCGGAACGGCGCGTAGGGCTTCCTCGTGTACGGCTTGCGCTCGACCGAACGTACGGCATAAGAAGCCCCGTTCAGCCGACCGGCCAGCGCGGTGGCGGCGGCCTGGTCGAGGTGGAGCACGTCTTGCCTGGTCAGCAGGCCGTCGGAGCCGAAGTCGCGGCCCTGGGCGACGCGCTTGCCCGCGACCGACAGCAGAGTCGCACCGAACCGGCTGGGATCGTCACTGCCGAGCCCGGTGTCGAAAACGGCGGAAAGGTCCCAGTAGGCGGCGCTGGTGAACGCGATGCGGTCACGCTCCCGCTCGACCACCAGACGCGTCGCGACCGACTGCACGCGGCCCGCGGAGAGCCCCTGCTTGACCTTCTTCCACAGGACCGGGCTGACCTCGAAACCGTAGAGACGGTCGAGGATGCGCCGGGTCTCCTGCGCGTCGACCAGGCGCAGGTTGAGGTCGCGCGGGTTGGCCACGGCGTCGCGGATCGCCTGCGGGGTGATCTCGTGGAACACCATGCGGTGGACGGGCACCTTCGGCTTCAGCACCTCGCGCAGGTGCCACGCGATGGCCTCGCCCTCGCGGTCTTCGTCAGTGGCGAGGTAGAGTTCGTCGGCCTCTTTCAGAAGCTGCTTCAGCTTCGAGACCTGCGACTTCTTGTCGCTGTTCACGATGTAGAGCGGCTCGAAGTCCTCTTCGACGTTCACGCCGAGCTTGGCCCAGGCCTGGCTCGCGTACTCCTCGGGGATCGTGTCGCCCTTCCCCGGAAGATCGCGGATGTGGCCGATGCTGGACTCGACGACGTAACCGCGCCCGAGGTACCCGGCGATCGTCTTCGCCTTGGCGGGCGACTCGACGATCACCAGGCGGGTTCCGCCGGCGTTGCCGTTGTTCGCTGGCACGCTGCTACCTACCTCGCTGTTCGCTGCTTTTCCCCGTCGGTGTGGGCCTTTCACGGTAACCCGTCACGAGCGGCCCTCCCCCTCGGGCTACCCGGGTGGGCCCCGGTCTGTAACCACCTGGACCCGTTATCCCACGAGGACGCAGAATAGAGCCCATCGGACTCCACCGTCCCCAACGGGAGACTAATCGCTGTGCTCGACTACTCCTACATGGAGCTCTTCCTTCCACGCGGAACCTCACGTGAAGCGGCTCGTCAACTCCTGACGGAACATGCCGAATACGGCCATTGGGAACTCCACCGTCTGCGCCTCTATTCCGACGGCAGCCGCAGGGTCTGGCTGCGACGGAAGATCATACGCGCGGTCAGCACCCTTTAAACATGGCTTTGCCCGCCCCGGGCCGCGCCCCCGAGACGGGCAAAGCTTTCCCGCCTCCCCCAGCGGGAACCGCCCGGCCGGGGGAGACACCTAATCGACTCGCCGCCTGACGGCGACGGCACGTCTTACTTGCGGCGGCCGAAGCGCAGGCGGCGGGCGCCGGCGAACAGGGTGGCCGAGGCGGCGAACATGGCGCCCAGCAGCAGAGCGGCCAGCGAACCCGAGTTCATCCCGGTGATCGAGTCGGGCTGGGCGGCGCTCATCAGGCCGAGCCCGCCGACGGGCAGGGCCGAGGCGGCCGAACCGAGCGAACCCGCGACCGGCAGGCCCTGGGCCGCACCGGTGACCGGGGCCAGCGGGCTGGCCTGCGCGTTCTTGGCGGGAGCCTTCTTGCCACCCGCGGCGGCCGGCACGGCAGGAGCGCCGGGCAGACCCGGCAGCGCCGGGAGGCCGAGCATGCCGGGCAGGTCGCCGACCAGCGGCAGACCGGCGGCGCTCATCTTGGTGAGCTGACGGGCCGAGCTCATCGCCGGCAGGGCGGGCAGCGGGCCGGAGGTCTCGGCCGCGTCGACCTTGCCCCAGCTCTGGGTCAGGTTGTCGTAACCGTCGCCGGTGGTGTGGTTGACCGAACGGCCGACGCGGCTGCCCCCGAGGCACCCGGCGGCGGCGTCGCCCAGCCCGGCGACCGCGTTGCCGCACGCGTTGATCGGCGCCGTGATCGGCGCGATGATCTGGTTCCCGGCGAGCACGCCGGACTTGCCGTTGGTCCTGTTGCCACCGCCGCCGGGCCCGCCCTCGGCGGAGACCTCGCCAGTGCAGTGGGCCTCGGCCCCGCCCGCCGCCGCGACGGCGTTGCCGCACGCGTTGATCGGCGCGGTGATCGGCGCGATGACCTGGTTGCCCGCGACGACGCCCGACCGGCCCGAAGTGGTGTTGCCCCCGGCGCCCTTGCCGCCGTTCTTGGCGGTGGCCCCGCCCTTGCACCCGGCGAAGGCCTCGCCGAACAGGGCGACCGCGTTGCCGCAGATGTTGATCGGCGCGGTGATCGGCGCCACGACCTGGTTGCCCGAGACGACCCCGGAACGGCCGTCGGTGGTGTTGCCGCCGGCGCCGGTGCCGGGCGTGGTGTTGACCGCCTCGGAGCCGCCCTTGCATCCGGCCAGCGCGCCCCCGATGGCGTTGCCGCAGACGTTGACGGGCAGGTTGACCGGGGCGATCACCTGGTTGCCGCTGCCGGCGCCGAACCGGCCGTCGGTGTCGTTGCCGGTCGAGCCGGGCTTGCCGGGACCGTGCTGGTATTTCGGACCGGGGTCGCCGTTGGTCGAGGTCGAGCCGCCCTTGCAGCCCGAGAACGCGTCACCGAAGACCGCGACGGTGACGCCGCAGACGTTGATCGGCGCGCTGACCGGCGCGATGACCTGGTTGCCGCCGAGCGCGGCGGAACGACCGGACGTGGAGTTGCCGCCGGGCCCGGCGCCGGTGTTCTTGACGGTCGAGCCGCCCTTGCAGCCCGCGACCGCGTCGCCGAAGATGGCCACCGCGTTGCCGCAGGCGTTGATGGGGGCGCTGATCGGCGCCGTGACCTGGTTGCCGCCCAGCAGGCTGTGGTCGCCGTTGGTGGTGTTCTTGCCGGCGCCGCCGTGGCCGGAGGTCTTGACCTCGGAGCCGCCCTTGCACCCGGCGTCGGAGTTGCCGAACAGCGCGATCGCGTTGCCGCAGGCGTTGATCGGCGCGCTGACCGGCGCGTTCACCTGGTTTCCGCCCAGGACGCTGCTCTTGCCGGAGGTGTTGCCCTGGATGCCCTTACCAGAGGTGCCGCTGTTGTCGACGGACGCGCCGCCCTTCGACGTGGCGGTCGAGCCGCCCGCGACCCCGACGGCGTTGCCGCTCAGGTCGATCGGGAGGGACACCGGCAGGTTGACCTGGTTGCCGCCACCGATCGAGCTCTGGCCGTCGGTGTCGGCGACAGCGGTCCCCGTGCCGAGGGCCATGACGCCGGCCGCGAGGAGAGCCGCGGGGGCAGAGCCCTTCGCCCACGTTCGCATGATGAAAACTCCATTTGTTCTGGGGGTACCTGACAACTCGTGACAGAAGAACTCCAGGCCGAAGGCACAGCGGTGCCATGGAGCGTCACGAGGATTGGCGAATTCCGCGACTTCCGCGCGGAGAAAGAGATGCCTGCCTGGCGGGGAAGAGCCAGGGCTCAGGCGAGACCGACCACCGGGTCGCGGGATCAGTCAGGGGAGAAAGATGGGTCGTCCGCCGCTGTGCGGACGACCGGGGGAAGCACGGCCGCCATGGGAACAGGCAGGGCCGCGGGCCGCGGGCCGGAGAATGACCGAGCGACATCCCCGAAAAGGATGGAACCGCCGCCGTTCTGGGGAACGAGCCCGTTGCCCTGAGAGTGTTCGGCGGAGGCGGGTGGAGGCGCGACCGGCGTGGACGAGCTGGTGAGCCCGTCGACGTTGCGCCCGGCCATGGCCTGCGCGTCGCCCGCCGTGGGGAACCCGTCGGCGACCTGCACCGACCCGGCGACGACAGGTGAGGGGACGGTGCCGGTGGAGGCGTGTGCCTCACCGGCGAACCCGAAGACCACTCCGAGCACCCAGCCGACGGCGATCAGACCACCGACGACCAAAAGGCGACTCAGCCGGGAACCGGCCGCGAACCGCGCCATCCGAGCTTCCCGGCTCCCGGCCGGGACGGCCGCGCCCTCATGCCGGTCAACGACGGGCGCGAACGCCCCTCGCTGAACACTCGGCATGCGGAACACGCGACCTCCCAGGTGCCGTCGAGCCGCCCAGTGCGGATCAACCCCTCAACGGGGAGTAACTTTACAGGCACACCAAGTGATCGCAACCCGTTACTCAGGAGAAGTCCAGGAACCGATCAAGCACCCGCACCCCAAACTGGAGCGAATCGACCGGCACCCTCTCGTCCACGCCATGGAACATCCCAGAGAAGTCCAGGTCAGCGGGCAACTTCAGCGGAGCGAACCCGAATCCGCGAATTCCCAGCCGGGTGAACGCCTTGAGGTCGGTGCCGCCGGAGAGCATGTAGGGCACGGCCTTCGCACCCGGGTCCTCCAGTTCGAGCGCGTCGGCCATGGCCTTGACCAGCCGCCCGTCGAACGAGGTCTCGACGGCGATGTCGTGGTAGTCGAACTCGCGCGTGACGTTGGGCCCGAGGAGCTCGTCCACGGTTTGGAAGAACTCCTCCTCCTGGCCGGGCAGGAAGCGGCCGTCGACCCGGGCGGTCGCGGTCTGAGGGATGACGTTGGCCTTGTATCCCGACTCCAGCATCGTCGGGTTGGTCGTGTTTCGCAGCGTCGCGCCGACCATGCGCGCGAGCGGCCCGAGCTTGGCCACGGCCGCCTCGGCGCTCTCGGCCTCGATCTCGATGTCGAAGGCCTCCTTGAAGAACGACCTGACCGTGGGGGTGATCCGGATCGGCCACTCGTAACGCCCCAGCCGCGCGAGCGCCTCCGAGAGCTCGGTGATGGCGTTCTCCTGGTTGAGCATCGACCCGTGCCCGGCCCGCCCCGTGGCGGTCAGCTTCATCCAGGCGATGCCCTTCTCCGCGGCCTCGATGAGATAGAGCCGCTTGTCCTCGGCCAGGGTGACACTGAACCCGCCCACCTCACCGATGGCCTCGGTGGCCCCCTCGAAGAGGTGCGGATGGTTGTCGACGAGCCACTGCGCGCCATAGCTCCCGCCGGCCTCCTCGTCGGCGGTGAAGATGAGGACGACGTCCCGCTCGGGCCGGCGCCCCTCCCTGAGCCGCTTGCGGACGGTGGCGAGGATCATGGCGTCCATGTCCTTCATGTCCACCGCCCCCCGCCCCCAGACGCACCCGTCGGCGATCTCCCCCGACAGGGGATGATGCCGCCAGTCCTCGGCGCGGAACGGGACGACGTCGAGGTGGCCGTGGAGGATCAGACCTTCACGGTCGGGGTTGGTGCCCTCGATCCGGGCGATGACGTTCGCCCGCTTGTGATCGCTTTCCAGGATCGTGGCCTCGATCCCGACCTCGTCCAGCTTTGCCGCTACGTACTCCGCCGCCTCACGTTCCCCCGGCCCGCGGTTGTCGCCCGCGTTCGTGGAGTCGATGCGGATGAGTTCCTGGCACAGGGTGACGACGTCGTTCTCGCCGGTGACGGCGGTCATGGCGTTCCTCCAGAGCGTGGTTCGGCTTGCGCGTCCCATCCTGCCGGTTGGATCTCGGGATGAACCACGCGGCCGGGAGTGCTAACCTTTAACAGCCGACGCGGGGAAGACGTTCCGTGTGTGGGTCACCGGTCCGGGTGGCGGAATAGGCAGACGCGCTAGCTTGAGGTGCTAGTGCCCAGTGATGGGCATGGGGGTTCAAGTCCCCCCTCGGACACAAACCGTAACCCCATGGAGTCCTGGTCAGCCGAAGAGGCGACCAGGACTTCGTTTTGTCCCGAGTGGTAAGTCAAACGTCAGGCCGAGGTGGCCGTAGATCTTGGTCTTGTCTGCCAGTTCGGCGCGGCCGAGGACGTCCACCATCCCCCCGGGGTCCTTCAGAGCAGCAGCCAGGCCGTCGCGGTCCAGTGACCGGACTTGAGGCGCGCGGGCAGCCGTCGGAGTTGCTGTTCCAGGGCTGCCTTACTTCGTCGGCGTCGCCGCTAAAGCCGTCAATGGGCATGCGCCCGCCTAGGGCAATGGCCACGGAGAGGCGATGCAGGCGCATTCAGTACGAGGGAACGTGACAACCTCTGCCGCCAGGTTGACAGTTGGCGGAGGGAACGTCCTGACGATGAGGGCACCCTGGAATTCCGGCATCGCTTGGTACGGCGTGATGTCGCCCGCCGCCTCGACGCAACCGGCTCAAACAGTGGGGACCTGATCTATGGCTGCCAGAACGAGGGCCGCAGCAGTGGTGTGCCCCGTGATATTCCCCGCGTCAGGTGCGCGAGCGTCTGCCGGGAGCCGAGGTCGAACGACAGCGCGTGGCGAAAACCTCCGGCCGCTGGGCACAACTGCGTGATGTGATCGCGCGAGCCGGGCCCCGACCAGAAGTCCTCCACTCTGCGTGAGCTGCTTCCTTGCGCTGGGTCAGCTTGCCTGGCGGAGTGGCTGGAATTGGACGTTGAGCCGCACCTCGAGCGCCTCAGCGAGGCGTTCCAGCATGGGGATGGTGGGCATCGTGCCTCCCGCCTCGAAGCGGGCGACCGCGGGCTGCTTGAGGCCGGCCCGCTCAGCCAGTTCCGCCTGCGTGAGCCCCAGTTCCTCGCGGCGCTGTCTTACCGCCTCTCCCAACTCGAACCGAAGACGAGCGGCCTCATAAGCGGCACCGGCACCCGGACGGCTCATGATCTCGGCACGCTTGTCAGCCCACGCCCTGCGCTCCGCCATGGCCCTCACTCCTCATCTGCAGTGTGCGCCTCGGCGATGCACCGCTCCATGGCCCGCATCGCCCGCTCGATCTCACCGGCCTCGCGCATCCGCTGTTTCTTGAACACCGTGAGCAGGATGATCCTCCTGCCCGAGGCGATCCAGTAGGTGATCCGCACTGCCTCGCGAGAGAGATGGAAGCGAAGTTCCCGGAGCTTGCCGTGCAACTGCCTGGTGTACGGCTCGCCGAGCAGCACGCCCCGCTGTACCAGGAGGTCGACGTAGAAGACGGCCGTCTCCTGATCATCCTGGCTGAGCGAGTCGAACCACTTGTCGACCTCGGGCTCCAGTTCCACCTCTCCCCAAGTCATAACATGGACGTTATAAGCCTGGCAAGTGCGCCGTCCTGCGAATGGCGCATCAGCCCAGTTCACCTCGTCGTGAGCCGAATCCAGCGGTCTGGACGCAACTCAGACCCCCACCGTCACATATTCGATTTCGATGCGCAGTGAAGGCCGGGCCCACCGCCGAGCCTCCACTTACTGTTTCGACGGCCGACAGGTCAATCTCCCTGTGCCTTAGAACCCCGACCGACCAGGTCCGCTTGACGCGTTGACCAGCGTCTCGATACTCGGCCGTTCACGAACCGGGCCTTTCGACCCTGTCCACCGTGCTCCCTGACGCCCGATGGTGATGAGAGGGGGTCCTTCGTCACAGCGTCGGGGAGGCAGGTACGCCGATGTTCGTTGATCGTCATGATGCGGGTGTTCGGCTGGCGGAACGTCTGATCGGGCTGGCCGGAGAAAGGCCGGTCGTCCTCGGGTTGCCTCGGGGTGGTGTGCCCGTGGCCTTCGAGGTGGCGCAGGCCCTGGGTGCGCCGCTGGATGTGATCGTGGTCCGCAAGCTGGGGGTGCCGTTCCAGTCCGAGCTCGGGTTCGGCGCGATCGGTGAGGGCGGTGTGCGGGTGGTCAATCCGGAGGTCGTCCGGATGACGGGCGTGACTCAGGAGGAGATGGCGACCGTCGAGGAGCGTGAGCAGGCGGAGGTCCGGGATCGTGCGCGCCGCTTCCGGCCTGGTCGGGCGCCGCTCGACCTCGCCGGGCGGACGGTCGTCATCGTGGACGACGGGGTCGCCACTGGGGGCACGGCTCGTGCGGCCTGCCAGGTGGCTCGGGCGCGCGGCGCCGCGCGTGTGGTCCTGGCGGTCCCGGTCGGCACTCCGGACGTGCTGGCGAGGCTGCGTCGGGACGCCGATGAGGTGATCTGCGTGGAGACGCCGTCCGCGCTCTGGGCCATTGGCGTCTGCTACTCCGATTTCACGCAGACCACCGATGAGGAGGTGGCCGAGTTGCTGCGGCGGGCCGGCGGCGCGGTGAAATCCGATCAACTGGATGTGCTGGTGGACGTCGGCCCGGTTCGCCTGCCGGGGCAGCTCGTCGTCCCGGAGAACGCCGAGTGGGTGGTGGCGTTCGTGCACGGGAGCGGCAGCAGCCGGCACAGTCCGCGTAACCGGTACGTGGCCTCGGTGCTCAATCAGGCGGGGTTGGCCACCTTCCTGTTCGACCTGCTCACGGCCGACGAGGAGGATGACCGCGGCAAGGTGTTCGACATCGGGTTGCTGGCCGGGCGGCTGGGGCCGGTGACGGCCTGGCTGGCCGACGAGCCTGTGGTGGCGGGGTTGCCGATCGGCTACTTCGGGGCCAGCACCGGCGCCGCGGCCGCGTTGTGGGCGGCGGCGGAGCCGGGCAACCCGGTGGCCGCCGTCGTCTCCCGTGGCGGGCGGCCGGATCTGGCCGGGCCGCGTCTGCCGGAGGTGCGCGCGGCGACGCTGCTGATCGTGGGCGGGCGGGACGAACTGGTGCTCGATCTCAACCAGAGGGCGCAGCAGCGGTTGCGTTGCGAGAACCACCTGGAGATCGTCCCTGACGCCACTCACCTGTTCGAGGAGCCGGGAGCGCTGGAGATCGTCGCCGGTCTGGCGCGCGACTGGTTCACCGACCATCTCCCGGCCGGGTAGGAAACGACGGTGAGGGGGATGAACTGGTTGAAACGACACGCCCGATGACAACGCATCGAGCCGGTGAGAGCGACACCACATCTCGGGGGAGACAATGTCGCACACACGAGTACAGAGCATCGAGCACACCGTTCAAACCACCAACCGGTGGCTGGCCCACCTCTCCGAGGCGATCGGCACCGAAGATCGCGACTTCTCCCAGCGGGTGCTGAGGGCCTGGTTGCACGCGGTCAGAGACGGTCTGACGGTGCAGAACGGGGCCCATTTCGCCGCGCAACTGCCCGATCTGCTGCGCGGGGTGTACTACAACGGCTGGGACCCCAACCGGGTGCCGATCCGCCGCGGCCGGGAGGAGTTCGTCGAATACTTCGCCCGCTCCGGCCGCATCGCCCTCCACGACGTCCCGAAGCTCGCTCCCACGGTCACGGAGTTCCTCTGCGGTGAGCTCTCCGAACCGGCGGTCATGCATCTGCTTGAGCGGTTGCCCCACGACGTGCGTGCCGTGTTGTGGCCCACGGAGAGGAACGGGACGGGCTGACCGGCATGTCCGAGCCGGTCGTCGTGGGCGTCGACGGATCGCGGCAGGCGCTGGCCGCGGTGTTGTGGGCCGTCGACGACGCGGAGAGACACGGCCGCGACCTGCGGATCGTCCACGTCGTGCCGCCCGTCGTCCTCGGCGGGCGGCCATACGAGCGGGCGCTCGACGACGCGGCCCGCGAGGAAGGCGAGCGGATGCTGACCGAGGCGGCCGACCTGGCCGCCGAGTCCCGTGCCGACGTCCGGACGACCACCGAACTGCTCTACGGCGACGCCACGGAGATACTGCGCGCACAGGCCGTCGACGCGGCGGCCGTCGTGGTGGGAAGCCGCGGTCTGAACGGCTTCGCGGGGCTTCTGCTGGGCTCGGTGGCCATGGGCCTCGCGGGGCAGGTGGCGGTGCCCGTGGTGGTGGTGCACGGCGCGCCCGCCGTCATGCGGCGGGAGATCGTGGCCGGGCTCGATCCCGAGGACGACGTGCACCCTGCCCTCGACTACGCCTTCGAGGAGGCGCGGGCACGCGGTTCCCGGCTACGGGTCGTGTACGCCTGGGACATGCCGTCCGGCCGGCTGGACCCCGAGATCATCGCCCAGGCGCTGCGGGAACGTGCTCGCGGCGTGCTGGCGCCCTGGACGGAGCGGTACCCCATGGTCGAGCCGGCCGTGTCGGTGGTGCGCGGGAATGCCGTCGCGGCGCTGTGCCAGGCGTCCGTGCGCGCCGACCTGGTCGTCGTGGGTTCGCGGGGCAGGGGGACGATCCGCTCGGCCGTGCTGGGGTCGGTCAGCCACGGTGTCCTGCACCACGCGTCGTGCCCCGTGGCGGTGGTGCGCGCCGCCGGCCTCACTCCTGCGGCAGGAGAGTGCCGAGAGGGCCGAGATCGAGGTTGAGCTCCGACGGAGACAACCCGAACCGTTCGCACACCTCGGTCATCGCCTCTTCCAGCCGCATCAAGGTCAGGCCCAGCACCTCGATCTGCTCATCGGTCAGATCGGTCTGCTCCATCCGCCGTATGGCCTGACGTTCCACCAGTTGCCGGACCAGTTCCACCAACGTCAGCACGAGCCGGGACAGGTCCCGCTCCATGGCCTCCGAGTCGGTCTGGATCCGCATCCGGGTCGTCCGGACAGGTTCGCTCATGCCTCCCCCAGGTTCTCGCGCACGGACATGATCAGAACCCGCAGCGAGATGCGCACCAGGTCGATGTCGGCGATGGACAACACCAGGTCGCCGCTGACCACCACGCCCCCGGCCAGCAACCGGTCGAGGAGGTCGACCAGGGCCACCCGCTCGGCCGGAAGCCGCCCCTGCTCGGCCAGGGCGGCGCCGCGAGGGTTGTCAACCGTCACCCCGCACCTCCAGGTCGGTGAAGGAGTAGGGCGCCCAGGGGCCGGTGAGCTCCACTTCCACGCCCCGGCCGCGCAGGCCGTCGACGGTCTTGAGGAACTCCTCGTCGCGCGAGCTCTCGACGAGGTAGGCCCCGTTGAGGAGCATCGCCTCCCTGCGTCCGGACAGTTCGGGGTCCTGGGCACGGTGGCGGTGGCTGGCGACGGCGACCGCCGACAGGGTGTCGTGCAGGTGTTCCGCCTGCGCGGCGGCCTGTCTCCACGCCTCCTCGCGGCTGCGCAGGCCCGCCTGGCGCTTCTTCAGATAGGCCGTTCCCGGGCCGCCCCGCGAAGGCGCGGCCGCGGCGGGGGCGGGGGCGCTCAGGTCGGCGTACGCCTTCACGCCCCACTCCCGGCGGCCGGCGACGGTCGAGAGGACGTGCACGAAATCGTCGTGGCGTTCCCGGAGGAGGTCTCTCACCTGCTCGTCGCCTCGGTAGACGGTCACCAGGCGGACGGGGGCGACGGGTGACCGGTCGGCGACCTCCTCCACCACGTGGTGGTGGGCTCCGGCCGTCTCGCCCAGCCAGTCGAGGTCTTCCATCGACCGTCTCAGCGGTTCGGCGCCGAACTGGTCGAGCGGGACGGTGCTCACGTAGGCGACCAGGCCTTCGCACGGGATGGTGCGCACCGTCGTCCCGGCGACGCCGTGCAGGCCCGCCACGCCGGAGGACGGGGTCTCCTCCGTCACCGCGTACAGGTAGGTGCCGGTGTCAGTCATGGTGGTCTCCCGATTCGAGTGACCGGTTCTCCTCCAGGGCGTCGAGGCGGGCGCGGAGCCGGCGGTTCTCGTCCTGGAGGGCCTTGCTGTCGCCGGTCAGCCACGGGTCGTGTTCCCACCAGTCGATGCCCATCTCCTTGGCCGTGTCGACCGAGGCGATCACCAGGCGGAGTTTGATCGTGAGCAGTTCGATGTCGAGCAGGTTCACGCGGATGTCGCCCGCGATGACGACACCCCGGTCGAGGACCCGCTCCAGGATGTCGCCGAGGTTGGCGGGTTCTCTGCGCGCGGCGGGCTGGGAGCCGGGACGTACGGCCGGCGCGTATCGGGACCCGTCGGTCATCTCATCAGCCTCCCGTGCCTCGCCGGTACCTGGCCTTTCTCCGGTACGACAGCAGGTTGCCCTCCTTGTCGAGGTCTGCCTCGTAGAGCGCCAGGATGTCGCCGGAGGAGGGGATGCGGCGGTCTTCGACGACCTCGACGACCACCAGCCAGCCCGACTCGGCCGGTTCGACGAGGGTGACGCCCTCCGCCTCCTTCGAGGTGAGGCCGGAGATGAGCTTCACTCCGGCCTCTCCCGCGGTCACGGCCGTCAGGGTGCCCATCGGTCACTCTCCCTCCGGCGGCATCATGCGCCGCAGGACCGCGTTCATCGCCTCGGACGCCTCCTCGTCGGTGAGCTCGCCCGCGGCCTGGGCCGCCTCGATCTGCTCCAGTTCCCGTCTGGCCACGGTCGGGTCGCGCATCGTGCGCTCAGCCTCGTCGCGCAGCAGTTCGCCGAGCCGGATCACCCCTTTGACCGGGGCCAGCGGCAGTTCGAGGATCGCGGTGAACAGGCCCATCACTCGCCGTCCTGATCCTGCGAGACGATGAAGTCGTACGGCGCCATCGGGCCGAACAGGCTCAGCGTGACCTGGTTGGCCCACTTGCGCCCGAGGTCCTCGACGGCGTGCTCCAGGTCGTCCTGCCGGGTGTTCTCGACGAGGACGGCGAGGTGGACGGCGTCGAGTTCGTGCGACGGCTGGCGGACGGTCCGCATGACGGTGACGGGTTCGACCTGGTCCCACATGGCGGCCGTGTCGGCGTCGCGTTTGGCCTCGATCGACTGGTTGATGATCTCGCCGAGGCGGATGCGGTGGTCGCGGGCGGCGTCCTCGGGCAGCGCGCTGATCTCCTCGCGGAGCCGGGCCGCCTCGGGGTTCTCGGCCAGGATCTCGCCGAGCACCGTGTCCTCGTCGAACCGCCCCTTGATCACGTACTGGGAGCGGCCCTCCAGCTCGGTGAGGGCGGCGGCGAACTCGTCGTGATAGGGGGCCAGGAACTCCTCGACGACGGCCTCGCGGCTGGCCACCACGGCGCCGAAGCGGATCGGCAGCACGGGCACCTCTGCGGCGGTGGCGTTGAGGAGTTGCTCGTGGGCGTACAGATCCTTGGGTGTGCCGAGCGGACGGCCCGGACTGACGTCGCTCACCAGAGCGGCGATCTTGCCGTGGCGGATCGACGTGATCTTCGCGGGCGGGTCGCCCACTCCGGTGGCCTCCGCGTCGACCTCGATGTCCTGCGGGACGACGCCGTAGATGTAGGTCGCCGACTGGTCCATGTCAGCCCTCCTGCCTGCGCTGGCGGGGAACCGCATCGGAGAAGTCGCTCAGCTTGTCGCCGGCGGCCTCCAGCGGGCTGCGTTCCTTGTTCTGCTCCAGTTGTTCGAGCTGTTCGGGCTGTTCGGGCTGAGGGGCCTGCTGGCCGCCTCCGCCGCTCGTGGCCGTCTGGACGACCTCGGGAAGCCCGGGTTTCCTGGACTTGGTGAGGTCGAGCCGGTTCGTCGCCTCGGCGAAACGCAGGTAGGTGTCCACGCTCGCCACGACGATCCGGGCGTCGATGCTCAGGATCTCGATGCCGATCAGCGAGACGCTGACGTAGGCGTCGATGACGAGCCCCTTGTCGAGGATCGTGTCGATGACGTCGGCCAGGCCGCTGCCGGAGGAGCCCCTCTGTACGCCGCCTCCCGGCCGGCTTCCCACAGGCTGCACCGTCATGAGTTACCTCTCCCTGCTGGTCGTTTCTCCCTGGGGTCGGGTGAGGCGCCGTACCGGCCGGGCGACGTTCGCGTTCGGCCCTTCCCGGACGACGATCGGCGTCTCGCCGGCGGAGGGCGAGGCGCGTTGGACGAGGGCCAGGAGAAGGCCGCCCAGTTCCCGGATCAGCCGCGCGAGCGGCCGTTCCCCTCCGGGGACCGGTTCCTTCGGCGTGGCCATCGCTCATCCCTTCCCGAACAGGCCCACCATCCCCACAAGTCGGACAAACAACCACATATCAGCACAGGAGGAACAAGCTTGAGGGGTTCGTGACTCGGGTGCTACATCTGCCGGAGCAGCCGCATGGCGTTTTCCTCGATGCGGGCGAGGTCGCCGAGAACGGCGCCCGCCTCGTCGAGACGCCCCTGCTCGATCAGCGCGGCCACCTCGGTCCACCGGGCGGCGGCTTCGGCGTACAGCTCGTGGGCGGCGCGGATCTCCGGGTGGTCGACCGTCTCCAGGCACTCGGCGAGGAAGTCCCGATAGAGGTTGCGGAACAGCGCGCCGCCGGTTCCGCCCTTCTCCATGAGGAGGGCCGCCTGCCGCCGGTCTTCGGCCGGCAACCGCCATTTCGGCACCAGTTTCGCGGCCTTCCCGATGCCGCGATGGCCGAGGTTGGCGATGGGCGCGGAAAGGAAGGCCACGGCGCAGTCTCTGATGGCCGGCCCGATCGCGTCCTGCCAGCGGACCGGGGTCTCCGGCAGGGCGATCGTGAACGACCGGTTCCTGGCGGTCATCGGGCCGCGTTCGGCCCGTGCCAGGGCCAGGCTCTCGCGGCTGGTGCGGACCCGCCCGCCCTGCTGATCGGTGTCGACGAGGTGGACGTCGTGCTCGTCGTAGCCGCACACGGCGACGACATGGCCGCCGAAGTGGACCTTCGACCGGAAGTACTCCAGGTGGTAGCAGTCGAGCTGCAGGCCGACCGGGCGTCCGGCGTCGAGGGGGGTCGCCACGTTCTGCCACGCCCTACGCGGCGAGGTGGTCTCCTCGACCCGCAGCGTGAGGCCCAGCCGGGTGGTCAGGTTCCTGGTGAGCTCGAACGGCTTGACCCGGCCGCCCAGAAAGGGGAACGGCATCGCCCTGGCGTCCCAATAGACGAACGACAGGCCGGCGCCGAGCCCGAACAACATCGGTTCGGACAGGTGGAGCCCTTCGTGGCGCAGCAGCACGCCCAGGGTCGTGGTCTCGCAGTGGTGCACAGGACAAGCCTGGGCCCTCTCACCGTGTGAGAGTCGAGCGCACGCCCGTCCGGTAGGCCCCCGGCGACACCCCGTAGGCGGCCCGGAACGTGCGGTTGAAGTGGGCGTCGTTCTGGAATCCCCATCGGGCCCCGATCGACCGGACCGCGAGGGTGTCGCAGCGCGGGTCGGTCAGGTCGCGGCGGACGCGGGCCAGGCGGCGGTCGCGGATCCAGCTCGCCGCGGTGAGGCCCTGGCGTTCGAAGAGGCGCTGGAGGTTGCGCAGGGACATGTGGTGGGCCTGGGCGACCGACGCGGGAGACAGGCCGGTGTCGGGGAGGTGGTCTTCGATGAAGGCCTGGATCCTGATGAGCGGGACGTCTGCGGGCTTGGCGACGCCGGCGTGGTCGGCCAGCAGTCCGGTGATCAGTTCCAGGACGGTCGTGGTCGGCGGGGCCGGGGCGGGCCGGGAGCCGACGAGCCGCATGAGCAGGCCGGCCAGCAGTCCGTTGACGCCGGTGCGGCCGGGGATCGGCCGGCACAGCAGGCGTTCGACCGTGCCCGCCGGGAGGGGGATGGCCCGGTGCGGGAACTGGACGACGATGCCGTGGGGCGGCTGGCTCGGGGTGGCCGCCGACCAGGCGTGGAAGGGGCGCGAGGTGTCGTACAGGGTGAAGTCGCCGGCATTCAGCGAGCACTGGCGGCCCTGCTGCTCCAGGCCCGATCTGCCGGTCACGGTGTAGTTGAGCTGGTAGAACCCGGGGTCCGACTGGCGGATGCGCCGGGTGGTCCGGCGGGCCTCGAACGACGCCGAGCGGACCCGGGAGATCTGGATCAGCCCGAGGTCCACGGCGGTCATCTCGGCCCAGAAGTCGGCCGCGTGCGCGCTGGCGGCGTCCACCGACACCACCGACCGGGCGACGGCCTCCCACCAGAAGTCGAACCGCTCGCCGGCCGGTAAGTGGTCCAGCCGGATGAGGGTGGTCTGCATCATTCCTCCGCTGAAGGTTTCACGAGCGGGACACCATCCGCCGAGGTCGCCGCCCGTTCCGGAGCGCACGCCTGGGAGACGGCCCGAGCCGGTGCGATATTCCGGGTGCCGGCCCCCACTCCCCCCGAAGGATCGACATGCGCAGACTGCTCGCCGCGGCCGCCCTCGTCAGCGGCGTGTTCCTCACCGTCTCGGTCACGGCCGCGCCCGCCCAGGCCGACAGCATCCGGTACGCCTACTACCTCCAGTCCGACTGCTACAACGGCGGCAACCTGGGCATCCAGTGGGGCTGGTGGACCAGCTACCGGTGCGTCTACCAGACCATGGGCGGCAACCAGTGGTTCTGGTTCCTGTACGCCTGACCTACGGTCGCTCGGTCGCGCGGCAGGGATCGGTGCCGGGGGCGGCGTTGAAGATCGCTTCGGCGGCCCGGTCGGCGAAGTCGCGAAAGGCCTCCCGCTGATCTTCCGGGAGGCCGCCGAGCACGTGCCTCTCGGCGTCGGCCATGCGTCGCTCGCCCTCGGCCTGGACCTTGCGGCCCTGCTCGGTGGCGACGATCCGGCACGCACGCCGGTCGCGTGGGTCCTGCTGACGCTCGATCAGCCCGGCCTTCTCAAGGTCGTCGATCACATAGGTCAGGACGGTCCGGTCGACGGCCAGCCTGGTCGCGAGCGCGCCCTGGGTGCGGACTTCTTCGTGCACCACCACTGAGAGTAAATGGAACCCGCGGCTGCCGTGGGGGAGGTCTTTGAAGGCCTCCTCGGCGAACTCCTGCCAGCGCCGCAGGACCATCGCCATGGACCAGCCGAAGTTGGATGCGAGCCGGGAAGCCATGCATTCCACCCTAACCCGGTGGTTGCTGTTAGCGTGGGGGCCGATCACGCCGTGCTCCCGGAGGCGTTTCTCCAATGGCTGGGTTGTTAACGGCGCGGCGCGTCCGCCGGCCGTCGATCTTTCACCATCCCGCTCGGGTGGTCGTCGGCGGGTTCGGGTTCGCCATCCTGGTGGGCACCCTCCTGCTGTCGCTGCCCGTCGCGACGACGTCCGGGACCTCACCCGGGCTGATGCCGGCCCTGTTCACCGCCACCTCGGCGGCGTGCGTGACCGGCCTGGTCATGGTCGACACCGCGGCCCACTGGTCGGTGTTCGGCGAGATCGTGATCGCGGCGCTCATCAAGATGGGCGGCCTCGGGATCATGACCCTGGCCACCCTGTTCACGGTCCTGCTCGCGCGGCGGCTGAAGCTGCGCACCCAGATGATCGCGCAGGTGGAGACCCGCGCGATGAACATGAGCGACGTGCGGCGGGTGGTCCGCAACGTCGTGTTGTTCAGCCTCTTCTGCGAGACGGTCGCGGGCACGATCCTGAGTGTCCGGTTCGTCGTCGCCTACGACGAACCCGTGCTGCGCGGCGCCTATCTGGGCTTCTTCCATGCGATCTCGGCGTTCAACAACGCCGGTTTCGCCCTGTGGCCCGACGGCCTGATCAGGTTCGCCGCCGATCCGTGGATCTGCCTGACCATCGCCGTCGCGGTCATCGTCGGCGGCCTCGGGTTCCCCGTCATCTTCGAGCTGGTGCGGGTCTGGCGCCACCCCGGCCGCTGGTCGGTGCTGACCCGGATCACCCTGTTCGTGACGACCGTCCTGCTGGCCGGCGGCACGCTCGTCTTCCTGTCGGCCGAGTGGCACAACCCGAAGACGCTGGGCGCGCTCGACGACCCGGGGAAGCTGCTGGCCGCGTTCTTCACCGCCGTGATGCCCCGGTCGGGCGGGTTCAACAGCATCGACATCGCCTCGATGGAGCCGTCGAGCTGGCTGGCCACCGAACTGCTGATGTTCATCGGCGGCGGCAGCGCCGGCACGGCCGGCGGGATCAAGGTGACCACCTTCGGGCTCGTCGTCCTGATCGTGTGGGCCGAGATGCGCGGCGAGAACCACGTCAACGTCGGCCATCGGCGGTTGTCGTCGTCGGTGCAGCGGCAGGCGATCGTCATCACGGCGATGAGCGCGGCGCTGGTGGCCGTGTCGACGTACGTGCTGCTGGTGATCAGCCCCCATCCGCTGGGAGAGGTGCTGTTCGAGGTCGTGTCGGCCACCGGCGTGGTGGGCCTGTCGACCGGCATCACGGCTGATCTGCCGCAGGCGGGGCAGGTGCTGCTGCTGGTCCTGATGTTCATCGGGCGCATCGGCCCCCTCACTCTTGGCTCGGCGCTGGCGTTGAAGGAACGCACCCGCCGTTACGAACTCCCCGAGGAGCGTGTGATCGTTGGCTGACAAGAGCGACGCGGTCGTGGTCATCGGACTGGGCCGGTTCGGGAGCTCGCTGGCTCTCGAACTCACCCGCCGGGGCACCGAGGTGCTGGCCATCGACAACAACCCCAAGACCGTGCAACACCTGGCCGGGAGCATCACCCACGTGGCGACCGCCGACGCGACCGACCTGGAGGCGCTGCGGCAGCTCGGCGTGCCCGACTTCTACCGGGCCGTGGTCGCGATCGGGACCGGCCTGGAGGCGAGCATCCTGACCGCCGCCCTGCTGGTCGAGATGGAGATCGACGACATCTGGGCCAAGGCCGTCACCAAGCAGCACGGCCAGATCCTGCGCCGCATCGGCGTCCACCACGTGGTGTTCCCCGACAACGACATGGGCGAGCGGGTGGCGCGGCTGGTGAGCGGCCGGATGCTCGACTACATGCAGGTCGACGACGACTTCGCGCTCTGCAAGACGCGCCCGCCGCGCGAATACGTGGGGCGGCCCCTCGGAGAGTCGAACCTGCGCCGCAAATACGGGGTCACGGTGGTGGCCGTGAAGAGTCCGAACGAGGATTTCACGTACGCGACCGCCGACACCGAGCTCTCCTACGGCGACGTGATCCTGATCTCCGGGCGCACCGACGATGTGGAGCGGTTCGCCGAACTCCCGTGAGTATCAGGGGAAGGTCAAGGAACCGTCCCGCTAGGCGCGAAATGCGGGGAATTGCGGAAGCGCGCCCGGATCTCCACGCGTGACTTGCGCCGTCGTACGCGATCTCATGACCCCGATCGAATTGTTCGGGGGACGAGGAGAATCGTGCGACACCATCTTGCCCGGATCGCCCTGGTGGCCATGGCCCTGATCGGCCTGGCCCCGCCCGCGCTGGCGGCCGACCGGCCGGACTTCCGGATCACCCGGTTCCTCGGTGAGCAGCGGTTGCCGCACCTGACTCAGGTCGAGGGCACCACGTTCGGCGGCATCTCCGGGATCGACCGCGACCCGGCCACCGGGACCTGGTATTTCATCTCCGACGACCGCTGGCGCTACCAGCCGGCCCGGTTCTACACCGGAAAGCTCGACATCAACCGGCGGACCGGCGAGTTCCGCGGGGTGTCGATCAAGAGCGTCCACACCCTGAAGCGGCCCGACGGCTCGCCCTACCCCGCCTACGCGCAGCCCGACTCGGCCGACCCCGAGAGCATCCGCTGGGACCCGCTGAACCGGAAGCTGGTCTGGTCGAGCGAGGGTGACCGGCCCGACCCGCAGAACACCGCCATCCCGCTGTCGCAGCAGTTCATCCGCTGGGTCAACCGGCAGGGCGAGCACGTCCGGGGCCTCCAGCTACCCGACAACCTGCTGCTGACCGACGAGAACCGGGGGCCGCGCCGCAACTTCGGCATCGAGGGCCTGACGCTGACCAAACGCCGGATCACCGCGATCGTCGAGGGTCCGCGCTTCGAGGACGGCGCCCCGCCGACCGTCGACGGCGGCGCCCCCGCCCGGATCACCGTCTGGAACCGCGAGGGCCGGGTCCGCGCCCAGTACGCCTACCCGATCGAGAAGCTGCCCGCCGCCCCGATCCCGCCGACCGGCGCCACCGACAGCGGGGTATCGGAGCTGCTGGCCATCGACGACCACCGCTACCTGGCGCTGGAGCGGTCGTGGATCGAGGGCGTCAACTACCGGGTGCGGCTCTACGAGATCGACCTGCGCGGCGCGACCAACATCCTGAACCGCGACAGCCTGATGACCCGCATGTTCTACCGGCCGGTCCGCAAGACGCTGGTCCTCGACATCAACCGGCCCGAGCCCACGCAGAACCTCGAAAGCCTGGCCTGGGGACCGCGCCTGAAGACCGGCGAGTGCACCCTGGTGATCGGTTCCGACGACAACTTCTCCGCCGAGGAGTCGACCCAGTTCCTCCTGTACGCCGCCAAGGGCTGCCCCGTGGCGCACGGCAAGGCCCATCAGAAGTAGCGGAGCCAGATGTAGGCCCACGCCATGGTCGTGCTCAGCAGGGTCACCACGATTCCGTAGCGGGTGAACTGCCAGAACGAGATCGGGTTGCCCGTCCGGGCGGCGATGCCGATCGCGACCACGTTGGCGCTGGCCGCGACGGCCGTGCCGTTGCCCCCGAAGTCGGCGCCGAAGGCGAACGACCACCAGAGGGCCTGCGAGGTCTGCGGGTCGGGGGCGGCGGCGGCCATGCCCTCGACCACCGGGGCCATCGTGGCGACGTACGGGATGTTGTCGAAGAACGCCCCCAGCACGGCCGATCCGAAGAGAAGTGACGTGGCGGCGGCGAAGTGGTTCTGGCCGAACAGGTCCACGGTCCACTCGCCGATCGCCCGGATCGCCCCGGTGTGGGTGAGCCCGGCGACCATCACGAACAGGCCCATGAAGAAGACCAGCGTGGGCCATTCGACCTCTTTGAGCACGTCCGAGAGGTCGACCTTGGTGACCAGCAGCATGACGCCGGCGCCCACCAGGGCGACGATCGACGGCTGGAGGTGCACGACCGAGTGCAGCCCGAACGCGACCACCACGCCGCCCAGCACCGCCAGCGACTTGATCAGGAGCCGCGTGTCGGTGATGGCACGCCTCTCCTGGAGGGCCATGACGGCCGCGACGTGCTCGGGGTGGTATTCGAAGGACTTGCGGAACAGCGGGTAGGTGAGCAGCACGAACGCCGCGAAGATCACGACGACGGCCGGGGCCATGTGGATCAGGAAGTCGTTGAAGGTCAGGCCCGCGCGGCTGCCGATGATGATGTTGGGCGGGTCGCCGATCAGGGTGGCGGCGCCGCCGATGTTCGAGGCGAGGATCTCGGCGATCAGATAGGGCTGGGCCGGGATGCGCAGCCGGTTGCAGACCATCACCGTCACCGGTGCGACCAGCATGATCGTGGTGACGTTGTCGAGGAACGGCGAGGCGACGGCCGTGATGGCCATCAACATGACCATCAGCCGGTAGGGCCGCCCGAGTGACCGTTTCGCCGCCCAGATGGCCAGATAGTCGAACAACCCGGTCTGCTTGACCACCCCGACGATGACCATCATGCCGAGCAGCAGGAAGATGACGTTCCAGTCGACGCCGGAATGCTCGGAGAAGAACACTTCCGCTCCGGGCGCGAAACCGAGGACGGTCATGACCCCGGCGGCGATGAGAACGACCTTGACCTTGTCCGCCTTCTCCGTGGCGATGAAGTAGAACGCGATCACGAAGACGGCGACGGCGAGGATTGCGCTCATCCCGGCCTGGCCAGCGGAACGGTGGGCATGCGAAAACGACCTCCGGGCAAGTGAGGGGTTGGACGCCGGCGGGGACCGCCCGCACAGTCACGGCCGCCGGCGCCCAAGTCAGAAAAGGTCAGGCCTCAGATGGACAGGCTGATCAGCAGACGTTCGAGCGTGATCGCGCCATGGAGTGTGCCGTCGTCGCGTACCACCGCCACCAGCGGGCTGCGGGCCCGCGCCATCAGCGCGGCGATCTCCAGCAGCGTCGCCCCCATCGGGACGGTAACGGGTCGGGCCACGGGTTTGGGCAGGCAGTCGCCCACCGTCAGGTTGCCGATCTCCTGCCAGAACACATCGGCATGGGTCTCGTCCAGCGTCCGCGCCAGGGCGGGGTCCTCGTGGATGCTCAGCGGTATCGCCAGCCGGAGCACCTGGGTGCCCGGCAGCACCGTCCAGGGCCGGCTCTGCCCGTCGACCACGATGAGGCCGGGGAGCCGGTTGAGGACCATGATCCGAACCGCACGGACGACCGGGTCGGTCGAGGTCACGGTCGGCAGGGTCGCGGCGATGTCGCGCGCTTGCATGTCACCATCCACTCGCGCCGGACGGGAGGTCGCGTAGGTTTCGGTCACGGCCTGTCACCTCCGGAGTTAGGAACTCCTTCAGTCTTCCTTGCAACCTTTTGTCCGACTATGGGGTCTGGCACCCATCTTCGGGGCCCCGCAGCCTGCATGGACAGAACCGACAAGCCTTGCCAACCTGGAACCATGGGGCCCTTGTTCTGGCGACTGTGCGTGATCAACGGCGCGGTGTTCACGATCGGCGCGCTCGCGCTGGCGTTCTCGCCGGCGACGGTGTCCTCGCCGGTCCTGCTCCGCGAGATCCTGGTGCTGGGGGCGGGGCTGGCCCTCATCCTGGTCACCAACGCGCTGCTGCTGCGGCGCAGCCTGGCGCCGCTCACCACCCTCACGGCGCTCATGCACCGCGTCGACCTGCACACCCACGACCGGGCGGTCGACCGGGGGAACGGCGACCTGACCTACCTGATCGACTCCTTCAACACGATGCTCGAACGCCTGGAGACCGAACGGTCGTCGGCCACCGCCCACGCCCTGGCCGCCCAGGAGAACGAACGCCAGCGCATCGCCCGCGAGCTGCACGACGAGATCGGCCAGAGCCTGACCGTGGCGCTGCTCGGCCTGAAGCGGGTCGCCGACCGCGCCCCCGCCGAGTTGTCGGAGGAACTGCAACTGGTCAGAGACACCGTGCGGGGCAGCCTCGACGAGGTCAGGCAGGTCGCCCGGCGGCTCCGCCCGGGGGTGCTGGAAGACCTCGGCCTGCACAGCGCGCTGACCGCGCTGACCGCCGACGTGGCCCCCGCCGTCGACGTGACCCGCCGGATCGAGGCGCTGCCGCCGCTCACCCCGGAGGTCGAACTGGTCATCTACCGCATCGCCCAGGAGAGCCTCACCAACGTGGTGCGCCACTCCAAGGCCTCTTCGGTGCGGCTCTCGCTCCGCCCTGAGGGTCGCGACCTCGTGCTCAAGATCACCGATGACGGAATCGGCGGCGCGCGTGCCGACGGAGCCGGAATGCGGGGTATGCAGGAACGGGCGCTGCTGATCGGCGCCCGCCTGACCGTGACGTCGGAGCAGGGCACCGAGGTCACGCTGACGATACCCGGGGTGATCTGATGACGCGGATCCTGCTGGCCGACGACCACGCGCTGGTGCGCCGGGGGGTGCGCCTGATCCTCGACGCCGAACCCGACCTGGAGGTCGTCGCGGAGGCCGCCGACGGCGCGGAGGCCGTCGACGCCTGCCGGGACCAGGACGTCGACCTGGCCGTCCTCGACATCGCGATGCCCCGGATGACCGGCCTGCAGGCCGCCAGGGAGATCTCCAAGCGGTGGCCGGGCATCCGCATCCTGATCCTGTCGATGTACGACAACGAGCAGTACTTCTTCGAGTCGCTCAAGGCCGGCGCCTCGGGCTACGTGCTGAAGTCGGTCGCCGACCGCGATCTCATCGAGGCCTGCCGGGCCGCCGTACGCGGCGAGCCGTTCCTCTACCCCGGCGCGGTCACCGCGCTGATCCGCGACTACCTCCACCGGCACCGCCGGGGCGAGGCGCTGCCCGACCAGATACTGACCCCGCGCGAGGAGGAGATCGTCAAGCTGATCGCCGAGGGCAACTCGGCGAAGGCCATCGCCGAGACCCTGGTCATCAGCCCGAAGACGGTCGACCGGCACCGCGCCAACATCCTGGCCAAGCTGGGCATGAGCGACCGGCTCGACCTGACCCGCTACGCGATCAGGGCCGGCTTGATCGAGCCTTGATCGACCGCTCGTCCAGCACGACGGCGTCATGCCAGGGCGCGCGGCCGGAGAACTCCATGGCCCCGGCCGCCAACGCGCCGAGAGCCAGGAGAGTCATGATCACCGGCCATGCGATGGGCGACGGCTCGTCCGTGGTCCAGACGCCGACGATCCCGCCGGGGGCCGAACCTTCGAGGTAGCGGATCTCGAACGGCTCGCCCGCCTTCGGCAGCGGCTCTCCCCTGGGGATGTAGACGAAGCCCACCTGGGGCACGCCCCCGGCCGGGGTGAACTCGACGTACACCTTCCGGTATTCGATCTCGACCACGGTCCCGGTGGCGGGCTTGCCGTAGGTCGGCCCATACCACTCGTCGTAGAGGAAGAACGCGGCGGCCGCCAGGATCACCAGACCCATGAGCCCTATCAGGACGCCGCGCACGCGATGGCTCATCGACGAGGGGGTCTCCCGCCCGCTCTCGTTCGCCTTGGCGAGGGCCTCGTGGTATTCGGCTAAACCGGCGTCTCTGTCGAACGTGGCCATGGCACCCCGCCCCTATTGAAGATCACCCCATTCGTTTCGTTTTACCCGGCTTGCACCGGGCGGAAACGGGACCGCAGGCGGCGGAGCATGCGGGCGTCGTCGAAGCCCGCCTCTCTCGCCGCCGCCTCCACCGTCGTACCGTGGCCGATCAGGTGTTCGGCGTGTTCCATCCGGAGCGCCTGCTGGTAGCGCAAGGGAGTGAGGCCGGTGGCGCGGGTGAACAGCCTGGTCAGCGTGCGTTCGCTGACGCCCGCGTGGGCGGCCAGGCGGGACAGCGGCAGGGGTTCGGTGAAGCGGGTGTCGATCAGGTCCTGGACCTCGTGGACGGTGTCGTCGAGGTGGTCACGGTGCCGGAGCATGGCGCTGGCCTGCGGTTCCGTGCCGTTGCGGCGGGCGTAGACGACCATCTCGCGGGCCACCCGGGCGGCCTTGGCCGGGCCGTGGCGGGTCGTGACCACGTGGAGGGCCAGGTCGACGCCGCTGGCGATGCCGGCCGAGGTGATGACGCGGTCGTCCACGGTGAACAGCACGTCGCGGACGACGGTGGCCCTCGGGTGGCGGCGGGCCAGGTCGTCCTGGAGGTCGTGGTGGGTGGTGCAGCGGCGGCCGTCGAGCAGGCCGGCCGCGCCGAGCGCGCGGGCGCCGGCGCAGACGCTCGCCACCACGCCGCCCGCCTCGTGGTGATGCCTGAGACCCGCGAGCAGGCGGTCGGAGAGATGGGTCTCGCCGCGCCAGCCGGGCACCACGACCAGGTCGTCCACGCCCAGAGCGGGCCACTCTCGCCCGGCCACGACCGGCAGTCCCTGGGCGCTCATGACCTGCGGGTGGTCGGCGACGTAGGCCAGGCGGTAGCCGGCCGTGTCGAACACCTGGGCCGGACCGGCCAGGTCGAGCAGGTGCACGCCGTCGACCAGGGCGAAGACGACCAGGGTCATACCAGCTCAGACACCATCGCGATGCGGGCGAAGCGGTCGCGGAGCACCGCCTCGGTGCGGGCGACGATCTCGTCAGGGGAGAAGCCGCCGACGCCCTCGGTGGTGGTCGCGTCGCTCACGAAGACGACCTGATAGCCAAGGTCACTGGCGAGGCGGGCGGTCGTCTCCACACACTGCTCGGTACGGATCCCGCACACCACCAGCTCCCGCACCCCGGCCTCGACGAGCCGCTGCTGGAGGTTGGTCGTGGTGAACGCGTTGTGGGCCGACTTGCGCAGGATCGGCTCGCCCGCCACCGGCTGGTCGAGCTCGGCCAGCAGCATGACGTGCCCCGACGCGGGGTCGAACACCCCGCCGCTGCCCGCTTCCTCGTGCAGCACCCAGACGACGAGGTCACCCTTCGAGCGGGCCGCCCGGACCAGCCGGTTGACCGGCTCGGCGATCTTGGGATTGCCGATCAGGTCCCACTCGGGGCGGGCGCGGAAGGATTCCTGGACATCGATGACGATCAGCGCTCGGCTCATGTCCACCAGTCTGACCTGGTCGGACACCGGGAGAACAGGCCGGATCGGGTCCCGCCCCGGACCGATCCGGTCACGTGCGCGACAGGAACTCCCGGGTGCGCGGGTGCTGCGGCGACCCGAAGATCTGGTCGGGATGCCCGCGCTCCAGCAGCACCCCGTCGGCCAGAAAGCACACCGTGTCGGCGATGTCGCGGGCGAAGCCCATCTCGTGGGTGGCCAGGATCATCGTCATGCCCGACTCCTTGAGCTCCCTGATCACCCCGAGCACCTCGTTGACCAGGGTCGGGTCGAGCGCCGAGGTCACCTCGTCGAGCAGCAGCAGCCGGGGCTGCGTCGCGATGGCCCGGATGATCGCCACCCGCTGCTGCTGGCCGCCCGACAACCGGTCGGGGTAGTCGCGGGCCTTCGACTCCAGCCCGAACCGGGTCAGCAGCTCGCGTGCCTGCTCCTCGGCCTGGGCGCGGCCGACGCCATGCACCTTCCGGGGGGCGAGGGTGATGTTGTCGAGCACGGTCATGTGCGGGAACAGGTTGTAGGCCTGGAAGACGATGCCGATCCGCTTCCGCACGTCGTCGGGGTCGGCCCGGACGTCGGTGATGTCGGCGCCGTCGAGCAGGATCGCGCCGTCGTCGACGGTCTCCAGCAGGTTCACGCAGCGCAGCAGGGTCGACTTCCCGGAGCCGGAGGCCCCGATGAGGCAGACGACCTCGTGCGAGTCGACGGTCAGGTCGACGCCCTTGAGGACGTCATGGTCCCCGTACCGCTTCCAGACCCCGTCGACTGTGAGGAGGGTCATGTCGCGCCTCCGCGCTGACGTGCCGCGCGGGCGGCCAGATGGTCGGTGAAGCGGGCCAGCGGCACCGTGAGCGCCACGAACAGCAGCGCGGCGGCGACGTAGGGCGTGTAGTTGAACATCTCGGCCGCGTGGATCTGCGCCTGCCGCAGCGCCTCCAGGGGCCCGAGCATGGCGACGAGCGCGGAGTCCTTCTGGAGCGACGCGAAGTCGTTGAGCAGCGGCGGCACGACCCGCCTGACGGCCTGCGGGACGACGACGTACCGCATCGTCTGCCCATGTGACAACCCGAGCGAGCGCGCGGCGGCCTTCTGGCTCGGGTGAACGGAGTCGATGCCCGACCGGAACACCTCGGCGACGAACGAGGTGTACGACAGGATCAGCGCGATCGTGCCGAGCACCACCGGATCGCTCGGCACCCCCTGGAGCTGGAGCGCCGGGACGCCGAACCCGACCAGGTAGATCAGCAGCACGACCGGGATGCCGCGGAAGACGTCGGTGTAGAGCGCGGCGAGCGCCCGCAGCGGGAAGAACACCGGCGACCGCAACCCGCGCACCAGCGCCACCCCGAGCCCGAGCACCAGCACGATCGGCTCGGCGACCAGGAAGATCACCACGTTCAGCAGGAAGCCCCGGAGGATGTCCGGCAGCGACGCGACCAGGGCGTCCCAGCTGAAGAAGGTCTCCCGCACCCGGGGCCAGCCCGGCGAGGCGAGCAGCCCGAACACGACGAGGCCGGCCACGACGATCGTCGAGATCGTCGCGGCCGACACCGAGCGCCGTCCCTGGGCCCGGAGAAGCTTCTCGCGCTCCTTCTGGCGGTCGCTCTTGACCCAGGCGGTGGTCACGAGAGTTCGGGCGCGCCCGCGGTCGCGGTCAGCCACTGCTGCTCGATCTCGCCCAGCTCACCTGACGACTTGAGCTCGGCCAGCGCCTTGTTGACGCAGCTCACGAGGGTGTTGCCCTTCTCGAAGAGCAGGCCGAACTCCTCGGGCGTGCCGCCCGACGCGGCGAACTGCCCGACGATCTTCGACCCCTCGACCTGAGCGGCGGTGACGTAGAACGCGGTCGGCAGGTCGACCACGATGGCGTCGATCTGCTTGTTCTTCAGCGCGTTCACGGCGTCGATCTGCTGGTTGAAGACGCTCGGGTCGGCGCCGGGCCGGATGACCTCGCGCACCGCGCTCAGCGCGGTCGTCCCGGCCTGTACGCCGATCTTCGCGTCCTTGAGCGCCGCCAGGTTCGCCGCCGAGGCGAACTTCGAGTCGCCGAGCGCCACGACGGCCTGCTTGACCGTGTAGTAGCCCTCGGAGAAGTCGACGGCCTTGGCCCGCTCGGGCGTGATGGAGATCTGGTTGATGTCGAAGTCGAACTTCTTCGGCCCGGGGGCGAACGAGGAGTCGAACGGCACGGTCTCCCAGGCGACCTCCTGCGGCGTGAACCCGAGCCCCTTGGCGACGGCCGCGGCGACCGCGCCCTCGAAGCCCTGCCCGTTGGCGGGGTCGTCGTCCTTGAACCAGGGCTCGTACGCCGGCTTGTCGGTGCCGATGGTCAGCTTGCCGGGCGTGACCAGCTTGAGGCCCTCCTTGGCGCACGCGTCGGCGGCGGGGCCTGAAGCGGTGAGCTCCGCCACCGGGGGCGGCGTCTCTTCCGGGGCGCAGGCGGTCGCCAGGATGAGCACACCGGCCGCCAGGACTAGCGAGGAACGGTGCATGAGGGAGCCTCCGGGGTCGTACGTGACTAACCCCCAGATGATGTCGGAAATGTCCGACCTCGGCAAATACCCGGAACCGTTCCGATGTGGTCACAGAGTGTCTGCGAAATCCTTTCGCGATCTTGGATCAGCAAGCTGGGGCGCGTGCGGCTTACCTGGATCGGCCACCCCCTGACCCTGCTGGCCCTCGTGGTGCTCATGGTGAACGACCACGTGCTGAAGGCGGCGTGGCCGGGATTCGTGACCGGGAAGCTGAGCGACGTCGCGGGGCTCCTGGTCCTGCCTCCCCTGCTCGACCTGGTGCTGCGCCGCCCGGAGGTCTCGATCGTGGTCACGGGCATCGGGTTCACGCTGGTCAAGACGACTGCGGCGGGCGCGTGGACGGCCTCCGAGGCGTGGACGGCCGTCTGGGGACCGTCGAAGGTGCTCGCCGACCCCACCGACCTGCTGGCGCTGCCCGCGCTCTGGGCGGCCTGGTGGGCCTCCCGGCGGCGGGTTCCCGTGCGGGAGGCGGTGGTGCTCACGGTCGTCCCGCTCGCGGTGCTGGGGCTGGCCGCGTCGTCGACCCTTCCTGAGCGGCTCGGCGTCGCCTATGCCGCCGGGTCGGACGGCGACCGGATCACCGTCTACACCGAGGTGCCCGGCGCCGACCCCTATCTGGCCGGTCGTCACACCACCGACGGCCGGAGCTGGACCTACGATCCCGACGTGGGCCTGGGGAAGGCGGCGGCGACCGCGTGCGTGCGGGAGCGCTGCCACCGGATCGTGCCGGGCCGCCTGAAGGTCGAGGAGTCGACCGGCGGGAGCTGGACCACCGCGTGGGAGGTCCCGGAGGAGACCCGCGACCGCCTGTCACGCGCCCACGACCCTTCCGGCCGGACATCGGTCGAGTCGGTGTCCGTGGCCGCGACCGAGCGGCTGGTGGTCGTCGCGAACGGCGCCGACGGGGTCGTCGTCCGCGACGAGACGGGCGCCTGGCGGCGTGTCCCGATGAGCGCCCTGGGCGGTCGTCACCCAGCGGTCTCCCTGACCACCCCGGGCCGGCACGACACCTTCGACTACACGCTGACCGCCGGGGTGCTCGCCGCCCTGCTGGTCCTGGTCGCGGGCTCCCGGAGAGCCTGGGTCGGCGTCGGCGCGGTCCTGGTGGCCGCCGGCTGGGTGCTGGCGGCCTGGACGCGGGACGCCCTCCTGGTCGCCCTGTCCGTGGGCGGCCTGTTCGCCGCCCCCGGGGTCCTGGTGTTGTGCCTGGCCTACGACCGGCGCAGGATCCCGTGGAAGGTCCCCTTGGCGGCCCTGGCCTTCGGGATCACGACCTTCGGCGCGACCACAACGGTGTTCGCCTCGTGGAACATCGGCCTGCTGACCTTCTACGCCGACGCCGTCCGGCTGGCGACCGTCCTGTTCGTGGTGCTGCTCGTCCTCGGGGCCGTGGCCGGGCATCGGGCGGGGCGGGGGCATCGGCGTACGTACGATCCGGTCCCAAAATGATCACGGGTATCGGTTTCAGGGCGCCTGGCGCTTTCTCTTAGGGAGTGAGGCATACGTGGGTCGGCCAGCCCCAGACCGTGCTGGCCCTGGTCGTTCTCGTCGTGAACGACCACATGCTGAAAGCGGCCTGGCCCGGGTTCGTGACCGGGAAGCTCAGCGACGTCGCCGGGCTGATCCTCTTCCCCGCGCTGCTCGACCTGGTGATCAGGCGCCCGGGGGTCTCGATCGCGATCACGGGGGTCGGGTTCACGCTGGTCAAGACGACCGCGGCGGGCGCGTGGCTGGCCTCCGAGGCGTGGACGGCCGTCTGGGGGCCGTCGAAGGTGCTCGCCGACCCGACCGACCTGCTGGCGCTGCCCGCGCTCTGGGTCGCCTGGTGGGCCTGTCGGCATCCGGTGCCCGTGCACAAGGCCGTGGTCTACCTGGTCGTCCCGCCCGCCGTGCTGGCGGTGGCCGCGACGAGCGCCGCGGCGTACGACTGGCCCTATGAGGCCCGCAACGTCGAGTCGGCGGGTGACGAGATCGTCGTCCACACCTCGGGCGGATACGGCCACGGCGACGACACGATCGCCTACCGGACCCGCGACGGCGTCACCTGGCACAAGTGGATCTCGCTCGAACAACCCAAGCCGGTGACCCGGGCCTGCCTCCCCGACGTCTGCTACCGGATCACGCCCGGTCGCCTGCGGGTCGACGAAGGACGCGACGGGCGCTGGACGACCGTTTGGCAGGTCCCTGACGAGGTGCGCGACCGCCTGGCGCGCAGCCATCCCGAGATCCCCTACAGCAACGGTGAACCGGTGGGGGCGGTGAGCGTGGCGGTGACCGAACGGCTCGTGGTGGCCGCGAACGGCACCGACGGCATCGCCCTGCGGGACGCCGGGGGCGCCTGGCACCGGCTGGGCCTCGGCCCCGACGGCTTCGACGCCGCCCTGGCCGCGCCGTTGACCACACCGGGCCGCTATGACGTGCTCGACCACGTGGCGGTGGCGGCCCTCGCCGCCGCGCTGCTGGCGGTCTTCACGGGCACCCGGCACCCCTTGGTCCTGATCGGCGGGGCCTTGATGGTCGCCGGCGTGCGATTCGGCCTGAGCACGGCCGAGGATTGGGGCCTTCTGGGGCTGGCCAACGGGGTGCTGCTGTGGTTACCGGGAGGCGGTCTGGTCGCCTGGGGGGTCGCGCTGGCCGCGCCGCCGGCGCGACTGGCCGCGGTGACGGTGGTCTCGGGGCTGCTGGGCGGGCTGGCCGTGCTGGCACCGTTCGCCGGCTGGAGTCACGGCTGGCCGGACTTCTACGCCCAGGCGAGCGACCTGGCCAGGGTCACGTTCATGGTCATGGCGATCGCGGGAGCGGTGGCCGGATTCGTGACGAGCAGGCCGCGATGAGGCCGGCCCCGTGGATCGCCCATCCGCTGACCGTGTTGTCGCTGGTCGTGCTCGTCGTCAACGACCACCTGCTGAAGTTCACCTGGCCCGGGCCGGTCACCGGGAAACTCAGCGACGTCGCCGGGCTGATCCTGCTGCCGGCCGTGCTCGACCTGCTGATCCGCCGCCCGGCCGTCTCGATCGCGATCACCGGCGCCGGGTTCACCCTGGTCAAGGCCTCCGAGACCGGCGCCTGGCTGGCCTCCGAGACCTGGTCGCTGGCGTGGGGGCCGTCGGTCATCCGCGCCGACCTCACCGACCTCCTGACCCTGCCCGCCCTGTACGTCGCCTGGTACGCCTCCCGGCACCCGGTGCCCGTGGGGAGGACGGTGGTCCTGCTGCTGACCCCGGCCGCCGTGCTCGCGATCACCGCGACCAGTCCCGCGCAGCCTTATGTGCCGCCCGCCGCCTACTCCACCCAGGTCATCGGTGATTCGATCATCGTCCACACCGGGGAGCTAGGGGAATGGGGCGGCTACGCGACCACCGACGGGCGGGCGTGGCTGCGGTGGTCGGCCCTGAAGAGCCCGCCGCCCTCCGTCTCGTCGTGCGCGGCCGGCCGGTGCTACCGGATCGTGCCCGGACGGCTGATGGTCGAGGAGTCATCCGGTGGAGGCCACTGGACGACCTCCTGGGAGTTGTCGGAACACGTACAGGATCGGCTCCGTCGTGCCGACCCGGCCGACCTGCCCAGGCTGGCCCCGCCGGTCGAGTCGCTGAGCGTGTCGGCGCTCCCCGGGCTGGTCGTGGTCGCCAACGGCGCCGACGGGGTGGCGGTCCGCGACGCCTCGGGCGCATGGCGGCGGCTGGGACTCGACTACGACGGGCCCGACGAGGCGCTCGCGGTGCCGGTGGACGCGCCCGGCCGCTACGACGACGACCTGCCCCGCCACGCCGCGCTGGTCGCGATCGCCGCCGGGCTGCTGGTTCTGGTGCTCGGGACGCGCAGCGTCGCGTTCGGGCTCGGCGCCTTGGCGCTCTCGGCGGTGGCGTGGGGGTGGATCGCGCCGCACCCCGACACCGGCAGCATGGTCTTCCCCATGGGTGTGGACGTCTTCGTATGCAGAATCGCGCTGCCGCCGATCGCGGTCCCCCTCGCGATCTTCAGTGCGGCTGACGCGCGGCCCCCGTGGTGGGTCTGGCCCTTCGGAGCCGGCACGGGCGTGGTCACCTGGCTGGTCGTGGTGGCTCCGTTCGAGGCCTGGAGTGCCGGGTTGGTGCCCACCTACAACCAGGCGACCGTGCTCGCCGTCGTGTTCGGCGCGGTGACGGCTGCCACAGGCGCGTGGGTCATGACCCGATCCGCAACACCGCGGCGCCGTTCACTCGGTCCTGGGCCAGATCGGTGAGCGCCTCGTCGGCGCGGTCGAGCGGGTAGGGGGTGGTCTCGACGGTGAGCGGGTGCTCGGCGACGAACTCCAGGAAGGCCCGGCCGTCGGCGCGGGTGTTGGCCGTCACCGAGCGCAGATCGCGCTCCTGGAACAGGTGGCGCTCGTAGTTCAGGACCGGGATGTCGGTCAGGTGGATGCCGGCGACGGCGAGGGTGCCGCCCCGGTCGAGGGCTTCGAGCGCGGTCGGCACCAGGTCGCCGACCGGCGCGAACAGGATCGCGGCGTCGAGCTTCTCGGGCGGCTGGTCGTAGGCGCCGCGGGCCGAGGCCGCGCCGAGTTCGAGGGCGAGCCGCCGCGCCTCCTCCGACCGGGTCAGCACGTGGACGGTCGCGCCCTGCTCGATCGCGACCTGGGCGGTCAGGTGGGCGGACGCGCCGAACCCGTAGATGCCGAGCCGTCCGCCGGGGGGCAGGTCGGCCCGCAGCAGCGACCGGTAGCCGATGATCCCGGCGCACAGCAGCGGCGCGAGTTTCTCGGCCGGATAGTCCTCGGGCAGCGGATAGACGTAGTCGCGCGGCGCGACGAGATATTCGGCGTAACCGCCGTCGGCGTCCCATCCCGTGTACGTCGAATTCGGGCACAGATTCTCGTTCCCCTGCCGGCAATAACGGCAGGTGCCGTCGGTCGACCGCAACCACGCCACCCCGACGCGTTCACCGGTGTCGGCGATGCGCCCGACCGCCTCGTGGCCGGGCACGGTCCGCGGCCGGTGAACGTCGAGGTCGCCGTCGAGAAGATGCAGGTCGGTACGGCACACGCCGCAGACCTCGACCTTCACGAGCACCTCGCCCGGCCCCGGCACGGGGACCGGCAACCGGGTGAACTCCAGCGTGCCCGGCCGGGCCACCACCCAGGCGTTCATCTCCACACGTCCGACGATAGGCGGCCCCCCGCAAGGAATTGACAAAAGGTAGCCAATAGCCGCATTTGCGAGCAGACAAAACGAATATCGCACCTCTTACTGGTGCTGTGGCCACAATCATGTCGAACACGACGCGTTATCTCTGCGCGGCCGGATATCTCGACACCCGGTTCCGCGAGGCGGTTCTCCGGGAACTCACCCGCGACCCCTACCGGGGCGTGGCCCCCTCGGCGGGCGACTTCGACGTGGTCCCGGTGGTGCGGCACTGCCTGCGGGCGCGACGGTTGATGGCGTACCGGGATCTGCTCGTCTCCCTGGTGATCGCGGCGGGCATGGTCCTCGACTTCTGGCGGATCGTGAGCTGGCTCGTCGTCCTGGGCGGGTTCGTGTGGTTCCGGCACTCCCGCAGGGGCGGCCCGGTCGTCGTGATGGGCGTCGGGGTGCTGCTGATGGTCAAGGTGCCGTGGCTGGAGGCGCTGGTCAGCGGCCAGCCGGTCGACCTGGGCACCATGCCGCTTGGGATGTCGCTGATCGTGCTCACCGTGGTCGTGGTGGCGGGATTCCGGGTCAGGGCCGGAGTGATCCTGGCGAGGAGGCTGCGGGCCGGCGCGGCGGCCCCGCCGGTCGACGACCCGAGGCTCGACTACCTGGTCCGCGCCCAGCACGGCAACCTCACGTTGTCGAAGCGGGCGTTCATCGGGTGGGGGACGGTCCGCGAGACGTGGCCCTCGCCCGACCTGGAGCTGCCGGAGGGGGACCACGTCTTCGTCGCCTCAGGGGTGCTGGAACCCGGTTCGCCGCTGCTCGACCACGCCCGCCCAGTGATCACCGTGACCGAGGGTCCCCGCTGCTACCGCCGGGTGGTCCTCCAGGACGACGAGATCGTCGTCACCGCCTTCCTGCGCGCCGACGGCCGTTACGGCGAGGTCGTGGTGACCGTGCTGCCGCCGGTGGCCGACGACTACCGGCTGGCCGACCTGCTGCCGCGCGGCCTGCTGAAGATCGCGCGAGGCTCGTTGTCGGTCCGCGGGGAGGAACTGGCCGTGGACGTCCTCCTGGCGCCGGTGCGCCTGTGCCGGCTGTTCGCGCCCAAGGCCAGAAGGCCCGACGTCGCCTATGACCACGGCGCCCGGCTGTCCGTACGGGAACTGGGTGCCGGCCCCCTCACCTGCGTGCAGGAACTCGACGTGCAGCGGCAGGTGACCCAGTTGCGGGAACGGCTGCGCCCGCGCACGCGGCTGACCCAGATCATCCCGGAGAAGATTCACTGACCAGGCGGTCGTAGTTCTCGCGGGCGGCGGCGATCTGGGTCTGGTGGGCCTCGGTCCAGGTCACCAGGGCCTGGATCGTCTCGTGCAGGCTCTCGCCGAGCGGGGTCAGCTCGTAGTCGACGCGGGGCGGGACGACCGGGAAGACGGTGCGTTTGACCAGGCCGTCGCGTTCGAGGTGGCGCAGGGTGCGGGCGAGCATGCGCTGGCTGATGCCGTCGATCTCCCGCTTCAACTCGGTGAAACGCATCGTCTTGTGGTCGAGGAGCGCGATCACCAGGAGCGACCATTTGTCGGCGATGCGGTCGAGAATCTGCCGCACTTCGCAGTCTTCGCGGCTGTCCCATTGGAATGCGTCGTAGTCGGGGCCGGTATCTCCACAGTGACCGGGTGTCAAAAAAGTCCCGTCTTCCATAGCTCGCCATGGTTACCCAGGATGGAGTCGCTTACAAGAGGTAACCGACTCAGGGGGCTGCACATGCGCACGTGGGGCGTGCTTTTCGTGTTGTGCGGAACGATTTTCATGGAAGGCGTCGACGTCGCTCTGCTGAACGTCGCCCTTCCGGCCATCAGAGCCGATCTCGGATTGTCGACGGGGGTCCTGAGCGGGGTGGTGTCGGCCTACGTGCTCGGGTTCGGCGGGTTCATCCTGCTGGGCGGGCGGGCCGCCGACATGCTGGGCCGGCGGCGGATGTTCCTGCTCTGGCTGGGGATCTTCGTCGTCTTCAGCGGGCTGGGCGGGCTGGCCACCGAGGGATGGATGTTGCTGCTGGCGCGGTTCGTCACGGGGGTGGCGGCGGCCTTCATCGCGCCGGCCGGGCTGTCGCTGATCACCAACAACTTCGCCGAGGGCACGTTACGGAACCGGGCCCTGGTCATCTACGGCGCGGTCGGCGGCGCCGGATACTCGCTCGGCATGGTCGCCGGGGGCGTGCTGACCACGTTCGGCTGGCGGTGGGTGTTCTTCGCGCCGGTCATCTTCGCCTCGCTGCTGCTCGCGGCGGCGGTCCCGCTGATCCGCGACAACGGTGAACGCGCCGGGGGCCGCTTCGACCTGGCCGGGGCGTTCACCGTGACCGGCGCGATGTTGCTGCTCATCTACGGGGTGGTCCGGCTGGAGCAGCCCGACCTGTGGGCGGTGCCGATCTTCGCCGCCGGATTCGGGCTGGTCGCGGCCTTCGTCGCCATCGAACGCCGGGCCGAACACCCGCTGCTCCGCCTCGGCCTGCTGAAGACCGGCACGATCGCCCGCACCAATGTCAGCGCGATCCTGTTCATGGCCTCCTTCTCGGCGTTCCAGTTCCTGGTCACCCTGCATCTGCAGGAGGAGCGCGGCTGGTCGACGCTGGAGACCGGGCTGATCATGGCGACGATGGGGGTCGACGCCATCCTGGGGCCGACGGTCACCCCATGGCTGATCAGGAAGTACGGCACGGTCCGGGTGATCTTCGCGGGCGCGGCCGTCGGGGCGGTGGCCTACCTGCTGTTCCTGCCCACGGGCGTCGACCGGGCCGCGCTGGCCATGCTGCCCGCGCTGCTGCTGGTCGGGGTGGCGTTCGCGCTGGCCTACGGGCCCTACACGATCGCGGCGACCGACGGGGTCGCCGACCGGGAGCACGGCCTGGCCGGGGGCCTGCTCTACACGTGCACCCAGTTCGGCATGGCCCTCGGGATCTCGGCCGCCACCGCCGTCTACGCGACCGGGTCGCTGCACGCCGCCCTGTTCATCCCCGTGGTGGGAGCGGCCCTGGCCGGGGTGCTGGTCGCGGCGAGGGCCGGCAAGCCGGAGACCGTCTTCGCCTAGAAGGTCCAGTCGCGGATCTCGGGCGCGTCCTCCCCGTGTTCACGGGTGTACGCACGCGCCCGCAGCCGCGCGTCGGTCATCTCCTGGCGCAGGGCGGCGTACCGGACCGCCAGCCCCTCCACCCGGTCGATCACGTCTCTGACCAGGTGGAACCGGTCGATGCCGTTGAGCATGGCCATGTCGAACGGGGTCGTGGTGGTGCCCTCCTCGCGGTAGCCGCGCACGTGGAAGTTGTCGTGGCCGTGCCGTTTGTAGGTCAGCCGGTGAATCAGCCAGGGGTAGCCGTGGAAGTTGAAGATCACCGGCCGGTCGGTGGTGAACAGGGCGTCGAACTCGGCGTCGGGCAGGCCGTGCGGGTGCTCGGCCGGCGGCTGGAGGCGCATCAGGTCGACGACGTTGATGACGCGTACCCGCAGGTCGGGCAGTTTCTCCCGGAGCAGCGAGGCGGCGGCGAGGGTCTCCAGCGTCGGCACGTCGCCCGCGCAGGCCAGCACCACGTCGGGCTCCTGCCCGGCGTCGTTGGAGGCCCACTCGATGATGCCGAGACCGCGGGTGCAGTGGGTGACGGCCTCCTCGCGACCGAACAGGTGCAGGACCGGCTGCTTCCCGGCGACGATCACGTTGACGTAGTCCCGCGACCGGAGACAGTGGTCGGCGACCGAGAGCAGCGTGTTGGCGTCCGGCGGCAGGTAGACCCGCACGACGCTCGCCTTCTTGTTCAGCACGACGTCGAGGAAGCCCGGATCCTGGTGGGTGAACCCGTTGTGGTCCTGCCGCCAGACGTGCGACGAGAGCAGGTAGTTGAGCGAGGCCACCGGCCGCCGCCACGGGATCTCGCGCGCGGTGTCGAGCCACTTGGCGTGCTGGTTGAACATCGCGTCGACGATGTGGATGAACGCCTCGTAGCAGTTGAACAGGCCGTGCCGGCCGGTCAGCAGATACCCCTCCAGCCAGCCCTGGCACAGGTGCTCCGACAACACCTCCATGACCCGCCCGCCCGGCTGGAGGTGCTCGTCGGTCGGGAACATCGCCGCCTGCCACTCCTTCCCGGTCGCCTCGAAGACCGCTTGGAGGCGGTTGGAGGCGGTCTCGTCGGGGCCCATCAGCCGGAACGAGCGTGGGTTGCGGGCGATGACGTCGCGCAGGAAGGTGCCGAGCACCTGCGTGGGCGAGGCCGACTTGGTGCCGGGCCGCTCGACCGCCACGGCGTAGTCGCGGAAGTCGGGCAGCACGAGCGGCCGGAGCAGTTCCCCGCCGTTGGCGTGCGGGTTGGCGCTCATCCTCCGCGTGCCCTTCGGCACCAGCCCGACGACCTCGGGGCGAGGCCGGCCCGACTCGTCGAACAGTTCCTCCGGCCGGTACGACAACATCCACTCCCGGAACTGCTCCCGGTGTTCGTCGTTGGTGCGGACCTCCGGGAGCGGCACCTGATGGGCCCGCCACGTGCCCTCGACGGGCTTGCCGTCGACCTTCTTGGGGCCCGTCCACCCCTTCGGGGTCCTGAGGATGATCATCGGGAGGTGTCGCGGGCGGGTCGCGATCTCGTCGAAGACCGCGTCGAGGGTGCTCGCCATCATCGGGTGCACCTCGTCGGGGTCGTCGCCCTCGACGACGTAGGGGCGGTAGCCGTAGCCCTCCATCAGCTTGGCGAGCTCGGCCGGGGGGATCCGGGCCAGGAAGGCCGGGTTGGCGATCTTGTAGCCGTTGAGGTGGAGGATCGGCAGCACGACCCCGTCCTTGCGGGGGTGCCGGAACTTGTTCGAGTGCCAGCTTCCGGCCAGCGGCCCGGTCTCGGCCTCGCCGTCGCCGATCACGCAGGCCACGACCAGGTCGGGATTGTCGAACGCGGCGCCGTACGCGTGCGCCAGCGAGTAGCCCAGCTCGCCGCCCTCGTGGATCGACCCGGGCGTCTCGGGGGCGGCGTGGCTGGGGATGCCGCCGGGGAAGGAGAACTGGCGGAACAGGCGGCGCATGCCGGCGGCGTCCTGGGAGACGTCGGGGTAGAGCTCGCTGTAGGTGCCCTCCAGCCACGCGTGCGCCACCGTCGCCGGGCCGCCGTGCCCCGGGCCGGCGATGTAGATCATGTCCTGGTCGCGCTCGGTGATGATCCGGTTCAGGTGGGCGAAGACGAAGTTGAGGCCCGGCGTGGTGCCCCAGTGGCCCAGCAGACGCGGTTTGATGTGCTCCGGACGCAGCGGCTCGGTCAGCAGGGGGTTGTCCAGCAGATAGATCTGCCCTGCCGAGAGATAGTTGGCGGCACGCCAGTACGCGGAGACCTGCTGCAGTGCGTCCATTCGGGGTCTCTACCCGGCTTCGCGGGGAAGTGTCCTCGTTGTGAGAGTTCTGACGGTCAACGCCGGTTCATCGAGTCTGCAGCTCCACCTCGTCACCTCGGACGGCGAAGTGCTCGCCAAGCACCACGTGGAACAGGCTCCGACCTCGGCCGACGCGCTCCTGGAGTTCCTCGACGAGAGGCCCGACGCGATCGCCCACCGGCTGGTGCACGGCGGGCCGATCGTGCGGCAGCCCGTACGGGCCACGCGGGAGCTGGTCGACCGCCTCACGGAGATCTCCGACCTCGCCCCGCTGCACCTGCCGCCCGCGCTGAAGCTGATCACGGCGTCGCTGGAGGCCCTGCCCGACGTTCCGCAGGTGCTCTGCCCCGACACCGCCTTCCACGCCGGCATGCCCGAGGTGGCCTGGACCTATCCGCTGCCCGCCGACTGGCGGGCCCGTTTCGGCCTGCGCCGATACGGCTTCCACGGCCTCTCCTACGCGCACGCGCTCCGGCGGGCCGGCGAGCTGGTCGGGGCGTGCCGGCTCGTCATGTGTCACCTGGGCGGCGGCGCGTCCGTCTGCGCCGTGCGCGACGGACGGTCTTTGGACACCTCGATGGGCTTCACGCCCCTGGAGGGTGTCCCGATGAGCAAACGGTCGGGCAGCGTCGACCCCGGCATGCTGCTCTGGCTCCTCGACGGGCGGCTCACCCTCGCCGAGCTGCGCGACGGGCTGGAGCGGCACTCCGGGCTGCTGGGCCTCTCGGACGGGTTCTCCGGCGACACCCGCGACCTGGTCAAAGCGGGCGACACGTTCACCCTCGACGTCTACTGTCACCGCGTGGCCCGCGAGATCGCCGCCAGCGCGACCTCTCTCGACCGCCTCGACGCCCTCGTCTTCACCGGCGAGATCGGGTGGGACCAGCCCGAGGTCCGCGCGGGTGTCTGCCGCCGCCTGGGCCTGCTGGGGGTGCGGGAGCCGGTGGGCGGCAACCGTACCGACGACGGCCTGATCAGCACCGACGGGGTGCCGGTCCTGGTGGTCGAGACCCGGGAAGAGCTCCAGCTCGCCCGCGAAGCAGGTTTTGTTCTGACGTAGCCGGTTATGAGTCGAGGATCCCCCCTGGTCTTTAGGGGTCTCATGTCGCGCACCGGATGGCCCGGATCGATCGCGATCCTGGTGATACTCGCAATCCTGGCCATCGGCCTGCCGCTGGCCAACGCCGTCGTCGCCGACGACGCGGTGCCCCTCAGAGCGGGCACGGTCATCGAGGTCGGCCAGGAGTTCGACGGCGGCTCACGCCCCGTCTCCATGCTCGTGCCCGCCGGATGGTCGCTCGACGAGGGCGCGTCGTCGTTGTCGGAGTCGGTGTCGCTGGTCAGCGGCGGGGCGACCGTCCAGCTCGGGGTCATCGACGTCGAGGCCGCCACCCCGCAGGAGCTCTGGACCGGCCAGCACCTCATCTTCCAGGCGCAGGGCCTGCCGGTGAAGGCCCAAGACCCCATGCCGATCTCGACCACTCAGGGGGTGCCCGGCCTGGCCGGCGTGATCACCGTGGACGACCGCGTCGGCACCCAGGCCGTCTTCGCCGCCCCCGAGCAGGGCGCGAGCGTCCTGGTGGCCGGCGACCCGGCCGCCATCGCCTCCCACAGCGACGACATCACCCAGATGATCTCCTCGATCCAGTTCGCCGGAGCCCCGCAGTGACCGGCCGCCCGGCCTTCTGGGTCTGGCTGCTCGGCGTCGTCACGGGCACCCTGCTGGTCTGGACGACGCTGGTCCCGCAGGCCCGGGTGTTCACGATCGGCACCCTGATCGCCCTGTGCGTGCTGGTACCGGTTCTCCTGGCCGCGTTCTGGCTGTTCACCCGCATCCGCCCGCTCCGCGCGGCGCCGATCGGCTATTCGTGGATGGCCCTGGCCTGGGGCGGCCTGGCCGCCTTCGGCGTCGCGTTCCTGGCCAACACGGCGTTCAGCGCCATCATCGCCAAGACCACCAGCCTCCTCTTCGCCGACCGCTGGGCCGACGCCATCGTCGCGCCCCTCGACGAGGAGACCGCGAAACTGGCCGGAGTGGCCCTGATCGCGCTGATCGCGCCCTGGGTCATGTCGGGCGCGCTGGCCGGATTCGGCTACGGCGCGATCATCGGCCTGGCCTTCCAGATCGTCGAAGACCTCCTGTACGTCTTCAACACCATCATCGCGACCGGCGGCATCCAGCAGAGCGGCGACACGATGAGCTCCCTGTTCGCCCGGCTGGTGTATTCGGCCTGGTGGAGCCACTGGGCGATGACCGCGGTCGCCGGAGCCGGCCTCGGCTACGCCATCGCGCGCACCGACCGGACCCTCGCCGCACGCGTGACGGTCGCCGTCTCGGCCTGGATCCTGGCCATGCTGATGCACGCCTGGTGGGACTCGCCCCTGCTCGCCGACTCGACGTTCGCCAAGGGGATCCCGCTGCTGGTCGTCGCGATCGTGGTGTTCATCGCGGCCCGGCACATGGACCGCCGGTCAATCGCGTACGGAGATGCCCAGCGAGTGAGCCATTCGTGGCGCCAGGTCGAATAGCTGGCTCATCGAGATCGTCGCGCCGCGCAGCGACTCCAGACCGCCGGCGATGCCGAGGCTGCGCGCCCCCCGGAAGTCGACCTTGGTGAGCTGGGCCTTGTCGAACCGGAGGTCCTCCAGCTCCGACCCGGGGAACGACACCTCCTTGAGGGTCGCCCCGGCGAAGTCGACCTCGCGCAGCAGGCAGTCTTCGAACGTGACGTTCCGCAGCGTGGCCGACCGCAGGTTGACCGAGTCGAGCTTGCAGTTGTGGAAGGTCACCTGGTGGACCTTCGAGCCGAACATCGGCACGCCCGACATGGCGCTGGAGACGACCTCGACGTCGAACCAGTCGGTCTCGGCGAGGTTCACCCCGATCCACCGGACGGTGTGGAACCAGACGTCGTTGTAGCGGCTCCGGTCCATGCGGCTGTCGTTGATCGTGACCTGCTGGACCGCCGACTCCATGAACCGGGCGCCGACCGTGTTGACGTCGTCGAACGTGGCGTCACGGAGGTGGACGCCGTCGTAGTCGCCCTCTCGTTCGAGACCGCCGGTCAGGGGTTCGAGGTAGGGGGCGTAGGGGAGGTCTTCGAGTTCGCGCGGCATCGCGCCATTGTCGCAACTCAGCGCGCCGGCACGTCGATCCGCCCGAACACCAGCGACCCCGACGCCCGCTGGTCGTCGCCCGACCAGAACTCCGCCCACAACTCCCCGAACTCGGTGCGGGACAGGTAGCCGTCGCCGTCGCCGTCGAGCTCGTCGAAGATGTCGTCGGTGTCGGTCGGCGCGCCCGTCCACCCCTCGATGAGCTGGTTGTACTCCCGAGCCGAGATCAGGCCGTCGCCGTTCACGTCGACCGCGTCGAACATCGACAGGGCCGTGGTGGCCATCGCGTGGGGCATCTCGTTGAGCCGGTCGACGATCAGCATCACGTCGTCGAGGGTGACCCGGTCGTCGCCGTCGCGGTCGGCCGTGAGGAGGGTGGCCCACCAGTTCATCATGATCGCGTAGATGCGGCCCTTCGGCTGGCCCTGGATCGCCGCCCACCGGCTCGCCAGCGCCTCGAAGTCGGACTCGGTCAGGTAGCCGTCGCCGTCGACGTCCATCGCGCGGAAGACGCCGGTGATCTTGCGGTGCTGGAACTTGGTAGCCATCGGGCCACTCCTTTCACGGGTGGGGGACCTTGATGGTCACCAACCCGGGCGAGTGGCCACGATGACACCCTCAGTGACAGTTCTCTTACTGGGAGTGAACCGTCGTGAAGTCCATGATCTGCCGCCACGCGTCGTCGCAGGCCTCGGCCCATTCGGCGAACGAACGGTCGAAGAACGAGTGGGGGGCGCCGTCATAAATGACAGACCTGTTGGGTGTGCCCGCGGCGTCGAGGGCGGCGGTGAAGCCGTCGAACTCCTCGGGGGTCGACGCCGTGTCGGCGCCGCCGCGCAGCAGCAGGACCGGGGCGCCGGGTGTGGCCGGCACCTCGCCGACGCGGCGGATGGTGCCGTAGAAGCCGACCGCGCCGGCCAGGCCGCTGCCGTGGGCGCCCAGCCGCCACGAGTGGGAGCCGCCGAAGCAGAAGCCCACGGTGAACACCGGCGCGGGCAATTCGGCCCGTGCGGCGGCGACGTCCATGTCGACCTGTTCCGGGGTGACCTGGGCGACGTGGGGCTGCCACTCGAAGCCTTCGCCCCGATCGTCGGTTTCCGCGGTGCGGCCGAAATAGTCGATCGCGATGGTGTGGAAACCCGCCTCGGCGAACCTGACGGCCAGGTCCCGGTAATAGGGGTGAAGGCCGCGGATGTCCGGCAGGATGATCACCGATCGGCCGTTGGGCTCGGCGGGTTCGGCCCGGTAGGCCAGGAAGCGGGTGCCGTCTTCGCTGGTCAGCGTGGTCTGCTCATGAGAGGCGACCGCCCCGGCCACCGGCGGCGCGGGTGGCCTGCTGTCGGTGCTGTGACACATGGGCCGATCCTGTCACACCGGTTTCGGCAGGCCCCCGATCACCATCCCGATCAGCCGGTGGTAACTCTCGTCGATGGCGTACGGGAGACCGAAACCGCCCACCGCCTCGATGGTGACGAACCCGTGGACGGCGGCGCGGAAGGCCCGGGTGGCGTGGATGGCCTGCTCGCCTTCGAGCCCGTACGACCGCAGCGCGGCCAGCGTGATGTCGATGAGCTTCTGGCCGGCCTTCGACAACTCCGGCGACGCGGTCTGGATCATGGCGGCGTAGCGCCCCGGGTGGTCTTTCACGTAGCCCCGCCAGGCGTCGGCGTAGGCCCGCAGGGCGTCTTCGCCCGACCGGCCGGCGACGGCGGCGAAGCCGCGGTCGGCGAGCTGGTCCATCACCCTGATCGACACCAGTTCGGTGAGTTCGGCCAGGCTGCGCACGTGCTTGTAGAGCGAGGGCGTGGCCACTCCCGCCCGCGCCGCGACCGCCGACAGGGTGACGGCGGCCGGGCCGTGCTCGTCGATGATCGCCATGGCGAGGTCGACGACGATCTCGGGCGTCAGACCCGCCCTAGCCATGTGTGTGCTCCGCGAGGAACGGCAGCACGACCTCGGCGACCTGGTCGGGGAACTGGGCGTGGGGGTAGTGCCCGGCGCCCGGGATCATCGCCACGGCCCCCGCCGGCGTCGCGGCGACGATGCCCTCGGCCTCGGCCCTGGGGTCGCCCCAGTCGGGGTCGCGGTCGCCCATCACGACGAGCGCCGGGGCCTTGAGCAGGGGCAGCTTCGCACCGGCGTCGACCGGCGGGTTCATGCCCATCTTCGCCACGACGTCCATGTGCAGCGTGGTCTCCAGAGCGGTCAGGTAGGCCGGCCAGTCGGCGGGCTTGGGGCCCGGGTAGGCGTGGTCGAGGTACTTCTTCCACATCTTCGTGCTGCGCAGGGCGGCGGTCGCCATCAGCAGCATGATCCCGCGCCGGTGGTGGCCGTTGCGCAGCAGCGCCCCGAAGTCCATCTTCTGTGCCCGCGTGAACGGCCCGACCAGCACGACGGCGGTGACCAGTTCGGGCGCGTCGACGGCCGCGATCGTCGCCGATCCGCCGGCGAACGAGTGGCCCACGACGACGGCCGGGCCGCCGAGCTCCCTGATCAGCGCGACGAGGTCGTTCGCGGTGTCGGTACGCGTGTAGGAGGCCCACGCGGTGGACGAGTCGCCGTGGCCGCGCAGGTCGACGGAGGCGACCCGGTAACCGGCCGCGACCAGCTTCGGCGCGAGGAACCGGAAGGCCTTGCGGCTGTCGCCCATCCCGTGGGCCAGGACGACGAGGGGGCCGTCGCCGTCGATCTCGTAGGCGATCCGGCCGCCCTCGCGCGCCAAGTAGCTAATACTCATAGCTTAAAAGCTAATGCTATTAGCCTTCGCTGTCAAGGCGGGTGCCGGCAGCGCCCTCAGCCGGACAACCGGGCGGCCCTGCTCTGGAGGTAGCGCTGCCGCGGCAGGCTCGTCGACGCCTCCGCGGCTTCGAGATAGGCCTTCCGCGCCGCCGGGAGGTCGCCCGTCAGCTCCAGCAGGTGGGCCCGCACGCCGATCACCCGGTGGTCGACCGGTGAGATCGCCTCCAGGGCCGCCAGGCCGGCGACCGGCCCCTCGCTCATGGCCAGGGCCACCACCCGGTTCAGGGCCACGACCGGAGTGGGGGTGAGCTCGTAGAGGACGTCGTACAGGGCGCGGATCTGGGGCCAGTCGGTCTGCGCGGGCGTCGGGGCCTCGTCGTGGAGGGCCGCGACGGCGGCCTGGAGTTGGTAGGGGCCCGGTTCGCCGCGCGGGAGGGCCTCTTCGAGCAGGGCGACGCCTTCGGCGATCTGCGCGCGGTCCCAGAGGGCGCGGTTCTGTTCGTCCATCGGGATCAGTGCGCCGCCGGGGCCGGTGCGGGCGGCGCGGCGGGCGTCGGTGAGCAGCATGAGGGCCAGCAGGCCCGCCACCTCGCCGTCGTGCGGCAGGGTCCGGCGGAGCATGCGGGTCAGCCTGATCGCCTCGCGGGCCAGTTCGACGCGCTGGAGGTCCGGGCCCGAGGTGGTCGCGTAGCCCTCGTTGAAGATCAGGTAGAGCACGTGCAGGACGACGCCCAGACGGTCGGCGCGGTCGCGGGGCAGGCCGAAGGGCTGGCCGCTCTCCTTGACGGTCCGCTTGGCCCGGGTGATGCGCCGGGTCATGGTCCCCTCGGGCACCAGGAAGGCGCGGGCGATCTCCGCCGTGGTCAGGCCGCCGACGGCGCGCAGGGTCAAAGCGATCTGCGAGGCCGGGGACAGCGCCGGGTGGCAGCACATGAACAGCAGCACCAGCGTGTCGTCTCCGGCGGCGGGCGGGTCGGCCGGTACGGGGGTCCAGCGGGCCACCGCCTCCTCGCGCTCCCGGCGGGCCCGCTGGCTGCGCAGCAGGTCGGTCAGGCGGCGCGCGGCGACGGTGATCAGCCACGCCTTCGGGTCGGCGGGCACCCCGTCGACCGGCCACTGGGTGGCGGCGGCCAGGAGCGCCTCCTGGACGGCGTCCTCGGCCGTGTCGAAGTGGCCGTACCGGCGCACCAGCGCGGCGAGGACCTGCGGCGCGTGCTCGCGCAGCAGGTCCTCCACGCCGGATCGGTCCGTCATTCGAACATGTCGTCGAGGTGTTCCATGATCGGCCGCACGTCGACGTACTGCCCCTCGGCCTCCTGGCCGGGCGTGTGGGCCAACCGGGCGGCGATCTCGGTGGCGCGGTCGAAGCCGGCGCACTCGACGATCGTGTAGCCGACCAGGACCTCCTGGGTCTCCGGGTAGGGGCCCTCGGTGACGACCGGGACTCCGCCCTTCATCGAGACGCGGCGCGTGTGGACGGGCGCCGACAGGCCCTTCGCGTCGACGAACTCGCCCGACTCGACCAGGTCGTTGTTCCACTTCTCCATGAACGCGTGCATCTCGGCCACTTCGGGGCCGCCGGTCGCCATGGCGTCGAAGTCACGCTGTGAGCCGTACAGCATGATCATGTATTTCATGATCTGTTCTCCCTTCGCTCACCTGGTACGTCGGAGCCGGGGACTCCCGCCGGACACGTCCCGAACGCCAAAATACGGGGAGTTCGAGGGTCTGAGCTCGTGGGTGAGGCGTCAACGGCGGAGGTCTAGTTTCGGGCGCATACCTTGGGGCATTTCGCCCGATATGCGAGTAATCGTGGTTGGAGCGACCGGGAACGTCGGCACGAGTGTCCTCGCGGCGCTGGAATCGGATCCCGAGGTCACCTCGATCGTGGGGGTGGCCCGTCGGCCGCCCGGATCGACGGGACGGAAGACCGCCTTCCGGGCGGCGGACATCTCCACCGACGACCTGGTGGAGATCTTCGCGGGGGCCGACGTGGTCATCCACCTCGCCTGGCTCTTCCAGCCCATGCGCGACCCGATCCTGACCTGGCGCAACAACGTCATCGGCGGGATCCGGGTCTTCAACGCCGTGGCCGAGGCCGGCGTGCCCGCGCTCGTGTACGCCTCCTCCGTCGGCGCCTACTCGCCCGGCGGTCTCGTCGACGAGAGCTGGCCCACCCACGGCTGGCCGGGAGCGCCCTACGGCCGCGAGAAGGCGTACCTGGAGCGGGTCCTGGACGTCTTCGAACGCGACCACTCCGGCATCCGGGTGGTCCGGATGCGCCCCGGGTTCATCTTCAAGCGCGAGGCCGCCACCCAGCAGCGCCGGCTGTTCGTCGGCCCGTTCGCCCCCCGGCCTGGCCGGATCCCGCTGGTCCCCGACATCCCGGGACTCAAGCTGCAGATCCTGCACACCGACGACGCGGCACAGGCTTACCGCCTGGCGGCGACCCGGCCGGTGCGCGGCGCGTTCAACATCGCCAGTGAGCCGGTGCTCGACATGCCCATGCTGGCCGAACTGCTCGACGCCCGACTGGTGCCGGTGCCCGTCGGGCTGGCCCGCATCGCGGTCTCGGCGGCCTGGCGGCTGCGGTTGATCCCGACCATGCCGGGCATGCTGGACATCGCCCTGCACATCCCGGTCATGGACACCTCGCGGGCCCGCGAGGAGCTGGGCTGGACGCCGCGTCATGACTCCCAGGAGGCGATCGTCGCCTTCCTGGCGGGGCTTCGCGAGGGCGCGGGCGCGGGCACCGCACCGCTCAAGCCGGAGACGGGCCTGGAGGGACGCGTCCGCGAAGTGGCGACGGGCGTGGGGCAGCGCCCCTGAGAGGTCAGCTCACTCCGGCCGGAACCGGGGCATCCTCCTTCTCCACGGTCTCGCGCAGCGGGGCCGGGCGGAAGAACAACGTCGCGACGACGCCGAGGGCGGCGATGGCGGCCGAGACGAGGAAGATGTGGCCGGTCGCGTCGGCGAAGGCCACCGGGAGGGGGTTCCGCACGGCGTTCTCGGCGACCTGGTCGGCCAGGATCGCGCCCAGGACCGAGACCCCGATGGTGCCGCCGAGGGAGCGGAAGAAGGTGATCGCGCCGCTGGCGGCGCCCAGGTCGTGCAGGGCGACGGTGTTCTGCAGGGCCAGCACGAGGTTCTGCATGGACATGCCGACTCCGGCGCCCACCAGGACCATCGCCGGGATGATCCACCAGATCGAGGTGGTGTGGTCGATCCGGGAGAGGCCGAGGAAGCCGACGGTGAGGATGACCGCGCCCGAGATGATCCACGGGCGGACCCGGCCGGTGCGGGAGATGATCTGGCCCGAGATCGCCGAGGAGAGCAGCACGCCGGCCATCATCGGGATCGTCATCAGCCCGGCCTCGGTGGGCGTGAAGCCGCGGCCGACCTGGTAGTACTGCCCGAGGAAGACCGCGCCGCCGAACATGGCCATGCCGACCGCGAGGCTGGCGAGGATGGCCAGGGCGGGGGTGCGCTGCTTGATGACGTGCAGCGGGACGACCGGGTCCTTGACCCGCGACTCCACATAGGTGGCCAGGCCGAGCAGGACGACCGAGCCGCCGACCATGGCGGCGGTCTGCCAGGAGATCCAGTCGAACGAGTTGCCGACGAAGGTGATCCAGACGAGCAGCACGCTGACGCCGGCCGCGATGAGGCCCGCCCCGGCGTAGTCGACGGTCACGTCGCGGCGGACGGTCTCCACCTTGAGGGTCTTGAACAGCAGGGCCCAGGCGACCACGCAGAACGGCACGGCGATCCAGAAGCACCAGCGCCAGCCGAGCCACGAGGTGTCGGCGATGACGCCGCCCAGCAGCGGGCCGCCGACGGTGGCCACGGCCATCACGCCGCCCAGGTAGCCGTTGTACTTGCCGCGCTCCTTCGGCGGGATCATCGCCGCGATGATCACCTGGACCAGCACCTGGAGCGCGCCCATGCCGAGGCCCTGCACCGCCCGGAAGCCGATGAGCTGCGCGGTGTTCTGCGCGAAGCCGCAGGCCAGCGAGCCGACGAGGAACAGGCCGACGGCGATCTGCAGGAGCGTCTTCTTGTTGTAGAGGTCGGCGAGGCGCCCCCAGATCGGGGTGGTCGCCGTCGCGGTCAGCAGAGAGGCGGTGACGACCCAGGTGTACTGCGACTGGGTGCCCTTCAGCGCGGTGATGATCTGCGGGAGCGCGACCGAGACGATCGTGCTGGAGATCATCGCGACGAACAGCACGAGCAGGAGGCCGCTGAGCGCCTCCAGGACTTGGCGGGAATTTTTGCTCACACGGCAACTTTACCCATTGCGCAAATTTGCCCGCCCAGTAGGGTGCCCCCTGTGGGACTGAGAGAGCGGAAGAAGGCCGAGACCCGGCAGGCGGTCCACGAGGCCGCGCTGCGGCTGACCGTGGAGCTGGGCTTCGACGCGGTGACCGTCGAGGCCATCGCCGACGCCGCCAACATCTCCCGGCGGACGTTCTCCAACTACTTCGCCGGCAAGGAGGACGCGGTCCTCTACGGCGAGGAGCAGCGCATCCAGGACCTCGTCGAACGCATCCGCCGCCGCCCGGCCGGCGAACGCGCCTGGCCCGCGCTCTGCCGGGCCTCCGCCGAGCTCTACGCGGCCCAGGGCAAGGAGGCCGACCGCGCCTGGGCGACGCGCACCCGGCTGGCCCGCCGCCACCCGGCCCTGCTCGCCCGCCAACTGGCCAATCAGTCCCTGCTGGAACAGGAGATCGCCGTCGAGGTCGCCGCCCGCGAGGACCTCGACGACCACACGCTGCGCCCACGCGTCATGGCGGCGGCCTTCCTGGCGGCGCTGCGCGTGGCGATGGTGGTGTGGCTCGACGAGCGCGAGTCGCGCCCCCTGGGCGAGGTCCTCCAGGCCAGCCTCTCGGAGGTGGGCGAAGACTTCACCCGGGGCGGACGGCTGAAAGTTTCGGAGTAACGTCTCAAACATTTCTCTGTCGTTTCCCGCTAGCGTTGCCTATCCTGCCGATACGAGAAATTTCACTGCTTGTCCTGCCTGGGCAAGCTGTCACTTTCCGTGCCCCCTGACCGGGTTCATGGTGGCTCGAAATATTTCGAAACGGTGGTGGCCGTGCGGGTTGACCGACACCTCACGCTTCCCGACCTGCTCGCGCTCCGGGCCGCCGAGCAGGCCGGGAAGACGGCGATCGTGGTGGCCGACGTCGGAGAGATCACGTTCGGTGAATGGGATCGGCGAGCCGACGCCACCGCCCGGTCACTCGTCGAGCGCGGGTTGTCGCCCGGCGACCCGGTGGCGCTGGTCTTCGGAGAGCGCGACTGGGTCGAACGCCGCAGGTCGAGGCGGCCCTGCACGAACACCCGGCGGTCGCCGAGGCGTCCGTCGCCGGGCTGCCGCACACGGTGCTCGGCCGGGTGACCGGGGCGGCCGTGGTGACCCGCGCCCCGGTGACGCCCGCCGAACCGCGCACGTTCCTGCTCGACCGGCTGGCGCCACACGAACTGCCCGGCCGTCTCGTGTTCGTCGCCGAGTTGCCCAAGAACCACCTCGGCAAGGTGGTGAACGCTGGAGTTGGACGTACCGACAAGGAACTTGCTCAATCTGGAGATGGCATGACGGAGGAGCTCAGGGTCCGGCTGGCAGGCATGATCGCGGACGCGTCCGGCGGCGTGATCAGCCCCGACGAGGTGCTGGCCGGGCGGCACACGCTGTCGGCGCTCGGGCTGACGTCGCTGGCCAGGATCAGCCTGATCGACACCATCGAGGACGTCTTCGGCCTGGAGATCGACCTCAGCGGTGACCTGCCGTCGTTCGAGGACGTCGACACCCTCGTCGCGGCGCTGAAATGAAGATCGAGTTCACCGGCGCCACCGAGGGAGAGGCGCCGCTGACCTGGGGCCAGCGGCTGATGTGGCGGGCCGTGCACCTGATGGGCCCCAGCCAGAACTACCTGAACTGCCCGTTCGTGTTCCCGGTCTACGGCCGGCGGGATCTGTCCACCGTGCTCGACGCGCTGCGGGTGCTGATCGAACGGCACGAGACCCTGCGGACCACCTTCTCCGACGCCGGCCAGCGGATCTCCCGCGACGGCGTGCTGGAGATCGAGCTGGTCGAGGCGGGGCCGGAACGCGGGCTCCAGGTGGCCGGGCGGGTGGCCGGGGAGATGGCACACATCGTCTTCGACCACGGCGCGGAATGGCCGCTGCGCTGCGCGGTCGTGCTCAAGGACGGCCGCCCGTTCGCGCTGGCCTGCGTCTTCACCCACCTGTCGGTCGACTACCACGCCCTCGCCCTGCTGGCCGTGGAGTGGAAGGCCCTGCTGAAGGGGGCCGCGCTGCCGCCGGTGGCGTGGCAACCCCGCGACCAGGCCACGCTGGAGGCCTCCGACGCCTGGCAGGCCCGGTCGGCGCGGTCGATCGCCTACTGGCGCGACGTGCTCGCCGACGTCCCGCTCGACGTCTTCGACCATCCGCCGGGCGAACCCGAGGACCCCCGGTTCATCGAGGTCATCATGGAGTCGCCCGCGCTGGCGGTGGCCGCCACCCGGTTGTCGAACCGGCTCGCGGTCAGCTCGACCAGCGTCGTCCTGGCCGCCTGCGCCGGGGTGCTGGGCGAGGTCAGCGCGCGGTCGCGGGTGGTCATGCAGCTCGTGCACAACAACCGCCGCGACGCCAGGACCCGGGAGATGGTCGGCACGGTCGGCCAGGACGCCCTGATCGTCCTCGACCTGCTGGAGCCCGACTTCCCCGGGTTCTGCCGCACCACCCATCGGGCCGCCCTCCAGGCCTACCGCAACGCCCACTACGACCCGGTCGCGATGACGGCGATGCGGGAGAAGGCCGGCGGGCACGACCTGGACGCCTTCTTCAACGACCGCCGGGCCGCCCCCGGCTGGCCCGCCCTGCCGCCCGACGCCGACCTGTCGGTGGCGAACACCAGGACGTACACGGAGAACGCCTGGCCGGGGGTGCGGTTCAAGGTGTTCTTCACGGTCGGCGCCGACGCCGGCACCGGCCGGCTGAGCGTCATCGTCGACACCGCCTACCTCCCCCGGACCACGGCGGAGCGGATGTTGCGCAGCGTCGAGGCCCGGCTGGTCGGGGCGGTCTAGTCGGCGATCGGGCGGCCGAAGTCGACCGCCGCGAGGATGCCCTCGGGTGTCGTGGTCCGCAACTGCGCGTCCGGGCGCAGGCCGAGCGCGTCGTTGACGGTGGAGAAGGCGATCCGGAGCGCGACGAACGTCGTGATGTCGAAGATCTGCGCGTCGGTGAACCCGGCGGCCCGCAGCTCCTCGACGTCGGCCTCGGTGGTCGCGTGGGGGCGCCGGGTGACCTTGCGGGTCCACGCGGCCACGGCGCGCTCGGCCTCGGTCAGGTCGGCGTCGGCGCCCGTGAGCACCGACACCGCCGTCTCCTGGTCTGACCAGGCCGCGAGCTTGTTGCCCCACGCCAACGCGCAGTAGGAGTTCCCGTAGGCGGCCGCGCAGGCGGCCACCATGATGCCCCGCAGTCGCAGCGGCATCCCGCGCGTGACCTCGCGGGCCAGGCCGAAGATGCCCTCGGCCACCTCGGGCCGGTAGCCCCAGAGGCGGGTGGCGTTCATGACGTACCCGAGCTCCTGGAGATCGACCTCGGCCTCCGCCGGGTCGGCCTCCACGTCGGCCAGGAAGCTGCTCATCACCCCTCCTTCCGGGCCAGGTAACCGACCACGTCGACGTTCGCGCGGAGCGGCAGCCCCGCGCGCAGCCGTTCTCCGGCCCCCTCGATCGCGGCGGCGGCGAACACGTCCTCGCCGACGTGCTGGATCGCCTCGTACGCCGGCCCGGTCGACGCCAGCGCCCGCGCGTAGGTCGCCGGGTCGGCGAACTCCCACACGAACGGCACCGTCACCCGCCGGACGCCGGTGAACCCGAACGTCTCCAGCAACCGCTCACCGGCCCCCGGACGCCCGAGGGCGACCATGTTCCGCTGGTTGTCGACCTTCGGCGGGGCGGCCAGCCGGAACGGCTCCAGCGCCCACGCGCCGGGGGACTTCTTGATGTGCCCCCACACGGTCAGCCCCACCCGGCCGCCGGGCCTCAGCACCCGGTGGATCTCCCGCAGGGCGAGCGGCGTGGTACCCCAGACCCCGCGGAAGCTGGTCACCACGTCGAACGACGCGTCGTCCCAGGGCAGGTCGTGCATGTCGCCGACGCGGACGTCCGCGCCGGGGTTGCGGTCGCGGGCCACCGCGACCAGCCGGGCCGAGGCGTCGATGCCCGCGCCCCATGCGCCCCGGAGGGCGGCCAGTTCCAGGGCCAGCCCCGCGCCGCACGCGACGTCGAGTATCCGGTCGCCCTCGCCGATGCCCAGATGCTGGTGCATGGCGACGTATTCTCGGCAGTTGCCCGGTTCGCTGAGCGTCGCGAAGTCGACCGCGCGGCGGCCCCACCCCTCGTCGACCAGCGTCCATGCCGTCGAATCGTACATTTCCCTTTTCCTAACGAAGCAGCGCGGCGAGAGCGGGGTTGTCGATCCCCGTCCCGAGCATCCGCGCGGAGGCGAGCGCCGTCCGGTCACCGAGACGGGCGTTGTGCAGATGGGCGCGGACGACCCATTCGCGCATGTCGCATCGGGCCGCCAGGGACCCGAGCGTGGTCACGAGCGGGCGGGCCCGCCGGGTGTCGCCGACGTCGAGCGCACAGGCGATCGTCGCGTCGAGCACGTTGGCGTGCACCCACTGGTAGCGGTCGGGCAGCCGGTTGCAACTGTCGGTCGCCTGGCCGAACCAGCGCAAGGCGGCGGCGTGGTCGCCCCGGTCGCGGCTGAGCAGACCGAGCCCCCGCGCGGCGGTCCCCTCCCAGCACGGGTCCTCGACCTGGCAGGCCAGCACCCACGCCCGTTCGAGGGCGTCGGCGGCGGCCTCGACGTCGCCCATGCGCAGGTCGATCTCGGCGTGCAGCGCGGTCGGCCAGGGCAGGAACGCCATCCAGCGCTGCTCCTCGGTCAGCTCCAGCGAACGCCGGAGCACCGTGTGCGCCTGGGAGCGTTCGTCGCGCATCAGGTGCACACGTCCGAGGATCGACAACGACCACGCGTGCTGTTTGTGGTCGCCGCAGCGGGCGGCCCGCTCGATCGACTCCTCCAGATGCCCGATCGCGGCCCGGTAGTCGCCCTGGTCGGAGGTGTTCTGGCCGAGCACCCCGCAGATCGCCGCCATCTCGGCGTCGGTCTGCGCCATCGCGGCGGCCCTGGTCAGCCACATGGTCGCGGCCGTCCGCCGGCCCGCCTTGACCTCGACGAAGCCGAGTTCCCGGTGGGCGGTCACCGCGACCGACCGGTCGCCCGAGGCGACCGCGTGCAGGATCGCCTCGTGCAGCGCCAGCGAACCCTCCTCGTCCCGCCCCTGCACGGCGTGGACCAGGGCGCTGCCGAGCGCGCAGTAGGCCCGCGCCTTCAGCGCCGCGTCCCCCGTCCGGGAGGCCTCGGCGACCGCCGTGCGCAGACACTGGACGCCGGCCGCCACGGCCCCGGCCGTGATCGCGGCCCGGCCCGCGTCGAGCTGGCCGATCGCGGCGGCCCGGCCGCTGAGCGGCGGCAACATCGCCGAGCCGGAGCCGACCGTGGCCGCCTCCCGCAGGGCGGGGGACGTCCGCACGCCCAGTTCGCGCCGCATCAGGTCTTCGCACACGGCGACCTGCTTCAGCGCGGCGGGCCGGTCGCCGGCCATGGTGAGGCTGCGTACCAGCAGTTCGTGGTTGCCCTCGTCGAGCGGGTTGTGCTCGACCGCTCCGGCGGCGTACGGCACCGCCTCTTTCGCCCGGCCGGCCGCGAGCAGCCGGGCGGCGGCCTGCCGGAGCCGGGCCTCGATCATCCCCGAGACCCGGTGGCGGGCCACCAGGAGCCAGGACTCGAACTCAAGGGAGGACGCGAGGTGCACACCCTCCAGCAGCTCTCCCCCGAGTTCGAGCAGCGGCGCCGGATCGGCGTCCTGGTCGAGGAGGACGTGCACGTCGACCGTGACGTCCGCCCCGAAGTCGGTGCGAACCGGGTCACCCGAGAGGGCCTCCCTGAGGCCCAGCGAGCGGCGCAGTTCGGCCAACGTCCAGCGCAGCGCCCCGAGCGGGTCGTCGGCGTCGCCGAACAGCAGCTCGGCGACGCGTCTGCGGCTGGGCGGCCGTTCGGCCAGCAGCAGATAGGCGAGCAGGGCCCACGCCTTCCGGCCGCGCGGCGGCTTCGCCGCTCGGCCGCCGATCTCGACGACCGGCGGCCCGAGCAGCCGGATCGACACCATGACCCCGCTCCCTCCCCGCTTCGATCAGTTGAACATCGATGACCGGCATCGGCCCAGATCCACTTTCAGTTCTGGCGGGTGGTCGGACGGCCGGCGTCCTTCCAGGCCTTCAACCCGCCGTCGAGGTGGGCTACGTCCCGGTAGCCGAGCGACTGGAGCGTCCGGGCGGCCAGCGCCGACCGGCCGCCCGAGGCGCAGAACAGGATCACGGTCCCGGCCGGGTCGAACTCGGCGCGGTGGTACGGGCTGGCCGGGTCGGCGTAGAACTCGAGCATCCCCCTGGGAGCGAGGACGGCCCCCGGGATGGTGCCCTCCTGCTCGACCTCGCCCGGCTCCCGCAGGTCGACCAGCGTGACGCCGCCGCCCTCGACCGCCTTGGCGACCTCGTCGACCGGCAGATTGTCGATCTGCGCGCGTGCCTGGGCGATCAGGTCCTGCACGGACTCACTCATCTGTCCTCCCCCTTCGTGGTGTGCGCCCGACTGTTCGCGGATGCCGTGTGAACCAGCGTGTGCGGTCGCATCCGCCCGCACATCCGTGGTCAGTACGGAGATACTCGGGCGTATGACCACGGAGCCGACCCCACGCGAGCGGGAGATCCTCCGGCTCGTCGGGGAGCGCCTGCAGAACCGCGAGATCGCCCGCCGCCTCCACCTCTCGGAACGGACCGTGGAGAGCCACGTGTCGGCGCTGCTGCGCAAACTCGGCGGCGAGAACCGGCTGGCCCTGGTCGCGCACGCCGAACGGCTGCGCCGCCGCGACCTTCCGGCGGCGTTGTCGTCGTTCGTCGGCCGCGAGTCGGAGATTCCGCTGGTCGCCGAGTTGCTGGCGGCCCATCGGCTGGTCACGCTCACCGGCCCGGCCGGCACGGGCAAGACCCGGCTCGCCCTGCACGTGGCGGCCACGCTGCCGCAGGCGGTGCTGGTCGACCTGGCCCCGCTCGCGCCCGGCGACGACGTGGCGGCCGCCTTCGGCGACGTGCTGCGCGGGGCGGCCGGGCGGACGCTGGTGGTGGACAACTGCGAGCACGTCCAGGTGGCGCCGCTGCTCACCGGTCTCCTGCGGAGCGGGTCCGGCGTCCGGGTGCTGGCCACGTCACACGGGCCGTTGGGCGTGCCGGGTGAACGGGTCTGTGAGATCGCGCCGCTGCCGGTGCCGCCCGAGTCGTCGCGGCCGGAGGAGGTCCTGTCGGCCGCGTCGGCCCGGTTGTTCGCCGACCGGGCCGCGTCCTCCTCGCCGGGGTTCGCGGTCACCGACGACAACGCCCGTGACGTGGCGCGCATCTGCCGCCGCCTCGACGGCCTGCCGCTGGCGCTGGAACTGGCCGCCGCCCGGGTGCGCGCGTTCACCCCCGCCGAGCTCGTCGGTCTGCTCGACAGCAGGTTCACCCTGCTCACCGACGGCCCGGTCGGCCGCCACCGCACCCTCGAAGAGGCGCTGCGCTGGAGCTACGACCTGCTGCACGCCGACGAGCGGCTGCTGCTGGCCCGGCTCTCGGTGTTCCCCGGCGAGTTCGACCACGACACCGCCGCCGACGTGCTCGCCTACGAGCCGCTCGACCGCCCGGCGATGTCCCGGCTGCTTCCCCGGCTGCTCGACCGCTCGCTGGTGTCGCGCCGCCGGGCCGGCGAGACGACGCGTTACCGGCTGCTCGACAGCGTCCGGCAGTTCGCCGCCGCCCGGCTGGGCGACGACGCCGCCGAGGCCCGCGACCGGCACGCGGACCACCACCTCACCACCGCGGTCTCGCTGGTCGCCGCGCTGCGCGGCGCCGACCAGGCCCGCGCGCACCGCTGGTTCAACCGGCACTGGCCCGACCTGCGTCAGGCCGTCAGGCACACCGACGACCCCTGGCCGTTCCTGGCCGGGGTCGGCACCGCCTGGGAGATCATCGGGGCGCGGGCCGACCTGTTCGACTGGCTCGCCGACCCGGTCGCGACCGTGCCGGCGCTGACCACGGCCGCGATCGTCCACTGCTTCCAGGACGTCCCGAAGGCCCTGGCCTTCGCGAGACGGGCCGCCGAACTGGCCGAATCGCCCGACGACCGAGCCGTGACCGCCCTCGCGCTCGGCTGGTGTCTCATGTACGCCGACCCCACCGCCGCCCTGCCCCATCTCGAAGACGCGGCGACCCGCTACGCGGAGACCGGCGACACGTGGCACCGCGCGCTGGCCCTGACCGCCCTGGGCCAGGCGGCCGGGTCGATCGGCCCCACCGCGGAGGCGGCCGACCTCTTCGGCGGCCTCGGCGACCAGGTCAAACGGGCCAACGCGCTCAACCACATGGCCCTGCGGGCGATCGACGCGGGGGTGCGCCTCGACGAGGCCGCCGCCTGGCTGACCGAGGCGGAGCGGCTGGCCGAGGCCAGCGACAACGACCACGAACGCCTGCACGCCCAGGTCTTCCGCGCCGCCCTGCGCGACCCCGAGGAGGCCCGCGACGACTATGCCCGGCTGCTCCCCGAGTTCCGCCGGATCGGCGATCTGCGCTGCGCCGACCGCTGCCTGCGCGGGCTGGCCGAATCGTGATCCTGCGGTTCGGTGGACCGCTCCTATCATGAGGTCGTGAACGCGGAGCCTGGCATACCGGCGTCGATCGACGACTATCGCATCCTCCACCGCATCGGACACGGCGGCCAGGGCGCGGTCTACCGGGCCGAAGACCGCGACGGCACCCCCGTCGCGCTGAAGGTCCTCCACGACGAACTGTCGAAGGACGCCGACCACCGGCGGCGTTTCCTGCGCGAGGTCGAGCTGGCCCGGCGGGTCGCCCCGTTCTGCACCGCCCGCGTGCTCGACATGGGCGTCTTCGGCGACCGCCCCTACATCGTGAGCGAGTTCGTGCCCGGCGCCTCCCTCCACCACGTGGTGCAGCAGGAGGGCCCCCGCACGGGCGGCGGCCTCGAACGCCTGGCCGTGGCGACCGCGACCGCGCTGGCGGCGATCCACCGGGCCGGGATCGTGCACCGCGACTTCAAGCCGAGCAACGTCCTGATGGGCCCCGAGGGCCCGGTCGTGATCGACTTCGGCATCTCCCGCGCCCTCGACCACACCGCGACGATGTCGGGCTCGATCGGCACCCCCGGCTACATGGCCCCGGAGCAGATCGAGAACGGCGAGGTCACCCCCGCCGCCGACGTGTTCGCGTGGGCGGCCACGATGGCCTTCGCCGCGACCGGCAGACGCGCCTTCCCCGGCACGACCGTGCCGCAGCTCATCAACGCCATCATGAACCGCGAACCGCAGCTCGACGGGGTGCCCGCCGGCCTCAGGCCGCTGATCGAGCAGGCGCTGAACAAGAACCCGGCGCTCCGCCCGACGGCCCCCGACCTGGTCAAGGCCCTGACGGGCGACGAGTTCGCGGTCGAGACCATGCCGCTGGCGCCTCCGGTCAAGAACCGGAAACCGGCCTGGCTGGCCGGCGCCGCGGCGGTCGTGGTGGCCGGCGGGATCCTGACCTGGCAACTCTGGCCCGACAACGGCACCGTGACCGGCGGGGGCCCGCGCATGGCCACCACGCTCACCCCCGCCCCGGTGACCTTCGGCCGGCCGGTGGGCGGCCCGGTGAACGTGCAGGAGAACGACGTCCGCGGCATCGGCTTCATCGACATCGACGGCGTGCCGACGTCGGTGAGCGGCGGCGACGACAACACCGTCCGCGTCGTCGACCTCAACACCGGCACCGAGTTGTACGCCATGGCCGGCCACGAGAAATGGGTGAGAGACGTCGCCGTCGGCCTGCTCGACGGCACCGAGATCGCCGTCACCGCCGCCGACGACGGCTCCCTGCGCATCTGGGACCTCCGCGACGGCACCCAGATGAGCAACCCCATGCTCGGCCACCAGGGCAACGTCAAGGGCGTCGACATCGGCACGCTCAACGGCGACCCCATCGCGGTCAGCGGCGGCAGCGACGGCACCGTCCGCGTCTGGGACCTGCACAGCGGCGAGCAGATCGGCGACCCGATGACCGGCACCACGGGCACCGTCTGGGCGGTCGCGCTGGGCGAGGCCAACGGCGTCCCGATCGTGGTCAGCACCGGCGACGAGGGCGTGGTCCGGGTCTGGGACCTGACCACCCGCCGACAACTCGGCGAGCCGATGACCGGCCACATCGGCTGGGCCAGGTCGGTCGAGATCGGCGAACTCGACGGCAGGCCCATCGCCGTGACGGGCGGCGAGGACAAGACCGCCCGCATCTGGGACCTGACCACCCGCACCAGCCTCGGCACCCCGCTGACCGGCCACACGAGCTGGGTCTGGGGCGTGGCCCTGGGCGAGTCGGACGGCAAGCCGATCGCGATCACCGCGAGCGAGGACAAGACCGCCCGCGTCTGGGACCTGGCGACCGGCGCCGAACTCGGCGCCCCCCTGGAGGGCCACACCGACCGCGTCTACTGCGCGGCCTTCGGCTCGGTCGGCGGAAAACCGGTCGCCATCACGGGCGGCCGCGACGAGTCGATCCGCGTCTGGAACCTGTCGCCCCCGCTACCCGGCTGATCTCCGAATAGCCGACCCAGCTTTCGTTAGTTTCGTTTTGGGGTACAGTCCCCATGAACACGGACCAGCGGTGAGGGAGGACCCGGATGGGCGACACACCGTTGACCGCCGCGGACGCCAGAACCTTCCTGCCAGAAGAGGATCCGCGCACCCAGGCGGCCATCGTCGACCTTGTCGCGGAGTTGCACAGAAGAGGGCGTGCCGTCGCCGACAGGCCCGCTCTCCTGACCGGCCCGGACGGATCTCCCCGGCTGCCGTTGCCGCTCCCGCTGTACGAGGCCCTGCTGCAAGTCGCCGAGGCGCTGTCGCAGGGTCTGGCGGTGACGGTGGCGCCCCAGCACATGACCATGTCGACCTACGAGGCCGCCGAACTCCTGGGAATCTCCCGGCCGACTCTGGTCAAACTCCTGGAGGGCGGCGAAATTCCCCATCAGCGCGCGACGGATCGCCCTGGCGCCCATCGGCGGGTAAAGCTGGAAGATGTCCTGGCATATCAGGAGAAGCGCCGGACCGAACGACGGCGGCTCCTCGATGAACTGACCCAGGAATCCGTAGGTTCGGGCATGTACGACAAGCCTGCCGGCGAATTCTGACCGGCATATGCTGGTCCGATGCCATTCTCGGCCGTGCTTGACGCATGCGTGCTCTATCCGAACGCCCTGCGCGACACTCTTCTGCGAGTGGCGGAAGCCGGCGTCTACCAGCCCTTATGGAGTGAGCGCATTCTGACCGAAGTGCAGGAAGCTCTGGTGCGAAACGGGCTTTCCGCACAAAAAGTAGAGCGCACTTTGTCTTTTGCACGGGCCGCGTTTCCCGAGGCGATGGTCGAGGGCTGGGAACCGCTCGAAGACTCGATGGGCAACCACGTCAAAGATCGGCATGTCCTCGCCGCCGCAGTCCGCGGGCACGCCGACGTGATCGTCACCTTCAACCTCCGCGACTTCACGCCGGCCGCCTGCGAACCCTGGGATGTCCAGGCCCAGCATCCGGACACCTTCCTGCTGTACGAACTGGAGGCGGCCCCAGGCGTCATCCTCAACGTGTTGACGGAACAGGCCGCGGCCACCGGCAGGCCGCCACATCGGCCGATGACCCTCGAAGAGGTGATCGGTTCACTGGAGACCTGCGGCGTCCCGGTCTTCGTCTCGGAAGTACGCTCGTGGCTTCGCCGTCAGAAGCGGCTCGGTTAGCGGGCCAGGCCTCTCGCGATGACCAGGCGCTGGATCTGGTTCGTGCCCTCGAAGATCTGCATGATCTTCGCCTCGCGCATGTACCTCTCCACCGGGAACTCGCGCGTGTACCCGTATCCCCCGAACACCTGGACCGCGTCCGTCGTCACCTTCATCGCCGCGTCCGTCGCCACGAGTTTGGCCACCGACGCCTGGCGGGAGAACGGCAACCCCGCGTCCTTGCGCCGGGCCGCGTCGACGTACGTCGCCCTCGCCGAGTCGACGGCCGCGGCCATGTCGGCGAGCAGGAAGCCGAGGCCCTGGTGGTCGATGATGCGCTTGCCGAAGGTGGTGCGCTCCTTCGCGTAGGAGACCGCCGCGTCGAGGGCGGCCTGGGCCAGGCCGGTCGCGCAGGCCGCGATGCCGAGCCGGCCCGAGTCGAGGGCGCTGAAGGCGATCTGGAGGCCCTGGCCCTCCGCGCCGATCAGCCGGTCGGCGGGCAGCACCGCGCCGTCCCAGTGGGCGCTCGTCGTGGGGACGGCGTGCAGGCCCATCTTCTCTTCTGGCTTGCCGAAGGTCAGGCCGTCGACCTGGCCTGGAGTCAGGAAACAGGAGATCGACCGCTCGCCCGTCCGGGCGAACAGGGCGTAGAAGTCGGCCCGGCCGCCGTGGGTGATCCACGCCTTGGCGCCGTTGATCTCGTAGCCGTCGGCGACGCGGGTCGCGCGGCAGGTCAGGGCCGCGGCGTCGGAGCCGGCCTGGGGTTCGGACAGGCTGTAGCCGCCGACGAGGTCGCCGGCGAGCATGTCGGGCAACCAGCGTTCGATCTGCTCGGAGGTGCCGAACGTCGCCAGCGGATGGCACGACAACGAGTGCACGCTCACGGCCACGGCGACCGCCGCCCAGCGCGCGGCGAGTTCTTCGAGTACTTGGAGGTAGACCTCGTAGGGCTGGCCACCGCCGCCGAACTCCTCCGGATAGGGGAGGCTCAGCAGGCCGGCCGCGCCAAGGGTGGCGAACAGGCCCTCGGGATAGGTCTCGGCGCGCTCGTGCCGGTCCACGATGGGCAGCAGTTCCTTGTCTGCCACATCACGGGTGAGGTCGAGCAGGTCACGGGCCTCCGGGGTGGGGAGGAGCCGGTCGACGGCCACAGGGATCTCCTGACATCGGTCGTTGGTAACCCCGATGGTCTCAGAGGCCCGTCAGTTCCTTCGCAGTG
>NZ_BBXE01000042.1 GCF_001570565.1 Herbidospora yilanensis | reverse complement strand
TCTTTATCTTTTCAGCGGTTCCGGTTAGTGTCAAATTCGACGTTTTCCCGGTTCCTGCCGAAGAGCAACCCCTCTAACTTACCCACATCCCCGGCGATGTCAAATCGCCCGGTTCTCCGGGTGGATGTTGGAGGGGGTCTGCCGGGGGCGTCCCCGACTCCTCAAGATTAGCAGCCCCTGAGAGGCCGTCGGACCAGATTCAACGACGACACCCCCCGATTCATTCCCCGAGATCATTCCGGCGACGGACAGATCAACGAGCCCCGGAGATCCGGGAAGCGCGGTGCCTAGACTCGACCGGGTGAGTAGTGAGCAGCCACCTACGGCGAAGAAAGCCCCTGTTGAGCGTACGCATCACGGCGACACCGTGATCGACGAGTACGCCTGGCTCGCGAAGAAGGACGACCCCGACGTCGTCGCTTACCTGGAGGCGGAGAACGTCTTCACCCAGCAGGTCACCGGACGCCTCAAGCCCCTGGCCGACAACATCTTCCAGGAGATCAAGGGCCGGACCCTGGAGACCGACCTCTCGGTCCCGGCCCGGCTCGGGGCCTGGTGGTACTACTCCCGTACCGAGGAAGGAAAGCAGTACGGCATCCAGTGCCGCGTACCGGCCGAGGGAGAAGACCCCCCGACGGTCGAGCCCGGCGAGAAGCTCGAGAACGAGCAGGTCATCCTCGACGGGAACGAACTGGCCGGCGACAGTCCCCACTTCGCCCTCGGGGTGAGCCGGGTCAGCCCCGACGGCACGATGCTGGCGTACTCGACCGACTTCGCGGGGGACGAGCGGTTCACCCTGCGGTTCAAGGACCTCGGCACGGGTGAGCTGCTGGCCGACGAGATCACCGGCATCTTCTACGGCGGCGCCTGGTCGAAGGACGGCAGCACCTTCTTCTACACCACGGTCGACGACGCCTGGCGGCCCGACAAGGTCCACCGCCACACGCTCGGGCAGGCCGACGACGTCGAGGTCTACCACGAGCGGGACGAGCGGTTCTGGGTCGGCATCGGGTTGTCGCGCAGCGAGCGCTACCTGCTCCTCAACGCGCACAGCAAGATCACCAGTGAGGTCTGGTTCCTCGACGCGCTCAACCCGGCCGGCGAGTTCCAGGTGGTCAGGGCGCGGGAGACCGGCCTCGAATACCACCTCGACCACCAGGGCGAGCGCTTCCTGATCCTGCACAACGAGAACGCCGAGAACTTCGAGCTCGCGAGCGCCCCCGTCGCCGACTCGGCGGCGTGGACCCCGCTGATCCACCACCAGGACAACACGCGCCTGCTCGACGTCGACGCCTTCGAGTCGCATCTGGTCGTCCACTTCCGGCGCGACGGCCTGACCGGCATCCGGATCCTGCCGCAGGACGACGACCCCTACGAGATCGAGTGGCCCGAGCCGCTCTACGACGTGGCGCCGAGCGGGAACGCCGAATACGTCACCAACCGGCTCAGGCTCGGCTACACCTCGATGGTCACGCCGCCTTCGGTGTACGACTACGACCTCCGGTCCCGCGAACTGATCCTGCTGCGCCGGCGGCCGGTCCTCGGCGGCTACGACCCCGACGACTACGAGCAGTTCCGCGAGTGGGCCGTCGCCGACGACGGCACGAAGATCCCCATCTCGATCGTGGCCAGGAAGGGCACCCCGAAGAAGGCGCCCACCCTCCTCTACGGCTACGGCAGCTACGAGACCTCGATCGACCCCTACTTCTCGGTGGCCAGGCTCTCGCTGCTCGACCGCGGCCTGGTCTTCGCGGTCGCCCACGTCAGGGGCGGCGGGGAGATGGGCCGCCGGTGGTACGAGGAGGGCAAGTTCTTCCAGAAGAAGAACACCTTCACCGACTTCGTCGCCGTGGCCAGGCACCTGCGCGGCACCTGGTCGAGCGCCGTCGTGGCCCGGGGCGGCAGCGCCGGCGGCCTGCTGATGGGCGCGGTGGCCAACCTCGCGCCCGAGGAGTTCGCCGGGGTCGTCGCCGAGGTGCCGTTCGTCGACGCGCTCAACACCATCCTCGACCCGTCGCTGCCGCTGACGGTGATCGAGTGGGACGAGTGGGGCGACCCGTTGCACAACCCGGAGGTGTACGAGTACATGAAGTCGTACTCGCCCTACGAGAATGTGCGTGACGTGACGTATCCGCCCATACTCGCGATCACCTCGTTCAACGACACCCGGGTCTTCTACCACGAACCGGCCAAGTGGATCGCGCGGCTGCGCGACACCGCCAAGGGCGGGCCGTTCCTGCTGAAGACCGAGATGGGGGCCGGGCACGGGGGTCGCAGCGGGCGCTACGACGCGTGGCACGAGGAGGCGTTCACGCTGTCCTGGATTCTCGACCGACTGGGAGTGACCGAATGACGTATGTCGCCGCCGCCGACCGCTATGGGCCGATGCCGTACAACCGGACGGGGCGGAGCGGGCTGAAGTTGCCGGCGGTCTCGCTGGGGCTCTGGCACAACTTCGGCGACGACAAGCCGATCGAGTCGCAGCGGGCGATCCTGCGCCGCGCGTTCGATCGCGGGGTGACCCACTTCGACCTGGCCAACAACTACGGCCCGCCCTACGGCTCGGCGGAGAAGAACTTCGGGACGATCTTCGCCCAGGACTTCCGGCCGTACCGCGACGAGCTGATCCTGTCGACCAAGGCCGGTTACGACATGTGGCCGGGGCCCTATGGCGAGTGGGGGTCGCGCAAGTACGTGCTGGCCAGCCTCGACCAGTCGCTGAAGCGGATGGGCGTCGACTACGTCGACATCTTCTACAGCCACCGGTTCGACCCGGAGACCCCTCTTGAGGAGACGATGGGGGCGCTCGACACGGCGGTCAGGTCGGGCCGGGCGCTGTACGCGGGCATCTCGTCCTACTCGCCGGAGCGGACGGTGGAGGCGTACGAGATCCTGAAGGGCCTCGGCACGCCGCTGCTGATCCACCAGCCGTCCTACTCGATGCTCAACCGGTGGATCGAGGGCGGGCTGCTCGACACCCTGGGTGACCTGGGCGTGGGGTGCATCGCGTTCTCCCCGCTGGCGCAGGGCATGCTGACCGACCGCTACCTCGACGGCGTGCCGGAGGGGTCGCGGGCCTCGCAGGGCAAGTCGCTCAGCCCCGACCTGCTGACCGAGGAGACCCTGCGGCACATCCGCACCCTCAACGAGCTGGCCAAGAGCAGGGGCCAGACGCTGGCGCAGCTCGCCCTCGCGTGGGCGCAGCGCGACAAGCGGGTGACCTCGGTGCTGATCGGGGCGAGCAGCGTCAAGCAGCTCGACGACAGCCTCGACTCGGTCAAGAACCTGGCGTTCTCGGCCGAGGAGCTCGACGCGATCGACAAGGACGCGGTCGAGGCCGGCATCAACCTGTGGCAGCGCAGCAGCGACGCCTAGAGCTGGTCGTTGCGCTGGAGCCAGGTGAACGAGGCCCAGCCGGGGAGCACCGGCAGCCAGAAGGTCATCAGGCGGAACAGCAACACGGCCGAGGTGGCCATGGTCGGGTTGAGCCCGGCCACGGTCAGCCCGGCCGTGAGCGACAACTCGACCGCGCCGAGGCCGCCCGGCGTCGGCGCGGCCGAGCCGATGGCGTTCCCGGCGAGGAAGACGACGGCGACGGCGGTGATGCCCAGCTCACCGCCGAACGCCTTCACGCAGGCGGCCAGGCAGATGACAAAAGAGACCGTGACCATCATCGTCCCGGTCACGGCCTCAACGATCTTGGCCGGCGATTGCAGCACGTCGAGCAGCCGGGGCACGACCCCGCTGAACAACGACCGGACGCGGGTCGAGAGCATGCGCCGCAGCGGCGGCACGGCCAGGATGGCCACCATCACGACGGCGATGGCGAGCAGGGTGATCAGCAGGCCCCGTGACGGGGTGAGCGACGGCGCCGCCTGGGTGCCGGTGAGATAGCCGGCCAGCAGCAGCAACATGATGTGGGAGACCAGCCCGATGAGCTGCGAGGCGCCCACGCTGGCCACCGCCTGACCCGGCGGGATTCCCCGTTTCTGCAGGTAGCGGGTGTTGATCGCGACGCCGCCCACGGCTGCGGGGGCGACCAGCTTGACGAACGACGAGGCGAGCTGGACGAGGATCGTGCGGCCGTAGGGCAGTTGTTCGGGCACGAACCCGCGCAACATCGAGGCGGCGGCGATGTAGCTGGCCGCCGCGGCGAGCAGGGCGACGCCGCCCCAGCCCCAGTGGGCGCTGGTGATCACCGACACCAGGTTGACCTGGCTGAGCTGGGAGAGCAGGAAGTAGGCGGCCAGCGCGCTGGCGATGATCGTGACGAGGGTGCGCGGCCGGAACCGTTCGAGCCGGACCTCCTCGACGGTGGCCTGCGGCTTCAGCGCGACGATCTGCTCGCGCAGCGCGGGCAGCAGCGCCTTGTCCTTGCGGGCCGCCGACCGGGTCTCGCGGGCCAGCGCGATGCGCTGGAGCAGCGGCAGCGCCGACGCTATGGAGTCGGCGCCGAGCACGGCCGCGCCGGTCTTCACCGCCCGTTCGGGGCCGACGCGCAGGCCCAGGTAGGCCAGCAGTTGCGCGACGTCGAGGCGCATCAGCAGGTCGCCGGCGGCGATCTCACCCGACCGGGCGTCGACGAGCACGATCCGGCCGTCGGGCGACAGGTGGATCGACTCGCCGGTCAGGTGGCGGTGGGCCAGCCGCCGAGCGTGCAGCAGGCGGATCTGCTCCCAGGTCTGGACCAGCAGCTCGTCGCCGAGTTCCTCGTCGGCCAGGTCTTCGATGGGGCGGCTCTCGACGTGTTCGTAGGCCAGCAGCGCCGCCTCGGTGCCGACCTCGCTGGTGCCGAGCAGGCGGGGGGTGCTGGCCCCGGCGGCCTCGGCGGCGTAGGCCATGAGGGCCTCGCGTTCGAGTTCGGCCCGCAACGAGCGGATGGCCCGGCGGCGGGTCTCGCTGTTCAGCCGCAGGCGCCGCCAGAGGCGGTAGACGACCCCGGCGACCTGGCGGTCGCGGTCGAGGACGGTCACCGACAACCGGGTGGTGTCGGCCAGGCCGATGATGTAGCGGCGGCTGCCGGAGCTGTCGTCGTCGATCCGGCGGGCGCTGACGATCGAGAAGCCGAGCCGCCGCAGCGCGGCCACGACGGCGCTGCCCGGCGGCCGGGTGTTGGCGCTGCCGACGCCGTAGAGCGTGGCGAAGCCGACGGCGAGGCCCACCAGGTAGGTGACGATCGCGCCCAGCGCGGTGATCTTGGTGGCGGTGAAGAGCGCGAAGAAGTCGAGGGTGAGCGCGAACCAGAGCAGCGCCCGCCAGCGGGGCCGGCGCGACATGCGCACGGCCGTGGCGTAGGCGATGGCCGGGGTGAGCACCGTGTTGAGGGGCTCGACGTCGCGGTTCCCGGTGAGGAGCTGGCGCAGCTCGACCGGGCCGGAGCTGACCATCCACTCACCGATCGTGTACGACAGCAGCAGCGCCAGGATCGCGGCGATCAGCCCCTGGGCCACCCGCATGCCGTCGCGGTGGAACACCCGCTCGACCGCGAACGCCACGGGCACGGCCAGCACGGCGACGCCGCCCAGCAGTCCGGCGACCGACGAGAGCCATTCGGGAGCACGGCCGGTGCCCGCCTGGACGTCGGTCTCCAGCCCGTTCAGAGTGCTTCGGGCGACCAGGGCGAGCAGGACCACGGCGGTGATCGCCAGCAGCGTCATCAGCAGCCGGAGCAGGTCGGACGGACGCCGGATGCGCTGCGGCAGCAAGGGCTCCACGACGAGGACGACCCCGGAGTCCGGGGACGTCAGAGAGTCGTCCTTTTCCTTGATGCCCCTCACCACCGTGATTGTCTGCGATCTTTGTTGCCAGTGTCCACAATCGAAAGTCACGGCACAGCGACCTGACCCCCGGAGTCCCCCTCCTGGTCGAGTCTATGGATCGCGGCCCGTTTCGCGCCGACGCGCCGTAACCCTCGAACGTGGCCTGAAACCTCGTGTGGCTGCCAGTCTGGTGCCGCCTTCCCCCGGCCCGTTCAACAAGGGGGAACTGTGCGCATTGTGGTATCTGCGGCTCTGGTGCTGACAACGACGGGTATGTCGGCCGATCCGGGGCTCGACGAAGCGGTCACCGAGCCCAACGTCTTCGCCCACGTCCAAGTCCTGGCCGAAATAGGCAAACAGCACGGCAACCGGGCGGTCGGCACCGCCGGCTACGAGGCCTCCGCGCAGTACGTCGAGCACGTGCTGGCCGCCGCGGGCTACCAGGTGACCTCCCAGTCCTTCACGCTGCCGCACTACCGCGAGGTGAGCCCGGCGGTGCTGACCACGGCCACCGGCCCGGTCGACGCGGCGACCTTCGCCTTCTCCCCGTCGGGCCGGGTCTCGGGGCCGGTCCAGGACACCGGCATGGGCTGCCTGTCCACCGACTGGACGGGGTTCCGGCGCGGCTCGATCGCGGTGGCCGGGCGCGGCGGGTGCTCGTTCCGGGTCAAGGCCGACCAGGCCGCGAAGGCCGGCGCGGGCGCGCTCATCGTGGTCAACTCCCGGCCGGGTGAGCTGAAGGGGTCCCTGGGCGAGCCCGGCACGCCGCTGCCGGTCGTCGGCGTGGCGCAGGACGTCACGATCGAGGGCCCGGTGACGGTGGAGACGAACACCACGTCCACCATGAAGGTCAGCCGGAACGTGATCGCGCAGACCGGCCAGGGAGACCCCGACGACGTGCTGATCCTCGGAGCCCACCTCGACTCGGTCGAGGCTGGGCCCGGGATCAACGACAACGGCTCGGGGGTCGGGGTGGTGCTGGAGATCGCCGAGCAGCTGGCCCGGATGCGGCCCGAGCGGGCGGTCAGGTTCGCGTTCTGGGGGGCCGAGGAGGTCGGGCTGGTCGGCTCGACCCACTACGTGAGGAACCTGTCGGCGGAGGAGAAGGCGAAGATCGCCGGGTACGTCAACCTCGACATGGTCGCCACCGAGAACCACGGCTACGGCGTCTACGACAGCGACAACGCGATCGAGGAGGCCGCCACGGAGTTCTACGGGCTGCGCGGGCTGCCCTCGGAGGAGGTCGCGTTCGACGGCCGGTCGGACTACGGGCCGTTCGTGAAGGCCGGGATCCCGGCCGGGGGGATCTTCACCGGCGCCGACAGCATCAAGACCCCCGACCAGGCCGAGGTGTACGGCGGGACCGCGAACCGCGCGTTCGACCCGTGCTACCACAAGGCCTGCGACACGATCGAGAACGTGAACCGGCAGGTCCTGGACGTGAGCGCGGACGCGGTCGCCTACATCGTGGAGCAACTCGCCTTCACCGGCCGACCCGTACGATGACGGGATGGAATTGCGGGTTCTGGGGGCATGTCCCCTTGATTGTCCGGATACGTGCTCGTGGGTGGTGACCGTACAGGACGGAAAAGCCACCTCGTTGCGGGGCAACAAGGAGCAGCCCTACACGCGGGGCGCGCTCTGCGTGAAGGTGAACCGCTACCTGGAGCACGCGGCCTCGCCTGACCGGATCCTGCATCCGATGAAGCGGGTGGGGCCGAAGGGCTCCGGGCGGTTCGAGCGCATCGACTGGGACGAGGCGCTCGACATCCTCGCCACGAAGCTGCGGGAGATCGTCGACACCCACGGCGGCGAGGCGATCTGGCCCTACCAGGGCACCGGCACGCTCGGGTTCGTCCAGGGCGAGTCGGGCATGGCCGGGCGGCGCTTCTGGAACGCCCTCGGGGCCTCCTTCCACAACATGAACATCTGCTCGCGGGCCGGGAACGAGGGCCTGCGGCTGACCATGGGCACCCCGGGCGGCATGGACCCGGAGACGTTCGCGCTCTCGAAGCTGATCCTGCTCTGGGGCACCAACACCCTGACGTCCGGCCACCACCTGTGGAAGTTCATCCAGGACGCCCGCGCGAACGGCGCGCACGTCGTCGCGATCGACCCGATCCGGACCCGGACCGCCGAGCAGGCCGACGAACACCTGCCGATCGCGCCGGGCACCGACGGGGCGCTGGCGCTCGGTCTGCTGTACGTCGTCCTCGAAGAAGGCGCCGAAGACCGCGACTACCTGGAGAACCACACGCTCGGCTGGGAGAAGTTCCGCGCCGAGATCCTCCAGTACCCCCCGTCCCGGGTCGCCGAGATCACCGGCCTGCCCGAAGACGACATCCGGGCCCTCGGCCGCCGCCTCGCGCACACCCGCCCGACCGGCCTCCGCGCCACGATGGGCCTGCAGCGCCACGAGGGCGGCGGTTCGGCGATGCGGCTGATCGCCTGCATCCCCGGCGTGACCGGCGACTGGCGCCACCCCGGCGGCGGAGTCGCCTTCTCGACCTCGGCCCACGTGCCGCTCAAGGTCGACCACCGCCCCGGCCTCCTGCCCCACCCGGTGCGCAGCCTCACGATGACCCGCCTCGCCGACGGCCTCGACGAGTCGGTCAAGTGCCTGTGGGTGTACGGCGCCAACCCGATGGGCTCCACCTCCGACCAGAACCGGATCAGGCGCCGCCTCCTGCGCGACGACCTGTTCACCGTGGTCATGGAGCAGTTCCCCACCGACACCGTCGACTACGCCGACGTCGTGCTCCCGGCGACCATGCAGATCGAGCACCTCGACCTGCACGAGGGCTACGGCCACATGTACCTGATGTGGAACGAGCCCGCCGTCCCGCCGGCGGGCGAGGCGCTGTCGACCACCGAGACCTTCCGCCGCCTGGCCCACCGCATGGGCCTGACCGAACCGGCCCTGTACGCCACCGACCTGGAGATCGCGGCCGAGCTGCTGGAGGGCACCCCCACGATCAGGCTCGACGAGCTGCGCGAACGCGGCTGGGCCCGGCTCGACGTGGCCGACCCCTTCGTCCCGTTCACCGACGGCTTCCCCACCCCGAGCGGAAAGCTGGAGTTCGTCTCCGACCTGGCCGAGAAGGCGGGCCTGCCCCGGGTGGCCACCTACGTGCCGTCCCTGAGCGCCCGCACCCGCGACGACGGGAGGCTGACCCTGATCACCCCCGCCTCCCACACCTTCCTGAACACGATCTTCGCCAACAATCCCGAGCTGCTCAGACGCTCGAAGGGCCCGACCGTGGTGGTCAACCCGAGGGACGCCGAACCCCGGGGCCTGGTCTCGGGGTCCCGGGCCAGGGTCTCCAACCGCTTCGGCGCGTTCGAGGCGTACGTGGAGGTCTCCGACAAGGTCCGACCCGGCGTCGCCGCCTCGCCGAAGGGCCACTGGCCCAAGCTGAGCGGCGGCGCCAACGCCAACGCCGTGGTCGAGGAGCGCGACGCCGACCTGGGCAACGGTCCCGTCTACCACGACAACATGGTGGAGATCAGCCCAGTAGCTTGAACCCCTCGTGGCTCGGGGTGAAGCCGAGCGAGGCGTAGAACCGGTGCGCGTCGGGCCGCCGTTTGTCGGTGGTGAGCTGCACGACCCGGCATCCCCGGTCGCGCGCCCTGGCCACCGCCCAGGTCATGAAGGCCCGGCCGAGCCCTCGGCCGCGGTGACCGGACGCGACCCGGACCGCCTCGACCTGGGCCCGCTCGGCGCCGTCGCGCGACAGTCCGGGGATGTACGTGAGCTGCATCGTCCCCACCACCTCGCCGTCGACCTCGGCGACCACGATCTCGTTGCGCGGGTCGGCCTCGATGGCGTCGTAGGCGGCCCAGTGTCCCGGGCCGACGGCCGCGACGTGGCCCCGGGAGCGGGAGATCTCGTCGTCGGCCAGCAGGTCGACGATGCGGGGAACGTCGTCGCGGGTGGCCACTCGGAAGGTCGGAGGCATGGGGTCCAGGATGCCTCAGGGGGCGGTCAGGGGCTTCCCCGATGTGGGCAAAGCGCCCGATTAGGCACTCTGGATACATGAACGAACTGACTCGACGCGACGAGATGTCGCTCGCCGGCGCGGCCCTGCGTGGCGCGCCCTGGAAGGCCGCGGCCGTCACCGGCGGCGCGGTCGCGACGGCCAGCCTGCTCCTCGGACTCATCACCGGATCGGCCGATCTGGCCTGGGCGCTGGGCGTGGGGGTCACCCTGTTCACTCTGGTCGCGTCCATCGGCGCGATCTCCAAGCCCGACACCGGCGACCGGGTCACCCGGCAGGCCAGGAACTGGTCGCTGCGCCACCCGTGGCGCTTCGCGCTCTACCCGGCGGCCGGCGCGGCGATCCTGATGTACCCGATCGAGCTCGTGCTCGACGGCGACGGGGTCTTCGGCGCGGCCTGGGACGCGGCCTGGGGCGGCGCGTGGATCTACCTGCTGACCGCGATCGTCGCCACCACCATGCGGGGGCGGGCCGCGAAGAACTAGCTGGTGGCGGATCGTGCGCCGGGTCGTGGCCACGACCCGGCGCGCTGCCGTCTCAGAGTGCGAAATAACCGCATTTGGGGGTTACTGACGGGTAGCATTCCGGTAGAGTTACTCATCAGTAGCACTCATATCGGAGGAGCGGTGATGGGCCACTACAAGAGCAACATCCGCGATCTGGAGTTCAACCTCTTCGAGGTCTTCAACCGGGGTGAACTCTTCGGCACCGGGCCGTTCGCGGAGATCGACGAGGAGACCGCCCACACGATCCTCGACGAGGTCGTCCGGCTGGCCGAGGGGCCGATCGCCGCCTCGTTCACCGACGCCGACCGGAACCCGCCGGTCTTCGACCCCGTCACGGGCGCCGTGACGATGCCGAAGAGCTTCGTGGAGTCGTACAACGCCTGGGTCGACGCCGAGTGGTGGCGTCTGGAGCTCCAGCCCGAGCTGGGTGGCACCCCCGGTCCGCGTTCTCTGAGCTGGGCCGTCGCCGAGATGGTGCTGGGCGCCAACCCGGCCGTGTGGATGTTCGCCTGCGGGCCGCAGTTCGCCCACGTGCTCCACAACCTGGGCACCGAGGAGCAGAAGAGGTTCGCCGAGCTCGCCGTCGAGCGACGCTGGGGCTCCACCATGGTCCTCACCGAGCCCGACGCGGGCTCCGACGTCGGGGCCGGCCGCACCAAGGCGACGCGGCAGGCCGACGGCACCTGGCACATCGAGGGCGTCAAGCGCTTCATCACCAGCGCCGAGCACGACATGGCGGAGAACATCTTCCACCTCGTGCTGGCCCGCCCCGAGGGGCACGGCCCCGGCACCAAGGGCCTGTCGCTCTTCCTGGTGCCCAAGTTCCTGGTCGACCTCGACACCGGCGAGCTCAAGGAGCGCAACGGCGTCTACGTCACCAACGTCGAGAAGAAGATGGGCCTGAAGGTCTCCACGACCTGCGAGCTCACCTTCGGCGACAGGCACCCGGCCGTCGGCTACCTGGTCGGCGACGTCCACGAGGGCATCCGCCAGATGTTCACGGTGATCGAGAACGCCCGCATGATGGTCGGCACCAAGGCCATCGCCACGCTCTCCACGGGCTACCTCAACGCCCTTGACTACGCCAAGAACCGTCTCCAGGGCGCCGACCTGACCAAGATGGCCGACAAGACGGCCCCGCGCGTGCCGATCACGGCGCACCCCGACGTCCGCCGCGAGCTGATGCTCCAGAAGGCCTACGCCGAGGGCATGCGCGCGCTGGTCCTCTACACGGCCACCTTCCAGGACTCCATCCAGGTCGCCACGGCCGAGGGCCGCCGCGACGAGATGGCCGAGGCGATCAACGACCTGCTGCTCCCGGTGGTCAAGGGCGTCGGCTCCGAGCGCTCCTACGAGATGCTGGCCCGGTCGCTGCAGACCCTGGGCGGGTCGGGCTTCCTGCAGGACTACCCGATCGAGCAGTACATCCGCGACGCCAAGATCGACTCCCTCTACGAGGGCACCACGGCGATCCAGGGCATGGACCTGTTCTTCCGCAAGATCCTGCGCAACCAGGGCGCCGCGCTGGGCGAGATCCTCGGCCAGATCAAGGCGTTCGCCGACTCCGGGGCCGGCAACGGCCGCCTCAAGGTCGAGCGCGGCCTGCTCGGCGAGGCCGCCGACGAGGTCAAGGCGATGGCCGACGTCATGGCCGGCTGGGCGATCTCGTCGCTGGAGTCGCCGAAGGAGGTCTACAAGGTCGGCCTCAACACCACCCGGTTCCTGATGGCCCTCGGCGACCTGCTCATCGGGTGGCTGCTGCTCCGGCAGGCCGAGATCGCCCTCAAGGCCCTGGAGGGCGCGGACGACGACTTCTACGCCGGCAAGGTCGCCGCGGCGACCTTCTTCGCCGGCAACGTGCTGCCCCGCATCGAGTCGGAGCGGCGCATGCTGACGGCGACCACGCAGGAGCTGATGGACCTGCCGGAGAGCGCCTTCTAACCCAGCGGGAACTGCACCGCCGCCCGGCCCGCCGCGATCGGCTTGATGAAGTCGGCGACCACCTTCAGGTGGACCGGGTGGTCTCGGTAGACGAGGTAGTCGTCGGCCGAGTCGAAGTCGGCGACCACGCCAAGGTCGAAGTTGCCCTCGTTGACCTTGGCGTCGGAGCCGATCACGTACTTCTTGATCTCCGGAATGGCGCCCGGGAGCGTCTCCAGACCGGCGACGACGGCGGCCTTCTGATCGTCGGTGGCGTCGTCGACCCAGCGCAGCAGCACAATGTGACGGAACATGGCCGCCAGCCTAGGACGTCGCCCAGTGCCACTCGATGGAGGCCCGCTCCCTGCGCGCCGCCAGCCACTCGGTGTAGGCCAGCCGCCCGGCCACCGCCAGGGTGTCGGCGTCGTCGGAGGCGGCGCGGCGCTCCAGCACGAGGCCGGTCAGATAGCCGTCCTCGAACGGCACCGGGCCGACCAGGGTGTCGCGCGGGGCGTGCCGGAGCGGGGCGGGCAGCGCGTGGGCCCGGCGGGTGCCGACCACGACAGCGGCCTCCGGGCAGCCGAGCAATCCGCCCAAGCCGCGCAGGATCTCCCCGTTCACCGGCTGGGCGCTGGTCACCCACATGGCCCTGACCTGGTCGAAGTCGTCGAGGTGGTGGGCGAGGTAGCCGGGTGCCAGCTCCTGCTCCTTACGGCGGCGGAACCGGCGGCGGCGGGCGATCAGCGAGATGAAGCCCTCGAACTGGCCGCCGGACATGCCCATCTCGGCCACCCACGCCAGAGTCTCGGCCCGGTCGCGCAGGGGCACGCCGTCGCGGAACTCGTCGGCGGCGGCCCGGAGGTCGTCCTCGGTGAGCGGTTCGACGTCGGCGAGCACCTCGGCCCTGATCAGGCAGTAGTCGATGATCTCGTCGTGCACCGCACGGTCACGGTGGGAGAACTGGCGGACCATCGTGACGGCCTCCGCGATCGGCAGGTGAACCGCGTCGACCCGGACGAGGCAGTCGGCGCCCGCTGTGGACCCCGCCGTGAACCCCGCTGTGGACCCCGCTGTGGACCCCGTGATCACTGACTTCTGCTCCTCTCAGCGAACCGTGCCGCGCGGCGAGGCCCTTTCCGAGGGGGCCCGGCGCCGCCTCGCCGCGCGACGATCAGCGGGCTCCCGGGGCACCGGGGATGTGCGGCACACCCCCGACGGGAACCCGCCTCCGACGGTAGAAGGAGTCACTTGGGGATCACTGGTACCGACTTGCAGGACTCTTGTGCTACGCCCAGGCGAGCATCCGGAGCGGGTCCTCCAGCATCGCGCCGACGTCTCTGAGCACGTAGGAGCCCAGTTCGCCGTCGATGACCCGGTGGTCGAACGACAACGCGAGCGTGGTGACCTTGCGCACTACGATCTGCCCGTCGACCACCCACGGCATGTCTCTGATCTGACCGAACGCCAGGATCGCCGACTCGCCGGGGTTGAGGATCGGGGTGCCCGCGTCGATGCCGAAGACACCGACGTTGGTGATCGTGACGGTGCCTCCGGTCAGCTCGGCCGGGGTGCACCTCCCGGCTCTGGCCCGGTCGGTCAGGTCGTTGAGCGCCCTGGCGAGATCGACGAGCGAGAGCGCCTGGGCGTCTTTCACGTTCGGGACGATCAGGCCGCGCTCGGTGGCCGCCGCGATGCCCAGGTTGACCGACTTCTTGAGGATGATCGCCTCGTCGGTCCAGGCGGAGTTGGCGTGGGGGTGCCGCTTCATCGCGGTCACCAGCGCCTTGGCCACCAGCAGCAGCGGCGACACCTTGACCCCGGCGAAGTCGGGCTGCTCCCGCAGCCGCCGGACGGCGTTCATCGTCTCGGTGACGTCGACCTGGAGGAACTCGGTCACGTGGGGCGCGGTGAAAGCGCTGGCCACCATCGCGGCGGCGGTGGCCTTGCGGACCCCGCGTACCGGGATGAGCTCCTGCTCCTCCACCACCAGCGGGACGACGGGCGCGACCTGCGCGGCCAGCACGTCGTCGCGGGTGATCGACCCGTTGGGCCCGCTGGGCGCGACGTCGGCGAGGTCGACGCCGAGGTCTTTGGCCAGCTTCCGGACGGGCGGCTTCGCCAGCACGGCCACGCGATGAGCCGAGCCGTTGGAACCAGACCGCGCGGGCTTCTCCTGAGCCGGGGCCGGGATCCCCGAACCCGCGTGTCCCTTCCTGGCCCTGCGCTTGCTGGGCCCCTGCTTCACCCCGTAGCCGACCAGCACCGGCTCGCGCTTCTGGGGCTCCTCCGGAACCAGGCTCTCGGTCAACGCCTCTTCGGTCGCGTCGTCGACGGTGATGATGACCCGCCCGACGTCGACCGTCTCGCCCTCGGCGGCCAGGATGGCGGCCACCTCGCCCTCGAAGGGAGAGGGCAGCTCGACGACCGCCTTGGCGGTCTCGATCTCGACGACGATCTGGTTGACCTTCACGGTGTCGCCGACGGCGACGTGCCAGCGCACGATCTCGGCCTCGGTCAGGCCCTCGCCCACGTCGGGCAGCTTGAAATCACGTTTCATCCGTTGCGCTCCTAGTAGCCGAAGGCGCGGTCGACGGCTTCGAGGATGCGGTCGAGGTCGGGCAGGTAGTGGTCTTCCAGCCGCGACGGCGGATAGGGCGTGGAGAACCCGCCCACCCGCAGGACCGGCGCCTCAAGCCGGTAGAAGCACTGCTCGGTCACCCGCGCCGCGATCTCGCCGCCGAGGCCGCTGAAGATCGGCGCCTCGTGGACGACCACGCAACGGCCCGTGCGGTTGACGGCGTCGCGGACGACGGGCATGTCGAGCGGGTTGAGGGAACGCAGGTCGATGACGCCGACCGAACGCCCGTCGTCTTCGGCCGCCGCGGCGGCCTCCAGGCACGTCTTCACCATGGGGCCGTAGGCGATGAGGGTGACGTCGTCGCCCTCGCGGGCCACGCGGGCCCGGTCGAGCGGCAGGCCGGGGGCGCCGAACTCGACGTCGGCCTTGTCCCAGTAGCGGCGCTTGGGCTCGAAGAACACCACGGGGTCGTCGCAGCGCACCGCGTCTTGGATCATGGTGTAGGCGTCGACCGGGTTCGAGCAGGCCACCACGCGCAGGCCGGCCGTGTGGGTGAAGTAGCTCTCGGGGGACTCGCTGTGGTGCTCGACCGCCCCGATGCCGCCGCCGAAGGGGATGCGTACGACCACCGGCAGTCTGACCTTGCCCAGGGAGCGCAGCGGCATCTTGGCGAGCTGGGTGATGATCTGGTCGGCGGCCGGGAAGACGAAGCCGTCGAACTGGATCTCGCAGACCGGGCGGTAGCCGCGGAGCGCGAGGCCGATGGCGGTGCCGATGATGCCCGACTCGGCGAGGGGGGTGTCGATGACCCGGTCTTCGCCGAAGTCCTTCTGCAGGCCGTCGGTGACCCGGAACACGCCGCCGAGCTTGCCGACGTCCTCGCCCATGACGAGCACCTTGGAGTCGGCGTCCATCGCCGCGCGAAGACCTTCGTTGAGGGCCTTCGCCAAGGTCAGAGTGGTCACTGGGCCCCCTCGAAGCCGGCCAGATAGGTCGTGAACTGCTCGCGCTCCTCGGCGAGGAGGGCGTGGGGCTCGACGTAGACATGGTCGAAGATCGCGCCGGGCTGGGGGTCGGGGAGGGCGAGGCAGCGGGCCCGCAGGTCCTTGCCGAGCTGGTCGGCCTCGGCGTCGATCTTGTCGAAGAACTCCTGGTCGGCGAGCTGGTTCTTGAACAGGTAGGCCTTCACGCGCTCGATGGGGTCTTTGAGCTTCCAGGCCTCCAGCTCGTCGGCGACCCGGTAGCGGGTGGGGTCGTCGGAGGTGGTGTGGGCGCCCATGCGGTAGGTGAAGGCCTCGACCAGCGTGGGGCCCTGGCCCTCGCGCGCGTTGCGCAGCGCCGCCCGGGTGACCGCCAGGCAGGCGAAGACGTCGTTGCCGTCGACCCGGATGCCGGGGAAGCCGAAACCGCTGGCCCGCTTGTAGAGGGGGATCTTCGACTGCTTCTCCAGCGGCTCGGAGATGGCCCACTGGTTGTTCTGGCAGAAGAACACGACCGGCGCGTTGAAGACCGATGCCCAGATGAAGGCCTCGTTCACGTCACCCTGGGAGGTGGCGCCGTCGCCGAAGTAGACGATCGTGGCGGCCTCGGCGCCGTCGCGCTGGATGCCCATCGCGTAGCCGACCGAGTGGAGGGTCTGCGAGCCGATGACGATCGTGTAGAGGTGGAAGTTGTGCTCGTAGGGGTCCCACCCGCCGTGGTTGACGCCGCGGAACAGGCCGAGCAGGTGGAGCGGGTCGACCCCGCGGCACCAGGCGACGCCGTGTTCGCGGTAGGTCGGGAAGGCCATGTCGGCGTCGGTGAGCGCGCGGCCCGATCCGACCTGGGCCGCCTCCTGGCCGAGCAGCGAGGCCCACAGCCCGAGTTCGCCCTGCCGCTGGAGGGCGACCGCTTCCAGGTCGACCCGGCGCACGAGGACGAGGTCGCGGTAGAGCGACCGGACCTCCTCGGCCGTCAGGTCGATGTCATAGTCGGGATGCTCGACCCGCTCACCTTCGGGTGTGAGGAGCTGGACGAGTTCCGGGGGTGCCGTAGGGGCAGTCATGTGCCACTCCTGCGTTCGGGGCCGTACATGAATGGGGTTTCCACCATGTTTCGGCCGGGTCTAGACGCTTTCGTCCCGTTTGGTGGTGGAACGTCCGCGCTTGCGGACATAGTGGCAGACATCACTGTCGGCCTCCACACCCTGCTCCACACCTTTCCGGTTCCCCTCCGACCTGCCGCCACACCATCCACAGCCTGTGGATAAGCTTGTCGCGCTCACTCTCCATCCCCGAGCTCCGTCCCCAAACAGGAGGCACCCCAAGTGGCGCGCGTGATCGTCGATGTCATGCTCAAGCCGGAGATCCTCGACCCACAGGGTCAGGCCATCGCCCGCGCGCTCCCCCGGCTGGGGTTCTCGGGCGTTTCGGACGTCCGCCAGGGCAAGCGTTTCGAGGTCGAACTCGACGGCCCGGCCGACGACGCGGCGATCGCCGAGGTCAGGAAGATGGCCGAAACCCTGCTGGCCAACACGGTGATCGAGGACTTCGTCGTCCGCGTCGAGGGGTAAAACAGCACATTCCCATCGGCCCGAACTACACAAAGCATGACAAGGGCCACATCAGCCATCCGTAAACCGGCATCCAGGTCAACCTAAATAACAAGAGCGTGATTTTGCGGTTAGCCCTCATCACACAGGGAAGCTCTGCTTAGGTACCTACGACGACCGGGGAGGGAACCCCGTGGACATCGAGTTCTCGCTCGCTTTGCCAAGGGATGCGGTCGGCATCCCGATGGTCCGTCGCGTGATCGGAGACGCCCTTCGTTCGCTCGGCGTGACGGAGGACTGTGTGTCCGACATCCTCCTCGCCACCTCCGAGGCGTGCGCCAACGCGGTGCGGCACGGCGGGCCCTCGGCCCGCTACCAGGTCGAAGCGGCCATAGACGACGGCCGTTGCGAGCTCCGTGTGGTAGACGGCGGTCGCGGGCTCACCGCGATCCCGCAGCGCTACCCCTCAGGCGAGGTCGAGAACGGACGCGGCATCCTGATCATGCAGGCCGTGGTCGACGAGATCTCCTTCGACATCACCCCAGGCAGCGGCACCACCGTGCGCCTGTGCAAGGAACTCGACTGGGACCACGACGCCATCGCCCTATCCATGGCCAAAGACCGCGAACTGGCTGCTGTCTGACCCGCGTTAGCCCATCCCACGTGGTCCGATAACCTGAGGCGTACCGCCAGAGACCGCCGGACATGAGAGCCGGGGGCTTCGCGTGCGCATTGGAGGATCTCGGACCATGCGGGTGGGAGTAGTCACCTTTCCCGGAACACTCGACGACCAGGACGCGGCGCGGGCGCTGCGGCTGGCCGGTGCCGAGGCCGTGCCCCTGTGGCACGCCGACCACGACCTCAAGGGGGTGGACGCGGTCTTCCTCCCCGGCGGGTTCTCCTACGGCGACTACCTCCGGTGCGGGGCCATCTCCCGGTTCGCGCCCCTGATGACCGAACTCGTCCCCGCCGCCCAGGCGGGGTTGCCGGTGCTGGGCACCTGCAACGGCTTCCAGATCCTCTGCGAGGCCCACCTGCTGCCGGGCGCCCTGGTCCGCAACGCGGGCCTCCACTACGTCTGCCGCGACCAGCGCGTCAGGGTCGACAACGCCTCGACCGCCTGGACGACCGACTTCACCCAGGGCCAGGAGATCACCCTCCCGGTCAAACACGGCGAGGGCCGCTACGTCGCCGACGCCGAGACGCTGGCCGAGCTCGAAGCGTCCGGCCGGGTCGTGTTCCGGTACGCCGGCTCCAACCCCAACGGCTCGCTCAACGACATCGCCGGCATCACCAACGAGGCCGGCAACGTCGTCGGCCTGATGCCCCACCCCGAGCACGCCGTCGAAGAGCTCACCGGCGCCCCCGGCGTCGACGGGCGCGGCTTCTTCTCCTCGATCGTCCGGAAGCTGGTGAACGCGTGAGCGCTTCTCAGGGACATCGCATGCCGACTTCTGCGGCATCCGTCGACACGGTCAAGCGGGCCGGGCAGACCCCCGACGAGCGCATGCCGTTCGCCGAGCTCGGCATGAAGCAGGACGAGTACGACCGCGTGGTGGCCATCCTCGGCCGCCGCCCGACCGGCTCCGAGCTGGCCATCTACTCGGTCATGTGGAGCGAGCACTGCTCGTACAAGTCGTCGAAGGTGCACCTGCGGCAGTTCGGCACCAAGGCCCCCAAGTCCGAGGCGCTGCTCGTCGGCATGGGCGAGAACGCGGGCGTCGTCGACATCGGCGACGGCTGGGCGGCCACCTTCAAGATCGAGTCGCACAACCACCCCTCCTACGTCGAGCCCCACCAGGGCGCGGCCACCGGGGTCGGCGGCATCGTGCGCGACATCATGTCGATGGGCGCGCGGCCGGTCGCGGTGATGGACTCGCTGCGGTTCGGCGGGCTCGACCAGGGCGACACCCGCCGGGTGCTGCCGGGCGTGGTCGAGGGCATCTCCCACTACGGCAACTGCCTGGGCCTGCCGAACATCGGCGGCGAGGTCGTCTTCGACCCCTGCTACATCGGCAACCCGCTGGTCAACGCGCTATGCGTCGGCCTGCTCCGCAAAGACCAGATCAAGCTGGCCACCGCCCCCGGGCCGGGCAACAAGGTCATCCTGTTCGGCGCCCGGACCGGCGCCGACGGCATCGGCGGCGCCTCGGTGCTGGCCTCGGCGACCTTCGAGGACGAGTCGCAGGCCAAGCGGCCGGCCGTCCAGGTCGGCGACCCGTTCATGGAGAAGCTGCTGATCGAGTGCTGCCTGGAGCTCTACCAGGCCGACGTGGTCGTCGGCATCCAGGACCTCGGCGCGGCCGGGGTGTCCTGCGCGACCACCGAGCTCGCAGCCAAGGGCACCGGCGGCATGACCGTCGACCTCAACCTCGTCCCGCTGCGCGACCCCACGCTGCGGCCCGAGGAGATCCTGATGAGCGAGTCGCAGGAACGCATGATGGCCGTGGTCACACCCGGCGACATCGACGCCTTCCTGGCGATCTGCGAGAAGTGGGACGTCCCGGCGACCGTCATCGGCGAGGTGACCGACACCGGCCGCCTGGTCATGACGTGGGACGGCGAAGTGATCGTCGACATCCCGCCGGGCACCGCCGCCGACGAGGGCCCCGTCTACGAGCGGCCCTTCCACGAGCCGCTGGGTCAGCACGACCTCAACCTCGACACCCCCGACTCGCTGGAGCGCCCGTCCGACCTGCGGACCACCCTGCTCCAGCTCATCGCGTCGGCGAACCTGTCGTCCCGCGAGTGGGTGACCTCGCAGTACGACCGCTACGTGCGCGGCAACACCGTGCTCGCCCAGCCGGCCGACGCCGGGCTGCTGCGGGTCAGCGAGGTCATGCCGGGCGCCGAGGAGACCACCCGGGGCATCGCCCTGGCGACCGACGGCAACGGGCGCTACGCCAAGCTCGACCCCTACGCGGGCGCGCAGCTCGCGTTGTCGGAGGCCTACCGGAACGTGGCCGTGACCGGGGCGACCCCGCTCGCGGTGACCAACTGCCTCAACTTCGGCTCGCCCGAAGACCCCGAGGTCATGTGGCAGTTCGCCGAGGCCGTGCGCGGCCTGGCCGACGCGTGCAAGACCCTGGGCGTGCCGGTGACCGGCGGCAACGTGTCCTTCTACAACCAGACCGGCTCGGCCGCGATCAACCCGACCCCCGTGGTGGGCGTGCTGGGCGTGATCGACGACGTCGCGAAGCGCGTCAGGTCGGGCTTCCCCGAGGCGGGGCTGCGGGTGGTGCTGCTGGGCGCGACCTACGACGAGTTCGGCGGGTCGGAGTGGGCCCACGTCGCCCACGGCCATCTGGGCGGGCTGCCGCCCCGGGTGAACCTGGAGGCCGAGCGCGACCTGGCGGCCGTCCTGGCCGAGGCGTCGAAGCAGGGCCTGCTCGAAGGCTCCCACGACCTGTCCGACGGCGGTCTCGCCATCGCGCTCGCGGAGGCGTGCCTGGCCCAGGGGGTCGGGGTGACCGTCTCCCTGCCGGGCGACGACGCGTTCGTCGACCTGTTCTCCGAGTCGGCGGCGCGGGCGCTGGTCTGCCTCAAGCCGGAACACTTCGAGGCGCTGACCGACCTGTGCGCCCGCCTCGACGTGCCCTGCTACGGCCTGGGCGAGACCGGCGGCGACAGCCTGGTCGTCGAGGGCGTGCTGGAAGCCACGGTGGCCGAACTCCGGATGTCTCACGAGGCCACGCTTCCGGGCGTGTTCGGCTGACACTCTTGGAAGAGCCCCTCCGGCGCCGATCCGGAGGGGCTCTGTCATGTGCACGAGCATCGAGGCCCCCACGACCCCAACGCCTGTTACACCAGGTGACAGAGAGATAGACGAGCAAGTTGTGCCGTTGGATGTCAGCGGAACATCACGTCTTCGCATCGGTGAACGCGTATTAATCCCTGGTATGGCCTCTTCGCGTTGGCCGCGCTCCCAGGCAGCGGAATAATCAGCACCGTTCGGGAGGAACCCGCACTTCAGGCCCAAGGCTGACCTCCGGAGGATCTCCGTGACCTCGAACGACCAAGACCTCTTCCTGCCGCCGGCGACGCAGCCGGTGAGAGGGGTCGTCTGGTTCATTCACCTGATCGTGCCGATGCTGGGCCTGTGGCTGCTGCTGGCCCACCCGGTGGACGAGGACCCGCACACGGTCGACCTCGACCACGTCTGGCAGCACAACCCGAGCCACTTCTGGCTGGTCCTAGTGGTCGCCGGGGTCAACCTGGTGCTCGGAGTGCTGATCAGCCAGGCGTCGGCACGGCGGAGAGACGCCCGGCTCCTGCTGGTCTCGCTGGTCTTCCTGAGCAACGCGGGGTTCTTCACCCTCCACGCGCTGAGCACCCCCGCGGTCATCCTCCCCGGCGCGACGGTCGGCTTCGACCTGGCCCATCCGGTCGGCCTGATGATCGCCTCGGTGTTCGCCTTCCTCTCGGGCCTGCCGCTGAACGACCGGCAGGGCGACACGGTGCTGAAGCTCCAGCTTCCGCTGCGCCTCGCCGTCGGCGTGCTGCTGGTCGCGTGGGGCGTCGCGTCGCTGGTGCCGGGCCTGACGCCGCTGACCGACAAGCTGCCGCCCGGCGGCATCGGCCTCGGTTTCTGGGGGCTGATCGGGGTCTTCCTCTACGTCGCCGCCGCCCTCATGATGTTCCGCCTGCACCGCAGGCGACCGGCCGCCGTGCTGATCTCCCTGATCACCGCCTACGCGCTGCTGGCCGAGGTGATGATCGCCGGGATCGAGCACCGCAACTGGGCGCTCTCCTGGTGGCTCTGGCACGTGCTGCTGACGCTGGCGTTCTTCTTCGTGGCCTATTCGGCGTACATCCAGTTCCGGCGGGAGGGTTCCAGCAGCGGCCTGTTCGACGCGGTCACCCTGTCGGCGACCGCCCGGCGCATCCAGGCCCAGTACGAGGAGGCCCTCGAAGAGCTCGTCGCCCACCTGCGCCGCCGGACCGAGTCGGGCGTGCCGGTCGCGACGCGGCTGGCCGGGCGGTTCAAGCTGACCGAGGGCCAGGCTGCGGTGCTCGACAAGGCCGGCGCGGCCCTGGCGAACGAGCGCGAGTTGTCGGAGCGGCTGGGCGCGCTCGTCGACGTCGGCGGCCGGGCCCGGGTGGGGCTGCCCGAGTCGGAGCTGCTGTCGGAGTCGCTGCGGCGGGTCAGGGAGGCGTACGGGGACGTGCGGGTGAGCGTCATGAGCGGCGGCGCGCTGACCCCGCTCGGCGCGCGCGGGGCACCCACCCTGACGACCCAGGAGGTGGCCACGCTGACCGGCGGGTCGCCGGTCGAGATGTCGGGCTCGGTGGTCCACCCGCTGACCGTGAAGGGCCACCTGGCGGGCGCGCTGGCCGTGCCGGTCGGCCAGACCTCCCAGGACGCCGCCCTGGCCGCCACGCTGGCCACCCAGCTCTCCATCAGCCTGGAGAACGCCCGGCTCTACGCCGAGCTGGAGACCCTCTTCCGCGCCTACATGTCTCCGGACGTCGCCAAGAGCCTGCTCGCCGATCCCAACAAGGCCGCGCTCGGCGGTTCGCTGACCGAGGTCACCGCGTTGTTCGCCGACCTGCGCGGGTTCACCACGTTCTCCGAGAAGGTCTCCCCCGGCGAGATCGTCGACATGCTGAACCGTTTCCACACCGCGGCGGTGCCGTGCATCCTCGGCAACGGCGGCACGATCGTGCAGTTCGTCGGCGACGCCCTGCTGGCCCTGTTCAACGCGCCCGCGCCGCAGGCCGACCACGCGCGGCGGGCCGCGCAGGCGGGCCTGGAGATGCAGCGGGCGGCGGCCCGGGTGTCGGCCGAGGTGCTGCGCGAGCAGGAGGCGGGGCTGCTGTCGGAGGTCGAGTGGCCCAAGTTCCGGGTGGGCGTCAACACCGGCCCGGCGCTGGTCGGCAACATCGGCAGCCCCGAGTTCCGCGGCTTCAACGCGATGGGCGACGCGGTCAACGTCGCGGCCCGGCTCCAGGCGCTGGCCGAGCCGGGGTCGGTCGTGATCGGCCAGTCGACCTACGAGCTGCTCGGCCCGGCCGACGTCGTCTCGCTGGGCGACCTGTCGCTCAAGGGCAAGGACCACCCCGTGCACGCGTACGTGCTGCGTGCTGTCGAGATCGATTTTACGAACGACCATGCTTGACCCAAGACTGGACGACATGAAATCACCCGAGCCGGGAGAGTTCCTGGCCCTCCTCACCGCCGAGGAGATCGCCGACCTCCGGGCCGCCGGGCGGCCCCGGCAGTGGGAGCGCGGCGAGACCGTCATGACCGAGGGCGACACCAACGACTGGGTGATCGTGCTGACCTCGGGGCGGGTGAAGGTGTCGTCCCACACGGCGGGCGGCACCGAGGTCGTGCTCGCGGTACGCGGTCCCGGCGCCCTGCTGGGCGACATGTCGGCCGTCGACGGCGGCCCCCGATCGGGCACCGTCACCGCGCTTGAGCCCATCGAGGCCATCGTGGTCCGCGACTTCGCCTCGTTCCTGCGCGAACACGGCCGCATCGCCGTCCTGCTCCTCCAGCTCATCACCGGCCGCCTGCGCGACGCCGACCGCAAGCGGGTCGAATACGGCGCGTTCGACACCACCGGCCGGGTCGCCACCCGCCTGGTCGAGCTGGCCGAACGCTACGGCGAGCAGACCCCGGGCGGCGTGCGGGTGATGCTGCCGCTCTCCCAAGACGAACTGGCGGGCTGGACCGGCGCGTCGCGCGAGGCCGTCAGCAAGGCCCTCAGGAGCCTGCGCGACCGGGGACTGATCGAGACCGGCCGCCGCCGCGTGATCATCTACGACCTGGACGGGCTGCGCAAGAGAGCCCGGTGAGGTATGCCTGGCGGGTCTGCCTGGTCACCAGCCTCGGGCTGATCCTCATCGGCATGTCGGGCAGCACGCTGAACGTCGCGTTACCCGTCGTCGTCCGGCACTTCCACGCGTCGCCGTTCGCGTCGAACTGGATCCTGTTGTCGTTCATGCTGGTCAACACGGCGACCCTGGTGTTCTTCGGGCGGGTGGCCGACCTCTTGGGGCGGCGCGGGGTCTACCTGACCGGGTTCGCCCTCTTCACCGCGGCCTCGGCGCTGGCGGGGCTGGCCCCCGATGTGGGCGTGCTCATCGCGATGCGGGCGCTGCAGGCCATCGGGGCCTCGATGATCCTGGCCAACGGGACCGTCATCATCACCGACGCCTTCCCGCCCGACCGGCTCGGCCAGGGTATGGGCGTCTACATCGGCACCCTCTCGATCGCGCAGCTCGCCGGGCCGACGCTGGGCGGCCTCATCGCCGACACGCTCGGGTGGCGGTGGATCTTCTGGGTGAACGTGCCGGCCGGGCTGCTGGCGCTGGTGGCCGGGCTCCTCATCCTGCGGCCGGGCAGCCCGGGACGGCGGGCGCCGATCGACGCCGCCGGAAACCTGGTGATCTTCTTGCTGCTGTCGGCCGCGCTCTACGCGGTGACCGAGGGGTCGCTCGCCGGCCTGGCGGTCGCGGCGGCGCTGGCGCCCGTCCTGTTCGCGGTGGAGCGCCGGGCGGCCAACCCCATCCTGAACGGCGCCCTGTTCGGGGCGCCGCTGCTGGTGTTCTCGAACCTGGCCTCGTTCTGCGCGGCGCTGGCACGCTCGTCGCTCATCCTGCTGGCCGGGCTGTACTTCCAGGCGGCACGCGGGGCCGACGCGCTCCAGGCCGGGCTGGCGATCCTGCCGGTGCCGGCCGGGATGGCGCTCGCCTCGCCGCTCGCCGGGGCGCTGGCGCGGCGGCTGGGGGCCTACGCGGTGTCGGTGGGCGGGGCGGTGCTCGCGGCGTGCGGGCTGGCCGTGCTGGCGCTGTCGACCGAGGCGTCCTATCCGGTGATCGCGGCCGGGCTGTTCCTGGCCGGATGCGGGAACGGGACCTTCCTGACGGGGAACACCACCCAGATCATGAACGTGCTCCCGGCGGGCAGCCTCGGGGTGGTCAACGGGTTCCGGCTGACGATCCAGAACTTCGGCATGTCGCTCAGCGTGGCGACCACGCTGACCCTGCTGACCGGGGCGGTCACGCCCGAGATCCGGGCGCAGGTCTACCAGGCGACGTTGTCGCTGCTGTCGCCTTCGGCGGTGGAGCAGTTGATGGGAGGATTCCGGGTGACGTACGCGACGCTGTTCTGCGTCAGTCTGGTGGGAGCGATGTGCGCCGCACTCGCGCGGCCATCGTCTCGACCCCGGCCATGAGCAGGTCGACGCCGTACTTGTAGTACTCGGCCACGTCGGTCTCGTCTTCCCAGGTCTTGGCGAACTCCATCAGCAGCGGGAAACGCTCGGCCGACAGGTTCTCCAGTTCCAGGCGCTTGCGCCGCCGCCATTCGCGCGCCTCGGCGGGGCTGAGCGGCGTCGGGCAGACCGGCGCGCCGCCGACCAGGCCGATCACCCCGGACAGCAGGTAGGACGAGACCAGGAAGCCCTCCTGGACGGTGAAGCCGCCCCTGCGGAGCAGGTCGAGGGCCATGTTGGTGGCGACGTTGAAGCTGTCGACGCGGTGCTTGTCGACCGTGTGGAGCAGGGTCGCCAGCGCCGGGTGCCGGTCGAGCAGCGTGACCAGCCGTTCGACCACCCCCCGGACCTGCACGTGCCACGCGGGCTCGTCGGTGACCTCGGCGAGGATCTGCGCCAGCAGATGGTCGGCCACGCCGGCGAGCAGTTCGTCCTTGTTCTTGAAATGCCAGTAGAGCGCCATCGGCGTGACGCCGAGCAACTGGGCGAGCCGCCGCACGGTGACGGCTTCGAGCCCCTCGGCGTCGATCAGGTCGATGGCCCGTTCGACGACTGATTCCCGGCTCAGCTTCTCAGGTGCCACTTGACAACTATACGACGTACAAGCTGAGCTATGCACTGTACATGTACGCCGTACAAGTACTCCGTATAGGGGGCCTGAGCAATGCGATCAAGATGGTGGGTGCTGGCGGCCGTGTCGCTGGCGACGTTCATGACCTACCTCGACAACAACGTGGTCAACGTCGCGCTGCCGACGATCGAGCAGGACCTGGGGCTGACGCTCGCCGGGCTCGAATGGATCGTGAGCGGCTACATCCTGGCCTTCGCCGGGCTGCTGCTGGCCGGCGGACGGCTGGCCGACGTCTTCGGGCTGCGCGTCATGTTCTTCATCGGCCTGGCCGTGTTCACCGCCTCCTCGGTCGCCGCCGGGCTGGCCGGCTCGCAGGAGACGCTCATCGCGGCGCGGGTCGCGCAGGGCGTGGGCGCCGCCCTGGTGACGCCCACGTCGCTGGCGCTGATCAGGGCCACGTTCGTCGACGCGCGCGAGCGGGCCACGGCCGTGGGGATCTGGGGCGCCGTCTCCGCGCTGGCGCTGGCCGTGGGGCCGCTGACCGGCGGCGTGCTCAGCGAGAACATCAGCTGGGGCTGGATCTTCCTGATCAACCTGCCGATCGGAATCGTGGTGGCCGTGATCGCCGCGGTCGCCCTGCCGGCGAGCGTGCGCACCAGAGGGGTCCGGATCGACGTGCCCGGCGTGCTCAGCTCCTCGCTCGCACTGTTCGCGCTGACCTTCGCGCTCATCGAGGGCGAGGGCGAGGGCTGGACCTCCGGGCTCATCCTGGGCTCGTTCGCGCTGGCCGCCGTCGCGTTCGCCACGTTCCTGGTGATCGAGTCGCGCAGCCGTCAGCCGATGATCGACCTGCGCCTGTTCCGCTCGCGGGTGTTCAGCGGCGGCCTGCTGTCGATGGGCCTGTGGGCGTTCGGCGTGTTCGGGATCTACTTCTTCACCGCGATCTACCTGCAGAGCGCGCTCGGCTTCAGCCCGACCGAGGCGGGGGCGGGATTCGTGCCGATGGCGCTGCTCATGGCGGCCGTCGCGGTCTTCTCGCCGCAGCTCGCCCGGCGCATCGGCACCGGCCCGTCGGTCGCCGCGGGGCTCGCCCTGATGGTCGTCGCGATGGCGGGCCTGTCGAGCACCGGCGCCGGCTCGACCTATCTCGACCTGCTGCCCTGGTTCCTGGTCTTCGGCGCGGGCGGCGGCATGCTCGTGCCGCTGACCGACGTGATCATCGGTGCGGTGCCCGCAGACCGGGCCGGGGTCGCCTCGGGGACGCTCAACGTCTCCCGCGAGGTCTTCGGACTGCTCGGGATCACCATCCTCGGCGCGGTCCTGAACGCCCGGCAGACCGCCCCGACGATGGCGGCGTTCCTGGACGCCTACCAGTTCACGCTGCTCATCGCCGCGGCGATCGTCGGGGCCGGGGTCCCGGTCGCCCTCTACGCCCTCCGCAGGGACCGGACCGTCGAGACGGTCACCGAGGACGACCGGGACCCGGCGCTGGTCTAGCTGCCGATCTTCTTGCCCTGCTTGTGCCAGGCGACCACGACCGACGGACGGGGCTGCGAGGTCCCGCCGTCGGGGAAGTGGGAGATCGGGGCGGCCGGCGAGGCGCCGGTGCCCTCACCGGGGTGCTGCACGGCGACGAAGACCGACTTCTGGTCCTCCGACACCAGCGGACCGCAACACTCGGCGCCCTTGGGCATCGTGAGGAACTGCCGGACGTGACCCTTGTCCTTGCCGCGGACCGGCACGGCGAACAGGCCGTCGTGGGTGCCCAGGGCGTTGCCGTCCGTGGAGATCCAGAGGTTGCCGTCCTTGTCGAAGGCGACGTTGTCGGGGCAGGAGATCGGCGAGACCTTGGTCTTGTCGAAGCCGCCGAAGTAGGTGCCCGGGTCGTTGGGGTCGCCGCAGACCAGCGGCAGGCTCCACGCGAAGGTCAGCGCCGCGGCGTCGTCGCGGTTCTCGGCGATCTCCAGGATGTGGCCGTGCTTGTTGTTGAGGCGCGGGTTGGCCTCGTCGGGGCCCGAGCTGCGCGCGGTGTTGTTGGTCAGGGCGACGAACACGGTGCCGGTGACCGGGTTGCGCTCCATGTCCTCCGGGCGGTCCATCTTGGTCGCGCCGACCTTGTCGGCGGCCAGGCGGGTGAAGACCAGGACCTGCTCGGCGGTCATGCCCGCGACGTACGACCTGGTGCCGCTGACCAGCGGGATCCACTTGCCGACGCCGTCGAACGCCTTGTCCTTCGGCAGCTTGCCGGTGCCGTCGATCTCGGCGGCCGGGCTGTCGCCGGTGAACTGGGCGACGTAGAGGGTGCCGTTGTCGAGCAGCGTCCGGTTGTGGCGGTCGTTGCCCGGGATGTAGCGGTCCTTCGACACGAACTTGTAGATGTACTCGAACCGCGAGTCGTCGCCCATGTACGCGACCAGCCGGCCGTCCCGGCTGATGGTCGTGGTGGCCGCCTCGTGGGCCATGCGGCCGAGCGCGGTGCGCTTGATCGGGGTCGAGTCGGGGTCGGTCGGGTCGATCTCGACGATCCAGCCGAAGCGGTTGGCCTCGTTGGGGTGCTTGCCCAGGTCGAAGCGCTCGTCGACGCGGTCCCAGCGGCGGCCGGCGAGCCCGGTGGGGAGGGCGTAGCGGGTCAGCCCGGCCTGGGCCTCCGCGGGCGCCTTGCCGGCGTTCACGAAGTACTGGTTGAAGTTCTCCTCGGCGGTCAGCACGGTGCCCCACGGGGTGGTGCCGCCGGCGCAGTTGTTCAGCATGCCCTTGACCACGCGGCCGCTCGGGTCGGCGGCGGTCTTCAGCAGGCTCGAACCGGCGGCCGGGCCGGTGAACCTCATCTCGGTGTGGGCCGTGATGCGGCGGTTGTAGCGGCGCGGGCCGGAGGTGGCGAGCTCCCAGCGGCCGGTGTTACCGCTCCGGCGGATCTCGACGACCGAACCGCCGTGGGCGTTCATCGCGATGTTGATCTGCTCGGGGGTGGCGTTGTCGCCGTTGGTGTAGCCGCGGAACATCAGCTCTTCGTTGGTGTACTCGTGGTTCACCCAGAGGAGGCCGCGGTCGCGGCCGAGCTGGAACAGCGTCACGAAGTCACAGTTGTAGCCGAACTGCCTGGCCTGCGCGTCGGGCGTCTGCGCCTCGAAGTCGAAGGCCGGCGCACCCGGGAGGACCGGGTCGCCCCACCGGACCACGACCGCCGACTGGTAGCCGTTCGGCACGGTGACCTGGTCATTGGTGTTGGGCGCGACCGGCGTGAAGGTCAGGCCGCCCTTGTAGGGGTGGGAGCCGCCGCTGTTCCAGTTGCCGCCCTTGTTCCACCAGTCGAGGGTGAACTTGTCGTCGGCCGCGGCGGGGGTCGCGGCGGCGCCGACGACACCGGCCGACAGGACCAGCGCGCCCAGCGCCCCGGCGCGCAGCGCGCCCCGACGGGACATGTCGGCGACGACGTCACCGAAGTAGGTGTTCTCACTCGTGTTGGGCACTTCGTGGAAACAGGCGTCGCCACAACGGTATTTACAGGTCATGGCGCTGCGGCCGCCCGGGTGGGCCGGCGTCAGCAGCGGCAGGGATCGACGCGGTGACGGGTTCGTCACAGCTCCTCCAAAAGGGTCGCGCGGGGATCGAGGGAACGGCCCAGACGGCGCAGGTCCCCGCCCGGACCGTATTGTTGGCGACCGAAGTGAAGGTGAACGTCGTCCGCCGCATCGGTGAACGATCCCACCCGCCACAATGGGCACATGCCGCCCCGCCGCCAGGACCCTTCCCGCGTTCGCGCGGCTCTCGACGTCCAGTTGGCGGATCTGGGCCTGCCGCCGTTCGACGGCCCCGACGCCGCCGCGGGTCCCGCCGTGGTCTCGGCGGTGTTGTCGGCGTACGGCCGGGAGACCGAGCCCCGGCGCGAGGCGCTGCGCGCGGCCGTGCGGTTCCTGCTCGACGAACTCGTGGCGAGGGCCCCCGGCCGGACCGTCGAGGTGCGGGTGCCGCCGTTCGCCGCCGTCCAGTGCGTCGAGGGGCCCCGGCACACCCGGGGCACTCCCCCGAACGTGGTCGAGACCGACCCCCGCACGTGGATCGTGCTGGCCACCGGCCGGGAGGGCTGGCCCGCGGCGGTGGCCGACGGGCGGGTCAGGGCGAGCGGCGGCCGGGCCGACCTGTCGCCCTACCTCCCTCTTTTCTAGTAGCCGCCCTCCGAGACCGGCGCGTTGATCTTCCGCTGGACGCACTGCTGCTGCGACTCCTGCGTCGGGTGCAGGCGGGTGTCGAAGCACTCGGCGAGATTGTTCTTGTTGGCCCAGTTGACCACCACGCCGATGATGATCGCTCCTATCACCAGCGTCAGGATGCTCAGGATCAGGCCGACGACGGCCCGCCCCTTGTTCGACCGCTTCGCGATCGCGATGATGCCGACGATCACACCGGCCACCGCCACCAGCAGCCCGAGGCCGCAGACCAGCAGCAGCACGATCGCCACGATGCCCAGCACCAGCGCGGCCGTGCCCAGCCCGCCGCCCTTGGACGGCGGCCTCTCGCCGTAGGGCGCCGAGGGGTAGGGGGCCTGCGGGTAGGAGGTCGGCTGGTAGGCGCTCGGCCCGGAAGGTCCGGGCTGATAGGGCGGCGGGCTCTCGGGCCGGCCCTGCGGCACGCCCTCCGGCGGCGGCTCCGCCCGGTGTCCCGGCTGGTTCTCGGGCCAGTTCTCCGGTTGATTCTCCGGCCGATTCTCCGGCCGCCCCGGGTCGGGCCCGAGTGAGCCGCCGGGGTGGTGTTCGGCGCTGAAGACGGCGGTGTCCTCGGCGTCCGGCGACGGCCTGCCCGGGGCCTGTCCGGGCGGAACGTCCCAGGGCATGCGCCGCTTGGGCTGGTCGTCCCTCGGCTCGTCAGGAGTGGTCATATTCCTCTCACTTCCCCTGTGGGGCCGGGGATACGGCGGCCGACACGGCAAAGCGCTGGTGATCATTTCGCCGGGTTCAGCCCACCCGGGGGTCCGAGCAGCCAAGAGGCCGAAATAGACTCAAGCATGTGCTGAAGGGCGACGGCCATCTGAGCCATGACCTTGACCCCCTCGACCAAGGCCCGAAAGACGCGTGCGGCGTCTTCGGCGTCTGGGCTCCGGGGGAGGACGTCTCCAAACTCACCTACTACGGGCTGTACGCGTTGCAGCACCGCGGCCAGGAGTCCGCGGGCATCGCGGTCAGCGAGGGCAGCCGCATCCTCGTCTACAAAGACATGGGCCTGGTGGCCCAGGTCTTCGACGAGTCGATCCTCGGCACCCTCAAGGGACACCTGGCCATCGGCCACTGCCGCTATTCCACCACCGGTTCGAGTGTGTGGGAGAACGCGCAGCCCACACTGAGCTCGACCGACGTGGGCGGCCTCGCGCTGGCCCACAACGGCAACCTGATCAACACCGGCGAGCTCGCCGAGCGGGTGGCCCCCGGCACCACCAGGGCCACCACCGACAGCGAGATCCTCACCGCGATCCTGGCCAAAGACCGCTCCGAGCCGATCGACGAGGCGGCCGCCCGGCTGCTGCCGATGGTCCGCGGCGCCTACTCACTCGTCTTCATGGACGAGAAAACGCTCTACGCGGCCCGGGACCCTCAGGGCATCCGTCCGCTCGTCCTGGGCCGTCTGGAGCGCGGCTGGGTGGTGGCCTCCGAGACGGCCGCCCTCGACATCGTCGGCGCGACGTTCCAGCGCGAGGTCGAGCCGGGCGAGCTCCTCACCATCGACGAGCGCGGGGTCACCTCGCGCCGGTTCGCGCCGGCCGACCCCAAGGGCTGCCTGTTCGAATACGTCTACCTGGCCCGTCCCGACACCACGATCGCCGGGCGCGGCGTCCAGGCGACCCGGGTCGAGGTCGGCCGCCGGCTGGCCCGCGAACACCCCGTCGACGCCGACCTGGTGATCCCGACCCCCGAGTCGGGCACCCCCGCCGCGATCGGCTACGCCGAGCAGAGCGGCATCCCCTACGGCCAGGGCCTGGTGAAGAACTCCTACGTCGGCCGGACCTTCATCCAGCCGTCCCAGACGATCCGCCAGCTCGGCATCCGGCTGAAGCTGAACCCGCTGAAGGAGATCGTCCAGGGCAAGCGCCTGGTGGTGGTCGACGACACGATCGTGCGCGGCAACACCCAGCGGGCGATCGTGAAGATGCTGCGCGAGGCCGGGGCGACCGAGGTCCACGTGCGCATCTCGGCCCCGCCGGTGGCCTGGCCCTGCTTTTACGGCATCGACTTCGCCACCCGCGCCGAGCTCCTGGCCGGTTCGATGAACGTCGAGGAGATCCGCGAGCACCTGGGCGCCGACTCCCTCGGCTACATCTCGATGGAGGGCCTCACCGAGGCCACCACCATCCCGGCCCAGAGGCTCTGCCGAGCCTGCTTCGACGGCAGCTACCCCATCCCGATCGACCAGGACAAGGTCGGCAAGTACGTCCTGGAGGCCCGCGCATGACCTCGTACGCCGCCGCCGGTGTCGACATCGAGGCCGGTGACCGCGCCGTCGAGCTGATGAAGTCGAAGGTGGCCCGCTCCCGGCGCCCCGAAGTGGTCGACGACGCCAGCGGGTTCGCCGGCCTGTTCGACGTGTCGGCCCTGCTGAAGTTCCGCCGGCCGCTGCTGGCGACCTCGACCGACGGGGTCGGCACCAAGGTCATGCTGGCGTCCAGGCTCGGCAAGCACGACACGATCGGCATCGACCTGGTCGGCATGGTCGTCGACGACCTGGTGGTCTGCGGCGCCGAGCCGCTGTTCATGACCGACTACATCGCCTGCGGCAAGGTGGTGCCCGAGCGCATCGCCGAGATCGTCGGCGGCGTCGCCGAGGGCTGCCGCCAGGCCGGCTGCGCGCTGGTCGGCGGCGAGACCGCCGAACACCCGGGCGCGATGGGCCCCGACGACTACGACCTCGCGGGCGCCGGAACGGGCGTGGTCGAGGCCGACGAGCTGCTCGGTCCCGACCGGGTCCGCGCGGGTGACGTCGTGGTGGCCATGGCGTCGTCGGGGGTCCACTCCAACGGCTACTCGCTGGTCCGCCACATCATCAAGACCGCGGGCCTCGAACTGGCGGCGCAGATCCCGGAGTTCGGCCGCACCCTGGGCGAGGAACTGCTCGAACCGACCCGGATCTACTCGCTCGACTGCCTGGCGCTGACCCGCCACGTGCCGGTGCGGGCCTACGCCCACATCACCGGCGGCGGCCTGACCGCCAACCTGGCCCGCTCGCTGCCCGGGAGTGTCGACGCCGTCCTCGACCGCTCGTCGTGGACGGTCCCGCCGGTCTTCACGGTCCTCGGCGAGGCCGGGAAGGTCCCGCAGGGCGAGCTCGACAAGACCTTCAACCTGGGCGTCGGCATGGCGGCGATCGTCCCGGCGGAAGACGCCGACAAGGCGCTGGAACTCCTCGCCACACGCGGCGTGCCGTCGTGGGTGCTCGGTGAGATCGTGCCGGGCACGGGAGAAGCGCGGTATCGCTGATCGACGGGCCCGGCGGCGAGCCGCCGGGCCCGGGAAACACGAAAGGCCGCCTGGCGGTGGTTGCCCCCGGGCGGCGCTTTCGGTCTCGTATGGAAATGGCTGTATGCACTCCGGTCACCCGGAGCGCGGGACCCTCACGAGGTCGCGCGGAAAACACCCGGCGTGGCGAACCGCGCCGGGCGTGATCAACGCTGGGTCAGGTGCCGCTCAACGACGGCCCCCGGATGAGGAGTCGTCCTCATCATCCTCGTCATCGACGTTGGCGTAGTCGGCGTACCGCTCAGCCAACTCGTCATAAGGGTCGTGCTCGTCTGTGCGGTCGGAATCGACATGCTCCTCGACTCCGAGCTCCGCGCGCAGGCGCTCAAGATCGGTGCCGCCGCTGTTGTACTTCAGCTGGCGGGCAACCTTGACCTGCTTGGCCTTGGCTCGGCCGCGCCCCATTGGCTCGACCCCCTCATGCGGGGTCGTGCCCGACCCCTCGTCGCTAACGCACCACGCACTGACGCCACCTGACTTTGGACGTCAGCCATTCGTTCGCCTACAACCGTACCTGTTTTGCGCCCCGCTCGGTACGCCGTATGCGCGTCGGCGGTCACCGGCCCAGCCAAATACCCCTAAGCCGCCCGACTTCCGACATTCTGCGCTCCGCCAGCCTATCTGCTGCGACGGCTGGTGGAACGCCTTCGTCGTCGGCGATGGCGAAGATTTTCAGGGTCGTGTCGAAGATCTGACCCGCCCGCGCCTTCGCCCTGTCCATGTCGAATCCGGCGATCTCATCAGCGACCTGGATCACTCCCCCCGAATTCACCACGTAGTCGGGGGCGTACAGGACGCCGCGGTCGGCGAGTTGCTTCTCGACCCCGGGGTGGGCGAGCTGGTTGTTGGCCCCGCCGCAGACGATCTTCGCCCGGAGCTCGGCCACGGCCGTGTCGTCGAGGGCGCCGCCGAGGGCGCAGGGGGCGTACACGTCGATGTCGGCACGCTTCAGGGCCGCGGCGTCGGAGACGACCTCGACCTGCGGGTGCCGCTGGCGGACACGGCCGACCGCGAGTTCGTCGACGTCGCAGACGACGACCTCGCCGCCCTCGTCGAGAATGTGTTCCACCAGCCGGTGGCCGACCTTGCCGACCCCCTCGACGCCGACCCGGCGGCCGCACAGCGAGGTCTCGCCGAAGGCGTGCCGGGCGGCGGCCCGCATGCCCTGGTAGACGCCGTAGGCGGTGAGGATCGAGCTGTCGCCGGCGCCGCCGTTGGCCGGGGTGCGGCCGGTGACGTAGGAGCTCTCGCGCGCGATGACGTCCATGTCCTCGCTGTAGGTGCCCACGTCACAGGCGGTGTAGTAGCGCCCGCCGAGCGACTGGACGAACTTGCCGTAGGCGCGCAGCAGCGCCTCGGACTTGTCGGTCGCGGGGTCGCCGATGATCACCGCTTTGCCGCCGCCGTGGTCGAGGCCGGCGAGCGCGTTCTTGTACGCCATCGCCCGCGACAGGTTCAGCACGTCGGCCAGCGCGGCGGATTCGTCCGGGTAGGGATAGAAACGTGTTCCACCCAGCCCAGGACCGAGGGCGGTGTTGTGGATGGCGATGATCGCGTAGAGGCCGGACTTGTCGTCGGCGCAGAACACGACCTGTTCGTGACGGGTCTGATCCTTGTGGGAAAGCCCGAAGACGTCGGTCACTTTGGTGACTCCTGATCGTCCCTGTCCGCCGCTCCGTTGCGGCGGTTCCACCTTCCAGCGTAGCGACGATCATGGATTACGGAACGCCGCCCAATGCGTGACGCGGCGTGGCATGGCACGATGCCGTTGTGCTGCCCTACGCCGCGTATCTCCGCGTCTATGAGCCGCTGAGCGCCTTCTCCGAGCAGGAACGCCTTCGGTGGAACGCCTATGCCCAGAACCCGCGGCGGCCCCGCCGCGCGGGCGCCCTCGCGGTGGAGCACGAGGAGTCACTACGCCGGCTGTTGCGGGTCCCACCCGCCCCGGCCCCGGCGGCGGAGAGTCACAACGCCTATCTGCGCCGGGTCGACGGCGTCCTCTACGTCTGCCCGTGGCAGACCCGGCTGCGGTCGTGGCTGGCGTTCGCCTCGTGGCGGGGCAGCCTGCCGGCCAAGCTGGCCGACCGTTTCGTGCCCCCGCCGGTCGCGGAGCACACGGCCGGCGAGTTCGACGCCTTCAAGCGCGGTGAGCCCTCGCTGCGCACCCACATCATGACCAGCACCTGGCACGTCCCGACGCCCTGGTTCGTGCCCTTCGACTCCGCCGAGCGCTGGCTGGTCCTGCGCGGCGAGCAGGAGCCCGAGTCGTCGACCGGCGTGACCATGGCCCCGGCCAGGAACATGCTCTACGTCACCTCGATGGCCCAGGCCAGGAAGCGGGTGGCCCGCGCCCTGGTCGTCATCCGCCGTCACGTGGGCGACGTCGACACGCTCACCGACGTCGAAGAGGTGGGCCGCTGGCTGGAGGAGTTCCACCCCCACTCGCTGGTGGAGCTCGACTACGGCGGCATCGTCCACCTCATGGACGACGAGACCCTCCAGGCCGACCAGTCGGTGGCCGAGCTGGCCGCCGCTCTCACGGGTTTGGACAACGGTCAGGAAGAACTTGCCTTCGCCATGTACCAGCGCGTGATCCTCCGCTGGCGGTCAGTGCAGAGCCTCGAATCAGCTAACTGACCGTAATCACTCGACGCTGACCTGCGGTGTTGGGTCAGGAGATGCACGATCTCACAACTGCGAACTGAGTAGTTTGCCGTTTTCACTGCGATACCACGAAACGTGTCGCTAGAATCACCGAGCGTGACATCAACACGTGGTCGAGACGTTGTGCCCAGAGGGCTCGCCAATCGCGCTACGTGGCTGTATGGTCACATCGGGTGATGCCGCAAATGGTCCGTGAAACCGCACGTTATGGATCATTGAGGGACATCCCGTGACAAGCGCAGATATAAGTCGCAGGATCGCTGTCGCCGGTCCACACGGAGGAGAGGCCGCACAAATGTCAGCTCGTACACCCGAGGCAGAGCCACTGCTCACCCCGGCGGAGGTCGCAACGATGTTCCGGGTCGACCCCAAGACCGTCACGCGGTGGGCGAAGGCCGGCAAGTTGACGTCCATCCGCACGCTCGGTGGGCACCGGCGTTACCGGGAGACCGAGGTGAGGGCGCTGCTGGCGGGGATTCCGCAGCAGCGTTCGGAGTAACGCAGCGGGGGGTCGCAACCACGAGGGGGACGGCGCGCTCGCGTGAGTGAGCGCGTCCAACAGCCGCACACCTGCAGTAGGGGTGTGGAAAGGCGCCGCCCGCCCGGCGCCAACCCCACCGGTTCCGTGGCCCCTCCCGCTCCGCCCTGACAGCTTTCTCAAGGATCGAGACAACTCGGCCGTACCTTATTCGGCTCTCGATCGTTCTTCTTGGCAGGTGCACATCCGCGCATCGTGGGGAGAACCATGTCAGGACCGTCCATGCAGACCACTGCCCGGCGCGACATCGCGGTACCCGGACCTACCGGACTCGACGGATTCAGTCCACGGCCACGGCCGACGATTCGCAACGTAGCCGAGCGCGCGGGCGTCTCCAAGTCCCTGGTCTCGCTGGTCCTTCGCGGCTCACCTCATGTGAGCGAGCATCGCCGGGAGGCGGTTCTGCAGGCGGCCAGGGAGCTGGGATACCGGCCCAACGCCGTCGCCCGCAGTCTCGTCGAAGGCCGTACGCATCTCGTCGGCGCCCTCGTCGCCGACCTGCACAACCCGTTCTACGCCGAGTTCCTCGACGGCCTCCAGGAGAGCCTCCACGGTGAGGGCCTGCGGCTGCTCATCGGCTCCGGCCGCTTCGACCCGGCGTTCGAGGACGAAGCCGTCGAGGCCTTCCTCGAACTGCGCGTCGACGGGCTGGTGCTGCTGGGGGTCGCCCCGTCCAGCGACACCCTGGCCGAGGCCGCCGCCTACACGCCCACCGTCGTCGTCGGAGAACGCGACGTCGACCTTGAGAGCGTCGACATCGTCGTCGACGACGACCAGCTCGGCGCGCGTCTGGCGGTCGACCATCTGGTCGAGCTCGGACACCGCCGGATCGCCCACATCGAGGGCACCCCCTCCTCCGCGGCCCGTTGCCGCTGCGAGGGTTATCTGGTGGCCATGCGCCGTCACGCGCTGGCGCCCTACATCATGGTCGAGCACGGCGACTTCACCGAGGAGGGCGGCCGCCGCGCGGCGCTGGCCCTTCTTGAGCGCGACCCCCGGCCGACCGCCATCTTCGCCGCCAACGACGTCGTCGCCCTCGGGGTGCTCACCGCCGCCAGCGAGCTCGGGCTGCGGGTCCCCGAAGACCTGTCGGTCGTCGGCTACGACAACACCCACCTGGCCGCCGTCCACCACATCTCGCTGACCTCGGTCGACCAGCCGCGTCGCGCGATGGGCCGCTCGGCCGCCGCGCTGCTCAGCGACCGGATCTCCGAGCCGGGCAAGAACTCCCGCCTGCGCCAGGTGACGCCGCAGCTCATCACCCGCCGCAGCACTGGCCCCGCGCCAAAGGATTCCCAAAGCTAGGTCAACCGGTCCGGCGTCGGGTCACGGTCCGTGTTGACTCGGGCCACGACGCCGGACGGTGAAGATCTGGGGGAATTCAATGCGTGATCCAGAGTTGGTCTCCTGTGCCCAGCGCGCGGCGGCCGAACTCGAACGGGCCTGGGGCCACTGGCGCCACGCCCGTGGCCGCGCCGAAACGGGCGACGAATCCGTGGCCAGCTATGTGGCGCACTCGATCGACCACCCGTGGGGCCGCCCCCGGGTCGTCCTCGGCCTCGACGCCGAGGAGGCCCGCGAACTCGCGGCCCTGCTGCAGATCCAGGGCCAGGGCTCTGGGTGATTTGCATCCTTTACTCATATAACGGCCAGGTCACGGCCAGGGAACGCGTAGGTTGGGTGCTTGTAGTGCCCGCCTGCGAGAGGAACCACCGTGATGAAGACTCGTCCGGCGCTCGCCGCCGCCGCTCTGGCCGTGCTCGGTCTGGGGACCGCCGCGTGCGGTGGCGGGGTGGCCGCGGGTGCCGAGTCTGCCCCGGCCGCCGCGCAGCCCGGCACGGGGAAGGCCGCGGTCTCCGAAGCGGTCGCCGCGCCCGCTGAGGCGCCGGCGAAGGCCCTCCAGGGCAAGGTCATCGTGATCGACCCGGGTCACAACGGTGGCAACTACAAGCGCCCCGACGTCATCAACAAGCAGGTCGACGTGCTGACCCAGAAGAAGGCCTGCGACACGACCGGCACCGCGACCAACGACGGCTACTCCGAGGCCGCGTTCACCTGGGACGTCTCGGTCCGCCTCGCCAAGCTGCTGAGGGCCGAAGGCGCCACGGTCAAGCTGACCCGCGAGAACAACACCGGCGTCGGGCCGTGCATCACCCAGCGCGCCGCGATCGGCAACAAGGCCAAGGCCGACCTGGCGATCTCGATCCACGCCGACGGCGCCGGCTCGACCAGCCACGGCTTCCACGTCATCATGCCGAAGAAGATCAACGGCCCGGTCGACCCGGTGGTCGCCAAGTCGGCCAAGCTCGGCCTCGCCGTGCGCAACGCGGTGAAGAAGCAGACGGGCATGCCCTACGCCAATTACATCGGGAAGAACGCCCTCGACTACCGCTCCGACCTGGGCGGGCTGAACCTGTCGACGGTGCCGAAGGTCTTCATCGAGTCGGGCAACATGCGCAACGCCGGCGACGCGGCCAAGCTGAAGAGCTCCTCCTGGCGCCAGGACCTCGCCGAGGCCCTGGCGGGCAGCTTCCAGACCTACCTGAAGTAATCCATGATCGAGGGCATGCGCCACTTCCTGCCTGCCCCCCGGTCCGTCGAAGCCCTCCCGGGCGTGTTCCCGCTGACGCCCGGTTTCGGCGTCGCCGGAGACCTCGCCGAACCGGTCCGGCGGGCGCTCGCGGCTCTCGGCCCCGTCATCGGCGACGGCCCGGTTTCGGTACGCCGCCACGGCGCCCCCGAGTCCTCCACCCTCACCGTGAGGGCCGACGACATCGAGATCCTCGCGGGCGACGCCGCGGGCGCCTTCTACGCCGCGCAGACGTTGCGCCAGTTGCTCCCCCACGACGCCTTCCGCGCGGTTTCCCCACTTTCCGCATACGACGTCCCCTGCGTCCGTGTGGCGGACGCTCCGGCGCTCTCATGGCGTGGCGCGCATCTCGACGTCTCCCGGCACTTCCTGCCCAAGCACGACGTGCTGCGGATGATCGACCTGCTGGCCATGCACAAGCTCAACCGGCTCCACCTCCACCTGGCCGACGACCAGGGCTGGCGGGTCGAGTCGCGGGCCTATCCGCGCCTGCACGAGATCGGCTCGCACCGCGCCCAGACGATCACCTCGCGCAAGGGCGAGCCGGAGAGCTACGACGCGACCCCCCACGGCGGCTTCTACACGCTCGACGATCTGCGGGAGATCGCGGCCTATGCCCGGCAGCGGGCGGTCACCGTCGTGCCCGAGATCGACGTTCCGGGCCACGCGTCGGCGATCCTGGCCGCCTACCCGGAGTTCGGCGCCGACCCGTCGCGGCGGCACCGGGTGCTGGAGCGCTGGGGCATCTCCCCGGCGATCCTCGCCCCGCTGCCGAAGACGATCGACTTCCTGGCCACCGTCTTCGACGAGGTCCTCGGCGCCCTCGGCGAGACCCCGTTCTTCCACATCGGCGGCGACGAGTGCGTGCTCGACGCCTGGGCCGCGTCCACGGAGATCACCGCCTTCCAGCGGGCCCAGCACCTGGCCACCCCGGGAGACCTGCACGCCTGGTTCCTGCGGCGGCTGGCCGACCTGCTGGCCGAGCGGGGCAGCCGGGCGGTCGTGTGGGACGAGGCGTTCGTCAGCGGCATGCTCCGCGACGACACCGTCGTGATGCCCTGGCGCGGCACGAACGTCGCCCGCAGGGCCATCGCGGCCGGTCACGACGTGGTGCTGACGCCGGTGTTCCCGCTCTACTTCGACTACGCCGAGGCGGCCTCGGCCGACGAACCGGCGGCCCTGGGCGAGTCGATCACCGTCGGCGACGTCGCCGCCTTCGACGTCGCCGCCGAGCGGGTGCTGGGCGCCCAGTTCCAGCTCTGGTCGGAGTACATCCCCGACGCCCGCACCCTCGACTACAAGGCCTGGCCCCGGGGCTGCGCCATGGCCGAGATCGCCTGGACCGGCCGCCCGGCCGCACCGGACTTCCTGGGCCGCCTGGAACACCATCTGGGCCGTCTCGACGCCGCGGGCGTCAACTACCGCCCGCTCGACGGCCCGAGGCCCTGGCAGCGGTCACGTCCCCACACGCCGGGCGGGCTCGACGTGGCCGCGGCCATGCGCCATCTCGACGAGCTGACGTTGTCAGCCGACTCGACCCGCCCGAGCATGTAGGTCGCGTACCGAGGAGAGACCGTGGCGGCGCAGCCGGCGGGCGAGCTGCCGGTTGATGTGCCAGGCCCACAGCGGGCCGCCGTAGATCAGGCCGGTGTAGCCCTGGACCAGCGTGGCGCCGGCCAGCAGGCGCTCCCAGACGTCGTCGACGTCTTCCACGCCGCCGACGGAGACCAGCACCAGGCGGTCGCCGACCTTGGCGTGGAGGCGGCGCAGGACCTCCAGCGACCGGTCTTTCAGCGGGCGGCCGGACAGGCCGCCGGTCTCGGTGCTGGAGACGCCCGCGCGGCTGATCGTGGTGTTGGTCGCGATGATGCCGGCCAGGCCCAGTTCGGCGGCGAGCTCGGCGACCTCGTCGATGTCCTCGTCGGCCAGGTCGGGGGCGATCTTCACCAGCAGCGGGGTGCGGCCCGCGACCGCCTTGACCTCGGTCAGCAGCGGGCGCAGCAGGTCGACCGCCTGGAGGTTGCGCAGGCCGGGGGTGTTGGGTGAGGAGACGTTCACGACCAGGTAGTCGGCCAGGCCGGCGAGGACCCGGGCGCTGGCGACGTAGTCGCGGGTGGCCTCTTCTTCGGGGACGACCTTGGTCTTGCCGATGTTCACCCCGACCACCGCGGGCACCCCGCGGACCCGCTTCAACCGGCGGGCGGCCATCTTGGCGCCCTCGTTGTTGAAGCCCATCCGGTTGATGATCGCCTTCTCCGGGACCAGCCGGAACAGGCGCGGGCGGGCGTTGCCGGGCTGGGCGTGGGCCGTGATCGTGCCGACCTCGACGTGGCCGAACCCGAGCGCGGCCAGCGCCGGGACGCACTCGGCGTTCTTGTCGAACCCGGCGGCGAGCCCGAACGGCGTCGGGAAGTGCACCCCGAACGCCTGGACCCGCAGCGACTCGTCACGGGGGGCCAGCAAGGCGTGGAGGATCCGCTTCACGACTGGCAGGACCGACAGGGTCGCCAGCAGGCGGATCGTCAGATGGTGGATCTTCTCCGCGTCGGAGCGGCGCAGGACCCACGTGAAGAGCATTCGGTACGACATCACCGGCCAGCGTATCCACTTCGAGGTACCGGTCGAAGTCGAGCAGCCGCAGCAACCGGAGCACCCCGTCGGGCGGGTTCGCGAGGGAAACCCGCCCGCGGGCCCTGCGGTGCGCCCAGAGCAGCGTCCGGGCGCCCGCGACGTCGATGAACGTCACCTTGGCCAGGTCGAGCCGCAGGTGCGCGGCCCGCTCGGCCCTCCAGACGGCGCGGCGGAGCTCCACGGCGCCGAAGACGTCGAGATCACCTTGCAGGATGATCGTGGTCATCAGGTCAGATCGCGTGGTCCGGATCTCCACGACCCTGTTCCCCGAGCAGTTCGGCGGCCAGATCGGCAACCCTCCGGCGACTGTCCCTGGCCTGCTTGCGCAGGCCCGTGAAGGCCTGGCTGGCGGTCAGGTCGTGCTTTCCCATCAGGTACCCGATGGCCCGTTCGATGACCACGCGGTAGTCGAGTGCGTATTGGAGCTGGTCGGCGAGCTGCGACTTCTCCTCCGCCTCCACGGCGGCGGCGATGACCTGCTCGATCACGTGGGCGTAGGCGTGCAGCGCCTCGGTGTCGGACTCCTCCCAGTCGTGGGTGGTGTCCTGGTAGACGTTGAGCGTTCCGACGGGCTCTCCGCCGAGACGTACCGGCACCCCCGCGACGGCCCGCACGTCGGGGTGCAGGAGCGGCGCGAGATCGGGCCAGCGGTCGTCCTTCCGGACGTCGTACGTGGTCACGGCGCCGTCGGTCGTGTACGCGGCCACACAGGGCCCCGCCTGGACGGTCGCCTGGGCGTGTTCGAGGCTGCGTCCCGCCTCGTCGGTGGCGAACAGGTATCGCAGGATGCGATCGGGGTCGGCGAACATCAGGCCGGCCCCGGAATATCCGAAGATCCGGTCGACGACCTGGACGATGCGCTCAAGGTGGTGCACGATCCCGGTCGCCGGAGCGGCCTTCTGCATTCGCCGCAGGCTCGCGACGAGCGCTTCTGGATCGATATGGGTCATTCCGTATCCTCCCGTGAACCTCACCTGTGCGCCGGCGCGGTCGTGGAGAGGTAGCTTCGTGGTCATCTCACCTGCCCAGAGGCGGAGGACTCAGTCCTGCCCCCGGCCATGGCTTCCAGGGCGACGACGACGAGCTCGCCCAGACGCGCGCCTTTTTCCACCTCGGAACGGCTCCACTCGTGACGCTCGTGCGTGTAGAGGGTGAGCTCCCCGATGACTTCTCGGCCCTCGACCAGGGGAACGGACAGGGCCGAGCAGCCCGCGCGCTCGAGCACCCAGCCGTCTTCGTCGGTCGCTCCGATCATGCGGAGCCGATCGGTGTCGTCGAGCAGGCGAAGGGCGGCCCCGTCGACCCCGGACAGATCGGCGACACCTTGCAGCACATTGGCGAGCAGGAACTCAACGCCGGGCCCCGACACGTAGCCACCCCAATGAAATGAGAGAAGGCCCGCGGACACACGGCGGATTCACTGCTGGCCAAGCGTAGTGGGCTCTCTTGATCGCGACTAGCCAAACCCAGGTTTTTCGCCCGAACCGATCGGCATGGGATTCCGTCTCAGGGGCATGCTGCGTCGAATCGTGATCGCTCTCACCCTCGTCCTGGGCACCCTCGTCTTCGGGGCGACCCCCTCGTACGCCTGTAGCTGCGTGCCCCCGGAAGTGCCCTACCACCTGAAGAACTCGACGCTGGTGTTCACCGGCACCGCCAAGGCGGTGAAACGGCCGAAGGACCGGTGGGACCCGGTGCAGCCGGTCGTGTACACCTTCCGGGTCGACCATGCGTACAGGGGAAGGCCGAAGGCCGTCGTCACGGTGAGCACGCACACGCAGTCTGCGGCGTGTGGCACCCGGTTCTCCCGTGGCGCCCGGTATCTGGTGTTCGCCTACAAGTCGGAGGGCCGGATGACCACGGGTCTGTGCTCCCCCAACATGAAGGTCGCCCACGGCAAGGGGCCCATCACCGTCGCCGACCTGCCCAAGGGCGCCGATCCCCAGACGATCAAGCAGCTCGGCAAACCCAGGAAGGTGCGTTAGCCCTGCGGTTCGGCCACGAGAAAGTGGCCGGGCCGGTAGAGGATCGCCGACGGCTCGGTGACCGTGATCCCGGCGACCGTGCCGGGCCGCCAGAAGTTCACGGCGGTCAGGTCGCCCGTGGTGACACCCTGCCGGGCCGGCGTGTTGGCGACGACGGTGACCCGAGCCGCCTTCGTGGCCGCCAGGTCGGCGTTGGGGAGCAGCGCGTAGAAGTAGCGGGCGTCGGTCGGGTCGGTGCCGTGGTCGAACCAGAGCGTGGTGTATTCGCCCTGGTGGACGCGGAGTGGGCCGTCGAAGACGTAGCCGCCGTGGCCTTCCAGGTGGGCCCAGCCGTCGCCGAGGGTCAGCCGGGCGCGGGTGCGGCGGTTGTCGACGATCGTCTCGACCGGCACCCCGTCGCGGCAGGTGATCCCCGTGCCCAGACAGACCACCATGTCGTCGAGGAAGATCCACGACTTGCGGGCCTCAAGGGTGCTTTCGAGGCCGAAGAGGTGCTGGCCGACGGTGGCGTGGACGCCGTCGGAGGCCCCGCCGACCCACCGCGCGGGCGGGCAGTTCTCCCCCCAGGCGCCGCCCGCGCCGTCGGGCAGGCGTTTGGTCGAGACCGTCGTGCCGGGCAGGCGGTAGGGGTCGACGGTGTGCCAGAAGTCGCCCGAGTAGTGGTCGCCGTGGCCTTCGCCCCACCAATAGAGCATTCCGGCGCCGGTGTGCCAGCCGCGCAGGTTCTCGCCGTTGCCGTGCTCGTAGTGGGCGACCCGGTGGGAGGCCATGCTGAGCGCGGCCGTCCAGCCGTCGCGGCGGTGGACGGCGCGGGCGCTCGCCGGCATCAGCCGGTGGCCGGTGGGCGGGTTCGCGATCAGTTCGCGCCAGCGCGCCCGCTGGGATGCGGGGGCCGACTCGCCGAGCAGGTCGAGCGCGTCGGTGAGGGCGCGGGCCCTTCTCCGGTCTCCGTCGGGCTTGCGCGCGATCGCGCGCCCGCTGACCAGGTCCATCATCCGGCCCTCGTGGAGGAAGGGCAGGAAGGAGTGTTCGACGGCGTCGAGGACGTTGCGCAGGGCCGGGTCGGTGATCTCCCACGGGGTGCCGCGCAGCGTTCTGAGGATCGCGCCGATGCCGTGGAGCATCGAGGCCCCGTAGGTGCCCTGGTAGGGGACGGTCGAGTGCTGGATGAACGACCCGTCGCGGTAGAGGCCGTCACCGCTCGTGACGTGGCGGAAGACGGGCGAGAGCGCCCCGGCGGCGCGGGAGAGCTTCCGCGGGTCGCGGGCCAGGATGCCGTTGAGCAGCGTGACCAGGCACAGGTCGGTGCGGTTGGCGGCGGTGCTGGTGCCCCGGTAGAACTGCAGCCGCCAGGGCCGGACGAAGTGGTCGACCGCCTCGATCAGGCCGTCGTCGCGGTGGCCGACGAGGATCGCGAGGTCGAGCAGCCACTTGGGCACCCCGATCTCCCAGTTCCACCAGTTCCCGGTCTTGACCGCCCCGGCGTGGTAGGCCTCGCGGACCGCCCGGCGGATCTCGCCGGCGACCCTTCTCTTCAGCATCGGATCGCCGGTCTGCCGGAACTCCCGGGCCAGGGCGTGATGGGGCGAGCGTGGCTCACCACGGGACGAGACGGCCGCCCAGTTGCGCGCCAGCCTCGACCAGGCGTCATCGCGGCTTCCGGCGGCCGTCAGCAGGGTCCCGGCCAGGAAATCACGCCGCGAGAGCATGCGCCCACCATAGAGTAGGCACATGCGTACTAACGTTCTAATTCCCGGCGGCGGCGCCGGACCCGGCTACTGGAGCCGGCTGATTCCCCAGCTCGACGGCGAGGTGATCGCCCTCGACCTGCCGACCGGCGACCCGTCGGCGGGCGTGCCCGAATACGCCGACCTCGCCGTCGAGGCCGTCGGCGACCGGAAGGACGTCGTCGTGGTGGCCCACTCGCTCGGCGGCCTGACCGCTCCCCTGGTCGCCGCCCGCGTCCCGGCGCGCGCGATCGTGCTCATAACCGCGATGGTCCCGAAGCCCGGCGAGACCGGCGTCGAATGGTGGGAGGCCACCGGCCACAACGCCCTGGGCGTCGACTCCTCCGACGAGAACGCGGTCTTCTACAACGGCGTCGACCCCGAGGGCATCGCGATCGGGAACGCCGCGACCCGCGACCAGTCGTTCACCCCGTTCGAGGTCACCGGCCGGCCCTGGCCCGACGTGCCGGTTAGATTCCTGTTCTGTACGGAAGACCGCTTCTTCCCCATCGACTTCATGCGCCGCGTGGTCGCCGAACGCCTGCCGAACGCCGTCACGGGCGAGATCCCGGCCGGCCACATGCCCATGCTGAGCCACCCTGAGGAGGTCGCCTCCTTCATCAACCAGGCATAACCGCCGGTGTCCCACCTAGGATCACCTGTGTGCGTTTAACCCCATTCGTCACCGTGCTCGTCTCGCTGCTGGCCGTGGGGGCGGCCCCGGCGTCCGCCTACCCGATCGACGACCGCGTCCTCACCCAGAACGCGCTCTACCGAACGGGCCGGCTCGCACCGGTCGACTGCCCCGAACCCCCGTTACGCGACGGCGACGCGGCCTCGGCCCGCAACTACGCGACGACGGTGGCGACCTGCCTCAACGAGGCCTGGGGTGCACACTTCCGCAGGAACGGCCTGCCCTTCACCCCGGTCAAGATCAGCTTCCAGGCCAGGCCGAAGCCGTTCTGCGGCCGCAAGTGGGGCGACGCCGCCGGCCGCTACTGCGACTCACAACACCGCTTCATGGTGCTGCTCGACAAGGACGCCCTGGTCGAGCCGTCGAACCTCTATCTGTACCTCGTGATCGCCCACGAGTTCGGCCACCACGTGCAGAACCTGACGGGCATGGCCGACGCGTACCGCACCCACCCCTACCGCTCCAAGGCCGAGCTCTACCAGCAGATCCGCCGCAACGAGCTCCAGGCCGAATGCCTGGCCGGCGTCTTCTTCGGCGCGGTCTGGCCGACGCTGGGCCGCGGCGACGCCGACTGGCAGTATCTGCGCGAACTCGACGGCACCGGCCACAGCCGCACCCACGGGCGGGGCAAGAGCGTGCTGGCCTGGCTCGACAAGGGCTTCGCGACCCGGAAACCGGGCGCCTGCAACACCTGGACCGCCAAGTCGGCACAGGTCGCCTGACATGCTCATCCACCTCGCCCTGGCGCTGTCCGTCACGACCGCCCACCCCGTCTACGACCAGACGCTCGTCAAGAACCCGCTCTACCGGACGGGGAAGATGGCCAAGGTCAAGTGCCGCGAGAAGCCGATCTCGTCGATGAACCGCCCGCAGGCCAGGAAGTACATCGAGGCGCTGAACGACTGCCTCAACAAGGCCTGGCGGGCCCAGCTCAAGAAGGTGGGCCTGCCGCTCACGAACTCGGGCGTGGGATTCATCAACAGCCGCAAGGACCACTGCGGATCGAAATGGGAGGCCAGCGTCGCCGGACAGTACTGCTACCGGAATTTCGGCTATGTCATCCTGCTCGACCGGAACCTGCTCGAATATCCCCACAGCCTGTTCATCTTCCACCTCGTCGGCCACGAATACGGCCACCACATCCAGAAGACGATGGGCCTCCTCGACGCCTTCAACCACTATCCGACCAGTGGAAAACGCGAGACCCAGGAACAGACCCGCCGATTAGAACTCCAGGCCACCTGCCTGTCAGGGGTTTTCATGGGCAGCGCCTTCGCGTCGCTCGGCCGCCCGGCGAGCGACGTGGCCGAGCTCAAGGAGATCATCCGGAGCAGCGGCGACGAGTACTGGAAAGGCCACGACCACGGCAAAGGCAAGAACCAGCAGACCTGGTTCACGCGGGGATTCGAGTCCCGCGACCCGAAATCGTGCAACACCTGGACCTCCGAGCCCGGCAAGGTGGCATAGATGCGCGCACTCCTCGTCTCCCTCCTGCTGCTGGGCGGCACGGCCTACCCGGTCGACGACCCCGTCCTGACCGGCAACCTGCTCTACCGGGCCGGCCAGATGGCCGAGGTCGACTGCCCCGAGAAGACCGTCGCCGTCGGCGACCGCGACCGGACGAGGAGATACCTCCGCTCGCTCGTCGACTGCATGAACGCCGCGTGGTCGGCCCACATGGGCAAGGTCGGCGTGCCGATGCCCCCGGCGGGCGTGGGGTTCGTCAACCGGCCCGAGGTCCGATGCGGGGTGATGTGGCGGCAGGGCATCCAGGGCCAGTACTGCCCCGCCGACCGCCGCTTCGACGTCCTGCTCGACCAGCGCCTGCTGGCCACCCCTCACGATCTCAGCACCTTCCTGCTGGCCGCCCACGAATACGGCCACCACGTCCAGCACATGACGGGGATCCTGTGGGCGGAGGTCAACCTGCCGACCTCCGGCCAGGACGAGGAACTGGAGCGCTCCCGGCGCGTCGAACTGCAGTCGGAGTGCCTGGCCGGGGTGTTCATGGGCAGCGCCTGGAAGTCGCTGAACCGGCCCGCCGCCGATCTGCGGAACCTGCGGCGCATGATGACCCTCGACGACGACGGGGGCGGCATCAACGGCAGCCACGGCTCGCCGCGCAACCGGGAGGCGTGGTTCACGCGCGGCTTCGAGTCGCGGGACGCCAAATCGTGCAACACCTTCAGCGCGAACGAGCCGAGAGTCGGCTGAACCGCCGAGGGCCCGCCGGACGACGTCGCGGCGGGCCCTCGGGAATTGTCACGGGAAATGAAAAAACCCCGGCACACGATGTGTCCAGGGCGTTTCATTCGAGCAAGAGATGTGGTCAGGGGCGGGGTCGAACCGCCGACCTACCGCTTTTCAGGCGGTCGCTCGTACCAACTGAGCTACCTGACCCAAGCGGTCCTGACGGGACTTGAACCCGCGACCTCCACCTTGACAGGGTGGCGAGCACTCCAAACTGCTCTACAGGACCTTGCTTTGCTACTTTTGCTTCCGGCGTTTCGCTTTCGGCTTTTGTAGCTTACCAGTTCTTCGGAGGTCTTCGACCTGCCGTTTTCCTGGCCCTTCCGTGCCCCCAACGGGATTCGAACCCGTGCCGCCGCCTTGAAAGGGCGGTGTCCTAGGCCGCTAGACGATGGGGGCGCAGAGATTTCTCTCTGTCCTTACCGCGCTCCGTCGGGGACCTCTGAAGCATAGGGGACGTTTGCCCTCTGTGCCAAAGCGACCGGCGACGGTGTGTCAGTGATCGTTCCCGTCGGGGACGGGGCGTTCCCTGGCACAGGGAAAATTGTACGACCTGGCGCGGCCTCGATTTGACGCTCCACGGCGATACGTTGCTCCCCGAGCCCTCCGACGGTGATGTCGTCCCAGGCCTGGAGCCTGTGGGTGTCCTTGCTGAAGTAGAGAACCGAGGCCTGGAGAGGCGTGGGCTCGTCGTGTTCGAGGCCCCGCAGGCCCGCCCCGCCGGTCGAGCCCTGGATCATCAACCGGGACCCGGTCGGCGACAACTCGGTCGAGCGGGCGTGGACGTGCCCGGCCAGGATCAGCGAGACCGACCCGTAGAAGGCCCGCCCGATCGTCGGGTCGTGGACGGCCACCAGATCGACCGGAGACCGCTGCGGCGCCGTGGTCGATGACGAGCGCGGCCATTCGGGCGGCGCGACGCCGGCGGCCTTCTCGCGCCCCAGGGCGGCCAGCGCCTCGGGGCTCTCGTCGACCTCGACCGATTTGTCGGGGGTGAAGCGGGGATCTCCGATGCCGTAGATGCGCAGGCCCTCGACCTCGGCGACCCGGTCGTCGAGGACGATCGCGTTCTTCTGCTTCGCGACCGCCTTCTGGGTCTCCATCGAGTCGTGGTTGCCCCGCACGAACACGTAGGGGATGCCCAGGTCGCCGATCTCCTCGACGAAGGAGTTCTCGATCTTGGTGCCGTGGTCGCTGATGTCGCCGGTGTCGATGACCAGATTGATCTTGAACTGGTCGATCAGGGAGCGGACCACGTTCCAGCCCGGCGGGTAGATGTGCAGGTCGGAGATGTGCAGGACCCTGATCGTGTCAGGGTCGGGATCGTAGATGGGGAGGGTCGAGCCGGCTTCGTACAGACGGCTGATGTTCGTGACGAGTTTGGCGAGCTGGCCCCGGTATTCGGAGAACTTGGTGACGATCGACTGGGCGTTGCCCACCAGTGACGGCACGCCCGTCAGCAGGCCCGTGTAGCGGGGTTCGGCGATCGCCTGCGGGTTGAAGCTCAGCGCGGCCGTGACGGCCATCGCGCCGACCAGCAGGATCGAGCCCAGGCCGCTCCACAGGCCGCGGAAGACGTCGCGGAAGACGATCAGCCCGCCCAGGAAGCCGGCGACCACCGCGCCGACCGCGGCCCTGACCAGCAGATCCTGTACGCCGCCCATCAGGTCGGTCTCGATGGTCTCGGGCAACCGGTCGGCCCAGCGCGGGTTCTGCAGGATCTGCTCGGCGGCCTCGGGATGGACCGCCTCGATGCTGAGGTTGAGCTGCACCGGCCCCGAGTGGGTGTCGAACCGGAGCGTTCCCAGGGGCCGCACGTCGACGACCGTGCCCCCGTCAAAGGAGGGCCGCAGAGCCATGTTGATGTCGGCGGGGCCGATGGGCGTCTGCACGGACGCGCCGAACAAAAGCCCCAGCCAAGCTCCGGCCAGGGCGACCACGACGACTGTAAGAAACCGTACGAACCGGCCTCTGAGAAACCGGATCACGGATTCCCCCCACTTCGGCAAATCCACGTTCCTTCCTGTCTACCCGAAAACCACGGGGAAGTAGATTTGACGTGTGATCGACGTCTCGAGGAGCAAGTTCGAGGAGCTCGTGGCCGAGGCACTCGACCTGATCCCGCCCGATCTGGCCAAAGTCATGGACAACGTCGTCGTCGTGGTCGTGGACGATCCGCCCGAAGCTGGCCTCCTCGGTCTCTATACCGGCATTCCGCTCACGGAGCGGGGCGAGTGGTACTCAGGAGTGCTTCCCGACCGCATCGAGATCTATCGAAATCCGACCTTGGCAATCTGTGAAACCGAGGCTGACGTCGTCGAAGAGGTTCAGATCACGGTGGTCCACGAGATCGCCCACCACTTCGGCATCGACGACGACCGCCTGCACGAACTCGGGTGGTAGTCGCGAGGTTGCGATTCGCGAGCGCTATAGGCACTGTAGGTGACATACTGAACACAGTGTGTCAGCTACGGCCTGAGCTCAGCGGAGAGAAATGGCGGCCACGAAGCCCGGAAAACTGCCGGGGAGACACCGCCGTCCAGGGGAGCGCCAAGCGACATACGGCGAAGTCATCGCGATCAAGGAGTTCCGGGCCCTGTGGCTCGGCCAGGGGTTGTCGCTGCTCGGCGACCAGCTCGCGCAGGTCGCCCTGGCGGTGCTCGTGTTCAACCGAACCCAGTCGGCGCTCGCCACGGCGGCCGTCTACGCCCTGACCTACCTGCCGCCGATCCTCGGCGGCCCCCTGCTGGCCGGCCTCGCCGACCGCTACCCGCGCCGCCAGGTCATGCTGGTCTGCGATGTCCTGCGGGCCCTCATGGTCGCGATCATGGCCATCCCCGGCACCCCGTTCGCGGTGCTGTGCGTGCTGGTCTTCCTGGTGGTGCTGCTCAGCGCGCCGTTCTCGGCCGCGCGCGCCGCGCTGCTGCCCGAGATCCTCGAAGGCGATCGATACGTCGCCGGCAGCGCCCTGCAGAACATGACGAACCAGGCCGTCCAGATGCTCGGGTTCGCGGCCGGCGGGGCCGTCATCGCGGGTCTGGGCCCCTATCGGGCGCTGGCGCTCGACTGCGCCACGTTCCTGGCCTCGGCGCTCATCATCGTCGCCGGGGTGAGCCGCAGATCGGCCACGGTGTCGGCCGACGGCGGAAAGCCGTCGATGTGGACGATGACCGCCGCGGGCGCCAGGCTGGTCTTCGGCGACCGGCGGCTGCGCACCCTCGTGCTGTTCGCGTGGTTGTGCGGCTTCTACGTGCTGCCCGAGGGGATCGCGGTGCCCTACGCGGCGGAACTCGACGACGGCGGGCTCCCGGTGCCCGTGATCACGGGCCTGCTCATGGCCGCCATGCCGACCGGCACGGTCCTCGGGGCGTTCCTGTTCAGCAGGTTCGTCAATCCCAGCACCCGTCTCAAGACGATGGGCTGGATGGCCATGCTGACCTGCGCTCCCCTGGTCGTGTGCGCCATGCGCCCGCCGTTGGAGATCGTGCTGGTGTTGTGGGTCCTGTCCGGCGTGGGAGGCGCATACCAGCTCGCGGCCAACGCCGCTTTCGTCCAGTGTGTGCCCCCCGAACGACGGGGTCAGGCGTTCGGCCTGGTCCAGTCAGGCCTGCTGGCCTCACAGGGTGTGGGCATCCTCATCGGCGGCGCGCTCGCGCAGATCCTCGGCCCGGAACCGGTGGTGGCGCTGGCCGGGGTGGCCGGGCTGAGCGCCGCGGCCATCCTGGCCATCGCGTGGACGGAATCCCGAACGGAGATCATCGCCAAGGTGCACACCTCGTGATCAGTCGTTCGGCTGCTTCGTCTGGGCGTAAGGGTGAGTGGTGTAAGGGTCGACCGGCGTCGACGGCGTCTTGTGGCCGTTGTGCGACTTGGTCGCCTTGGCCCACCCCTCCTGCGCCTTGGCCTTGGCGTCGAGCCAGGTCGGGTTGTCCTTGTTCTTCTCGATGAGGTCCTGCACGATCGAGGCGTTCTTCTCCTCGCTCGGGATCAGGAGCCAGGCGACGGCGTAGATGCCGACACCGAGGCCGCCGAAGAACGACGCGACCGCGAGAACGATCCGCAGGATGTTCGGGTCGATGCCGATGTACTGACCGACACCGGAGCAGACCCCGGCGACGATCCGGCCATTGCGAGTCCGGCGAAGCTGCTTGACGTGTCCACTGGGCTGTATCTCGTTCATGTCCATAGCGTGCCCCTTTTGTCGTCTATGGCACATCGGGATTCCCCCTGGCCCTACCCCGACCCTGCCCGGATACGCTGCAATCATGGACCTTCTCAACCTCGATGACCGGCTGACCCCAGACCAGCGGCTGGTCCGGGACACGGCTCAGGGGTTCGTCAGGGAACACGTCCTCCCCGACGTGGCGACGTGGTTCGAAGAAGGCACCTTCCCGGCCCGCGAACTGGGCCCCGTCCTCGGCTCGCTCGGCATGCTGGGCATGCACCTGACCGGCTACGGATGCGCCGGGCTCGACGCCATCTCCTACGGCGTCGCCTGCCGGGAACTGGAGGCCGGCGACTCGGGGCTGCGGTCGTTCGTGTCGGTCCAGGGCTCGCTGGCGATGTTCCCCATCTGGAAATACGGGTCGCCCGAGCTGAAGGAGGAATGGCTGCCCCCGCTTGCCGCCGGCACGGCGATCGGGTGCTTCGGGCTGACCGAACCCGATCACGGGTCCGATCCGGCCAACATGAAGACCCATGCCAAGCAGGACCCTTCCGGCGACTGGATCCTCAACGGGTCGAAGATGTGGATCACCAACGGGTCGGTGGCCGACGTGGCGGTCGTGTGGGCCCAGACCGACGGCGGCGTCCGCGGGTTCGTGGTGCCGACGTCGTCGCCCGGCTTCTCGGCCCCGCTGATCCACCGGAAGTTGTCACTCCGGGCCTCGGTGACCTCTTCGCTCTACTTCGACGACGTCCGGGTGCCTGCCTCTTCCATGCTCGACGTGGTGGGGCTCAAGGGGCCTCTGTCCTGTCTGTCGGAAGCCCGGTTCGGGATCCTGTGGGGGGTCGTAGGGGCTGGGCGGGCCTGTTTCGAGGCCGCTCTTGAGTACGCCAAGACGCGGGTGCAGTTCGGGAAGCCGATCGCGGGGTTCCAGCTCACGCAGGAGAAGCTGGCGTGGATGGCGGTGGCGCTCGGGCAGGCGGGGTTGACGGCGCTCCACCTCGGTTCCCTCAAGGACGCCGGCTCCCTTCGGCCGCAGCAGGTGTCGTTCGGGAAACTGGCCAACGTGCGGGCGGCGCTCGACGTGGCGCGGGAGGCTCGGTCGGTACTTGGGGCCAACGGGGTGACGTTGGAGTATCCGGTCATCCGGCACATGAACAACCTGGAGTCGGTGCTGACGTACGAGGGGACTCAGGAGATTCACACGCTGGTGCTCGGGGAGGCGCTGACCGGGGTGGCGGCATATCGGTGAGGCGGCCGGTAGGCTGATCACGGGGAACTGCTTCGCTCTGGTGAGACGATCGCTGTACCCTGCAGACGAGGGGTGCTAGCTCAACGGCAGAGCTCCGGACTTTTAATCCGTAGGTTCAGGGTTCGAATCCCTGGCGCCCCACCACTTATGACCCGATTTGACCGGTGGTTTTGTGCCGGTTTGAGGCCTCGGCGGCGAGGCGAGATCGGCCTCGGTTGCTCGGCGATTGCTCATTGGTACGTCCGCGTGCTGGGCTGAAGATCGCTAAGCGGGCCAACGTAACGTCGGATCCACATGACGGCCACAGAACATCCCCCAAAAGTGGGCCCACGAGCCGCGCATCCCCTAGATCAGGTCGGCCTGGGGTCAGACCTCGGTCAACACGACTGACGTCCGGGAGAACGTCGTTCAGGATGACAGCCGTTTTGACGGCCTCTCCTGGAACGGATCGTTGTGTTTGTTCGAGCGTTCATCCTCTCGGCTGTCCTTGCCGCGACTGTCGCCGCGTCCGCAGCGCCCACCGATCCCGGCCCAGGATGGGGACACTCGACCGCCGCCGGAAGCATTCGCGTCTTGGAAGACCGCCGGCACATCGTCGTGTGCGACAACAAGGCCGACAACCTGTACGTCGAGGCCGAGTACGCCACATCGATCCTCGGCATCCACACCATCGCCGACACCAACGGAGCCGCGTGGGGCTGCAACGAGAAGAGCACCCTCTTCAGCCACATCGACGTGATCAAGATGTGCACCGGCGTCAGGGGCGTTACGCGACGCTGCGAGCAGCCCGTATGGACCACAAGCCGGTAGCTACGCGAACTGCGCGGCGCCCATCTCAGCCACTTCAAGGGACATGACGACCAGGGGGCAGTTCACATGAGCACTGGTTGTGGCTTGCCCACCAATCAGGCAGTCCGCGCCGGTTGCCCCATTGAGCCGCTTGGTCTGGCCCGCTCCCAAATGGCGAGATCATGAGAATCATGATGTACCCCGACCGTGCTCCGTTGCCGCCGATTCTGTCCTCAACCGGACCCGGCCAGAGCAACTTTCTGATCCACTTCTGTGGTCGGAAGGCATCGTCGCCGAGCACTCCCCACGTGCCCTCGCCGATTCGGGCGATGACCCCTCAGGAGCGCTTGGACTCCATCCTCACCACTGGGACCATCCGCGGCTTCACTCCTTTCCGCGCCCACGGGCCAGCCGTCTGCCTGTCCGAGAGCCCTGGCGATCACCTCCTACACATGCTCACCGAGCGGGGGATGCCCCCTTGGGGCGTCTTGCTTCGCCGCGCCGATGTCATCGCGGCCGGCGGCGGAGGGATCGCCTATCCTCCCGAGTCGGTCCACCAGCAGTGGCCCGAAGACGTACAGGTCTGGGGAAATCCGATCCGGACTGACGGACGTGGGTTACTGGATTTCAGCTGGGAACGTGAATGGCGGATTCCAGGCGAGTCCGTCGTTCTCAAACCCAAGATGGTCGCCGCAGTTCTCATCGGCGACCCAGATTGGAAGCCCAGCCCCGTAGCGACTGAGTGGGTGAACAGCTACACAGGCGAACCTCTGCCTCCCGATATGTTCCCCGAATTCACGCCAGAAGCCGTCCGGTTGAACCGCTACCCAAGCTCGTGGACCGATGCCGAGCATCTCTACTGGGATGGCGCGGCCCTCCGCCTCATGCCGTAAGAAACTTAAACGATGAAACCTATGCCGCCAATCACTACCAGAGCCCAGATGTTGCCTATCGACCAACTGGAATGGGTCGATGCCGAGCACCTGTTCCGACAGCTATTAGAGATCGTCGAAGGTGTCGAGACCAAGCTGTTCGGTCTGGCAGGGCAGGCACAGGATGGGATCGACGCCTACGCCCGGCGCTCAGCGCCTCCGACGGACGGGGGAGACGGAGAGAGGGTCTACGCCGTCCTGCAATCGCGTCGGGTCAAAAACCTCACTGCCGCAAAGATCAAGAAGGCTGTCGACGATTTGATAGCTGGCGACTGGGCGGACAAGACCGCCGTATTCTACTACGCCACCTCCTGCAACCTGCGCAGAACACAGCTTGACACGGAAATCCGGAAGCAGAGCGAACGACTGGCCAAGCTTGGAATCGCCCTCGTTTCGTGGGGCGCTCAGGAAGTGTCAGCCTTGTTGAAAGACCATCCACGTCTCGTGGACGAATTCTTCGGCCAATCCTGGGTCGAGCGTTTCTGCGGCCCGCAGGCCGTCTCGGATCTGGCCAACTCCAAATCCGTTCGCGTCGCCGATCGGACCGGGGATTCCGCCGTGAGTCCTGCTCGCACGTTGAAGGCCTTTCTTGCCCATCACAAGTGGGAGGGCGACGATCCCGAGATCCGGGACGGCAATGTCGCGGCTATGGCCGCGTTCGCGGAGAGCATCCAGAGCCTGAGCCGACCTGCCCGAGTGATGCTCGCCCTTCTCTTGCAACGCGGCCGTGACCTCGTCGGGCAGGTGGAAATCGGTGCGACATACGCCGTCGAAATCCAGGAGTTGATGGATGTCACGACGATGACTGAGCAGGAGGTGGTCAGCCGAGTGGGTCAGTTGATCGGCCGGAGGTTCGCGAAGATCGAATACGAGGACATGCACTTCGACAGCTTCGTCGGCCCATACGTGGCCACGCGACCGCATCCCGGCGACCTGCAGTGGGAAGACATCGTGTCGTACTGCCGTGCCCACGATGTGCCCATCGACAAGATCTTCGTGGACCTCCGATTCGATCTTCTCGATGACCCAACAGGAAGCCCGACACAACAATCGCCACCTGAACTCGATGCCGCCAACCGCTGACGCGATCGGTTCCTCACCCAAGCGAGGGCGGAGTTCCCATTTCGCCCCGAAATCGCACTCGGGTTGGAGCGTCACCTTGGGGAGCTATCGCCAGAGGCGGCGAATCAACTTCGCAATCGGGCCAGGGCGGTCTTGATCGAGGTGCTCCTGTAGATCCCTCCTGTCGCGAGCCCGGTTGTCGTCGATCTCATCGGCTGTGTAGCGACGACTCCACCGCACCACACCTTCCTTGATCCAGTAGTGGGAGCGGCAGGACAACCCCCAGTTACCGATCGAAGGACGTAGAGAAACGTTCTCGCCGTCGTAGGTGAGTGCCCACTGCGCGGGTGACAGCGGGGTGACGATCTCCTGCCCGCAGCCGCAGGCGCATAGGTGCCCGCAGGTCGCGTAGGGGATAGAAACGTAGAGGATTCCACGCGACATTTCCGAGGGGAAGCTCTCGACGAACTCCGGTCGCAGGAACGCGGCCGCAGTCATGGCAGGTCCTCGTTGGCGATCTCGTTCGTGATCAGCGAATAGGTGGTGAAGGCCTCGTTGGTCACATCGGCATAGACGCCGATGTGGCGTTTCCAGCGGCCGACCGCGAGGAGTGCGTTGAGCGCGTTGAGGTCGGCGGTCTGGATGTTGCGACCGTAGTCGTCGCGTTCCGGGGCCGGGGCAGGGACTCTGCGACGGGCTTCTGCACGACGTTCCGGCAAGCTGGTGGAGACTCGCAGCAGGCCCGTGAGCTTGCCATCGACCTCCTCGATGCCCATGCCGACGTCGATGAACGGCACGCCTCGGGCCTCCAGCCAGTCCATGATCGGGATTTTGCTCAGCGCGTCGTCCGAGGCCAGGAACACGAAGGTGGCCCCAGACAGGACTTCGAGGTTGTCCTCGTCGAGGTAATGCTCGTATGTCGTGATGCCACGGTGCATCCGGGAGTAGACCGACGCGAAGTATGAGGCCTTGTTCGGGCGCTCGCGGAGTGTCTCCAGCGGTGCCGCGCCCGGCGCCCGGAAGGCGTTGTGGTTGTCGAAGTGGTCTCCGTCGATGAGCAGGATCGCGTCGACTTCGGTTTTGGCGACCTGGTCCAGGATGTACCCGCCGGTGCCGCCGAGCCCGATGATCGCGATTCGGTGGCCCCGGAAGCGACGGTGGACCGTCGCAAGCCCGGCCCGCGAGGTGGCAGTGTCGCGGTAGACGAAGGGTGAGTCGTCCTCGACTTCCTGCCAGGCAGCTCCCGGCGTGGCCGTGGCCATCGGTTCCAGTGCCTGTGCCTGGTCGGCGATCATCCGGGTGTAGGCGGTGACCTTGGTGTACTGGTCGGGGTAGCCGTTCGGGCCCGGCTTGGAGGACAGCATGAAGTTCGCCTGGACACCGTCGGCAATCGCCCGGAACTCGTCGTTGACCATCGGCAGCCTGCGGCCGTGCTCGTCGCACGGTGCCGAGCCTCCGAACCAGATGCGGTGGTCGGTGTCGGAGACGACCCGGTCGCCGCTGATGGTGACCGGGTAGGCGAGGAATCCGTATTGAACGGTAACGGCCTCGGTGACGTAGGGAATGTGCCGGACGAGCAGGTGCCCCGCCTGCACCACGACGTCGTAGCCGTCGTTGAGCAGGCGGGACAGGTCCGGGTCACGAACGAGAGGTGCGGACGACATCGAAGACCATTCCGTTCTTGACGTTCACGCTGCGGCCGGCGGTCAGGCTGCCGGAGCCGTGGCCGTCGTGGCCACGGCTGTACCTGACGGTGATGGTGTCCTGGTCGGTCGGCGGCTGGCCCGGGTAGGCGAGCTCGACGAGCTGCTCGAAGTTGATGGCCTTCTCCCGCCAGGGGTGCGAGCGGGTGTTGACGATGATCAAGACGGGCGGGCGCCCGTGGTCGTCGTGAGACATGAGTTCTCCTGTGGCGCATGGCGAGCCCGACCCACATCTGCGCCAGATGTGGACCACTGCTCGAAGTTTCGAGCAATGCTACTGTAGCAGGGGTGAGCGACATATTGAGCGTTGGCAGAAGTCAGGGGCACCCGGGATGAGCGACAGCTCTGGGGTCAACGTGAAGGCGCTGCACGCGGCCCTAGACGCCGCGCGTGCCGAAAAGGATCTATCGTGGCGGCAGTTGGCCAAGGAGATCGGCGTGTCCGCGTCGACAATCTCCCGCATGGCCAGTGGCTTGAAGCCAGATGTCACGGCGTTCGCGGCGATGACCACCTGGCTGCGGATGCCAGCCGAGTCCTTCTACGTGGATCCGATGCGAACAGACGACGAGGAGCCGGAACTCGTGGCCTCCATCGGCCCCCTGCTGCGGGCGCGTCGTGATCTCTCGGAGAACGATGTGGCGTACCTCGAAGAGGTCATCGCCGCCGCAGCCCGGCGGTTCCGGGTCGAACGAGAAGGCCGGGAGGGCTAAATGGCCCGAGGTGGGTGGACGCAGCCGCGGATGCGCGAGGTCGTCCTCGAGGAGCGGGCAGAGCTTGGGCTGAGCCCGACAGATCCACTCGATCCGTACGCGATGGCGGACGCCCATGGGATCCCTGTTTACGGAATCGGGGATCTACTCGATCACGGTGTGAGCCCGGAAGCCTTTGGTCACTTCACCCTCGGTGATACGGCCGCGTGGTCCGCCGCACTGGTTTCAGTAGGCACGGCACGTCTCATCGTGGAGAACGAGTCCCACTCCCCCGCCCGGCGTCGGTCGAACATCGCCCACGAACTCGGCCATCTCTTGCTGGAACACCCCTTCGACAGAGTGATCCTCGGCGAGGACCACAAGCGCCAGTTCGATGAGAAACAGGAATACGAGGCTAAGTTCATGGCCGGCGAGTTGTTGATTCCACTCGCTGCAGCCGCGCGGATGGCCTTCGATGGCTGGGACAACACGCGCGTTGCCGAGACTTACGGGGTGAGCAAGCAGTTCGCGCAGATGCAGATGAAGGGCCAGCGCGTTCGAGCGCAGCGAGCCGAACTCAAGTACGGCTTTGGCAAGTCGGCAACCGCTACCTCGAACTAAAACCCCACCCTGCAAGGATGGGCCGCCCAGTCCGCAATAGGAGGCCGATGGTGCGCGAAGCGGTGATCGAGGCAGTGGCCAAGGTCGCCGACCTCGGCGAGGTGGCTCTCGACGGGACCGGCCTGCGCCTGCGTGTGGGAGCCGAGGCATGCGTTCGTCTTCTGGTCAGCGCGCCGGCCCGGCCCAAGGCATCTGCCTCGGGCACCCACGTCATCACCTTGATTGCGGAAGAGACGACGGGGCTCACCACCGACCAGGTACAGGCGATTCTTGCGGCGGTGCGACGGATTCCGTTCACGACGACCGAGATGAACGCGCTGCGCGGTCAGATGCCGTTGACGGGCGAACTGCCGTGCTTCCTGCCGCCCGGGTGCCTGGCATCGGTGGCTCCGGTGCTGACGGTGCATCACATGACCGACTTCCTGGTGATGGTGGACGCGGTACTGGCTATGGGGGTGCCCGCGCACGCGGTCACCGTATTGGACAAGGGGTACCCCTACCGGCACACCGACCGTGTGGACGCGCACCTGGCCAGGCAGGGCGTCACCGTGTGGCCTTGGACGGACGCGGCGGACGCCCTGCACGATCACACACGACGCGCCGCCACGCTCGGGCTGCCGGGTCTACTGATCGATGACGGCGGCTACACGCTGCCCGTCCTGCTGGAGCAGCGGCCCGACCTCCTTCCGCGCTTCGTCGGCCTGGTGGAACAGACCATCTCAGGCATCACCCGGCTCGAACCGTGGGAGGACCGGATCCCACTGCCGATCTTCTCAGTGGCCGAGTCGCGACTGAAGGCGACGATGGAGTGCTACGGCATCGCGGACGCGGTGGTCAGAAATCTTCTGCGCCTTCTTCCGGAGGAAAAACTCGAAGGCCAGCCGGCCCTTGTGGTGGGGTTCGGACGGATCGGTGAACACATCGCCGCTGTGCTGCGGTCACGCCACATGCGGGTGGCCGTACATGACCGGCAATTGGTACGGCTGATCGCGGCGCACGAGCGTGGGTATCTCACTGGCCGGTGCGTCAGCACGCTTCTGCGCGATCACCGTCCACTGATAATTCTCGGCTGCACCGGTCGGACCGGACTACGCGGCGAACACGCCGCCGCGATCAGCCGAGACTGCTATTTGGTATCCACGACCTCGCGCGATCGGGAGTTCGCGGTCGCGGAGCTGGCGGATGAGGCGCAGAAGGTCACCGACGAAGGTGTGCTGGGAACCCGGCTGCACATGCCTTCGGGCGCAAAGGTGACCCTCGTGGGCGACGGTTTCCCGATCAACTTTCATCACGCCGAGTCGCTGCCGAACATGTACTCCGATCTGATCCTCGCCAGCCTCCTGGTGGCCGCGTCGACCCTCGCAACGCCTGAGCACGGCTTCACCGCTGGGCACAACGTGGACGCCTCTAACCGGGTCCTGGAGTCCTGCGGCCTGCTTGAGCGCTACTACACACGGTTCGGCCCCCAGGCCACCCGGTGATCACCGCCCAAGGAGAGCGGTTCTTCACCGCCCAGGACGCCGCCAGACTCCTCAGCCCCGGGGTCGTTACCAGCGGGGCACGACGACGCGTTTGGCACGAAGAGCACGACCCGGCCGCCGCTGTACGCCTCGCGCTGACCTCGGCCCAGCGTTCATGGGTCGAGGCCGTGGCCATCGCCCCTACCGGTACCGCGCTGGCAGAGACGGGCTTGGCGCTGGCCTTCTCCAAGCATCTGAGCACGATCAGGGGCCGTCGCAGCGGCGAAGCCGCGTGCGTGACGAGCCCGGTGCCACCGCCCCTGCCCAAAACCGGGCTGCGCCGCATCCCCCACCTGGTCACCGCCGCAGGCCCGGACGGATTCTGGGGCGACACCGTGGTCTGGGAGGTCATGACCTTAGAGCGGCTCAGCTCGTGGCTGGAGCGCAGTCACCCGATCGACCTGGAAAACGTCGAAGCGCATGTACCTCAGCTGATCGCACTGCGCCGGGCCGTCCGTGAGGGCACCCTCCCTGACACGCCGGCCAGTCAGGTACTCCGCGAACTGCTACGGACCCGCTACCTGTCGATCCGCCTGGTGCTTCAGCACCAGGCCCTGTTCGATTCCCTGCTTTCGCCGAAGGAGACCCACCCGTGAGCAACAGTTGGACCTCGGCGTCCGGTGCTGATCTGTCGGCTGGTTATGCCCGTCACGCCGGTACGTTGCGCGGCGCGCTCCGTCACGCCCTGGTCGCCCGCGCCCTGCGCACTCACCTGCCCAGCGACTCCCAGCAGGTCCTGGACATCGGCGGGGGTGACGGCCACCAGGCCGTCCTGCTCGCGCGCGCCGGACACCGGGTGACCCTGCTGGACCCCGACCAGGGCATGCACAAGCGGGCCGCCGACCGGATCTCGGGAGAAAGCGAGCAGGTCCGCGACCGAATCACGCTTGTCGAAGGCACCGCCGACCAGGCCGGGCATCTGGCCGAGAACGGCTTCGATCTCGTCTGCTGCCATGGCGTGCTGATGTACGCCGAGAACCCGCACGCCTTCCTGAACGACCTCGCATCGGCGGTCCGACCGGGCGGCCTGGTGTCGTTGCTGACCAAGAACGCCGATGGGCTGGCCATGCGTCCCGCCTTGGAGGGCCGATGGGCGGATGCGGTCGCGGTGCTGGGGGCCGGTTCCGTCGAGGGCAATCTCGGGGTGAGCAGCCGGGCCGACGCCCTCTCCGCGGTCGAGGCGATCCTCGGCGAGGCCGGGGTGACGACATGCCAGTGGTACGGGGTGCGGGTGTTCACCGACCACCTGGGCGACGCCCCGGTCGGCGAGGGGTTCGACTACGTCCTGGAGGCTGAATGGCAGGCCGGATGCCGTGACCCCTACCGGCAGATCGCCCGCCTGTTCCACCTCATCGGCCAGAAACGATGACCGCGTCCCTCACGATCAGAGGCGCCTGGTCGGCCGCCCGAGAGAACTGCGCCCCGGGCTGTTTCTGCTACCACGCCTCGTGGCGGCTGTTCCGGCAGGCAGGCCTGAAGGGCAATCCCCGCTGGCACACCGCTTTCTACCAGCGTGCGCTGGCCGAAAGGCAACCGTCGACTGCCTTGGTCTGTGGTTCCTCGGACGAGACCATGCCGCAGATCCTCACCGAACTGCAGCCGGGCATGCAGATCACGGTGGCCGACGCCTGCCCGACCCCGTTGACTCTCATCAACACCTGGGCGAAGGAGACCGGCACCCAGGTCTTCACCCTTCGATCCGAAGCGCCGGAGCTGGCCGGAGTGTCAGGATCGTTCGATCTGATCGTCACCGATGGGCTGCTGTCGCTGCTGCCCAGTCCCGCAGACCGCGAGGCAGTGATCACCCGCCTGGCAGGTCTGCTGTCCGAGGACGGCCTCCTGCTCTACACCTCTCGGATCGCCGGACGCGCCGGCTACCTCGAATACGACCGGATCGGCCGAGCTGGACAAGCCCTGGCCGCCACCACCTGGCCCGCGACCTCGGCCGAACGGATGGTCCTCGCCCGACAACGGCTTCGCCACCCTTCCAGGCCCAGCCCGTTCGCGTCTCCCGATCAGATCGCCGACGCCTTCCGCAACGGCTTCGGCCAGGTTCGCCTGTTCACCCGAAGCGCCCCGCCCACGGTCGCGCTGGCCCTCCACCCGGCATTCCTGATCGGACGCGGCAGTGTCTGCGTCGGTATAGCAGCCACCCAATCGAGGCGCCCATGACGATCTCGATCAGCAACATCGCTTATGAGCCCAGGACCCCTCTGGACGAGGAGCTCGCAGATCTCGGATACGCCGCCATGCGCGGCTGGCCCGACCAACGGCCGGTGACCTCCGCACTCGTGCGCTCCCGGCTGCGCCCCAGTGGCAACGCGCTGCCGACGACCGTGTTCCTGGCCCGTCTCGCCGACGGCACACTGGCCGCCGCAGCGGCTCTTCGCCACGCGGCCGCGCCGGGCTCATCAGCTCGGCTGTGGGGTCCCATCGTCGCGCCCGAATGGCAGCAGCGCGGACTCGGTACGGCACTGCTGCAGGAGGCGGCCGAATTCCAGGCCGACGGGACGCAAGCCCTACTCACCGCCGAGATCCCTGGAGCACGGAAGCACGGCTACGAATTCTTCGAGAAGGCCGGGTGGCGTCCTCACTCCACCGCGGCGCTGCTGAAAGCCGATCTCTCCTTGCTGCCGCGCCTTCCCGACCGTGGCTGGGTGAGAGTGCGGCGGGCCGAAGCCTCCGACGTCGACGCGCTGAGCCACCTGTACCAGGCTCTTCACCCCGATCATGGACGGCAGGTCGCTGAGGACACCTACCGGCGTTGGAGCGCGGACGAACGGTTCGTCTCTGATGGCCTGCTCATCGTGGATGGCCCCAGTGGCGACCTTCAAGGGGCGGCACTGATGTATCCGCTGGCCCACGACGACCCCGCAGAACCCGCCGAGGCGCTGCTGGCTGACGTGCTCATCGCCCCGGACACCGACCGCGCCGAGGTGGCCCCGCCGCTGATCACGGCCGCTCTGTCCGCCGGGATCCGCCATCACGCCGTGGTCGCGCGCTCTATCGTCCCCGACAACGCACCCGCCCTTCTAGCCGACCTGCACGCGCTCGGTATGACCACGACAGGACAGATCCGCTACTACCAAGCACCCTCATCTAGGAGGCCCACGTGACGTCGCCACCCGCCCCGTTGCCCCAGCGGACGCTCGGCCGATCCGGCATCACCGTGCCCGCCGTCGGCATGGGCTGCTGGGGCATCGGCGGCCCGGACGAGAACCTGGGCCTGCCGATGGGCTGGTCCACCGGTGCCTCGGCCGAGGCGTCCGCCGCCGGCCTGGAGGTCGCCTGGCAGATGGGCGCCCGCCTGTTCGACACCGCCGACGTCTACGGACACGGCCGTTCCGAACGGCAGATCGGCGCTCTGGTCGCGCGGGTCCCCCGCGAGGAGATCGTTCTGGTGTCCAAGGTCGGTTACTTCGCCGGGACGGCCCTGCACGGGTTCGATCCCCGGCACATGCGCCGCCAGTTGGAGCAGTCCCTGGACAACCTGCGCACTGACCATCTCGATATCTACTTCCTGCACCACTCCGACTTCGGAGACGGCGACCGCTGGCTGGAACCTGCGGCCGAGGCGATGCAGACCTTCCGGCGAGAGGGACTGATCCGGGCGGTAGGGATGCGCGGCCCGCACCGCTTCGCCCTCGACCGCCTCACCGCCTCGCCCGATCAACGAGGCGACAAGATCGCCCGGTTCCGCGCGGTGTTCGCCGCTGTCGAACCGGACGTGCTCGCGGTCCGCGACCACCTGCTGTCTCCTGCCGATCGCTCGGAGGGCATCTTCGCGTTCGCCGCCGAGCACGAGGTCGGCGTGCTGATCAACAAGCCGCTCGCGCAGGGCCTCCTCACCGGCGCCTACGACCCGGCCGCCCCGCCGCAGTTCGGGAAGGGAGACCATCGTTCCCGGAAGCGTTGGTTCACCCCGGCGGCCATTGCCCTCATCGCCGAAGGGCTGGATGAACTGCAGGGAGTGGTCGGCTCTCGCCGGGAAGACCTCATTCACATCGCCCTGTGGGCGTGCCTCGATCGGTATGCCCACGCGGCCGTGCTGGTCGGATTCACCACCCCCGAACAAGTGGCGATGAACCTGTCGGCGCTGGGCGACCGCCCACCTTCAGAGGTGATCAGACAGGCCCGCGTGGTCATGGGCCGGCTGCAGGAACGTCTGGACGCCCAGGGCGAGGTCTTCACCGACGAGATCCAGAGGTAACCCATGGCCAGCGCCGAGGACCGCCAGCAGCTCAGCCTCCTGCCCGGTGCCGAGCACGAGACGCGGCCCGGCCTGGTGCGCGTGCTAACCCTCAACGTCCAGCACGCGAACCCCGCCCGCTCCCGACGGCAGGCCGACTGGCTGGCCGGACAGGACGCCGACGTGATCGTGCTGACCGAGGTCGCCCCGGGCGGGCACGCCATCACCCAGGCCCTGAGCGAGCACGGATTCTCCGTCCACGTAAGCGACGGCGGCCCCGACTATCTGACCCTCGTCGCCTCGCGCACCGGCAAGCAGGAATCCGTCACTTCCATCCAGGTGGAGCATCTTCCGCATCGCTGCGCCGCCGTCCGTCTCCACTTGGACGGGGATCACACCATCGGCGTGGTCGGGCTTTACGTGCCCTCCCGCGGCCCCAAAGACCGCCGCAACGAAGACAAGCGCGCCTTCCAGAACGCGGTAACCGCTCATCTGCCGAACCTGGCAGACGGCCTCGCCGTGAGCGGCCCGATCGTCATCGCCGGCGACCTCAACGTCCTGGAGCCGGGCCACCAGCCCCACCACAAGGTGTTCGGCACCTGGGAGTACGACTTCTACACCGCCTTCACCACCGCCGGGTACGCCGACGCCTTCCGGCACCTTCACCCGGACGCGGTCGATCACTCCTGGTACGGGCGACGCAGTGGCGACGGCTACCGCTTCGACCACATCTTCTGCTCACCCGTCGGCGCGGTGCTCGAATGCGGCTACCTCCACCAGCCCCGCACCTCAGGCCTCAGCGACCACGCGGCCATGACGGCCGTCATCAGCATCCCCGCCTAACCCCGGCTCCCCCGTAGCCCCGGCGTCCTGGACGCCGCAGGGCCATGCCGTCATCCCTTCTTTCCTTTCCGCGCGGAGGTCCGCATGCTCACCATCGGTGCCGATGCAAGCCTCGAACTGCTCCTGAACGCCATCGGCCGACTCACACCACTGACCGCCGACCAGCGCCAACTGCTGGCCGCGATCCCCCGTAGCCAGCCCAACGCCCTTCGCCGGGCGGTGACCGGCATCCTGCCCGCCCACGAAGTCGTCATCACCGGCACCCTGGAACGGCGGCTCCTCGCCCACGGCACCGACCAGCCAGGCCAGTGGTTCTTGGCCGATCTGTCCGGCCAGCCACACGAGACCCGATCCTGGCCCGCCTGGAGCATGGACAACATGCGCCTGCACACGCCCGGCGACTGGATCAGCCACGCCGACATCACCACGGACGCCGTGACCCGACTGACCCGGCCGCGCATCCTGCTCGCCGCGCTGTACCGGCCTGAGCACTTCCCACTGCCGCGCTTCCCTTTGGCCATCTCCGACCTGGCCCGCGCCGCCCGCTCCACCCTGTCAGGCCACGTCGAAATGATGGACATGCAGCTCGGCGTCACCCTGGACGACATCCTCACCGCTATCACCGTCCAGCAGCCGGACGTCCTCGGGATCTCGGCCACCTTCGGCCAGTACGACCTGATGACCCGCCTGCTCGACGAAGTCCAGGATCAGGTGCCGCTGATCCTGGCCGGCGGCAGCCTGACCGCCCGCAACGAGGCCCTGCTCCTGGAGCGTTACCCCCGTTTGCTCATCGCGCGCGGCGCCGGAGAACCGACCATCCGCGACGTCATCGCCCACTGGCACGGCGACCTGGCCCGCGACCAGATCCACGGCATCGGCTACGTCGGCGCGCCCCGAGGCGGAGCCGTCGCGATCGGCCGCCGCCGAACCCCGACTGTCTCCAACCGTAACGCCCAGGACTTCTTCCCCGAACTGGACCTACTGCAGGCAACCTTCGCCCACCAGGGCGTGGCCCAGCTGGAGACGACGCGGGGGTGTACCAGCACGTGCTCGTTCTGTCCGCGGGGTCACAAAGGTGTGTGGGCAGGAGGAGCGCCAGAGGAACTGCCGTGGATGCTCGGCGCCCTGAACGAGGAATTCGCTCGTCACCCGGAGATCTCCCGCACCCTCTACCTGGTCGACGAGGAAGCCATCGGCCGCGATGAGAACGCCGTCCCACGCATCCTTGCCATCGCCACCGAACTCGCCAAAGCCGGTTTCCGCTGGGAGACGTCCTGCCGTATCGACCAGGTCACCCACCTTGGCCGCGACCGTGCATGGCATGTGGAACGTGCCACGATGTGGCGGACCCTGCTGCGCGACGGACTGCGCCGCTGCCTGTTCGGGGTGGAGTCCGGCGTCACCTCGATCCTGGACCGCTTCCACAAGGAGACCACCGCAGAACAGAACGCCCTGGCCATCCGCACCCTGTCGGCGCTGGGCGTGCCGACCCGCTACACGTACATCACCTTCGACCACCTGATGACCGAAGAGGAACTGCTGGCCACGCACGCCTTCCAGGGGCGAACCGACCTGTTACTGCGCCCGCTCCCCCATCTGAGCGCCGAACAGATCGTCGACGGCGTCACCGACCCGGCCTTCGTCGCCGAGCACAGCACCGGCAAGCCCTTCTACACCGGCATCTCCTACATGCTCGTCTCGATGGAGTGCCTGATCGGTGCCCCTTACACCCGCAAGGCCGAGGCCGCCGGGCTGACCAGGGAGGTCCGCCCATCCATGGGCCGGGTCGACGCGGAGTTCGCCGACTGGCGCATCGGCGAGTGCTCCCACCGGGCGCAGCTGTGGGTAGACCGCAACTTCGCCCTGGACTACACGCTGAAGAGCCTGGAGAAGATCCTCGACGGAGAGCCGCAGCGACAGGTCCGCACAGCCAGAGCCGTCATCAAAGAAGCCGCGTTCTCGGTCCTCACCAGCATGATCGACCTGATCAGCCGAAACACCGAGCTCTCACAGCGCCCGCTGCTCACCGCCGGCCTGGACGCGATGCTCGACGAGCGACTGGCTGAACTCCGGCAGCGCATGGACTCGACGCTGCCGGGCGTGGTGGCGGCGCTCCCGCCGCAGGCGGCCAACCGGCTCGTCCACGAGTCCGGCCGATGGGCCGCTGACAGGTCGTGGGAGCTGATCAACGCCGCCGACCCATGCGGCACCTAACCGGCGGTCGGCTCGGTGATCGGCACCCAGTTGAACTCCGGGCAGAAACGCGCGTACGTGACGAGCTTCCAGCTCGCGTATTCCTCTGCCCTGCCCGCCCGGCGTAGCTGGTACTTGACCCAGGTGTGCGCGATCCGCTCCGCCTCGGTCATCTCGCTGTCGATCTGATCCAGCATCCGACACGCGACGGCGAAGTCCTCCTCCGTCAGCGCGGACAGGTCGATCTCGATGCCGTCGACGGCGAAGGCGAACACCAGCCGGGTGGTGTCGAAACGGGTCCGGCGCTCGTCCTTGAACACCACATGCGGGGCGAGCGCCGCCATGAGATCGTCTCGGCCGGCAATCGGGTATCCAATTCCGAGGTCAAGATCACTGCTCTCCAGGTTGAGCTGGATACCGAAGGAACCGACATCACGCGGTACACATCCAGTCCAGGATTCCACGAGCACTGACGCCTTGGCACGTACCTGCAGAAGCCTGGCATCCTCGGTCCTTCGCTCCCGCCAAAAGGACTCGGCGCGAGCGAACTCCGCTCCCGGAAACGCCTCGGGAACAGCCCATCCCGCAGCAACGACGGCATCCAGATCAAGCGCCGTTTCTTGCTCGTCCGGAGAGATCGTCTGGTCGGTCATCACTTCAGAGTATCCACACAGTCATCAACAGCCCCATCAGTATGCAGATCTGATAGTGGCTCCAAGTCCGCTCCGCTCCGGACCCACTGCACTGAACACGGCGATCGGTACGCCTGCGCCATCGTGCGAAGGATCATCAGTCGCAGCAGAGCAGCCAACCGACCATTACTCAAAGCGATATAACGATCACATAGACGGAGTTAATGTTAGGCATGGAGATTGGAGAGGAGTGGGCTTATCGCGAGCGGCCGAGGTCGCTGGGCGAGCCGGTGCACCGCGTCATCATCGTGAGAGTAAGGGATAGCGACGGCTCAATCAGGATCCGCCGGATGGACGGCGACGACTCCGGGCTACAGGAATGGGTCTCCCATACCACTCTGCTGGATCGCTGGGCCGCTATCGGACCGCGGCTCAACGACGAACAGCGGCTGTTGGCAGTTAGAGAGGCATCCGCTATAGCTGACGGCGCGGTGGAGTATGAAGCTGCGTTGCTCGTCGTGAAGAACTGCGGGCTTGGCCGGCGGCTGGTCCTCGGTCGAAGTAGGAGCGAGACCGGAGTCCTTCGGATCGACAACCCCACGAGTATGGCGGAACGCCTAGGACTCACCCCCGAAGAATTAGGAGACGACCCTCTGGCCTTCCGTGATCGCAGTGGGACGCTGATTAGTCCTTGGCAAGCGGCACGACGGTTGATGCCGACCATCGCCAACGTCTTCTGTAACGAGGTAATGGAGGCGATTCACAGCGAAGAAGCTGAACTCCGCGATGAGGCGCTCTATGGGATGTCCTATCGGCGGTCATGGCAGGATGCCCGTGAGGAACCCCGGTTCCGGCTGCGCGAACGCGAACCAGTCCATGCCTTGGTACGGCAGTGGTGCGGGGAGGAGACCGTTGCACGGTTCGATGAGCTGATCGCCTTGCGCAACGAAGTTTTACGGCTCGGCCATCTACTCGACCGGGCAATCGAGGCACTGCGCAAGCGCGGAGCTACGACTACCGCCGCCACCATTGAGAACGACCTGGGCGTCCCCATCGCCATGCTGATGGATAGAGAACGTCATACCTGACCTCAATTGGTTCTTCTGGTCGTGTTTCTCGTTCGCCTCGCTTTTCGTTTCGCAGGTAGCGGTGCAAGGTTTCCGCCGTCGGCTCGATGTCGAAGCTCACCTCGGTCAACACGCTCGGCGTGAGTAGGGGATCCATGTGATCAGCTTGGGCTCGCGCCCACGTCACCCATCGCGCGATCGTTGCCTCTTGTGCCGGCAGAGTCGCAGAAAGTGCCTCTAGTCTCAGGCAGAATTCGCGGATAGCCGCTGCACTAGCCCATCCTTCCAGTGCTTGCCCGAAAGCTCGCCGTCTATGCTCCTCCTGCGCCTGGTCGGCGGCTTGCGCAAGCTCCTTATCGCGCTCTTCTTGCCGCGCGGCCGCCTGTCGTTGCTGTTCCTCCTCCTGGCGTCGCCAGTTCTCATCGCGTTTTCGCTGAGCCTCTTCCCTCGCAAAACGCGCCTGCTGGTCAGCCTCCGAGAGTCGCTCGATCGCATTGACGACCGTTCGTATCTTGTCCTCCAAACGTGAACGCTTGTCGTCCGCCCAACACTGCAGACCGCTCCCGTCCCCCAGTTCAAGCCTGAGCCGACCTGACGGGACCTCGTCGTACTCAGGTGTAACCCGTTGCCAGGCGTAGAGCCTTCGGCTCCGGAGGTCCTCTTCGGTATAGACGCGAGGAATACGGTCGAGTTCCTCCTTGATGCTCAGCGCGTACTGGTGTCCACGCGCATGCGCGTGGAGGCCACGTGGTTTGCCCCGCCTAGATATGCCCACGCTATGACCGCGTTGCAGCAGACCCTCCGCCAATGCTCTTATCGCTTCCAGAGCGCGGCCGATCATGGCGTCGGTGACGTCAATCGAGCGACGGTCTTCTCGAAGCCAGTTCGCAAGCTCGTGAGGATCGGTGATCAGATCACGAGCGCTTAATCGGATGCGATTCCAGTCGGTCTCGTCGGGATGTGCTTCATTCTCCAGCCGGAGGATGAGATCTCCGCGGTCACGACCGGTATGGAGGAGACGGAAGCCTTCAGGGATCAACCCATGACGCTTGGCCGCGTCCAGGGCCCGTCGATGAAGCGCCCTAGTGGTCTTATCTGGGTCATGGACATGCACCGTCCCCCCTTCGTCCTGCAAGCGCTTGATCAATTCAGCCGCCAGGGCACGAGGCGTTTGCCGCTTGATGTCGGCAGTTCGTCTTCCGGTCTTGGAACTCACAGTGGGAGACGTCAGTGCCGCAGCGCCCTGGTAGTAGCCATTCGCGAGATAGAAGCGCCCTGCCTCGGTTACCTCAGCGATCCATATGCCGTCTGTCCGGGGGGTCGAAATCAACCCCCTGTCCCGGAGTGCGTAGACCGTACGAGCCAGATCACTGTCCTTGGCGGTGACCGACTCACCGTCCGCGATGCGGCGCAGGGTTGTCATCTGGCGCTCGTTCAGCTTTGCCCACCGACGCATATCACTAGATGACATCACACCGACACCGAAAGCAACCAGATGTGGTCCCGCTACCGACTCAGCCAACCGCAGCCCCCTTCGGATCAGCCGGGAGGAAGTGTCGGACTCGGCCGCCAGCCGCGCGGCTATCAGCAACTCCATGAACTCCGGAGCCAGTTCGGCTTTACGCCCGAGTCGATTACCGGCTACCCAGGGGAACTCCAGTCCTCCTTCGGCAAGCCTTCGAGCTCGCCACCAGTCAGACGGGGCTCACCATGCAAGACCTAGCCGATCAGCTCGCCTGGCCCACCTCACGGGTCCGTGAGTTTCCTGGCATGGCTGACCAACGCCCGGTTCTTCTCATCGTTCCGTAGTCACGAAAGGCGAGGCAACCGACTGAGGCGTCATCCTGCCGAAGATGCAATCCGCGTTCAGAGGGGTTTGGGATCGAGAGTCCAGAAATTGTCACACCCTCCGGGTAGAAATATAGGGTGACTTCCAGTAGCGGCAACCCCACCGAGGACGAGACCTGCGAGCGGTTCGTCCTGCCCGCTCTCATCCGGGCCGGTTGGAATGTAGAAGAGCAGGTCAAGAGCCGGTACCGGATCAATCGCGGCCGGATCCAGCCGACCGCCCGCCGCCACCATCAGCAGCGCCCGCTAATCGCCGATTACGTGCTGGAGTACTCCGACGGCCTGCCGCTCGCCGTCGTCGAGGCCAAACGCTCCCGCATTGATCCCGCTGAGGGTTTCGAGCAGGTCAAACGCTACGCCGAGCTGCTGGACGTCCCGTTCGCCTACTCAACGAACGGCACCCGCACCATCGAGGTCGACTACCGGACTGGCCTGATCTCGGAGATCTCGGAGTTCCCCACGCCGGAGCAGCTCTGGGCGCGGTACCGCGATGCCCGAGACCTCACCGACGAGGCTCATGCCGACTTGGCGTCCGCGCCGTTCATACTGACCCGCAACTGGGACGGCACTCCAAAGGACCCCCGCTACTACCAGCGCAACGCGATCAACCGAGCCGTGCAGGCCATCGCCAAGGGCCAACGACGGTTACTCCTAGTGCTGGCCACCGGCACGGGCAAGACCCTGGTCTCGGCGCAGATCGTCGCGAAGCTGTGGAACGCGAACTGGCCGGAGAAGGGGCGACGGCCCCGTGTCCTATATCTCGCCGACCGGAACATCCTCATCGACCAGCCCAAGGACGACTACTTCACCGAGATGTTCGGCGAGGCCGTCCACCGGCTCGGCCAGGGCATAGTGCAGAAGAGCCGCAACATCTACTTCGCGCTGTACCAGTCGCTGTCGCAGCCTGGCGGGGCGCAGGACTTGTACACGAAGTTCGAACGGGACTTCTTCGACCTCATCATCGTCGACGAGTGCCATCGGGGCAGCGCCTCGGAGGGTTCGCAGTGGCGCGAGATCCTGGACCACTTCGAGCCCGCCGTCCAGCTGGGTCTGACGGCCACGCCGATCAGCCGTAAGGACGTCGACACCTACCAATACTTTGACGACGCGATCTATGAGTACTCCCTCGCCCAGGGCATTCGCGACGGTTTCCTCGCCCCTTACCGGGTCCGCAACGTCCGGATCGATATTGACCTGTACGGCTGGCGGCCGGACGCAGGTCAGCTTGACATGTACGGCAGAGAAATCCCCGATGAGCTGTACGGGCCGAAGGACTTCGAGCGGCTCGTGGCGATCCTCGACCGCACCGACGAGGTAGCCCGCTACCTGACGGAGTATCTGCATAAGACCGGCCGAATGCACAAGACCATCGTGTTCTGCCAGACCAACGACCACGCGATGCGCATGGTCGAGGCGCTGACCCGCGCCAACGCCGACCTGTCACAGCGGTACGGCCACAAGTGGGTCTGCCGGATCACCGGAGACGACCACGAGGCCGGCCGAGAGCGTCTGGACGACTTCCGCTACGACGCCTCCGAGGTCCCGGTTATTGCGGTGACATCGCGGATGCTGTCGACGGGCGTCGACATCCCGGCCGTCCGCAACATCGTGTTGTTCCGGGTGATCCGCTCGATGCCGGAGTTCAAGCAGACGATCGGCCGCGGCACCCGCCTGTCGCCCGAGACAGGCAAGTTCGCGTTCGACATCATCGACTTCGTGGACGCGACCCGCCTGTTCTACGACCCCAAGTTCGATGGCCCGCCGCTCCGCCGGCTCCGCGACGAGGCAGACCCGGACGGCAGCTTCGTCACCTTCCCCGAGGACCTCGACATCGAGCCCGAACCGGACCCCGACGAGGCGGCCGAGCCCGAGGCTGAGTATGAAAGTCGCGACGGCGGCGACCTTCCACCGACGATCATCGACGGCGAGATGATCGACGATATCCGCGCCGAGGGCCGCACCCTTTACATAGACGACGTAGAGGTGAACATCCTCGGTTCGGCCGTCTACATCACCGAGACCGATGGAAAAGGCCTGCGACTGCGCCTTGTGCGGCTGGAGCAGTTCATCAAGGACAAACTGCACGAGCTCGATCTGTCCCCGAACCAACTGCTTACCCAGTGGGCGCACAGCCGGAGTCGTAAGGAGCTGCGGGAACGCCTAGAGGCCATCGGGATCAGCACCGCCGACCTCGGTGAACTGACGGGCCGTCCCGACGCCGACGCCATCGACCTGCTGATCTATCTCGGCTGGAACCTCCCCGTGCTGTCGCGCTCCGAACGCGCCCTCCGCTTCAAGCTCCAGCACCGTGAGTTCCTGGAGTCGTTCGCCCTCGAGGCCCGCGCGATCCTCGACCGCGTGCTGGCGCAGTACTCCGCGCATGACGAGAGTGAACTGGAAGTCCAGGCCATGGACTCCCCCGCCTACCAGGAGTTCGGCACGGTCGTCGAGATCGCGGAGCTCTTCGGCGACCGCTCCGGCGCCGGGCTGCGCACCGCCGTCGACCACCTGCGCACCCAGCTATACGAAGCCTCCTGAGTTCTAGTGGGGCGAACAAGACGATGGTCACATCGTGCACAAAACTAAAAGTGACTATAAGTTTCACCTAAGCTAACCTGGCTACCGTGAGGCAGCGGGAGGAAGAACCCCGGGCACGGCTCTGGCGCCGGGCCGCCCGTCAGCGCGGCTACTTCACGGCGGCCCAAGCACTGCTCGACGGCTACTCCTACCAGTCGCAGTACTTTCACGTCCGCCGGGGCAACTGGATGCGCATCGACAGAGGTCTGTATCGCTTCCGCGAGTACGCCGACTTCCCGGCCAGCGAGCTGGATCATCTGGCCCGCTGGTCGCTGTGGAGCTTGGACCGCGCGGTCTTCTCCCATGAGACGGCCTTGAGCGTCCACGGCCTCGCCCCAGTCGACCCGGCCGCCGTGCACATGACGGTTCCACCCGGCTTCCGCCAGCGGGATCCCGCCGTGCTCACCCACCGCGCCGACCTGTCGCTCGCCGACGTCGAACACCGCGACGGCTTCCGCGTGACATCCCTCGCCCGCACCCTCAGCGACCTGAACATCCAGCCGACGAACAAGGACCTCTGACGACCATGGCCCCACTCCCGAAGACGCAGGACACCACCTCCCGTGCACGTCTGTCGGCCGTCATCAAGTCAGCCCGCGACATCATGCGCAAGGACGCGGGCCTCAACGGCGACCTGGACCGCCTCCCCTTGCTGTCCTGGCTGCTGTTCCTGCGCTCCTTCGACGCGCTGGAAGCCGAACGCGAGGTGTTCGGTCAAGAACCGATCATCAAGCCGGATTACCAGTGGCGGGCCTGGGCCGACCGGGAAACCTTCACAGGTGCGGACCTGCTGATGTTCGTCAACACGGAACTCCTCCCGTACCTGGCAGATCTGAAGAGTGACGTGCCGGGGGATCCACGCAACGTCCTCGGCCAGGTATTCGCCGGCGTCCAGAACCGAATGCTGTCGGGCTACCTGTTCCGCGACCTGGTCAACCAGATCCGCGGCATCGACTTCAACAGCAGCGACGACATCCACACGATGGCGTTCCTGTACGAGGACCTGCTGAAGCAGATGCGCGACGCCGCGGGCGACTCCGGCGAGTTCTACACCCCGCGCCCCGTCATCCGCTTCATGGTCGAGCAGACCTTCCTCAAACTCGGCGAGTCGATCATGGACCCGGCGTGCGGTACCGGCGGCTTCCTCGTCGAGGCGTACACCGAATTGTTCCCGCAAGCCACCGGCAAGGTCCTCCAGCAGCAACTGTTCAACAACATCCGTGGCATCGAGAAGAAGCCCCTGCCGTTCCTGCTCTGCATGATGAACCTGACCTTGCACGGCATCCCCTCCCCGAAGGTTCTCCACGCCAACTCCCTCCGCGTGATGATTGACGAGAAGGGCCCCAGCTCCCAGGTCGACGTCATCCTCACCAACCCGCCCTTCGGCGGCGAGGAGGAGGACTCCATCGTCCAAGGTTTCCCAACCGCCTACCGGTCTCGTGAGACGGCCTGGCTCTTCCTTCACTCAGTCATCAAAAAGCTGGGGCATGGCGGACGCTGCGCCATCGTTCTCCCTCATAACGCGCTTTTCGGCGAGGGGCCCGGCGCGAAGGTACGCAAGCAGCTTTTGGAGGAGTGTGACCTCCATACCATCATCCGCCTCCCCCAAGGCGTTTTCGCTCCCTATACACCGATCCCAGCCAACCTCCTTTTCTTCGAGAAAACCGGCGCAACCAAGGAGACCTGGTATTACGAGATCATCCCACCGGAAGGTCGCAAGGGCTACGCCAAGACCAAGCCCATGCGCTATGAGGAATTCGAAGCTTGCGCCGCGTGGTGGGGTGGCCCCGAGCGCGCTAACCGGATACAAACGGATCGCGCATGGCGGGTTCCCGCCGCCGACATCATCAGCCAGAACTACAATCTCAACTTCGCCAACCCGACCGAGAAGGACGATCTGGCCCATCGCCCACCCGCCGAACTCCTCGGCAATCTGATCTCCGCCGAACACGAGATCCTCGCGCTCCTCACCTCGCTCGCGAAGGACGTGGAGGGATCAGCATGAACGCGTACCCGGAAGTCGCTCTCGGCACGTTCCTGCGACAAGAATCAGATATCGTATCCATCGACCCGGACGCCACCTACACGACGGCAGGCATCTACAGCTACGGGCGCGGGCTCTTCAAACGCCCGCCCATTGCTGGCTCCGAGACCAACTATCTCAAATACAACAGAATCCAGAAGGGGCAGTTCATCTATAGCAAGCTCTTCGGCTGGGAAGGCGCGCTCGCTACCGTGCCGGAAGAGTTCGACGGCCTGCATGTCTCTCACGAATTTCCGACTTTCCATATCGACGCCGCCGTCGCCGACCCCGGATACGTTGCCCACCTAACCACCTGGCCGGGCCTCCATGGCAAGCTCCGAGACCAGGGCACCGGCATGGGCTCACGCCGTCAACGAGTCAATATCGGCCGCCTTCTCTCCACAACCGTCCCCCTGCCAGAACTGGACGAGCAACGCCGCATCGCCTCGCGCCTCGACGCCGCCACCGCCAAGATAGAGAAGATCAGGCAGCTTAAGGAAACTGCCGAGGCCACTCGTCGCGCCCTCTTCAGCTCACTGATCACACGAGCAGGGGATCCTGCGCCGATGCGCGATTTCCTGATACCTATCAATGACTCCGTACCCGTCATGGCGGACACCCTCTATCAAACAGCTGGCATCTATAGCCACGGTCGCGGGATGTTCACTCGGCCACCAATCAAAGGTTCCGAGACAAAGTACGCTAGGTACAACCGCCTACGGGCGGGGCAGTTCGTCTACAGCAAGCTCTTTGGCTGGGAAGGCGCCCTCGCTATCGTTCCTGACGAGTTCGACGGGTTGCATGTCTCCCACGAATTCCCCACATTCGCCATCGACGCCGACGTAGCCGACCCCCGATATGTTAAGCACCTGGTTACGTGGCCTGCCCTTCATGCCGCGCTCCGCGACAAAACCACGGGCATGGGTTCCAGACGGCAGCGAGTCAGTCCAGAACGACTCCTTGCGACTGAGGTACCGCTTCCACCGATGCCAGAACAACGACGGCTCGCCGATGCGCTTGACTCACTGGCCAGTTGCCTTGCGGCGTCCGCGACACAAGATCGAGAGCTAAAGGCCCTTGGATCCGCTCTCCTGAACTATGCGTTCAACGGACGGTTGTGAGTGAGGGCGGGGCCTCAGGCCTCGCCCATCCCGTTAGTCAGAGCCGATTAGCGTAGCGTGTGGCGAAGATTGGGCGGGCATTGACGTTCGCGACGTTCAGAAATCGCTTGCCGGGGTTCATAGGCTCGCGGATCAAGATGCTGCTCCCTAGAGAGGCGAGTTCGACGCATTTGGCGGCTGAACCGCTGTGGCTGCTTGTGCCATTCCAGGTCTGCAACCTCGCGAGTCGCTCGTATTCCTTCTGTTTGAGCTTTATCCAAGTGACGGACTCGCGCTGTGGGCGGCACTCACCGAACGGGAGCGTGCGTGAGTCCGTCGGCGGAGCTCGCCGATGGCTCCCGCAGTGTGGGCTCGGTACGGGCGCGCGACGGGCACCTGGTGGGTCCGTCTGCCGGGCCCCTGGCGACTCGTCGAGGCCTGCGACCGGAAGGGCTCGTGCGAGCCGTCCCCACCGGTTATACCGGCACCGGTGGGATGATCACGGGATCCTGGCCCACGAAGTCTCGGTGACGATGACGTGGTCGAGCAGGCGGAGCCCGACCGTGGTCGCGGCGTCGCGGAGACGGGCGGTTACCCGGACGTCTGCCTCGCTTGGCTCCATCCGGCCGCTCGGATGGTTGTGCGCCACCGCGAAACGGACGCCGCCCAGCGCGAGGACCAGGCTCAGGACGTCACGGACCGGGATCAGGGTGCGATCCGCTGCGCCGGCGGTGAGCGTGGCGGTCTTCAGGATCCGGCCGCCGGCGTCGCAAACGACGACGACCGCCCTCTCGTGCCGGAGGCCTCGCAGCAGCGGTGCGGCGGCGACCGCTATGTCCTCGGTGGTCGTGATCCGGCCGAGGCGCGACGGCCCGGCCGCGCGTCGCGCCAGCTCGAACACCGCTGTCAGCCGGGCCGCCCTGGCCGGGCCGATCCCCGCCGACCGCTGGAGCGCGCCCGGATCGGCCATAGCCACCGCGGCCAGCCCGCCATGGTCGGCGAGCAGCCGGGACGCCAGCTCGATGACGTCCACACCGGGACGGCCCTCACCCAGCACCAGCGCCAGCAGCTCCCGGTCGGCGAGCGCACGCGGTCCGTGCTCGAGCAGCCGTTCCCTGGGCCGGTCGGCCTCCGGCAGATCTTTGACGCGCATTGGACACACCTCCCGCCATCAGGAGACCATCCAGCACTGACAGAACGTGGCCGTCCACAGTAGCCCGGACCTCAGTCGTCGGTGTCCTCGTCCACGACCTCGACCTCGTTCGCGAGCCGCCGGCTCTCCTCGTCGAGCTCCGCAGGCGCGGCCTCCGTCGCCAGCCCGCGCTGGATGAGGTCCCTCGCCCACTCCAGCAAGGTCTCCGACCGGGCGGCGACGAACGCCTTGTAGTCGCCGCGCATGGCCGCGTCGAAAGCGGGCGCGGAGACGAGGCATGTGTCGAGCCGGTCGCGGATCGTCCGTTCGTCGCTGAAGTCGATTTCGGCCTTCAGATAGGCGGACGGCGGCAGGTCGGAGAACTTCTGGTTGCTGATCGCGGTCAGCATGACGATGTTCGCGAGGAGTTGGCCTGCTCGAACCTGATGCCGTCGCGCAGGAGGGCCGCTTTGGGGAAGAAGTGGTGGAACTGCAGGTAGTTATCCCCGGCGAGGGTCTTCCCCACGTCAATGGCCGCCCCGGTGATCAGGTCTAGGGGGCCTCGTGCCGCGAGCATGAGCGCGAACATCTTCTGCGGCGCGGTACCCCGATCGTACTTGCCTGCCCACAGCCGCGTGCTGGGTGGCGGGACGTCTACCTCGATGCCCTTGGTCTCGCCCTTCGCGAACGCCGTCACCGCTGCGAGGTCCGCCGCCATCTTCCGGGGATTCCAGCCGTCGTAATAGCCGCCGAGGGTCGTCCGCCAGAACCAGCTGCGGAGCTGGGCGAACTGCTTGCCGTTCGGCCTCGGGATCTGCCGGAAGATCTCGATGACGACGGCGAGTTGGTTGGCGTGGGGAAGCGCGGCGGCCGTCGGAGTGCCGATCTCGGTGGTGAGGAAGTCCACGGCCTTCTTCGCGGCCTCCTCGGTCTCCTCGATGGCGGCCAGAAGACGCTCATGGCCCACGGACGGCAGTTGCTCCATGTCGGACTTGGCGAACCCGAGCCCGGCCGCCGCCGAGATCGCGCGGAGCAGCAGCATCTGGTCGATCAAGCCATAGTTCTTGGCTGCAAGCACATCGCGGACGCCGTCGATGGCGTCGAGGAGATCGAAGTCGCTGCGCCAGGTCACCGCGCGGATGACCTGGACCGCCGTCAGTGGTGTGCCGCGCGTGTTGACCCGTTCGAAAATCCGGCCGACCTCAGTTATCGAGGCCGTCTTCAGCGTCACGACCGAGGTCTCGTAGTTCGCGAAGTTGTCGAACAGTTGCTTCGCCGCCCCCTCGAACTCCTCAGGAAGCCGTTTCGAAGCCCACTTGGCGTACTCGTAGGGCTGGGCGAGCAGCCTCAACGGAATCTGGTGCGCGGGCGGCTCGTCGAAGTCCTTCCGATGCGCGAAACGCTCCTCCCCGAAGTCGTAGACTAGGTTCCAGAGACTTTTCGGATCACCCTTCGGCTCCCAGTACAGCGCCCCGCAGAGAGTCGACAGACGCTGGCAGCCGTCGAGCAGATAGGCAGTGCGTTCACGGTCCGGCGCCTGGTCGATCTCGATGCCCGCGATGTCGTGGTCGCTCGCCAGCCGCAAATCGCTGTCCCACAGCAGCAGGCTCCCGATCGGATAATTCCGTGAGATCGAGTCGAGCAGATCGAGGACTTGGGGGCCCTTCCACACGAACTGCCGCTGGAACTTCGGAAGCCTGATCTCCCCCGCTCTGACCCGCGACGCGAGCTCGGTGATCTTCTCTAACTGGGGGCGGTGAGCGCGCTCATGGGGGATCGGCGACATACCCCAAGATTTTCACGAACGTCCCACCGCTGTCACCCAAAGCACCAGCAGGGCGACCCGTCCGGCTTTGCCGGGACCGTCAGAGCCTCCACTGATCCCGGACCGCTTCACTACGACCGGATGCCCAGCCGCTGGGAATGCCGGCCGCTACACCTCCGCCGTCTGTGTCTGCCCATCTGGAACCAGATCAACGACAGATTGACCGGTTCGTCCTTCACACCTCATCCTCCACGAGTTGCGATCGACAATCGGGTTCACGCACTCCTGTTAGATCCAGCAGTGAGGGCCGATTCGATCAAAGCTGAGTACCGTACGTGGCAGTCGTTGACGAGATCAGGCAAGCGGATCAAGGTCCCTTCCTCTTGCCGGTAGACCCTGTGGGGCTCAAAAATTGGAGTCGAGGCTTGACCTGCTGATTCGCGGCGTCAGCTGGCGAGCTGGTACTCGTTGATGAGCCCCCCCAAGGATCGTTTTGCGATGGACTCGGTGGTTGGCCAGGTCGATCATGGTTGGCGGACCGGCATCGGCTTGCGATGGAGACAATTGTCCGATGCTGCGGTGAGGCCGGGTCGTGTTGTAGTGCTGCAGGTAGCGGGTGAGTGTCCGGCGTAGATGGCACTCGTTGAGGATGAGCATGCGGTCGAGCAACTCGCGGCGTAAGGTGCCGATGATCCTTTCGCAGTGAGCGTTCGCTTTCGGGGCCTGCGGTGGACTCGTGAGGATCCGGAGGCCGGCGTCGGCGAACACCGCGTCGAAGGAACTGGTGAACTGGCCTGCACGATCACGGATCAGGAACTTCAGCTTCGTGGAGTCGATGTCGGAGTCCATGAGGAAGTTGCGGGCGGCTTGGGCGGTCCATTGGCCGGTGGGGTTTGTGGTGACGCCGAGAAGGTGGGTGCGGCGGCTGCCGTGTTCGAGCATGACCAGGGCATAGAGGCGTTGGATGTGGACGGTGTCCACGTGCAGGAAGTCGACCGCGACGATGTGCTGGCCTGGGCGGTCAGGAACTGTTTCCACGTCGGGCCGTCGCGGCGCGGGGCGGGATCGATCCCGGCCCGGTTCAGGATGTTCCAGACGGTAGAAGCGGCGATCTTATGGCCGAGGCGGGTCAGCTCACCGTGAATGCGCCGGTGACCCCATCCTGGGTTCTCCGTGGCCATGCGCAGGATGAGGGCCTTGACCGCGGCTGCGGTGGGTGGGCGGCCGGGACGGCGATGCCGACTGTAGTCCCACTTCCTCGTGACGAGTTTGCGGTGCCAGGCCAGCAGGGTGGACGGCGTGATCGGGAAGATCTTCTCCCATTGGGGGCGGGGTATCAGGTGCGAGAGCGCCGCAAACCACAGGCGGTCGGCTGGTTCGTACCGCACGCGTGGGACCTGGTGGCGCAGGACCGCGTTCTGATGCCGAAGCACCAGCAATTCCGCCTCCTTGGATGCGTCGCACCGTAACAGCAGGGCGGGCAAAGACAGCAGGCGCCGGGCGACGGCGTACACCGTAGACAAGATCACAAAAGATGATCCCAGATAACCCGAACCAGCCACTGCAACTCTCAACCCGTCCGTCCCCGGACGATGAGCTCTGCGCTGGAATTGAATCGAGTTCTTAAGCCCTACAGGCCAGGACCTGGAGATCTGTCAGCACAGCGCCCCCGTCATGATCTTGTCGCACCACAGCAGTGCTTGAACTTACGCCCCGACCGCATCCCGCAGGGGCAGGGAGCGTTCCGGCCGGGCCGCACCACCGTGAGCGAGACGACTCCGCCCACGACCCTGCCCAGCGCGATGGCCTTCATAAGATAGGACGGGTCGTCGGCCGCCATGCCCTGGAGATTCCGGCCCACGATGAGGGTCAGCGTGTCGGCCGCCTCCTGATACCACTCGGGGAAGAAGTCGAGAGGCATGCGCGGCAGCAGCTCGCCCGCGTTGACGGTGATCGTGAGGAGGTTGCTTTCCAGCCGGGCCCGCACCTCACCACCGCGGGCATCGGGAAGGGCCAGCGACGGGCTTCCCTCCACCTCCCCCACGATCGGGCAGGCGAAGCCCAGGTCACGGAAGGCCTGGAGGATCACGTCGTTGATCTGCCCGTCTGGTCCCGCACGCCAGCCGTTCTGGCAATCGATGATCACGCCGGCTCTGGCTGGACCGAAGATCATGCATTCCGCCTCCAGGACCTCCTTCGGCCTCTCGGCGACCACGGCCGTCATCTCGATCACTTTGGACGAGGCGCAGTGCGGGTGGGCCAACCGCAGCGTGATCACGCTCTCGCGCTGGTCGCGGACCACGAGCAGTTCCGCCGCGCCTGTCTCGTCGACCACAAGATCGCAGATCAGGCACAGCTGCCGAGAGTGTTCAAAGTGCGTCATCAGTGCCTCGACCGTGAGGTGCGACAGCTCCTGGCGAACGGCTTCGGAAACGGTGATCTTCCGCCGGTCTGCGACCTGAGCGTGGTCGCCGACCTCCTGCGTGGGGCCCCTATCTCCGAGCCGCGCGCCGAGCGACTCCCCTACTCTCGGGTCGAGCACGACGCCCTCTCCGAGGATGTCGGCGAACGTGAGGCCCTCAGGGGCGGTCCCGGCGAGCTCCACGAGCTCCAGATAGGCCGTTCCCGCCGCCGACCAGTTCCCGAGTTCCTGGTGCAGGGCGAAGCCCTCGCGTGCGCGAGCACGGGCCACCTCGATGGCACCTGCGGCTCGGTGGCAACGCGCCAAGCCGAGCAGGGCGGTCGCGCGCAACGATCGGTCGCCGGCCCGGTCGATGACCGTCAGGGCCTGCTGAAGTTCGGCGGTCGCCGCGTCGGTGTCACCGCTCTCCGAGTGGTGCAGCCCGACGTTCACGCGCAGGGCGGCTTCCAGCTCGTGCATTCCGAGTTCCCCGGCCAGCGGAAGCAGCGTGGCCACGCTGGCGAGTGCGGCGGTCGCCTCCGCTTCGTCGCCGTCGAGCCCGCATACCGCCGCCATGCTCTTGGCCGTCAGCAGAACACGAATGTCTTTGCGTGCCGCCGCGATGTCGGCTGCCTTCGCGTATTCCGCCAGCGCGGAGAGTCGTTCTCCGCTGCGGGCGTGAAGGGATGCACGGGCCATCGTGCAGTGCAGCAGGTCGGCCTGATCACCCGATCTGCCGCACAGTTCGAGTGCCTTCGTGATGGCGGAAACGGCCTCTCGGTGAAGACCCCGGCGCGAATAGAGGATGGCCAGCGCTTTCCACGCCCGGGTCTTGGACTCATCGGTCACGTGCTCCGATGGCGCCGAGAGAACCGCATCGAGGATCCGGGCACCCCGCAGCCAGTCTTCTCCCGTGACCAGCGTCTCGCTAAGCGCGACCTTGGCCTGCCACAACGACTCCTTGTCGTCGGTGGTCTCCAGCAGGCGTATCGCCTCAGACAGGAGATCGACCCGTTCTGTGACCAACCCTCGATGCGACAGATGATCGGCTCGTTGTCGCAGGATCCTGGCGATCAGGACCGGGTTGCCGAGGTGCCGCGCCATGGCGTCGGCATCGGCGAAAAGAACATCCGCCTCCTGGATGTTGCCCATGCTCCCGTAGTGGAAAGCCACCTCGGAAAGCGCCAGCGCGGCATGCTGGTAATCGCCAATCCCCTCCGCCAGTTCGGCGCACTCCAGCAGACAATCGAGGGCCTCGCCGGTTCCGGCCCTTCCGACGGCCTTCCCGAGGAGGAACAGAGCCAGCACCTGCCCCTGCACGTCGCCCAGGTCCCGATAGATGGCCAGCGCGTTTTCCCCGGGATCATCCGGGGTCGACGGCGGCCTCATGTCGCCGGGGACGGCGGCGAGCTCTAGGAGCGCCCGCGCCTCCCATTCGCGGCTGCCCACCGCGCGGGCCCGGTCGATGTCGAGCAGCGCTTCATGTGCCGACTCGGGGGCCGGCCTGTTGCTGGGGTTCGGGCCGCCTCGGGACGCCGACAGCCTCGCGCCGTTGCGCAGATACTGCCCGGCCCGGCGACCCCGCCCGAGGGCCAGATGTGCGCCGCCGAGCAACTCCAGGACCCGGGCCAGCGTCTGGTGGTCTCCGCTGAGCCGCCAGAAGCGCAGTCCGAAACGGAGGAGGGGGATAGCCTCACGGGTGCGCCCCCGGTTGAGGAGGAACGTCCCCATGGAGAGCAAAGCGGTGTAGGCAAGCTCGGGCATCCGGGCCCCGCGCGCCGTCTCGGCGGCCCGCCGGAACAGCTCGGTGGCGTCTTCGCCACCACTGAGGTGACTGGCGGCGGTGCCCCTGTTGTGGAGGGCGATGGCGACCCAGTCGGGCCGGTCGGCGAGCTCGCCCGCCTCCAGCGCATAGCGGTTGATCCGGTCGAATTCCAGCCAGTGACCTCCCAGCGTCAAGGAGGGCAGGAGACCGGAGACCAATCGCAGGAGCGGTTCCCAGATCTGGAGCTCCCGAGCCCGTTCGACCAGGGCAATCGCACCCGGACGATCGGCGTGCAAGGTCTGCAACGCCATCGCGTTGGATGGTGCCGGGACTCGCGCTTCCGCGTCAAGGAAGCCGATCGATTCGGTCGTCGCCTCGGCCCGCAGGGCCATCACGTCGCACGACCGGGCGATTACCGCGTCGCGGGTGCCGGGTTCGACCGCCGCCGAGGTGTGCCGCGCATAGCGGTGGAGGATCTCGTGAAAGAGGTAACGGTCGTCGTCGACCTGTTCGATGAGGCTGAGCTCGAACAGGGAGTCGAGCAGGTCCCCGACGGCCTCGATGTCGGCTTCGCCGATCTCGGTCAAGGGGGCGACGGCCGCCGCCGCGATGTCGGGGGTGACGGACATGCGCGGCAGCACGCCGAGCCGGACGAACAGCTCCCGCTGCTCGGGGCCGAGGGCGGCGAAGCTCCGGGCCAGGATCGGCTCCAGTGCGGTCTGGCCGGCCCGGAGCGCCTTGATGCCCCGATCGGCGCTGTCGATGTCGGCGATGTAGCGGTCGGCATGCGCCTTCGGGCGGCTCGCCAGGTGAGCGGCAGCGATGCTCAGCGCCTGCGGATGCCCGCCGCAGGCCGCCACGAGCCGCCCGATCTGCTCCTCGGTCAGCCGGGGCGGCCCGGCGACCGCGCTGACGAGTTCCGCACCCTGCGGCTCCTCCAGCGGCCCGAGCTCCAGAAACCGCACCGTTCCCGTCAGGCCGCTCAGCTTGGAGCGGCTGGTGCAGACCAGCGCAAACGGCCCGTCGAACGCGAGGATCTCGCGGAGCGACTCCTCGGACCCCACGTCGTCGATCAGCAAGAGCACCCGGCTCCGAGCCAGCGTGCCCGCCAGCAGGTGCGCCTGCTCTGCCCGGCCGTCGGGCAGGGACGCGCCG
>NZ_BBXE01000041.1 GCF_001570565.1 Herbidospora yilanensis | reverse complement strand
CCTTTATCTTCTCAGTGGCCCCGTTTAGTGTCAAACTCAGTGTTTTGACTTCCGGGCCCGAATCCGAGAGGAATTCGGCGCCCCCCTTCCGGAGGGCAACCCCTCTAACTTACCAGCGATCGGGGCGGAAGGCGAACCAGCCGCTAGACCTTGGGGTTCAGGGGATGAAGCAACCCACGCCGGATCGCCGTGAGGCGGTGGGTGGGGTTTCGCCGGACCAGGCCGACACGAGAAGACTAACAGTTCCCCCGACCACTCACGCCACAAACGACTGCCGTGGCCTGACAACCAACCTGGTCACTCGCGCATCTAAGTAGCACCCGGTTCGAGCGCGGCCGCATGACCTCGGTGAGGGCAAGCCGATGTCAAGCCGACCGCAATCAGGGCGGGATACGAATGAGATGCGGGAGTCACCCGGCGCCAACCCGGCGTCTGGACCCCCGCCGTGGAGGTGGCCATCATGACGCAGCGCTCGGAGTTCGACGACATCCGCGCCCACATCACGGCCGAGGCCGGGCACGCCGGCGATCTTCTCCGGATCGCCAGGGAACTGCTCGACGACCTGGAGCAGGCGCGCATGCGAGAGGCGTCCCTGCGCAACTACTACCTCGCCCTCCTGACGGCCAGCCGCGCGACGGTCGCCGCCCACGCGACGGGCGAACCCGAGCCGATGACCTTCCTTGAGCACGAGCTGGCCAAGAACGGCCAGCTTCCCGTGGGTGAGGAGGCCGCCCGGGTGCTGGCCGACGCCAAGACTGCCCAGGCGCTGGTGGCCGCGCTCGACCAGCCGGTCCGCGAGCCGCGGCGCATGGGCCCGGCGAGCAGCCGACTGCGCCGCTGCGTGAGCGTGCACCGCAGCCTGCCGCACTGACCACAGCCGTAGAGCTCGAAGCCACCGCGGCATGAACGCGGAAGGCGACCACACCAGGGGCTGCCACCCCGCGACCGCCCTCCGCCGATGGCCCGCACCCCACACCCACACCCCGGGGTACGGCCCGGCCCGGTTCCGATCCCGTCGGAACCGGGCCACCCAAGCACCACCAAGGGGGAACGGGGCCTGATTCCGGGGGTCGGGATCAGGCCCCACCACCCCTACGGCCCGCGATGGGGGAAGTTCTCTCTCCGTTACGGCTCCCGCCCACCCCACCCTCCTCGCCGTGTCCGGCCCGGCGAGTGCTCGGCGGCAACCGGCCGCTCCCGCAATGCACCGCCACGAGTCACCTCGGGCAGCCCGACTCTCCGCACGCCCCGCCGAGATCCGACCGGCAATGAGCGTGCCGAACGCCTTAGTCATGCCGGCCGTGTGGGGCCGCCCACACGGCGCACCGGAACCCGAGCCCGAACGTCGGCAGGGCCCGCGGGGACGTGGACACAACGACTCGATGTCGCCTCGGCTGAAACCCACAGCCCGAGGAGCAACATCCGATCGGGTGAACATCGACGTGTTGTTCACAACCAGAAGAGTCAGCCGCGATGACGCCGGGCTCCCCGGCCGGTCTTGAGCACGGTGACGGCGAGGTCGTCGCGGGGCCACCTCGGATCCACCGGCTCAGCCGTCCGTCTCACCCGAATTTCGCGAATTCCCGATTCGACCGGCCAAGACCCACCGCGCAAATTCGACATCAGATCATTTGGCCGGGAATCGCCATCTCGTACACGAGGGAAAACAAAGTGGCCCGGTTCCAGATCTGGAACCGGGCCACTTTCTTGGTAGCGGGGACAGGATTTGAACCTGCGACCTCTGGGTTATGAGCCCAGCGAGCTACCGAGCTGCTCCACCCCGCGTCGGTATGTAAGAACACTATCCATGAACGTCGGGTAGTGCAAATCAAAAGGCCCGGAGAGTGATCTCCGGGCCTTTTGGCTGAGTAGCGGGGACAGGATTTGAACCTGCGACCTCTGGGTTATGAGCCCAGCGAGCTACCGAGCTGCTCCACCCCGCGTCGGTGTGTCTTAAGACTATCCGGCGCGGGGTGATGCGGCAAATCGAATGCTCCGATCAGGGCGCTTGCGGTGGTGTCGAGGGTGTCGCCGTGGGTGTCGGTGTCGCCGACCCCGAGGCGGCCGGGGTCGATGACGGGCTGGGTGACGGGGCCGGGCTCGCCGCCGCGCCCTGGGCGGCGGCCAGCTCGTCGAGAGCGGCCTTCAGGGCGGCCTGGGCGGTGCCGTAGGCCTGCCAGTTGGGCGGGTTGGCCGACAGGGCCGCCTGGGCGTCCTCGTAGGCCTTCTGCGCCTTGCCCAGCGCCGTGGAGACCGAGGCCTGCTGTGCCGGTGTCTCGGCCTGCTCGTTCTGTGTCGGCTGGGTCTGTTCCTCGTTCTGCTCGGCCGGTTGGCTGGTGCCCGCCTCGCCGAAGACCTGCTTCAGCGCGGTCTCCAGGTCGTCGCCGAAGCCGACCCGCTGGCCGTAGAGGACCAGGACCTTCTGGAGGGTCGGGAAGCGGCCGGCCGCCTCGTCCTTCGGCTGGATGTAGACCGGCTCCACGTAGAGCAGGCCACCGCCGAACGGGAGGGTCAGCAGGTTGCCGAAGATGACGTCGGTGGCTCCGCCGCTGCCTCTCAGGATGTTGAGCTGGGCGGAGACCGTCGGGTCGGTCAGGAACGTGTTCTGCGCCTGGGGCGGACCCTGGATCGTCGTGGTGCTCGGTAGCTGGAGGATCTCCAGCTTCGCGTTCTTCGCGTCGGCCGTGGCGTCGACCGCCATGAACGCGGCCATGTTCTGCCGGTTGTTCGGGACGAACGTGGTCGTCAGGGAGAACTTCTCCTGGGCGACGCCCGGCATCTTCATGGTCACGTAGTAGGGCGGCTGCTTGCTCTTCTTGGTGGCCGGGTCTTCCGGGACCTTCCAGAAGTCCTGGCCGCCGAAGAACGAGTCGGGGTCGGTGACGTGGTATTCGGTGAGGATCTCGCGCTGGGCCTTGAACAGGTCGGCCGGGTAGCGCAGGTGCTCACGGAGCTGGTCGGAGATCTCGGACGCGGGCTTGACGATGCCGCCGAAGGCCTTCTGCCAGGTCTTCAGCACCGGGTCGGTGTCGTCCCACGCGTAGAGGGTGACGGTGCCGTCGTAGGCGTCGACGGTGGCCTTCACCGAGTTGCGGATGTAGTTGATGTTGTCGCGCGGCACCTGCGGAATACCGGGCTGGAGCTGGGAGGTCACGTCGGTCGTGAGGGTCTCCAGGCTGCGCGGCTCGGAGTAGGGGTAGGCGTCGGAGGTGGTGTAGGCGTCCACGATCCACTTGATCCGGCCGTCGACGATGGCCGGGTAGGGGTCGCGGTCGAGCGTCAGGAACGGGGCCACCGCCTGGATGCGCTCGATCGGCTTGCGGACGTACATGATCTTCGAGTCGGCGTTGATGCTGGAGTTCAGCAGCAGGTTGGTCTCGCCGTACTTGAGGGCGTAGAGGAACCGGGTGAAGATGCCGCCGACCGGGACGCCGCCGGTGCCGGCGTAGGTGTTGTTCTTCTGACCGCTGGTGCTCTGCTCGGGGTAGTCGAGCTCGACCGGGTTGCTGCCCTGGGGGCCGCCGACGATCGAGTATTCGGGTGAGTTCTCGCCGAAGTAGATCCGGGGCTCGTACTTGCCGAGGGCCTGGGTCGGCGGGATGTCCTTCTCGTTGAAGCTCGGCACGCCGCTGCCGTCGACCGCGCTGCCGGGGGCGGCCACGAAGCCGAAGCCGTGGGTGTAGACGAGGTGGTCGTTGATCCAGTTGCTCTGGGCGGCCGGCGGGGTGCCCATCTCGCGGACCGCCACGACCGTGTCCTGGTATTTGCCCGTGGCCGGGTTCTTGTAGCGGTCGACGTCGAGCTGCTCGGGGAACTGGTAGTAGCCGCGGATCTGCTGCCGCTGCTGGTAGGTCGGGCTGAGCACGCTCGGGTCGAGCAGGCGCAGGCCGGGGATCTGGGACGACTCGGTCTGCAGCACCTCGGGCTTGGCCTCGGTCTCGGCGCCGTATTGGGTGACCGTCGCGTTGTCGACCCCGTAGGCGGCTCTCGTCGCCTTGATGTTGCGGTCGATGTAGTCGCGCTCCTTGGCCTGCTGGTTCGGCTTGACCTGGAACTGCTCGACGAGCGCCGGGTAGACGCCGCCGATCAGGACCGCCGACAGGACGAGCAGGCCGAGCGCGACGCCGGGCAGCATGCCGCCGGAGCGCACGACCCCCGCGAAGAACAGCGCGGCGCAGATGAGCGCGATGAACGCGAGGATGGTCTTGGCCGGGAGCACCGCGTTGACGTCGGTGAACGAGGCGCCGAACACCTTGCCCCGGTCGGAGAAGACCAGGCCGAACCGGTCGAGCCAGTAGGCCAGCGCCTTCAGCAGCACGAACACGCCCAGCAGCACCGACAGGTGGGCCCGCGCGCCGCGCGAGGCGTGCACCCCGCCGGGGGTCTGGATGCGGAAGCCGCCGTAGAGGTAGTGGACCAGCGCCGCCGCGATCGCCGACAGGACGACCGCCACGAACAGGAAGTTCAGCACCATCCGCAGGAACGGATAGGTGAACGTGAAGAACGACAGGTCCATGCCGAATTCGGCGTCGACCTTGCCGAACGGCGTGGCGTTCTGGAACAGCAGCCAGGTCTTCCACTGGCCCGAGGTCGACGACCCGGCGAACAGGGCGAGGATCGCCATGCCGATCAGGAAGATGATCTTCCGGTGCGGGTCGATGGCCAGGCGGTAGCGGTCGGCGCCCTGGGCGTTGCCGAACATGCCGGGGCCGAACATGGGACGCACCCGGAAGGCCAGGGCCATGTTGCCGCCGACGATGCCGACCATCAGGGCGGCGCCGACGACGAACAGCAGGATCTGGGTGATCAGCATGGTCGAGAAGACCGAACTGAATTGCACCGAGTCATACCAGAGATAGTCGGTATAGAAACCGGCGAAGATGTAGAGGACGATCACGACCGCGACGATCGCGATTCCCACGGGAATGAGCAGGCGGGGCCGGCGGGGCACGCGCATCGCCCGACCGGCTCCGGGGCTCCGGAAGCTCAACGCCAAACCCCTTTGGTCAAAAGCACAAACGGTCTGTGCCTGGCAACCTACACCGCGTTCGGCAGTGCTGCGCTTCCGGAAAGCTCTCGGGAAAGTGTTCAGGAAGCGCAGGCGGGGACGGATCCCGATCCGGTCCGAATCGCGTCGATCGCCTTGATGGCGCCGTTCAGGGTGTCGACCTTGACCAGGCGCAATCCGTCGGGGACGGCCGCGACGGCGGCGGGACAGTTCGCCGAGGGCGTCAGGAAGACCGTGGCGCCGGCCTTCTTGGCGCCGACCATCTTCTGCTCGATTCCGCCGATGGCGCCGACGTTGCCCTCGCCGTCCATCGTGCCGGTGCCGGCGATGGCCTTGCCGCCGGTCAGCGGGCCGGGGGTGAGCTTGTCGTAGATGCCCAGGGAGAACATCAGGCCCGCGCTCGGGCCGCCGACGTCGCCGACGCTGATGTCGACGGTGAAGGGGAACTTGTAGGACATCCCCATGCGGACGCCGACGATGGCCTGGCCGTTGGGACCCTTCACGGTCTTGACCGTCACGTCCTGTTTGACGTTCTTGCGGTCGATGCCGAAGGTGACGTCGTCGCCGGGGGTGTGCTTGCGGACCAGGGAGGCCACCGTCTCCATGTCGGTGGCCGGGTCGCCGTCGACGGTCGTGATCACGTCGCCGGGCAGCAGTTTGCCCTCGGCCGGGGAACCCTTGTCGGTGCTGGCGACCTCGACCACGTTCTGGTAGGCGATCTTGAGTTCCCGCAGGGCGGCGGCGGTGGAGGTCTCCTGGGAGGTCGCCATCTCGGCGGTGTTCTCCTCTTCGACCTCTTCGACGGTCTGCTCCCTGGGGAAGATCGTCTCTTCCGGCACGACGGCGATGGTGTCGTCGAGCCAGCCGCGCAGCGCGGTCAGCAGGCCGATGCGGTTGCCGGGGCCGCCCTGGTAGGCGACGGTGACCATGCTGAGCATGCCGGTCGTGGGATAGGTCTGGTGGCCGGTGACGGTGATCACCGGCTTGCCCTTCACGTCGCCGATCGTGTTCTCGGTCGGGCCGGGTGACAACACCACGTAGGGGACGGGGAGCAGCGCTCCGCCCACAGCCAGCGCGAGTGTGAGGAAACCCGCCACGAGCAGGGTGAGGGCACGTCGGGACATGCCAGAACTCTAAGGGCTCACCGATAAGGAGCGGCTAACAGGCGCCGACCCACTCGGCCGATCCGTCCGTGAAGCGCTGGTTCTTCCAGATCGGCACCTCGTGCTTGAGGTCGTCGATCAGCCGCCGCGATGCCGCGAACGCCTCGCCCCGGTGGGGGCAGGCCACCGCGACGATCACCGCGATGTCGCCCAGCTCCAGGTCGCCGACCCGGTGGACGGCCGCGAGCGCGGTCACCGGGAAGTCGGCGGCCACCTTCTCGGCCACCCGCCGGAGCTCGGCCTCGGCACTCGGGTGGGCCGAGTAGGACAGCAGCTCGACGCCGCGGCCCTCGTCGAGGTCGCGGACGGTGCCGATGAAGAGCGTGGTGCCCCCGGCCGCGTGGTCGCCGACGGCGGCGACCACCTCGTCGACGGAGAGCGGGGTCTCGCGGATGGCCAGGAGGCGGATGACGTCCACCCGACGAGTCTAAATCTTCTTCTTCCGCCGGGCCGCGCGGACGATCGCGGCCGTGCCGATGACGGCGACGGTGGCGCCGGCGGCGGTCAGGGTGGCGTCCTTGCCGGAGAGGCGGCGGCCGACGACGGCGTGCTTGCCCTCGCGGTAGGTCATCAGCTCGCGCAGGGCGGCCTCGTTGGTCCAGGCCGGCTTCCAGCCCGCGGCCCGCAGGGTCGCGCAGTCGACGACCCAGGGGTAGACGACGTAGTGGAGGTCGGTGGCCGGGGCCGGGGTGATGCCCAGACGGTGGAGGCGCTGGGCCGTGGAGAAGGTCAGGCCCGCGGGGAGCTCGAAGCGGCGTACGCCGGAGACCTCCTCGACCTGCTCCATCTCCAGCCAGCCTTCGGAACCCACCGCGACCACGCCGTTGACGTGGCCGAGCGCGGCCAGTTCCAGGGCCGAGACGAGGTCGTCGACGTGGCAGAACTGCCAGCGGGGCAGGCAGCCCTTGACGACGAGCAGGCGGGGGGCCTCGAAGTGGCGGGTGACCACGGTGTCGACCTCGGGCCCGACCAGGGCGGCCGGGCGCAGCACCACGACCTCCAGGCCGGGGTGGGCCCGCAGCGAGCGGCGGACCAGCGACTCGATCTCAAGATGGTCGCCCACGACGCCGGTGTCGGGTTCGGCCGCCACGGGGGCGTCTTCGGGCAGCGGCACGGGGTTGTCGGCGTCGGCGCCGTACACCATCGCGCTGGTGACCAGCACCACCCGGCGCACGCGGGCGGCGGCCGAGGCGGTGAGGACGGTCTGGGCGGCCCGCAGGTTGTAGGCCCGGCGTTCGGCGGGGTCGCCGTCGAGCGAGAAGTCGCCCGCCAGATGGACCAGCACGTCGACGTCGGAGATCCGGTTCGCCAAGAGCGGATCGCGGATGTCAAGCACCCGCCAGGTCACGTCGGTGACGTCGCCGCGTTGCGCGTCGATCGCCACCACACGGCGGAAATCCGCAGACGAGGCGACTTTCGACAGGAACGCCCTGCCTACTCCCGAGGCCGCGCCGGTGACGGCGACGACGGGCGGACGATGGCGTTTCGAGACTGGCACGCGGTCCTCACTTTGCGCTGACACGCCCCACGACGGATAACGTGGCGGATGTGGACTCCTCCATCCTGCACGAGGTGGCGCGGTGACTGACCTGCCAGGTCGCGAAAACGATCCTAACGAGAACCCGTTCGCCATGTTCGGCAACCCCGAGCAGATGGCGCAGGCGATGCGCCAGTTCGCCGACATGCTCTCGGCCCCACCGGGCTCCGGTCCGGTGAACTGGGAGATGGCGAAGAACATCGCCCGCCACGCGGTGGTCGCCGACGGCGGTGATCCCAGCGTGATGGAAGGGGAGAGACGCCAGGTCGTCGACGCGCTGAACCTGGCCGACCTGTGGCTCAACGAGGCCACGTCGTTGCCGAGCGGCGTGTCGAACCCGCAGGCGTGGAGCCGGTCGGAGTGGATCGAGAAGACCACGCCGATCTGGGGCCAGCTCTGCGACCCGGTGGCCGCCAAGATGGTCGAGACCATGGGCGGCAGCCTCGGCGCCGCCGGGCTCCCGGCCGAGGCGCAGGCCATGGCGGGGCCGCTGATGGGCATGCTGAAGCAGATGGGCGGCATGATGGTCGGCCAGCAGATCGGCCAGGCCCTCGGCACCCTCGCCCGGGAGGTCATCGGCACCAGCGACATCGGCCTGCCGCTGTCGGAGACCGCCGCACTGCTGCCCGGCGGGATCGCGGCGTTCAGCCAGGGGCTCGAACTGCCCGCCGAGGAGATCCGCCTCTACCTGGCCCTTCGTGAAGCGGCTCATCACCGGCTGTTCCAGCACGTGCCGTGGCTGAAGTCACACCTGCTCGGGGCGATCGAGGAATACGCCCGCGGCATCACCGTCGACGTCTCGGCCCTCCAGGAGAAGCTCCAGGGGCTCGACATCAACGACCCGTCGCGGCTCCAGGAGATCCTGTCGGGCGGCGACCTGCTCAAGCCCGCCGAGACCGAGCGGCAGAAGGCCGCCCTGGCCCGCCTGGAGACCACGCTCGCGCTGGTCGAGGGCTGGGTCGCCACGGTCGTCGACGCGGCGGCGGCGGGCAAGCTGCCCTCGGCCGGCGCGCTGGCCGAGACGGTCCGGCGCCGCCGGGCCTCCGGCGGTCCCGCCGAGCTCACCTTCTCCACGCTGGTCGGCCTGGAACTGCGGCCCCGGCGGCTGCGCGAGGCGGCGGCGTTGTGGAGGGCGCTGGGCGAGGCGCGCGGCGTCGACGAGCGCGACGCGGTGTGGAGCCACCCCGACCTCATGCCGAACTCCGACGACCTCGACAACCCCGAGGCGTTCGTGGCCGGCAAGGAGGACTTCGACCTCGGCCTGCTGAAGTTCCTCGAAGAAAACGACGACGAAGACAAGTGACCCTGCGCGACGAAGCCGCGGCGCTGCTGGCGGCCTGGACCGGCCCGACCCCGCAGGAGGAGACGCTCCGCCAGGAGTTCCTCCGTCATCTGGCCGACCACGAGAACGGCATGTGGCGTGAGTGCGCACCGGGGCACCTGACCGCCACGACGGCGGTGTTGTCCCACGACGGCGCGAAGGTGCTGCTCACCCACCATCCGAAGGCGAAGTTGTGGCTCCCGATGGGCGGCCACTGCGAGCCTGGCGACCGGACGCTGCCCGACGTGGCGCTGCGTGAGGCGGTCGAGGAGTCGGGCATCCCCGGCCTGACCCTGCTGCCCGGCCCGCTGGCGCTCGACCGGCACGAGGTCTGGTGCCATCCGCCGCGGTGCTGGCACCTCGACGTGGAGTTCGGCGCGGTCGCGCCGCCCGGCGCCGAGTTCGTGATCAGTGACGAGTCGCTCGCGCTCGACTGGTTCCCGGTCGACGACATCCCCGAGCCGAGCGACATGGCCACCCGGCGGCTCGCGCACAGGGCCCGCGCGATGCTCGCACACGATCTTCACAACTGACTTACCCCTCCCCTGCGCGGCGCTGGTTAGTGTGGCCGGGGTGGACACACAGGTAGGCGTCGACGTCGGCGGGGAGATCCGCTCGCCCGCCCCCTCGCCGGGGCGCAAGCGGCGGGCGTTCGCCTGGCTGCTTGCCGGGATCGGCGTGGTCTGGGCGGTCTTCCGGCTGACCGGGATCGAGCTCACCGGGTTCGGCACGCTCCTGTCCACCGGCACGCCCTACGCGGTGCTCGGGGCGGTCGTGGCGGTCCTGGTCGCGGTGTTGTGCCGGGCCCGGCGGGCCGCCGTCGTCGCGCTGGTGCCGGTCGTCGGGTTGTCGTTCGTGGTGCTGCCTCGGGCGCTGCCCTCGGCGCAACCCTCGGCCGACGGGCCGTCGTTGCGGGTGCTGTCGGTCAACATGCGCTTCGGGCGCGCCGACGTCGGTTCTCTGATGGCCCTCGTACGTTCTTCGCGCCCCGATGTGATCTCGGTGCAGGAGCTGAGCCCCCGGGCCGTCGAAGGGCTGGCCGCGGCGGGGCTGGGGGCCCTGATGCCGTACACGCATCTGGAGCCCCACTGGAGCGCCGCGGGGTCGGGCGTCTACTCGCGGTTCCCGGTGACCCCGCTGGTGCCCTTCGCGCCCGGGGACGGGCACCGGATGCCGTACGCGAAGATCGAGATTCCCGGCGGCCCGCCCGTCGAGCTGGTCGACGTGCACACGGTGGCGCCGCTGGGGCGCGACATCGGCCTGTGGCGCGACGGGCTGCGATCGCTGCCCCGGCCCGAGGCCGGCACGATCCGCATCCTGGCGGGCGACTACAACGCCACCTTCGACCACGCGGAGTTCCGCGCGGTGCTGGGCCACGGGTGGGTCGACGCCGCCGACGCCACGGGCAAGGGCCTGATCGCGACCTGGCCGGCCGGGCGGCGGCTGCCGCCCTTCATCACCATCGACCACGTGCTGGTCGACCCCCGGGTGGCGGTCGGCCACGCCAGCGTGCACGACGTGGCCGGCACCGACCACCGGGCGCTCTTCACCGTGCTCAGGCTTCCTTCTTCAGCGGCTGGTTGAACCGCAGCAGGTTGCCCGACGGGTCGCGGAAGGCGCAGTCGCGGACGCCGTAGAACTGGTCGATCGGCTCCTGGAGGACTTCTGCGCCCGCTTCGGCGATCTTCTCGAAGGTGGCGTCGCAGTCGTCGGTGGTGAAGATCAGACCGCGCAGCAGGCCCTTGGCCAGCAGCTCGGACATGGTCTCCTTGTCCTCGGCCGAGGCGTTGGGGTCGGCCAGCGGCGGTTCGAGCACGATCTCCACGTCGGGCTGCGCCGGCGAGCCGACGGTCACCCAGCGCATGCCCTCGTAGGAGACGTCGTTGCGGACCTCCATGCCGAGCACGTCGCGGTAGAAGGCGAGCGCGGTGTCGTGGTCGTCGACGGCGATGAAGCAGGTGTGCAGTTTGATGTCCATGCACCTCACGCTAGAGGGCGATCGGTGGCGTTGGCTTCTCCGTTCCTGACCGGCCTGGTGTGGATCTTCGCCATGCAGGCGGGGATGGCGGCGGCGTCGTCGTGGGAGCGGGCGCGGTAGGCGCTGGGGCTCTCCCCGACCAGCTCGGTGAAGCGGGAGCTGAAGGAGCCGAGCGACGTACAGCCGACGGCGAAGCAGACGTCGGTGACCGACAGGTCGCCGTTGCGGAGCAGCGCCTTGGCGCGTTCGATCCGGCGGGTCATGAGGTAGCTGTAGGGCGTCTCGCCGTAGGCCGCCCGGAAGCTGCGGGAGAAGTGGCCGGGGGACATGAGGGCGGCTTGGGCCAGGGCGGGCACGTCGAGGGGGCTGGCGTAGTCGCGGTCCATCATGTCGCGGACCCTGCGCAGCCGGACGAGGTCGTCGCGGTTCACGCCAGTACCAACGCCCTGGTGGCGTCCCATCCTTCCAGGCCCGGGTCGAGGCGGGCGAGGTCGCCGGGCCCGCGCAGGCGGTGCCAGCCCGGCCCGGTGGCGACCTTGCGGGGGCCGGGGGCCTGGGCGCGCAGCGCCTTGACGACCTCGGGGTGGTCGACGTCGAGGGTCGCCCATTCGGGGAACGGCAGGTGGGCGGCCACCGCGACCGCTCCCCCGGTGTCGGACGGGCAGACGGCGATCTCGGCGCGGCCGAGCTCGCGGAAGAGCTTCCCGATCAGCAGCGGCGGCAGGTCGGGCGCGTCGCCGCAGACCACGACGGCCTGGTCGGCCGGGGGCAGCGCGGCGAAGGCCTGGCCGGCGGACTCGACGGAGATCACCGGCGTGCCCGGCCAGGCGATCTCCTCCAAGCCTGTGACTCCAACCGATATGATCACTGGGGTCACCAGGTCGAGCCCGGCGACCATCTCGTACGTGTCCTCGGCCACGGCGCGAAGGAACTCGTCACGGCCGACCCCCGGTGGCGCGGCGTCACCGCACGACGGGGTCACCAGGACGGCCACCAGCCGTTCGGTCAACATTCCTCCGGGGTGCCGCTCGCGGCCATGGAGAATCCCTCCAGGAAACCGCGCGCGCGTTCGGCCTTGGGGTAACGTTCGACCAGCGCCCAGAACCGGGGGCCGTGGCTCGGCACCAGCAGGTGCACCAGCTCATGCATGATCACGTAGTCTACGACCCACGCGGGCATGCCCCGGAGTCTCGCCGACAATCGGATCGTGCCATGATCTGGTGTGCACGACCCCCATCGGTGGAGCTGGTTCTCGACCCAGCGCACACTCGAGGGCGCGGCCCGTCCGTCGAGGTAGCGGGCCGACAGTTCCCGCGCGCGATCGAGCAGGTCGTCGTCGCTGGGTCTTTTGCGCTGCTCCTTCGCCGCCAGGCGTTCGAGCATGCGGCGTACCCACTGCTCCTCGTCGGTCGTGCTCAGACCGGCAGGCAGCAGCACGATGGTCTTGTCTCCATCGCGGTACGCGGAAACGGTTCGCCGCCGTCGTGCGCTCCGACGAACCTCGACTGTCTCGGGGGGCACATATGCACGGTACTCGACACGCGCGGAATTCCACAGGGGGTCACGGACGTTCCCGCTGGTCAATCAACGTTTCCCACACGTTAAACCGGCACACCGGCCCCATCTGTGAGGCCCGGGAAGGCCGGTGCGCGGCCTGTTTCCGGGTTTGCGGGGCAACGAATGGATATGGGGGGCGGCGCAGAAGTAAAACCTGCGGTGCGGGCCTGACCTGCGCGGACGCGCACCGGGCATCCCCTCGGCGGCAACGCGCACCCGGCGTCGGTGATCACGGTTCGCTCGAGGGCCGGTGGCGCCGCGCGCCGAGGAATGATCAATAGTGGTCCCGGCGGACGTGAATGCGGCCGCACCTCTTATCGATCTTTCCCGTATACGTCGGTCGCCGGACCGATTCGAGGCCGGAATTCCCACTTGGAGAAATCGGGGCCTGGCGCTCGACGGGTGGTCGCGATGGACGGTTATCCACAGGCGGCGGGAAAGCGGCTCGGGTGACCCGCGGGATGTGACAGTTTCCCGCCCATGACACAACCCTTGGGTATGGCGAGCCGGCCGCGGGTCAAGCCCGCCGTCGGAGTCGCGACGCGTGACGAGGAGACCCTCCAGTTCGGGCTGCACCCCGCACGGGCCGTGCTGCTGACCGGGCTCGACGAGCGGGGGCGGCGATTCGTGGGCGGTCTCGACGGAACCAGGACGCTGGCGCAGGCCATCGCCGAATCCCAGGTCGACGAGACGATCGCGACGCGGATCATCGACCTGCTCGCCGGGCGCGGCCTGCTCGACGACGTCTCGGGGCCGGCCCCGCTGTCCACGCTCAGCCGCGAGGAGCGCGACCGGTTCAGGCCCGACCTGGAGGCATTGTCGCTTCCCCCGACGGTGTACGAGCTCCCGGAGACCACCTCCGGGCAGAAGCCCCCTCCCCCGGCCCTGGATGGGGGCCTGACGGCCTTTACGGGCAGACAAAGGTCTTATGTCCGGATTTACGGCGCCGGGCGCATAGGGGCCCGTGTGGCCGCGCTGCTGGCGGCGGCCGGAGTCGGGCGGATCTGCGTGCTCGACCCCGAGTGCGCGCGGGCCGAAGACGTAGTGCCCGGCGGGCTCGGCTGGGACCACGTCGGCAGGCCCCGCGAGGAGGGCGCGGTGGCGGTGGCCGCCGCGGTCGCGCCGAGTGTCACGGCCTGGGCGGGGCGATCCGCCGCCGGGCTCATGGACGGCTCCGCCACGCCCGACCTGGTCGTGCTGGCCCCTGTCGGAGCGCCCGATCCGCTGCTGGCCCACGACCTCACCACGCTCGGCATCCCCCATCTGCTGGCCACGTGCGCCGAGGGGTGCGGGGCCGTCGGGCCGCTGGTCGTTCCCGGGCAGTCGCCGTGCCTGGCCTGCATCGAACTGACCCGGCGGGATCGTGATCCGGGCTGGCCCGCCGTCCGGGCCGCCATCAGGGGACAGTCGGGATGCGACACCATCACCTCGGGTCTGGTCGCGGGCCAGGCGGCCGGGCAGGTGCTCGCATTCCTCGACAGACGTGGGGTCGACGCCGTCGGAACGGCCGAAATCCTGCCCGATTTACAGTGGCGGCGCCGGGTCTGGCCGCGTCATCCCCGATGCCGTTGTAGTCGAAACGACCAGGCTGGGCTAACAATGGTCGCGTGAGTGACCTTCCGCGCAACGCCGTGACGCGCTCGGCGAAGCTGGCGGCCCTGCCCCTGGGGTTCGCCGGGCGCACTGCTCTCGGCCTGGGGAAACGGATCGGCGGGAAGTCCGCGGAAATCGTCGCCCAGGAGATCCAGGAGCGTACTGCGGCGCAGATTTTCAAGATCCTCGGTGAGCTCAAGGGCGGGGCGATGAAGCTCGGCCAGGCGTTGTCGATCTTCGAGGCGGCGCTGCCGAGCGAGATCGCCGGACCCTACCGGGCCACCCTGACCAGGCTTCAGGACGCCGCGCCCCCGCTGCCCGCCGCGACGGTCCACCGGGTGCTCGCCGAAGAGCTGGGCGACGACTGGCAGGAGAACTTCCTGTCCTTCGACGACCGCCCGGCCGCGGCCGCCTCGATCGGGCAGGTCCACCGGGCGGTCTGGCACGACGGCCGCGAGGTCGCCGTGAAGATCCAATATCCCGGTGCGGGCAAGGCGCTGATCTCCGACTTCAACCAGCTCGCCAGGCTGGGCAAGTTGTTCGGGGCGCTGCTGCCGGGCCTCGACGTCAAGGCCGTGCTGGCCGAGCTGAAAGACCGGGTGGTCGAGGAGCTCGACTACTTCCTGGAGGCCGAGGCGCAACACGCCTTCGCGGTCGCCTTCAAGGACGACCCCGACTTCCGGGTCCCCGACGTGATCGCGGCCAACGAACACGTCCTGGTCACCGAGTGGATCGACGGCACCCCCCTGTCGAAGGTGATCACCGACGGGGGCCGGGAGGAACGCGACCGGGCCGGCCTGCTGTTGACCCGGTTCCTGTTCAGCTCCCCCGCCCGCGTGGGCATGCTGCACGCCGACCCGCACCCCGGCAACTTCCGCATGCTGCCCGACGGCCGGCTCGGCGTGCTCGACTTCGGCGCGGTCAACCGCCTGCCCGACGGCTACCCCCCGGTGTTCGGCCGGCTGGTGCGCCTGTTCAACCAGGGAGACATGGACACGGTCGTCGAGGGCCTGCGGGCCGAGGGCTTCATCCGCCCGCACATCGAGATCGACGTCGAGGCGTTGCGGGCGTTCCTGGCGCCCTACGTCGAACCGACCCAGGTCGAGGAGTTCAGCTTCAGCAGAGAGTGGCTCCAGGCCCAGGCGGCCAGCGCGACCGACCTCCGCCCGACGAACGTGGTCCGCCACCTCAACCTGCCCGCCACCTATGTGCTGATCCACCGGGTCCACGCGGCGGGAGTGGGCGTCCTGTGCCAGCTCGGCACGACGGCCCGCTTCCGCGACGAGGTCCTGACGTGGGTGCCCGGCTTCGCCGACGAGGAGAACCAGAGACCGGCCCCTGCCTCCTGAGCCGGCCCGGCCTGGCTGACGGCGGTGCTCGGCCAGGCGCCGTAGTGGCGACCGCGTCGACCGGTGAGGCTCACCGCCGCCGACGGCCGCGCGCCCGGCGCGGTCGGGGAGTTGGGGCGGCCGGCATGAGCCGGTCGCCTACTCGGGCGGCTGCTCTTCGACCGGGCGGCGGGCCGGCAAGTACGCCTGGGGGAAGCCGCGCTTGGCGTCCTCACCCGTGGGTGTTCATCACGCCCACCTCGAAGCGCTGGCCCTGATGGGCGCTCCGGGCGGACGCGATCATCTCCGGGGAGACGTCGAGGCCGAACGCGGTCACGCCGAGAGTGCGGAGGTGCGCGGTCACGTGGCCGGGGCCGCAGCCCACGTCCGCCACCAGGCCGCCGCCCCCGGCCCTGACCAGTTCGGCGAAGACCGGGATCATCGCGTGGGCCAGCGGCTGCGAGTGGTAACGCTCGGGGACGTCCCGGGCGTAGTCGGCGGCGACGGCGTCGTAGGCCGCGCGGGCGGTGGCGGGGAAATCCGGTTCCGTCATGGTCGCAAGCATGCGGAAAGGCCCGGGTGTGTAGTGGTACACCCGGGCCTTTCTCTACAAGTGGCCGTTAGAGCCTCGACAGGGCCGCCTGGAGGGCGGCGGTGGCGCGGGCGGCCCGTTTCCGGGCCTTGTTCGCGTTGACCACACGGCTGGCGAGGCGGTGCTCCGCGGCTTCCCGCTGGAGCCCTCGTATTCGCTCATCCACCAGTTCCTGGAACAGATGTGGGGCGGTGGAGGTGTGGAAGGTCATCGCACTTCTCTTTTCTGCAGGTCTTCGGGTCGGGTTGTCTGTCGGTCTTCGTCAGAGCGGGAGCGGGGTCTTGCGGGGGCGACCACGGGGCCGCTTGCGCGGAACCACGGTGCCTCGCAGGATCAGCTCGCCGCCCCAGACGCCCCAGGGCTCCTCACGCTCGAGGGCCCGGGCCAGGCAGGTCTCCCTGATGGGGCAGCCGCCGCAGAGCGCCTTGGCGAACTCGACGTCTTCGGGAGACTCGGCGAACCAGAGGTCGGGGTCGGTACGACAGGGGATTTCGGCTTCGATCAGGTCCATGACCGGGGCCGCCATCTGCGTCACCTCTTTGTGAATCGGGTTGGTCGTCTGTCCTCTGCAGTGGGGGGATACGGGCCGGAGAAAAAACAAGAAGGCCGCGGATCCGATGTGGGGATCCGCGGCCTGGAGGCTGACTGACCGGTCAGGTTGTGACTGGTCGACTCCAGGCAGGACGCGGACGCCCCACTCCACGCTTGGTGGTGTGGCTGGTCTGCTCGATACGCGTACGCCGGACTAGCGGGTTCGGCGCGAAGGCGCCATCGACGCGCAGTTTGGCGTGCGAGCCATAACGGGCGGCATCGGTGGCAGGGCATGCGGCGGCGAGCCACGGCGTGGCGTTCGTCATTCTGATGCTCAGCACTGGGCTCACCTCCTGGTGACTTTCTCGGGGGGCCGGACAGTAGTGTCCGACTCGCATGTGCATGACCCTAAACGGCAACCTGCCGAGTGGGCAACACATTTTCGACCTGCGATTACATAGAAGTTTTCCGGGTTCAGCCAACCCGGATGAGGCACTCCTGCACGACCGACACGGCGAGCTCGCCGGAGGCGGTGAACATCCGGCCCTGGGCGAGGCCGCGGGCGCCGCCGGACCAGGGGGATTCCTGCGCGTACAGGATCCAGTCGTCGGCGCGGAACCTGCGGTGGAACCACATGGCGTGGTCGAGGGAGGCGCCGGAGATGTTCGACGTGCCCCAGGCCAGGCCGTGGGCGAGCAGCACGGTGTCGACGAGGGTGTAGTCGGAGGCGTAGGCGGCCAGGACGACGTGGAGCAGGGGGTCGTCGGGGAGGTCGGCGTCGTAGCGGAACCAGACCTGGTTCTCCGGGCCGATCAGGCTCGGGTCGCGGTTGGCCTCCCACGTGAGCGGGGTGACGTAGCGGGCGTCGAGGGGGCGCGGGCGCGACAACCAGGCCGACCACTCGGGGTCGTCGCCGATGAGCTTGCGCAGCCTGTCCTGGAAGGGGGCCAGGCTCTCGGGGCCCGGTACGTCGGGCATCACTACCGCCTGGTGGTGGACGCCCTCCTCCTCGATGTGGAAGGAGGCCGACATGGTGAAGATGACCTTGCCGTGCTGGACGGCGACCACCCGCCGGGTGCTGAACGAGCGGCCGTCGCGGACCCGGTCGACCGTGTAGACGATCGGCACGGCCGGGTCGCCGGGACGGATGAAGTAGGCGTGCAGCGAGTGGACCTGACGTTCCGGGCCGACCGTGCGGGCCGCCGCCATGAGGGCCTGGGCGGCGACCTGGCCGCCGAAGACCCGCTGGATGCGCTCCTCGGGACTGCGGCCGCGGAAGATGTCGAGCTCGATCTGCTCCAGGTCGAGCAGGTCGAGCAACTCCTTGAGGGCGGAGTTCACGAGGCCTCCAGACGGCGTCGGACGAGGGAGAGCACGGCTTGACCGTATCGCTCCAGTTTGACGCGGCCGATCCCGGCTATCGCGAGGAGGGCCTCCTCGGTCGCGGGGGCACGTTCGGCGATGGCCTGGAGGGTGACGTCGGTGAACACGACGTAGCTCGGCACCTTGGCCTCTTTGGCCGCCTCGGCGCGCCAGGCCTTCAGTTCCTCCAGCAGCGCCTCGTCGTATTCGGCGGGGCAGGTCGCGCAGCGGCCGAGCTTCTGCTCCGGGCCGGTGGCGAGCGTGCGGGCGCACACCCGGCAGGTGGCGGGGGCGGCGACGCTCCTGCGGGTGGCGGGCTGCGGCGTGAACGAGGGCTGGCTGGCCGGTGTGCCGGCCAGGGACTCCACGAAGCGCGAGGGGCGGCGGGACCGGCGGCCCCCCGGCGAGCGGGCCAGCGCCCACGACAGGTTGAGGTGGACGCGGGCGCGAGTGATGCCCACGTAAAGAAGGCGGCGTTCCTCCTCGACCTGGTCGGGGGTCTCGGCGTACACGATCGGGAGCATGCCCTCGGTGAGGCCGACCAGGAAGACGGCGTCCCATTCGAGGCCCTTGGCGGCGTGGAGCGAGGCCAGGGTGACGCCCTCGACCGGCGGGGCGTGTTGTTCGGCGGCGCGGCGTTCGAGGTCGGCCACGAACGCGGGCAGGTCGCCGCCCCTGGCGGCCAGGTCCTCCGCGAGTTCGGCGATGGCGTTCAGCGACTCCCACTTGGCGCGGGCGGCGCCGCCGCCGGGCCGCTCGGGGGTCAGGCCGATGCCGGCCAGGATCGCGTGGACGGCCGGGGCCAGCGGCTCCTCGTCGTTGGCCGACCGGGCGGCGCCGCGCAGCAGGACGACGGCCTGACGGACCTCGGGGCGCTCGAAGAAACGCTCCGCGCCGCGCAGCAGATAGGGCACGCCGGCCTGGGTGAAGGCCTGCTCGTAGGCCTCCGACTGGGCGTTCACCCGGAAGAGGACCGCGATCTCCCTGGTCGGGACGCCGTCGGCCATCAGCTTCTTGACGCGGAGCGCCACGCCCATGGCCTCGGCGGGTTCGTCGTCGTATTCGGTGAAGACCGGTTCGGGGCCCGGCTCGCGCTGGGCGACGAGTTCGAGACGGTGGGGGCTGCGGGCCATCACCCGGTTGGCCAGGGTGACGACCTCGGGGGTCGAGCGGTAGTCGCGGACCAGCCGCACGACCGTCGCGCCGGGGTGTTCGACGCCGAAGCCGGTCAGGAAGTGGGGGCTGGCGCCGGTGAAGCTGTAGATCGTCTGGTTGGGGTCGCCGACCACGCAGACGTCGTCGCGCCCGCCGAGCCAGGTGTCGAGCAGGAGCTTCTGGAGCGGGTTGACGTCTTGGTATTCGTCGACCACGAAGTAGCGGTATTGCGATCTGATCTGGTTGGCGACCTCGCGGTGCTCGGTCATCACGGCGGCCGTGAGTTCGAGGATGGTCTCGAAGTCGACCAGGTGGCGGGCGCGGCGGAGCTTCTCGTACTGGTCGAAGAGGCGGGCGACGTCTTCGGCCGGGATCGGCGGGCTGCGGCGGGCCTTCAGCGCGGCGGCCGGGTAGTCGTCGGGGCCGTGCTGGGTGACCTTGGCCCACTCGATCTCACTGGCGACGTCGCGGAGCTCGGCGCGGTCGGGGTTGCGGCGCAGCATGCGGGCCGCCTCGATCAGCAGCGGCAGCTTCGACTCGATCACCTGGGGCGGGTCGCCGCCGATGACGCGCGGCCAGAAGTAGGTGAGCTGGCGCAGCGCGGCGGCGTGGAAGGTGCGCGCCTGGACGCCCGGCGCGCCCAGTTCGCGCAGCCGGTGGCGGAGCTCTCCGGCGGCCCGGGTGGTGAACGTCACAGCGAGCACGCTCGGCGCGTCGGCGATACCGGTTCGTACCGCATGGGCGATTCTGTGGGTGATCGCCCGAGTCTTGCCGGTACCTGCGCCGGCCAGCACGCACACCGGACCCCGCAGCGTTTCGGCCACCTCCCGCTGCTCGGGATCGAGGCCCGAAAGGACGTCCAAATGCGGCCTCCAACGTGCGCGGCGGGTGATCTGCTGGCATCATCCTTCCAGCACCCGGCCAAGCGCGTCTCAAGAGCCGGGTCGCCGAAGGCAAAGAGGGAGCGTCCCCGGAGGGCACGACGGGGGCCGCGCGGGGAGGTTTCAGACCGTTGAAGAAAGCGGCCGTCGCCGGTGCGCTCGCACTCGCCGCCGTCCTCGGCGCTCCGATGAGCGCGGGCGCGCACGCCGTCAGCCCGCAGCCGGCCGCCACGGCCTCTCCGACGCCGGTCTCCTCGCCTTCGCCGACCACGTCGTCCACGCCGCCGCCGGTCCAGGAGCGCAAGACGCTCGTGAAGTACGGCCGCCACGTGAAGCAGCGCATGGACGTCTACTGGCGCGCCAACGACCAGCTCGTCCGCCCGGTCGTGTTCATGATCCACGGCGGCTGGTGGTCGGGCGGCGACAAGGCCTACATGAAGGCCGTCACCCGCAGCTACTTCGACCTCGGCTACGTGGTCGTCAACGTCAACTACCGGCTGTCCGGCGACGCGCGGTGGCCGGCGCAGCGCGACGACGCCCTTGAGGCGATCGCCACCACCCGCCGCATGGCCGCGGAGTTCGGTCTCGACCCCAACCGCTACGCCGTCATCGGGTTCTCGGCCGGCGGCCACATCGCCGCCTCCGTGGGCACCTACGGCGACGGGCTGCCCGGGTTACGGGCCGTCGTCGGCGTCTCGCCGGTGATCTCCCCGCTGACCGCCTACTCCGACGGCGGCCCCGGCGCCACCCACGAGCAGCGCAAGCTGCGCCAGGCCGCGGTGGCCCTGGCCGGGGGCTGCGGCCCCAACAAGTGCCCCCGGATCTGGTCGAGCATGGAGGTGCCGTTCCACGCCTCCTACGGCGACGCGCCGATGCTCAGCGTCCACTCGGCCCGCGAGTTCGTGCCGCCCTACCAGAGCGAACTGCTCCGCGAGTCGCTGGCGGTCTACGGGATCGACATGTCGGTCCGGGCCTACCCTGGACGCAACCACAGCTCGCCCCTGTTCCGGGAGCCCGGCGTGGCCGAGACGATCCAGTCGTGGGTCATCGGACATCTGGCCTACTAGACCGGGAAGATGAGCACCATCTGTTGTGTTGGCAATGGCTGCCGACAGAAAGGGACGACAATGGCGCTCACGGTATACACCACGTCGTGGTGTGGCCCCTGCAAGCGGCTCAAGAGCCAGCTCAACCGCGAAGGCATCGCCTACGAGGAGGTCGACGTCGAGGCCGACCCCCAGGCGGCGTCGTTCGTCGAGAGTGTCAACCAGGGCAACCGCGTGGTGCCGACGGTCGTGTTCCCCGACGGCAGCGCGGCCACCAACCCTTCGGTGATCGAGGTCAAGCGTCGCCTGGCGACGATGGGCCAGGCGATATAAGCAACCGCGGGCCTGCCTTGACCGGAACACTCGGTGTGATCGCGGCCGGCGGGGTCGCCGGGTCGTTGGTCCGCTACGGGCTGGGGGTGCTCTTCCCGAGCGCCCCCGGGTTCCCGTGGACGACCCTGTTCATCAACGTCACCGGGTGCCTGCTGATCGGCGTCCTGATGGTGGCCGTCACCGAGATCTGGGCCGCCCCCTCGTGGGTACGCCCCCTTCTGGGGGTCGGGGTGCTGGGCGGCTACACCACCTTCTCCACCTACATCGCCGACGTCGGCCTGCTGTTCGCGGGCGGCGCGCCCCTGTCGGCGCTGGTCTACTTGGTGGTGACGCCGCTGCTGGCGCTGGCCGCCGTGTGGGCGGGCACGACCGCCACCCGGGCGGCGGCCCGGCGACTGGGGAGGCGAGCATGACACCGGCGCTGCGGCTGACCATCTTCGTCGGCGAGACCGACACCAGCCACCACAAGCCGCTCTACCACGAGATCGTGCACCGCGCCCATGCCGCGGGGCTGGCCGGGGCCAGCGTCTTCCGCGGCATCGAGGGCTACGGCGCCTCCAACCACATCCACACCACCCGCATCCTGTCGTTGTCGGAGGACCTGCCGGTGGCGATCGTCATCGTCGACGAGCCCGACCGGGTGCGGGCGTTCCTGCCGGAGCTCGACGGGCTGATCGGCGAGGGCCTGGTCATGGTCGACGAGGTCGAGGTCCGCCACTACGGCGGGCGGTCCCGGTGACCGGACTGCTGACCGCCCTGCTCGTGGCGGCGGGCGCGGCGGTCGGGGCTCCCCTGCGCTACCTGACCGACCGGCTGATCCAGTCGCGGCACGACAACGTGTTCCCGTGGGGGACGTTCGGGGTGAACCTGGCCGGCTCGGCCCTGCTGGGCTTCCTGGTCGCCCTGCCCGCCGACGACGCGGTGCGGGCCCTGGCCGGGACGGGCTTCTGCGGCGCGCTGACGACCTATTCGACCTTCAGCTACGAGACCCTGCGCTTGGCCGAGGACGGCGCCCGGCTGGCGGCGGCGGCCAACGTGGTGGCGAGCGTCGCGGGCGGGCTGGGGGCAGGGGCCTGCGGCATGCTCCTCGCCCGCGCCGTCGGAGGATGATCACACGACGTGCCCGCGCATCAGCGGGGCGAGCGCATCACCTTGCCCGCCCACGGGCACGAGCAGCATGTCATCAGCTCTGGCGCCCATCGCGCCGCCCGGCGCCGCTGGAGCATCGTCTCCGGATCGTTATGGCGAGCACCCGGGGCGCCGTCTCCCGCCTGCTGCCTGAATCCGTTTTCCGCGCTCGTCGGCATCACGGCGTCAGCGGCCCCAGTTGCCCTCGTCGTCGATGCCCGATCCGTACCAGGTCTCGATGAGCCGGCGGGCGATCGAGACGGGCGGCGGGACCCGCAGTTCGCCGGTCGCGACGGCCACACGGAGTTCGTCGCGGGTGAACCAGCGGGCCTCGGCGATCTCCTTCGGGTCGAGGTTCAGGTCGCTGGTGAGGGCGCGGGCGAAGAAGCCCAGCATCAGGCTGCGGGGGAACGGCCAGGGCTGGCTGCCGAGATAGCGGGGGTCGGCGACGCGTACGCCGACCTCTTCGAAGACCTCCCTGGCCAACGCCGCCTCCAGGGACTCGCCCGGCTCGACGAAGCCCGCCAGGACGGACATGCGGCCCTCGGGCCACTGGGGGCCGCGGGCCAGCAGGACGCGGTCGTCGGGGTCGCGGATCAGCATGATGACGGCGGGGTCGACGCGGGGGAAGTGCTGGGAGCCGTCGTCGGGGCAGACGCGCACGTGGCCGCCCTGGGTGACGGTGGTCTCGGCGCCGCACTGGGGGCAGAAGCGGTGGGTGGCGTGCCACGACTCCAGGGCCACGGCGTAGACGAACAGGCCGGCGTCGCGGTCGCCGAGTATCGAACCCGCCTCGCGCAGGCCGGCGGAGTCGGCGTCGTCGGGGAGTTTGGCCAAGACGGAGAAGTAGGCCACGCCGTCGGCGACGCCGAGCAGGTGGCGCGGGCCCTCGGGGGCCTCTTCGGGGGCCAGGAGGACGAGTTCGGCGTCGTCGCCCGACCGTTTGATCAGGGTCTGGCCGTCGCTGATGACGAGGACGCGTGTGGACGGGTCGTGCCACACCCGCTCCAGCCAGTCGGGGTCGTGGCGGAGCTGGGCGGAGCGGTCGATGGTGCTGCGGCTGAGTAGCAGGGGCCCCAGGAGTCCCTCGGTGATGTCCACGGGGTTATTCTTTCATCGGCGCACGCAGACGCCCGTTCCCCACTAAGGTTCTAGTGGTTAGGTAAGCCTTACCTCAGGGGATGCACTTGCGGCTGTACCTCACCACGCTCAACCCCACCGACTCGGTCACGCGGGGTTTCCTGCCCGCCGCGAAGGCCCTCGGGTGGGAGGTCACCATCCTGACCGATCGACCGGAGAGCTATCCGGGGCACGAGACGATCCCGGCCGACGTACACGACCCGAGAACCGTCATCGACGTGATCGCCCGGCACCACCGGCCCGATGTGATCTTCTCCAACTCCGACCACCTCCAGGTGGAGACCGCCTTGGCCGCCGACTACTTCGGCCTGCCGGGCAAAGACTGGCGGGCCTGCCTGACCACCAAGAACAAGGCGCTCACCCGGCGTGCGCTCGGCGACGTGCGCGCGGCCCGGGTGGTGCCGGGCGAACCGCCGCCCGAGGTCGGCTATCCCGTCGTGGTGAAGCCGCGCGAGGGGGTGGCCAGCGAGGACGTCGTCCTGGTCCGGGACGACCTCGGCGCGGCGGCGCGGGACATCTGGACCCGACGCCCGGGGGCGGTGCTGGTCGCGGAGGAATACCTCGAAGGGCCGTTGATGACCCTCGAAACCCTCGGCGACGGCGTCACGACCCGGGTGCTGGGCGGGTTCCACACCACGCTGGGCCCGCTGCCCCATTTCGTGGAGGAACGGCTCGACTGGTCGCCTGAGCTCGCGGGCGCCGACGAGGTGCTCGCCCGGCTGGAGGCAATGGGCGTCGGGTTCGGGGCCTGTCACACCGAATACGTCCTGACCGGGAAGGGCCCGCGCATCGTCGAGGTCAACTACCGGGTCATCGGCGACAACTGCGACCTGCTGCTGGCCGACCACCTCGACGTGCCGCTGTTCGAGTGGATCCTGCGGGTGCACGCGGGCGAACCGGCCCCCGAGGCGCCCCGGCCCGGCGGGCACGCCGCGGCGATCAGCGTGCTGGCCACCCGGCCCGGCACGATCATGAAGGCCCCGAAGGAGCTCACCGGCGCCCACGAGGACGTGCGGCTCTGGCACCTGCCGCTCAAGGAGGCCGGGCAGCCGGTCTCGGTGACCCACACCAACCGCGACTACCTGGCCCTGCTGCGGGCGATCGGCCCAACCCGCGACGCCGTCGACACGGCCGCGAAGGCCTTCCTCGACGCCCACCCCTGGGTGGTCGCGTGACCAACGCCACGGCGGTGCGGGTCGGCCGCGACGGCTACCTGGCGGCGCGGGTGCTCAACGCCCTGATCAGAGAGGACGTCGGTGGTCTCGCCGGCCGGCTGAGCTGGGACAAGGCGGGCGCCTACGTGCCGCTGTCGGCCTCGCGGCGGGTGCGGCTGGCGCCGGGGTTCCCCTCGGGCGGCCTCGAAGGGCTCTTCCAGGACTTCACGGTGGCCCCCGGCGAGACCGTGCGGCTGCGCGAGGTGCTGGCGACGCTGGCCAAAATCGCCGACCCGGCCGACGCCGAAGGGGTGGCCGCCTTCAAGGAGGAGTGCCGCCAGACGCTGACCGGCCTGGAGCTGCTCGACCGTCACCGCGCCTCGGTCGAAGACCGGCTGCCCGAGCTCGGACCGATCGGTTATGAGGTGCTGGCCGCGTTCAGCGACCATCCGGTCTATCCGACCGCCCGCTGCCGCCACGGGCTGACCGAGGAGCAGTTGCTCGCCTACGCGCCCGAGTTCGCGCCGCGGTTCACGCTGCGCTGGGCGGCCGTGCCGGGGGCCGGACCGGCGCCGGAGTTCTTCCCGTCGTTCGCCGCCGTCGGCCTGCCGCCCGGCCTGGCCGCGACCCACCGGCTGTTCCCGGTGCATCCGCTGTCGTTGCCGCAGGTGAACGCCGTGGTCGCGCCGCTCGACTTCCTTCCGGTACGCCCCACGTTGTCGATGCGCACGGTCGAGGTGACACCCCGCACCCACCTGAAGATGCCGCTCGCCACGGCGACGCTCGGGGTGCGCAACCGGCGGTCGATCAAGCCGGGCGTGCTCGACGACGGCGCGCGGGCCGAACGGCTGCTCGCCGAGGTGCTCGACCGGCATCCGGGCCTGCCCGTCCGGCTGGCCGGGGAGCAGGAGTTCGCCCACTCGGGCAACGAGTTCCTGGCCTGGATGGTCCGGCGGCTGCCCGAGGGCGAGATCGTCTCGGTGGCCGCGCTCAACGCGCCCGGCGTGCTGGAGGCGCTCGCCGACCGGCACTGCCGCGGCGACGTCGAGGCGCTGCTCACCGACTACCTGCGGGCGCTGCTGACCTGGAACGTCACCCTGTTCGTGCGGTACGGCCTCGCCCTGGAGGCGCACCAGCAGAACCTCGCGCTCGTCTTCGGCGACGGGCCGATGCGGCTGCTGGTCAAGGACAACGACGGGCTGCTGGCCTCCCCCGACCACCTGGCCGCGGCCGGGATCGAGACGCCCGGCTTCGCCGACGAGCGCATGCTGACCGGCGACCCCCACGCGCTGGCCGACGTGTTCGTGACGATCACCCTTCACCTGGCCGCCGCCGCGGTGACGCTGCGGCCCGACCTGGTGCGCGCCGCGCTGGCCGAGGCCCTCGACGAGCACGGCGACCATCCGATGGCCCGGCTGCTGCGCAACCGCACGCTGGAGGCCGCCCGGCTGGTCGGCAAGAGCATGGTCACCGCCGGCAGCCTCGTCTCCAAGGCCAGAAGCGGCGCGAAGGACATCAACAAGTTCTACGGGACCAGCGGCCCGAACTATCTGCGAAAGGGGTCCTCTGGCCCATGTACATGAACGTCGCGGAGCATGCCACGGTCGCGGCCCTTCTCCGGTGCTGCATCCGCGAACTGCCCGGCCAGGCGTTCCCGGCCGGGCCGTACACGATGGTGCGGGTCGGCGGGGTGTGGCTGCGGGCGAAGACGGCCGGGGGGACGGCCCTGCGCCTCACCGAGCCGGAACGGCTGACCGGTCCGGCCTGGGAGCCGCTGAGCTCGGCCGACCTGGTCGGCCTCGTCGCGCGGGAGCTGCCCGGGGTGAACGGCGAGTTCGCCGCGCAGGTGGCCGGGAGCCGGGAGGTCGTCGAGCGGCTGCTGGCGGCCCGCGCCCAGGGCAAGCCGCCCGCCGACGACTGGATGGCCTCGGAGCAGGACCTCGTGTTCGGGCATCCGTTCCATCCGGCCCCCAAGGCCCGGGAGGCGGCCAGGGGCGACTGGCTCGCCTACGCGCCCGAGGCCCACGCCCGGTTCCCGTTACGGCTGCTGGCGGTGCGCGAGGACGTGGTCGTCGAGGAGGGCGACGTGAGCGCCCTCGACGGTATCCCGGCGGACGTGCCGCCGGGATACCGGCTGCTGCCGGTCCACCCGTGGCAGTACGAGCTGATCGGGCCCCCGGTCGACGGCGACCGGCTGATCGACCTCGGCCCGGCCCAGCACGACGTGCTGCCGACGTCGTCGGTGCGGACCGTCTACGACCCACTGCTCGACAAGTGCCTGAAGTTCTCCCTCGACGTGCGGATCACCAACTGCGTTCGGAAGAACGCCTGGTACGAGCTGTCGGGCGGGGTCGAGTTGTCGCGGCGGCTGGCGCCGGTCTTCGCGGCCCTGACCGAGCGGTTCCCGGGCACCCGGTGGTTGCCCGAGCCCGGCTACCGGACCGTCGACCTGGGCCGGGAGTTGTTCGAAGGGCTCGGGGTGCTGGTGCGGTGCAGTCCGCGCGGCCGGTGCGGGCCCGACGTCACGCCGGTGCTGGCGGGGGCGCTGGCGCTGCGGAACCTCGGGGGCGACGACCCCGTCGGGTGGTGGCGTTCGTACGTCGAGGTGGTCGCGCTGCCCGTGCTGGAGGCATTCCTGCGGCACGGTGTGGTGCTCGAAGCGCACCTGCAGAACGTGCTGGTCGGGCTGGACGCCGGTGGGCGGCCCGCGCAGGCGGTGTTCCGCGATCTCGAAGGCGCCAAGCTGGTCGGGCACGACCTGGCCGGGCTGCGGGAGGAGGTGGCGCGGGCGATGACGTACACGCCGGAGAAAGGGTGGGACCGGGTGGTCTACTGCCTGGTCGTGAACCATCTGGCCGAGATCGCGGCGTCCGTGGACGCGCCCCTGGAGACGCTGTGGGGCGTGGCTGCGGAGGAGATCAGCGCCTACGGCGACTCGATCGGGTGGCCCGAGCCGCTGGCCCGGCTGATGTCGGGGGTGCCGCTGCCCGCCAAGGCCAACCTGACCGTGCGGTGGGAGCGGCGGGCCGACCGGGCCGCGACCTACGTGCCGGTGGCGAACCCGCTGGTGGCCCCATGACCGCCGGGCTCCGCGAGCTCCGCGAGATCGCCGCGCGGCTGGGAGACGTGCCGGCCTACGTCTACGACCTGGCTGCGCTCGACGCGCACGCCGCCCGGATCCGCGCGGCGACGTCCGGGATCGAGCTCTACTACGCGGTGAAGGCCAACCCCGATCCGGCGATCCTGCGGACGCTGGAGCCCTACGTCGACGGGTTCGAGGTGTCGTCGGGCGGCGAGTTCGACCACGTCTCGGCGCTGTTCCCGGGTAAGCGGCTGGCGTTCGGCGGGCCGGGGAAGACCGCGTCCGACCTGGCGCGCACGCCCTACCGCTTCCACGTCGAGAGCCCCCGGGAGCTCGATCTGCTGGAGTCGGGCGACGTGCTGCTGCGGGTGAATCTCCGGACCGAGACCGAGACCGAGGGCGCGGCGCTGGCGATGAGCGGGCCGTTCGGGATGGATCCGGCGATGGTGGCGCAGTGCCGCGCCAGGCCGGGGAAGGCGCGGATCAGGGGCGTCCACGCCCACCTCGCCAGCGGCCTCGACGCGCCCGCCCTCACGACGCTGGCCGAGATGATCGTCGGGCACGCCCGGCCGGGCGAGGAGGTCTGCGTCGGCGGCGGGATGGCCGTCGACTACACCGATCCCGCGAACCTCTTCGACTGGGAGGCCTACGGGGCGGGTCTTCGCGGACTGGGCAGGGAAATCGTCAGGATCGAGCCCGGCCGGGCGATGACCGCCTACTGCGGCTGGTATCTGACGAAGGTCCTCGACGTGAAGCGGGTGCACGGCGAGTTGTTCGCCGTGCTCACCGGCGGCACCCACCACCTCCGCACGCCCGTCACGAAGGGCCACGACCAGCCCTTCACGGTCTTCGGGTCAGGCGGGCACGAGGAGGAGGTCACCCTCGTCGGCCAGCTCTGCACCCCCAAGGACGTCTTCGCCCGCCGGGTCGGAGCCGCCCTCGCCCCGGGAGACGTCGTCGCCTTCGCGATGGCCGGGGCCTACGCGTACAACATCTCCCACCACGACTTCCTGATGCATCCGAAGCCGGAGTTCCACTACGTCTCGGGGATGCCGTAGATCAGCGCCGTCAGGTCGTCGAGGCCCATGAGGTCGACCGGCCGGACGGTGCGGTTCTCCAGCACGTAGTGGAAGGCCGCGCTCACCCGGGTCAGCGGCACCTCGGCCAGTTTCGCCCAGGCCAGCCGGTAGGCCGCGAGCTGGATGGCCTGGACGCGGGCGGCGGCAGACCCGCGCGGCCGGTTGCCGGTCTTCCAGTCGACCACGACGTAGCCGTCGCGCCAGGGGAACACGGCGTCCATCCGGCCGCGCACCAGCCGGTCGGCGATGACGGTCTCGAACGGGACCTCCAGGTCGATCGGGGTGCGCTCGGCCCACTCGCTCTCCTCGAAGCGCGCCTGGAGCACGCGGAGCTGCTGGTCGGCCTCGTTGAGGTCGTCGGCCGCGCCGGGCAGGTCGAGTTCGTCGATGAGGCGCTGCTGGCCCCACCGGGTCTCCAGCCAGCGGTGGAACGAGGTGCCCCGCCGGGCCAGGGGGGCGGGCCTGTGGGGCAGCGGGCGGCGTACCTCGCGGGCGTAGGCCGACGGGTCCTTGGCCAGGGAGACCAGCGAGGAGACCGACAGGCGCAGCGGCAGTTCGACGAGGTTGCCCTCGCGCCGCCGGTCGCGCTCGCGCAGCAGCAGCGTGGTGTCGCGCGCCCACGACTGCATACGCTCCTGCTCCCACTGGCGCAGGTCGCCGACGCCCTCCTCGTCGAGCCCGTCGAGGGCCTCCCGCACGAACCTGGCCCCTTCGGCGATCCCGTCGCGCACCACCACGGCCGGCCACGCCGCCTCGGCGGGCTCGGCCAGCAGCGGGTTCTCCACGGCGTCGTCCTCGGTCCAGACGGCGACCGACGAGGCCTGGTCGCGGACCTCCAGCAGGAACCGCGACGGCTCCAGCGGACGCGACGCGGTCCCCCACCGGTAGCCCGACGCGATCAGCAGGTAGTGGGCCCTGGTCACCGCCACGTAGGCCAGGCGCCGTTCCTCGCGCAGGTCGCGCTCCCGGCAGGCGGCGTCGAAGTCGGCCAGCTCCTCCTTGGTCAGCCCTTCGAGGGCGGGCAGGTCGCGGGCGTCGCCCCGCAGGGCGTAGGGCAGTTTGCGCGGATTGTCGGTCCAGCGGGAGTTGGTCACCGGCGTGGCCGGGAAGATGCTCCCCCGGGCCAGCCCACCGGCGGCCGTGGTGACCTCGGACAGGCCGGGCACGATCACGACGGGCCATTCGAGGCCCTTGGACGCGTGCACGGTCATCAGCTTGACGCTGTTGGTCTCGCCGACCCGGCCGCCTTCGAGGCCGAACTCCTCGGTCTCGGCCGCCTTGAGATAGGCGAGGAACGCCCCCAGCGTCGGGTCTTCGGCGTCACCGGCGAACCGGGCCGCCGCGTCGAGGAAGGCGTCGAGGTCGGCGCGGGCGGCCAGCGGGCTGCCGCCCCGCGCGGCCACCTCGACGTCGAGGCCGGTCCGGCGCTCCACCTCGGAGATCAGGTCGGGCAGCGGCAACCCGGCGTGGGAGCGCAGCAGCCGCAGCTCCTCGGCGAGCTTCGGCAGCCGCTCCCGGGCCAGCGGGGAGTAGGGGTCGAGCCACTCGGGCCGGTCGGGCAGTTCGTCGAGGGCGTCGATGATGCTGCCGCGTTCGGCCTCCAGGTCGGCGACCACCTGGTCGAGGGGGTCGCTGGGCCGTCCGCCGCGTTCGTCGCGCTCGCGGTTGAGCTCCCTGGCCTGGTCGCCGAGTTGCTTCAGGTCGGCGGGCCCGATGCGCCAGCGGGGCCCGGCCAGCAGCCTGATCAGGGCGTCGCCGGCGGTGGGGTCGTACATGACCCGGAGCGTGCAGACGATGTCGGCCACCTCGGGCACGGTGAGGAGCCCGCCGAGCCCGACCACCTCGACCGGGATGCCGCGTGCCTCCAGCGCCTTGCGGAGCGTCGGGAACTGCGAGCGTTTGCGGGCCAGGATCGCCACGTCTCCCGGTTGCAGGGCGGGACCCTGCCGGGGCTTGCTCCGCTCGCCCTCCCCCCACGGAAGCCCGTCGGGCGCGAGTTCCAGGCCCAGTTGCCTCTGTACGCCCTCGGCGATCCACTCGGCCTCGTCGTGCGCGGTCGCGTGATAGGCGCACACCACCCGGCCCCGGTCGGCCCGGTTCTCCCCCGGCGTCAGGACCGGCACCTCGGTGCTCTCGCGGCGCAGGTCGGTCTGGATGCGGGCGGCGACGTCGAGCACCCGCTCGCCGTTGCGGAAGCTGATCGACAACTGCCGGACCGGCGCCGGCTCGCCCTGCGCGGTCGGGAAGTCGTGCGGGAACCGCGACAGGTTGCCCGCCGAGGCGCCCCGCCAGCCGTAGATCGACTGGCACGGGTCGCCGACCGCCGTGACCGGATGGCCGCCCCCGAACAACGACCGCAGCAGCACGAGCTGGGCGTGGCTGGTGTCCTGGTATTCGTCGAGCAGCACCACGGTGAAGCGGGCACGCTCGATCTCCCCGACCTCCTCGTGCCGGGAGGCGATGCGGGCGGCCAGCGCCATCTGGTCGCCGTAGTCGATCACCTCACGGGCCCGCTTGAGCTTCTGGTACGCCTCCACGAGCGGCAGCAACTGCTCCCGCACGGCGTGGATCTGCACCGGCCTGCGCTGGGCCTGGGTGACCCGCCCCGGCAACATCGCCAGCCGTTCGGACCAGCGCCGGCCGTAGTCGCGCACCTCGTCGGCGGTGGCCAGGTGTTCGGCCATCTCCCCGGCCAGGTCGAGCACGGCGGCGGTGACGCTCGGGGGGCCGAGGTCGATCTGGTCCATCGGGCCGTCGTACTGGCCGACGACGCGGGCCGCCATCTGCCAGGCCACGGCCGGGGTGACCAGGCGCATCGTGGGCTCCATGGCCTCCCGCAGGGCGTGGTCGGTGACCAGCCGGGCCGCGTAGGCGTGGTAGGTGGAGATCGTCGGCTCCACCTCCAGGTCCATCGGGGTCTCGGTCTTCTCGGCGAGCGTCGTCAGCCGCTTGTGCACCCGTTCGGCGAGTTCCGCCGCCGCCTTGCGGGTGAAGGTGAGGCCGAGGATCTGCTCGGGTTTGGCGAACCCGTTGGCGACCAGCCAGACGACCCGCCCGGCCATGGTCTCGGACTTGCCCGACCCGGCTCCGGCGATGACGACCATCGGCCCGAGGTCGGCGGAGATCACGCCGGACTGTTCGTGCGTGGGCGGTGGCACACCCAGCGTCGCCGCCAGGTCGAACGGGGTCAGCACACCTGGCCCCCGCCGTCGTTCACCGGGCACGAGAACCGGGCCGCGCAGGTGCGGCACCCGTCGTTGACCTTGGCGACGAACAGGTTGGCTGACATGCCGGCGGCGACCGTGGTGACCAGGTCCTGCGCCCACCCGGGGTCTACGTCGTCGGCGAGCGGGATCTGCGACTGCTCCCTGGCCAGCGGGCCGGTCCCGGCGGCCTTGCCGACCTGGAGCAGCGCGGCTCCCCCGGGCTCGGTCATGCCGTGGCGCTCGAACGCGCCCAGAACCGTCGCGAGCTGGTAGACGCCGAGCTGCGGATGGCGATCGAGCTCGTCGTCGCGCGGTTTGGCGGTGCCGGTCTTGATGTCGATGATCACGGCCCGGTTGTCGCCGTCGCGCTCCACCCGGTCGACCCGGCCCTTGATGACGATCCCGTCGGAGACGACCTGGGTGAACGACTCCTCGAACCCGACCAGCTCACGCGGGTTCTCCCGGTGCCAGGTGAGGAAGCGGTCGACCATCTTCTCGGCCACGTGGCGCTGCTTGCGGTTGAACCAGATGCCGCCGAAGTCGAGGTCGTCCCACACGTCGTCGAGCCGTTTGGCCAGTTCGTCGGTGGTGTGCTCCTCGGCCGCGAGCACGGCGATGGCGTGGATGACGTTGCCGAAGACCTGGGGCACGCTCTCGCCGCCCGTGCCGACCGCGGTCTCCAGAACCCACCGCAGGCCGCACTTGGTGAACTTCTCCACCGCCGACGGCGAGATCTGCACCACCCCGTCGGGCCAGCCGAGCGGGCGGTCGTCGGAGATCTCGGTGAGGGCGTACCACGACGACGGGTCGGCCCCCGGCACGCCCTCGTCGGCGAGCCGGGCCAGATGGCGGGCGGCGGCGCGGCGCATCGGCTCGGGGCGGGTCGGATCGCAGACGGCGGCGCGCAGGTCGGCGACCAGGGCGGGCATGCTCAGCCAGCGGGCCCGGTCGTCGACGGTCGCGTTCTCCAGGCCGCCCGGCACCAGCTCGTTGAGGAACCGCGAGGGGCGCTCGTCGGCGTCCTCGCCGCCGACCGCCGTCACCACCAACCGGCTACGGGAGCGGGTGGCGGCGACGTAGAAGAGCCGCCGCTCCTCGGCCAGCATCTTCGAGCCGAGCGCGTACCTCTCCGCGTCGGTGCCGTCGAGCGCGATCCCGCCCGCGACCTCGACCAGCGACTCGACGCCGAGCAGCGACCCCCGCACCCGCAGGTCGGGCCAGACGCCCTCCTGCACTCCGGCCGCCACGACGACGTCCCATTCGAGGCCCTTGGCGCGGTGGGCGGTCAGGATCCGCACCGCCTCGCCGTCGGGCGCCTGGGCGGCCAGCGAGTCGGCCGGGATCTCCTGGGCCATCAGGTCGTCGACGAACACCTCGACCCCGGCCTGCGGCAGCCGGTCGACGAACTTGGCGGCGTAGTCGAACAGGTTCACCACCGCGTCGAGGTCGCGGTCGGCCTGGCCGCCGCGCGCCCCGCCGCCGAGACTCGAATGGGTCCAGCGCTCCGACAGGCCGCTGGCCTTCCACACCTCCCACAGGGCGTCTTCGGCGGTCAGCTCCTTGGCCACGGTCTGCCGCGCCGTGGCCAGCAGGGTGGCCAGCCGCTGGGCGGGCGCGGCGACGTGGGGTTCGAGCAGGGTCAGCTCGTTGGGGGTCTGCACCGCGGCCACGATCAGCTCGTCGCTCGACCGGGGCGGCATGACCCCCGCCTCGTGCTCGGCGATGCGCAGCCCGCGCCGCAGGCGGCGTACACCGATCATGTCGGTGCCCCCCAGCGGGCCGGTCAGCAGCTCCTCGGCGGTGGCCACGTCGAGCGACTCGGGCCGGGCCGCCGCCTTGAGCAGCAGGACGAGCGGCCGGACCCCGGGCTCGGTGACCAGCGGCCCCTCGTCGCCGGTCACCACGACCGGCACCCCGGCCGTGTGCAGCGCCCGCCGCAACATCGGCACCTGCCGGGTCGCGCTGCGCACCAGCACCGCCATCCGCTGCCACGGCACGCCGTCGAGCAGGTGCGCCCGCCGCAGCGTGTCGGCGACCACGGCGGCCTCCTGCGACACGCTGTCGGCGATCACCACCCGGACCTCGCCGGACTCCAGCCCGTCGACGGGGTGCAGGTCGCGGTGGGAGGTGTCGCGCCACCCCGGCGGCACCGGCAGCCGGTTCGCGATCCGGCGCGAGGCGGCCAGCAGGTCTGCACCGCTGCGGCGGCAGGTGCGCAGCGCCACGATCGGCGCGGGCTCGTCGCCGGCGGTCCGGAAACGTTCGGGGAAGTCGAGGATGTTGCGCACCTCGGCGCCGCGGAACCCGTAGATGGCCTGGTCGGGATCGCCGACCACGATCAGGTCGCGCCCGTCTCCGGCCAGCCCGCGCAGCAGGCTCTCCTGCGCCGGGTCGGTGTCCTGGTATTCGTCGACGAACACCACGTCGTAGGCGGCCCGCTCGCGATCCCTGACCGGCCCGTCGGCCAGCAGCGCGGCCGCCTCCCGGATCAGCTCGGCGTAGTCGAGCGTCCAGACCGGGTCGAGGTCGAACCGCTCCTGGTAGCGGGCCGCGAACCGGCCGACCGCCACCCAGTCGGACCGCCCGTGGGTGTGCCCGAGCTCGACCAGCGCCGGCCCGTCGAGCCCCCGCTCCCGCGCGCGGGCCAGGAAGTCGCGGACCTCCTCGGCGAACCCCCGCGTCTTGAGCCACTCGCGCATCGCCTCGGGCCACTGCCCGGCCCCGTCTTCGAGCTCGCCGTGCAGCAGCCGCCGCACTTCGAGGAGCTGCTCGGGCCCGGTCAGCAGCCGGGGCGGCGGCTGGCCCGCTTCGAGGGCCTCGCGGCGCAGCAGCGCGTAGGCGTAGCTGTGGAAGGTCAGCGCGAGGGGGGTGCGGGTGGTGCGGCGCAGCCGGGCGGTGACGCGGTCGCGCAGGTCCCCGGCGGCCCGGCGGCTGAAGGTGAGGACCAGGATGCGCTCGGGGTCGACGCCGCGCGATTCGACCCGGTCGACGACGCTCTCGACTATGGTGGTCGTCTTCCCGGCCCCGGGGCCCGCCAGAACCAGCAGCGGCCCGCTCTCATGGGCCACCACAGCCCGCTGATGCTCGTCGAGCACAGGACCGGGACCCCGTCCCACGCCCCCACGCCGCACCAGCCGATAGCTCATAACGCTCTATTGCACCAGATCATGACCATGCGATGCGCGGTGAACGGTGGTAGTCGACCCCCCATCGGTCCCAGACGGTCGCCATCGGGGCGAGGCGGGCCGCGAACGCGTCGAACGAGCGCTGCGACTGCGGGGTCCAGGCGACCTCCGCGATGGCCGGGAGCCGGGGGAAGGTCAGGAGTTCGACGTCGTTCATGGTGACGACGGTCTCGGTCCACAGGGCCATCTCGACGCCCTCGATCCGGTCTTCGCCGATCCCGTCGATCAGGGTGGCCGGGTCCCAGTCGTAGGCGTCGTCGACCTCGGTCGTGCCGGCCCAGGTCTGGCCGATCCTGGTGGTGTCGTCGTACTTCATGTCGAGGTAGACGCGGCTCGCCGGGGACATGATGACCTTCGCGCCCTGGGCGACCGCGCGTTCCACGTCTTCGGGCCCGCCGTTGGTCTGCCAGTACTGGACCAGCGAGTTCGGCGGCAGGACCGTCGCGCCCGCCTCCTGCCAGCCGACGACCTCCTTGCCGTTGGCGGTCACCGCCCGGGTGGCGAGTTCCACGATCTGGGCGTACTCGCGCTCGCTCAGCTTCTCGACCTCGTCGCCGCCGATGTGCAGGTGGTGGCCGGGGGTGAGGGCGGCCAGCTCCCTCAGCACGTCGTTCAGGAACCGGGCGGTCTCCGGTTTGCCGGGGCACAGGGCCGAGAAGCCGACCTTGATGCCCGTGTACGGTTCGGGCGCCACCCCGTCGCAGGTGAGCTCCGGGTGGGAGGCCAGCGCGGCGTTGGTGTGGCCGGGCACGTCGACCTCGGGCACGACCCGGACGAACCGCTCCTGGGCGTACCGCACGATCTCGCGGTAGTCGGCGGCCGTGTAGAACCCGCCGGGGCCGCCGCCCACCTCGGTCGAGGCGCCGACCGTGGTCAGGCCGGGCCAGCCGGGGACGGCGATGCGCCAGCCCTGGTCGTCGGTCAGGTGCAGGTGGAGCACGTTCAGCTTGTACGCCGCCATCAGGTCGAGGAACCGTTTGACGTCGGCCACCGGGCGGAAGTGGCGGGCGACGTCGAGCATCGCGCCGCGCCAGGCGTAGCGGGGCCGGTCGCTGACGCGCACCCCCGGGACGGCCCGCTCGCGGGCGAGCTGGCGGAAGGTCTGCGCGCCCCGGAACAGTCCCTCGGGGGTGGCCGCGCTGATGCGGGCGCCGTCGGGGTCGACGGTGAGCTCGTAGCCCTCGCGGCCGGCCTGGGGGGCGTCCAGGTCGAGCCTGATCCGTCCCGTGGGGCCGGTCGCGAGCTCCAGGCCGGTGTCGGCCCTGATCCCGCCGACGAGCTGGGCGGCGACGGCCGTCTCGGCCGAGGTGACCGTGTCGCCGGGTTCGAGGGTGAAGCCCTCCTCCAGCCGGGTCACGGAGGCGGGGTAGGGCACGAGGGAGAGCTGCCGGGATTCCGCCGGAGTCCCCGAACCACACGACGTCACCAGTATCACCAGTCCCAACGAAAGCCGCCGCCACACGACCCTCATTGGATCACGTGACGGCGGCAATAGGAAAGTTTCTTTAACGTTATCCGGTGAAGACGTGGTCGACCAGGCGGGCGGTGGCCTTCCCGGAGTCGTGCGGGGCGTACGTGCGGGTGAAGGCCGCGTGGCGGTCGGCGAGCCGGACCGAGACCGAGTCGATGGTGCGCAGCACCTCGACCACCTCGGCCGAGCTGGCCAGGCGCGGGCCGGGCCGCTGGGCCTCCAGGTCGAGGTAGAGGCCCCGGTTGCTCTTGTACTTGTCGATGTCGGGCGTGAACAACACGACCGGCCGCCCGGTGGCGACGAAGTCGAACACGCAGGAGGAGTAGTCGGTGACCAGCACGTCGGCGATGACCAGCAGATCGGCCATGTCGGGGTAGGTCGTGACGTCGATCGCGAACCCGCCGAACGACTGGACGTGCGGGAACGCCTGCATCATGTGCCCGCGGACCAGCACCACGTGGTCGTCGCCCAGCGCCCGCTGCGCGTCGGCCAGGTCGAGCTTGACGGCCGCGTTGCGGCGGTCCCAGTCGCGGAAGGTGGGCGCGTACAGGACGACCCGCTTCCCCTCCGGGATGCCCAGCCTGCGGCGGATGGCCGGGGCCAGCGCGTCGCGGTGGAACAACACGTCGTTGCGCGGGTTGCCGCACTCCAGCAGCTCGCCCTCGTAGCCGAACGCCTTGCGCAGCACACCCGACGCCCACGGCGACTGGGAGATCAGCAGGTCCCACTGACGGACCTCGGTGGTCTGCCGGGCGTACACCGGCGGGCGCGGCTCGCGCCGCATGTGGGGCAGGTCGCGGCCGATGTGCTTGACCGGGGTGCCGTGCCAGGTCTGGACGTAGACCTGGTCGTCGCGGGCCCGGAACCACGGCGGCAGGAACTGGTTGGCCACGATGTAGCGGGCGCGGGCCAGGGCCTCGTAGTGCTCCCGGCTGCCCTCCCGAACGACCGTCGGCACGATGCCCTCGCCGAGACCGAGCTCCGCCGAGCCCGGGGGCACGAAGGCGCCGTCGCGGACGACCCAGATGTGCTCGCCCTCGTCGCCCCGGCGCACCCGCTCCTCGTAGATGGCGCGCGGATTGTCGGAGTAGGACCGGCCGTCGAAGGAGGCGTAGACGGTGGCCTGGCGGATCGGCTTGGCCTTCTCGGCCGGGTAGAAGGTGCGGCTGAGCGCCCACACCCCGGCCGCGCTGCGCTCGTCGCCGGGCCGCTCCTCGGCCGCCACCAGGACGGGCACGTCGTAGCGGGTGGCCACGAACCGGTAGACCCGGCCGCCGGCCGTGCGCTGCTCCTCGTCGATGGTGTCGAGGGCGGCGTGGTCGACCCGGACGGGGACCATCGCGGGGCCGTACTTGCCGGGCGGGGCGACCGACATGGTCCAGGTGCCCTCGACCAGCGGGGTGGTGTCGCCGAAGCGGGGCATCGCGCCGGGCGCGAACTCCACCTCGAAGGCGGTGCCCTCGCGGCGCAACGGCACCCGGTAGGTCAGCCCGCCCCGGTGCCGCAGCACCAGGTCGCGCTCGCCGGCCTCGGCCGGGTATTCGCCCCGCAGCTTGAGCGCGCCGTCATGCCAGGCCATCGTCTTGATGACGGGCAGCACCTTGTGGCCGGAGATGACCACGCGGTCGCGCCGGTCGCCCTGGACGGTGATCTCGCGGTCGCCCAGCAGCAGCCGGGTCTCCGGAGTGCCCTCCAGCATCACCGAGGCCGCCGGGTCGCCCTTGGGCTCGACCCAGAGCCGCCGCGCGTCGGCGGTCAGCAGGGTCTGCACGCTCAGCGAGAGCGAGAAGACGCTGCCGCCCTCGGCGGGGGTGAACTCGGCCGGCATGCGGTGGCCGCCGACGCGGGCCTTGCCCTTGCTGACGGGACGTCCCGGCAGGAAGCCGGTCAGCTCGATCTGCTCGCCGTCGAGCTTGACGCCGGTCAGCTCGGCCCGGGTGGGCTGGAGCACAACCTGGAGCGCCTTGTCGGAGGTCCAGACGGGCCGCACCCACCAGCGGTCGCGGGTCCGGCGCCCGGCGGGCCGCTCGACCCGGCCGATCGACGGGCCGCGCAGCACGCCCTTGGCGCGGGCGGCCCGCGACCAGATCACGATCTCGGCCCGCCAGGTCGTGGTGTCCTGGACGGTGTGCCGCCGCTTGAGCATGCGCTTGCCGCCGCGGACCAGCGCCCGCACACCGGCCCGCCAGCGCAGCGAGAACGGGTTGAGCTCGGCCTGGAAACCGGCCCAGTCGTAGTTGCAGCCCGGCTCGCGGGCGTCGTGGGTGGCCTCGGGCCGGAAGACCCGGGTGGTCTTCAGGGTGACCGGCGGAAGCCAGCGCGGACCGCGCAGGACCACCGTCGCCCGGTTGAAGCGCCGCGACCGCACCGACAGACCGGCCAGATAGGCGTGGCCGGTGATGCGGAGTCTGCCGCCTTCCCAGGTGATGTCGTCGATCTGGGTGACGGGCACCATGTCGGCGGGGCGCAGGCGCAGCAGCGACTGGTCGGGGACCTCCACGGGGAGGTCGGCGTACCAGCGCAGGCCCTTGCGGACGCGGCGGGACGGCTCGGCGGCCGCGGCGGCCAGCTTGGCCAGCGCGTCGCCGTCGGCGAGCGCCTTGGTGTCGGAGGTCTCCACCAGGTGGAAGGCCACCCGGCGGCCGACCGGCAGGTCACGCTTGACCTTCGGGTCGACGGTGGCCAGATAGGGGCGCAGCACCTCGATGGCCTGGGCCCTGCGGGCGGGCCCGCGCTTGGCGGCGGCGTCGAGCCGGGCGCCCAGGCAACCGGCCAGCACCTCGGCGTCGAGCCGGGCACGTTCGGCGCCGCTCAGGCCCTCTGCGCGGATGAGCTCCACCAGGGCGTCGAGTGGCTCGCCCCGGTCATAGAGCTCCTGGACAGCCCGCAGTCGATCGGCGACGGAATCGCCCTGGCGAGCGGGTGTCATAAGGGGGCACCACCCTTCGGATGACCGGTGTTTCAGAAATGGTAATGCCGGTTAAAGGGGGATTCCGTCCCATCGTGCCTCACGCATCAATGCGCGTTCCCCTTTCACCGGTGTTCCTTCCGTACGCCACCTGCGGAGACATTCGGCCTCCAAGCCCGGCGGCGGGCTCCCATCGGTTCTGATCACGCGCCACCATGAGACGGCTCCGCCCCACGTGGCCATCACCCGCCCCACCTGCCGGGGCCCGCCTTCACCGAGATATTCGGCCACGTCGCCGTACGACATGACCTTCCCGGGCGGAATCCGGTCGACCAGGTCGAGGACCCGGTCGGCGAACGGCGGCGGGTGTTCGTTCATTGGCTCCAGCTCGTCGGTCCGGCGTAGAGGAGGTCCTCCAGCTTGCCGAACTCGATGTCGCCCTGTTCCAGAATTCCGTCGCGGACGCCGTAGACCTCGCCGTCCTCACCGACCAGTCGCCCGCCCAGCAGCTCGGCGACGCGCGCCAGGTGGGCGAGGTGCCAGTCGGATTCGGGCGAGCCGAACAACCGGCCCGACCACTCGGCCACCCGGTGGCCGTCGTCGCCGTGCCGCGCGACGACCTCTCCCGCCTCGGCCGATCCGCGCACCTCTAGGTCGGAATGGCCCGACAGCGCCCGGACGAGTTCGGCGTAGGCGAGCGCTGATTCACGCTCGACGCGCAGCTCGTAACCCATGAGGCGCGACGATAGCGAACCTTTGCCCCTTGTTGTGATGAGAAAGGGCAAGTTTCCCTCTAAGTCGTCATCTCCTTCTGCGGGCCAGCAGTCCCGCGAGAAGGCCGAAGGCGGCCAGGCTCAGCACGGCTCCCGCGCCGAAGACCCACAACCGGAGCGGGTCGGGGCCGGGCGGCTGCGGACCGGCCGACTTCGGCCCCCCGCCGAAGTAGACGTCGCCGGCGACCGGCACGGTCTCCTGGTATTTCGCCAGCTCACCGGCCCGGTTCAGCGCCTTGCCCGCGTTCACCACGCCGAAGCCGACCTTGTCGTCGTAGCCGTTCCCGGGGTGGGGCCCGGCCGAGTCGGACATCGACCGGGCGACCAGTTCGGCGGGCAACCGGGGGAATCTGGACCGGATCAAGGCGGCCACCCCGCCCACGAGGGCACTCGCCGCCTGGGTGCCGTTCACCGCCAGCGGCCGGCCGCCCGCCTGGCCCGCCGGGATGCGGACGCCCGGCGCGGCGACCAGGACCGAGAGGTTGTCGGAGCTGGCCGGGGCGCGCACGCCCGCGTCGTCGACGGCGGCCACCCCGATCACGCCGGGGAACCCGGCCGGGAACTGCCAGTAGGAGGTGCCGTTGGTGGTGGACGAGGGCCACTGGCCGATGTCGCCCGCCCCCGAGACGATCACCACGTCGCGCTGGAGGGCGTAGGCGACGGCGTCGCGCTCGACCCGGCCGACGCCGAAGATGCCCATCGGGACCACGATCACCTGGGCGCCGTGGTTGACGGCATAGCGCACGCCGCGGGCGATCGGGCTGTCGAGCGGGGCGCCCTGCGCGCCCTCGGGGTCGACCACCCCTCCTTCGAGGGGCATCGAGGTGATCGGCACCGACAACACCGTGGCCTCGGGCGCGGTGCCCTGCCGGCCGCCGCCGGCGCCGTTCCCGGCGACCAGCCCGGCCAGGACGGTCGAGTAGTCGTTGGTGCGCATCTCGTCGCCCTCGAACAACGTTCCCGTCATGTCGGGGGCCTGGACGACGCGGCCCTTGAGCTCGGCCGGTTCGCCGACGCGGTCGTGGAGCAGCGCCACCGTCACCCCGGCGCCCCTGGTCTGGGCCCAGGCGGCGTCGACGCCGAGGTCGTCGAGGGGCGCCGGGGCCGCCGCGACGGTGAGCAGCGCGGCCACCGCCAGGGCGGCCGCCCTCAGCATTCGTTCCCCTGGGTGCAGCGCGGCACCTCGGGCTCCTCGCCCAGCGACCGGGCCACCCGGCCGCCGAGGGCCTGCGCGGTCGGCCACAGCTCGCTGTGCAACAGCTCCTCCTGCGGGATCGCGTCACGGGTCCGCCCGTCGGTGTACCCGGCGGTGTAGAAGACGATGTACGGCCCCACCCCGACCCAGCCCGACCGCTGCCGCTGGGCCGCGCCGAACAGGTCGGTCACGGTGCCGGGGAAGGCCACCGGCCGCACCCCGACCCGGTCGTCGATCGGCAGCTTGGCGGCGGCGGAGGTGCGGGCTTCCTCGTCGGCCATGACGGCCACGCCGATGGTGATCGCGAAGGCGCCCGACTGGTCGACATAGGTCGCCCGGAGCAGCGACCGGCACGACACCTCGCGGAAGACCGAGGCGACCGATCGGTCGACCCCCGCCCAACAGGGGATCTCGGGCGCGATGCCGACCCGGCGGGCGAACTGCTGCGAGCGGGCCAGGCCGACGTATTCGAGCTCGTCGGGGAAGACCATGGACGCCGGCCAGTCGTGCCAGCGCCGCGCGACGTCCTCTTTCACGTAGTCGGCGCGTTCCTGGCCGGTCAGGGGCCGGGAGCGGGTCTCCTGGACGATGCCGACCCCGGCGATCACCGCGTTGACGGCCGCCACCAGCACCGCGGCCGTCAGCAGGCTCGTGACGATGCCCCGGCGGCGGATGCCCTTCTCGAGCTCCCGCCGCTCGTTGGCTGCCTGGACCGCCGCCGCGCGCCCGCGTGTGGCCGGCCATGGGCGCACCCGCGTTCGCTGGGCTCGCGGCTGCTGTGGCGACATTCCTCAATGTTACGCCGAAGACTCCATACGCCAACGATTCGGTAGAGGTCTCCTAGGTGGCGATTTCTGGTGAAGCCTCCCTGCGCCGCGCTCTGCGGGCGCAGACGACGATCACGGCGACGCTGCCACCTGCCCCGATGAGCCCGGCGACGCCGGCCGCGCCGTAGAGGGTGATCATCCGGTGGTCGCGCCGCACCATGGCGATCGGCTGCGGGGAGGCGGTGGAGAAGGGGCGGTCGGGATTGTGGGCCTCCTTCCCGGAGGCCGTCGGTCTATGCCCGGCGAGCCGGGCGGCGGCGGCCAGCGCGCGGCCGGCGTTCACCACGCCGAAGCCGGTGCCGGTGTTGTAGCCGGCGCCTTTGGGTGCGACGGCGGAGCCGGCGAGCGCCTGGGCCACCAGCGCGGGTGACATCTTCGGATATTTCGCTTTTATCAAAGCGGCCACACCCGACACCAGAGCCGTCGCCTGCGACGTGCCCCGGCCGACCCAGTATTCGTCGCCGGGCCCGGCCCCCAGGATGTCGACCCCCGGCGCGGCCAGCATCACCGAGGCGTTGCGGGTGGAGAAGAAGGCCCGCCGCATCGTTCCCGTCACCGCCGCGACCGAGATCACCCCGGGCAGCGAGGCCGGGTAGGAGTAGTGGCCACCGGTGTCCTCGGCGCCGTCGTTCCCGGCCGCCGCGACCAGCACCACGTTGTTCGAGATCGCGTACGCCACCGCGGCCCGATCGTCCTCCGTCGCGGCGCCCTTGGCGATCGACAGGTTGATCACGTCGGCGCCCTCTTCGACGGCGTGGCGGATGCCCCTGGCCATCACGCCCTCGTAGCGCTCGTCCATGTTGAACGTCTTGAAGCCCGGCTCGTCGTCCTCAAGGATCACCCGGACCGACAGGATCTCGGCCTCCGGGGCGACCCCGACCACGCCGTCCCGGCCGCCGGGACCGTGGCCGTGGCCGGCGATGAGGGAGGCCATGTAGGTGCCGTGCAGCCGCTGGGGCCGTACGCCGGGCGGGTTGGCGCCCTTGGTGAAGTCGCGGCCCACCCGGACCGACCCCGCGAGGTCGCGATGGCCCGGGTCGACGCCCGAGTCGAGCACCGCCACCAGCACGCCGTCGCCCTTGGTCTCGCGCCAGGCCTGGTCGATGCCGATCATGCCGAGCGTGCCGGTCTGCCCGCCCCGGACCCCGTCGGCGTAGGCCGGGACGGCGAGGAAGAGCAGCGGGAGCGCCACCGCGAGGGCCCGGATCAGCACAGGAAGCCCTCCGATTCGCAGGTCGCGCGCGCGGGCGTGACGAGGCCGCGGGCGATCTGCTCCGACAACTCGTCGGTGAAGGTGAACATCGAGGTCAGCGGCCGGTCCAGGGCCTTGGCGGGACGGCCGTCGGCCTGCCCGGCGGTGACCATCACGAGATAGGGCCCGGCGCGGTGATAGGTGCCGTACTGGCGACCGGCGGCGGTGAACCGCTCGGTGGCGGTCTTGGCGAAGGCCAGGGGCCGCAGGCCGGGCGAGGGGCGGTGTTCGCGGGGCAGCGCGGTGGTGGCGGCCATCACGGCGGTGTCGTCGCGGAAGGCGGCCACCCCGATGGTCACCACGACGCCCTCGACGGCGTCGAGATAGGTGGCGCGGACGAGGCCGCGGCACCCGGCCTCGTCCATCGGGGCCCGGAGCGCGGCGTCGACGGCCCGCGCGCAGTCGGTCTCGGGGCCGATGCCGACCCGGCGGGCCACCTCACGGCCACCCTGCTCGGAGGTGTAGGCGAGCCGTTCGGGGAAGATCCGGCCGGCCGGCCAGGTGCGCCAGCGGCGGGCCAGTTCCTCGGCCGCGGCGGCGCGGCGCTCCTGCTTGGTGGGGCCACGGGTCAGCTCGGTCATCGCCGAACTGACCCCCACCCCCGCGACGACCGCGCAGCTCACGGTGAGGGCCGACGCCACGACGAGCGCCGGCCAACTGCGTCTTTCCGTCACGGACCGACTGTAACCGGGCCAGATGGGTCGTATCAGTAAGTCGGCTGAGACGGGTCTACCGTCTTGACCCAGCTCAGCACGCCTCCACCCACGTGGACGGCGTCGGCGAACCCGGCGCTCTTCAGCACCGCGAGCACCTCGGCCGAACGGGCGCCCGACTTGCAGTGCAGGACGATCTTCTTGTCCTGCGGCATCTTCTCCAGGGCCGAGCCGTTGAGGAACTCGCCCTTGGGGATCAGCGTGGCGCCGGGGATGTTGACGATGTCGTACTCACCCGGCTCGCGCACGTCGACGAGGTAGATGTTCTCGCCGTCGTCCTGCCACTTCTTGAGTTCGAGCGCGGTGATCGTCGACCCCTGCGCGGCCGCCTGGGCCTCGTCGGAGACGACGCCGCAGAACGCCTCGTAGTCGTCGAGCAGCGCGGTGACCGTGGGGTTCTTGCCGCACAACACGCACTCGGGGTCTTTGCGGACCTTGACGTCGCGGTACTTCATCTCAAGCGCGTCGTAGATCATCAGACGGCCCACCAGCGGGTCGCCGATGCCGGTCAGCAGCTTGATGGCCTCGTTGACCTGGATCGAGCCGATCGAGGCGCAGAGCACACCGAGCACGCCGCCCTCGGCGCAGGACGGCACCATGCCGGGAGGCGGGGGCTCCGGGTAGAGGCAGCGGTAGCAGGGACCGTGCTCGGCCCAGAAGACACTGGCCTGGCCGTCGAAGCGGTAGATCGAGCCCCACACGTAGGGCTTGCCGAGCAGCACCGCCGCGTCGTTGACCATGTAGCGGGTGGCGAAGTTGTCGGTGCCGTCGACGATCAGGTCGTAGCCCGAGAAGATGTCCATCACGTTGTCGGTGGTGAGGGCCACATTGTGGATCACCACGTTGACGAGCGGGTTGATCTCGCGCACGGTAGCCGCGGCCGACTCGGCCTTGAGGCGGCCGACGTCGGACTGGCCGTGGATGATCTGGCGCTGCAGGTTCGACTCGTCGACCACGTCGAAGTCGATGATGCCGAGCGTGCCCACACCCGCCGCGGCGAGGTACATCAGGGCGGGGGAACCGAGGCCGCCCGCGCCCACACACAGGACCTTGGCGTTCTTCAGCCGCTTCTGCCCGGTCATCCCGACGTCGGGGATGATCAGGTGGCGCGAGTAGCGGCGCACCTCGTCGACGGTGAGCTCGGGGGCCGGCTCGACCAGCGGTGGCAACGACACAGTTCCACTCCCGTTTCAGGGCGTTCGAGGGTAAGGCTCGCGCCCCCGCGGGGGCGCGCTCCACATCACAACCTAACCGGCGCGTCCGCGCATTCCCGAATCAGCGCACGGGCCTCGCGGGCGACGATCTGAGGGGACTCCATCTGGGCCACGTGACCCGCCCAGGGCAGCGTCACGATGCGGACGTCCCGGAAGACGCGGGAGGCGCGGCTGGCCATGCGCGCGTCGACGATGCGGTCGCGGCGCCCGTGGATGACCAGGGTGGGGGCCTCGACCCGGGCCGCCTCACGCCAGAGGTCGGGCCGGAAGTACTCGCGCACGATGCCCCGGGCCGAACCGATCATGGCCGAGGCGGAGTAGGGCAGGTCGTCGCGGCGGCGCAGCTCCTCGATCGCGGCGGCCAGCCGGTCGGGGTGCACGCAGTCGAGGTCGCCGTAACACATGGAGATGGTCGCCTGGATGCGCTTCTCCGGCGGCACGGCCACCGACATCCGCCGCACCACGAACTCGGCCACGCCGGGCACCGCCGACAGGGCCACCCGCGCCGGGCCCACCCGGGGCAGCAGGTCGGGCAGCGCCGGCGAGACCAGGGTCAGGGACTTCACCAGATCGGGCCGCCACGCGGCCACCCGCACGGACACCGCCCCGCCCAGCGAGTTGCCGAACAGGTGGACCGGCCCGCCCACCCATTCGATGAAGCGCACCATGGCCCGCGCGTGGGCGGACACCGAGTAGTCGCGGTCTTCGGGCTCGGGTGACCACCCGGCGCCCGGCAGGTCGGGCGCGAACGTGCGCACCTGGTCTTTGAGCAGGTCGGACAGGTCGGTCCAGTTGGTCGCCGAGCCCGCCAGGCCGTGGATCATCACGGCCTTTTCCCGGGGCCCGTCAGGCGTGGATCGGTAATTCAGCCGCAGATCGCCAAGATCGGCCCGGTCGCTCGGCCAGTCGGGCACCGGGCCCGGAATCTCCGGGGGAATCGGGTTTGTCACGTCACGTCCTCCCGCCGTTTACGGACAATCCACCCCATCGTACTCCATGACTACGCTAAGTGACCGCAAAGGCCGGATACTGCCCGTTTTGTCACGCTGAGTGAGGACATAACACGATCAGGCACCAGCCAATCACAAGGAGTAATTGATGCAGCTCAAGAAGCTCGCCAGCACCCTGGCTACCGCCGCCCTCGTCGGCGGCGGCGCCGTCCTCGCCCTCGCGACTCCCGCCGCCGCCGGCGACGGTGGCTACGAGTGGTCGGGTGACGACTGGGGCCACGGCCACGGCCACCACGGCCACCACCACTTCCACAACCACACCTGCGTCTTCAAGGTGCGGCACGGCTCGCACCACGCCGACCCGAAGCTGCACCACGGCGCCTTCCCGGCCGGCCGGTTCCGTCACTACATCCGGGTGCACCACCGTCCGCACCACCACAGCCGGATCGTCGGTTACCTGCACGCGGGTGGCTACACCATCGGTAAGTGCCACCCGGTCCGCGGCCACCACGGCGGCTGGGACGGCGACGGCGGCGGCTGGGACGGCGGCGGCGACGGCGACTGGGGCGGCAACTGGGGCCACGGCTTCCACGGCGGCCACCACTTCCACAAGGTCAAGTCGCACTTCAAGCGTCACCGCTGGAGCCCGCGTACCGGCTTCACGGAGGGCTGGCACCTCCACAAGCAGTACCGCTGGCACCGCAACTAGCAGGACCTGATCACGGAATGACCTGAGTGGTCTTCTGAGATCCCGGCGACGATCGTGCCGCGATGACTCCGGTCATCGCGGCACGTTTCGTTTGGTCACGCAGGGTTATCACCCAGAGCACCACATTGATTACTGGGAGTGATGATGATAACCCGTCTGACTGGTATCGCCGTCGCGGCGGCCCTCGCCTCCGGCACCCTCGTGACCGCGGCGGCCACCCCCGCGCACGCGGAGGCCTGCTCCTATCAGCTCATGAGGGGCGCCAAGAGCATGTTCAACGCGGCCGCCCCGGTCCATACGGAGCCCAACGTCAGCAGCAAGATCGTTGACGACCTCTACAACCTCGGCGACTTCATCACCGGCAGTTGCCGGCTCTTCGGCGAGGGCGGCAAATGGCGCCGGGTCGTCGGCGTCGGCAACGGCCGCGTGGGCTACACCCAGGACGCCTACCTGAGGAGAGGCAACAGGTTCGAGCTCGACCTCTGACGCGACGAGCGCCGCTAAGCGGTCTTGCGGGCCTTCTTCTTGGGCTCCGCCTTCTTCTTCTGGGCGCCCTCGCGCTCGCGCTTCGCGGCGTCGACGCTGGCCCGAAGGGCGGCCATGAGGTCGACGGCGGGGCCCGCCTCGGCCGGCGCCTCGACCGGCACGACCTCGCGCCCGGCCACCTTGGCGTCGATGACCTCCTGGAGCGCCTCTCTGTACGCATCCTTGTACTCGCCCGGGTCGAAGTCGGCCACCATCGTCTCGATCAGCGACTCGGCCATCTTGAGCTCCTGCGGGCGCAGGTCGATGTCCTCGTCGAGGAACGGGAAGTCGGCGGTGCGCACCTCGTCGGGCCAGAGCATCGTCTCCAGGACGAAGATCCCGTCACGCACCCGCAGGGTGGCCAGCGACTCGCGCTGGCGCAGCGCGACCTTCACGATCGCGACCTGACCCGACCGCTCCAGGGCGTCGCGCAGCAGCACATAGGGCTTCGCGCCCTGGGCGTCGGGCTCCAGGTAGTAGGACTTGGCGAAGTAGATGGGGTCGATCTGCTCCACCGGGGTGAACTGGAGGACGTCGATGCGGCGGGAACTCGACAGCGGCAGGTCGGCGAAGTCGTCGTCGGTCAGCACCACCATGTCGCCGGTGGGCAGTTCGTAGCCCTTGGCGATGTCGGCGTAGGCGACCTCTTCCCCGTCGACGGTGCACACGCGCTTGTATCGGATGCGGCCGCCGTCTTCCCGGTGCACCTGGTGGAAGGAGACGTCCTTCTGCTCGGTCGCCGAGTAGAGCTTCACGGGGATCGTCACCAGGCCGAACGAGATGGCGCCTTTCCAGATGCTGCGCATAGCCACATTCTCGTCTCTGTGTTCGAATATCGCCATGCCGGGATTCGGATGACTTACCTAATGGGCACATACCCCCTGTGGCACTGCCATACCCGGTCGAACCGATGCTCGCCGTACCCGGCCCGCTGCCGTCGGACGGCTCCCGTTACGTGGTCGAGGTCAAGTGGGACGGCATCCGGGTGATCGCCTACCTGGAGGGTTCGCCGCGGCTGTTCGGCCGCAAGGGCGTCGACGTCACCGGGCGTTATCCCGAGGTCGGCCGCCTGGAGGTGCCCGGCCACTCGGTGGTGCTCGACGGAGAGGTCGTCGCGTTCGGCCACGACGGGAAGCCGTCGTTCGAACTGATCCAGCGGCGCATGCACGTCGGCGACCCGGGCGCCCATGGGCTGCTGCGGGTGGTGCCGGTGACGTACATGCCCTTCGACCTGCTCGCCCTCGACGGCGAGGCGCTGCTCGACCGGCCCTACCACGAGCGGCGGGCACGGCTGGAGTCGCTCGGGATCGCGGTCGCGCCCACCTTCCCCTGCCACCCCGACGTCGTGGCCGCCACCCGGGAGCAGGGGCTCGAAGGCGTGGTGGCCAAGCACGTCGACTCGCGTTACCGGCCGGGCACCCGGTCACCCTGGTGGGTCAAGGTGAAGAACATCCGCGAACGGGAGGTCGTCATCGGCGGGTGGCGGCCGGGCCGGGGGCGGCGGTCGGGCGGGATCGGGTCGCTGCTCATGGGCGCCTTCGGGGCCGACGGCCTGGTCTTCCTGGGTCATGTCGGCACGGGGTTCAGCGACGCCGCCCTCGACGAACTCTTCGCGCTGCTCGCGCCGCTGGAGATCACGCGCGGCGCGTACACAAGAGAACTGCCCAGGGAGATCGCCAGAGGCGCGCACTGGGTGCGCCCGGAGCTCGTCGGCGAGGTCACCTACGCCAACCAGACCGCCGAGGGCCGCCTGCGCGCCCCCTCCTGGCGCGGCCTGCGGCCGGACAAGATCCCGGCGGAGGTACGGCTGTGAAGAAGGTCCCCGTCCAGGTCGAGGGACGTGACCTGGTGCTGAGCAACCTCGGCAAGACGCTCTACCCCGAGGCCGGGTTCACCAAGGCCGAGGTGATCGACTACTACACCCGCATCGCGCCGGTCCTGCTCCCCCACCTGCGCGGGCGCCCGCTGACCGTGAAGCGCTACCCGAACGGCGTCGGCGGGGCCTTCTTCTTCGAGAAGAACGCGCCCGCCCACACTCCCTCATGGGTCCGCCGGGTACGCCTGCCCGTCCCCGGCAGCACCAAAGACCGCGAGACCATCGACTTCGCGATCGTCGACGACCTGCCCACGCTGGTCTACTACGCCAACCTGGCCGCCCTGGAACTGCACGTGCCCATGTGGCGGGTGTCGGGCGACGGCGACCCGCTGCCCCCCGACCTGCTGGTCTTCGACCTCGACCCGGGGGCCCCGGCGACGATCGTCGAGTGCTGCGAGGTGGCGCTGCTGCTGCGCGACACCCTGGCCGACGAGGGACTCGACTGCTTCGCCAAGACGAGCGGCAACAAGGGCATGCAGCTCCACGTGCCGTGGACCTCCGAGGTCAACACCTCGCAGTTCGCGAAGGCGGTCGCCGAGCGGCTCGCCCGCCGGCACGACTTCGTCACCGCCGTGATGGCTAAGCGGGAACGCCCGGGGAAGGTGTTCATCGACTGGAGCCAGAACAACCCCGCCAAGACCACCGTCGCCGTCTACTCCATGCGCGCCAACCCCCAGCCGACCGTCTCCACCCCACTGACCTGGGCGGAAGTAGCCGAATGCGACCACCCCGACCAGCTCAGGTTCACCACGTCCGACGTGCTGGCCCGGGTCGAGGCGTGCGGAGACCTGTTCCCGTAGTGTGGGCCGAGAGGAGGACGCCATGTCCGAGACAAGCGAAGAGCGAGACGCCGACGACCGAAGGCCGGCCGTGGCCCGCGCCGGCAATCTGCCGCAGACACCCGACGCGCCCGAGGCCGACGTCGCCGAGCAGAACCGCCCCCTCGACGACGAGCCCGAAGAGAGCCCCTGGCCGGAGGATCTGCCCCTGGAGGCCGACCCGGCGGACACCGCCGACCAGAACCGGACATATGCCGACGACGAGGACGACTATCGCTGACCTGGTGGCCCAGCCGTAGGATGGGGGCCGCCGAAAGCGAGACGCGGACGGCCGAAGGCCGGCCGTGGCTCGCGCCGGGAACCTGCTCGAACAAGCCCGCGTGCAAGGAGAGGCCGTGACCGCAACCCCGGACGCCAAGCCCCGGGGCACCCGGCTGCCCCGGCTCGCCCGCCGTCGCCAGCTGCTCAGCGCCGCCCAAGAGGTCTTCGTGGAGAACGGCTACCACGCGGCCGCCATGGACGAGATCGCCGAACGGGCCGGTGTCAGCAAACCCGTGCTCTACCAGCACTTCCCGGGCAAGCTTGAGCTCTACCTGGCACTGCTCGACGTCCACGTCGACGACATGGTGTCGCGCTGCAAGGAGGCGCTGGCCTCCACGACCGACAACAAGCAGCGTGTCCAGGCCGCCATCGGGGCGTTCTTCGACTTCGTCTCCAGCCAGGGCGAGGCCTTCCGGCTGGTCTTCGAGAGCGACCTGCGCAACGTCGCGGCCGTGCGCGAACGCATGGAGCGCTCGCTGCGGCAGAGCGCCGACGCGATCGCCGAGGTGATCCAGGAGGACACCGGCTGCTCCAGCGAAGACGCCCACCTGCTCGGCGTCGGACTCGTCGGCATGGCCGAGGTGAGCGCCCGCTACTGGCTGACCAGCGGCGGCGCGATCCCGAAAGACGCCGCGGCCGGGCTCATCGCCCGTCTGGCCTGGCGCGGCATCGGCGGATTCCCGCGCACGACCTAGACGCCCCCTGGTTACGCCCGCCGCGATCAGCGCTCTGCCGGAGCGATTTCCGGGGCCACGATGGAACCCTCTCGAAAGGGGCCCAGATGGAAATCAAGATCGGCGTGCAGTCGGTGCACCGTGAACTCGTCGTCGAGACCGACCTCACCGTCGAGGAGATCGAGACGGAGATCCGCAACGCGCTCGCGGCCGACCGCGGCGTCTTCTCCATCACCGACGTCAAGGGAAACCGGGTGATCGTGCCCGTCGCGGCGCTCGGCTTCATCGAGATCGGCGAGGGGGCCAGCCGTTCGGTCGGGTTCGGCGGCACTCTCTAGATAAAACGCCATCGGGCGCCGCTTTTGGACGGCGGCGCCCATTGGCTTCTCTAACGGGGACCGTGGATACAGCCCGGCGGACGTCTGCGTGGGATGTGTGCGTCGTCCCTGCGTCTGCTGATGGTCGGGCATCCTGAGCTCGCCCTGCGCAACACGGCGCGGGAGGCCCATCGGTTCGGTCCACATCTTGTCAAGGAACTGCCGTAGCGGCGCGAGGCCCTCATAACTCGCACGGTACAACCCCATGGCGCCTTCACGCCTCTCGATCATTACTCTGGGACGCCTGATTCAGCCTCCGGGGGTGAGCCCGAGCGCCGACATCCGCTTGCCGTGCTCCTCTGTCAGCTGGGCGAACATCCGTCCGATGGCGGCCAGGTCGTCGCCGTCGACCAGCAGCGCGGCCAGTTCCGGCCGGGCCGTGGCGACCCGGTGGGCCTGGCTCAGCGCCTCGCCGACCAGCCGCCGCGCCCACAGGGCCAACCGGCCGCCCAGGCGCGGATCGTCCTCCAGGGCCTTCCTGACGCGCTCGACGACCAGTTCCGAGCGGGCCTCGTCGGCCAGCGCCTGGTCGACCAGCTTCTGGGTCTCCTCGTCGACCCTGCGCGCCGCCACCCGGTAGAAGTCGCCGGCCAGCCCCGTGCCCACGTAAGCCTTCACCAGGGCCTCGTACCAGTCTCCCGGCTGGGTCTGCTCGTGCCAGGCGTCGAGGGCGTCGGCGAAGGGGGCCATCGCCTCCTCGGGGTCGGATCCGAGGTCGGCGATCCGGTCGCGGACCAGCCGGAAGTGGCCGTATTCGGTGGCCGCCACGTCGCCGAGCGCCGCCCTGTCGGTCAGCGAGGGGGCCAGCACGGAGGCGTCCTGCGCCATCCGGAGGAACGCGGTGAGCTCGGCGTAGGCGAGCACACCCAGAAGGTCGACGACACCGGGCCGGGAAATGGTCATGGCAGCAGGGTAGGGCCAGGGTCTCGCGCAGAAACATGCGAAACACGCCGCAAATCGGTGAGCAGCTGTGGTATCGAGTAGACTGCTCGGTGAGAAGTGCGACCGCACTGTGTTGATCCGGGGTATCTGTTCCCGGTAACCCCCAGAGAGTTTGGCTGCGCGCGGTCGCGTACGACGTCGAAGGCGCCTTTCGTAAGGACCCGGCACGCGAGCCCGTTTGGTCACGAAACCGCCTTCGCCACACGACTGAGGCAGGCGACGATTACGACGTTCCGAGACCTGGGTGTCATCCCAGAGATCGCCGATGCCCTGGAGACCGAGGGCATCGTCTCACCCTTCCCAATTCAGGAGATGGCTCTCCCCCTCGCGCTGTCCGGCCAGGATGTCATCGGCCAGGCCCGCACCGGCACCGGCAAGACCTACGCCTTCGGCGTCGCGATGCTCCAGTCCGTCGGGAAGCCACGCAAGAACCGCAAGAAGCCCCGGGGCCTCGTTCTGGTCCCGACCCGTGAGCTGGCCCTCCAGGTGACCGAAGACCTCGTCCTGGCCGCCGGGAAGCTCGGCTCCCGCATCCTGACCGTCTACGGCGGGCGCGCCTACGAGCCGCAGGTCGAGGCGCTCAAGAGCGGCGTCGACGTCATCGTCGGCACCCCGGGCCGGATGCTCGACCTGATCAAGCAGAAGCACCTCGACCTCAGCCAGATCACCATGATGGTGCTCGACGAGGCCGACCGGATGCTCGACCTGGGCTTCCTGCCCGACATCGAGCGCATCATCAAGCTGGTGCCGGAGCAGCGGCAGACCATGCTCTTCTCGGCCACCATGCCGGGCGAGATCGTGGCGCTGTCGCGGCGTTACCTGACCCGTCCCATCCACGTGCGCGCGGAGACCACCGAGGCGGAGAACGACGCCCCCTCGCAGGTCACCCAGTACGTCTACCGCACCCACCGGATGGACAAGATCGAGATCCTGGCCCGGCTGCTGCAGGCGGAGGGACGGGGTCTCACGATGGTCTTCTGCGAGACCAAGCGGGCCTGCGACATGGTCCACGAGCAGTTGCGCGACCGAGGGTTCGCGGCGGCGGCCGTCCACGGCGACCTCGGCCAGGGCCAGCGCGAGCAGGCCCTGCGGGCGTTCCGCAACGGCAAGATCGACGTGCTGGTGGCCACCGACGTGGCGGCCCGCGGCATCGACATCGACGACGTCACCCACGTCGTCAACTACGACCTGCCGCAGGACGAGAAGACCTACGTCCACCGCATCGGCCGGACCGGCCGGGCCGGTCGCACCGGCGTCGCGGTGACGTTCATGGAGTGGACCGAGATGACCCGCTGGAAGGTCATCAACAACGCGCTGGGCCTCGGCAACCCCGAGCCGGCCGAGTCCTACTCCAGCTCGCCCCACCTGCTCGAAGAGCTGCGCATCCCGCCGGGCACCAAGGGCGTGCTGCCGCGCGCCAACCGCTCGCGGGCCGGCCTCGACGCCGAGGAGATCGAAGACCTCGGCGAGACCGGCCGCACCCGCAGCCGCCGCGACAAAGACCGTGATCGCGACAGAGACCGCGACCGGGACCGAGACAGGGACCGAGACAGGGACCGCGACAGGGAGAAGGACGAGCGCAGAGAGCGCCCGGCCCGCAACCGCCGTCGCACCCGGGGCGGCCACGCGTCCGACGAGGTCGCCGAAACCGTCACTGAAACCGTCACCGAGACCGTCGCCGAAGTCGTCGACGTCGTCGAGGTTCCCGAGGCGGTCGCCCCCTTCGAGGGCGACATCCTCGATCCGATCCACGATGAGATCCACGATGAGATTCACGAAGTTGAGGAAGAGGTGGAGGTGACTCCCATGGAGACCACCCGGCCGGCCGAACCCGAGAAGATCATCCCGGCCAGCCCGTTCGCGATCGTCTTCCGTTCGCCCGACCTGGCCACCGAAGACGACCTGCCCGCGCCCTCGGCAGCCACCGAGCGCAAGGCCCAGCGCGGCAACGGCCGTCAGTCCGGCTCCGGCGGCAACCGCCCGCGCCCGCGCCGGAACTAGCTCGAACACCGCAGGGCTCCGCTCATCTGCGGCGCCCTGCGGGTTTCAGTATCGTGGCTTCACGTGAGTACGCCGAGATTCCTGGACCTGCCACCCGGGGTGAGCCCCAAGCGGATCGAAACCCCTGAAGGGGTGTTCGCCGCCCTGGAGGCCCTGCCCGGCAGCGGCCTGCCCGACCGGTGGCCGGCCCTGCTGGTGCCCGGCTACACGGGCAGCAAGGAAGACTTCCTCTCGGTGCTGCAGACCCTGGCCCAGGCGGGCCGCCGTGTAGTGGCCGTCGACCTGCGCGGCCAATACGAGACACCGGGCCCCGACGACCCCGCCGCCTACACCCGCGCGGCCCTGGGCCACGACGTCGACTCCCTGGTGGCCGTCGTGGGCGGCGGAGAGCCCGTCCACCTGCTGGGCCACTCGTTCGGTGGTCTGGTCACCCGCGAGACCGTGCTCGACGGCACCGGCAAACTGGCGTCCTACACGCTCATGAGCTCCGGCCCGGCCGGGATGGTGGGCGCCCGCGAGCTGGCCGGCCGGCGCATGCTGGAGAAGATGCCCCACCTCGGCCTCGAAGCCATGTGGACCGAGAAGATGGAGCCCGACGCCCTGCGCGCCGGCGTTCCCGAGGAGATCGTGGCCTTCCTGCGCCGCCGGTTGTTCGCCAACTCGCTGGTCGGCCTCGAATGCATGGGCAGGGCGGTCCTCGACGCCGACGACCGCGTCGACGAACTGGCCGAGACGGGCCTGTCGATGCTGGTCCTCTATGGGGAGCACGACGACGGCTGGCCGCCGAGGCTGCAGGCCGAGATGGCCGACCGGCTCGACTGCGAGTGCGTCGTGGTGCCGGGGGCGGCCCATTCACCGGCCGTGGAGGCCCCGGAGACGACGGCGGCCGCGCTCACCCGTTTCTGGAACGCGGCCGAGAGCACCATGCTGGCCCGCTGACAGGGCCGATCACCACGAACCATGTATCGAGCACGGCTCCGTCCGGCGACGCCTAGATGGGCGCCAGGCCGTCCCACGGTTCCTTGTCGGGGGCGGCCGCCTGGCCCTCGGGGCAGTGTCTGCGGAAGTCGCACCACGAGCACAACACGCCGGGCGACGGCGCGAACGTCTCGTCTGTGGCCTCGCCCGCGCGGTAGGCCTCGTCGGCCTCCTGGGCCTCGGCCGCGATCTGGTCGGCCCGGGACAGGTGGCGGGCCAGGGACTCGTCGGTGTGCTCCCACTCGACGACCTCGCCGGTCGGCAGGTGGTGCAGCTCCACGCGGTGACAGGGCCGTCGTAACACCCGGGCCGCCGCCACGGCGTAGACCGCCAGGGCCAGGGAGCCGCGTGCGTCGTCGCTGGTCAGCGGCCTGCGGCCGGTCTTGTAGTCGACCACCACCAGTTCGTCGCCGCGGCGGTCGAGGCGGTCGATGCGGCCCGACAGGGCCATCACCGACGTGCGGGTCGCGACGGTGCGCTCCACGCCGACCGGCTCGGCGGAGGGGTCGAGCGTGGCGGCGTAGCCGGAGACCATCTCGCGGGCCCGGTCGCGCCATCTCAGCGACTGTTCCGAGTCGCGGAAGCCCTCGGTGATCCAGCCGTTGGAGACCAGGATCGCCGCCGACAGCGGGGTGCGGCGCTCGTAAGGCTCCCGCCACCAGGCCGCCAGGGCGTTGTGGACCGACGCGCCCACGCTGTTGTGCGCCCACGGCGGGCCCTTCTGGGGCGCGGGACGGTCGAGGTAGGTGAACCGGTAACGCCGGCGGCAGTCGAGCCAGGAGTTGAGCCGCGACGGCGTGCACGAGAAGAGCCGCCGCGGCATTCCTTCCAGGGGGAGCTGCTCCACCGCGCTCAGTCGTCGTCGGCGTTGAGGCGGATGCCCGACACGCGGGTGCCGTCGGTCAGCGGGCTCTCCTGCTGCTCCTCGGGGGCGGCGGTCAGCGAACCGGAGAGCCACCGGTCGAACAGGGGCTCCAGGTCGCCGATCGTGGTCTCCTCGCCGTGGGCGGGCAGGACCCGGGTCTCGCCCGAGAGGGTGAAGAGCCGCTCGCCGATCGAGGTGAGCTGGTCGGCCAGGGCCGGGTATTCGCCGCCGAGCTTGCCCGGGCCGTCGGCCAGCAGGGTCTTGCCGGTGAAGACGACGCCCAGCGACTCGGCCAGGAGCGACACGCCGCCCGCCGTCACGCCCGGGGTGTTCATGACCTCGAGCTCGGTGTCGGCGACGGCGAACAAGCCCTCGTCCTCCATCTCGATGTCGGGCCAGGTGTCTTCCCAGGTCTGCCGCCACAGGCGCTTGTCTTTGGGGCCGAGGGCGATCACGGCCTCGTCGCGGGCGGCCACCTCGATGGCGCCGCCGACGTGGTCGGGCAGCCCGTGGGTGCAGATGACGGCGAGGACCTGCCGCTCGCCCACCTTCTCCAGGATCTTCTCCGCGTCGCGCGCGGGGTCGATGACGATGACCTCGTCGTCGTCTCCCACGATCCAGGTGTTGTTCTCAACCTTGTGCTCGACGTCGTCGATCTCGACGACCCCCGAGGTCACCACTCGCTCGATACGCGCTGTCACGAACAGCACTCTAGCCCGTTCCCGCCGCGCCTTCCCCCGCCAGACGTGGAGAGAACGCCCCGAACGGCACGTCCCACTCGAGATCGCGGAGATCGGCGAGCGCGAGCTGCATCAGGGTGATCAGATTTCCGGCCTCGGCGGGCCAGGCGACCATCCAGAGCCAGCGCCCGGCGGCCTCGCCGACATAGACGGCCCGGTCTCCCGGCACGCCGTCGGTCACCACCCAGAGCGGTATCGAGTGCCCGTCGACCTCGATCTTGGTGAGGGGAACGCCCGTGACGACGTCACCGGGGTCGGGGCCCGGCAGTCCGGCGTACGCCGACCCGAGGCCGACCCCCGGCTCCTCCGAGACGATCAGTACGTCGGCGGGCCCGTAACTGAGCGACGGCCCCGAGACGGCGACCACGGCGGCCCGGTCACCCGCCTCGGCGAACCCGGTCACCAGCCACCCGGCGGGCAGGGGCCACGGCACCCAGGCGGGCACGGCCGAGCCCCTGATCAGTTCGACGGCGGCCGGGCCGGGCCGGTGGGAGCGATGTGGCAGCACCTCGCCGTGCACGAGACACCGCCAGGCGCTCGACCAGAGGTTGGGTTCGCTCAGCGGGCCGAAGCACCGGGGACAGGTGGGCGCGGCTCTCACAGTTACTCACCGTGCTCCGATGCCCGGGACCCGTCAAGGCCTCCCGGGGCTTTTAGCCGTAATCTTGGTGTTATGCGCTGTGTTGGGGCAATCATCCGCGACACCGAGGGTCGCCTCCTGCTCATCCAGCGTGGCCACCCCCCGTCGGAGGGACTGTGGTCCCTGCCCGGCGGCCGCGTCGAGGAGGGCGAGACCGACGACGAGGCCCTGCGTCGCGAGATCCGCGAGGAGACCGGCCTGGAGATCCAGGTGGGCGCGCTGGCCGGGATGCTCGTGATCGGCTTCTACGAGATCTTCGACTACTACGCCCACGTGGTCGGCGGCGACCTCAGGCCGGGCGACGACGCGGCGGCGGCCGTGTGGGCAACCCCGGACGATCTCGTACGCCTGCCGCTGACGAAGGGCCTCCTCGACTTCCTCGACGAACTCTGATCGTTACGCGTCTCCCGACGACAGGGTGCTGCGCCAGATCGTGATGTTGTCGGTCGTGCTCGTCGTCGAGCGGCCCACCGCGATGACGCGCTGGCCCGAGATCGTCACCGCCTCCAGCCACTGCGCACCCGCCCCGCCGAGCCCGTCTTCCACGAGCCCGTGCCGGACCCACACCAGGCCGTCCTCCGACGCCCACACCGAACTGTCGACCTCGCTGCCGGTCCCGTGAGCGCCCACGGCGACGATGCCGCGCTCGCTCGCCGTCAGGTCGAGGACCACGGCCGGCGCCTCGGCGGGCAACCAGGCGAACTCCCAGTTCTCGCCGCCGTCGCCGCTCACGGCGGAGAACGGCCGGGTGCCGTCGTCGGTCAGGGCGGTCCCGGTCGCGATCAGCCTTCCGTCGCGCGCGACGATGTGGCGCAGCCCGGCCGACTGTGCGTCGTCGGGCAGCACCCGGTTCCTGGCCTCCCACTTCAGCCCGTCGGCGGAGACCCAGACGACCCCGTTCTCCCGTTCTGACCGGCCGGTCCCGCCGATGGCCACGAAACCGTCGTCGGTCGCGGCCACGTCGTGGATGCGCACCTCGGCGGCCCCGGCGGGCAGTTCGCCCACGCGGGTGAACTTCTTCAGGTCGGCGGTGAACCAGAGCGCGGGGCCGATCCCGGCGCCGGTCTGGTCCTCCCCGGCCAGCACGTAGCCCTTGGGCCCGGCGGCGACCGTCTGGGGCGCCAGGTAGTAGTGGCCCTCGGGCGCGGACATCTCCGGCCCCGGCCGCCACCCCTTGCCGTCGGACGACACCACCAGCAGCGGCTTGGTCACCAGCAGGTCGGCCATCGTGCTGCCGACGGCGAGCCAGCCCTTGGGACCGTAGGCGACGTCCGAGAGCGCCTGCCGGCCGGACCCGCCGAGCCACTGGGAGTTGATCGCCCGCCAGTTGGCCCCGTTGTTCCCGCTGGTCCAGATGCCCGCGTCGCCGTTGGCCGAGCCGACCGCCACGAACGCGCCCCCGGCCGCCAGCACGCCCGAGGTGTGGCGCGCCAGCCGGTTCAGGCCGGGCACGCTCTCCAGCGGCACGGCGCGGGCGGCCTTGCCCTTCTCGGCCGTCATCAGGACGGGCAGGTTCTCCACGTCACCGGCCCCGCGTTTGTCGCCACCGGCGACCAGGCGTCCGCTGTCGGTGATGGTCAGCCCCCGCAGCGTGCCCGGGATGACGCCGAGGTCGGCCCGTTTGCGCCAGTCGCGGCCGTCGTCGCTGGTGAAGAGGGCGTACTCCTCCCACGCCGACTCCACGACGGCGGCCAGGCCCGCTCCCGAGGCCGACAACCCGCGCACGCCGCTACCCGCCGGGCTGAGGGGCCCGATCGTCCCGCACGCGGTCCAGTTCTGGCCTTCGGGCGAGCAGTGGACCCGTACACCCGGACCGGGGAACCGCTGCCCGGTCGGCACCAGCACGAAGCCGTCGCCCGACGCCGCCAGCGCGCCCGTCTCGGGCCTGATGTCGGGCAGCGCCGTCGCCGTACGCAGCCACGACCGCCCCCCGTCGTCGGAGCGGAGGATCACCGTGGCGGTGCCGGACCCGGGTTCGGCCAGGGCGACGACCCGGTCTCCCTTGGCCACGACGGCCTTGACGGTGCGGATCATGTCGGGGGTGCCGATCCTGGGGGTCTCCACCCGCGTCCACGCCTGACCGTCGGCGGAGGTCCAGGCGACCGCGCCCGGCGTGCCGTCGGCCTGGACGGTGCTGCCGACGGCGACGAAGCCGGTGGCGGTCCGGGCCAGGTCGGTCACCCGGTCGGATTCGAGGAACATCCCGAGCCGGGCCGGATCGACCGCCGCCCACGACCGGCCGTCGGCCGACGTCCACATGCCCCGGCCCTCGGGCCCGGCGGGGTCGGTGCTGACCGCCAGCCACTTCCCGCCGCTCCCGACGACCCGGCCGGGCGATCCCGGCGCGGCCTCGTAGCCGGGCGGCCCGTTGACCTCGCCGAGCGTCCAGTCCTTGCCGTCGTTGGCCGAGACGATGAAGAGGGGCCGCGCGATGGCGCCGGTGGTGTCGGTGCCGACCGCCACGATCGTCGACCCCGACGAGGCGACCGAGGTCAGCACCTGCCGCGACCCGTTGCCGGGCAGCCCCGGGGCCTGGAACGCCGAGTCCCCCGACTGCCCGTCGCCGACCGCCAGCCGGATCCCCGACGTGGCCGGGGCCGTGGCCCACCGCACCACGAACAGCCCGAACGCCGCGGCCGTGATGACCGCCACGACGACCAGCAGCGGCAATCCGATCCTCGGCCGCCTGCGCTGCGCCCGGACCCCGCGCCGCCCGTGCTTCCCGCCCCGCGGCGGCCCCAGCGTGGCCAGCACGTCGGGCCGCAACGGCCGGCCCCCGGGCGGCTTCCCGATCCGCTCGGGCGAGGCCTGCCGAACAGCCGGAACCGCCGCCGGTACGTCCTTCTCCCGCCGCCCCGGCCCGAACTCGGGCTCGGGGACGAACTCGGGCTCCGCGGCGATGGCGGGCCGGACCCGGATGCCGTGCTCACGCGGCGGCCCGGAGGCGACCAGCTTGTCGGGATACTCCCTGCGCTCGGACCTCTCGTCGTCGTCGGGCCGCTGCGGGGTCGAGTAGGGCCGGTGATGCCGGGGCGGAAAATCAGAGGGGCGGTTCTGCCGCAAGGAAGGGTCGGGCGGATAGATGCCCTCGGGCGTCGCCTCTTCGCTCCGGAGGGCGGGGTCGACGGGATACATGGGCTCGACACCGGGCGGCAGTGCCCCCTCCCGAGCGCCACGGGACCCCGCGTCACTCGCCGCGCCCAGCGATCGACCGGTCTCGGCATAAGGGTCGGCACCCCGCGAACTGCCGAGCCCTTCGACCGCCGCGACCTCTCGTGGCCGCTCGGGGCCAGGCAAGGGCCCCTCCGGTCCGGCGGAGTCGCCCTCGCCCGAGGGCGCCGGCGGCGGGGGTAACGGGGATTTGCCGAGGGGCCAGATCACCTGGTCCTGGGGTTCGCCCGGTCGAGGGCCGATCGGGCCGTGGCGGCGTTCGCCCAGGGCCTCGAAGGGTAACGAGCCGATCGCGCGCCGGGGCTGGGTCGTCTCCAGGTCGCCCGGCCGGGGCTCCGGCTCGTCGAGGTCGGCCGCGGCGTCGTAGGGGCGGCGGCCGCGTACCGGAGGGTCTTCGGGCGTCGGAGCGGCGAAGGGGGGCAGGGCCCAGGGTGAGGTGCGCGGGCGGGGACTCTCCTCAGGGGTCGTGGCAGGGCCCGGTGGCGAGTGATGGAGCTTCGGGGGCACATCCGGCTGCTCCTCGTCTTCGGGGGGCACGGCCACTTACCTCCTCTATCAGGACCGTTCCACATATGTCTGGGAGGGACGTAATCCCTCTGATACCCCTCCCGCAACCCACGATCACCTCCTCTCTAGTGAGATTTATCCGCCCTCCACCGAAATTCCCGACTTACGAGCAAGAACCACGACACCAACCCCAAAAACGCCAAATTGCACGATCGTTCCCACCAGGGTCTGCCAGGGCAGCGAACCCTGCTCCAGCGCCGAGCCGAGTTCCCCCGCCACCGCCGCGATCCCGAACGCCCCCACGTTGTTCACCGCGTGCAGCGCGATGGCCGCCTCAAGCCCGCCGGTGCGTACCGACACCCACCCCATCAGCACGCCGAACCCGAACGTATAGGCGATCCCGAAGTCGGTGTAGCCGTGGAAGGCCGCGAAGACGGCCGCCGAGATGACGATCCCCCACCAGGGATTGCGCAAATAGGCGCCGAAAGCCTGAACCACCCAGCCCCGGAACGCGTACTCCTCTGCAGCCGCCTGCACGGGCACGAGGACAAGGATCACCACCAGCGGCACGAGCAGATTCGACCAGCCCGCCCAGCCGTATCCCGGAGAGACCCCCGTCGCCAGCAGGGTCAGGCTCTGGGCCGCCTCCCCCAGCACCACCGCGAGGACAGCCAATGGAACGCATCGCAGGAGCCACCGCCATCGCAGCCGTCCCGCGACCGAGGAAAGGGTGCCGGGCGGGCGCCGCTGCACCAGCCAGGCCGCCCCCAGCACGATGGGGATCATGATCGCGATCGCCACGAGCTGGAAGGCGAGGTCGAGCACGGGGTTCTCGAACAGGATCCGGCCCGGGGACGTCGCCGTCGGCAGGCCTCCGGCCACGGCCAGGAGCACCGCGGCCAGGCCCATCGCCGCCGTCAGGGCGACGTAGACGACCACGATCAGCAGAGTCCCGAGCGGAGGCCGCCACCAGCGGTGCACCGGGGTGCGCGCGAGCTGGTCGTACCGCGAACCCGGAGGCGGCGGGACGATCCACGACGTGAGCGATGGCTGCTGGATCACGCCCCCATTCTCATCCCAGACGAGTGCGCATTAGTCCACAGACAGACGCGCCCCGCCGCGATTCACTCTGGGGCAGTAAACAAACCCAGGAGAGACGGAACATGAGCCGGCTAGGACCCATTTACACATTGGCCGTCGGAGTGGTGATGACCGCGGGCCTGACGGTGGCCAGCGCGACCGCCTCACCCCAGATCCAGGAGACCTCGGCCGTCCCGGCGGCGGCCGGGGCCGACCCGCTCGCCACGCCCGGGGTGACCGAGGAGGCCACCCCCGACGCGACCCAGGAACCCGAAGAGGTGGCCGCCCCCGAACCGGAGGAGGACCCCACCCCGAAGAAGGCCGACTACGCCGGCGTCGTCGACCAGAACGGCGGCCTGATCGCCATCTCGATCAGGAACGGCAAGGTCGTCGGCTACTTCTGCGACGGCAAGATCGAGGCGTGGCTGAGGGGCACCGCCGCGGACAACACGGTCACCCTCGAAGGCAAGGACACCCTGGTCACCGCCGCCCTGCGCGGCGGCAAGGCGCAGGGCCGCATCGAGTACAAGGACAAGAGCTGGCGCTTCTCCGCCGCCACGGTGAAGAAGCCCTCGGGTCTCTACCGCGCCACCGCCCAGGTCCGCGGCGCCCGCGTCGTCGGCGGCTGGATCAAGCTGCCCAACGGCCAGTCGGTCGGCCGCATCATGCTCGGCGAGAACTCCGGCGAGGCCGCGGCGGCCTTCGACGGCGGCGTCCAGGAGTGGTACGGCATCCCCCTCACCCCCCAGGACCCCGACCAGTTCATCGACTCCTTCCTGGCCCCGGCCTCCTGAATCCCGACGCCCCCCGAACGCTTGAGAGCCTGAGATGTCTCACACCCAAGTCGCCCCGCAGAACCGTGGCGCCGTCGCCCTCCTCGTCGTCCCCGTCTTCGCCGGCGGGCTGGTCGCCGCCGCCCTCGGCGTGTACGGCGAACTGCACCCCCCGACCGGTTTCGCCTACGGCCTGGCCGGGTTCTCCGGCCCGCTGGCCATGAAGGTCTGGCTGACCACACTCGCCGCGCTGCTGGCGATCGTGCAGGTGTTCTCGGCGTTCGCCATCTGGGGCAGGATCCCGGTGCGGGGTTCCTGGCCCGGACCGGTGCACCGCTGGTCGGGACGCCTGGCGTTCCTGGCCACCGTGCCGGTCGCCTTCCACTGCCTCTACTCGGTGGGCGCGCGCTACGACGACCCGCGCGTCATGTTCCACTCGATCTTCGGCTGCCTCTTCTACGGCGTGTTCGTCACGAAGATGTTGTCGCTGCCCAAGCGCGGCCTGCCCGGCTGGGTGCTGCCCGTGGCCGGGGGGCTCGTCTTCACCCTGCTGATCGGCCTCTGGCTGACCTCGTCGTTCTGGTTCTTCACCACGATCGGCGTGAAGTTCTAGGCGCGCTTCAGGGCCGCTCGAAGCTCTTCTTCCGGGCGAGCCCTGCGGCGCGGCCCTTGGCCGCCACCACCAGCGCCATCTTGCGCGACGCCTCGTCGATCATCTCGTCGCCGAGCATGACCGCGCCGCGCCGCTCGACCGTCGTGTAGTAGTCGTAGGCGTCGAGGATGAGCTCGGCGTGGTCGTAGTCGTCCTGCGCGGGTGAGAAGACCTCGTTCCCGGCGTCGATCTGCCCGGGGTGCAGCACCCACTTCCCGTCGAACCCCAGCGCCGCCGCCCGCGCCGCGACCCGGCGGAACCCGTCGACGTCCTTGATCTGCAGGTAGGGGCCGTCGATCGCCTGGAGGCCGTGGGCCCTGGCCGCCATGAGGATGCGCATCAGGATGTAGTGGTAGGCGTCGCCCTCGGCGTAGCCGGGCGGCTGTTCCCCGACCACGAGCGTGCGCATGCCGATCGACGCCATGAAGTCGGCCGGCCCGAAGACGAGCGTCTCGACCCGGGGCGAGGCCCGGGCGATCTCGTCGACGTTCACCAGCCCCCGGGCGCTCTCGATCTGCGCCTCGATCCCGATTCCGCCGACGGGCAGCCCGGCGGCCTTCTCGACCTGGGTCAGCAGCACGTCGAGCCACCGGACGTGGGACGCGTCCTCGACCTTGGGCAACATCAGGCAGTGGAGCCGGTCGCCCGCGCCCTCGACCACCTCGATGACGTCGCGGTAGGTCCACGAGGTCGACAGGTCGTTGACCCGCACGACGACGGTCTTCGCGCCCCAGTCGCCCTCTTTCAGCGCGGCGACGACGTTGCCCCGCGCCGACTCCTTGGCCAGCGGGGCCACCGAGTCCTCCAGGTCGAGGAACACCTCGTCGGCCGGCAACCCCTGGGCCTTCTCCAGGAATCGGGGGTTGCTCCCGGGGACCGCCAGACACGTACGACGCGCGCGCATGGGCCCAACCCTACAAAGCGGGGCGGTGGACGTTGTGCCGGGGCGCATACAGGCTCTCCAGGTGGTCTATGTGATTAATAGGGAGGTAATGCCTCTTCCATCAGGGAGTCCAGAGATGTCCCGAGCCGTCGCCGCGAGCCGTCCCGCGGTTCTGTCCGACCTCATCCCCGGCACGATCGTCCGCGACGTCGCGCTCGTCGTCGGCGCCGCCGCGCTGACCGGTCTGGCCGCCCAGGTGGCGTTCCCGGTGCCGGGCAGCCCCGTGCCGGTGACCCTCCAGACCTTCGCCGTGCTGCTGTCGGGCGCCACCCTCGGCCTGTGGCGGGCCGCCGCCGGCATGGCCCTCTACCTGCTCGCGGGCCTGGCGGGCGTGCCGTGGTTCACCGCCGCGGGCGACGCCACGCTCGGCTACGTCGTCGGCTTCTTCCTGGCCGCGTCGGTCGTCGGCGCGCTGGCCGGGCGGGGCGGCGACCGCACCGTCGGCAGGACCGTCGTCACCATGGTCGTCGGCACGGTCCTGATCTACCTCGTCGGCGTGCCGTGGCTGGCCGTGGCCGCCGACATGAGCCTGGCGACCGCGATCGAGAAGGGCGTCGTGCCCTTCCTCGTCGGTGACGGGCTGAAGATCCTGGTCGCCGCCGGACTGCTTCCCGCGGCGTGGAAAATCGCCTCCTGACAGGCGTTTTGACCTGTGGAAAACTGGCGGTCATGAGCCTCGCGTTGATCGAAGACGCCGCGAAGCGGTCGAGCGTGTTGTGGGTGGTGCTGCCCGAGGGCACCCGCCTGGCCTGGCACGTCTGGCATGACGACGCCATCTACATGGTGGTCGGGGGCGGGGAGCAGAACCTCCCCGGCCTCACCGCCCAGCACGAGATCGAGGTCGTGCTCCGGAGCAAGGACAACGGCGCCCAGCTCGTCCGCTTCCCGGCGGCGGTCGAGGTCGTCGACCAGAAGACCAGCCCGGAGGTGGTGGCCGCCCTCGCCAAGGAGCGGCTGAACGCCACCGACGCGGCCGGGCTGCCCGCCCGGTGGGCCAAGCGGTCGTCGGTGGTCCGGCTCAGGCCGACGGGTTGAGCACGGGCTCGCGCGCGGCGGGCGCCTCCGCGGGGGCCCGCCGTACGGTCGCCGTCTGGGCCAGCAGCGCGCCGAGCAGCACCACCGCGCCACCGATGATCTGGTAGGCGCCCAGCGCCTCCCCCAGCAGGACATAGGCGATCAGCGCGCCGGTGATGACCTCCAGCGAGGCCACCGTCGCCCCCACCGCCGCCGAGAGCCGCCGCACCGCCGTCACCCCGGCGATGTACGCCACCACCGTCGCCACCAGGATCAGCCAGCCGGCCGCCCCGGCGACCGGCAGGGTGTTGCCCGCCACGGTCACCGCGTCGCCGAAGACCGCCCACTCGATCGACCAGGGCCGGGCGAACGGCAGCAGCACGACCGCCGCGCCGATCATGCCCCAGGCCACCAGGCCCAGCGGGTCGACGTGCAGGTTGTCGCTCATCAGGAAGTATCCGGCGCAACACGCCGCCGCCAGCAGGGCCAGGATCAGCCCGATGGCGTCGAGCCGCAGCCCGTCCCAGACCTCGACCACGACCGCCAGCCCGGCCACCGCGATCACCGCGCCGATGTAGGCCCCCTTCGGCAGCCTGATCCGGCGGACGAACCGCACCCAGAGCACCACCAGGACCGGCGAGGTGTACTCGATCAGCAACGTGACGCCGACGGGCAGCCGCTGGATGGCCAGGAAGTACAGGGCCTGCACCCCGGCGACGGCGACCAGGGCGTACACCCCGAAGAAGAGCCACTGGGAACGGGGGATGCGCAGCGCGGCGGGCCGCAGCAGCGCCAGCGCGGCCAGGAGCAGCAGCCCGGCGCCGGCCATGCGCACCCACACCGACTCCAGCGGGGCGAGCCCGGCGGCGTTCAGATACTTCGCCATGGGTCCGGAGAACCCGAAGCACACGGCGGACACGGCCGCGATTCCAAGGCTGACTGACCGGATCATGACTCTTCCCTGTAACTACCGTTGACCTACTTTGATCCTGTCATATCCAACCCGACCGGGGCATCCCCATAACCTGCCAGCGTGGAGCGGATCTTCGTGGCCCGGCTGGCCGGGCTCGCGGTGTTCGATCCCGCCGGTGACAAGATCGGCCGGATCCGGGACGTGGTCGTCGCACTGCGCGGCCCGCTGCCCCCGCGCGTCCACGGCTACGTCGTGGAGGTCCAGCCCCGCCGCCGGGTCTTCCTGCCCGTCACCCGGGTGATCTCGGTGGAGGCGGGGGCGGTCATCTTCACCGGACGCCTCAACCTGCGCCGCTTCGAGCAGCGCGAGTCGGAGACCCTCGCGATCGGCGAGCTCCTCGACCTGAAGATCACTGTCGAAGGCGAGCCAGGCACCGTCCTCGACCTGGCCATGGAGCAGCCGAACCCGCCCGACTGGCTGATCACCAAGGTCGCCTTCCGGCGCGGCACCCGCCGCAGGGGCGAGACCACGGTCGTCGACTGGGGCCAGGTCAGCGGCTTCGAGGTGGCGCAGAAGGACCAGGGCGCCCAGAGCCTGCTGGCCGCCTTCGACGCCATGCGCCCCGCCGACCTCGCCGGCGTGCTCCAGGAGCTCCCCGGCAAGCGGATGGCCGAGGTCGCCGCCGCGCTCAACGACGACCGGCTGGCCGACGTGCTGGAGGAACTCCCCGAACGCGACCAGGTCACGGTGCTGGGCAACCTCGACGTCGAACGGGCCGCCGACGTGCTGGAGCACATGGGCCCCGACGACGCCGCCGACCTGCTCCAGGAGCTCCCGTCCGAACAGGCCGAGCGCCTGCTGGCCCTGATGATCCCCGAAGAGGCCGATCCGGTACGCCGCCTCCTGGGCTACGCCGAGGACACCGCCGGCGGCATGATGACCACCGAGCCCGTCATCCTGCCCCCCAACGCCACCGTCGCCGAGGCGCTGGCCCGGCTGCGCGTGCGCGAGCAGCCGCCGTCGATCGCCGCCCAGGTCTTCGTGGCCCGCCCGCCGACCGAGACCCCCACCGGCCGCTACCTCGGCATCGCCCACATCCAGCGGCTGCTCCGCGAGCCCAGCTTCGCCCTGATCGGCTCCCTCGTCGACGGCAGCGTCGACCCGATCAGGCCCGAGTTCTACCTCCCCGAGGTGGCCTCCTACCTGGCCACCTACAACCTGGTGGCGGCCCCGGTGATCGACGAGGACGGCCGCCTGATCGGCGCGGTCACGGTCGACGACGTCCTGGACCACCTGCTGCCCGAAGACTGGCGGGAGCGACATGACTGAAGGCCGGCTCGACCAGCCCCGCGAACTGCGCAGGCAACTGCCCATCCGCTACGACCCCGAGGCGTTCGGCAAGTGGTCGGAGAAGTTCGCCCGCTTCCTGGGCACGGCCCGGTTCCTCGTCTACATGACCGCCTTCGTGACCGTCTGGGTCGCCTGGAACACCCTGAGCCCACTGCGGTTCGACCCCTACCCCTTCATCTTCCTGACCCTGATCCTCTCGCTCCAGGCGTCGTACGCCGCCCCGCTGATCCTGCTCGCGCAGAACCGGCAGGACGACCGCGACCGCGTCCAGGGCGAGCAGGACCGCCACGCGGCGGAGCAGAACCGGGCCGAGCTCGAATATCTGACCCGGGAGATCGCCTCGCTGCGCATCGCCCTCGGTGAGGTCGCCACGCGCGACTTCATCAAGGCCGAGGCCGAGTGGCTAGTCGACCAGCTTGACGGCAAGAGCGGCACACTGCCCTAGCTCGGCCCCGCTCAACCGCTCGACGAACTGGGCCCGCACACCACGCAGGTAGGTCGGGGTGGCCTCGTCGAGCAGAGCCGTGCCCTTGTCGGTGAGCACGGCGTAGAGGCCGCGCGCATCGCTCGGGCAGGCCTGCCGTTCGACCAGGCCGTCGCGTTGCAGCCGGTCGATCAGCCGGGTCAGCCCGCTGCGCGACAGCAGCACCCGGTCGGCGAGGTCGTTCATCCGCAGCCGCTTGTAGGGCGCCTCGGACAGTTGGAGCAGCACGTCGTACGAGGCCATCGCCAGATCGTGGGACTCCAGGAGGTCGGATTCGATGCTCCGGGTGATCCGCATCTGGGCACGCTGCATCGTGCGCCAGACCTCGATTTGTTCCGCCGACAGGACAGGCGGACTTGTCGGACTCACGCGCGCAATCTTAGAGGTGCGACCTCGATTCGTAGGACTGGTCGCCAGTTCGTAGCATGACTACATGGCACCGACCCCAGAAGTGGTGACCGCGGCCCTGGCGACGGTCAACGACCCCGAGATCCGCCGGCCGATCACCGAGCTCGACATGGTCAAGAGCATCGACATCGCCCCTGACGGGCTGGTGCGCGTAGGCGTCTTCCTCACGGTCGCCGGCTGTCCGATGAGAGACACCATCACCCGCGACATCACGGCCGCCGTCTCCAAACTCGACGGCGTCACGCGCGTCTCCGTCGAGATGGACGTGATGAGCGCCGAGCAACGTAAAACTCTGCAAACGAAACTGCGCGGCAACCGGGGCCCCGAGAAGGAGATCCCGTTCGCCCAGCCCGGCTCGCTGACCCGCGTCTTCGCGGTCGCCAGCGGCAAGGGCGGCGTCGGCAAGTCGTCGGTGACGGTCAACCTGGCCGCCGCGATGGCCTCATCGGGCCTCAAGGTGGGCGTCGTCGACGCCGACATCTACGGCCACAGCATCCCGCGCATGCTGGGCGTCGGCGAGCGGCCGACCAAGGTCGAAGACATGATCATGCCGCCGGTGGCCCACGACATCAAGGTCATCTCGGTCGGCATGTTCAAGCCCGAGGGCAACAACCCGGTGGTCTGGCGCGGCCCCATGCTCGACCGGGCGCTCCACCAGTTCCTCGCCGACGTGTTCTGGGGCGACCTCGACGTCCTGCTGATGGACCTGCCGCCGGGCACCGGCGACATCGCGATCTCGGTCGCGCAGCGCATGCCGTCGGCCGAGATCCTCGTGGTCACCACCCCGCAGCAGGCCGCCGCCGAGGTGGCCGAGCGGGCCGGTTCGATCGCCGCCCACACCCACCAGCAGATCGCCGGCGTCATCGAGAACATGTCCTGGTTGCCCTGCCCCCACTGCGACGAGCGCATCTCGGTCTTCGGCGAGGGCGGCGGCCAGACCGTCGCCGACGCCCTGACCCGCACCCTCGGCTCCCGGGTGCCGCTGCTGGGCCAGATCCCGATCGACACCCGCCTCCGCGAGGGCGGCGACGAGGGCAAGCCCCTCGTCCTCACCGACCCCGACGCCCCGGCCGCCGCCGAACTCCGCCGCATCGCCGCGGGCCTCAGCAAGAAGAAGGGCGGCCTCAAGGGCATGAAGCTCGACATCAGCCCCGCCGGCCGCTAGATCTCCTTCTTCTCCGTTACGGCTCCGCCGACCCTGGCAGCCGCCCGCCGCCTCCGGTCCGCGCCGTAACCGCCGCCGACCGGCCGCGCCCGGGCAAAACGAAAGGCCCGCTCCTCTGGGAGCGGGCCTTTCCGTTCGCCTCAGGTGGCCTCGTTGTCATAGGGCGGGATCTCGCCCGCCGTCAGCTCCACCGTCACCGGAGGGGGCGGCGGGTCGGCCGCGGCCGTCTCCTCCGGGGTGGCGTTCCAGTCCTTCTCGACGTCGTCGAGCAGGTGCTTGCGGACGAAGTTCTTGGGGTTGAGGTCGGTCGGGTCGAAGTTCTTGAACTCCGGCCCCAGGTTGGCCTCAAGGTCGGTGCGCGCGTTGTTGGCCATCTGCCGGAGCTGCCGGAGCGTGCGGCCCGCCTGCGAGGCCACTCCCGGCAGCTTCTCCGGCCCGAACACGAGCAACGCGATCACTACAAGCGCCAGGATCTCCGCCCAGCCGAGTCCGAACACCGTAGATCTCCCTTGCCCTGCCCTAACCGTCGTGAATCAGACTAGTACCAGGGCAGGCGTGCTCACGAGGGCTGGGCCGACGGAGCCGGCGCCGCCCCTATCACGACATCGACTGTTCGCTCGGCGCCCGCCCGGCTGTATTTGAACGGGACCCGGTCACCCGGCGTCTTGCTGCGGATCGTGACGATCAGCTCGCGGCTGTCGCTGATCGGCTGCCCGTCGACCTCGAGGATCACGTCGCCCGCCCGGAGCCCGGCCTTGTCGGCGGGCCCCTGCGGGGTGATCGGCGGAACCCCCCGATCGGGCGCGTCGGCGATCCGGACGCCCTGACCCTGGTAGTTCTGGTCGATCGTGATCCCGATCCGGGACGTGCGGGCCGAGCCGGTCGAGATGAGCTCCTCGGCGATCCGGCGGACCTGGTTGACCGGGATGGCGAAGCCCAGGCCGATGCTGCCCGACTGCTGCCCGCCGAGTTGCTGACCCGCCCCTATCGTGGCGATGGCCGAGTTGACGCCGATGACCTCGCCCCGGCCGTTGACCAGCGGGCCGCCCGAGTTTCCGGGGTTGATCGCCGCGTCGGTCTGGATGGCGTTGATCAGCGCCGAGTCGCGCCCGCTCTCACCGCCCGCCTCGACGGGCCGGTTGAGCGAGCTGACGATGCCGGTGGTGACCGTGCCGCTCAGGCCGAGAGGCGAGCCGATCGCGATGACCGGGTCGCCGACCACCATCGAGTCGGAGTTGCCCAGCGCCACCTCGGGCGAGCCGAACGTCTCGTCGGGCTTCACCACGGCGATGTCGGAGTTGGGGTCGCGTCCCACGATCTGCGCGCTGGTCGACTCGCGGTTGGCGAACCGGATGCGGATCCCCCCGCCCGACCGAGCGGCGGCGGCCACGACGTGGTTGTTGGTGACGATGTAGCCGCCCCGGATCAGGAACCCCGACCCGGTGCCCGACTGCCCGCTGCCCTGCACTTCGAGCGAGACCACGCTGGGCAGCACCTTGGCCGCCACCCCGGCGACCGACTCGGGCGCCCGCCCCGTCGGCGCGGCGGCCGGGGCCGGGATCGCGTAGCCGGGGTCGATGCCGGCGGTCGGGCGGGTCAGCAGATAGGTCCCGCACGACGCCGCGCCTCCGGCCACCAGCGCGACCACCAGGCCCAGCGCGGCCAGGGTGCCGGTCCGGGGACCGGCGCGGCGCTCCCGCCGGGGCAACTCGGGCATCCCGCCGGGCGGCGGCGCCCACCCCTGCCCCATGCCATAGGCGTTGGGCGGCGGGGGCGGCGGGAAATAGGTCTGGGTCGGCTCTCCACCGGGAAGCGGAGGCGGCGGATGGGCCGCGCCCGGCTGCTGGGGCCGACGGGGGGCGTGCTCTTCCTCGCCCCACTCGCCCGCCGGATAGAACTCAGGCCGCCCGTACGCGTCGTCGTCACGCGTGTCGTCGGTCATCGGTGCAGTCACTCCCAGCGGTTGTGGCGGGGCCGCCACCCAGTCTCGGCTACCTCGGGGCAGATTCCGACGCGGGCCACCCCCGGCTTTCGGCCGTCAGCGTCTCGCTCCAGGCATACGACCCGTGTCACGCCAGATCGTATGCCGTCTCACTGCCCAGACGCGGTGCCGGTTAGTCGCGTCAAGGAACAAGCTTGGGCGAGGGACCGGGCGACGGAGAACCCGGCAGCCGGCTGTGGGGCGACGCGGTGACCTGCGGGGGGAACATCATCTCAGGCGCGGGGGCAGGGCGAGGTTCGCCGTTGACCAGGAAGAGCGACCCGAGGGCGACCGCCGCCGAGGCCACCCCGACCGCGACGTAACCGGCCGCGCGGCGGCGGGGGCTACGGCCGGGGCCGGTCGCGCCAAAAGGACGGCGGGCCGGGCGGGTGTCGGCGGGCGCGATGCTGTAGGGGCCGGGAAGCTGCCGGGGCGGCTGACCCGGTAGCTGGCGGGCCGGAGGGCCCATGTCTCCCAACCGCAGCAGCGACATCGTCAAATCGGCCGGCATGGCGGGCGGGTCGAGGGAGCGCAGGCGGCTCTTCAGCGCCCGCATCCCGTCGACCTCGGCCCGGCAGTCGGCGCAGAACGTGAGATGGGCGAGGGCGCGCTCGCGCTCGTGGTGCGCGAGCTCACCGTCGATCAGCGCGGAAACGCGCTCACCAAGATGCGTCATGCTCCCTCCCGGGTGAACGATGAAGGGGGAAGCTGGTCACCGCGCGGCGCGCGGTGATCGAGCGCGTCACGCAGTTGCGCGCGCGCCCGGTGGATGCGGCTGCGGACGGTGCCGAGCTTGACGCCCAGCGTCGCCGCGATCTCCTCGTAGGAGAGGCCCTCGATGTCGCAGAGCACCACGGCGGCCCGGAAATCAGGCGCCAGCGCGTCGAGCGCGGCCTGGATGTCGGCGTCGAGGTGGTTGTCGTCGTAGGCCCGCTCGGGGGACGGCTCGCGGCCGTGCATGCGCTCGGCGGCGTCGTCGGCCAGCCCCTCGAACCTGATCCGCTGCTTGCGGCGGGCGCCGTCGAGGAACAGGTTGGTGGTGATGCGGTGCAACCAGCCCTCGAACGTGCCCGGCTGGTAGCTGGACAAGGAGCGGAACACCCGGACGAAGACCTCTTGGGTCAGGTCTTCGGCGTCGTGGACGTTGCCGGTCAGCCGGTAGGCCAGCCGGTATACCCGTGCCGAGTGGTTTCTGACGACCTCCTCCCAGGTGGGAGGTGTCCAGGTGGACGCCTCAGCACCCGCCTGGTGGTCGTGATCGTCCACCGGCAATCCTCTCTCCAGGACCGTTGCTACAGCCATAGTGCCTGGTTTCGCCCCTTCCTGCGTACCAGCGGCGAACGGGCTGAACAAAGACCGTTCAAAGCTGCAACGTCCCCGTTGCGGCGTGAGTTCCCGATCGGGGCGTACTCCCCTACGCTTGCCAACCATGAACACGGCGAGCCTGGCCCATGCGGAGGACTTCGTCCCGGAGGACGACGTCCTGCGCAACGCGCGACAGCGCGGCGAGGAGGTGGGCGCCCCGCCCATCCTGCCCGGCGGGGGCGCCGCGCTCTGTTTCCTGGCGACCGCGGTCAACGCGCGGTCGGTGGTCGAGATCGGCACCGGCTGCGGCGTCTCGGGCCTGTGGCTGCTGCGGGGAATGCGTTCTGACGGCACGCTGACCAGCGTCGACGTCGAGCCCGAACACCAGCGGCTGGCCCGGCAGACCTTCGCCGAGGCGGGGTTCGCCAGCGGGCGCACCCGGCTGATCGTCGGGCGGGCCCTCGACGTGCTGCCGCGGCTGGCCGACGGCGGCTACGACCTGGTCTTCTGCGACGCCGCCAAGCAGGAATACGGCGACTACCTGAGCGAGGCGCTGCGGTTGCTGCGGCCCGGCGGGATCGTGGCCTTCGACAACGCCCTGTGGCACGACAGGGTGGCCGACCCCACGCAGCGCGACCCCGAATCGGTCGCGGTCCGCGAGGTCGGCCGTCTGGTCAGGAACGACGAGCGGCTGCGCCCGCTCATGCTGCCGCTGGGCGACGGCCTGCTCGCCGCCGTCAAGCTGACGAACTGAGCCAGTCGAGCAGCAGCCGGACGCCGAAGCCGGTGCCGCCCTTCTCGTTGCGGGCCGGGCCGGCGATGTCGAGGTGGGCCCAGGGCCGGTCGCCGGTGAACTCCCGCAGGAACAGCGCGGCCGTGACCGAGCCCGCCCCGGTGCCGCCCTTCGTCTCGATGTTGGCGATGTCGGCGACGTCGGAGTCGAGACCGGCCCGATAGTCGGCCAGCAGGGGCATCCGCCACAACCGCTCGCCGGTCCGGCCCGCCGCCGCCAGCAGGCCGCCGGCCAGGGCGTCGTCGGTGGCGTAGAGCGCGCCGAAGCCGGTGCCCAGGGCGACCTTGGCGGCGCCGGTCAGGGTGGCGATGTCGATCATCACGTCGGGGTCGAGGTTGCGGTCGGCGTAAGCCAGCGCGTCGGCCATCACCAGGCGGCCCTCGGCGTCGGTGTTCAGCACCTCGACGGTCCGGCCGCCGTACTGGGTGATCACGTCGCTGGGGCGCTGGGCGTTGCCGCCGAAGGAGTTCTCGGCGCAGGCGATCAGGCCGGTGACCTTGACCGGCACGTCGAAGGCCGTCAGAGCCGAGATGACGGCGATCACGGCGGCGCCGCCGGCCATGTCGGTCTTCATGTCCTTCATGGACGCCGACGGCTTCAGCGACAGGCCGCCGGTGTCGAAGGTGATGCCCTTGCCGACCAGCACGACGTGGCGGGTGGCGCCCTCGGGGGCGTAGGTCATCGTGATCAGGCAGGGCGGGTTGACCGAGCCCTGGCCGACGGCGCGGATGCCGCCGAAGCCGACCAGCTCGGTGTCGACGGTGACCTCGACGCCCTCGCCCGCCAGCGCGATCGCCTGCTCGGCCAGCCAGGCCGGGGACTTGATCGAGGCGGGGGTGTTGGTCAGGTCGCGGGCGTCGCTGGTGGCCTTGGCCACCGCCTTGCCGCGGGCGACCGCGGCGGCGTCGGCGCCCGACAGGACGATCTCGTGGACGGGCGTGGTCTTCGGCTCGCCCAGCTTGAAGGTGTAGGTGCCCAGGAGGGCCCCGGCGACCAGTTCGGCCACGTCGCCCTCGGGCGGGGCGACGATGGTCAGGCGGTCGCGGCCCTGGACGCGGCCGGCCAGGGCGGCCCCCGCCTTGCGGAGATCGGCCGCCGCGGGGCCGGTGCCGTACAGGAGGACGCGGCGCACGCCGTCGGCGGCGGCGACGGGTATCTCGACGACCTCTCCGGGCTCGCCCTTGGCCTCGTAGTGCGCGAGCAGGGCCGGCGCGGAGACCGGCAGCTCGACGTCGGGGGCCAGGTCGGGGCCGAACGGGACGGCGAGGAACTCGGCGTCGCCCTCCGCATGCGCCACGGTGGTCACGGTGGTCTCTATGGGCACGGTCTCTCCACGTCGGGATGGAAGCAGGACACGGACCGCGCAGGCCGACCGTGCCCTGCCCCAAAGAAAGGAATGCGGCCCCGGCGCGGAGATCCGCGGCGGGGCCGACGTCGCTCGATATCCGGCTGTAGTCAGCCGACCACGTTCTTCAGCGCGTCACCGAGGGCGCTGGCCTCATCCGCCGATAGCTCGACGACAAGCCGGCCGCCACCTTCGAGCGGGACCCGCATGACGATGCCCCGGCCTTCCTTGGTGACTTCCAGCGGACCGTCACCAGTCCGCGGCTTCATCGCCGCCATGCGTGTATCCCTTCCCGCGTTGTCGGCCGTCCAATGAAGGGTGGCCGGCGCATTCACGTCTTCTGTGATGTCCTATTATCCCGCCTCCGGGTTCAAAAAGGTAACGGGAGAGGACTCGGTTGAGGATCAAAGCGGTTCGCCTATGGATTGTGGGCGGCAGTTCCTGACTCCACACTGGGTGAGATGAACGCCCGAGCCGCGCTTTTCGACCTCTACGGCGACCATCTGCGCAGCCGGGGAGGCCAGGCGTCGGTGGCCGCCCTGGTCCGGCTGCTGGCGCCCCTGGAGATCGCCGCGCCCGCCGTCCGGACCGCGATCTCGCGGATGGTCCGGCAGGGGTGGCTCGATCCGGTCCGGTTGCCGCACGGCCCCGGCTACGCGGCCACGCCGAAGTGCGTGCGCCGTCTCGACGAGGCGGCGGCCCGGGTCTACCGGGGCGGCACGATCACCTGGCCGGGCCGCTGGCACCTGCTGGTGATCGAACCCGTCCGCGACCGGGCCCGGCGGGAGCGCCTGCGGGCCCACCTGTCCTTCCTCGGGTACGCCCCCCTCTCGGAGACCACCTGGATCGGCCCCCGGGCCTCGCCCGAACTCGACCAGCTCGACCTGCGCGCCGACCGCTTCGAGGCGGTGCTCGACGGAGATCCGGTCGATCTGCTGGCCAGGGCCTGGGATCTCGACGCGATCGGCCGCGCCTACGAGGAGTGGCTCGCGGGGGCCCGGCCGCTGGTCGACGAACTGCCCGACGACGCCCCCGACGACCAGGTCTTCGCGGTCAGGTCGCGGCTCGTGCACACCTGGCGCAACTTCCTGTTCCGCGATCCGGGGCTCCCGGCGGCGCTGCTGCCCTCGGGCTGGCCGGGCGACAAGGCGCGGGCCTATTTCGAGCAGGAGGCGTCGCGGCTGATGCCGAGGGCGGCGGCGTTCGTGGAACGGACCCTCACGTCCTAGCGACGCAGCCCTCGATGTGGTCGTCGACCAGGCCGATCGCCTGCATCAGGGCGTAGGCGGTGGTGGGGCCGACGAACCGGAAGCCCTTCTTCTTGAGCTCCTTGGCCAGCGCTTGGGAGTTCACCGTGGAGGAGGGGATGTCGGCCATGGTCTTGCGCACCGGGGAGTCGGGCTCGGCGTACTTCCAGACCAGGGCCGACAGGCCTTCGGGGAGTTCCAGGGCGGCTCTCGCGTTGGCGACGGCGGCATCGACCTTGGCCCGGTTGCGGACGATCCCGGCGTCGGCCATCAGGCGTTCGACGTCTTTCTCGGTGTAGGCCGCCACCTTCTCGATGACGAAGCCGTCGAAGGCCCGGCGGAAGTTCTCGCGCTTGCGCAGGATCGTGATCCACGCCAGGCCCGACTGGAAGGCCTCCAGCGTGACGCGTTCGTAGACCTTGTCGTCGCCGTGGACCGGACGGCCCCACTCGTGGTCGTGGTAGTCGAGGTAGAGCTGATCGCTGGTGGCCCAGGCGCAGCGGACGATCTCTACCATGCCTCTTCCGAATCGAGCGACTTGGCCTGGAGGCGGCTCGCCATGAGCTCGGCCACCTTCTGCTCCAGGACGGCGATGCGGGTGTCTCGGTCGCGGATGGCGGTCGCGGCCCGCTGGAGGGTCTCGTCGACGGAACCGGTGTGGTAGCCGACCAGGCCGACCGGGAACTGCACGGTCACCAGGTCGACGGCGGTCACCTGGGCAGCGTCGGGGAGCTCCAGCGGCGGCACGTCGGGCGGGAACTCCGCCATCGCCCCGCCCTGGCCCATAGACACCCAGACCACGCAGCCCACGACCGCGAGCGCGGCGAGAACGAGTACGACCAGCACATACGAATCGTGCCACATGTGCCGAGCGTGAGAGCATCGAGGACGTGGCAACAGAGATCATCGAGCTGCCGGCCGACCTCGACGAGGCCATCGCCGTGGCCGCCGTCGTCACCTGGCGCGGCCCGGCCGAGTTCCGCCCGGCCGACCCGGCCCACGCCGAGGCGATCGCGCAGGCGGTGGCCATGACCGAGGCCATCGCCGGGCGCAGGCCACCGGCCCTGGCCCGGCGCGGGCTCGCCTAAGCCTCGTCGAGCCCGGGGATGATCCGGGGGACGGAGTGTTCCAGCAGGTCGAACGCCTCTTCGACGGTCGTGGCCCACGAGATGCCGTCGAAGACGTCGGGGCGGGTGAAACCCTGGTCGTACATGCCGTCGACGAGGGTTCTCAGCGGGCTGTAGAGGCCCCACGGGTCGAGCAGGACCAGGGGCCTCTGGTGGATGCCGAGGACCCGGGCGGTCCAGATCTCGAAGAGTTCCTCCATGGTGCCGATGCCGCCCGGGAGGACCAGGAAGGCCTCGGAACGGGCGTCCATGACGCTCTTGCGCTCGCGCATGCCGGTCGTTACGACCAGCTCGGTCGAGTCGGTGTCGGCGATCTCGATGTCCACCAGGACCTGGGGGATCACGCCGATCGTCTGGGCGCCGCCGGCGCGGGCGGCGCGGGCGACCTCGCCCATGCACGACACGATCGCGCCCCCGCTGACGAGGTGGTGGCCGCGCCGGGCCAGCTCGGCGCCGACGTCGGCGGCCAGCCGGAAGTACTTCGGGTCGATCTTCTGGGAGGAGGCGCAGAAAACGCAGACGAACATTACTGCGCGTCTCCCACGAGGCTGGCCTCCTCCTCGCGGCGGCGGTCGGCCTCCACGATGATCCGCACGGCCTCGTCGACGTCGTCGGTGACCCGGATCAGGTCGACGTCCTGCGGGGAGATCTTGCCCTCGCCGAGGAGCGACGAATTGATCCAATCGACCATCGGGCCCCAGAACGACGAGCCCATGAGGATCACCGGGAACGAGGTGACCTTGCGGGTCTGGACGAGCGTCAGCGCCTCGAACAGCTCGTCGAGGGTGCCGAAGCCGCCCGGGAGGGTGACGAAGCCGCACGAGTACTTGACGAACATGGTCTTGCGGACGAAGAAGTAGCGGAACTCGACGCCCAGGTTGACGTATTCGTTCATCGACTGTTCGTGGGGGAGCTCGATGCCGAGGCCCACGGAGATGCCGCCGGCCTCCACGGCGCCCTTGTTGGCGGCCTCCATGCAGCCGGGGCCGCCGCCGGTGATGACGCCGTAGCCGGCGTCGGCGAGCGCGGCCCCGAGGCGGACGCCGAGCTCGTAGTCGGGCGAGCCGGGCTTGGTGCGGGCCGAGCCGAAGACGGTGACCGAGGGCGGGATCTCGGCCAGGGAGCCGAAGCCCTCGACGAACTCGGCCTGGATGCGCAGCACCCGCCACGGGTCCATGTGGAGCCAGTCGGCCGGTCCGCGCCGGTCGAGCAGGCGCTGGTCGTGGGTGGAGTCGGGCACCATCTCGCCTCGGAGGAGCTGGGGGCCCTGGCGACGTTCACGGCGAATCGTGTTCATGGGACGCCACGCTAGCCCCTCAGGGTGACCGTGGAAAAAATCTTGAGAATCCGCACGGAACCGTGGAACCGGATTTCGTTCAGGCCTCGTCTAACAGTCGAGGGTGCTGCTCGGGACGGAAAGTGGCTTTCCCCGCCAAATGGCCGGCGAGGAAAGCCACTTTCTTCTTTCTGCGGCCAGTTTGCTCAGGTCAACCACTGGGTCATGACCCGCTCGGCCTCGACGATCTTGTCGAGTTCGACGTATTCGTCGACTTTGTGGGCCATCGCGGGATCGCCCGGTCCATAGTTCACCGCCGGAACTCCGAGTGCGGAGAAACGGGCCACATCGGTCCATGCGACCTTCGCCCGGGGTTCGCCGCCGACCACTCTCGTGAATGCCGCCGCGACCGGGTGATCGAGGCCGGGCCGGGCGCCGGGGGCCGAGTCGGTGATCGTCACCTCGAAGCCGTCGAAGACCTCGCGCAGGTGGTTCTGGGCCTGCTCCTCGGTGAGGTCGGGGGCGAAGCGGTAGTTGACCGTCACCACGCACTCGTCGGGGATGACGTTCCCCGCGTGGCCGCCGCGGATCAGCACGGCGTTGAGGCCCTCGTGGTATTCGAGGCCGTCGACGACGGGCCGCCTGGGCTCGTAGCCGGCGAGGCGGTTCAGGATCTGGGCGGCGCCGTGGATCGCGTTGAACCCCAGCCAGCTCCGGGCGCTGTGGGCGCGTACGCCCCGGGAGAGGATCTCGGCCCTGATGGTGCCCTGGCAGCCGCCCTCGATCACGCCGTCGGTCGGCTCCATCAGCACGGCGAAGTCGCCGCGCACCCAGTCGGGGTGTTCGCGCACCAGCAGGGCGAGGCCGTTGCGGGCCGCCTCGACCTCCTCCTGGTCGTAGAAGACGAGCGTCAGGTCGCGGTTGGGGGCGCTGAGAAGGGCCAGTTTGAGCTGTACGGCCACGCCGGCCTTCATGTCGGTGCCGCCGCAGCCGATCAGGCGGTTCCCCTCGACCCGGCTCGGCACGTTGCCCGCGATCGGCACGGTGTCGAGGTGACCGGCCACGACGACGCGCTCGGCCCGGCCCAGGGAGGTGCGGGCCACCACGTTGTTGCCGTGGCGGTCGACGGTCAGGTGGGGCAGCCGCCGCAGCGCCTCCTCGATCGCGTCGGCCAGGGCCTTCTCGTCACCGCTCTCGGATCGGACGTCCACCAGATCGGCGGTCAGCGTCCTCACGTCCTGATCAAGTCGCATGTCTGCCGAGCCTACGGCAGGGCCCCGAGAAGGTAGGTTCTTGGGCTGTGACGAGCCGTCCCTCCAGAACAGCACTGACCATCGTGGCCATCGTGGTCGTTTTGGCGGGAGCGATCTTCTTCGCCGGTTACCAGCTGATGAAGAAGACCGAGCCGTTCGTGCTGGGCGAGGGCTGCACGGTCACCGTCCCGTCGGGCACGCTCGACCTCGATCTCGAACAGTCGCAGGTGGCGGCCACCATCGCGGCCGTCGCGGCCCGGCGCAGGCTGCCCAAGCAGGCGCTGGAGATCGCCTACATCACGGCGATCCAGGAGTCGAAGATGACCAACATCGCCTTCGGCGACCGCGACTCGGTCGGCATCTTCCAGCAGCGGCCCTCCCAGGGCTGGGGCACGGTCAAGCAGATCATGGACCCGGTCTACTCCACCCGCCGCTTCTTCGCCGCCCTGGAGAAGGTCGACGGCTACCTCGACATGAGCCTCCACGACGCCGCCCAGGCCGTGCAGCGGTCGGCCGACGGCGGCGCCTACGCCGACCACCGGCGCAGCGCCGAGATCCTGGCCACCGCCTTCCGCGGCGACCAGCCCCGGGCGGTCCACTGCTGGTATCCGCCGAAGGAGTCGCCGCCCCCGCCGCAGGAGGCCGCCGCGAAGAAGGAGTTCACCCGGGCCAGGGGCGCCTCCAGGGAAGACTGGCTGAAGGCCACCTGGTTCGTCACCCACGCCCCCGTCTACGGGCTGCGCCAGGTCGTGCACGACGGATACGTGTGGACCGCCTCCGCCGGTCAGGACGGCTGGCAGCCGGTGCCCGAGGGTTAGGGCTTCCTGTCGACCTGGATCGAGCCGGGCGTCAGGGGTGAGGCGTAGGAGGCGACCCACTGGCCGCCCTGGACCCGCTGGAACGACAACAACCGCCCGTCGTGGGCGCGGTAGTCGGCGAAGTCGAGCAGGCCCCGCTCGGGCAGGCCGGTCATGCCCTCGGCCCGGTAGGCGACGGTGCCCCGGTCGCCGGGGAAGAACTCGACGCCCTCCATGATCAGCATGCTCTTGGCCGGGACCATGCCCTGGGCCGGGACCGGCGTCCACAACATGACCTCAAGGCCCTCAGGCCGCTCCTGGACCGAGAGCCAGTGGACCCGGCGGCTGCCGTCGTCGAGCAGGTGCTCGGTCCACTCGTCGCCCTGCCGCATCAGGTGCAGCGCGCCGATGGCCTTGAACCGGGTCCCCTCGACGGTGGCGGTGTCGCCGACCTGGAGGGTGCGGGGATCGAAATAGTCGAGTTCGTCGAATTCGTCGAACACGTCGGCCTCGACTGCCGTACGGGCCCGGCCACGCCCCTGCCGGCGAGCGGTGGCGAAGTAGGCGACCAGCACGACGACCACCGCCGCGAGGCACAGAACGAGCACCACCGCTGTCGTCATGGCGCGCGATCCTATCAACACAAACGCGCCATATCCGCCCGTATGAGGGCGGCTCGCTATGCCGTTGTGAGGCGTGCGACCGCTGCGGCGATTCTTTCGTCCGTGGCGGTGATCGCGACCCGGACGTGGCCCTCTCCGGCGGTGCCGTAGAAGCTGCCCGGCGCCACCAGGATGCCCAGTTTGGCCAGCCGGGCGACCTGGTCCCAGCAGCCGGTGCCGTCGGTGGCCCACAGGTAGAGGCCGGCCTCCGAGTGGTCGACGCGCCAGCCGGCCGCTTCCAGCGCGGCCCGCAGGACGGTGCGCCGGGCCGAGTAGCGCTCGCGCTGCTCGTCGGCGTGGGCGTCGTCGTCGAGGGCGGCCGTCATCGCGGCCTGGACGGGCTCCGGCACGATCATGCCGGCGTGTTTGCGCACCTCCAGCAGGCGCTTCACCAGGGCCGGGTCACCGGCCACGAAGGCGGCGCGGTAGCCCGCCAGGTTGGAGCGCTTGGAGAGGGAGTGGACGGCCAGCAGGCCCTCGTGGGAGCCGCCCGACACGTCGGGGTGGAGGATCGAGACGGGGCGCTTCTCCCAGCCGAGCTCGATGTAGCACTCGTCGGAGGCGACGATCGCGCCGTGCTCGCGGGCCCAGGCGACCACCTTGGCCAGGTGTTCGGCCGGGAGCACCTTGCCGGTGGGGTTGCTCGGCGAGTTGACCCAGACCAGGGGCACCCGCTCCGGGCCGAGCGAGAGCAGGCCGTCGGTCGGGAAGGGCTCGGCGCCGGCCAGCCGGGCGCCCACGTCGTAGGTCGGGTAGGCCAGCGCCGGGAAGATCACCTTGTCGCCCGGGCCGACGCCGAGCAGGGTCGGCAACCAGGCGACCAGTTCCTTGGAACCGATCGTGGGCAGCACACCGGCCGGGTCGGCGGTCACGCCGTGGCGGCGGGCCAGCCAGCCCGCCGCGGCCTCGCGCAACCGGGCCGTGCCGTAGGTGAGCGGGTAGCCCGGGCTGTCGGCGGCGTCGGCGAGCGCCCTGCGCACGACTTCGGGAACCGGATCGACGGGGGTGCCGACCGACAGGTCGGCGATGCCGTCGGGATGAGCCTCGGCGCTCGTCTTGTACGAGGCCAGGCTGTCCCACGGGAAGTCGGGCAGGGCGATCACGAAGGACTCTCCAGTGCTAGAGCGTCAGTGGTCTTCCGCCTGCGGCGGCAGCGCGGCCACGATCGGATGGTCCTTCTCGATCTTGCCAACCTTCGAGGCGCCGCCGGGCGAGCCCAGGTCCTCGAAGAAGTCAACATTGGCCTTGTAGAAGTCCTTCCACTGCTCGGGCAGGTCGTCTTCGTAGAAGATGGCCTCCACCGGGCAGACCGGCTCGCACGCCCCACAGTCGACGCACTCGTCGGGGTGGATGTAGAGCATGCGCTCGCCCTCGTAGATGCAGTCGACAGGGCACTCTTCGATGCACGCCTTGTCCAGGACATCCACGCAAGGCTGCGCGATGACGTAGGTCACCTCTAGCTCCTTCTTTCCGGCACGACATGGGCCGCAGGTTGCTCCGTCCTAGTATTGCGGTGACTGTCAGGTGGCCGGAACAGGAGGGGCCAATGTCATGGCCTTCCAGCTCAAGGTGACCATCACGCCGGCCGACGTCGGCAGGCGCGTCACCGTCCGCAGGGCGCTGCCCGAGGGCTTCCGCGACGTCGTGGGCGTGCTGGAGGCGTGGGAGAACGGCCTGCTCTCGGTGCGGAAGCGGGACGGCACGCTCGTGGAGTTCCCAGAGAACGTCATGGCCGCGGCAAAGGTCGTCCCAGGCTGAGGCGTGCCGTCTCGACGCGGCGTGGCCCGGCCCCAAGCATTCGATCCGTGACCAGACTCGTGACCACTCCCGCGCTGGCGGCCCTGCTGGCCCTCGCGGCCTGTTCGTCCCAGGGCGGCGAGACCAAGGCCCTCCCGCCGGTCAACGTGAAGGGCGCCAGCCTCCAGGCGGGCTTCGGCAACTTCGACCGGCTGGTCGAGGCCGCCCAGAAGGAGGGCAGGCTCACCGTCGTCGGGCTGCCCCGCGAATGGGTCAACCACGGCGAGCTGATGGACGTCTTCGCCGACAAGTACGGCATCCAGGTCGAGTCGCTCAACCCGGCGGCCAACAGCCAGCAGCAGATCGACGCCGTCGCCACGGCCCAGAAGCCCGACGTGTTCGACCTGAGCGTCGACGTCGCCCTGGCCAACGCCGCCAAGTTCGCCCCCTACCAGGTGACCGGCTGGACCGACATCCCCGACGAGGTCAAGGCCGCCAACGGCACCTGGTACGCCGGCTACGGCGGCTACATGTCGATCGGCTACGACCCGCGCAAGATGAAGGCGCCGGCGTCGTACGCGGAGCTGCTCCAGCCCACCGGCCGCCCGGCCGGCACCACGGTCGCGCTCGCGGGCGACCCGCTGAAGAACGCGAGCGGCTTCAACGGCGTGATGGCGGCCTCGATGCAGGGCGGCAAGTTCGACGCCCGCAAGGGCGTGCAGGCCTTCGCGGCGCTGAAGAAGGCCGGGGCGGTCGCCGCCGCGCCCGAGCAGGCCACCGCGGTGCTCGACTGGGACTACCTGAACGCCGCCCGCTCGGCCGCCAACAAGGCCAACTGGCAGGTGACCATCCCGGCGGGCTCGATCCTGGCCTCGCCCTACGTGCAGGCGATCAGCGCGAGCGCGCCCCACCCGGCGGCGGCCCGCCTGTGGACCGAGTTCCTGTTCTCCGACGAGGGCCAGAACATCCTGCTCAGGGGCTACGCGCGGCCGTCGCGGATGGAGGCCATGCAGATGAAGAGCACCCTCGACAACGAGGCGGCCGGGAAGCTGCCGAAGGTCAACGGGACGCCGGTCTTCCTGACCATCCCGCAGCAGGACGCCGCGAAGGTGTATCTCCAGAAACACTGGTCTCAGCAAATGAGCTGAAAAACACTGATTCCACGGCTGGCGTACTCTATGCGGACAACCGTGGAAGTGAGCCCATCTTGCGATATGACACACCTCCGCTCATGAGGTGGAACGCTCGCGCCTACGACAGCTCATTCGGCTACGTCTCGGCGCAGGGCGCTCCGCTCGTGGAGCTGCTCGACCCGCAGCCGGGTGAGCGCGTGCTCGACCTCGGCTGCGGCACCGGCGTGCTGAGCGGCGAGATCGCCATCCGCGGGGCGTACGTGCTGGGGATCGACGGCTCACAGGCGATGATCGAGACGGCCATCGCCCAGTTCCCCCGGCTCGACTTCACCGTGGGCGACGGCCACGACTTCACCGTCGCCCAGCCGTTCGACGCGGTGTTCTCCAACGCGGCCCTCCACTGGATGAGCCGCGACCCCGACGCGGTCATCGACTCGGTCCGCGACGCGCTGCGGCCCGGCGGCCGGTTCGTGGCCGAGCTCGGCGGGGCCGGCAACTGCGCCGCCCTCACCTCGGCCATGCTGACCGCCTGGCGCGAGCACGGCCTGCGCGAGCCCGAACTCCCCTGGTATTTCCCCAGCCCGGCCGAGTACGCCGTCCGTTTGGAACGCGCCGGGTTCACCCTGCGCATCCTGGAGCACTTCGACCGGCCGACCCCGCTCGACGAGTGCCCCAACGGCGCGGCCGACTGGGTGCGCATGTTCGCCGGTTCGCTCCTCGACGGCGTGCCCCCGGCGACGGTCGAGCCACTACTCCGGCGGGTGAACGAACTCGCCGCCCCGGCCCTGCGCCACGACTCGGGCTGGATGGCCGATTACGTGAGACTGCGTTTCGCAGCGGTGCGCCACTGAAGGGTGACACCATCGTTTGTGGCTGTTCGTCACGGATGAAACTCCCGCCACGGCAGGGGATTTGCCAGACTATGGTCTGGTCTTACGGAAGTGATGGGGATAGCGATGAACTTCTGCCTGAGTGACCTCGTGCCACCGCTGCGCTGGAGTGACGCTGCCACCATCCTGGCCGGCCGGGCCGGATTACCCGACGCGTGGTGGCGCTCGCTCCCGATGGGCCGTGTGCTGCCCGCCTTCGGGGTCGACGCGCTCGCCGGGTTGCTGACCGATCTGACCCTGGAGCAGTGGCCGGCGGCGGCGGTGGGCGACGTGCTGCCCGCGCTGCACGTGCTCGACCCCGACGACGCCGACGACCCCCAGGTGGGCATCGCGCTCGACCGGGCGGGCTCGTGGCCCGGCCTGCTGGCGCTGACCGGCCGGGAGCTGACCGAGCAGCCGTTCGTGAAGGCCCGTCCGTTGCTGGCGGCGCTCTATTCGGCGGTGCTGGCGAAGCTGGCGGCGACCGAGGCGCCGTCCAGGACCGCGGAACCCGAGCCCGAGGCGCCCGCCGAGGAGCCCTACGAGACCAGGGCCGCGCTCAGGACCCCCTACCGGGCGCCCTTCGAGACCAGGGCGCGGGCCGAGGAAGCCGCGGCGGCCGACGAGCCCGAAGAGGCCGACGACGAGCCCAGCGGGCCACCCACCGGACCACCCGTCGCGCCGGTCGTCCCGCAGCCCCGGCTCACGGGCGAGGACGACGCCCCCGACTTCCCCGAACTGATCGACCGGGTCTTCGCCTCGCTCGACGACCAGAGCTGGATGGTCGCGCAGAACCGGGTCTTCACCGACTCCCCCACCTCGCCCGAGTCCCTCTCCAAGCTGCTGGGCGTGCCCGCGAGCCTCATCGAGGTGACCGAGAACACGCTGCGCGCCCGGCTCAGGGAGTGGCTCGCCTCTCCGCCGGCCGCCCGCTACCGCGGCTACCTGCTGAACCTGACCGACCTCCTCGGCGTGGCCGCCCCCAAGTCGCGGCTCGTCAACGCCGCCGAATGGCACACCCGCGAGTTGTCCTCCCTCGACGTGCTCGCCTGGCAGTTCGTGCTGGCCACGCTGCCCGGCTACCAGGTCTCCGGCGACTGGGTCGTCCAGGGCGACCTGGCCGAGCTGCACGAACGGACCCGCGGCCTGATCGTGAACGCCGACCGCCCGCCGACCGTGTCGCGGGCCCTCGAACTCGTCTCCTCCCTCGGCATCCACCCCGAGGTCGCCAAGGAGTGGCTGGAGAACGTCCCGCAGTTGCGGATACAGAGTCCGAACGGCGCGGCGCCGGCGCCGGCTCCGGCGGCTCCACCGCCACGGCCGTCCGACGTGTCGCAGACGCATCGCTGCTTCCGCCAGCCCGACGGGCGCTGGTGGTTGCGGGTCGACGTCGACGCCGGGCATCTGGCGGGGACGTCGGTCGGCCTCCCGGAGGGCTTCGCCCTCTACCTGGGGTTGTCGCCGGGTGGCGAAAGAACGGTGCGCAGCGCCGCCGGAGACGTCACGATGACCTGGCGGGAGTCCCCCGCCATCGACTCGCTCGGCCGCATCCTCAGCGAGGTCGCGGCCAAGGAGGGCAGCCACATCTTTCTCACCCTCTCCGACGAGGGCATGCTCAGGGTCCGCCATCTCCCCGCCGCGAACTCCGGCGACACGATCGCGCGGGCGCTGCGCCTGGTCGGTTACACGGCCCCCGGCGGCAACTCCGACCAGGCCGACCGCGTGATCGCCACGCGCATCGGCCTGACCGGCCCGACCCCGCCCGACGAACTGCGGGCCCGCCTCCGAGAACGTGGGGACAGAGACCTGCTGTCCCTGCTGGGTTAGGCCCCCATGCCCCGCCTCGCCGTCTCCCTGGACTTCACTCAGGAACTCGCCGCACTGGCCCGCCCCGTGCGGCGGGACGCCGTGGTGTCCGTCAGACGGTTCCTGCACAACTCGCCCGCCGGCCCCGTGCCCGAGCGGGTGCGGAACGCGCGCGACCCCCGCGTGACGACGTTACGCCTGGCCGACCGGCACCGGGCGGTGGCCGTGCGTCAGCGCGACGTCTACTGGCTCGTCACGATATTGCCCGACGCCGAGGCCTACACCTACGCGCAACGGCACCGCTTCACCGTGAACTCCGCGATCGGCGTCATCGAGGTCTGGGACGCCGAGGCCCTGTCCCGCGTCGAGCCCGCCCTCCGGCGGTCGGCGGCCGGATCGAGCAAGCGCCTCTACGGCCACATCTGCGAGACCGACCTCATCGACATCGGCATCGACCAGGAACTGCTGCTGCCGATGGTCCGGATGATGGCCACCGACGCCCACCTGGCCGCCGTGGAGCCCCTGCTGCCGGAGAGCCAGTACGCCCCCCTCGCCGTCCTCGCCCGGGGCGGATCGCTGGCCGAGGCCTGGCGCGAACTCGACGGCTGCCGGGTCACCTCGGCCGAGAACATCGACCTCGACGACCTGGAGGCCGCGCTCCACCGCTCCCCCGGCCAGGCCGCCTTCGCCGCCGACCGGGTCGAGCTCGACCGGGTGCTGACCAAGCCCCACTGGTGCACGTTCCTCTACGCCCCGCAGCACACCTACGCCAACTGGCCCGTCTACGACCGGCCCGTCCTGGTCACCGGCGGCGCCGGGACCGGCAAGACGGTGATCTCGCTGCACCGGGCGGCCTACCTGGCCAAGGAGAACAGCGGGCCGATCCTGCTGACCACCTTCTCCCAGGTGCTCGCCAACGAGTTGTCGGCCAAGCTCGACCTGATCATCGACGACGAGGTCGTGCGCAAGCGCGTCGAGGTCACCAACGTCGACCGGCTGGCCCACCGCATCGTCGCGGCCCACGAGGGCAAGGCCCCCACGCTGGTCGGCGACGTGACCAAGTTGTGGGAGGAGGCGGCCGGAAGCCGCTTCGGGGCGGCGTTCCTGCTGCGCGAGTGGGAGCAGGTGATCCTCTCCCAGAACCTGCGCACGCTCGACGAGTACCTGGCGGCCGAACGGCCGGGCCGGGGCGTCCAGCTCAACTCCGACATCCGCACCAGCGTGTGGCGGGCGGTGGAGCACGTCGAGGGCCGCCTGCGGGAGTCGGGGCGGCGCACCCTCCTCCAGCTCGCCTCCGAGGGCGCCGAGTTGCTGGGGCGCACGACCGACGTGCTGGAGAGCGACGCGCCCCGGCGGGAGCCGTACAAACACGTGGTGATCGACGAGGCGCAGGACCTGCACCCCGCGCAGTGGCGGTTGCTCCGGGCCGCGGTGCCACCGGGCCCGAACGACATGTTCATCGTCGGCGACCCCCACCAGCGCATGTTCGACACGCGCGCGGCGCTGGCCGGCATGGGCATCCCGGTCCGCCGGTTCCACCTGAAGATCTCCTACCGGCTGCCGCACGAGATCCTCTCGTTCGGCGTCCGGCTGCGCGGCGGCGGCCCCGTCGACGGCCTGGTCGAGGGCGCGGCCGAGATGTACGGCTACCGCTCCACCGTCCACGGCCCGCGCCCGCTGGTGCGCGAGTACGTCTCCCAGGACGCCGAGATCGGCGGCCTGGTCGCCCATGTGAGCGACTGGCTGGCCGACGGCGTCGCCCCCGAGGAGATCGCCGTCACCGCCCGCACGGTCGAGATCGTCCGGATCGCCCGCGCCGCCCTGCGCGACGCGGGCATCGAGGTGAAAGTCACGATGCTGCACGGTATGAAGGGGCTGGAGTTCCGGCGGGTGGCCGTGATAGGTGTCGCTGAGGGGATCATCCCGGCGCCCGACGCGCTCACGCCCCACGCCGAGGATCCGATGGCACGAGCGCACGACCTGCAGCGAGAACGGGGGTTGCTCTATGTCGCGTGCACGCGGGCGAACGAGCTGCTCTACGTGTCCTACTCCGGTCGCGCGAGTCCCTTCCTTCCTGCCTGATCCCCTAATCTGAACTGCGGATATATTCCCCTTGCCGGTTGGACCTGCATGAATTTGAGCCTGAGCGACATCGTGCCCCCCCTGCGCTGGACCGCGCCCAGCCAGGTGGAGCCGATCGCCAGCGATCCCGGCCTCCCGAACTCGTGGTGGCAGGCGCTCCCGATCGACCGCGCCTGCGCCACGGTCGGGCCGGCCCAGATCGCGGCCAAACTGGCCGACCTCACGTCCGCCTGCTGGGGACACCTGATCCTCGGCGACATCATGCCGCTGCTGCGGTTCACCGCCCCGGCCGAGAGCCAGCGCACGCCGGGCAGCCGCGACAGCGTGCGGCTGCTGTTCGCCGGGGTGCTCGACCGGCTCATGGACACCGAGCCGCTCAACCCGCTGGCGAGCGTGCCGCCCGCCGTCCCGGAACGGCCGCTGCCCGAGATCATCGACGAGCTGTTCCAGCGGCTCGACGACCGGCAGCGCGCGATCGCCCGCGACCGGCTCTACGCCGAGCACCGCGCCACGCTCGACGAGCTGGCGCAGCGGTTCTCGGTCACCCGCGAGCGCATCCGGCAGATCGAGCGCGATCTGCGCGACCACGTCGACAACTGGCTGCGCGGCCAGGAGGCGACCCCGCTGACCGCCCACCTCACCTGGTTGCGCACCCGGCTGGGGTCGGCGGTCCCGGCCGACGACCTGATGGCGGCGGTGCCCTGGCACCGCACCGAGCTGGCCACTCTGGGCATCCCGGCCTGGCGGTTCGTCCGCACCCTGCTGACCGGCTACGACCAGGTCGACGGGTGGCTGGTGGCCGGGGGCGCCGACGAGCTGCGGGAGAAGACGCGGCAACTCTTCACCGACGGGCCCGTGCCGCTGGCCGAGGCGGTCGGCATGGTCGCCCAGCTCGGGGTCCGGGAGGACGTCGGGGAGCGCTGGCTCGGGGCGGTGCCACAGTTGCGGCTGCTCGAAGGCCATGTCGTGCCGTGGCCGAGGAGCGTGAACGACAAGGCCGAGGCGGTCTTGGCCGTGGCCGGCACCCCGCTCACGCCCGAGGAGATCCAGAACCGGATCGGCGAAGACTACAGCCTGGTCGGCATCCGCAACCAGCTCACCGCCGACGACCGCTTCCTGCGGCTCGACCGGAACAAGTACGGCCTGGCCCGATGGGGTGGCGAGGAGTACCTGGGCATCCGGGAGATGATCGCCCGCGAGATCGAGAAGGCCGGCGGCGAGGCCTCGGTCAACACGATCGTGGCGTCCCTGACCTCCCGCTACGAGGTGAGCGAGAGCTCGGTGCGCGCCTACGCCGGCGGCCCGGGGTTCGAGCGCACCCAGCGCGGCTGGATCCGGGTGGCGGGCGCCGAACCGGCCGACTACCAGCCCCGCCGCGACGTGTCGATGACCCGCCGCTGCTTCCGCAGCCGCGACGGCCGCTGGTGGCACCGGGTCGACGTGAACGCCGAGCACCTGCGCGGCTCGGGCTCCCCGCTGCCGACCGGGTTCGCGGCCCACCTCGGCATGGCGCCCGGCGGCCAGCTCACCGCCTCGACCCCGCAGGGGGAGGTGGTGATCTCGTGGCACAACCAGCCGACGATGGGTTCGATCCGGCCGATCCTGGCCGAATACAACGCCGGCGAGGGCGACCACGTCTTCCTGACCGTCTCCGACGGCGGCGAACTGCTGACCCGGTTCCTGCCCCAGGGCGCGGCCGGGCTGCCGCCGCTGAACAAGGCCCTCCACCTGATCGGATACACCGCCCCCGTCGCCTCCGAGGCCGAGGGCCTGCGGCTGATCGGCGCCCGCATCGGCATGCCCGACGGCGCGGGCAGGGACGACGTGCTCGGAAGGCTGAGAGAACGCGGGGATCGCGACATTCTTCTCTATCTGTAAAGAAGGTTTGTGGGACGATCGTTCTCCGCACGGGGAAGGATCATGAATGTACGCCGCTTTGTTACTGGTCGCGTCGACGACCGTGATGGGGGCCGACGTCAGCAACTGGACCGGTGACGTCGACTGGACCGACGTGAAGGGCAAGGGCGCGGAGTTCGTCTTCGCGCACGCCACCGAAGGTCCCAATTACAAGAGCCCGCGCTTCGGCGCCCAGTTCTCCGGGGCACTCACCGAGGGCATGTACCGGGGCGCCTACCACTTCGCCCAGCCGCACGAGTCGGGTGGCAAGGAGCAGGCCGACTTCTTCGTCCGCAACGGCGGCAACTGGACCGCCGACGGGCGCACGTTACCGGGGGTGCTCGACGTCGAGGACAACCCCTACAACAACCGCAACGGCCTGAACAGTTGCTACGGCCTCGACCAGGACGAGATGGTCAAGTGGATCGGCGACTGGTTGTCCCGCTACAAGGCGTGGACCAAGCGCGACGCGATCATCTACACGACCACGTCGTGGTGGAAGACCTGCACCGGCGACACCAGGAAGTTCGCCAAGAACCCCCTCTGGATCGCCCGCTGGGGCGCCGACCCGGGTGAGCTGCCGGCGGCGTGGCGCAAATGGACGTTCTGGCAGAAGGCCGAAAAGGCCGACCACGCCGGGGGTTCCGACGTGTTCAACGGCTCGTTGTCGCAGCTCCACGCGCTGGCCGACCCGCCGGTCCGGCTGCTGATCTCCGGGGGCGCCAAGAGCCGGTCGCAGTACGTCCTCAAGCTCTCCAACACCGGCGCCAAGCAGGCCACGAAGATCAACATCTCGGGCAAGACCTTCGGCGACAACCGCCTCACCTACGCGCCGAAGGCCTGCAAGCGCACCGCGACCACGGTCAAGTGCACGATCAACGGCCTGGCCCCCGGCCGCAGCGTCACGCTGAAGTTCTCCACGAGGCCGAGGGGCGCCAAGCCGGTCGGCATCAACTTCCTCGTCGGGTCGACGAAGGTGACCCTCAAGTAATGTCGGGAGCATGTTGCGGCTCTATGACACCCGTCACCGGCTCGTGGAGCCGCTCCTGCCCCCCGGCTCGCGCGCGGTGCGCGCCTACACCTCCGCCGATCTGCCGGGGCAGGTGCACGCCGACCTGATCCGGCGGGTGCTCGAACGGTCGGGCGTCCGCGTGCTCGCCTGCCGCGACCTCGCCGCCGACCTGACGCCGCTGAACGTGCGCCCCGCCGAGCCTGTCCTCGACGGGATGGCCGGGGCCCTGCGCCTTCTGGGCGGCCGCGTCGACCTCTACCTCAGCGACACCGGGGAGGCGGTCGACGACGCGGCCGTCGGGCACCACGCCAGGAGCGCCGCCACCCTGAACGCGCCGATCCCCGACGACCCCCTGCCGGTCCGCCTCGCGCTCATGGAGCACCGCTACCGCGACGCGGCCGGCATCACCCCGGACGACCTCCGCGAGGCCGGCGACACCATCCGCCGCTGGCGCGGCAAGGTGGCCGAATGGGCCGAGCAGCCCAGCTCCCCGATCGCCAAAGACCGCGCCGACGCCATGAACGAGGCCTTCGACGACGACCTCGACACCCCGAGGGCGCTGCGTGTCCTCCGCGAACTGGAGGAGGATCCGGGGGTGCCGCCGGGCTCGAAGTTCGAGACCTTCCTGCACGCCGACCACATCCTGGCCCTCGACCTGTCGGCCGACATCGGCCGCCTCCCTCGCTAGCAGGTTGCTAGCATGAATTCGTGGCGGGAATCATCTACATCCGGGACGTCGACGACGACGTCATCGAGACGCTGAAACACCGGGCCGCCGAGGCGCGCATGTCCCTGTCGGCGTACGCGGCGCAGCAGCTCACCATCGCGGCCCGGCGGCCGAGCAACGCCGACGTGATGCGACGGGCCCGCGATCTGGCCGCCGCCAGGCGTGGCCGAGGCGCGGTCACACCGACGACCGAGGAGATCGCCGAGGCGGTCAGAGCCGACCGCGACCGCGACGGCGGCGCCCGGTGATCGTCGACTCCTCCGCTCTGATCGAGGCGTTCACCTCCGCCGACCCGAACGACGACCTGCTGAAGACGCTGGAATCCGGCGACCTGCACGCACCCCACCTGCTGGAGCTGGAGTTCGCCTTCGTCCTGCGGGGGCTGGTGCTGGGCGGCAAGCTGGACGCGGCGACCGCGGAGGAGAGCAGGCAGCTCTATGCGGAGACCTGGATCCAGTTGCAGCCGGTGTCGGGGTTCATCGACCGCATCTGGGAGTTGCGGCACAACTTCACGCCCTACGACGCCGCCTACATCGTGCTGGCCGAGGCGCTGGAACTGCCGCTGGTCACCTGCGACGCCAAGCTGGTGCGGAAGGGCGGCAACCACGCCGCCCAGGTCCTGCTGTTCAGGTGATCACGCGGGTCTCCCCCACGGCCAGGTCCCACAGGTCGGCGGGCGGGAGGCCGCGGCGGGTCCACTCGCGGCGGGCCTCCTCGACCGGTTCCAGCAGGGGTTCGCCCGACAGGACGAAGGTGCCCCAGTGCATGGTGGCCATGCGGCGGGCGCCCACGTCGAGGGTGGCCTGGACGGCCTGGGCCGGGTCGACGTGGAAGCCCTTCATGAACCAGCGGGGTTCGTAGGCGCCGACCGGCATCAGGGCCACGTCGATGCCCGGGTGGCGGCGGCCGATCTCGGCGAAGTGGTCGCCGTAGCCGGTGTCGCCGGCGAAGAGGACCCGCTGGTCGTGCCACGACAACAACCAGCCGCCCCATAACGTCCGGCAGGTGTCGAACAGGCCCCGGCGCGACCAGTGGCGGGCCGGGACGAAGTCGAAGCGGACGTCGCCCACGTGGACCGACTCCCACCAGTCGAGTTCGACGACGTTGGTGAAGCCGCGCCGGGTGAACCACGAGGCCAGGTTCGCCGGCACCAGGACGGCGGTGTCCCTCGGCAGGCGGCGTACGGTCGGGGCGTCGAGGTGGTCGTAGTGGTTGTGGCTGATGACCACCGCGTCGACCGGCGGCAGGTCGGACCAGGCGACGCCGGGAGGGGTGAGGCGCTGGCGGACGCCGGGGATCTTCCGCGACCACACCGGGTCGGTCAGCACGGTCAGGCCGCCGATCTGGACGACGTAGGTCGCGTGGCCGACCCACGTGACCAGGGCGTCGGTGCCCGCCGGGACGGGCAGGCCGTCGCGGTGGACGGGGATCTGGTCGGCGTCGCCGATGTCGGTGCGCAGTTCGCCGTGCCCGACGACCGACGCCAGTTCCTTGAACGAGGCGAGCGGAGAGAGCAGCCGGTCGGCGAAACCGCCGTTCCAGCGCGGGGCTCCGAGGGGAATGTGCGTCTGGGTCACCCTCTTGAAGATCCCCCTGACACGGGAATTATGCGTCGCCGCGCGAACGGCCGCGCCGGCGCCACCACGGGGGCACCCGGGCGTAGCCGCCGTCATCGAGGTCGGCCAGCCGCTCGAACGGGTTGTACGTCGCCGGGTTCCCGCACGTCAGCACCGACACCAGCACCGACAGGACGTAGAGCGGCAACATCGGCAGGCCGACGCAGGCGGCGTACTGGCTGGCGTGACGGGATTCGTGGAGGAGCAGCCGGCCGCTCAGATAGCCGTGGGGATGCTTGGTCAGCACGACGTTCCCGACGGTGAAGGCCCCGGCGACGGGGAACGGCAGGCGGTAGCCGTGGGCGTAGACGAGGCCGAGTTCGCCCTGGTGCAGGGTGGCCCCGCCGACCCGGGCGATCAGCAGGCCCAGCGGGGTCGAGAGGTTGATCCAGTTGACGGCGCGGCGGAAGCGGAAGTACGGCCCCATCAGCACATCATGCGCTCACTCCGCCAGGAGCGAGTAGTGACCCCGGTGGTAGATCAGCGGCGCGGCGTCGCGGGGGGTCGCCACGGTCTCGACGCCGCCGACGACGATCGAGTGGTCGCCCGCGTCGTGGACGGCGACGGTCCGCAACTCCAGGGTGGCGATGGCCCGGTCGAGCAGCGCGACGCCGAGCGTGCCCCGATGGTAGGGGAACCCGGTCAACTGGCCCTCCAGCGGCCGGCCGCGCTTGGCCAGGTAGCGGGAGACCTCCTCGTCGTCCTCACCGAGCACCGAGACGCCCCACACGCCCGCCCTGACCACCGTGTCGTGGAAACGGGCCACCTTCTCGGCGCAGAACAGGGCCAGCAGGGGATCGAGCGACACCGACGCGAACGAGTTGACCGTCATCGCGTGGTCGGTCCCCGATGGGTCGACGGTCGTGACGATGACGATCCCGGTCGCGAAACGGCCGGCCACCTTCCGGTAAAGATCCCTGTCGGCGAGCACGCACCTTACCTTATGCGGACGTTCTGCCTGAGCAGCCAGGACCCTCCCGTGGACGGGACGAGGACGACGGCCAGGGCGACGGCCACCAGACCGCCGTAAAGGTAGATGTATCCGCCCAACGTGGCCGCGATGGCCAGGTCGCCCTCGGGGCGGGGGCCCGCCAGGATCATCGAGGGGATCACCCAGCCCACGGCCACCACCCCGGCCGCCATGCGGGTGCGCATCAGACGGCCCATCGCGTAGGGCAGGGCGAACAGGGCCAGCACCGCCAGGACTCCCCCGATCGGCAGGGTGCCGAACAGGTACCACTCGTGTTCGAAGGCGCCGATGACGCCCACGACCAGGCCGAGCATGAACAACACGCCGTAGGCGGCGCCGGTGACGGCGGGCTCGGCGCCGCTCGGACCGTCGTCGTGTTCGGCGGTCTCGGGAGCGGCGTTCACCATCATGGGGTGAGGCTAGCCGATGCCGGCGAACAGGTCGTCCTCGTGACCCGCTACGGAGGGTCCCGCTTTGCGTACGAAGTGTTCGACGCCGCGGGCCTCCTGGCCGACGCCGTTCGACAGGGCGAAGCGGGGCGCGTCGACGGTGATCTGGGTGCCGTGGGCGCGCAGGGCGTTGAGTTTGGCGTCGAGGTGGGGGCGGGCGTCGATCGAGGTGGTGACCGTCTCGCGGCCGTAGCCGAGGGCGTCGACGTCTTCGGGCCGGAAGACCTCCATGCGGGCCGCCGCCGCCAGCATCTCGGAGCGGAGCTGGGCGGTCTGGTAGAACTTCGCGACCGTGCCGGCCTGCTCGAACGCGCGCCAGGCCACGCGGTGGGCCTGGATGTGGTCGGGGTGGCCGTAGAGACCGTTCTCGTCGTAGGTGACGATGACCTGGGGGCGTACCGCCTCGATGATCTCCAGAAGCCGCTCGGCGGCCTCGTCGACCGGCGCGCGCCAGAAGCAGCGGGGGTCGTCGTTGGAGGCCGCGCCCATCATGCCGCTGTCGCGGTAGCCGAGGAAACGGTGGTCGTCGACGCCGAGGTTCCGGCAGGCGGCGGCCAGTTCCCGCTCGCGGTAGGCGCCCAGGTCGTCGGGGCCCAGGTGGGCGAGGGTCGAGGGGATGATCTCCCCCATCTCACCGCGGGTGCAGGTGACCAGGGTCACGTGGGCGCCCTCGGCGGCGTAGCGGGCCATCGTGGCGCCGGTGCCGATCGTCTCGTCGTCGGGATGGGCGTGCACGAGGAGGAGGCGTCGGTCGAGCATGCTGGCACTATAAGGGGCTATGACTGAGAGCTTCCCTCGCCTGCATGCCCGGACCCGCCGGTTCACGCTCGGGGTGCCGCGCGGATTCACCCTCACCCCCTCCGGTGACCGGGTGATCTTCCAGCGGACCAAGTCGGGCACCGACCCCGTGACCTGCCTGTGGGAACTCGACGTCGCCTCGGGTGAGGAGCGGCTGCTCGTCGACCCGCTGATCCTGGGCGCGGCCGAGGAGGAGCTGCCGCCGGAGGAGCGGGCGCGGCGTGAACGGGCCCGCGAGTCGGCCGGCGGCGTGGTCGGGTTCTCCCACGCGGGCCACCGGATCGTCTTCACGCTCTCCGGCGCCCTGTACGTCTGGGAGGCCGGCGAGATCCGCTGGCTGAAGACCCCCGGCGGGGTGATCGACCCGCGCCTGTCGCCCGACGGCGGCAAGGTCGCCTACGTCAGCGGCGGGCGGCTGCGGGTGCAGGACCTGGAGACCGGCTCCGACTTCGAGGTGGCCGGGGAAGACGGCGCGACCTGGGGCCTGGCCGAGTTCATCGCCTCCGAGGAGCTCGACCGCATGCGCGGCTACTGGTGGTCGCCCGACGCCTCGGCGCTGCTGGTCGCCCGGGTCGACGACTCTCCGGTGCAGATCTGGCACATCGCCGACCCGGCCAACCCGGGCAACGACCCGGTCGCGATCGCCTATCCGGCGGCCGGCACCGCCAACGCGCGGGTCAACCTCTACATCGTGGGCCTCGACGGGATCCGCACCGAGGTGCCGTTCGAGCACGAATACCTGGTCACCGCCTCCTGGGACGCGTTCGGGCCGTTCATCGTGACGCTGGCCCGCGACCAGCGTTCGCTCCGGCTGCTCGCGGTCGACCCGGCCACGGGCGGCAGCACGCTGATCCGCGAGGACGTCGACGACAAGTGGGTCGAGGCCGCTCCGGGCGTGCCGGCGCACACCGCCGACGGGGCCGTGGTCTGGGTGGCCGACGCCGACGGCGGGCGGCGGCTGTTCGTCGGCGCCGGCCCGGTGACGCCGCCGTCGCTGCAGGTCCGCAGCGTGGTCGACGTCGACGACAACGTGGTGCTGTTCACGGCGAGCGGCGGCGACCCGGCGCAGGTGCAGTTGTGGTCGTACGCCGGGGGCACCCTCAGCCCCCTCTCGACCGACGCGGGCGTGTTCACCGGACGCCGCAGCGGCGGCGTGACCGTCGTGGTGGCGCAGTCGCTCGACCACGAGGGCGTGTCGGTGCGGGTCATCCGCCTCGACGGGAGCTCGGTGCCGATCGCGAGCGTGGCCGAGCGGCCCGGTCTCGACCTGCGCGTCTCCCTGTCGCGGGCGGGTTCACGTGAGCTCTCCACGGCCGTCCTGCTGCCGTCGTGGCACGTCGAGGGGTCGGCCAGGCTGCCGGTCCTGATGGACCCCTACGGCGGGCCCCACGCGCAGCGGGTGCTCCACTCCCACCGGATGTTCCTGGAGCCGCAGTGGTGGGCCGAGCAGGGCTTCGCGGTGATCGTCTCCGACGGGCGCGGCACGCCCGGACGCGGCCCGGCCTTCGAGCGCGAGGTCCACCACGACTTCACCGTCACCCTCGACGACCAGGTCGAGGTGCTCCAGTCGATGCCCCACCCCGACCTCGACCTGACCAAGGTCGCGATCCGGGGCTGGTCGTTCGGCGGCTACCTGGCGGCGCTGGCGGTGCTGCGGCGGCCCGACGTGTTCCACGCCGCCATCGCGGGCGCGCCGGTCACCGACTGGCGGCTCTACGACACGGCCTACACCGAGCGTTATCTGGGCCACCCGTCCGAGGGTCACTACGAACATTCCTCGCTTCTCGCGGCCGACGCGGAGAAGCTGGAGCGCCCCCTCATGCTGATCCACGGCCTGGCCGACGACAACGTGGTGGCCGCCCACACACTGCGGTTGTCGTCGGCGCTGCTGGCCGCCGGGCGGCCGCACACCGTGCTGCCGCTGTCGGGCGTCACCCACATGACGCCGCAGGAGGTCGTGGCCGAGAACCTCCTGCTGCTCCAGGTCGAGTTCCTGCGGCGCGCCCTGGGCTGATCGCCGCGTTAACGCCGCCAGCTCTCCCACAGGGCCGCGTAGGGGCCGCCGGCCTCGACCAGTTCCTCGTGGGAGCCGAGTTCGCTGATCCGGCCGTCCTCGACGACGGCCACCCGGTCGGCGTCGTGGGCCGTGTAGAGACGGTGCGCGATGGCGATCACGGTGCGCCCGTCGAGGACCGCCGCCAGCGACCTCTCCAGGTGGCGGGCCTGGCGGGGGTCGATCAGCGAGGTCGCCTCGTCGAGCACCAGCGTGTGGGGGTCGGCCAGCACGAGCCGGGCCAGCGCGAGCTGCTGCGCCTGCGCGGGCGAGACCGCGGTGCCGCCCGAGCCGACCTCGGCGTCCAGGCCGAGCTTCTCGGCCCACTCCCAGGCGTCCACCGCTTCCAGGGCCCGCTGCACGGCGTCGTCATCGGCCTCGGGACGGCCGATGAGGACGTTGTCGCGCAGCGTCCCCTTGAACACGTGGTGCTCCTGGGTGACCAGGGCGACCTGGCCGCGCAGCTCCCCGAGCGGCAACTCGATCAGCGAGGCCCCGCCGACGGTGACCGTGCCGGTCCGAGGGCCGTGGACGCCGGCCAGCAGCCGCCCGAGGGTCGACTTGCCGGCGCCCGACGGGCCCACCATGGCCAGGCGTTCGCCCGGCCGGACGTCGAGGTCGATGCCGTGCAGGACGTCGTGTCCCTCGCGGTAGGCGTACCGCACGTCCTCGGCCCTGAGGGCGTCGCCGTCGGGCGTCACCGCCGTGGGAGCCCGGTCGTCGGGCACGTTGGCGACGCCCAGGAGACGGGCCATCGAGGCGCTGCCGACCTGGAGCTCGTCGATCCACGACAGCAGCCGGTCGAGCGGGTCGACGAGCTGCTGGATGTAGAGCGTGCCCGCGGTGACCTGGAACAGCGTGACCCAGCCCTCCAGGTAGAACAGGCCGCCGATGAGCAGGGTGGCGACGACCGGGATCACGTAGCCCATCTCGACCGACGGGAACCAGACGGTCCGCAGGCTGAGCGAGTAGCGCTCGGCGGCGTAGGACTCCCGGATGTCGTCGTCGGTCCGGTCGCGGCGGCGGCCGGCCAGGCCGAGCGCCTCGACGGTCCGGGCGCCCTCGACGGTCTGCGCGAGTCCCTCGGTGAGGTTGGCGTACGCCGCGCCCTCACGCAGGTAGGCGGGCCCCGACCGGTTCAGGTACCACCGGGTGGAGATCCACAGCAGCGGCACCGCCAGCAGCGACGGCAGCACCATGAGCGGGCCGACCACGAACAGCGCGCCGATCATGAACACGCCGGTGACCAGCGCGATCAGGATCTCCGGCACGGCGTGCCGGACGGTCCGCGACAACGAGTCGACGTCGCGGGAGGTCCGGGTGATCAGGTCGCCCGAACCGGCCCGCTCGACCGTGGAGAGCGGCAGCGCGAGCACCCGGTCGACGAACTCCTGGCGCAACTCGGCCAGGACCTTCTCGCCGAGCCGCGACGAGGCGTAGACGGCGAACCGGGTCAGGATCCCCTGGGCGATCACGAATCCGGCGATGGCCAGCGCGATCGTGTCGACGCGCACGTCGTGGGCGCCGTCGGCGACCGACTGCACGAGGCTGCCCAGCAGGGCCGGGCCGGCCAGGCCGGTGAGCGCGGCCAGGCCGTGGAGGCCCAGCGCGAACGACAACTCCTTCGGATACTTGACCATCAGGCGCCGGGCGTAGGCGCGCACCTGCGCCTTGTCGGCGACCGGCAGGATCTGGC